>CBDBFU010000026.1:0-171983 GCA_965205025.1 Candidatus Poribacteria bacterium
AGTATGGTATATCTTTCTAACACCTATGCTGATGACTACAATCAATGGGAGTTACCTGAGGGTGCGAAGTATAGATTTGGTAAAGGAGAAATAAGAAATTATGTTGATAGAATACAATACCAGTTTTCTCCTGATAGCAGTCAACTCTTTGTAATCAGTACAATAGGGATTTGGAAATACGATGTACAGACAGGAAAAGAATTGGGATTAATTTCTAAATACTTGGATGAAACTGATGAATATATTAGGCTAAGTCCAGATGGTACGAATTTCGCTGACATTGGAAATTGGTACAACCAAAACGAGATTGAATTGTGGAATTTACAAACGGATGAACTTATAACTACTCTTGACAATCAATCAGCAAGAGTGGAGGCAGTTTCCTACCACCCTAATGGGGAGATTCTCTTATCAGGTGATTCAGAAGGGGTCATTAAACTATGGGATATTGAAACAAAAGATAGTTTCTTTACTCTAACTCTGACTCAGTCTGTTGATGGTATTCGAATCAGTCCTGATGGGAAGAATATACTTTTTAGGAGTGATAAAACCTATACGTTGTATAATTTCAAGACAAGAGAAATCATTGCCACATTAGAGGATACCGAAGGAATTAAACGTATTTTCTTTAGTCCAAATGGGGAACATATTATTGGATACACTTCTGATGAAGTACATATTTGGGATGCTGCATCAGGTATATTAAGAACCAGACTTGGAATTCCAAGTAGAATTAATAAAGTAATTGTATCTCCTGACGGCAATACAATCGCAACCGCAGGATATAACAATTATACAGTTCAATTATGGAACATTTCAGAAGGAATAGCGAAGGATTCATTTGAAAGTGATCCAAAGTATGTAAAAATGATTAATATGACCGGTGGGAAAACCGAAGTTAGTCGACTACGCAACAAAACGTGTGGAATCCCTTACATTTAGTCCAGATGGACGAACATTAGTAGTTTCAAGTGATGATGAAATCGTCTTCTGGGATATTAAAACTGGTCAAAAGTTAAACACCTTAATTGCAGAAGGATCATTCTATAACCTTCAATTTAGTCCAGATGGACGCACCCTTGTTGCCAGATGTTATGTTAGCAAGGGGGTGTCAGGAATCTATTTATGGGATATAGATACAACAGACTTACAGAATTCAAAACTCAGACATATTATTACCGGACATTACAGAGGTATTACCTCGTTAGATTTTAGTCCAGATGGCTTGAATCTGGTGAGTGCACATAACTACTTAGTGCGAGTTTGGGATACTTCGAATGGTAGACTGAAAGTTACCGGTCATGGACATCCGTATCAGGTAAAATTTCGATCTGTGAGATATTCTCCAGATGGAAAGAAACTTGCAAGTTTAGTTCTTAGTATACAGAGTTCTGCAAGTAAAGCTGAAGTGTTGTTATGGGATGCGAGTACCGGTAAGTACCAAGTTACCTTAAAGGGGCATGGTAAAGCATTTGGTAATTCTCGTCCTTACCATCCAAATAGCATAGCTTTTAGTTCTGATGGCAAGACACTTGTGAGTGGAAGTCTGGATGGAACGGTCCGTTTTTGGAATGCGAGAACAAATGCCCGAGATTCATTTTTTCACAGTTTGCATGGTAGTCTATTTGGCCATTCTAAGGCAACCTTGAAAGGAGAAAAGGAACATATCATAGTTGTTGCTATAAGTCCTGATGATAGTATGATAGCAACTGCAAGTTCAGTTAATACTGTCCGATTGTGGGATACACAGAAACGTAAATTGAAATCAATTCTTGAAGAAAGTAAGGATGGTGTAACTGATGTTAATTTTACGGGTTTTCGGAACAAACAGAATAGGAAAAGAACTGAGTTCACAATGACTGATTCAGATATAAATAGTCTTGCCTTTACATCTGATGGGAAGACACTTATAGTAGGAAATAGGAAAGAAATTACTCTATGGAATACTGGCACAAACAAGCGTATTAAATCCATTTCTGTCCAAAGGAGTAATAATGCAAAAGTATATAAAACTACTGTTCGCAATCACATATATGGAACAACACCAGAGAAACCGAAGAATATTAAAGTTGTAGACCAATCGGACGTTGGTTTCCGTTCCTCAAGAATCACCACTTTCGCACTCAGTCCAGACGATAGCAGTCTGGCAGTCGGACTGGGAAATGAAGTGATTTTATTAGATAATCTTTCATTTGAAGTTAAGAGTGTACTTGTTGGTCATCCTGTGCGGATTCTTGCCTACAGTCCTGATGGTAGGACGCTGGCGAGTGGGAGTTCGGACGGAACAATTATGGTTTGGGATTTGGAACAAGAGTAATACCATTTCTAAATAATGAACACCCATTATTAACTTAAAGAAACCCCCTAAATCCCCCTTATCAGGGGGACTTCTAAGAGTATTCGTAATGTGAACTATTTAAATAGAATTGGTATAAGATAGAATAAGCCACCCTGTAAAGAGTGGCATTCAATTCTAATGGGTATTTTCTAAGCAGAAAATGGACGGAAACCCCGTACCATCAAACCGCGATCGGAATTGGCTTTCTTTGCTTCCTCTGCAGCCGCAGCCCGTTTCTCAGCTTCAGCCCGATTTTGTGCTGTTGTTCCACCGATGATAACGAAGTCATCTGTACGACGATAACGATTGATGAACACCGGTCGTGGTTTGTCAGACATATTCTGTTTGGAACCGTGTATTGTCTTTACATTAAAGAAGATCGAATCTCCTGCCTTGCCAATAACAGGAAGCGAACGTTCCCACGGCCATTCATCCTCTTCTAAACCGAGATGTGAGAATGTATCGACATGTTTAAGTTGTCCGAGTTTATGTGATCCCGGTACAACATGGAGTGCACCGTTAACAAGATCGGTATCCACTACATAGTTCAAAATGCCGACTGGTCCTTGGTAACGATGTTCAAAATATGCGGAATCCTGATGTAGGTGCTTGGGATGTCCACCCACAGGCTCCTTATATAAGCACTGACCGTTGCCGAATATCTCTACATTTGGACCCAAAATTGCTTCAACAATTCTAATCGAATTTTCATCAAAAGCAGATTGAAAGAATGCTCCACTTGTTTGATAATTCATTGCCAGCACCATAATCTGTTTATCTCTATCATACCCATCGGGTGCTGGGATGAATAGTGTTCCATTTGGTGTACGCCATCCTTCAACAATCTTTTCTGCTTCGTCAATCAGTGCTAAGGATTCAGAAGCCGCTGCTTCCATATCCTGATTAATTCTATCAATGTAGGGTTTCATTAAACCGCGTACAACAAGACACCCGTGTTCCTCAAAGATGTCTGCTGCTTTTTCTACGTCTAATGAATCCACAGAGAGTTCAATGTCTTCAACTTTAATGTTTAATTCTTGATTCACAGGTTGTTCTCCCTGAAACATAATAGGGATCTAACCCCACGGGGGGCGTCGTCCCGTTAAGTTTTCTAAATAATCTGCTGTCTGTTGGACTTCCGATTTTAGTTTGCTTTTTGCCTTTTGTTGACCAGATTCTTCAGTTGTATAGGCAACCCTATAAGTGCCTTTTTCCTTACGACGCAAGGAGAATTCACCTTGAACATTTCGATTTATATACCTTAACATGTCATGTATTACCCAGTATACATCAGTTGTCGAATATTGCAATTCAGATTTATCAGACTTATCCTTCACAGCATCAAGTGTTGTTTGCACAAGTTCGACAACCTCTGCTAAGGTGTACATCTTATTTTCGTCCAATTTAATTTGGTTCATTCTGACTTCTCCAAAAATCTTATTGTAGGCATATTGGACGGTTTTTCATCGAATGTCTGTCCTTTCCCGTCCCCGTTTCGAATTTGGATTAATTGTGATGCTATACTAACAGCAATTTCAGGAACAGTTTTTGAATTGATATGTAAACCAATTGGCGCATATACCTTTTTTAGTTTTTCTATTGGAACACCTTCATCCTGTAGATCGTCGAAAATCAGTTTTATCTTTCTCCTACTTCCAATCAATCCGATGTATCGGGCATCAGATTCAACGACACTATGGAGTGCAGATTCATCGTGTTGGTGGCCGCGCGTTACAATGACGACATAGGTAAGATGATTCTTTGGATATTTCCGTAATTCTTCAGCAATGTCCCCAATGATAATTTCATCAGCTTCAGGTAGACGTTCTTTTGATGCAAAATCTGCACGATCGTCAACAATCGTTACATCGAAATCCAACCATGTACCAAGACGGCATAGCGCTTGACCGACATGTCCCGCGCCAGCAATAAGTAAGGTGGGTCTTGGTTGGAGCGGTTCCAAAAACACAGACATTTTATCTTCTGTATGAATTAACTCTGCTTGGTTTTGTTCAAGGATATCAGATATCCTATTTTCAATATCTGATTCTAAAGAGGAATTTCCTAATGTTCCAATCCGTTCTCCATTGGTTGCATAAATCATTTTCATACCGACTTGAACACTCTCTTGTTCACTTTCAACAACTGTGGCACAAACCAGTGGAACTTTAGCATAGTTGAGATGCTGTATTTGTAAATACAAATCTGCTTCACTATTAGATTTAGGTATATCTATGAAGATCTTCATATTCCCACCACAAATAAGACCGTCATCCCATCCGTAATCGCTGTCTAACTGAAATTCAAGCAATCTCGGTTCACCGTCCTGCATTAACCCAATTGCTTGTCGTCTTGCTTCCGCTTCAACACAACCGCCACCGAGTGTGCCGATATTCTTTAAATTTGGAAGAATTAGAAGTTTTGAGCCGGGTTTCTGCGGGGTTGATCCTTTTGTTTCAACCACAGTACAGTATGCCCCGTATTGATCAGATTCAATTAATTGTGGGATTTTTTTATATATTTCTCTCACAAATGAAACTCCATTGTTAAGGAGGACTGAGAATCATGTAAACTTATAGTTTCGGTAGAGTTAGACGCATGCCTGTAAGAGATATTGTGATTAAAACCGTTGTTCTATAGCAGTTTGTGCGACAAGTTGTGTAAATTGCTCTCGTTGGGAGTCAGTGAGTTCTAATGGGACAATACCTTCTATTCCATCTCCACCAATTTTGGATGGTACATTAATGAATACAGATGTAGAATCCGTTGATATTAGCGTACCAATACTCATCACACGTTTTTTATCTAAGGCAATTGCAGAGACGATTTGAAGGATATGACTTGTTAACGAATAAATATTATCAGTATGACTGTCATTAGACTCCGAAATAGAATTTGATATTTCCTTAACTCTTCTCTCATCTAACAGTTGTGAAAGTGGTATACCGTTTACTCTGCAATACTGGGGTAATGGATATGTGGTAGAATCATCTCCTATGGCTAATGCGGATACATCTTTTACAGATATTCTAAGTTTATTGGCAATTTCAGCTTTTAGTTGTGCGGTCGCTATACCATTTGAAATACCGATGACATTATTGGATCCGATAGAATGGTGTATCCAAGCGGAAATGTAGTTTGCACTATGCATGCCAACCAAAATTTTTGAGTTTTCGATGTGTTCATGTATATTGGGGATTACATGTTGAACGACAGATAAATTCGATTTTTTTAATGTTTGGTTTGAACGATAACCTACTGGTGGTTCAGCAGGAAGGAGTAATACAATATCGGAATTGGATAATTTATCGGGTAAACTTGTAATTGATATATCCGTATCACTACTGCTAAGCGCACCTGCAAGTGTGAGGTCCTTTATATCTTCTGTTGTTTTGTAATTCCTATGAGCACGTTTTCCTTCAAATAGACTATCAGAATAAATGACGATCTTTTGAGCTATTTCAGTATGAGAAATTCCCCATGCGACCGTTTGTGCTATTTTTCTGGAACCGAGTAATGATATTTTCATCTATTTTCCCTATAGAAGTGATTCAACAATTTCTTGAAACCGTGTTTCAAGTTTCTCACGCTGTACATTCATCTCTGAATCAGCTTTGAGTTTTGTATCTAATAATTCATCGTATCGCTCAACATATTCCAGTAGATTCTCTACCTCTTTTTCATAACAAATTGCTGAGGTTAAGACCTTTTCCTTTACAACAACGGGAAGCTCTTGAGTTGTAATCTGTGTAAGCTCCCATCTCCAGACTTTTTCTGAGATATATGATATAAACCGTTCTAAGGTTTCACCCGCATAGCTGCAATTTTGGAGTTCCTTAACCTCTTGAATTAATCCTAAGACTTGGTTGAAAAATGATTCTGGGAGGCTGTTTTTTAACTCCATTAGGATGCGTCCTGTTGTAGAAATCGGTAGTTCATTTTGTAGTAAGAAAACCCGAAGGTTAGGATAATCCTCTAAAGTCTTGATGTCAGTGAGCCATGTTTCACTGATTGCGGGGAGTTCATTCAAGTCGAAACTAAGTACTTGCTTCTTTCGTATCTGATTAAGTTCAGAAGTATTTCTATTGAGTCCGGCATTAGCGAGTATGCGGATGGATTCGGATTCTCCATACGGTTTCAAGAATGTAATCATCTCCTGAACTTTCATCTGTTCTGCTTGAATATTTTCAGGAGTTAGATTACCGTTATTTTTCTCATTGTTCGAGTTTCGTTTTTTGCTTTTCCGAGTAGGAGTTGTAGACCGATTAACTTTCTTGGAAAGTGTTTCAGCGTACCTTTCTAATTCCTCCCGTAGGAGAGACAGAGTCATGTCGCCGTGGATAGCAAGTTTTTCAGTAGAATTAATATCTCGTAGATTATGTCCTGTTTTAGCAACAAGTGAGCGATTTAGATTGCGTTCCAGGGTCTTACGATCTTTTTCGTTTGCAACGACAAGTTGACTTCCCAATGTAAGATTCATTAATCTTTTTGTTTGATCTGGTACACTGAGATTGATTTCATAAGTAGGTTGTAGTTCTCCCAACAATCTTTCTCTGTATTTCCCATTTAGAATTAGTACCCACAATGTAGTGAAATAATTGTGAAGTGATTCAGCATCAGATGGTGTTTGTTCAATCCATTGCTTAATGATTGGAAAATAGATTTCAATCTCTGTAAGAATCTCATTAAGTTCTGCCTCATCAACATCAAAACCTGGAAAAGTTTGTTGTTTCTGTCTTGCAGTTCTTGGACTTCGTCCATTGAGTGAAGATTTTGTTGCAAGGAGTATTTTTTGAATTGGTTCAATGATACCTTCAAATTCACAACTATGTTGTTCTGCATGGTTTGCAATTTCAATGAAAGATAACCATACCTTTCGAAGTCTTTCAATTTGCAATGGATGCATTGAGGAACTCAATCCAATCCCAGTCAATTTTTCCCGAATAGTTCCTGATGTCCATTCAGGCAGAGATAATTCGTCCTGTACTATATTGTCCTGAAGGACAGTAACATTGACTGGTTTAACAAACCCAGTTGCTATGAAGTTCTTTTCAAATAACATATCATGATAGAGTGCCAAAGCAAAATCGCAGACCTGATTTGTTATAGTATAACTGGATTGAATCATATGGTTCAGTGTATATTGTTGTGTTTCCTGTAATTGCCAAGATTCAATGATTGGCTCAATACAATCTCTAAGTTTGTTCTTGATTGTCTCTATAGTGTTTTCATCAAATTCCTCAGCAATATAGTCTGCATAGAATTCTGTAAACGTGGACATAGTACCTTTTAGTTCTTGAATAACGAGATCATCCCAGACTTTATTGTGTATACGTTGTCCATTATTTAACATCAGTGCTTTGAGTCTACTTTCCACACCTTGATGGAATTCAGTCATCAAATTGTATGCATGTTGATTCACTTTTACCGTATAATCTTCAATTTTCTTTGAAGACTCAGTAATGGTATCTTCAATTTCATCTTGGGCTGCCGTGAATTGTAGTGATACAAGGCGAAGTTGTTTAGGTTCAAGGGGATTATATACTGCAGCAGTGGGCAAAACTCTGGCTGATGGATTGGAATTAACTTCCTCCTCGTTGATAAAATTGTTTTGGAGAGTGAGACTGTTACCTAAGTCAAGCAGATCCGGATAATTCTTTATGTGTGTCCGAACGATACTTAAGACAATATCGTAGTCACCCTTCTCAATTTCGTTGAGTACACTGTCTTCGTTAAGATGTAAACGGTTAATGTGAGTTTGTTCAGGAATAATTACCTTGCTTGAAGAATAATCGGTATCCTCTATGTTTGTAAGTACATAGGCACCCGTTTTAATAGTGTTGGGAACTACTAACCGTGATTGAAGTACTTCTTCAGTTAGATCAGAAAGTGTTAGAGATTTACCTAAATGTTGAACGGTGATGTCTGTAATTACACCATCAGCGAAGTCACTGATTTGTCGTGTGTTGCGTTCTAATTCTTGTACACTTTTGTGAACCCTGTCATAATCATCAAGAGCAGTATTCTGTATCTTTGTTTCGTCTATCCAAGATACCCATGCTCCTGGACGGTGTTTCATTTTTAGTGTAAGTTGTCCATCTTCAGAATCGAACCCGGGAAGAATCTGACTTTCCGAAGTTTCCTTGGGTGTCCAAACAATGAGATGTTTTTTATTTTTTCCCCCAAGTCCAATACCAAATGTATCTCCCCAACTCATCCGTCCTTCAACACTTGCTTTAAGTTTATCAGTTAATAATAATAGCGAGTCAGATTGAAAATTAAGCGATATATCTTGCATTGTGCAATTATTGCATGTCCTCCATATAGGTCTGAATCTATGAAGTATATTTTTACTACATAAATATGAAGAATATTGAGATATGGTTTATTAGATAGATTATGAAAAATATAATATAGTATGTATATGAAAACAATTATGTAATATATAGTTATTTAAATATATATGAATCCGATTGAATTGCATAATCTATAAAAAATCTTGTTTAATCTCAAGTCCCCATACATCCCAACCTTCAACTTTCTTCCTTGCGAATAGTTCAAGTTTACTCTGGTCAGGAAACATCTCTTCTATCCGTTTTCGAACTTCATCTGGTTTTTCTGAATGTCGTGTTCGTTTTTCTTGTACAAGTTGTCTTATATTACGCATTCCCCTGGGTTGTGGTATTATGCCTCGCTTGAAAACGAGGCATAATTCGCATTGACTCATAGTATAAAAGCCAGGATTAACTCTGCCTTTATCCCATATAAATGCGACAGTCGCCCATCTGAATCCCCATGCCTTTCCTAAAGCGATTGCTTGGTCAAGATGTGGTGATGAACTCCACATAAAGAGTAAGCAATTCTTCGAGGAGATAGATGCAACATTCCATTCTGCCATATCTGTAACAGATATGGTAGGATAATGCTTAACTGCACCACCACTATCTTTACCACCAGAACCGGTATGTTGTAGTTGTCCTTTATAGTCCCAAGGAGGGTCGGCATAAAGTATTTGATACTGTTTATCTGGAAATGGAGGGTGTGATATCATAGAAAACTAACAAACAGATTCATCGAAATGATGTAACTGTCTGTAATACAACTTACCTTTTCGAAGGTTATTTCTATAGGTTAGCGTTTATTACTTGGCATCTACGCTAAGTCCATCTTGAGGTATGTCATTATTTGCGACTAACATATCCCGCGAGAAAATGAAATCACTTCTGGAACTACCGAGTTTTTGATTTTCAGTTTGGCGTTCACGGAAATATTGTGGTAATGTTAAACCTGTCATGCGTATGGCATCTTCAGGACAGGCTTCAACACAATATCCACAGAATATGCACCGTAACATATTGATCTCAAAGACCTCAGGATATTTTTCCCGTTGATATCCTTCTTTTGTAGTCCACCCATCAGGAGCAGGAGCTGCTTGTATAGTAATACAGTCAGCGGGACATGCAGTGGCACACAAAAAACATGCGACACACTTGATTTCGTCTTTCTCAGTTTTTGTTAGTTTGTGTATCCCGCGATACCGATCATTCCGTTCATCAACACTTCTCGGATCTTCGGGGTATTGAACTGTTAATTTCTTTTTAGGGATGTGCTTTAAGGTAGTAAACATACCCTTAAGGAGGGCAGGAATATAAAGCCTATCCCAAAATGACATCTCTTCATTAACCTTCATAAGTGGAATCCTTTCTGATTAGAATGTAGATAATAGTCTTATCAATCAAATAATATTATTGAATATTTACTACCCTCACTGATAAATCATCTACGTGTTATGTGTATAATAATTCTACGGACCATCTGTTGCAACGGTGTAATTTGGAGCTTCTTCTGTAATATCAATATCGTGTGGATGGCTTTCACGGTATCCACTGCTTGTCATTCTAACAAAATGCGTGTCATTTCGGAGTGATTCAATGTCAGATGTGCCACAATACCCCATTGCCGATCGTATTCCACCGACTAATTGATATACATAATTGCTTAATTTGCCTTTATGTGGAACTCTGCCTTCAATCCCTCGTGGTACAAGTTTCGCCATTTCATCGTCACTCACCTGTTCTCCAAGAGCAATCCCTCTTTTTCTTAACGCCCCCAGTGATCCCATTCCACGGTGCATCTTATATGTTCTGCCTTGATAGATAACAGTGGAGCCTGGACTTTCATCTGTACCTGCGAGGAGACTCCCTATCATTACGGAACTTGCTCCTGCCCCGATTGCTTTAGCAATATCTCCAGAATAGCGAATTCCACCATCAGCGATAATTGGAACACCAGTGTTATCAGCGACTTGTGCGCAATCGTAAATTGCAGTGATTTGAGGTATACTTACACCTGCTACTACGCGTGTTGTGCATATTGATCCTGGACCGACACCTACTTTCACAGCATCTGCTCCAGCATCAATCAGACTCTTTGTTGCTTCAGGAGTGACAACATTTCCAGCGACAAGATCCACATTTGGAAATTCTGATTTTAGTATTTCTGTAGATCGGATTACGTTCTTTGAATGCCCGTGTGCGGTATCCAAAACAAGGACATCTACCTCTTCATTCACCAACATTTCGACATCTTGCAGAGAGTTGATGGTTGAATCGCTGCCCCAACGCGTAACCGTCCTTCTTCATCCTTACACGCTTGTGGGAACATCTGTACTTTATCTATATCTTTTATTGTGATGAGTCCACATAAACGTGAATCATCATCAACAATAGGTAATTTCTCTTTTCGTGATTGATGTAATATCTGTTTGGCTTTATCGAGAGTAATCCCCGGTGCTGCTGTAATTAATTTATCTGCAGGTGTCATGCGTTCTGTTACAGGAAGATCAAGGTTGTTTTCATACTTTAAGTCTCTGTTGGTTATCAAACCGACAAGGTAACCGTCGTCTGTGACAATAGGGACGCCGCCTATATGGTATCGTGCGGAGATGTCAAGTGCATCACGGATTGTTTTATCTGCTGTGAGTGTAATAGGGTCATTGATCATTCCACTTTCGGATCGTTTTACTCTGTCAACTTCCGAAACTTGTTCTTCAATAGAACAGTTATAGTGAATGATACCGATGCCACCCTCTCGAGCAATTGCGATTGCAAGAGTAGATTCAGTGACTGTATCCATTGGTGCACTGCATATAGGAATATTAAGGCGTAGGTTGCGTGTCAACTGTGTACTGGTGTCAACGTCATCAGGGAGTATGCTTGATTCCGCGGGGATGAGTAGAACATCGTCAAAAGTTAGTCCTTCTTTTGCAAACTTTGGTGGGAATTCATCAGAAAGTTTGGTGTCCATTGGAATCATCTCCTTTATAATAATGTTGGTATCGGTGGGTGTGAATTAACAAAACAACTATTGCATTATGCCTTGATATTCCCATAAATTATAGCATAATCCCTATATTTAAGTCAAAAATTAATTTCTATCAGGGGTGTGTAAAGTTTTTGTCCCTAAACGTTCCGTTCTTATTGTATTGGATACCAATATTTCTCCCAAGTATCATTCTTTAGTATACATCTGAACTGCAGTATGGTATTGATAGGTTCAAGTGTTAATATTTATTGTTTTGAGATGAATGCATTTTCACGGAAACCTTCACGGAGCATTTTTACGAAGCCTTATTCTATAAGGGTTTATAATTAAAGTAGACCAATTCTCCGTGAATCACATACGTTAATTACACTATAACTTAAGTGTGTATTAAGTACTTATATGTTTTTCATACGAAGTGTATTGGCACATAGCACTCCGCTGGAGTGCTAGACTGTTCCGATATTGTTTTCTATAGACATAGTACTCCGCTGGAGTACGGTATTTTTGATATAGAAAACTCGAAAGAACTAACTTAATCCCCACCGTATTGTAAAAGATCAATAGGTTCGGTTTGTGCTTGCACCATATATCTCAATAGCAGATTCATAAAGAATCCCCAAGAATTATCTACAAATATACCGTGTAAATGACTGGTTTCGCTGGGGAGAAAATCATAACAATCACTATGGTGGCATATTACATTACCATTATCTGTACTTTTTAGAGAAAAGATAGAATCGACTCTTTTCTCCATAGGAAGACTCTCCGTATTAACAATCCGCTTATATTCCTCGATTAATTCACTACTACTCATACTGTCTACAGACAAAATAAAGAATATTGATTTCCAATGACTTGAGTCCGTACCATACAATTTATATGATTGCTGGATTACGTTATCTGGTGAACTAAGATATGCTTTTCTAATGAGATTCTTATAGCTGGTACAATTTCTAAAACTCTCCGCTAATTCAGTTGTGTCAAGTTTAGCTTTTACTACACCGCAAGCGAATGTGCTTTCAATTGGAAACACTTGAACAGCATCGCTGGTAAACAGACGGGGTGTGTTCATCTTATCAAACAAGACTATATCCATGGGAGTGGATTCACCACCATCTGAATCAATTACCACCCCACTTGATACACCAATCTTCTCTGGTAATATCTCTTCAAGATTCTCATTGAAAGTCTTCTCAATAAGTTTCCCTTTTTCTCCTGGAGTCGGGATAACTCCTTTGAATTGTTGGATAGATATTTCAAACTTTTTCTCAGAAAAGGAGAGTGATTCTTGATAACGTTTGTTGGGCATGATTATATCCTGTATGTTCTCATTAACTGAAGTATGGTGGTTACATTGTCATTATTCAGTATCAACTCAATATCATTTACTATATTGACGGATATTGTTTTGAATGTTCCACGGATCAGTAATTTCAAGGAAATCCCAGGCCCCCAAACTCCCCGCAACCGTTCACTGCTGGCAACCACATATTCTTGATAGTGTTCACTTTCTGAACTTTATCTTCTCTTGGCATACCAGAGACCTCAAGGATAAGGTTCACAATATCATCGTTAGAGCCGTTTTCTCCTCTACGAATTCGCACAATAAAGTCGGGAACATATTGGCGGCGTTCCCCATTGTGATTGATGTAAGGAATCATAAAACCCATGTTGTGGTTTTTGACATAAGCAATTACCTCATCCATTTGTTCAAGTGCTTGTGCAGTTTTCTGTTCCCAAGAATCTGTGTCAGCAACAACATGTGAGATGTGACACTTGTCTGCTTTTGTTTCCCATGTCGGTTGTGAGGTTTCAAACAAGACTTCGGATGTTGATCCTGTACGTCCTTTTGTGTGAGAAGATTGGGTATAAATGGGGAGGAAAGTCTTTTCTGAAGCAGTGTTTTCAGAATCTGTGCTTTGGGGTTGTCGTTCAGAATTGAGAATACCCATGTGAATCCGATACGCAGCCTTCCGTGCAATTTCACCAATGTGAAAAAACTGCGGATGTGTGTTGTCTTTATAGGTAACACACTCTTTCATCCATCGGCGTGTGATACGAAGAAGCTCTGAGAAAAGCCACCATTTCGCATCATTATCAGCGTCACTTATGTGCGTTTCCATGAGCACTTTGGTAAGGTAAAACTCGGTTTGCTGGTTTCGGAACTTTGTCAGATAAGGCAACTCAACCTCTCTTGTTCCGCCAGTAATATCCTCAATTTCTGTTTTAGATGGAATTTCTGCTGTAGAAAGTTCATAGTGGGAGTCTTCAGTAAAATTGGCATCCAACTTTTCGGATGGGAGGCAAGGACGATATCCAGCAATTCTCGGAAATGTGATTTCGCACTTCGCTTTTCTTTCTGGTAAAGCCTTAACTTCTGTTATAGGTTTAGGCTGTATCGCTTTTCCACTGCCGGTTGCAGGGATAAACGAGAACGGTACACCGTATACTTCAGCATATTCTGGCGGAAAAGTTTCCAACTCTATATCATTGTCATTGACCTTAATAGTTGTCTTTTCCACATCATAAGTAGAGCGGCGCAAACCTCTCCCAACAACCTGTTCACAGAGCAATTGCGTGCTAAATGCGCGGACACCAAGGATATGCGTTACCCGTCTCGCATCCCATCCTTCGCTTAGCATTGACACTGACACAACGCACTTAATCTTTTCACCGAGTTTATCCCGTTTACCAACAGTATTCAACACTTCTCGTAATAAATCCTCATCTGTAACTTTTTCTACATTCATCTTCCGCATAAACTGTTCAATCTGTGTTTTGGATGCTTTTTTAAACTCACCCTTCAGTGCTTCTCCAGATTCCAACTGTTTGCTATCAATTAGCAATGTGCTTAACTTTTCACTCCACTCCCCGTTCTCCTCATTGTTAAAAATCGGTAAATTTCCTTTTTCTATAACCTTTTCTCCATCGGCAGTCAGTTTCTCCCATCCGGCAATCCAGTCGTAAACAAGTTTGGATACCTTTGTGTTGTTACAAACAACTATCATGACAGGTGGTGTTAACCCGTGTGGGTTTTTCTGCCATAGGTCATAAGCTTTTTCATAATTGGTATAAAGACTTTGGAGTGCAGTTTCCAATTCTTGTGGCAGCTGCGGTTCACCATCCGTTGTTATTCCCTTAAGTTTTGTCCCAACGACATCCCAGAGGCGGCGGTAAATCGGATCGCTCGCCATTGTGTCGTCCGCAACAGGAACGCGCGGCACCTTCGCGATACCACATTCAATCGCATCAATTAACGCAAAATCGGACACGACCCACGGAAACAGAACTCCTTCTTTGAGTTTCTTTCCACTCGGTGTAGTGGTTGAATAACCGGAACCGCTCAAGAAGAATGGTGTAGCGGATAAATCATAAACTACTCGGACACCGAGTTTCGCTTTCACTGCCTCAAGTCCACTTATCCATAGCCGTGGATTATCTTCAGTTAACTCAGATTCCTCATCCTGTTTACGTCGAAAACAGTGATGTGCTTCATCGTTCAACACTATTATATTTTTCTTTTTACCGAGACTGCGACAGACCCGCGCAACCATTTCATCAGGTGTTTCTATGAAATTCTTTGCACTCTCTTCTCCCAGAACTTGCGCCCCTACTTTGCTCAAATTTTCCTTTTTTCGGGTTTGAAAAGCGTGATAGTTCGTAATGATGATTTTCGCCTGACATAACATTTCAAAATCCCCGTGGGGAAGCAAGTTCATTTTTCGATAATCGTTTTCAGGATTTTCAGGAAGGAGTACCTGGAGTCGGTCACGAATTGTTACACCTGGCGTGACTATGAGAAAAGCATCCGTGTAACGTTCACTTCGAGGATTCGCTATTTTATTCAACGTGTGATATGCGATTAGCATACCCATGACAACTGTTTTACCGGTGCCTGTCGCCATCTTGAAGGCAATTCGAAAGAGATTGGGATTCGCTTCTTTATTTCCGTTCACAAGTTCACGATAAAACGAGTCCTGGCGTTGTTTGACATCACACTCATTGAGATAGATAGCAGTCTCAACAGCTTCACGTTGGCAGAAAAAGAGACGCGGTTCGTTATCAGGATTGTTCCAATGCTCAAGTAATCGTTTTGTTGTCGGGGTTACACCCGGATAACCACTATTCCGCCATGCCGTTACTTGGGCGCGTACTCTATTGATAAAAACATTCGCCTCCCGAAGTTCTGGATCGGGAAGGAGTGTAATTTGATCTTCCCGTGTCTGTTTTCTCGGTTTCGGCATGGGGATAAAGTATTCACTTCTACGTCTGCCCTCAACAATATCCTCAGTAATCCCGCGCTGTGTAAATTTGAAGTGTCGTTGCGGTTCCTGAAATGGACTGTTGATGACAGGGTTTTCTATTGTAACTTTTGACATTATTGCTCCTATTCCTTCTCGATCTTCATCATTTTCTGCACGTTCTTAATCGATTTGTAGACGAATCGCTTGTCTTGATCAAATTGGTTTGCGATTTCATGGAACACTGTTGCAGGGTCGGTATTATCATCAAATTCATGCTGTACCATGAGTTCCCAGATTTGCTTTTGGGTATCCGCATCATTTTTAGCGATGTTAAACTTATGCTCAATTCGTTCGATTGAGGAAGTGATTTGATGAATTGGATAATCTTCCTTTAATATTGCGATAATTTCGTCAAGATTGGGATTCTCCCAGTTTTCAAAGGCTTTCAGGATGGTAGCCCAAATCACCATGTCACTCAGCTGTGTCTGCTTCTGTGTCCAATGCACTTGCTCTATTTGGTGTGGTTTACACTTGTAGAGACGAATTTCGTCAGTTCCTTTTATTTTTACATACCAGATGCTACCTTCTTCACCACTAAACATCGGAGCATGGTTCTGATCCAAACCAATAAACGACAACCGTTTGTCGAGATCGTGCTGTTCTTGTTCATAGTGCCACACATAGTCTTTTTCAACGGTGCCGAGTCGTTCTGCCTTCGGGATATTGCCTGCTTCGAGTTCGGTGTTCAGTAGGATCTGACCTTGTGTCCCGCGTAGTCCAAACAATAGCACGATATCCAACTGCACATCCTCGTATTGGATCATGTGCGGGTTATCCGACCCGTAGAGCTCAAAACTGAAACCTGTGACATCGGGATTCAGTTTAAACAATTCGGTGATCTGCGGATATTTACGCAGCATGGACTTCCACATCGTTATATAACGACCCCGCAAAAATGGAAACAAGCGCACTTTAAACGTGATGTACGTCATCCCGTTATATTTGTAGCGGTACATAAAGATATTGGTACCATCGTATTTTCGGAAAAGGTGGATCCATTCCGCGCTCGGAAATCGATAATTATGCCCCAATCCGAAGGGATAAGCAATTTTCGGCGTACCAAAGATTAGCGGCTGATCGACAAATTCACCATTGATCTTTTTTATTTGCAGCGCGCCGTAGCGTTTGTCTTTACTGAAACTGATCTGACCTTCAAGGTGGTTTTGCGGGTTAAAGGGATCTGTCTCTCTAAATTCGGAGTAGTCTGAATCTAAAGTTTGCTGCCCGTTTTTTATTTTGTGTTGATCCATTGCTGTTCTCCGAGAGGTTGTTCGGGTCTCTACATCAACATATCTCATGTACTCGTTAAGAATTCGCCATCCATCATCAACAAGTGATGTTTCGTTTTGATAGAGAATCTGTTTAATTCGTTTCTGACAGCGTTCTACATCCTTCAATGTGGCATGTCCTGCCTCAGCGCAAGTTGGACCTCACCGCTATCTTTCCATGATTTGAAGTTTTTCATTCTAATATGTGTAATCATTTTCCCTGTCTCCAAGTTGACGTATTTTGTTAAAGTTGGTCCTCAATCCATTCATCATCGTGGGCTGGATTATAGATTAGCCCTTTTTTAATATCAAGACAGAGATCCAGGTATTCAAGTACCATGTGTCCGACAAGAACAGGTAGTTCAGCTGGTAGATCCGCCACCTCTATCGTCCCTTCCCGCTCCAAGACTGTATACCGAACATCTGAATAAACTGTCCGCGTTACAATACCGTTCGTGGTCTGTGCCCGTCTACTTCTCACAGGAGTTAAGCCGAGTTGTTCAATAAGCGGTATCGGTAAGGACAATCCAGTTGCACCGGTATCAACGATTGCGTCTTCAACGGTCACTTGCCGAATTGCTTCAGGTTTGATAACACCTGCTTCTGCCAAAAACTGATCTTTTCGATTTGCAAGTTTAATTTTTGTTGTGTGTTTCACTTTTCGATCTCCTTGATGAACGATAAGATAATTGTGATATAGCATACCCTATTTTTAAGCAGAATTCATAAAAAAAGCCATTCCAGCGACATTCAATTATACCTTATACTCCTTCATCACCTCATCACCATAATGATTGATAACCTTCACCGCTATTTTACCAGATTCAGGCTTTGCAAACGGCAGGCTCTCCGTGCGATAAAGTGCCTCCCACGCCTCCTCGTTAATTTCTGATTTTAACGCTTTTTGCAGCTGCTTATAAGGTTCGTTTTCACCTGTGAAATAGGCATGCCGCACAAAAAACGCCTCGCCATTGTAAGCAGTATCAATGAACCAACACGCGATATCGTCAGGCGTATTAGAACGGAGCAATCCCTTCCCAGGATCATACACATCTACACCTAAGAGCTTGACAGAGATAGTGTCATCTTTATTCTCTACTATCTCCACGTCCGGTTCTCCGAACACCATAAACAGATTGCCTTCACCTGTATTTTTGAGTTCGCGTACCATCAGCTCAGGACTAATTTTGACAGGTAGTATCGGCAAACTTCCTATTTGTGTGCTTTCATCAGCGGTGTAACCCTCAAAGGCGAATCCTGCCACAATGAGCAGATCGTACTTAGCAAGTTTTCGTACAGCCTCTTTTGCAGCTTCCCGTACCCACTGCGGACCGACGGTATCATATTGCGGTCCGATGCTGATAGCGATGTTCTGAACTTTCTCGTCCTTGTCTGTCCGCACACCTTCAGCGTGGAGCCACTCACCGGGATGTTCCTCTAACCAATCAAAGGTGATACGATCTTCCTTAAGCCGATTTTGCACCCCTGCTGTTTTGAGATGCTCAAGGATATGTTTATGGTAATCTTGTGCGTTCTCTGGGGAAACATTTTCTGGTGTCCCACTTTCTACATCGGAAGAGTCAGGCACAAGATGCGGAGACAAACTCTCCATCGTAAAGGGACCTGTTACACGCACCCGTTTTCTGTCTTGATGTGGTTGATCGTAAAGGGTCTCGTTTTTGGCACGTTTTTCGGTGGAGACATCCATCGTTAATTGACGTTCACGTTTTAGACCAAGCCATTCACGATGCAGTTTCTGAAGTTCCTTGTCCCATTCAGTATCAGTTTCGGTTGGTACCTCCCACTCTTCCCAATTTTCCCCGATAAGACGGTTCATCTTATCACGGAGCGGATCTAATTTCTCTGCATATTCTGCATGAATATCGTCAATTTCTGTGTTATTTGCCATGTCTGAGAGACTGACATAAGGTGCTGTTTTATATAAAAAACCTTGCTTGATGTCGTTTGCATCTTCAAGACGATAGTAGGGATATTTAGCGGACATGAGGCGGGTGCGTGCTAAGGCAAGTGCTACCTTTGAAGTATCTGTTGTTATCCAACGCCTTCCCCATTCTTCCGAGACATAAGCAGTTGTGCCGCTGCCACATGTCGGGTCAAGAACGAGATCACCAGGATCTGTTGTCATGAGTACGCATCGCTGAATTACTTTAGGTTGGGTTTCAACAACGTAACTCTTCTCACGACTACCTGCTGTGTCTGTCCAGATGTTAGTTATAGGCCGTCCAAGGGCATCATTAGTATATCGGATATAATATAAAGCCCTTTCTTTTCCGACAAGTCTTCTTTGTTTTGCCAATCTATCCAAGCCATCTTTACTTGTACTCCATCCCCTTCGACCTGGAGGGGAAAAACTACGATTTTTAAATTCATAATTAAATGTCGCGCTACCGCCTGTCTGTGATGATACTGAAAGTTCAAGATATCTTCGACTTTCTTCAGGCAACAGCCAAGGTTTTTTCTTTTCTTCTTGTGTCATTCCTCGGCGTGTCCCATCAGGCAATTCAACTTGTGTATAACGCCTAAGAAGTGGATCGGGTGTACGTGCATCCCATTGTGCATATAGTTGTCTATACTTCATTTGCTCTTTGTCTTTTGCATACCATAATAAATAATCTGATATTGAAGCTAAGCCACTTGAAGAAGTCATGTTAGCACGGGTCCACGTTATTGTTGAAACGAAATTCTCCTCTCCGAATACCTCATCTAACAAGCACCGGACTTGATGAACGTTCTTTTCACTTATCTGAACAAAGATGCTACCGCTATCAGTGAGTAAGTCACAAGCGACGGTGAGACGGTCGCGCAAGTAGGCAAGATAAGAGTGTATTCCGTATTCCCATGTATCGCGATATGCTCTAATCTGTTCTGGTTGGGTAGTAACATCTTCATCAGTTTCGTCTACATTACTTTTCCGGGTGCTAACTTGCCAATTGCTCTTGAACTTGACACCGTACGGAGGATCAATATAGATCATTTGTACACTATTTTTGAATCCCTCTTTTTCAGCAAGGGAATTCATTACTGAGAGCGAATCGCCAAGGATAAAGCGGTTATGCCAATTCTGTTCGTGTTGGTAAAACTCAATTTTCTGTTCAAAGTCAAGATTGTCAAACCCTTCAAATAGCATGCCGATCTGGTCTGATTCTTTCTGCTGTTGCGCGCGGAGTACTTCAATGATGGCTTGCGGTTGGATATGTTCCTGAATGTAGACAGGGACAGCCGTCACCTCAAGATCGTCATCGTTCTGTTGGTCTTTGCCTTTCCAAACTAACTGCGGGTCAAGTGCAACATCGCGCGGGTATCGTGTCGGTGCAAAGTCTTCGTTTTCGGCAAAGCCGCTCAGTTCTTGGGTTGGATTGTTAGGGAGTTTATCGGTATGTTCATAATGGTTAATAGGTTTTTTCGGCATAGACAGGTTTCCCTTACTTAAATTGCAGTTCAAATTGGGTGTGTAAAATTTTTGGGATAAATGGATTTAATTGTTACAGAATATTTATAATAAATGGTCTCCTTACCTAATGTTCTATCCACATTCAAATGACGGGTAGGTGTTCGTAGAGGTGGGATTTCCCAAGCCGAAATATCCGTTATTTATGACTTGACAAAGCAATAGTCCACTAATTAGAGACCCATCTCTGTACGCATTATACCATATCTCTAATCATTTAACTATACCTGTCCTATACTTGAGTATGTAAAGTTTTTGTCACTAAACATTAGGCTGCTATTGCATCTGGATACCAATATTTATCTCAAATATCATCTTTAGTATACATCTATTCTCCAGTTATGTTAGATGTATGGATACTGTGTATTGTAAAAAACTGTTAATATTTGTCGTCTTGAATTTTTTACACTTTCACGGAAACCTTCACGGAGCAATTTTACGAGCCCTTATTCTATAAGGGTTTATAATTTTAATGATACCAATTCTCCGTGAATTACATACGTTAATTCAACTATAACTTACATGTTTATTAAGTACTTATACCATTTCTATTTAAATAGTTCACATTACGGGGGGCTTTGTAATCCCTGATAAGAAATTAGGATATTTCTTCACTAAGTAATGAGTAATCTATATTTTGAAATGGTATTACATTTCAGATTATAAACATTCCGTCCCTACGGGACTCAATTATAGAGTATTACACATTTTCTATAGACATTCCGTCCCTACGGGACTCATAATCTGTGTATGATTGTTCCTGTTTGACACAAATCATAATGTAAGTCTATCAATTGGAAATGGTATTATATGTTTTTCATACGAAGTGTATTGGCACATAGCACTCCGCTGGAGTGCTAGACTGTTCCGATATTGTTTTCTATAGACATAGTACTCCGCTGGAGTACGGTATTTTTGATATAGAAAACTCCAATTACACATATTTCACGTATTTGATCGGTATCATTGAGACATTATTTTACTTTTAGGCTTTGTATATAATTGGCATATATTGGTCTTGAGAACATTCTTTAATAACTAATATTTATGATTGTTTAAAATGCATAAAACCAGACATTTAATCCTAATATACAGACAAAAAACAGTGTATAAAACCAGACATTTAATCCTAAATACTCAGAGAGTAGATCGTGTTGATGTTGCATTCTCTATGTATCGAAAACATGAAAAAAGTTACACTTTTTGTCACACGGTGTGACATTGAAATTGGTGTAAATTAT
The DNA here is from genome assembly GCA_965205025.1 of Candidatus Poribacteria bacterium. Classification (GTDB taxonomy): domain Bacteria; phylum Poribacteria; class WGA-4E; order WGA-4E; family WGA-3G; genus MSPOR6. The sequence goes on from CBDBFU010000026.1 coordinate 21,945, forward strand.
CCCTATAACCCCTGTCATAGACTGACTTTATCCCACTTTGAATTAACTTTATAAGAAATTCGAAAAATTGTGATTTTGTGTTATTGTTGTCCTTGTTGATTTTGAGATTCCCAACGGTTAAAAAGGTATGCTTTTTTGACGTATATGAAACTTCGTTATTAGGATCGTTTTTATAGAGAGTCATTAGTTTATAGTTCATAGTTTTTAGTTATTGGTTGTTAGTTTTTAGTTTGTGTTCTTATCTTTCCGCTTCATATTCTTATTTACAGTGTTAGTTTTAGTTTATAAATATTGAACGATATAATATTAAGCAAGTTTCAATATTAAATATTCACATTGTACGTCAATAACGGGCGGGGAAACCCCGCCCCTACGGGTTCAGTGCCAGTAGTAAAAATCGGAAAATTGATAATTAATTATTTAATATTGCTTATACAACTTTGTTTTCATTTTGACAAATATATTTAATTTATTTTATGTTTTTGTGATATATGTGTTAGTTGTTATATGTTTTTATTTTCTTCAAATTATTTTAAGTCTTATGGAAAAAGTGTGAAATTAGAATTTGATACAGTTTTATTAAGAACCTGTATTTGATCCGTTTCTATTAAGTACTATAGTTTGGATAATTTTAGACATAGCACTCCGCTGGAGTGCGGGATTGCTATGCTTCACTTCTATAGACATATTGCTCCGCTGGAGCAAGCCCCACAACTTATCCGTTTGTTAGATGCCATCAATAGAGAACTAACTACACCGATCTTGCACAGTCTCCTCACGCCAACGGCGTGATATGTCTGTAGAAATAAGAGCCAATCAGCCCCGCACTCCAGCGGAGTGCTATGTAAAGGTGTCTGTTTTCCAGTGAGTTATACCGCCCCAAAATTATCAGGAAAACAGAAAAACCCTTGAAACACGACATGAGGCCGAATGGAATATAATATATTACTAATAGTAATCAGTGGAATGGATAGAAATATAGGTGTTTCCCTACAAGAATGGTAATTATTAACTCTCAATATATTGGAAATTGGTGTAATTCGTGATTTTTCTGGAAGGTATATACAGAACAATCTAACTATATTAATGGAAAATTGAAATATGCTCTGAATCTATTAAAACAGGAAACGGTACATCGGTTTATTAAGTGTAATTCCGATAAGACTCCAACCACTACCGATGATAAATTCTCCGAGGATTAAGCCAAGGAAAAATGGTATGAGTTTACGATGTAAATTGATACCACCCTGTTTTAGAATCAACCACTTGATGACGGAACTAACAAATATTGAAAACCAGAAGACGTTCATCGACCAACTGCTTGAAATTGCAAATCCTGCGGGATGAAAGGGCCACCAAAATAGTTTTATTCGCATTATCATTAAGAAACCTGTGATTAAGAACCCAACAATCATAGCAACAATGGCAGGGACATCTGGTGCTCTTGGTGATGTAAGCCAACTTTGAAGTCTGTTAAACGGTCTACCTGCAAACCAATCACGGGCACCTTCTATGTATGAGATATGGTAAAATGCCCAAAATGATCCATAAGTGCCAATAACTACAGCGACGCACATTGCAACAAGTAGCCAACGGTTAGAAATCCGCGTACGTTCAGCAAGTTTGAATCCTTCTAAGATATGTGGCATGGGGTGTCCCCGATAAGCACGATTGATACAAAAGAGATATGCCAACATCGTTAGATTTTGGGGACCAAGAAACCGCGTTCCGAAGATCCGCGGCATCATCTCATCCGGACCGATAAAATGTAAGTCGTGAACAGGGGATCCAAGTTCTGCACGCATACGCGTTACCGCAGTAGATATTGCATAGTAGATACCGAAGAATATCAAAATTGCCCAAATTGACATTCCTGCAGCATTGCAGAATATTGTCAGGAACATGAGACACAGAATTAGACAGATCAGCATTCCTCTGTAGGACATCGGTTCATCAGAATCGTTTGCTTGTTTCGGTTTAAAGATATGTTGTATTACATAAGCAAGATGTTTCCGAGTAGCAATTATCGCAATAACAAATAACCCGATATATGCTCCAAACGATTGTTCATCTGTGAAAGGAAAATTCGGCATACCTCTAATACCTAATGCGTCTCCAAAGATCCTCTCAACCTTCCAAAACAGATAGAAGAACCAGCATGAAAATGAGAGATCTAACGGAATAAAAAACGCCATACCAACAGCAAACGGGAAAACTGCCATAGGTGTCCAACCGATCGCACTCCATGGTTTTTGTGTGAAAAATGGACGTAAATCGTATAGACGTCCCCCTAAACTGGGGACAGTTGGGTACAAATGGTGTAGTCCATTGAGGATATCAATTGCTCCTGCAAGACCGAAACCTAACCACATCACCTTGTTTGTCAGTAGATTTGATCTACCAAAGTTCGTCATTTCCAGAGGAAGTTGAATAATCGGGTAGCTGAGTTTTTCGTGTTCTGTCCACTGTTTACGGACAAGGGCATTGATGAAAACCATTGCGAGGACAAGCGCACATAGGAATCCACCCCAGGTAAGTGTGGTAGTAATCCAACCTTCAATTATTTCCCATTGATAGAAGCTGGTTTCACCTCGATAATACTCTGTTAGGAATCTCTTATCTTTTACGGCTATCCAATCAGGTATATACCGATGGAAAAGGTGTGTCCAATCATTTTCTGGTGTTGCGTGCCAGAAAGCATAAGGAATCATGGGAATTAAGACGCGCAACACATCATGTCCTGCCAGTGAGGATGCGATTGCAAGCATGACATAGATGGTTAACAACTCACCTTGGCTAAACGCTATACTTGGAGTAATGTGTTTTAAGGCTAAATTCGCACCGGTAAGGATAAATATGCAGAATATGACATTAAAATACAGAGAGATGGTCGTAGGATACCCTTGTCCTGCTGAATCTAAAATCCAATAGACATTAGGTATAGTGAGAATGGTACCAATTAAGATGGCGCGCCAAGTGGCACCGAGGTGTGTGCGTCCTTGAAGAGATTGTTCACGATGAGATGATACTTGACCAGTTTTAGAATTCTGTAAATCTTGTTCTGGGGTTGTAGGTGTCAATATTGATTCCGAACCCAGTGGGTTTAGTCTTGAGTATTATACCACTGAAATTTTAATTAAATTCTTGAGAATTACTCATAATCCTTGTATAATTAAGTTATCAACTTAGAAATGTCGACTGTGAACCTAAGTATATCTTCAAAGGATAAAAAAATGGAAACGACGAATGAAATGCCTGGCTCAGTAGTTCTAACACCTCAGCAAAAAGAATTTGTTGATAATAATGGATATTTGCTTATTAAAGATGCTTTACCACCTGATGTTGTGTCAGAAATAAACGAGGCTGTTGATGAAGTTCATGCTAAACAGATAGAAGCCGGTAATCTGGATCCAGACGGCAAGCTTAATCTTCGCAATTGCATTACACAGCATGATGCATTCCTTCAACTTCTTGATTGGCATAACACCTTTCCATACGCATGTGGTGTATTGAATTGGAACATTCAGATGATTACATCGCATCTGATTGTATTGCCATCAAAAGAGGAACCTGCTGACGATGTAAAGACGAAAATAGGTCTTCACCGTGATGGTGGAAGTTCATATAGAGAGATGCAGGAACCCCACCCGCGTATACTACTCAAAATTGCTTATGCCATTAGTGACCAATCAGACCCGGCCTCAGGGGCAACTGTCTTAGTTCCCGGAAGTAATAGATTAACAGGTATGCCTGCTCGTGATCCAGATACAGGTTGGGCACGCGGGGCAATTTCTATGAATGTCAATGCCGGAGATGCTTTTCTGTTCGAACAACGGACTTACCACGGCATTGGTCATAACTGGTCCGGTTTTCCCAGAAAAACTATATTTATGGGTTATGCATACCGTTGGGTTAAACCTATGGACTACATTATGATGCCGGATGAATTGGTTGAAAAATGTAATCCAGTGCAAAAGCAACTTCTCGGTGTTGTTGACAATGCAATGAGTTTCTACATTCCAGAAGAGAAGGATGTACCACTAAAGAATATGATGAATGGTGGCAAATAATACTATATCTCTATAGTATTTGGATTGATGCCTTCAGCGAATTCTAACGGTCATTTCGGTACACCCTTACTTTATCTCCGATTTTAGAGATAAACTGTGGTCTAACAAAGCACGGGCATAGGGGATATTGTGTAGACCGTATCCGCTGTCTCCTTTAACCATATCATAGTTCAATTTTGCGTCAATATATGCTTGCGAAGTCTTATCAGTTGCGCCGTCTAAGATAGCTTTGACTTCCTTCATTTTTGTCTCTATTTCAACCTTATACTGTGGAAGTCTCTTTGTCATGTCATTGTCAGCACTATCATGACAACCAGAAGTGCTGCAAATATTAAATTCTGCCTTAAAGGTATGTCCACCATGTTTAGCGATACTCTCTGGATCCTCTTTTGCCATATGACAATGGACACATCGTTTTTTCATTGCACGGACATGCGGTGACGGCATCCGTCTTACACCCGCGCCTTCACGACCTAAGAACATCTCTGATTGTGATTGGTGGACAATTCCGGCACCAGCACAACCGCAATCCATTTTGTGGCAGTTTACACAAAGTTTTTTAGCAGGAATTACCAATAAACTCTCTTCTTTACTGGCATGAGAGTGGCATGAAGAACAAGCTACTGCATTAACTGCAGTTTTCTCACTATAAGGGTGCCCTTGAATAGCACCTTCGGCAAACATCGCATAGCCTGAAGAATGGCAGCTTAAACAAGATGTCTTAACTTCATAAGGACCTTTAATCAAATTCACCAAAGCATGTGAATGTCCTGCTTGAGTCCATTCTTTATATGCGGCTTCATCTCCGTGGCACTTGTTACAACCTTCAGCGAAAGGGGATTTGATGTTTTCTTTAGTAGTGTCCTCTGTAGGTGTGGTTTCTGCTTGGAGGGTAGTGATTTTTATTATTACAAATGACCCCATGAGTATGGATATAAATAAAAATAATAGCGCTTTTTTCATAGTTGTTTCTATTCCCTTACATCTCCATTAGTCCATATTTTCATTTAGTTTCTTGTTAGTATTTTCTTAGACAATAAGATATGTCAATTAACAAAATAAGTCAACAAAAACTTAACTGCAGAAGGATCTTTCAGCAGTAGCATAAATACAATAGGAGGAATCCATTTGTCTCAAGTTAATCTCTTTAATGGTAAGGATATGAGTGGTTGGTTACCCCGTGGTGGCGGTACAGAACATGAATGGTCAGCAATCGGGGACGTAGGGCTGAATCCAGATGATAACAAATTACTGACAACCACACCAGGTGAGGATATATTCTATAATGGTCCGACAGGACGTACAAAAGATCTTTACACAGAATATGAACACGGCGATTGTGAAATCCATGTAGAATTCATGGTGCCACAAGGTTCGAACTCAGGTGTCTATGTTCTGGGGAGATATGAAATACAGATATTAGATAGTTGGGGTGAAACTGAACTGAAGTATGGAACTTGTGGTGGTGTTTATTGTCGTTGGATTGACAACAAACCTGTGGATGGTGTACCACCACGTGTAAATGCAAGTAAACCACCAGGAGAATGGCAAACGTATGACATTATATTCCATGCTCCAAAATTCGATGCCAACAACAATAAGATTTCCCATGCAACTTTTGTGGAAGTTGTTTGGAACGGTGAAGTCGTCCATGAAAATGTCGAAGTGGTAGGTTGTACCCGTGGTGCCATGTTACCAGAAGAAGCAGCTACGGGACCGATACTATTACAGGGTGATCATGGTCCAGTGGCATTCCGTAACGTTCATTTGACACCAATCGGTAAATAAGAATGTTGATGCTAAGTTATTTGTAAGTGAAATGGATTTATAATATACCAACGAGTATGACGAATATGACGTGTATCTAAACTAATACATTCCTGAATCATGAATGTAGAATATGGTAAGCGGCAACTGCAAGTGCAACATGCACATTTAATGAACCCACTTTTCCATACATCGGAAGGTATATTGAGTTATCACAGGCTTCAAGTGTGCGTCTTGAAACACCTCTATATTCGTTACCAACAATTAAACAAACTTTCTTTGGATATTCAACACTATTATATGGAACAGAATCTGAGGTAACTTCTACGGCATAGGCAATATATCCGTCATCTTGAAATTCCTTCACAGCGTCAGCAGCATATTTAGTTGTATGCCAAGGAACTCGACGATGGGTGCCACGACCGATACCAGCAATTGTAGGATGAGGTGGTTGTGCACTGATTCCTGCTAAAACTATTTCAGATACTCCACATGCATCACCAATTCGGAAAGCAGCGCCAACGTTTACAGGATCTTCAACATCTTGTAAAACGAATACTATATCTGCTGCTGGTGGACCAGACTGTCTTAAAAAGTTTTTAAGTGTCTTATCTCGTAACTGTTTCATGAGTGATATGCGATATATAGATTACATTTAAGGAATTTCTTAGAATGACTCTCCTTTATTGTATATGTATTTTAGATTTGACTACAAGGAAATATTAGTAGTATGAGCAAAATAAAACTTGGAGTGATTGGGGCAGGCGGGATTGTCTGCAGAATGCACCTCCCAGATTTGAAGAACGGTGAAGATTTTGATGTTGCTGTTATTGGCGGAAGACGTGAACATCGTCTTAAACATCAATGTCAAGAATTTGATATTCCACACTGGACACAGGATTACGATGAGATTATTGCCGACGACACACTTGATGCTATTCTTGTTGGCACACCTCATCCATTGCATGTTCCGTGGGGTGTGAAAGCACTGGAAGCTGGAAAGCATGTATTAATGCAGAAACCTCTGTGTGGTGATATGGATGAAGCCGATCAATTTGTAGAGGCATCTGAAGCGAGTGGTAAAACAGTGATGTGTCTTCCACATTTCAGTAGTGCCACCTATAAGGTACGGCAACTCATCGCCGTAGAAGCTATAGGACGTGTTTCTGGTGCCAGAATGCGTGTTAGTCATGGTGGTCCCGAGATATACTATGCTGAAATCAGAGATATATTCGGTGAGAGTGGAGACGATTTGTGGTTTTTTGATGCGAAGCAAGCAAGCGTAGGCGCGTTATTCGATATGGGGGTTTATGCTGTTTCCAGTCTCGTAGCAATGTTAGGTACATTCAAACGGGTTACAGGTTTTGTCTCTACTTTCGATAAACCAACCGAATTAGAAGATGTCGCAACCCTTGTACTTGAGATGAAATCTGGCGGTATCGTTACAGCCGAGACCAGTTGGTGTGATCCCGCTCGGACAGGAGAGTCAAGTATACATGGAACTGCTGGAAAGTTCACAATGCCGGGTAGAGATGGTGCTGCTCTGACACAATGGACACCGACGTCATATACACGCGAGAGTGCTCCTGTTGACACCAAACCAATTGACTGTAGTGATGTTGCCCCCAGTGGAATGCATGCCCATTTTGCCGAACATATTCGAGAAGGCACACAACCTCCTCTCTCTAACGTGTATACGGCGCGGCATGTGACTGAAATTCTATTGGCTGGACTTAAGTCATCTGAAACTGGTAGTGCAATTGAACTTACATCGAAATCGGACAAGTAGTGAAGGTAGGTTCAAATTAGGAGGAATTATTGCTATAAATTTCAGGAATCACTACTTATACCATTTCTATATAATACCATTTCTAAAATATACTGTCGCATTGATGGTAGAGATTCTACAGGGTCAATCTCCATGTCGCGACCGGGAGGTCGCTCCTACAGAAAATAGTTTCCAATAATATTCAATTCCATAAAATTTATGTAATGACATATTATTTATTAGAATTGGTATAAGAGTTCTGTCACTTCGTCATTCCCTCGTTAACTTGTGTTTTTCTCTCCAACGTGGATATTCATCTGTGATTAACCTCGCTGCCCATCCACCGTAGTATGCATAGCCGGTGCGGCGTTCCTGAGTTATCTCAGAGAACGAATAACGGACTACCGAGTCGCGGTCGAGGAAGATTGGACGGTTGGTGTCGATCTCGTAGAAACGCGCCCAGATCGGAGAAGCATCAGGATCCTCTACGACCCGTTTATCTTCCTGTCCTTCTGTGTTAGTGAATCTCTCTAAGCGAATGCCCTGAATTGTGGCACTTCTGAACCATTCGACAGATCCTTCAATAGCATCAATGATTGCCGGTGTGGGTTTTTCAATAGACATCAGGAATCGAACGACCCCGACACTTTCAGCACCAGAGATTGATGGTGGCTCATAGGAACGTGCCCATGCAGGCTCAAATGTTTTTTCGTCATGCTGTGCACACCAAGCAGTGAGTTTACCATCCTGTTTGATCTGTGTACGCAGGATACAGTCAATGCCCTTGCTTACAGCATCTTTAGCCTTAGTACGGTCATCCATTTTCAAGAACTCATAATCGGAAGATTCAGAGACATCTCGGAGAAGTTCGAGAATTCGCACCATAACATCGTCATTGAATGTGATATGGCGATGATAACCTTTGCTTATTGGATAATACTGAGGAAACCCACCAGTAGGGTATTGTGCTTCAAGTATATGGGAAAGACCTTTGAGAAATGCTTTTTTGTAGCGAGGTTCGTTTGTAACACGAAATGCGCGAGCCAGAAACCGTAGTTCGTTAGTCGTTGCCCCGTTGTCAAACGTTCCGTGGAGATCCTCACTATCGCCATCAAACGGTTCAGATGCAGTGTCTTTATTCTTCGGCCAACTTCCGGAAGGTGTCTGCCACGTGAGGACGTTGTCCACAATATTCATGCCTTCTTTACTTAGAAACCATTCATCGGATTGTTTCGCGAATTTTGAGGGAACGGTTGCCTTGGAAGTTGGCAGAAGCAATAGACACAAAATGGACATTACGATAACTTGTACTTTCATGAATGTATCCTCTTGGTAGTATTCAGGGTAGCATTATAGACTTGAGTTGAATGATAGAAAATAGGGTTAGAACGGAAGGAGAGAGGAATATCCCATGTAGACGAGGTTTAACCCCGTCTACATGAAATATTTACAGTATTAATCTATACTTGCATGAAATTCATACCAATCATCAATGTTGTTAAGGTTGACAGCATCTAAAATTGACCCATCATCATCAACGTTGCTTGCACCGAGGATACTTGTGCGGGTATCGTCATCGTGGTTGTATCCTGTTATTGCAGCATTCAATTCAGCGACAGCATCAGCATCAAGGCTACCACCCTTTTGTTCCAAAACCCAAGCTTCAAATTGAGGGTATGTGGGTGAGTTGTCACTGATATATGCGAGTGTAGCGTCTTTATCAAGTCCGAGTCCATCTAACACCATCTGATCAAAACCTGCTCCACATGCTGGGTAATCCGCATGTAGGACACCTTTTGCATCCATCAGTACTTTCGACCAGAAACGGGGAAGATGTAGTACACCAAGTGGACCAGCTACACCTGAACTAATTGTTGGAATCAAAGCCGCCTTTTTCTTCTTACCAAACATTACATACCTCCTTACCTATTTGTAGGTATAAGTCGTAAGTTGCAAGCCTGTCTTGCAGAATATCTGCATTATAGCAGATTTTATAAAAAACAAAAACAAGTTTTCAGATACTACCAGTAGTATTCAAATGTCCAGAAATTCATGTTATAGATTTAACTTGTGCTCAATGTAAGAGAAATCTGATTGTCTTGACAATGTGGAAATATGGTGTTATTCTTATTATAAGAAAAACGTTACTTCATCTATTAGAATTTTCACCTATATTGACGTTTTTACATCACTCTCCTATGTATCGTAAGAGGTATATCTTATGAACCCCGATCTTGCAATTGCTTGGTTAATTTTCAACGTAGTTTTCTTTGGTATAACATTGGTTTGGGGTATTATTCGGTTTCGACGTGGGATATGGTATCGTAAACTTGCACTAAAGATCCAAGCATATTTTTTATGGGGTATTGGTGGAGCAGCACTTCTCAGCAGTATCTCACCCTTTTCAAATCTATACCTTGAATATCTGTGGTTTTTTGAAGGTGTGAATTACTTTGATACATTTTGGACCCTCAGAAAAGCCAATTGGGTCCTTTTCTTCGGTTTTTTTATTTTTGCTGTATTATTCATGAATGTAAATGCAGCAATTGCTAACCGTCTTTGTCCAGAACCGAGGGAATTTGCCCGATGGACACATCAACGCACTGTCTCTTTTCATCGAACTGTATTCGGTATTACCATCCTGTTTGCTATCGTCCTTGCCATACCGATGATGTCCTTACATATGGATTTCCTTAGATTCCTTGAACGTCCTTCAGAGAAGGTGGAGCCATTACACTTTGGTAAAGATCTAAATTTCTATCTTTTTGTTTTCCCAATTCATAAATCATTAAGTCTATGGATAGAGGTATTGTTGTGGTCTACTTGTATTGTTGTAGGATTACTTTATAACTTCTACTATCGCCGAGATGCCCGTTCAATGGGACTTGTTAAAAGACATATCATATTGCATGGTTCATATCTATGGTTAATGTTACTGGGGACAGGTATCTGGCGAAGTTATGTTCACTTATGGAACAAGGTATACACACCATCGCTCTCGAATCGTTTAAGTGAATACCATGGACTCTTTTTTGCGGACAATATACTCGCTATGACAACCCGTATCTATTGTCTCATTTTATTGGGTATAGGTATAGTCATAATATTCAATATCTTCTGGAGAAAACGTATACTATGGTATTCCGCTCTGTTTATATCATTTGCCAGTTATATTTGCCTAATACATCTTTATCCTTTAGGGTCGAATTTTTGGGCAATCAGGCTTACTGGGGATGCTGGAGATGTAGAATTAGATTATTTACGGCAGCACATAATTGATACTCGAAAAGCCTTTGATTTAGATACTATTAAAGAAAAGGAATTTAATAAAGGTCTTATATCACTTGATAAGGTAAGAAATAATCCAGAAATCAAAGAGAATATACAATTTTGGGATCGTCGTGTATTTTACCACATAGTTGGCAATCAAGAGTTCAGAGAGCATCACGGTTTCCATCCTTACGCCGATGTTGATAGATACCGTTTAGGAGTAACTGCCAATAAAAATACAGATTCCTCTACATTAGATTCAGTGGAAAGTATTTCTGATGACAGTTCTACGGAATTAATCCAAGATACAGAAGAATCTTCACAGTCAGGTGAACAATATAGACAAGTGCTTATTGCCGCACGAGAAATTGATCCAAAGCAAAAAAGTATAGAATGGGGAGAACTCAAACTATACTTTACACACGGATATGGTGTTTGTTTAGCTCCTGTTAATGTAGTTACAAGTGGAAATAAACCTGATTTATGGATAAAAGGTGTTCCTATCACACAAAAAGAGGGCATGAAATTTGAAGAATTAGAGGTGACGCAACCGAGAATCTACTATGGTGAAATGACAGATGATTATGTTATCGTCAACACAGAAAAACCTGAATATAATGTTATAGAAGGAGATGATGGCTCTGATGATACCAATTCTGAAAATGTCAGTAAAGGATATCACTACACTGGAATGGGAGGAGTTCGTTTAGGTGGTTTTATTAGAAGGTTATGCTTTGCAGTCAGATTTTCATCTGTTTTTATTTTACGACATCCTAAGTTAAAGCCAGAGAGTCGGGTCATGTATTGGCGGAATATAGGTACACGTCGTAATGAACGACTCGTTCAGGATAGATTATCTCATATTGCTCCATTCCTTGATTTTGATCCTGATCCGTATATTGTTATTCACGATGGTCAGTTGTGGTGGATGGTGGATTTTTACGTAACAAGCAATCGGTATCCAAATGCCCAATTCTATTCAGATGACACTGCCCCACTTGAAGATAACGACCTTGAACTGTATGCCGAACCTCGGTTTAAAAGATTTAAAAAGTTCAATTATATTCGTAATTCTGGTGTAGCGGTAGTTAATGCGTACAACGGAACAGTAGATTTCTACACTGATAATGAAAATGAAGTGTTCACAAAGATTTATCAGAAAGTCTTCCCAAAATTGATTAAACCAATAAATGAGATGCCTGAAGGATTGAAAGCACATCGTAGGTTCCCAGATTATCTTACACGGATACAAGCAAAAATGTATGGGAATTACCATGTGACGGATGAGAGGAATTTCTTTGAGAATAAAAAGCCGTGGACAATTCCAGAGGAAGCGTATTATTCTGAGAAAACCAATCATGAGATGATGCCGTATTATGCAATGTTGAGATTACCTGGAGAAGAGAAATTGGAGTTTATTAATATGATTCCATTTACTCGTAAAAAACTCCATTACATGCAAGGATGGATGGTAGCGCGTTGTGACCCACCATACTATGGTGAACGAATTGTATATAAATTACCTGATGGATTGAATGTCGAAGGCCCAAAACTTGTTGAAGATGAAATTATTAAGAATAATAAATTGTCTCAATTGTTCAAAGATTTAAGAGACACAAACGATATAATTAAAGGGAATCAACATGTCTTATTTATTGATGAAGGTATTTTACACATAAAACCTATCTTTGTAAAACCAAAGAGTGAAAATGGGGACAATGGAAATAAAGGGACAACTTCATCAGACCCCATCCGTGATTTACCCACTTTGAAGACCATAGTTGTCAAAGCTGCAGATCACAAGCTCGGGGCAGATGAGTCTTTTGATATTGCTCTCGAAAATGTGTTTTTAGGACAGACCGTTTCACCATCTGAAAATGGAGATGACGAAACACCTTCTTTAGCTGATCAATTCCGAACACTCCTGCAAACCTATCAGGACACAGGGAAAGCACTTGAGGAAATTGTTAAGGTATTAGAAAATGGGAACGGAACAAACGGACGGGGGAATAAGAATCAACAAAAAACAGAGAACAAGAAAAAGAATCAATAGTATATAACTAAATCTTGAATCATATTCATAAAATTAGGTTCGGTTAGAAGCCGAACCTAAATTGTTTAACTATGATATATCTTCCGCTGTTTTGGATAGTTGAAGGTAGGGAATTATCGACGAATAAACCGTTGTCTCCACCGCTGGTTATCTTTCCATCGAACAGAGAAATTGAGAAGGTTTTCCATAAATTTGTGATTGATCTTAACATCGTTTTCTGTATCATTCTTTAGACTTGTAACAACATATAAACCTTGTTGGAATGGAAGGGTGAGTAAAGCAGAGGCATCATGAGTTACGGATTCAGCGAGTGAATTCCATTTACCAAGAGGATCTACCCACATATCATCAAGACGAATACCCGGTATCTCTTTTGTATCTGGAGTTGTGTTGAGGATATGGGGTGTCCGGAAGACCTTACTTCTTCTCCCTTTAGATGTTGGTAAACACTCATCTGTTTCCTCGTATTCAATTCCTGTTAATGGTTCAGGAATCCAACCAGCTCCTCGTCGCTGTCTTGAGTTGGTCTTTATGTCCTGTCCTGATACAATTACAATCCCACCTTGACTTGCGAAATTCTTTATTCGATGTTCTGTATCAATATTAAGTCGGTAGCCTGATTTATAGATCTCACCGTTGCCGATCCATAAAATGTCCATTTTTGCGAGTCGGTCATTACGTAAGTTGTTTACAGATTCATAAAGCATACGATGTTCACTTACGTACTCAAACTGTTGCAGGATTGGAAACTCTTCATTAGAACTGTTTCCAGTTAATGCCATAACTTTTAGAGGTAATTTAAACTCAGGTTTGGGTAATAATTTCTGTAATGGAATTCTCGGTTTTCCGTTTCTCGATTTAGTGGGAAGCGTTAATTGAGAGAAAGTCTCCTTATGTAGTTCGTTTTCACTCATTTGTTCAACCAACACATTCTGAGATGCTATACGATTCGCGAAATACGGTATCGTACGTCGATGGATAGGTATTTTAAGCCGTAAGGAGTTGTCAAAATGCGAATATGCACTTTCAACTTCCCAGCGACGACTATAGCTTGAATCAATTGTCTTTAAGTCAATTCTTTCTTCATTGACGTTAGTTATATAACCGTGAACCAAGTTCATTCCATGGATTGCTTTCCCTTCAGAATCTTGGAGTGGTATTTCTTCAGTTTCACTCCGGTCAAGAATAGCGTCTGTCAAAGCAGAAATAGAGAACAGTTCCTGTTGTCGTTTCTCAGCACTCTCTATAATTGTACATACTTCTTTACGAGGAAAAATGACATCTGCGTCCCGAAATGACCGAAAATCCAGACCAATTCTTTTAAAGTGCCTGGGTGTTAGACGTTGTGGTGTGGTAATCCGTTCAAAAGGTCCGACTCGATGTTGTATCACAGGATTTAACTCTATTCTCCTGACGCTGAGTGGTTCAACATGCCATTTAAATTCCATGTTTCTTTCCCAACCACCTGGATCGAATAGTCGTATTTTACCCACTTGTATAGGATAGGATGTATTGTTTTCTAAGACCAAAAAGTATTTGTCATCCCTCTCTACCATACGACACCTAAGTCCACGATCATCCCGCCGGTTGAAACTGTTAATATTGCCTTTATATTCGAAATCGTACCCCCATTGATCTCTGAAACCGTTATTGTCTTTATCCCGAACATTCATGAATGACATGTGCTTTTTGTTATAATCTTTGAAGATAGCCATATATTCGCCATTTGCGTGTGTTACCTTGTCAATCCTAATTTTCACACGAGTTCCTACAAGCCGTTCAATAATTCTTTCATAACTCTCTTCTTGCAAGAATGATGAGGTTTGTCCTTCCATTTCCTGAATTTGGTCATCTAATGATATAGCTTCTCCCCCCAGTTCTGTAACTTCTGTATTAACGCGTGCTAATTGTGTTTGCAAAGGATTTGCCATCTGTTTAATTCCGCCCCAAACCATACTAATTGCGTTTTTGGCTGCTCCATTAAGTTCAACGATCATATTTCGGGTTTTACGAATCACTCTTTGTGTAAGTGGCGGATTAATTAGCCGTTCATGTTCCCACTTCCGTTCCTGCTTTTCCCGATCATTCATCGTATCCAAATAGCGTATATATGCACCAATTCTGTCATCCAATTCATTCTGCCGAAATATATAACTGGGGGCATGTCCCCGTTGTCTGGATTCTTCAGATACAATTTCTGCCCCTCTGCTATCTAAACGCATTGTACCTTGATATCGATGTCCGTCCTTCATATGAAAAACTACGTACTTATTGAGGATGGTCTTTTGTAATCTATCTTTCTTAAATAAACCAATAATATAAATGATACCTTGGAAGATAAACATCGAAATACCACCAATTACCGGCCATTTGATGGTTTTCCAAATACTCTTTACACTACTTTGTATATCCTCACCTACAGCTTCCTCCTGAGCAATGGCTGAGAACGATACAATGACCATTCCTATCATGAGAATAAGCAATAGAATCTTTTTTTTCTTTAACATGATGCCAATCCTCCCTTTAATAAATACTTACCCCATTTTCAGCCGCAATATTACGGACATTTGTATTAGCAAGTGGAATTTTCTCAATTGGTAAATGTTCTATTAGACCATAACCGTCAGGGTAGAGTGCGTTAAAACGTTGTAATGCAACTCCAATTTCTAATTCCCCTTCACCGGGTACCTCTTCATTTAGATGTAGAACTAATCCATTTTGAACAGAAATGTCTTTTATGTGTGCCATTGGTGCGACTGGTCCCATGACATCAAAAATGTGGTTGAGTCGTGCTTCACTTTCATAGACTTGTCTGAGAGATTGGAAATGATTTACGAAGTCCATAACTATCCTGAGACGATCAGATCCGACCTGATCAACAATTTCTTTACAGATTTCAGGTGAACCCATAATTGAGACTGCGTGGGTTTCCATCACAAGCGTTAACTCTGTCTTCTCAGCATTTTCAGCTATCGGTTTTAGAGTTTCAATTAGTCGATTCATAGATTCTGGTAGATGATTGTCCTTATGCGATGTCCATGCACCATCTGGATTTAGACTACCTGGTCTAAATAGATAATGAAAAACTCCGAGATCCTTTGCCACAGGCATACCACAATTTACTGCTTCGATCGCAGCTTTTCGTATTGATGGATTCGGATCAAAAAGACACTGCTCATAGGTTATTCCAAATTGTACCAAATCAAGGTGTGCTTTTTCAAGGAGAAAACGACAATTTTCACATTCATCTGGTGAAACATCAGGAATCTTAGAACTGGCGAAATGGTAACTTACACCTGTAAAATCCAATTCCTGTACAGCATCTATTTCTTCTTGATTGAGTATACGAAAATCACTACATATTCCAACGACACCGAGTCTCATAATTATATCTCTCCCTGTAAAGATTGCAATATGTTCTGTGCTTCAGTCAAATCAACCGTGTCATACCCCTCAATAAACCATTCATAGATCGGTTTTAGTAGGTCGTACGCTTCTTTATGTCGATTCTGTGTTGTCATAAGCTTACATAAACTGATAGTAGATCGAAGTTCCCAGGATTTTGCTTCCTGTTGTTGTGCGATAGTCAATGATTTCAAAAAACACTCTTCCACCTCATCTTTAATTGGTAGTGAACATGCATTTTGAGAACCATGGATCGATTGTAATAAAAGTTCTCCTTGTAGACGGTATAATTCAGCCTCATTTGTGCGTTCTCCGCTTTCAGTAATTGCTTCAAAAGCCTTTTCTAAGGTCTGTAGACCTTCTTCAGCTTTTCCACCTTGTCCATAGGCTTGTGCTAACATACCCAGATATACTGGTCGTAAGACCCTTGACCGATTTGATTCCCAACCTTCGATCCCTTCTCGGATAAGGTCTAAACCTTCTTCATCTGAATTCTGTGAATTCATTTGCATTGCCCACCCTTTCATTATTCTTCCAGTAGGCTCCCACACAGTAATATCGTGCTCTTGACATATAGAAATCAATTCCGTAGCATACGAGTTAACCTTCTCTAAATCACGACGTTGTTGGTACAGTAGAGCACCGAAATGTAAAGAAATAACCTGACTAAATGGATGTGGACGTTCCTCTCCCATCCGCTGAGATGCTTGTAGTTGTGCTTCTGCTTGTTCAGGATATCCCAAACACCAGATTAGAGGAGCTGCGTATGCATGCAATGTCATACCGGGATCAGCAAGATAGTGAAAGAATGCATCTACAGGATGTTGGTGTGGATTATATAGAGAAATACCTGCTTCCACATGGGCACGTGCCATTTTAAACTCGCCAAGATAGTATAATGAAGCCCCTAATGCGCGATGTGCTTCAACTTCTAAGACAGTATTATCCTGTTTTTTTGCCATAACTAAACACTGTTCACCGAGTTCTCGCGCTGAATGTAATTTTGCACTCACCAGATCAGAAAGCCATAGCCCAAACATTATTGGGAAACGTAGAAACATCCGTTCATTGTTAGGCATTGTTTCTAAGAGTGTCTTTGCACGTGTATATGTTTGTTCGACTTCAAGTGCAGCATAACCTTTAGTCGCAATTAATGCTGGACCTAATGTTGTCTGAATTACCAATTCGCGAGCAGCACGAGCCGGAGAGTCGGGTAAGGTTTCTAAGAGAGTTAATCCTTGAGTAAGGTGTCTGACACCTTCGACGTTAGCAGATCGTTCAACGGCACGTAAACCCGCTTGTTGCCAAAATTCAATTGCGCGTTCAGGAAGTTCTCCTTCTGTGTAGTGATATGCAATCAATTCAGGTTGTACGCGAACGATATCCTCAAATGACTCACGTAATACAGTAGCAATTCTTCTATGATAGTCCTGTCTTGTACTTATTAATAATGCTTGATAGGCAGTCTCTCGAATCAATGGATGTTTGAAGGAATATATCTCTTTATCATCATGTGTCTGACGACATCTCAGAATTTCTTCTGAAACCAGTGTCTGTAATTCCTGTTTAAGCTCTGGAAAGTTGTCGTCCTGTATCGTTGATGTATGGAACGGTGTTAATAGTTCGGATGGATTAGGAAAGTCCGATACCTCTGGTTCTTCTGTCAAGTTCACAATAACCTTATAAAGTAGTTCGGCAGTCCATTCCCTACCAAGTGTTGCTCCAAGCTGAACCAGTTCTTTGCGTGTTCCAAGTTGATCAAGTCTGGCAGTTAGAGATCCTTGTAATGTTGCTGGAATCTCAGTAGAAACATCAATATCCTGTAAATCAGCTTCAAGAGCCATCCGAGTTAATTCTTCTACAAAAAGTGGTACACCTTCAGTTTTTGATGCAATTTGCTTAGATACATCCAAAGGAATTGTTTTATCCCTTGCAACTTCAAGAATCATCTGGGAAACTTGCTTACGATTTAAACGCTTCAATGTAATCTGAGTCACCCATTCTAAATCGGTTAATGTTCTGAGTCGTGCTCTACCCTCTGCTTGTGTGGATTCTTTATATACATCACTTTCTATACGCGATGTTAAAATTACAAGAATAGGGGCATTTTGCACCCGAGTAATCAAGAGATAAAGGAAATCTAATGTAGACGGATCAACCCAATGTAGATCTTCAGATATGAATAAGAGTGGTTTTATCTCTGCAGTTTTTAAAAATAGCTGTACGAGAGCCTGCAAAGTGCGTCTTCTAAGTTGAGCGGGTTTTAATTCTGCTGATTGATAATCAGCATCAATTTCTAATAGTTCTGCAAGTAAAGGGGTTAGACTCTCTGAAAGATTATGTGTATTTAAGAATTCTTCAAGTTTATTTAAACGTTCATTATCAGAATCCATATCGCCGAATCGGAACAGTTGCTGCCTTAATAGAGTTAAGATTGGATAGAGTGGACTGTTCTGTGTATCTGGTGATCCTCGGCATTCTAATATCTGTGCATCCCTTTCAATGACATGCTCAGCAATTACAGAGACGATTCGTGATTTACCTATGCCAGCTTCACCCTCAAGCAAAACAGCCTGTCCCAAAGATTCAGTCGCCGATTTCCATCGGTCTTTTAGTTTTGTAACTTGAGGAGTTCTACCTATTAAGGGTGTTACAAAACTCTGGTGTGGGGTAGCTGTAAGTTCTCTTCTAAAGGTTGGAAGTATGCTGTCAGGGTGTTC
This sequence comes from Candidatus Poribacteria bacterium, assembly GCA_965205025.1. GTDB lineage: Bacteria > Poribacteria > WGA-4E > WGA-4E > WGA-3G > MSPOR6. The sequence continues at coordinate 40,998 of CBDBFU010000026.1, forward strand.
ACCTATTATCTGAAATATGGGTACAGGCTGTGATATACCCTTTAGAGTAATTGTACCCAAATCTTGATATTCAAAAAAACGTTCGATTAGCCGAAGTGTAGTTTCCCCAACGACGATTCCATTCGGTGGTGCAATTTGTTGCATTCTCGCCGCGATATTAGGTGTCTTGCCGACAATATCTATTGCATCACCATGGTACCGTTCAAGTGAAGAAAGATCTTGCTGAGAATTCCCAATAGGTTTACCGACTTCCCACACAACCACCAATCCAGTATCAATACTTAGTCTGACCTGTATCTGAATACCAAAGGATTCAATTAAACGTGAATTCAGTTTAACTAACCCTTCAACAATACCTAATCCTGCTTGCACAGCGCGACGGGTTGCGTCCTCATGAGCAATTGGATAACCGAAATATACTAATATTCCATCCCCAAAATACCGCGCTATATGGCCATCATATTCTATAATCACTTCTCCGACACTGGCACGATATGCATCAAGGACTTGACGTAGGTCTTCAGGGTCCAATTGTTCAGTTAAGGCTGTGGAATCAATTACATCACAAAACAATACTGAGAGTTGTCGTCTTTCTGCATTACTTACAGACTTACCACTGAATGGTGTGTCAGTCTCATCAAGTATGTGTCCGCAATCACCACAAAATTTGTAATTTGGATTTAAAAACCCACAATTGGGACACTGTTTTTGGAATTGGCTATTCATAACTTGCATTATAATGGATTAACAACAAATATTACAAGTATTCAATCTGGTTTCAGCATATATCAATTCAGAATTTTTTATAATTATACTATTTCTATAAATTATTGTCTCATTAGGCGGTTATTATGGTAGTCAATTTTCATGTCACAAACTGAATGAAGATTAATTTTTAAATTCGGTATTTTTGGAGAAAGATCCAGTGCGGTTAGGAAACCGCACTATAGGCGTCAATTTTAGAAAAAGGATGTCTGATTTTTCAATAATAATTATTGTTAAGTGAAAACACCTCCTATATAATGTATAAAAATATTACCTTTTACTTTATACAAGAGGTGTTTCCAATGAATACATTATCACAGGTTCCTGAAAAAATGCAACAGATTCTAACAACCATTGCTGATGAAGCAGCCCTTGAAACAGGATTTTGCAAAAGAAATCGAAAACTTGCGGGGAGTCATTTTGCTCAGACACTTATTTATAGTTGGTTAGAAAATCCTGATGCCACCTATACTCAACTTACACATACTGCTGCTTCTCTCGGTACTCCAATCTCACGACAAGCGATTGAACAACGATTTACTGCTGAAGCTGCACAAACCCTCAAAGCAATCCTTGACGCGGCTGCGTCCGAAGTGATTTCTGCGGATCCACAAGTTCTCCCACTCCTTGAACAGTTCAACGGTATCTATATACAAGATAGTTCTTGGATAACACTCCCTGATACGCTTCACGATATTTGGGAAGGTGCCAGTAAAAAGGATTATCCGAACAAATCCGAACTGAAACTCCATCTACGCTTCGATGTTGCTACAGGGACATTCGAACACTTTCAACTCACCAACGGCATCACCGCTGATAGCACTGTAGAAAAACAGATTGACCGGCTCCCCCAAGGGAGTTTACGCCTTGCGGATCTCGGTTATTTTTCGCTACAAACCCTTCAAGAACTTACGGACGAAGGGGTCTTTTGGATTTCACGGTATAAAGTTAGGTGTTCGGTTTTTGACAATACAGGAAAGCCTCTTTGTTTACATAAATGGCTCAAGTTTCAGACCGAAAACATTATCGAAACAGATATTTTCATAGGTTCAAAAAAGCGGATGAAAGTAAGATTAGTAGCTCAGAGACTCTCCGAAGAAGAAACCGAAAAACGACGACGAGATATCAACTATCGTGCTAAACGAAAGCATACACAAGCATCACAGGCACGACTCCAACTCGCAGGTTGGAATATCTACATTACAAATATTGGAACGGATCAACTCACCGCTGAACAGATATGTGTCATTGCGCGGATTCGATGGCAGATCGAGTTGATATTTAAGTGCTTTAAAAGCCTTGGAAAAGTAGACACATCACGAAGTAAAAAACCGTATCGTATTCTATGTGAAATATATGCTAAACTGATCGCTGCAATCATTCGGCATTGGGTGATGTTGGTCATAGGATGGCGATGTTTACGGCATAGTTTATCGAAAACAGTAGAGCTTATTACGTCCTACACACGCACAATCACAATAAGCTTTCGCAAGTCAAAGAGACATCTTAGAGAGACATTTGATGAGATAAAACAAGTATTCGAAAACGGGTGCTACATTGAAAGAAGAGCTAATAGAAAAACAACATTGGAATATCTTGAAAATGCTACAAAAAACCGCTAAATTGACGCCTATGGTGCGGTTAGGAAACCGCACCTACCGGGTTTGGGAAAAAAAGAATTACCGAACTATTTACTTAATCTTCATAAAGTTTGTGGTACAAAAAAGAGACATTTTCAATTAGAATGGTATTACATCATCAACGAGAGGGAATATACAATTGAATTCATATATTAATATTACGAATTCCATCGAAATAGGACCAATATGCTGTAGAATTAAGTATTCTGATAGATTGGACACATGCAATTTCCAGTGAACTTCAATACCAATGCTGATTGAATAATTACTTTAGTATGTCATACGGATGGGATGTGATTTTTAAAATGAAGAGGGATTAGAAGATAGTTGGATATGAAGGTGGTATCAAAATGAAGTGTGACATATCTTTCGGTAAGTTGTCAACTAATAATTGAGTTTTTGTTGATGAAGATATTCCGCTAGTTCAGTGTCGGATGGGTCACGTTTGTAGGCTTCTTGCAAGTAATTAAGTGCCCTTTCAGTCAATCCGATTTTAACATAGAATGAACCTATATTACGATATGGTGCTGCATAGGTAGATTTTAATTCTATCGCCTGAAGATATAAGGTCTTTGCTTGTTCTAAGTGATCCTTTGTTGATCCAATTAGGATATTAAGGGTAATTTTCTTATTTCCTCGGTAGGGATAAATGGAAGCTCCATTGTCTTTAGCATTATTCTCCACAGCTTTTGCTATTTCTGCGGATTCTGTTTCCACGACAATATAACCTGATTCAACATGTTTATAGGCACGGTTGAGTTCTGCCAATACCTCTGTTACAGATCCATCTGAATGGATGACTGGCCACGAGGGCCATTCGGGTCCTGCGAATTTTAGTCCAAGATCGTAATGAACTGCGGCAAGATCGTTGCATACCTCAGCATTTTCAGGGCGTAAATTAAATGCCTGCTCGTAAAGTTCTATAGCTTGAGTATAATCTTGTGCATTGTAAGCATTTGCGGCGTCAACTCTGATGAGACTGAAATCCGCACTCTCTTCGGTCGTATCAAGAGTGTATTCGGTATTCTTACCTACAAAAGCATATATAATGATAATTAGGACTATGGATAAGCAGACGATGATGATTGTTGGAAGTTGCAATTTCATGTCATTCTCCGTTATCTAAGCAATTATTCAAAGAGTTTATTAGTATGCATCGCTTCTGTAACAACACTTATCTCCATCGATTGTTTCTATTAAAAGTAACAAATATATAGTCTGACTTACCGTTTCGATCATAATAGAGTTGTATTCTACTGGGTTCTTGTATTTTTTCGTCAATGATTTTAAATACCTCAAGAGTATGAATGGCTATATCATTGATCTGATAAATAATATCTCCTTTTTTCAAAGGTCCTGCGAGTTCACTTCCCCTTTCAAAATCACTAATAATGACACCGTGATGGTTTAATTTCCGTGCTTTCGCCTTATCCGGTTGAGTGAGTGTCAAGCCCCATCTTGAAGGGGAGTATTCCCATTCCAATTTTTTTAGATTCAAGGTTGTATTTTTTATATTTCCTCGTCGAATGAATTCTAATTTGATTGGTTCATTAAGTGGAAGCAAGCGAACAACGGCTTTAAAATCGGTATCATCTTTTACTCTATGTCCAGAAACAGACCAAATAATATCACTGCGCTTAATACCAGCATTTGCTAACGGACTATCTTTTTCAAGATCTGATACCAAGACACCCCTTGAAAGCACAGAATTTTGGGCAACTCTCTTGCCTAATAACTTGACTGCCATATCTTCTGTTACTGATTGTACTGAAACACCTAAATATGGTGGAATAATACATCCATGGTTAGTAATCTTCTGAATAACCTTTCTCGCTTTGTTGGCTGGAATAGCAAATCCAACACCTTGCGAACCACCACTTGTTGAACGGATGACGGTATTAATACCTATAAGTTCACCATATACATTAACCAATGCGCCGCCACTATTTCCAGGATTAACAGACGCATCAGTCTGGATTAATGTTTCATAGAAGCGATTATCCACTGTCATAGACCGTTGTGTGGCACTTATAATTCCGATTGTAACGGTAGGTTGTGCAGTTCCTATAGATAATCCAAATGGATTCCCTATTGCCAGTGCCCATTCACCGATTAACAAATTATCGGAATCACCCCATTTGATTACCGGTAAATCTTCTCTTGTATTGACTTTGAGCAGTGCTAAATCAGATAAGAAGTCGTATCCGATTATCTGCGCATCAAATTCTCTACCATCAACGAATGCGACTCTGACTCTTTCAGCGTTATCAATTACATGGTGATTTGTCAGTATATAACCTTCTTTGTTTATAATTACACCTGAACCCACTTCTCGTAATGATCGCTTCGGAAAAGGTAGAGAGTCACCATAAAACCATTGTTCGAAAGCGGTGATTTGTGTGACACTTCTAATTGCGCTGATATTGACAACGGCAGGACTTGCCTGTTCAACAGCTGTTACAATTGCTGTTCGTCTTGATTGTGTCACAGCATCTTGTATTTTTTGCTGTGCCTGCAAATCAACCGAAGGAATACCGCGGATATAAGTAATTATCCCAATTAGGATAAAACTCAATAATAAATACTTATAGTATCCAGATTTCTTAATTAATCTCGTCATTACGCTATATTTAGATGATGGTTTTACCATAATAATACCCGAATATCATAAGTTAATAGTCTGTCAAGGAATTAATATACAAAGAATATCATGCTTTTAATTTAAGTGAAATACGGTATCCTTCCAAACCTGGGTCGGTATCAACAATTTTTTGTACATCCTTATTTGATCTTCGTTTGGCAGGAAAATCGTCTTCATTTGCACATCTGAGTGCAATTCTTGCCCCAACAGAACTTGCAAGTCGTAGGTTTTCTAAAGCTACTTTTTCCAGTGTATCATATGCTGTATGTCCAAATCCTCGTCCGGAGGGGGCAGATGTTGGATCACCCATATGACAGGAGGGTATACCCATTAAGAAAAACGGAAAATGGTCAGAGTAAGAATGTACTTTTTGACCGACTGGCATTTCTGCATGCATCTGTTTCTGTGCTGTAAGAAAGAAAGGTTCCAAAGAATCCCAATTATGTAATACAATTCCTTTTCGACTGGTTCCACCTGCCGCATCCATATTTAACATAAAACGGATATTATCTAATTCACTCTCATGTGCTTCAACATACTGAAATGCTCCGGTGAGTCCAATTTCTTCTGTTCCAAAAGCTATAAAACGAACAGTTCGTTTTAGTATATCCTGCGTGTACGTGGATAAGACACGTGCAGCTTCTATGACAGACACCATCCCAGAGGCAGGATCATGTGCCCCTTGTGAAATGTCGTGTCCATCGTAATGACATCCAACAAGGATCATTTCTTCAGGTTTTTCCTTCCCAGGTAAGTCAGCGACGACATTCCAGGATGTTCTCGGTTCATTAATATCGGTAGTATTCAATTGCATTATAACCTTTCCGTACCGATCAAGACACCGTGTAAGGAAATCTCCATCTTCTTTACAAACTGAGATTCCTGGAATAGGAGCACGTTGATTATTTTGTAGACTCCCTGTTTCTGGACCAACGCCAGGATGTTCGCTCACAAAGATGAATGCTGATGCGCCTGCCAGAACAGCACGTTCATACTTTTCTTTTCGATGTACCCATCTACCAAGGTCAATCGGAGAGGAACTCTTTGCCATTACCAGTTTTCCATTGCCTGTATTTGCAAGCTCAGTATATTCTGGTGGACTTCCTTGTCCTACAGAAACCAGTTCAGCTGTAATATCAGCTGCAGGACAGTAGGGTAAGGATATGCAATGTAAATTACGATTGATTGGCTCGATTATTGAGAGAGTTGCTGTACCACGTGTCCATCCAGCATACGGATATTCTTCTAATTCAACATTCTTAAGACCATACCGATAAAAAGAGTCAGAAATAAAGGAGGCTGCTTTATGTTCTTCCGGAGTTCCTGCAAAACGTGACCCGAAATCATCGCATAAGACAGTTAGGTTATCTAGTACCTCCCTATTTGTATAAATGTCCCCGACAATTTGCCGATCTATTGATAAATAAGGGTTTCTCTGTTTCATATAATCAACATTTCTTTCATTAGTGTTACAATTATCATAAGATACTATTTAGTAGACTCAACGGAGTTAGATTGTATGCTGTTGTTTTCTTGAGGATTGATAATGCTTTGAAAATTCAATTCCTCAGATGGTGTTGAGTCTATAGACGGAGTGGTTAAGATTTTAGACTGTGAATCAGCTGTTTTTTTTAATTTCCAAAGATCCTGAATCTGAATCTTTCCCCAACTCATAATTATGATATTATGCTGTTTAAATGTATTCAATAATTTTTCGGTTGTTTCGATAGAACATCCGATTAATTTTGATATGCGTTTTGTAGATAGACGTGGTACACGAATGATTCCATTTATTTCCTGTGGAGTCGCAAGATATTGTAATAGAAAAGCTAAACGAGAGGATTCAGATCGAAAGGATAAATTAGATAGTGGACTATTCTGTCTAATATCAGGCACTGAATTTCGTTTCAAGATGTTGTCTGCCTGCTGTGTTGATCTTTTACCTGAAAACAATGAAAGAGTTATGGATAGTAAAATAAGGATTTTTCTATAGAATTTAGGCCTTGAATCTAAAACTAAATGTGGTTTTCGCTTTAGGAAAAACAGAAAGTCTCGAATAGAGATGATACCTACACAAACTTCAGTTAAAGTCCCTATAGATATTAGCGGGTTAATGTCTTCATTTTCATCAGTATTAATCCCAATTATCTCTCCTTTTTCTAATACTTCTATTGTTGATGGTTCAATAGAAGTATTTTCATTAGAATCAGATTGATTAGTCCTATTTAAGTCCTTCTTTGAATCATTCTCTTTCGTTTTTTCCGATACCTTTATGCGTCCCTCTTTAATTATATACACACCTTCATCGGATAATTGTTCTTCATGTTTTAGTTGTCTGTATGTTGTTATCTTTTCCAGTGCTTGTGCATCATCCTCGGATAGATCTCTAAACATATCAATATGTTTGATATACCAGTAATATTGGTCAATGAGATCTAACATGTTCTATCCATCTACTTGTTCTGATGATTGAGGAAAACGATAAACCTGTTCAAGAACTCAACGGAGTATACCCCAACGAAAGATTGTTGTAAGTATTTTTACACCTGCTCGGACACTTCCGATAAGTGTGCCACTAATCTTAGATGTTCCTATACGTTTTCTATAACTCACTGGGATTTCTTTTACCCGTACCCCCGTTTTGGCTGCCTTTAGCTGCATTTCTACTGTCCATCCGTATGTCTGATCTTGCATATCTAATGCGGTGAGTTGAGTTTGTCGAATTGCTCGGAACGGACCGAGGTCGGTATATTTAACTCCATAAAAGGATTTTATTAGGAATGTAGCAAGTTTGTTTCCAAATCGTGCTTGTGGTAGTATTGCCCCTTTTTCGGATGGTTTTCGTGTTCCTATAACAAAATCCGCTCGGTCTTCTTGAATGGGTTGTATTAGTGATAACAATTCTGTTGGGTCATCACTATAATCCCCATCTATGAAAACAATGATATCCGCACTCTTAACCGCAGCAACACCCGCCAGACAGGCACTTCCATATCCTTTTCGTGGTTCAGAAATGACCTTCGCTCCGTGATTCCGTGCTATTTCCACGGTGTTATCAGTACATCCGTTGTCAACGACAATAATTTCCTGAACCACTCCCTTCGGTATGTCGTTGATTACTTTACCGATTGCCTCTTCTTCATTAAGGACAGGAATGATAACTGAAACTTTCATTAGGATACGAGTATTTAGGTTAGCAACCGTATTACATTTTTACGGCTGGTTCTTGGACTGTTTCAAGAAGTTGTTCTATTACAGCATCCGTATCTATACCTTCTGCTTCAGCATGGAAGTTTGTTAAAACTCTATGGCGTAGTACAGATGAAGCAACAGATTTTACATCTTCACAGGATGCATTGTATCGTCCTTTTAAAATGGCTCTTGCCTTAGCACCCAAAATTAGATATTGTCCTGCCCTGGGACCAGCACCCCATCGTACCCATTGTTGGATGAATTCTGGAGCATCTTTCTCTTTTGGTCGCGTTGCACGGGCAAGTTTTACGGCATATTGAACTACGTTATCTGCAGCTGGTACTCGACGAACGATCTGATGTAGAGAAACAATGGCTTCCCCGGAAAGAGCTGTTTCAAGTTCCGGTTCCTCTGCCCCTGTTGTAGTGGTTACAATATTAACCTCTTCCTCTTCTTCAGGATAATCTATTACAATTTTAAACATAAACCTGTCAAGTTGTGCTTCAGGTAACGGATATGTGCCTTCCTGCTCAATAGGGTTCTGTGTTGCCAGTACAAAGAAAGGTTCAGGAAGTTGGTACTCTATACCACCAGCAGTAACATGATGTTCCTGCATCGCTTCTAATAAAGCAGCTTGGGTTTTTGGGGGTGTTCTATTTATTTCATCTGCGAGGAGGATATTCCCGAATATCGGTCCTTGAATAAACCGAATGGATCTATGTCCGGTAGTACGATCTTCTTCAAGTACATCAGTTCCAATTATATCTGCTGGCATTAAGTCCGGGGTAAATTGAATCCGCTTAAATGTAAGATTTAGGATTTGAGCGAGCGTTTTAATCATCAAAGTTTTCGCTAATCCAGGTACACCTTCAACGAGGCAATGCCCTCCCGCGAAGAGTGCCATCAACATTTGATTGATAACTTCTTCTTGACCAATAATAACCTTTTTTAGTTGTCCAACGATTAATTCTTGGCTTTCCATTAACTCTTCAATCGCTTTAACTTCATCAGTTGCTGCCATCTATTAACTCCTTGTATGTATAAAATAGTCATAAATCATTTGATAAATATCTTATAGGATTACATCTAAATTATTATGGATTTTTGTTTAGTATGAATGTTTTTGTACTTTGATTTGAAGTGATTTTGACAACATTCGTGAGATTGTCGAGTTTCTCGGTATCTACGATTGGTGTGTTGAAGCGAACGGTCCTTTTCATCTCTGCCTTTCGTCCAGATTTTTTATAATTTAATTGGATTTCTGCGACATCCGTATATAGTTTTTTCGTTTCTGGTACCATTTTTATATTGAATGGTTTTTCCACTTCAACAGTGATATGATCCTCAAAAGTGACTGCTTTACCGAGAACAGCTGGATGATTCCGTTCTTCGTCTCGTAACAACATTGCGTATGGATTATCAACAACAGGGAGTTCCAGTATGAATTGATCACCCATTTTATAAATATAGTCATTACAGGACCAAGTGATTTTAATCTTTAGTTCTGGGTTTAATTGTTTAAGTTCAGATATTTCAAAATTCTGAATTTTTGCGCGTTCGTCAATCTCCAATGCATCTCGTAGGAAACTAATTCGTTGTCCTCCATGAGATCCCCTTAATAGATGTGCTCTAAATCTTGCGTTAAAGTCTCCAGTGACGGTTGTTTCTTGCACTACTTCTATACTCAAGTCCTCTTTTACTGTAATATGGGAACTTGTCAACCTGATATTTGTATCTGCAGGGAGTGCAGGACTCTTTTGAAAAGTGAATAGGTGGTTTTTGACTGTTTCACCATCAACTTTTTGTATGTCATCTATAGGCTTATCAACACCAATACCTTTTGTTGTTTTAGCATCTGTATTGATAATTAGGGTCCATCGGTTCTGATCACTCACAGGGAAATCCCCGTATGCAGTAGTATGAGCAGTAGGATCTAACCATATCAGATCATTATCTTTTCCACCATCAACTGCGAGAATCATATGATTAAAATATGCAAGTGAAGGAATTTCATGAATGATTTTTTTCGCTTTGCCAGAAGAAATAAGAACAGGATAAGAGTCTATACCAGCAACACGGAGCATCGTAGAAAGTAATGTTGATTTACCTTTGCAATCTCCCCATTCCTCTTCCAGTACTTTCCCAGCAGGATACGGTTTAATACCCCAAATTCCCCGTTCATCTCCAGCATACTTGATTGTTGTTGCAACAAAATCGTAAAGTCTTTTAATTTTCTCTTTACGAGTTAATGCGCCGAACAGTATTTCTTCAGTTTTTTTCTCAATTTCTTCTGTAATTCTATCTTGTTCTCTAATTAATGTAACATACCATTTGATTAATTTTTCCCAAGAATCAATTGTTGAAAAACTAATATTATATGCAAAATCCGATATAGCAGGCATCATCGGTTCTTCACGCAACGCTTCTATATCAGCAGTTTCAAAGATATATGTCCGTGTATAGTTATTTTCAGTAATAGTAGGTTCAATTGTTGGTCCAACGATTTGATACTGGAGTTGTAATTTTTTAGGTATATGTGTTGTCAGTCGATAAAATTGTACAGGTATATCTACTTGAAAGAAAACCTGACGCCAAAACCCACCTTTCATAACACTTTGGGGATTCTTTTTGGAGTATGCAAAGTCAATTACACAACCATCAGTAATCTTAGGTAATTTTAAATACATTAGTCGAGTATTGACCGTTAGACCTGCTGATGTAGCTTCGGAAGGGGTAATACCACTAATAATTTTGTCTTTATCATATTCTACCTTCGTGCCATCAGGTTGTATTGTATATGCATGATGTATAGTGACATCATCAGTACCAACGGAGTATGGAATTCTGATTTCACCGAGATGATACCCTTCGTCATTATATATTTTTATGACTTTTCTTGTTGAATATACATGTTTGCCATCTTCATCAATATCAAACACCTCTGCTTCCCATAATACAACGGCTTCGTCCTCAGGATTTTCTGGTTCGGAAGGTATGTTTTCAAGACTTTTTTGAATAACCTCTTCATCCATATCACTGATAAAGTTATATGGAAGTGATGATTTTGTATTTATTTCAACCTTTTCATCTTCTTTTTCTTCTTCAGTATCCTCTGCATGATTATCACCATCCTCGTGTGTATGCGACTGTTCAGGTTTATCTCTATCGTCTTCAACAGTATCTGATACATTCTGTTCTGGAGGAGGAAGAGGAGTCTTCCGTTGTCCTAAATATGTATTTTCAGCAAGTTTACCATCACCTTTTGCTGCTACATCATCACGTGAAGCGCGTCCATCTCCGTTATCATCAAGATGTGGATGTTCTGCTTGAATTGCCCCATCTTGTGCATACCATTCGTCTATACGAGTTTGTAACCAGTTAAAAGATTCGAGGATTGATATGGTTCCGTTTGCATTTGTATCCGCTGTGGATTCAGAGAATGAATCCACAAAAAGGTCACCGAAACCTGCTTGGGATGCATAACCTTCCCTTAGAGAGCTTGATGTGATTATAATCCTTCCTTCTGCACTTATCCCTTGTACGATTCCTGTACTGTAAGGAAACCCAAAAATAAGGAGCTGTTGTTTTGCCCCAATCTTATTAATGCTGTCAGTGTATTCCTGTTGACTGATATCACGTCCAGGTAAATTGAACTTAATTCCAGATGAGTTACGGGATGCGTGACCAACCATGAAGAGGACAAATCTATCAGTAGGTTGTACCTTCTCTGCAAGTTGAGCAAATGCCTGTAAAACAGCTTCACGTTTTGCTTCACCCGTGACAAGTCCTGGGATTGAACCTTCATCTTCAAAATGGAAGTGTATCTGATCAGGTGAAAATCCGTATTCCTGCGTTAGCAATTGGTAAAATCGAGATGTTCCACTCCAAAATTGATCGTAATAAGATTTTTCACCCCCAACACCCCCAAGGATTAGAACGTGATCTGCTGCGTAAGTTGACGTGGTAATTAATAATATGACAGAAAGGATTGTAATTATTATTCTATACATTTTAACTTCGCTCCAATTTCGGGTCTTTAGCTTAATATGTGGTTGTATAACCTATTTACTTATCTAAAAATCTCCACTTTTTCCACCAGTCTTCTTTATTAATCTTACATCAGATATACACATTTCTCTATCAATCGCTTTACACATATCATAAACGGTTAATCCTGCGACAGATACTGCTGTAAGAGCTTCCATTTCTACACCTGTCCGTCCTACAGTTTGTACTTCTGCCTCAATTTCAATTTTTTCATCTACAAGTTTAAGATCTACTCGTATAGAAGTAAGAGTAAGGGGATGACACAGTGGTATGAGTTCACTTGTTCGTTTTGCTGCCATGTACCCTGCAATTTTGGCAGTTTCTAAGACATTACCTTTTTTCATCTCTTGATTGGATATTTTCTGTAGTGTTTCTTTTTTTACTGAAACATGACCTGTGGCAACTGCAATACGCAACGTCTGTGGTTTCTCACCGACATCAACCATACGTGTATTGCCTTTTTCGTCAAAGTGTGTTAGTTCATTCATTGTAGTTTTCAGAGTTTTAGGAGGTATAGCACTATTAAATTGATTGTAATTATCTTTGAGTATTATTTGTTCTATACAGGATTATCCTGCATAATTTCTTCATACTTTTCACGAAATTTATATAGATAATTTCCATCTCCGTGATATGCGTCTATATCTGTTGTGTTCGGTTGAATTACTTCACCGCGTTTTAAAACTGAACTGCTATACGTTTCAATATCAAAAGGTTCACCAGTAGACTTACAATATGCATTTGCTCCGGCAACTGCAGCCCCGAGTGCAGCCCCTCCTTTTTCAACAGGAATAACCGGTCTATTCCATATACCTGCAACCCGTCGCATAATTTGAGGACTGTCTGTAGCTCCACCTGTTACATATAGTGGATTATCCGTTTGTCTTGTAAACACTTGTGAATAAACATAAACTGCTGCAAGACTGGTTTCTATAACCCCAGTGTAATCTTCAGCTAAATTCGGTGTTGTGGAATTATTCGGACGGATTAAGTCAAAAGCACCTGAGACAGGGAATGATTCTGTCTTTGGTTGCCAAAATATCATATATTCTCCGGGTGAGACAGTGCTTAGTGCTTCTTCTGCTGGTGCATACTGTTCTTTTTCGTACCCATAATTTGATCTAACTGTATCCCATACCATTGCTCCATTTGTGCGACATCCAAACATAAATGGTCGACCTATCCCGTCATACATTGCATTTGCATATCCTTCAGGGTCAAGAGTATTTCCATCTGTTGAAACCATATTGACGAAACTTGTACCGAGACTAAGTAGGTCACCAGCAACTGGAACTTTCGCTTGAGGATTGTCCCCCGAACCTGCAATGATTTTACATTCATTGTCAAAACCGTATTTCTGACTAAAATACATTGTGATATTTCCTACGACGGAATCTGGAGGCGTTAACTCAGGTAATTTGGCTTGTAATCCTTCAACTTCCCCTGGGATTCCATCTGCAGTTGCTGCCAGCAGTTTGTTATCCCATACCTTGTCTCGATAGTTCATGAGCGACATACCACAAGCGTTCCCGGTATCAATTGGTACTCTTGAATTACCTGTTAATACCGCAGGAATAAAGCTGCTAATTAGTTGTATGCATTTGGTAGCCTCATAATTATCTGGATTCTGTTCTGCTACACGACGTATTACACCACCTGTGAATCTTAACGGTACATCAGACCCGGACAAGTCAATCGTTTTCGCTTTACCACCAACTGCTTCGCGTATATGATTTGTCTGTGACACGGTATTAGATGTCATCCATATCGGAGCAGTAGTATACGAGAACACACCTGCTAAAAGTGTTTGTAAATCCAATGTAGTACTTTCTGCTCTTGAAAGATTAGAGAAAATAATCTCGTTGTTTTGGTTTAGGTATATATGACCGTGTTGTTGCCCTGATGTATTAATAGCAACAATGTTTTCTAATGCAACCCCGGCGGAGCGTATGTCAGAAAACATCGCATCCAACGAAACAAGATACATTAATGGTGGCTGTTCTGCTTCTCCATCTGACTTTGGAGGGAGGATATAGTCTTCACCGACACCAAAACAATTAGTTCGTTCATCTACACGATAGTCAATGGAATGTTCAAAACACTTTTCTGCTGTATCAATATCAATAATGATTGCTGATAAACTTTGTGTGCTTGAATCTAAACCAAGGGAAAGACGATGTTTCTTATTCGTAGTCACTTAGAAGGTATCCTATTAGAATTTATACTTGTCAAACTTAATATTTTTCAACCTAATTGTCGAAATTTTTATGATATTTAGAGCATATCTACGCCCTCTTATTCATTTACAATCGCAATATTACTATCTACCGAGGAGATACTTAATTTGATGCATCCATATCTTGTATGAACATAGACAGGTCTTGTACACGTAGTGCTATATTGAGTAATTGTTTAAGACGAGTGACATCACTTATCCTTTCAATTGTTGGTCGTATTACTTTTACTCCATTTGGATCAAAACGATATTCCAATACTTCCAATAGAGACTCAAGAGCGTTTATCCTTGCTCCCAACTCTGTTCCCTGCTGTAGTCCTTGATGGTACCGTTCTTCCCCTGTAGTTTGTAATAGATGTTGGTAAACTGAAGATTCTTGCATTACTTCCTCCGACAAAAAATTACCAATTGTTTGGTTAGTATGAATTAAACCACTCAGTACCCATTGAGACACTAAGAGATTGTTCCTAATATCTACAGGTAGAGAAAGAGTTTTCGTTTGGTCATTGCAATGTACTGCCCACCGAAGTCTATCCATTCCAGTCGGTGGTTGCATTAATGGTGCAAAAGGCGTGAGTCCAATGTTATTCGATTCAAAGACAGATTTACCATCAAGTTCAATCAAACGAATGACCTTATACTCAACAATGAATTGGTAGTTCTGAATATTCTGCCGATAACCTCCTGGATCTTGCCTTCCTGCATTAGGACGAAGATAGATAACATGTGATAATATTGGTAATCCGTATTGTTCGTAACACCTTCCAAGGTAACCGACATTACGACGAACCATATTCACAGATGAACTATCATCTACTTGGAATTCTATATGTACAAGTACGATTTCATCATCAAGTAATACCTTGATAAGACTATCTGTGCGTCGCACCTCAACTGTTGTAAATTCACTTTCGATTAATTCGAGAAATCTAAAATCAGATCTTGTTAATACCGTCTGCAAGATGTCTTCAGGAAATGATTTAATTGCATCTTTTGTAACAATATCATATCTATTATGCGGTAGTTTGGAAGGACCAGTATCAGATTTCTCCTTAATTAAGATAATATCGTTCGTAAGATTATAGATGACAGACAATGTATTTTATTGCTCTTTCATTTGATTAATGCTTATATATTATGTGACGCCTAACTTCCAGGATATGCACGGTTTTCTAATTCAGCGATGAATTTTTCAGACGCAATAGCTGCAGCTGCCCCAGCTCCGGCAGCAGTAATTGCTTGACGGAATACATGATCATGCACATCACCTGCTGCATACACACCTTCTATATTAGTCCGTTGCATTTCGTCAACCATGATATATCCTTGGTCGTCCATATCTATGATATCTGTGAACAGTGCTGTGTTCGGAATATGTCCAATAAATATAAATACACCATCAATTGGGAATAGGTTAGTTTCACCGGTTTTTACATTCTTGAGTTGTGCCCCTGTTACTTTATCGTCATCACCGCAAATTTCTTCGACAACAGTATCCCAAATAAATTTAATTTTGTCGTTTTTAAAAGCTCGTTCTTGCATGATCTGACTTGCCCGAAGTTGATCACGTCGGTGTACAATGTAAACTTCGGAAGCGTATTTTGTTAAGAATATTCCTTCCTCTAATGCGGCATCTCCACCACCTACTACTATCAGTCTTTGGTCTTGAAAGAAAAAACCGTCGCATGTTGCACAATAGGAAACACCACGTCCGCCATATCCTTCTTCACCTGGAATATTAAGAGTTCGAGGCGACGCACCAGTACAGATAATCACAGATTTCGCATGATACTCTTTTTCGTAGGTTTTTACAACAAATGGATGCTGTACGAAATCAACTGTGGTTACTGTATCGAATTTTACTTCAGTTCCGAACCGTTCTGCTTGCTCCTGCATACCCTGAATAAAAACCGATGCTTCATTTCCGAAAAAACCAGGATAATTCTCAAGATCAAGTGTCAATGATAGTTGTCCACCGAGTGCTTCACCAGTAATAAGTATTGGTTCCAGCATTGCCCGGGACGTATAGACACCTGCAGCAAAACCTGCAGTACCGCCACCTATTATAACGATATTACGATTTTCAATGTTGTTTGTATTTTCCATTTTATGTTATGTGCGTCTTCAAACCTTCATATTGGTATTGAGACAGTAGAATTATAGAATTTCCGTTGAAGTATGGGTGAATCTTGGAATCCCGTTAATTATTGGATACGTATGTTCACATCTATTACAGTGAAGGTTTTGTTCTTCCCTTAAAACCTTACCTTTACACTGTGGACAAACCAGAATATCTTCTAAGTGAGTTTTTTTTCCAATCCTTTTCTTTGCTAAAACTGACTTAGCATGTGACACTAATCTTCGAGGTACCATGCTTTTAACAAATACACCGAATCCGTTTTGTTTCTTTGAATCGGTTGATGCCAGAAGTTGTTCTATGGTCTGCTCACATTTTAGATCTAAAACGGAATCTTCTTCATCTGAGATTACGTAATTAATGTTTTCTTCCCATTCGTATTGTATAAGAAACAGATGATGGTGTGTAATATGGAAGCGTTTCCAGTATTTATCATTAACTGCTAAAGTATGAAAAAGTTGTCCAAATTGTGAATTCTTACTGTTTTTCTGTAATACCAATTGACCATCAATCAGATTAACCACCCAGTTATGATATTTCCATCCATAAATCCGTTCACCAATTTCAGATGGGGTCTCAATATATCCGCGTTTTGCTACGCGCGTTAATTCAGCAATTAGTAAATTTGGATCTTCAACATGTTCCAATACATGTGAACAGATGACGTAGTCAAACGCTTTATCTGCGAAAGGTAGTAACTGTCCATCTGCTTCTACAATAGGTCTGTCAGTGACTATTTCTCCACCCCGTTGTTCGCTATCCTCAATGAATTTATCACATAAAACATCCGATCTTGTTTTGGGATTGTGTCCACTTCCTATCTCTAAGACAAAATCGTTGGGACGAATGTTCATTTTTCGACAACCATTGTGATGTATGGACTCAAGAATGGGATGATATTTGCGACGATCTTGCCTTTAATACCAAAACCAACTGCTTTTTTTACAATGGTGAATCGGTTGATTTTGAAGAACTGAGTTAGATCAATTGGAGAAGCATAATAGGCACTGTCAGCATCTCCACCAATTGCGTTGTCTTGTAAATCCGGATCCCGATAAAGAAAGTTAGGCGATTTTGTTAAGAATCGTTTTCTTATATAAAGTTTACAATTTCGTAATAATTGTTGCCGTGCTTGTTGTTTTGTTTCTCCCCATACTGGTCTTCCGGGTTTACCACACATTAATCGAAACCAATCAATTAGTGGTATCAGCGGAGAACACAGATTCGGTCCAGAAAGGACTATTCTTCCTCCTTTCCGAACAACCCTAACCATCTCATTGAGTGCGGTTTCAACATCTGGTAGATGTTCTATGAGTTCATTTGAACAAATTACATCAAATGAATCATCATCATAAGGTAACTCCATCACATCACATACTTGATACTGGAGATTATCGTTTTCCCAATTTCTTGCTTCATTAAGAAATAGCGATGAGATATCAGTTCCAACGACATCATATCCTGCTTGATTCAGCAAACGAGCTGAAATGCCATTTCCACAACCAAGATCAAGAACTTTGGAAGTTGTGGGTGCATAACGGAGAACTAATTCTACATAGTGCTGGAGATATGCCTCGTCGTGTGCATCTAAAAGCCCTTTATAGGTTTCGGATGTTTCGTAGAACTCACGCATTCGCTGCCGCAACTGTAATGTGGTTTCAGATACTGGTGTTTCAAACATGCATTTTTTCAATTTTACAAAGAAATTATATCCATAATGGGATGGTTTTTGCAATACAATCTGTGGAAGAGGTGTTTGTTAATGGAATGAAGTTTTATGAGCGTAGTTTATTCCAAGGGGGTTGATCATATACATCTATGAGTTGATATCCTTCATCACCTTTACTGGGACTTAGGGTAACGAACAATTTTGCGGGTTGGGATGAAACATTAAAGGATGCATGTACTATGTCTGCTGCAATAAATACAGAGTCCCCTGCGTTTAAAGTCTGCTTCTCCTCTTCCAACCATTGTTCTACACTACCTTCAATAACATAGATTACCTCTTCTTGATCGGGGTGTTTATGGAAGTCATGACCATATCCAGGTGACAAACTAACCTCCATTGCAACGATGTCTTTTGCTTCTGTTGTTTCTGGACGACTAAGCCATCCAATAGTGCCCCAGTCCAAGTGGTCACGTTCCACCTTTGCTGATGAAATAAATTTACCCTTCACGGCGTATGTGTTCTCCTTATTAACTTTGCTAATAATATCTAAATTATAATGATTATACATGCTTGTAGGTGAACTCAACTGAGTTCACCTACAAATAAAGAGATATTATATCAATTACGTTAGTTTAGTGATTTAATAGTACCCCATGTTGTTGCTGCTTTATCAAGTGGGTCAACAGGGGTTCCGGCTTGGAATCCAACATTCATCTCTCTCTTCACTTCATCTTCTGATAATGCGCGGTTCCAAATACGGACTTCGTCAATCATACCAAGGAAGAGGCGACTGGCTCCTTCCGCTGTAGTACCAACATAGACAACCGAAGTATCTGCAGCACCAGGTAAGGCGTTTTTTCCACCATATTCACCGATACTTTCACCATTTAGCCAATACCTATGGGTACCATTATCCACCTGTCCAACAACATGTTGCCATTTGTTCAGCTCAATTTTACCTTCACAGACACTTCCACCACCAGCACTTAAATGCAGACATTCGCTTGGTGATTCGGTGTAAAAACTATAAGAACGTGGACTGTTCCCTTTTGAGAGGATACCTTGCCAACGAGCATTGTTTGGTCCCATGTGTCTTTCGGTATGAATCCATGCCATGACGGTAACTTCGTTATCAACAGTAAGTACTGGGTCATGTGGAACTTCAATCCAATCACTTTCTCCGTTAAATTTGAGTGCTTTCCCAAATTTTCCATCAACTAACTCAGGTGCGCCTTTTATGGAACCTTGGTGTCCATAACGTGAATGGTCAATTGCTTGATCACCATCTACTTCATCGAAAGAAAAATAGAGGATAAGTGATTCATCCCCCTGAACTTCTGCAAAAGCAAAAGAGGTGACAAAAGCCAATAGGACTAACATAATAAATAAGAATCTCATTAAATTTGTTCTCCTTTATGTCAACTACGGGTTTATGCAGTTGAATTATTTGATTATAGCGATAGCGTGATGCTATCAGTATTTATATAACTATTTCTGAGTTTTTAGAGTTCCCCAAGTAGTTGTAACTTTCTGGCGTGGGTCAACAGGGAAAAGCTCAAAATATCCATTTTCCATCTGGTCATTCACTTCATCTTCCGTAAGTGCACGATTCCAGACTCGAACTTCATCAATTAAACCTAAGAATTGACGGTTACCTTCGTGAGTTTTCCCGATAAACACCTCAAAGGTATCAGCATTTCCTGGTGGTGGATTCTTACCTGCGAATTCACCAGCACTCTTACCATTTATCCAATATCGATGTGTGCCGTTATCTACTTGAGCAGCCACATGTTGCCATTCATTCAATGCAACTTTTCCATTACATACACTACCAGAACCACCTACACTCAGATGAAGACATTCACTTGGTGATTCGGTGTAGAAACTATAGGAACGTGGATTATTACCTTTAGCTACAATTCCTTGCCATCGTGCCCCACCTGGTCCCATGTGTCTTTCGGTATTAATCCAAGCCATGACGGTAACTTCCTTATCAACAGTTAGGATTTCATCATGTGGAACAGTAATCCAATCACTGGAACCATTAAATTCGAGGGCTTTACCGAATTTTCCATTAACATGTTTCGGATTTCCAGCCATTTCACCGTGGTTTTCATACTTTGAGTGGTCAATTGTGTTTTTCCCATCAACGGTATCAAAAGACATATAGAGGATTAAAGACTCCTCTGGTTCATTTAATGCATGTGCTAATGAAGCAATAAACGTAAGAATTGTTAACATTATTAACAGTGATTTCATGTGTTCTCCTTTTAGTTATAATTAGTTTCATATATCACTATCTGACATTGTAGAAATCAAGAATAGACGAAAAATGTCTGTTTAACTTATTAATATATTATCTTAAAATTCCCCCAAGTGGTAGTTAATTTCTGTTGAGGATTTACAGCAAATATTTCAAAATGACCTTTGTTCATTTGTTTATTCACTTCTTCCTCAGAAAGAGCACGGTTCCAAATTCGTACTTCGTCAATCATGCCGAGAAACCACCGTATATTTCCACCGCCTGCAGTACCAATAACAACTGGCGATGTGTCTTCAAGACCGGGTGGGTTGGGTTTATTACCCACTTCTCCTGCCTTCTCTCCGTTAATCCAATACCGGTGGGTTCCATTATCTACTTGCGCAACAACATGCTGCCATTCGTTTAGTTTCACTTCACCGTTGCAGACACTACCGCCACCATTTGGTGGACCTACACTGAAGTGTAAACACTTACTTTTTGACTCAGTCCAGAAACTATATGAACGTGGGTTGTTGCCTTTTGCTAAAATACCTTGCCATTGACCATCGTTTGGTCCTGTATGTCTTTCGGTATGAATCCATGCCATTACTGTGACATCTTGATCGACGGTAAGTGTTTCATGGTGTGGGATCTGTACAAAATCCTGATCGCCGTGAAATTGAAGTGCTTTACCGAATTTACCTTTAACGTGTTTGATGTCTCCCATCATTTCGCCATGGTTTTCATACTTGGAATGGTCAATTGTCTGCTTCCCATCAATTGTATCAAATGACATGTATAGGATTAAAGCGTCCTCTGGTTCATTTGCTGCATGTCCAAATGAAGAGATAAAAGCAAGTAGGGTAAACATTAATACAAAAAACTTCATAAGTATACCTACAATTAAGTGTTTTTATTGCATCTATTTATGGATTATGCAATGGTCTCAATTTATTCCCTTCAACTGCCAAAAATCTTTGATTTACTTGTAAGTGTGTATTAGTGTCAATTTGACCAGATGGCCACCGAATCTCAATGTGATCAATCTGCTCCACTTTTCCAACACCAAAATGAGCACGTAAGTCATGAAATGAGAGATAACTACCACCACTCTGTACCTCACGGTATTGGGTATGTGTGCCAGTTACAACCTTAATTTTAGCACCAATACCTGAACGGTTGCTTTTCTGACCCTCAAGTTGAATTTGAATCCAATTATTCTTATTCCCAATTACATTTTGTAATAGATCCGGTTTCTGATTACAGTTTGTTACGAGGATATCAATGTCACCATCATTATCATAGTCACCTATTGCTGTTCCGCGACTTACTTTTTTGAGCGTCAATCCATCCGCTTGTGATTCTACCTTTTCAAATGTATTATCACCTAAATTCCTGAATAATAAGTTCTTTTGTGGATAACTAACATGCTTTTCAAGTTGAGATATGTTATCCATTAAATGACCATTAGCAACAAAGATATCTTGATAACCGTCGTTATCATAGTCAAAGAACTTTATTCCCCATCCAAGATATCCGTGTGTGACCTCGGCAATTCCTGAAGGGATCGTTTCATCAGAAAAGAAATCCCGGTTAAGATTGTTATAGAGTGTATTTGTTTCTGCTTGATAGTTACTGACAGTCAGATCCAGTTGACCGTCGTTGTTGTAGTCGCCAAAATCTGTACCCATGCCAGCTTCTTCTTTACCCATATCATTATAGCAAACACCAGAAATTAAAGCAATTTCAAAAAAACTCCCTTTTCCATTGTTTTGAAATAAATAGTTGGGATCTTGGTCATTCGCAACATATAGGTCCATATCGCCGTCATTATCATAATCACCAAAGGTAACACCTAAACCATGCATAGGAGCAAGTCCCTTTGGTCGAGAGAAGGTGGAAATATCTGAAAAAGTGCCATCCTTATTATTTTTATATAATGTATCGTGTATGGCTGGATAGGCATGCGGTCCACAATATACGTGAATACCTCGTTCATTACATTGTTTATCTTTTTTAGGGTCATATATTGCATAGTTGGCTATATATAGGTCTAAGAATCCATCATTATCAATATCAGCAAATACACAACTTGTCCCCCAGTTTGGATTTCCTACACCTGCCTGTTTTGAAATATCCGTAAACGTACCATCACCATTATTGCGATACATTTGATCATTGTCAAAGTTGCTAACGAATAGATCAAGATCTCCATCATTATCATAGTCTCCCACGGTTGCACCTGTACCGTAAGATATACTACCAACACCTGCCTTTACAGTGGAATCCGTAAATGTACCATCCCCATTATTTTGGTAAAGAACATTCTGTGGTTTCTCATGCGTGTTCTCAGTTTGTATTGCTCCATTTATGAGATAGATGTCCAAATCACCATCATTGTCATAATCAAAGAATCCACCTCCTGAACCGAGAAATTCATTAAATAGTCTTAACCCGCTTCTACCGTCGGTATGCTTAAATGTAATACCGGAAGTTTCGGTAGCATCAACAAAAATTTGTTCTGCTGAACTGATGTTGTAAAATTGAAAACAGATGAAATACGAGATGAGTATTAAATTGATGTATAGGTAGGTATAATGTATATTACTTTTCTTCATAAGCATAAATTTCTAAAATAATGTGAGTTTGATAAGACACATTGTACCCCAAACTTTTAGTTAACACCAGAGTGCACAAACTGGAAAGTTTGTGCTACAAAGACTATCTTCAGGACAAAATTCTGTTTATCGAACTGATACTTATCATTATCAAACTGGCGTTAAAATATTCTATTTATTCGTCTTACCTATCTTTTCTAACCTTTGCAATGCAGAAATCGCATCTTTATCGTTAGGTGAAATCTCAAGGATTGTATTATAGGTTTTAATTGCCTTTTCGAAATGTCCTTGTTGCATATATATTTCCGCTAATCCGTGATAGGCTAAAGTAAGTTTCGGCATCTTCTCTACTGCTTTCTGTAAATGCATTTCTGCTTGGTCATATTTTTCTTGTGAGTTGTATAGCCACCCTAATCGGACATGCGCTTCTACAGCATCGGGATTTAACTGCAACACCTGCTGAAATTGTGTAATTGCTTTTTCAGTAAAGTTTAAACCCATATATAATCTGCCTAATTTGTCATACGCTTCCAC
This sequence comes from Candidatus Poribacteria bacterium, assembly GCA_965205025.1. Taxonomy (GTDB): domain Bacteria; phylum Poribacteria; class WGA-4E; order WGA-4E; family WGA-3G; genus MSPOR6. The sequence goes on from CBDBFU010000026.1 coordinate 64,719, forward strand.
ATACTTTGGATTTAATTGAATAATTGTCTTGTATGTATGAATTGCAGCTGAGAAATGCTGGTGTTGAGAATGTGTTTCTGCTAATTTCATACGGAGTGCAGAGTTAAGAGGATCTTCTGCTAAAAATCCTTCAAGAGCATAAGTTTTGTCATAGTAGTTTTTCATCTTTTGAAACAATATAAGCTGTTTCTTTGCCGATTCCAAATCTCCGAGAAGTCTATACGCTTTAGCAAGGTTGTAATAGGCACTTTGTATATAAGGTTTTTTTTGAATGGCTTTTTTATAATACGCAATTGCTTCATTAGGTTTGTTTTGCATAACAGCAATTAAACCAAGCCATTCATATACCTCTGCAAAATCGGGATTGAGCTTTAGAGCATTCTGAAATGAGGTGATGGCTTTATTGAATTCTGCTTGGTGTGTATAAATGTAACCAATCCGGTAATGTGTATCAGCATCTGATGGAGATATTTCAACTGCAGTCAAAGCATGCTGCTTAGCAATATCTAACTTGCTCTGTTTACAGTATATCTCTGATAATGCAAGGTGGGTGTATCCATATATTTGAGGTTGATCTAATAACTCGTTTGACGCTAACTCCGTAATAATCTTATTAAACGTTACTACTGCTAATTCTAATTTATCCTGTATTTTGTAAACATTCCCCAATTGAAAAAGTGCTTTAACATCTCCAGGATTTCGGGATAAAATCACATTGAAAATATCAACGGCTTCAGGGTATAACCGTAGTTCAATATAATCTAAACCTTTTTTAAATTCAGGGTCGATTTGTGATATACTTACATCGGGGACAGATAAGAAAAAGGTGAGAATTAGCCAAGTATAAATAAGTTTAGAATACTTGTACTGATGAAGTTTATGCATACTTCAATATTGAAGTTCTCAATAAGACTATTGATGTTTGTCTAAGACGTCTTGAATCCAAGAGAGGGCTGCCATACTTGATGACCAACCAATTGATGTGATAGCAAGCAGTGCTACTTGTTGGATTTCGTCTCGTGAAATTCCATCCCGTAATGCGCGTCGAGTATGTGAATGCACGGCTCCTTCAGATTTTGCTCCAATGGCTAATGCAAGTTTAACAAGCCGCACTGTTCTGGCATCAAGCGGTCCAGCTGTACCACACGCTTCGCCTAAGTTTTGATATGCTTTCCAAACATCAGGATATTCTTCTATTACACCTTGGAGAAAATCAGGTAATTTATCATTCATATTTAGTAATTAGCCAACTTCCTTTTCTTTTGGTGCATCTTTTTCCTGAACCGTTGTATCGTCTTCTTCTATTTGTGCCTCGTTAAGTCCAGACTTAAAGTTTGTAATACTTTTGCCGAGTCCACGTGCCAATTCCGGAAGTTTTTTTGCGCCAAATAAGAGAACTACTAACGCTAAAATTATAATCCATTCCCATCCACCAGTAAACATTTTGCTTCCTCCAAATTAATACAATCTGTTCCAAATGAGTTTAAGAATTTCTATGTATGTAAGGTATTTTATCATATTTTTAATGTAATTTCACTTTAAATTTAGTTTGAGGGTATGTAAAGTTATTGTCACTAAGCATTACGCTATTATTATATTTGGATACCGTTTTTTCTCCTAATACCATTTCAAGATTTTTATCGCATGAACAGTTGTAAAACATGTCTTGATATACTGCACAAACTGGAAGTTTATGCTACATTACAGAGAAGAGACTATATTTATCTGAAATGGTATTAACGTGAGTTTGATAAATCAGATTCTTATGAACGAATCAACGGTATGAATGCTATTTAGCATTCCCCGTGGTTAGGAAACCGCCAAATCAACGGTATGAATGCTATTTAGCATTCCCCGCCTACCGGGTCTATAGGAGTGATATTTTTGGGAAAATGAAGATTTTTACCTATTATCAAACTCACGTTATTAGGTTATGTTCTGAGAATTTCCAAATACGAACAATTATGTATGTTTAAATGGTAATATTCCATAAAATTAATCCGATTCTTCATTATAGAAGTTAAGTTAATATCACATATCATATTGTGAAAAAGGTTACACTTTTCGTCACATGGTGTGACATTTAAATTGATGAAAATTATGGCTGTAAACCCTGTTACAGACAGAGTTTATCTCCAATTGAAATAAGAATTAGAAAAATTGATATTTTGTGTCTTTTTTGACTTTTTTTGTTAACTTCCAATATGCAAAAAAGTGTATATTATTAGAACCATTTTGATATTCGTTATGCGTATTAGATCTTTGAATAATCATCAATTATTCTCCTATGAATATGTAGCCAGTAGTTTTTGTTGTTAGTTGTTTCAGTCTATCTCATCAATTCTATATTTTAATGTTTCTTTGTTTTTGTCATGTATTATATAGAACTAAGCGTAATTCTTGTGTAAATTTACTGTCTTTTAGTTGTTCACAATAGTTATATTCATATTCTCAATATGCAGAAAAGTTACACTTTTCGTTACATGGTGTAACATTGATAAAACTCCTCTCCCGTCAGTACTACACTGGGTTTAGATCCATTTTTTTAAGGTTACAAGAATTTGTTCCAATTATAAAGTTGGGTTGAATTTTGTGTTTTTTACTTTTCTTTTGATCCATTGATTTAGGATTGTTTGAATGTGAAATATTTGTGTTTCCATTTTGACAAGATATTAGAATATATTCGAAAAATCATAGATTTGGAGGATTCTTTGTACGTGCCATCTGCTATATTTTGAACCAACGGACGGGGAAATCCGAATTCTATGAAGAGAATTATATCTGTATGGACGATTCGTAGTAATGAGATACAGTGTAGTTTACTGTTGTGCATGATAGTCTGTTTTGTTTGAAGTCGGTCTAATTTTTAGTTTTTCAAGTTTTTTGAGTCGCTTTTTAAGAAATGATTTTTTAATGAGTCGAAAACCGTGTTGGGGATTGGGATAACAAAGGATTTGAGTAATAGGTGTAAAATTTTAAAATTAGAAAAACTAAAAAATATTCGGTTGAATTCGCATTGGTTTTTCTCTGTATCTGCTTATGGGGTGATAATTCTGAATATTTTTGTTGTAATTCTAACATGGATAATCCTATTTCCCAGATAGTGGTTTTGGTTGAATTTGGCATAAAGTTTAGAAATCTAAATAATTAGAGAATAGTTACACTTTCACGGCATAAACAATATTTCGTATCTTCCAAGTAATGTGTTAGTTTTAGTTTATAATTAGTGAACGATATAGTATTGTATCATTTTATTTGCATTTTGACAAATATTTCTAATTTATTTTATGTTATTGTGATATATGTATGTTAGTTGTTAGATGTTTGTGTTTTCTTCAATTATTTTAAAGTCTTATGGAAAAAGTGTGAAATTAGAATTTGATACAGTTTATATTAAGAACATGTATTTGATCCGTTTCTATTAAGTAAATTAATGCCATAAACTTTACACACCCCATCCTGATGGGTACGTAAATAATTTGTCACCATGGGTCAATTTAGTAAGATAAATCTATTTATAGGGTTGTTCTGAATTATCTGAACTACGGATTAGGCTGATAGGTGTGTTTGGAGAGGGTAAGGGTAAGAACATAAACTATAAATTTGTGGTACAAAGAGTTGTTTTTCTGAATCACGGATTACACGGATTACACGGAGGAGAGGGTTTTGGGTTCGGATTGTTTTCTTTTTTGAATCACGGATTACGCGGATTACGCGGATTACACGGAGGAGAGGGTTTTGGATTCGGATTGTTTTCTTTTTTGAATCATGGGTTACGCGGATTATGTGGATAAGAGGGTGATTGTCTGTAGGAATCTGTTTCTATGCTGGAGCTTCTATACTGTTAGAAAACGATCCTACCAATGTGTCGGAATAGGACCTTGAAGAATCGGGGATCGGAATCCCTTCCTAAATGAAAAAATTGTATAATGTATTGTAGAAAATAAATATTGACATTTTTTAACACTTTTTCTACAATATAGATAGATGTTAGAATTCACGATATGCGTGAACGACATCGGAGGTGCTTAAAAAAGTGCACCGGCAGTATAGCCGCTGCCGATGCGTAGCACTGCCGTATATACTGGACCGTTACGACAGCGCTGGTTTCTATTATAACACAGATTGACTGTTAAGTCATCTGTTGCAGAGACCAGCGACCTCTACAGGGATTACATTATAGACTCTTTTTCCTTCCAAATCTCTGTAGTCTGTCTAAACACTTAACTTGCTTCATTCTTCAAAGGAGCACAGCATGAGACAAGACTACAAAGTCCTCTCTATTACGATAATTATTTTTACCTGCATTTATGTAGGCGGTATATTTTTGTTTGGTGTTGATGCAAACACCACGCAACGTTGTAATCCGAATGGTGATCGATGGATTGGTTGGGAATGTTTACCTCGAGAAAACCCTATGATTTCTAATCGGTGTCCGACCCAATTGACACTTATTGGCGGGTGTAAATCGAGAGAGTTTCCGAAAGTTCAACCATTTCCGATTTGTCCAAAACGAAATCCGAAACCATCCTGTTCGCTGGACACTATAAGACAAAAGGGTGGCTCTTTATATAAGGAGTGAAACTAATGAGAAAAAAAATGTATTGGGGGTTAGCTTCCCTCATTCTTATCATCGGTGTTGTGGGTGTATACTTTATGTTGCAACCCGAACCCGATACGGAACCAGAAAAGAGGTTTATAGTGCCAACAGAGGCAGAACTTGAAAAGGCGAGAGAAGCAAGGAAACCACCACCCGGTGCCTCTCCAAACGGACATTGGCATGGGGATGAATGGCACGATGAATCGCATGCAGAACCTGCAACCGTGCCACACACCCAAACTGTGTCTACAGAAGAAGCAGCGTCTGACGATATAGTATGGACAATAGAATCCATGAAAAGGTCCCGTGAGAACCTACTAAATTCTTTGCCGATATATATTGAAACGAACAAAAAACAGATTCCAAGTCTTGAGGAAGCGTTAAAACGTATGGAAGGAAATACTCTTGTTGATGGACACAGAGATCAAGTCAAAAAAACCCTTGATAGGGTGCGATCTCAGCTTTCGCATCAGCAAGAATTGTTTGAAAGACTATCACAACCGGATGGACTTGAATACCTAATCAGGCGTAGGGGGGCAGAAGAACTATTAACGGAGGTGGACAATGAAAAATAAGAATTATCTCCAATTACTGACAACTTTTTTAGCGGTAGTCCTTGTTAGCATAGTATACCTATATGTGAGTGCCGAAGGAGAGGAAGCGTCACCGACAGTCGTATTCAACGCTGCACAGGGTCGCATTGGGGTTATACAAAGTGAGATAAACAAGGAGATGGTTCCTGCACATCAATTCGGTAATATACAAAGAGAAATTGTAAAAGCACTTGGTACGAACTGGACTTCCTCTAAGAAAAATATAGCGAAATCTATTATTGATCGTATAGCTGGCGGTGTCGCTGGTGCTCTGAAAACCGTGACAGATCAGACAATTGTCTCTAAAAGCAGTTACGATCTAATCAGGGATCTTGATTCTGTCCGTGTTAAAGTAGATGAGTATATAGCGACCAAGATCGACAAGGGCATCTATCAACGAGAAGAGACGGGGTATAACGCTACCTATGATAGAATGTTAGATGCTTACCGTGAAACGAAAGGTCAAGATAGAATTGATCTAAATGATGCTATTTTCGGAAGGGAGAATGCTGGTGATTATTCGTCAGAGATTGCGTCTTGGAAATGGCCTGTTCCTGATGTGGATAAACTCTATGTGAGTCGATGTGCTACGCCAACAGGCACGTGCTGGGGTTATTACGAGGATGCCAACGAACATGAGTTAGAATGTACTCAAAAACATGGTGTTTCAGGTGAAACAGACGTATCATGGTGGATTTGCCAGTCAGCCACGGAATGCCAACGTGCATCGGAGCATTGGTTGCCATGTCCGGGTAATTGTGGTGAAAAGTATCCACCTAAGAAAGTGAGTAAGGGGCGTGGTCAATTTTATTATTCTGATAATATAAAATTCCCGCATGAGGTGAAATGTAACGAAGATGTGTACGATGGTTTTTGGAAGTTTTGGGCGAAGTGTAAAAATATTTGGTATACTTGTCAGCATAGTAGTTGTACGAATTCATCGGCTCATGATGATGGTAATAGTAACTCCTATTATAATGAGGATGGCAGTGGCAGTGGTAGTGGCAGTACACCGTCTACACCATCTACACCGTCTACACCGACACCTACACCGTCTCCGAGCACTCCCGTAGACAACTCGCCGGATTGTAGTTATTGCACGGATAGTTGTAGTGCGTGCCAAGCGGTATGTGCGAGTGGGTGTACTTATGATCCGAGGAAAGCAAATCAGGTAAAGGAGCATCGGACTCGGACGTGTCGATACTGTGGTCAATCGTGGCAAAACTGTGGGGCTGGAAGTGGAAGACCTGCTACTTGCAACAATGAAAAGCGGCGGAAGAATGGCAAAGGCTGTTGGGCAGAAGATTAACTTTGTCTACTTGACAGTAGATTAGATTTTATAGGCAGGTATCCATTATTGGATACCTGCCTTTTTGTGAGTTAGCAAAAATACCCAAAACAAGTGAAATGTGTTATAATAGGATTAGATGATACTTGAGGGGAACCGTGTCACATAAGCGGATAAAAGATAAAAGAAGAAAAAGTTGTATGATATCAGGAATATGGATAGACTGCTGGACGCAGTAAGATAAAAGGGTGGCTCATTATATAAGGAGCGAAACTTATGAGAAAGAAAATGTATTGGGGGTTAGCTTCCCTCATTCTTATCGTCGGTGTTGTGGGTGTATTTGTTATGTTGCAACCCGATCCGGAACCCGAAAAGAGATATAAACTGCCATCAGAGGCAGAGAATAAACAGAAAAAAGATGTAAACCAACCGCAGCGTCCTGTATCAGAAGTTGTTAAACCGCCGCCACCCGGTGCCTCTCCAAACGGACATTGGCATGGGGATGAATGGCACGATGAACCGCACCAGACACCTATAGCTGAAGTTTCTCAAAAAACGCCTGCCGAAAACTTGAAAACAGAGGAAAAAACGGATCTGTCTAAATATTACGGTAAGTCGGGCGAAGATTTTTACAGAGATCGTTTTTCAAGAGAAGAGCTGGAATCTATGATTAAAGTTGAGCAACGGGAAGTTGAACGGTTAAAAACAAAGCATATTCCTGAATTAGAAAAGTTGCGTGAAAAGCAACTGAAATTTCTTCAAAGTATTCCTGATAGCATAAATGAACCTATTAAAAATAGTCTGGCTGACATTGAAAGACAGATTAGATTTAACAAGTTTCAATTGAGCAATATAGAAAAAAGTATCTCAGAAATGTTAAAGGTATTGAATGAGGAGGGAAAGAATGTTGAAAAATAGTGTTTATGCTAAAAGCATTATTTCGTTTATTTGCGTTACTTTTGTGATTTCGATATTTCTATTTCTCGGTGAAAATGCAAAAACAGAGGCAAATGCAAAAGTAGAGAAAGCTAAATTTGACGCTTACAACAGAACGAAGGGTACTGTAGGTAATCTTTATTCTAAGATTAACAACGAAATGATTACACTGGGTCAATACTTTGCCATCCGAACGGGTATTGTCAACATGCTTGCGGAGAACAATGAAGATATTCGCGATAATGCGCTGAATGCGACAAGTTTGGAAGGCGCAATATCAGCACTGGGTCTGAATCTTTTGGATAAAATGGACGGGGTAACGTTAAAAAATCAACTTGACGGTGCCAATGCGTCTATTGAGAAAATTCATACAGGACAATATTGCCTCAGTATATGAGAGAAAAGGCGATGAGAAAACCCACACGATGATGGGGTTTAGAGAAGCTTTTTCTCAATTAGTAACCCGGTATAATGCTCTTGACGCAGAATATACGTTACAGGCAAACAAAGATATTTATGGGGCGGCAACAGCCACTTCTAATAAAACGGATCTTTATCAAACGGATCTGTATATTGCAATGCCTGATGCGGAAACTGTGTTTGTTACCAAGTGTCCTAATCCATCGGGTAATTGCTACGGTTATTATGAGGATGCGAATAAAGATAAACGAACCTGTTTTGAAAAACATGGTACTTCCGGTGTGTCGAATATCGTGTATTGGACATGTGAAAATGATGATGAAACCTGTACTCGTTCGTCGGAGCATTGGTTGCCCTGTCCGGGTAATTGTGGTGAAAAGTATCCACCTAAGAAAGTGAGTAAGGGGCGTGGTCAATTTTATTATTCTGATAATATAAAATTCCCGCATGAGGTGAAATGTAAAGTAGATGTGTGGGATGGTTTTTGGAAGTTTTGGGCGAAATGTTCAAATATTTGGTATACTTGTCAGCATAGTAGTTGTACGAATTCATCGGCTCATGATGATGGTAATAGTAACTCCTATTATAATGAGGATAGCAGTGGCAGTGGCAGTGGTAGTGGTAGTGGTAGCACACCGTCAACACCATCTACACCGTCAACACCGACCCCGACTCCGACTCCCACACCTCCAGTAGACAACTCGCCGGATTGTAGTTATTGCACGGATAGTTGTAGTGCGTGTCAAGCGGTATGTGCGAGTGGGTGTACTTATGATCCGAGGAAACCAAATCAGGTAAAGGAGCACAAGACGCGCACGTGTCGATACTGTGGTCAATCGTGGCAAAACTGTGGGGCTGGAAGTGGAAGACCTGCTACTTGCAACGATGAAAAGCGGCGGAAGAATGGCAAAGGCTGTTGGGCAGAAGATTAACTTTGTCTACTTGACATCAGATTAGATTTTATAGGCAGGTATCCATTATTGGGTATCTGCCTTTGTTCTCTTTTCCTTTCCTACCTTTTTTATTTTCTGCTACGCATTCCTTCATTTGTTTTCGGACAGATTTCTGTATGAATACAAGAGCGTCTATCCCTTCATTTCCCAAGCACTGTTGAAATTGTTCATCTCCGAAAAAGTTTACACACCCATTATCAAAGTCACGTTGGATTAAGTACAGTAAATAATGATATAATTTTCTGGCCTGGGTGTTTGTCCTTTCTAAGCTATGTGGATATTTTATAGCTTTAGGTCAGACTCTCATTTATTCAAGTATTTTGACGAATGTATTGATACTTACTAAAGCATATTATCTACCTAATTGTTTATTATCTGAACAAGATTGACCAAATTCTTTACATACATATTTATAATTCTACCTATTTATGGAAGGATTCTTTCTATTTGTAATGTCAAAATAATTATCCTTCTTCCCTACAAAGCCTACCTAAGCCACCCTCTTTATTACATACATTATTTATTTGTAATTCACATGATTTCAATATTGTTTTAGCGTGTTGGCATAGTAATTGCGAAATGTATAATATTGATGAATTAATTAAGCAATGTTAAAAAATCTTATGTTTTTAGGAAGGGTGGAAGAAGTGTTTGTGTTCGCTATTTTCCCAACTTCCATGCATCTAATCCTCCAACGCATCTGAAAACCAAAACAAATAAATTTAATCTTTAAACTTGAAAGGAATGAAGTATAAAATGAATATACAAAAGTTATCACTTATTGTTGTAGTATTATTATTTTGTTTTCTTGGGTGCTTTGAAGAACCTGAAAAATCTATAGGCAATGTTATTTTATCAGATAATGAACAGCATGCCCAAGACCCGTCTTTAATAGGTAATATTGAAATGATAAACGCTGAGGAATCCTTTAATTCTGACTTAGCTCCCATACTTAATATGAAATGTGCCACGGAAAATTGTCATATTGCTGGTGGTCCTCAAGGACTTGATTTCAGTTCATATCAAGCATTTATTACAGGAGGTGTTAAGGGACCTGTCTTTACACATGGTGATGCTGATAATAGTTCTATCATAGATGAAATCGTTTCGGGGAGAATGCCAATCGGCAGTCCTAAATTACCAGCAGAAGACATTCAAGTTTTTAGAGATTGGATTAATAATCTATCCAATAATGTAGACCCAGAAGTTAATGTCAATCAACAGCAAACACAAAATCAAGATGATACAGTCTCATTTGAAATAGATATAATGCCTATTCTGTCATCAAGATGTGCGTATAGTGGTTGCCATGATGTGAATGCTCATGATAATCTTGACTTTAGCACCTATGAGAGTTTCGTTAGAGGAGGAGAAGATGGTGCGGTATTCCGTCCAGGTAATGCTGAAGATAGTGATGTGATTGAAGAAATCGAATCAGGAAGAATGCCACCTAAGGGACATGGACCTTCATTGACTGCAGCTCAAATACAACTTTTCAAAGATTGGATAAATCAACAAAATCCAAAAGACTTTCCTAATCTTCGTTACGATGACGATGATGATCATGACGACGATCATGATTATGACGACGACGATGACGACGACGATGACGACGATGATGATCATGACGACGATCATGATTATGACGACGACGACGATGACGACGATGACGATGATGATGATGATTGAAGATAATCAGGTCTGCCATTTTAGAATTAGACATAAAAACTGAATAAGAATAATTACACTATGTATACTGTATACAGAGATAAGTTATTCATAAGTGGACAGTTCACTAATATCATATTGTATGTTATCTGATGAAATGTTATAATTATGACTTGTGCCAGTTAACTAAATGTATTTGTTGTTTTTACGGATTTTGGTTTTTTACTATAGACATTCCGTCCCTACGGGACTCAAGATAGTGGTCAAACACGTTTTCTATAGACATTCCGTCCCTACGGGACTAAAGAAAGTCTTAACTAATGTAGGATATTCATATCAACTATTGTATATGTGAAATTATTGGTTGCTAAAAGTTATTTAGCACAACTCGTTATAATTATGACTTATGTTAGTTACGTGATAGTCTTGTTGTTTTTCACAACTGTTCATATTCTGTAGGAGCGCTCTCCGAATAGCGACACGTTTGTAGGTGAGAATCGGAGTTCCCACCTACCTTGAGGTTGTCGGCATGGAAAAAGTTGATGAATATAGACTCAAACGAGACGAACATATGAAATGTATACATAACAAATGTTAACTAACACAACGCGTTATAATTGGAAATACTTCATCCATATCACCGGATATCAAGATGCATAACATTAATAAATACACCATCAAGAATTTATTACTCCAATTTATATTATTCCAAATACTGAGTTTCATAAGTATTTCCGCTCAGGTAAATCAAGAACCCGTTGAACTTGAGAAAATTGTTGTAACTCCTGGTAGGTTTATGATCTACGATGGTCCAGTTCCCCAATTATCACTTTCCAAGACAGAAATAGAACAGTTTCCGTTAATTGGTAACGATATAATGCGTTCAGGTCATATTTTTCCTGGAGTTGTAGCCAGTGATTATAGTGCTCGTTTCAGTGTACGTGGTGGAGAAAAAGGATGGTGTATCCGTACGGTTAGATGGAATGGAACTCTATAACCCTTATCATCTACAGGATTTTGGTGGAGCAATATCCCTAATCGGTCTTAAGTTAATCCAACGTGCAGATCTTTTGATGGGAGGGTTTCCTGCAGAGTATGGTCAGAAGATGTCAGGAGTCTATGATATTACGACGAAATCACCAAATCCTGATAAGATCTCCGCTAATTTGGGTATTGATCTCATAAACACAACTGTAGTGTTGGAAGGTCCAATAACCGATAAAGGTGGATGGCTTCTTTCTGCACGCCGGGGTTATATTGACCTCATTTTGGCACTCATAGATATTGATGAACAATACAATCCACAATATGCAGATGTATACGGTAAGTTTGTGTATAAACTCACTAACGACGATACAATAACGCTAAATGGGTTATACGGTTGGGATAAAAACCTCATACGAGTTGATGATATAGATAATAATTTGGATTCACAATATGACAATTCAACCATTTGGTTGAAATGGAAACACTCTTTCGGTACATCACATTGGTCAGATGTTTATGTTTTTGGTGGGACATCAAGTCAAGATAGAACAACAGGGAAGGAGGATCATGATAATCGAGATTTTAGGTTTTTGGGTACAAAAGTTGAATACACAGCTAACATATTAGAGAAACACACTTTACGTACTGGTCTTGAGTGGCGTTGGTTATTTGGTGAATATCAATACGATGTCAATGAACGGATCGCAGGTATAGAAAAATATAGACATATTAATGCTGATATTGAAGATAGCGGGAGCGATATAAAATTTTTCCTACAAGATGAGTGGCAACTTCATTCTAAAGTCGCGCTTAATGTTGGTGGACGATATATAGTACAAAACTATCGTGAACCTGATATACAAACCTATGAAATTGGTCCACGGCTCGGACTTGCAGTACGACCAAAAAAGAACTTAGTATTACGGGGTGCATGGGGAATTTACCATCAACCTGTAGATATTATGTCTATACCTGTGGAAGATGATATACAGTCCGTAGGTCGCGCAGAACAAGCTATTCACTATATATTAGGATGTGAATATAATCCGAGCAATAATTTCCTTATTCGTCTTGAAGGATATTATAAGGAATACGACAATTTGGTAGGTAGACTTAGGGAATTTGGTCGACAAACACAGATTTTTGCATCCCCTGAATCGGCTAATGCTAAAGGGTTTGATGTATTTGCTTCCCATGCGGTTTCATCTCGATTTACATGGGGACTGGGGTATGCATACGGTATCGCAAAAGAACAGACAAAAGAAATATCAATCTATCGACAAAATGATCGACGCCATTCTCTGTTTCTAAGTAGTAGTTATCAGATAGCTACAACTTGGCATCTTTATCTTAGTTGGCGTTTTCATTCAGGTGATCCAAGAACACCGCTCATACACAAACCTGTTACATTAGATGGCAGTATCATAGCATGTGACCGACAGTTTGGTGATACACATTCTGAACGTCTTCCTTCCTATCATAGTCTCGACTTTAGAATAACAAAACGTAGTCCATATAAACGATGGAACCTATCTTGGTATTTCCAAATCCTGAATCTATATAACAACACGAATGTAGATCAATATGCATTTAGTGAAGTGCGGGGACGAAAATACGAACGAAATTACAGGTTGTGAAATTGGAGAAGAGCCATTGTTACCTATAATCCCAACCTTAGGGTTGACGATTACATTTTAGCTTGGATATGATAGAGAATAACACTCTAATTGCTCAGTGTTAGTAAGTTCCATATCAGTACTGTTCCATCAGAACTTACACTTGCAAGTGTTTCGTTATCCGGTGAAAACACAACGGCATTGACGTTTTGTGTATGTCCGGTAAAAGTTTGTAAGTGTTGTCCTGTCTTTGTATTCCAGATATGGACAGCATTGTTTCCTTCACTTGAACTTGCAAGGATACTACCATCAGGGGAATATGACAATGAAGTTACTTGTCCTGCTTCTTCAATTGGCGGCAGCATCAAGTCACCTGATTTAACATTCCATAATCGGATTGTGCCATCCCGACTTCCACTGACAAGTGTTATGCCATCTGGAGAAAATGTGATTGCAGTGACTGCATCTTCATGATCTGTCAGAACTTTTAGGGAAGTTCCGGTGTCTACATCCCAAAGTCGAATAGTTTTGTCATGACTTCCACTTGCAAGTGTTTTACCATCGGGAGAGAATGCTAATGAAGTGACACTCTCTGTATGTTCAGTCAAGGTCGTCAAACGATCACCAATTAGATACATTTCACCTTTGCGTATTTCCCACAGACAGACAGGAAAATCTCTATTGGTTTGTTTCTGATTTCTTGTTTTCTGATTATTGACTCCGCCTCCGCTTGCAAGCAGGTTTCCATCAGGTGAAAAGGCAACCGAAGAAATTACTTCTTTATGTCCAGAAAAGCTTCCGAGAAATCGTCCAGTCTTCGTGTCCCATAGGCGTACCTTTTTAGATGTACCACCGGTAGCAAACAATTTTCCATCGGGAGAATATGCAATAGAATAAACATCACAAGACGGTTCAGTGATGTTATTCAGCAGTTCGCCGGACTGAGGATTCCAAAAACGAATTTCAGACTCTGTACCACAAGTGAGTGTGCTGCCGTCAGTTGAATAAACAGCAGAATAAATCTCAGTTGATAGATGAGCAGTTATCTCATTTATGAGTTTCCCTGTTGCTGCATCCCAGAACCGAATCGTGCCATCGTCACTTCCACTTGCTATTGTCTTTTCGTCCGGTGAAAACGTTGCAGAATTGACCGTGTCACGGTGTCCCACGCTGACTATAGGTTTCGCAGTGTTAACATCCCAAATATCAACTCTGTCCCAGTTGCTTGCGGTTAAAAGGTGACGTCCATTGGAAGAAAACTCTATAGATTTCAAATCACCTATCCACTTTGTGTAATTCTTGATGAGTTTTCCTGTTTCGACATCCCAAAATAGGAGTGGATTTTCCCCGGCACCAGCAAGTAATAGGCAATCTGATGAAAACTTTGCAGAATTCAACTTTGCATCAATCAGTTCGGTTTTTAAGTGTTCACCTGACTCAATGTTCCAGTACTCAATTTCCATTTCGTATTGGCTATGAGGTCCGACAATTAGCAGTGTGGTACCATCAGGAGAGTATGACATTTCTGTCGCTGACAAACTATTAGACTTGATGGTTTTTACAAGATTGCCAGTTTCCGTTTCCCATATTCTGATTTGCCAATCTTCACTATCACTGGCGAATGTCTTTCCGTTCGGATGGAATGCTATCTTATTTATACCATCTTCATGTCCATCGCATGTGTTTATGTGCTGTTTAGTGTTTACGTCCCATAATCGAATAGTGTTATCCTCACTTCCAGTTGCAATAGTATTACCGTCAGGACTGAAAACAATAGATGTTACTGGACCGGTATGTCCTGTGAGTAGGTCGAGTGCGTCTCCTGTTTGGACATCGTAAATCCAGATTCCGATGGTCGTAGCAACAGCAATTCGTTCTCCATCTGGAAAGTATTTCAGTTGGTAAATTTTGCTTTTGCCAAAACGTGCTTTTGCCCCCTTAGGTAATCCCACACGTGTATCATCTTGACAGAAGGCAAGAGTTGACATGAATGTAAGGATGAATAGTATAGAAATTAATGGAAATGTAGCGAATAAGAGACTAAGTATTTTCATGTATGTATGACTCCTATAATGGTGTGGTAAGCAGGATTGCTGTCTCTATAATGAAACGAACCTATTGGGGGACGTTCCACAGAAGAATAGTACTGTCCCATCCTGAAGTTGCAAGCGTTTGACCATCTGGTGAATATTGCATGAAATAAATATCTTGTATATGTCCTCTGTCAGAAGTTTGAATGACTTCACCAGTATCAGCATCACAAAAGGATAATCTTTCGTTCGAGTCAATGCCAACAATAGTGCGTCCATCTGGAGAGTAAGTCCGAAAATATGTTTTTTCTTCTGACGTAATGGTTCTAATGGGTTCATCACTATCTTTATGCCAAAACTGGATCTCAGGTTTTTTATATTCCCATGACACAAATTTTTCCCAGTTTGGGGAAAGTGCGACAGTGTCACCGCGAATTGCTCTTACATTTTCTCCGGTATTTATATCCCAAAAACGTATCATTCCAGAATCACCCGAACTCACAAGCATTTTTCCATCTGGTGAATATTCAATTTCTCTGACAATATCCTTCTCTCCTGTTAGAACTTTTATAGTTTCACCTGTGTTGACATCCCACAATCTGATTGTCTCATCCCAACCCCCACATGCAAGTGTATTTCCATCAGGACTGAATGCCAATGATTCAATGGTATCCTTGTAACCAGTAAAAACGCGTCCGTGTTCCCCTGTTTTCGTGTTCCATAACCAAACCGTATTCCTTGTGCTATCCCAACCCCCACATGCAAGCGTTACACCATCCGGAGCATAAGTGATGCAAGTAATCCTTTTTGGATGCGGATTGTATGTTTTCAACAATTTTCTGGTATATGTATCCCATAACCGAAGACGTTTCATTGAACTTACGAGAGCCAAAGTGCTTCCATCGGGTGAGTATTCCATATCTGTAAACATATTTGCATAACCAGTGATTGACCGTATGTGTGTGTTTGAAGCAACATCCCAGAACCGAACTGCACCATCACTCCCAGTACTTGCCAGTGTTTTCCCATTTGGAGAAAAGATAACTTTCTCTGTTGATGCTGGTGGACTTGAAATGGTGTTGCGTTTTTCTTCGTTAGACACATTCCAAAATTGAATTATGTCATTATCGTTGTTTATTACTCACCAGTGTATTTCCATCAGGACTAAAACACGAGGGAAGCAACAACATCATCAACTCCAACGGAACCAGTTACATTTACTATTGTTGTTTTAAGTTTACCTGTCTGTGGTTCCCATAAGTGAATTGTACCAACATCACTGCCACCTGCAATGGTTTTTCCGTCAGATGAAGATGCTATAGAGGTAAGATTTCCCGTATGTCCAGAAAATGTACGTATGAATTCTCCGTTGTTAGCATTCCATAGGTGGATTGTCCCCTCACTCCTACCATAACTAAGAAGCATTTCACCATCTTTTAAATACATTACTTCTGATACTCTATTTGCATGTCCAGCAAAGGTAAAGCGGAGTTCACCAGTAGATACATCCCATATACGTATTGTTTCATCATAACTTCCGCTTGCGATTGTCTTCCCATCGGGACTAAAGGTAATTGATTTGACTATATCTTGATGTCCAGAAAATGTTCGTATCTGTTCTCCATTTTTTAAGTCCCAGAGCAAAATCGTGTTATCTTTTCCCTCACTCGCAAGCAGTTGGTTGTTTGGACTGAAGGCAATCGCAGAAATACTATCGGTGTTTTGTGTGAGTAGGTCAATTTCTTTTCCTGTGTGTGCGTCATAGATCCATATACCGATTGTACCTGCTGCGGCAAATAACGTGCCATCAGGTGAATACTTCATATCAAATACGAAACCTTTACCAAGGCGCGCTTTAGCATCTTGAGGTAATTTCCATTGTGTAGAATCTTGATCAATATTGTTTTCCATAGGTGTTTCTCCACTTTGAAGTCCATCGTTGCTGTTAATTCCGGGGACAGTATCGCTTCCAATCCGATTTCGTAGATCAGATTCTGATTTAATATTGAGGATTATCGGGGCTTCAACAATTTCTATAGTTGTTTCTGATTGCGCATCAAAACTATATGGCAACTGATAACGAGTTAAGAGTTGATTGCTTATACCTAATAAGAATACTATTAAGAAAATAGTAGAACCCAACGCTCCTAACGGTAACAGGGGTTTCGTACCAGAAGGAGGTGTTGGTTCTGTGTCATTGATTTTCTGCATGATATTATCTGTTAGATTTGGGGATATTGGAACACTACCGAGAGTTTCGCGTATAATGGTTACATCTTCCCTTAGACGTTTGCGTGCACGGCTCAACCGACTTTTTACTGTGTTCGGTGACACTCCTAAGAACATTCCAATTGCGTCACAGGTCATCTCGCCAAGATAGTGGAGTATTACGACTGTGCGTTCAATTTCTGGTAGTTTTTCCAGTAGCTTTTGTACAATTTCACGACGGTATTCAATTGCCTTCCCTTCACGTTCTTGCGAAATATAGTATGCATAAGCAGATTCATCTAATGTTTCTTGACTCATGGTATTCAACGAATGAATTGAATGTTTGTTCTTACGTTTCCATGCAATGCACTGTCTTTTTGCTATAACATAGAGCCAACCAGAAAATAATTTTGGATTCTTAAGGGTAGGTAATTTATTGTACACCTGCAAGAAGGCATCTTGGGTGATTTCTTCAGCAATATGGTAATCACCAATTTCCCGCCATGCAAGTGCATGAACGCTCTTTTGGTGTCTTTGAACTAACTCGCTAAAGGCAGCTTCATCACCTGACAGTATATCTTGGATTAATTCAATGTCATCTTTTTTCATCAGATCTCTCAAAAATAGTGAATCTGAATATACATGACGCGATTTCGAGGTGAAATAGTTGCATCGTTGACATAATTTTGCAAAAAATGTATATTTTTAATTATAACTATAGATAATCTGTCAGATTCCAAAGCAGAATAGTGCCGTCATGACTCGCACTGGCTAAAAGTTTGTTGTCTGGAGAGAAGGCGAGTTCAATCACATCTGAGACATGTCCGTTAAAAGTGACAAGATGTTTACCGCTCGCGACTTCCCACAGACCAATGGGATACCTCTTTAAATCCTTGTTCCAAGATGCTATACTTGCTAAGTACTTCCCACCTGAAGAGGATACAGGTTTTTCAACATACTCACATTCTTGAGGTAGTGATAACCTCTTTTCAATTTCAAACTGTTTCGATTCATATAGGCATGTATCATCCTCGCAGAATTTTCGGAGGGTGATATCCCAATATGGAATTTCTTCATCTCCAAAGCAAACAAGGTGCTGTCCACAATCGCAAAATCGGAATCCCGTGACTCTATCATTTGGTAACAATTCTATCTCTTGACCAAGTTCCATGTCCCACAGTCTGACATTTCTTGCCTTTGATTCACTTACGAGTAATTTTCCATCCTGACTGAATTTCAACTCATAAACAAAATCGCCATCATCGTCGTCATCGTCAACGTTTTCATCACTTGGCTCAAGGGGATGCATAAATTCATGAAGTTTCTCTCCATTCTGCACATCCCACACTTGTACGGTGCCGTCCTCGCCAGCATAAGCGAATAGCGTGCCTGTTGGCGTTAATACTGGAAACGCGCTCCAGTATAGTCGTCCAGTTCCTTCAATTAGTGGAATTCCATCACCATCAGCATCCCAGAGGGTAACAGTGTCATCTTTGATACTTGCGACATGGAATTTACCACTATCAGTTTTATACAGAAACTGATTTTTACCAGCTGATTCCACTTGAACTGCTGGACGCAAACGTTTACTTGCAACATCCCACAACACGACACCCTCATGATGATGCTGAACGGCTAACGTCTTTCCATCCTGCGAGAAGAACATTGATGTTGGAAACGAGATAGGTGAATGCACTAATTGACGTTTAACAGGATTGTCAGTAGTCCACACGTTGATAAATTCATGTCTGCACTCGTAAGCAAGTTGTGAACCGTTTGAAAATAGGACATTGTTGCCCCAATCACCAGTATAGGAAAAATCAATAGTATTGCCCCATACCTGATCCGTGTAAAGTTCTTCTCCACTTTCAAGGGTACGGACAGAAATAGTAGCTGGACCGGTATCGTCATAATGGACAATTGCTGCGCGGAGAATACCATCCGGTGTCCAAGAAGGGATAATACGATAGACGCGACCATAATCGGTATAGCACTTCACTTGTTGCCACGTATGAACATCCCAAACGTACACGGTGCCATCTTCGCCACCAGAGGCGAGAAACTTCCCGCATGGTGAAAAACAAAGTGTAGTTACCCAATAGGTGTGTGCTGAGAGGAACGCAATTTGTTCACTGCTTTGCATATCCCATACGACTATTGACTCCGCCCCGTCTGTAGTAGCAGAGTTGCAGGTAGACGCAATCAGTCGAGTATCAGGTGAGAAACAAACTGGGCGGTAGATTCCACCTTTTCCAATATCTGCGGTTAATCTTGCAAACGGATTCCCAGTTTCCGCATGCCAAACTTCAACGACAGATGTACTCCAATAAGCTACGGCAAAATAACGGTTATCATGGGAAAAGGTCAATCCTTCTAAGAAAGTCTCTGATTTGACTTGTGTCAAGCAATTGCTGTTCTGGACATCCAAAGTCTTAAGTATTCGACTTGAGAAACTGACGGCTATCCATTTTCCGTTAGGCGAAAAGGCAACAGATTCTACAACCCCTTGATACTCCTCCCAAAGTGCGATTGGAGAAAGCTTTTTCAGGTCATATAACCAGAGTCCTATGCATGTGCCAATAGCAAGATATTGTCCATCAGCTGAAAATGCGATTTTAGGTTCACTTCCACGTCCTAATCGGGCTATCGCGCCTTCGGGAAGTGCCCAAGTTGTCACATCACCTTCAAATGAACCTACTGGCATAGGGATTGAGCGTTTTTGGTTTTCCATAAAGTCTTCTCCTTGTCTTTGATCAAGGGTATCTTGAAGTATGGATTCTTCCTGTTTTAAACGATTTCGCGCTCGGTCATTGTGCGCATTCGGTGTTGTTTCCCCATGGGATTTATCAAACTCACTTTACATCTATACTCCAGTACCATTACTTGTTAAAATATTTTTCAAGGCCCCATACAAGTATTGTACCATCACGACTACTGCTTGCAAGCGTTTTACCATCAGGAGAGACAGCAATATCAGTGACCCACGATGTATGTCCAACGAAGGTGTGTAAAGCTTCTCCTGTCTGTGCATTCCAAAGGTAAATTGCAGTATTATAGCTGCCACTGGCAAAAATGTCTCCTTCAGGGAAAAACGCGAGAGAAGTGACATCACCCTTATGCGAGATTGGGCGTAAACGTAATTTGCCGGTTTCCACATTCCACACCAAGATAGTGTTATCTTCTCCACCACTTATCAGACTTGTGCCATCTGGAGAAAATACGACATCATAAACGTTGTCTGTGTGTCCGGTAAGTGTTTTTAAGTGTTCTCCAGTGTTGGAATCCCACAACATAATCGTGTTGTCGGAACTTCCGCTTGCAAGTAGGCTTCCATCTGGCGAAAACACAATAGTGTTTACAGATTGTGTATGCTTACTAAGAGTTCTTAACAGATCGCCTATAAGTAATTGTTCACCAGTGCGAACCTCCCATAACCGAATGTTGCCGTTTCTGTCTCCGCTTGCAAGTTTGCTGCCATCTGGAGAATAGGCGATGGAGCTAGCCTGAGATGTTCCGTCTATGAAACTTCCCATGAATCTACCGGTTTGCACATCCCACAAGCGAATCGTGGTGCCTGAATATCTCGTGCCGCCATTGGCAAGCACTTTGCCATCCGAAGAGTAGGCTACAGAATAAAAATAGGTGCGATGAGCAGTTATGTTTTTGAGAAGTTCGTCTGTGTGTAAATCCCACAATTGCAGTTTTACACCGCCCCCACTGGCGATGGTGTTCCCATCTGGAGCATACGCAATTGAATGGACTCTATTTGTATGTCCGGTGATAGTTTTAAAAAGTTCCATTGTTCTGCTATTTCGAAATCGAATAGTTCCGTCATAACTGCCGCAAACAAGCGTGTCCCCATCGGGCGAATACGCTGCCGTGGTAACAAAGCTTCCGTGTTTAAAGGTATTCAGAAGATTACCCTTTGCCACGTCCCAAATACGGAGCGTCCAGTCATGGCTTGTACTCGTCAGCGTTCGCCCGTCAGATGCGAAAACAACAGAATTAATATAGCTGCTATGTCCGATGAGAGTTTTCAAACGTATTCCTGTAGCAACATCGAATATATATATCTTAGCATCATCTCCTGCACATGCGACTATTTTACCATCTGGCGAAAAGGCCACAGTTCCCACCCAGGTATCTGGTACAAAAATTGTAGTCAGTTGCTCACCGTTAGATGCCGCCCAAAACCTTAGTGTACTATCCCTTGCCCCACTTGCAAGCATCTCACCATCGGGAGAGAATGCTACACAATAAACTGATCCTTCATGTCCACTGAGTGTTTTTATCGGTTCACCTGTGTTTATATTCCATAACAGAATAGTATCGTCGTAACTACCACTCGCGAGCATCTGTTTTTTTGGGTTAAATGTAACTGAACTAACACCACCTGTATGTCCAACAAGTGTAGCTTGATTCTTGCCAGTTTGTGTGTCCCATAATTCAATAGTGCCATTGCTACCATCCGTGGCAAACATCTTTCCATCATAACTAAAAGCTAGAGAATTGACGTTTGTAGTATGTGTTGATAGCAGATCAATTTCCTCACCTATGTGTACATCATAAATCCAAGTGCCAGCGGATGTTGCTACAGCGATTTTGTTCCCATCGGGAAAGTACTTAATATCATTTATTTTCCCTTTCCCGTATCGTGCTATGGCATCTGTTGGCAAACCCCAGCGTGTATATTCACCGGAGAAAGCGTTTGGCATGAAAATTGAGTACATAACAGAAATTACAAGCAACACCAATCGAAACAGATTCTTTTTACGCATGAAGGTAAGCTCCTTTATCTATATTAGTACCATTACTTGTTAAAATATTTTTCAAGGTCCCATACAAGTATTGTGCCATCGTAGCTACTGCTTGCAAGCGTCTTCCCATCAGGAGAAAACATAACGTCAGTGATCCTTGAAGTATGTCCAACAAAGGTGTGTATTTGATTTCCCGTTTTTGCATTCCATAGATAAACTGTATCGTAGAAACTCCCACTTGCAAAAATGCTCCCATCAGAGGAAAACGCGAGAGAAGTGATATGACCATCATGCGGGATTGGCGGTAAACGTAATTTACCGGTTTCCACATCCCACACATATAGTGTGTCATCATCTCCACCACTTATCAGACTTGTGCCATCTGCAGAAAAAACAGCATCACGAACATAGTTTGTGTGTCCAATAAGTGTTTTTATGTGTTCACCACTCTTGGCATCCCACAACATAATTGTGGTGTCCGAACTCCCGCTTGCGAGTTTGCTTCCATCCGGGGAAAACACAATGGAATTCACAGATTTTGCATGGGCACTAAGCGTATTTAATAGATCCCCGATAAGTGGTTGTTTACCAGTACGAACCTCCCATAACCGGATGTTACCATCGTAGTAGCCTATAGCAAGCGTGTCACCATTTGGAGAATAGGCGATAGATCTCGTACGGGATCTTCCATCACTGAAACTTCCCATGAACCTCCCCGTTTGTACATCCCACAAGCGAATTTTACTCACAGATGTGAGATTACGTCCGCTTGCGATTGTATGACCATCGGGAGAGAAAGCCGCAGCATAAAAATAAGTCCGATAACCCGTGATAGATTTGAGAAGATCGCCTGTATGTAAATCCCACAATTGCAGTTTTACGCCGTCACCACTGGCAATGATGTTGCCATCTGGAGCATACGCAATTGAATGGAGCAGATACGTATGTCCAGTGATGGTTTTTGAGAGTGTCCAATCGTTACAGTTCCAGAACCGGACAGTGCCATCGTAACTTCCACTGGCAAGCATTGTGCCATCTGGTGAATATGCTAATGTTGAAACGCGTCTTTGGTGATATAGTGTTTTAAGTAGGTTGCCAGTGTTGATATCCCAGAGTCGAACTGTCTCATCATGGCTTCCACTCGCGATCGTATGTCCGTCAGGTGCAAAGACAACAGAATTGATAAATCCACCGTGCCCAGTGAGGGTTTTCAAGTGCTCTCTTGTAGCAACATGATAAATATATACCTTATTTGCTGCACATGCTACTATTTTGCCATCTGGGGAAAACGCCAAAGTTTTCACCACAGTATCTGGAACAGAGATAATATCTTGTTGTTCACTGGTAGTTGCATCCCAAAATTGTAATGTCTGGTCATCAGCTCCACTTGCAATTGTTTTTCCATTCGGTGAAAATGCCACACAATATATTACTCCGTCATGTCCAAGAAGTGTTTTTGTCGGTTCACCTGTGTGTATATCCCATAACAGGATCCTTTGGTCGGTACTTGCGCTCGCGAATCTCCTGCCATTAGGACTAAATGCAATTGAATTAACACTACGAGTATGTTGAACAAGTGTAGATATATTTTGATCAGTTTGAGCATTCGATAACTCAATTATACCATCACTTCTTCCAGTGGCAAACATCTTCCCATTATGACTAAAAGCTATAGCTCTAACGTCTGCAGCAGGTGCTGGTAGCAGATCAATTTCTTCTCCTGTCTGTACATCGTATATCCAAGTGCCAGCGGATGTTGCTACAGCGATTTTGTTCCCATCCGGAAAATACTTTATGTTATATATTTTGCCTTTCCCGAAACGTGCTATAGCATCTGTCGGCAAACCCCAGCGTGTATATTCACCGGAGAAAGCGTTTGGCATGAACATTGAATACACTGCTGAAAACACAAGCAACAACAAGCGAACCAGATTCTTTTTATGCATGAAGGTCAACTCCTTTGCAACAAATCAATATCATCATCATGTCTTAGAAAACTACTATGGATTAATTTTCCAAAAAATCATAGTGCGATCATGACTACTACTCATTAATGTCTTACCGTCTGGAGAAAAGGCAATTGTGTTTATATATTCAGTATGGCCAATATATGTTTTCTTCAGTTCTCCTTTATCTATATCCCAAAGATTGATCTCACCTTGATCCCAAAGATTTGTCTCCCCATGATGTGAGCTGGCTAATGTCCGTCCATCAGGTGAAAACGTTACGGAAATAGTTGGCTTCTTTGGTATGATAGATTTTATATGCTCACCGGTTTTTGCATCCCAGAAACGGATAGTATCGTCATTGCTTACACTCACGATCATATTTCCTGAAGGTGAATATGCTACCTTGTTAATCCTATCGGTGAAATCTTCAATAGTTTTTAAGGCTTCACCGGTGTTAACATCCCATATTCGGATTGTGCCATCACTACCTGCACTTATAAGCGTATTTCCAGATGGAGAGAATGCCAAATCATGGATATGTTGCTGATGTCCTACAAACGAATTAATAATATTTCCACTGTGGACACTCCACAAACGAACTACTTTGTCATAACCACAACTCGCGAGTATATTTCCGTCAGAACTGAAAGCAACAGATGTAATTCTATCATCGTGCGCTTCCAAAATAATATGATTTTGCTCTCCAGAGTCTATATCAAATATTGCCAAAGCACCTTCAGAATTACCACAGGCGTAGGTCATATTATCTGGTGAATATGCAGTGCTGGTGATTCCATTTAGCTCAGTGTTAACTGTTTTGATAAGCGTGATTGTATTCGTATCCCACAGCTGAAAATCGCCTGTAGATAATAGACATGCAAGAGTTTGCCCATGCGATGCATACATTGCAAATCTCACTAATCCTACTCTGTGTCCATTAACAGATTGTAGAAGATCCCCCGTATCAATATCCCAAATACCTATAGTATTATCAGAACCGTAGCTTACAAGCGTCCTGTCTTTAGGATTGAATGTCATCGAATAGACTCTACGTCCATTTCCACTATGGGTGAATTGTATCTGTTTTTTGTTGATATCCCATACTCGAATGGTTCCATCATTACTACCAGATATGAGTGTTTTACTATCTGGAAAAAATGCGATTGAATAGATACGTTCTTGATCAGAATTGCCATCTTGAGAGTTTGGTATAAGAGACATGAAGAATTCACCTGTCTTTGCATTCCACACATGTATTTTTTCATCGTAACCATAACTTGCAAGTTTTTCTCCATCAGGAGAAATGATTACACCAGAAACTCTGTCTAAATGTCCAACAATAGTTCGTATCGGTTCGCCTGTCTGGACATTCCAAAACCGAATAAATTCATCTCTACTGCCACTTACCAAGGTTTTTCCATCTGGACTAAATGCAACTGAATAAACACTCCTTTTATGACCTGTTAGCGTCTTCTTGATTTCACCTGTGTGGATATCCCATAACCGAACGGTGCTGTCGGAACTGCCACTTGCAAGGATGTTTCCATCTGGACTGAAGGCAACTGAATAAACACTTCCTGTGTGTCCGTTTAGGGTTGCTACGGTTTCACTTGATTGACGATCCCACAACTTGATCGTATGATCGTAGCTACCACTTGCCAGCATGTTACCATCTGGACTGAAACACACCGAAGAAACACGACTCGTATGTCCTGTTATCAAATCAAGTTCTTTTCCAGTATGTTTGTCATATATCCATACACCTATTGATCCTCCCACAGCAAGTTGAGTGTCATCTGGAGAATATGCGATTTCTGACACAGAACCTTTCCCGACCCGATCTCTTGCCCCTTCGGGTAAGTAATCTTTCATATATTCTTCGGCGAAAACGTTTGGCAAACATGACACAGAAAAAATAAGAAGCACAATAAGAAAAGTAAACTCTGTTTTCATCAAACAGACCTCCATTTTTGCGTAAGATTGCAATGTACGCAGTGAAATAGCAACTCATACAGAATCATAGTACGACTATATATTTCACACGTCATAGCGCGGAGAGATTACAAACTCAATCAGAAACACAACAAGAGATTGTAGATAGTGTCTATTAAGAAATATGAATGAATTTAGGATTTAACGAAAAGTAGTAACATCTGGCAGGCACATTGGAAACTGACCTACCACACAAAAGAGTGGTTCATGACTTCTAATGTATAAGACAATTTGATGTGTATAAAGGTAGGGTGGGATCAAATCAACACCGAACGTACGCACAGCATTCGGTGATAAATCAATCGTGATGTACGGACCTAATACTGCATCAGATCCATGAATCTAATAAATAAACGAACCACCCTTGTTAATTTGAATATCTAAATTTCCAACTGGTAAGTATACTACATTTTTTATCTGATGGCAAATTTTCCGATTCCAAGGGGTGTGTAAAGTTTTTGTCACTAAACATTACGCTGCTATTGTATCTGGATACCCAATATTTATCTCAAGTATCATCTTTAGTATTCATCTCAACCCCAGTTATGTTAGATGTATGGATACTGTGTATTGTAAAAAACTGTTAATATTTGACGTCTTGATTTTTATTCACTTTCACGGAAACCTTCACGGAGCAATTCTACGAAGCCTTATTCTATAAGGGTTTATAATTAAAGTATACCAATTCTCCGTGAATCACATACGTTAATATTATTATTACTCAAGTCTGTATTAAGTACTTATATGTTTTTCATACGAAGTGTATTGGCACATAGCACTCCGCTGGAGTGCGAGCCTGTTCCGATATTGTTTTCTATTACTTTACACACCCGATTCCAAGCAATAACCTTTACCAAATTGACATTTATGTTGCAGTTAGAAACCGCATCTACCTTGGTAGTGTCAATGTCCAAATTAAGCACAAGAATGTTCATTTTCCATACAAATTCAATGAATTCATTCATACATAAATTCTTGAAAATAGGATTGGTAAACCAGAATTGGTTGGCACTATAATTGCAATAGGAATCCTTGAAAATAGAAGAGATAATAACTTAAACCATGCGGAACACTACCCTGGGTGTAAAGTTTTTGTCACTAAGATCATGAATCTTGTATTTATACCTACACCTGGAACATTTACAAGTTGTCTTTTACCACCAGCTGGCATTGCAGGAACATATTTCTATAAGCCTGCACCTCCAATTTCAAAATTTGTCGGAAAAACACCAGAATATGTCTCTGTTTATACATCAACTTACAAATCAAAAAGAGGTAGTATTCAAGCAGGTATGACTTCTGCAGGATGTTTAACCGGATGTGTAGTGTAGGATGTTCACTTATTTTTTTGAGTTTGCTTTTTATTGAAACTCGCAGAAAATATCTATGTAGTGAATAGTATCGTAAATAAGCGGTCATCAGTTCCCTCTTTTGATGTCCAACGGGTGATATTTAACATGGTGACTTGACCTGTCATCGCAAACGGGGCCAGGGTTATTTGCTGCTTCATCGGCAGTGGTCATTAGAATCTTTTGTATTTTTCAGGAACCTGTGATAATATATTCATTGGAAACACCTCTTGTATAATGTAAAAAGTAATATTTTATATACATTATATAGGAGAGGAGGTGTTTTCACTTAACAATAATTATTATTGAAAAATCAGACATCGATAACGTCCTGCGGGGAGACACAAAACCCCGTACCTATGACTCTATTTGCTGGAGGTAAATCATCATGAAAACACTTTTGCATGTGCTGATGCTCCCTATGCTTATCGTTGGGTTGTGTGGCATTACAGACGCGGAGAATATCGTAACCGATGGACTTGTGAGTTACTGGACCTTTGATCAGACAGACATTATTGGTGACACTGTCAGAGATGTTTGGGGAGAAAACGATGCGACAATTGTCGGCACCCCAAGTGTTGTCAACGGACACCTGAAAGATGCCCTTAAATTTGATGGTATCAAGGATTATGTGAACTTAACGACTCTCGGCAATTTTGGTGCTAAACTCGATTTTTCCACGGTTGAAATGTGGGTTAAAACGGATTACAAAGAAACATGGACAACAATTTTCAAAGCTGTAGGCACTGACTGCAATAATCAGGGAACTATGATTTGGGGAATAGATATTAACAGAATGTCGAACGATAGAAGGCATGATGTTTTTGGGCCTGCGTTTATTTTTGGCGAGGATGTCATGCTACTGTATGTGCCCTCTCTTTTCAAAAATAAAAATGGGTGCAGACTTTCTGTGCTTACGGGCAAATTTCCGATTTCAGATGGTGAATGGCATCACCTCATCTATACGAATAAGCATGTAGATGAAAACGGTACAGAATGGAGCAAACGCGCGCTTTTTATAGATGGAACTCTGATTCAGGATTCAGAGTTCCATCCAAGACTTCCGAACGATCCGATCAAATATGTGCCATTCTCTGAATCTGTGTATCTTGGTGCAGGAAATAATCGTGGTAGAGCCGAAGGCTTTTTCAACGGGATTATTGATGAAGTCCGCATTTACGATCGTACTCTGACTGAAACAGAAATCAGGCGCAATTATCAATCTACTACGGGCCTCGCTGTTGACCATACAGATAAGTTACCAACGGTTTGGGGTGCCCTGAAGAAACAATAGATATCTGTCCTGTGGGGAGACACAAAACCCTCATACACTACCTGAGTCAATATCATTTACACGGATTGTTCAGGGAAAGGGTTTTGTGAGTGTAAGTGGGGAGACCATAAACTAAACGTGCCTTCAAGTGATTCATGCCAAAAACTTTACATACCCGATTCCAAGTCGCACCTTCAGGAAGTTTTCGCTTTGTAGAATCTTGAACAAGGTTGTTATGCATGATGTTTTTCTTTATATAACTTCTTTGTTGAACTTTATTGGGATATATAAGGTGTTAGATCCCAAAGCAGGATAACGCCATCAAAACTTGCACTGGCTAAGAGTTTGTTGTCTGGAGAAAAGGCGAAATCATCCAATCTATCTGAAGGTCCTAATATGGTGACAAGATGCTTACCACTCGAGACTTCCCATATATCAATAGGATACTCCTTTTGATCCTTGTGTGATGTTACTATTGCCATGTATTGTCCACACAAAGAATATGCATCTGGACCCTCAAAATGTTCGAATTCTGGTGGCATTGACAACCTCTTTTCAATTTCACTCCATGTCGGGTCACACGAACAGGTTATATCCTCACAGTATTCCCGTTTGGCGATATCCCAATATCGCTTTTCTTCTTTTTCCAAATAAGCATGGTACCGTCCACACCTGCAAAATCGGACGTCCCTGATTTTCTCACCTTGTAACGGTTTTATCTCTTCACCAAGTTCCATGTCCCACAGTTTGACATTTCTTACCTCTGATATACTTACGAGTAATTTTCCATCCTTACTAAATTTCAACTCTTCAATAAAATCCCCTTCATCGTCATCATCCTTATCGTCAGATGGCTCAAGAGGATGGGTGACTTCATGAAGTTTCTTTCTATTTAGTACATCCCACACTTGTACTGTGCCATCTTCACCGGCATAAGCGAAAAGCGTACCTGTCGGTGTTAAGGCAGGTCTCGCGCTCCAGTATTCATGACCAGTTCCTTCAAGAAGTGGTATACCATTACCATCAGCTTCCCAGAGGGTAACAGTGTCATTTTTGATACTTGCGACATGGAATTTACCACTATCGGTTCTATACAGAAACTGATTTTTCCCAGCAGATTCCACTTGAACTGCTGGACGCGAACGTTTACTATCAATATCCCATAACACAACACCCTCCTGAAAATATTCAACTGCTAATGTTTTACCATCCTGAGAGAATGCAATCTCCCACGGAAACGAGATAGGTGAGTGTGTAAATTGTCGTTTGATCGGATTATCAACAGTCCAAACCTTGATAAATTCATGTCGATATTCATAAGCAAGTTGGGAGCCGTTTGAAAACAGAACATTGTTTCCCCAATTACCGACAGAGGGAGAATCAATTGTATTTCCCCAGAGTTGATCATTATAAAGTTGCTGATTACTTTCAAGGTCTCGTATAGAGATTGTTGCGGGACCATTCTCATCATAATTTACAATCGCTGCACGTAGCTTTCCATCAGGTGAATAGGATGGGATAATACTATACACGGGACCATAATCGGTATATTCTCGGACTTGATTCCAGGTATTGACATCCCAAACGCACACCTTGCCATCTCTACCACCAGAGACGAGAAACTTTCCACACGGTGAAAAGCAGAGGGTAGTTATCCAACGGGTATGTGCTGAGAGACATGCAATTAGTTCGCGGCTTTTCATATCCCACACTAATATTGACCCTGCATCATCAGAGTTAGGGGACATACACGTAGACGCAATCAGACGAGTATCATGTGAGAAACTAATAGGTTGGTAATGTCCTGCTCTTTCCTCGTCTGCAGTAAATTTCGCAAACGGTTTGCCGGTTTCCGCATGCCAGACATCAACAGTAGGGGTGCTATCATAGACAGAAGAATTAACTGCGATATACCTATTGTCAGGGGAAAAGGTCACACATTCATTATAATTCTCAGATTTGATTTGTGTCAAACAAGTTCCAGTCTGGATATCCAAAATCTTTAGTAATCGTTCTGAGAAACTGGCAGCTAACCATTTTCCATCTGTAGAAAAGGCAACAGATTCTACAACCCCTTGTTCCACTTCCCAGAGTGCGATAGGGGAAAGCTTTTTCAGGTCATATAACCAGAGTCCGATGCAGGTGCCAATAGCAAGATATTGCCCATCAGGTGAAAATGCCATTTTAGGTTCACTTCCACGTCCTAATCGGACTATCGCGCCTTCGGGGAGTGCCCAAGTTGTTACATCACCTTCAAATGAACTTACTGGAACAGGGATTGAGTGTTTTTGGTTTTCCATAAAGTCTTCTCCTTGTCCTTGATCAAGGATATCTTGAAGTATGGGTTCTTCCCGTTTTAAACGATTTCGCGCTCGGTTGAGTCGGCTTTTTACCGTGTTTAGAGATATATCTAAATACTTACTTATTGCTTTACAGGACATTTCTCCGAGATAGTGGAGGATCATTGTTGTGCGTTCGGTCTCTGGTAACTTTTCCAAAAGATTCTCAACGATTTCACGACGTCGTTCTGCAGATGCTTTTTCACGTTGTTCTGCCAAATAGGATGAATAATCGATCTTCTCAATTAAATCTTCACTTACTAATTCCAATGATTGCATCACCAGTTTTTTCTTCCGCAACCATGCAATACAACGTCGTTTAGCGATGGCATGTAACCATCCAGCGAATAGATTTGGGTCTCTTAAGTTTGATAATTTATTGTACACTTGCAAGAAGGTATCCTGCGTGATTTCTTCAGCAATGTGGTAATCACCAATTTCCCGCCATACAAGGGCATGAACGCTCTTTTGGTGTTTTTGGACTAAATCACCAAAAGCAGATCCATCACCTGCTAATATCTGTCGAATCAATTGAATGTCGTCTATTTCCATTATTCTGCCTCATAAAACATGTGCTTACAATTATTTAATGACGCGGATTTGAGACGGAAAGGTTGCATGGTTGTCACAAATTGAAAAACTCAATAAGTTGTAAAACCTATAATTTTGCTTCATTCGCGTTTTTTGCTTCAATTCTATGATCCATTCTTTCCGCCTTTAGGTAAGTGACATTAGGGATCTATCTCCCAGAGAAGTACAGTACCATCAAGACTACCGCTCCCAAGGGTTTTTCCATCCGCACTAAAAGCAATACTTCTGACCAAATCTGTGTGACCTGAAAATGTATTCTTCTGCTCACCAGTGTGTACATCAAAGAAACAGATGTTCTTACTTCTATCTCCACTCGCAAGCGTTTTACCATCTGGACTGAACGCTAACGCATAACTGTGATGCCAATCCGATCCTGTGAGTGTCATCTTGTTCTCGCCAGTATCAACATCCCAAAAGCGGATGGTCGTGTCGTCACTGCCACTCGTAAGTGTATTTCCATCTGGACTAAACGCTAAAGAGCTCACCCAATCATTATGTCCTTTAAGCGTCTTGTTTTTGTCAGTGTCAACATCCCAAAGGCGGATGGTACCTGTGTAACTCGCACTCGCAAGCGTTTTACCATCTGGGCTAAACACTAAACAAGACAAGTGATTTGTATGTCCTTTAAGTGTTTTCTTGCGTTTGCCTGTATGTACATCCCATAGGGATATAGTCTTCTCGTCGTCAACCATACTCGCAACTGTATTTCCATCTGGACTGAATGCTCTGAGTATAGGGTTAAAGGGATCATTCATGTGAAACATTTTCTTGTGTTCGCCGGTGTGTACATTCCATAGGCGAATGCCATCGTCAGTTCCACAAGTAAGGGTTTTTCCATCAAGACCGAACAGCATACTGTATGCCGTATCCTTAAATCCATTGAGCGTTTTTAGCGTTTTGATATATTGCTCTGTGTCTGCATTCCACAAGCGAACAATTCCATCGGTAGTCCCACTTGCAATAATGTTTCCATTCCGGTTAAACGCTACACTCATAACAGATTCCGAATGTCCAGTGAATTTATGTTTTTCGTTGCCTGTGTCTACATCCCAGAAACGGATAGTGCCATCTCCGCTTCCACTCGCAAGGGTTTTGCCATCAGGGCTGAACACCAAACCTTGAACATACTGCATATTTAGTGCAGACAGTGTTAACCTGTGTTCGCCGGAATTGGCATTCCATAGACAGATAATTTCACCGTCATAAGACGCAGTAGCGAATATTTTTCCATCTGGACTAAACGCTAAGTGATCAACATGTTTCCCATGTCCAGTGAGTGTCATCTTTAGTTCACCTGTTTCTAAGTCATAAAGGTAGATGGTTTCGTTGGCACTGCCAATTGCAACTGTTTCCCCATCAGGACTGAACGCTGCGCCTGTAGTGGAGCAATCGGGATGTATATCAAACGTTTTCTTGTGTTCACCAGTGATTGAATCCCACAGACTGATTTTGTTGTCCCAACTCACATTCACAATTGTCCCTCCGTCTGGCGTGAATGATAACATATTGGTATTGGTACGCTCCGGATTGGTCCGCTCCGAATCTTTCGTGAGTGTATACTTCGCCTCTCCGGTGATTGCATCCCATAATCGGATAGTACCGTCACGACTATCACTTGCAATCATTCTCCCATCCGGACTGAATACCAAGTTTGAAATCAAAAATGTATGTCCGGTAAGCGTTTTTCGCGACCCTATACTTCTATCCCACAAGATAATGGTGCCGTAGTCACTTCCACCACTTGCGAGTATGCGTCCATCCGGACTAAACGCAAGGCAGTTGACTACACTCGTATGCTCTGTGAGCAGACTCACCTCTTGACGCGTTGTTGTGTCGTATAACCAGATACCAATACCACTCGCCACAGCAAGTATTGCTGCATCTGGAGAATACTGTATCTCATTTATCCTACCCTTACCGATACGCGCTTTAGCATTTTCAGGTAGGTTCCATTGCATAGTATCTTGTGTTAGGTTGTTTTCCACTGTTTCTGTTCCCTTTGTTAGACCGTTGTTCCTGTTTTTGCTTTGATTCGCACCACTAACCCGGTTATGCAATTCTGGTTTTGATTTTCGATTTACAACAACAGGCGCGTCAATAATTTCAATAATCGGTTCTGATTGTGCTTCAAGACTATAAGACTGTTGAAAGCGCGCAATATATTGATGACTCGCGCCCATCAATAAGAGGACCAAAATAGCAGATGCCCCTAAAGCTGCTAACGGTAGCAACGGTTTACCTCCTGATGGAGATGTTTGTTTGATTGTGTCAATGCGCCGCATGATGCTTTCGGTTAAATCTGGTCGTAATGGGATACTGCCGAGTGTTTCCCGAATAATGTGTTCTTCGTTCTGTAAACGTTCT
Source organism: Candidatus Poribacteria bacterium (assembly GCA_965205025.1). Taxonomy (GTDB): domain Bacteria; phylum Poribacteria; class WGA-4E; order WGA-4E; family WGA-3G; genus MSPOR6. Next base: position 98,632 of record CBDBFU010000026.1, read on the forward strand.
CGTGCACGTCTAAGCCGACTTTTAACTGTGTTTGGAGACACACCCAAAAACTTGCTAATTTCTGCACAGTTCATTTCTCCGAGATAGTGAAGGACCATTACTGTGCGTTCACTTTCCGGTAGTTTTTCCATGAGTTTTTGCACAATTTTACGTCGGTGTTCAACGGCTGTGTCTTCGCGCTGTTCACAGACATAATTTGAATAAGCAGCTTTTTCAAGTGTTTCTTCACTGGTCGCTTCAAGGGATTGTGTATATAGTTTCTTTTTACGAAACCATGCTTTGCAACACCGATCTGCGATTACATATAGCCACCCAGCAAACTGGTTCGGATTTTTCAGCGAGCCAAGTTTTTTGTATACCTGAAGAAAAGTGTCTTGTGTAATTTCTTCAGCAATGTGAAAATCACCGATTTTCCGCCACACAAGTGCATGAACACTTTTTTGATATTTCTTTACTAACTCGCTGAATGCAATTTCGTCCCCTGACAATACGCTGTGAATCAGTTCAACGTCGTCTCTTTCCATTTGAGACCTCCAAATTATTTAGGCATACAATTATTGGTGACGCGTTTTTGCGGAAGGTGGGTTGCAAAAATGTCATAATTCAGAACAAAACTGACTTATTATTTCATTTCTAATTAAAAATGTTTCTTTTTTGTAGCACAATTGGAGATTGTCAGCTAAAACCCCACTTCCCACAACACAATCGTCCTATCTATACAGCCAGCAGACAACAGTTTGCCGTTCGGAGAAAAGGCAAGACTCACCAACAAATCGCCATGACCACGCAAATCTGCGACCTGTTCACACGTCTCTACATCCCAGACACGGACAGCCAAATTTTCATAACCTTCCTCCCACGACGTCGCACCTGCAATGAATCGACTACAAGGAGAGAACACAAGCGGAGTTGTACGCCAGTAATGCGGTTTCGGTTGCGAGATAGAACGCAACGATGTCAGCTTTTCAGCATCCCAAATGCGGATCTCAGTCCTCAACTCAGCAGCGATGAATTTACCACACGGGGAGTAAACAAGTCCAACAGGATCAATAGAATTGTCTATCTGCAACCTATTGATTTCCTGACAAGACTCTAAATCCCACACACGCCGAGACTCATCCCGAGCATAACTTATCAGCCTTTGTCCATCTGGAGAAAACGTTGAAACACCACTATCATCAGTATGTCCTTTTAGCACTAACGGATTTTCGGGATCGGCAATATTCCATACATAGATATTCCCCATCTCACACCCAACCGCAATCCGATCCCCCATCGGTGAAAATTCGGGACCACAATTCCTATCATAGACTTCATCTGGCAAAGGGATTTTTGTGATAAGTTTATCGTGTGTCCGAACACGCCACGTTTTATGACGTTCCTCATGATGACAAAGTATAACCCGGATTTCACCTGAAGGCATTACAACAAAACCGCTTACAAAATTATAAAAATAGTGTGTGTTTTTATGACGGACCTTATCAATATCAAAGAATTCTAATCCATCAAAAGAAAGTGCTACAAGGTTATGGTCGTCAAGCCAAGCAATCTCAGGTCCAGGATTATAAAATCTGGGTTCATGTACCACATCAATCATAGGAACATCAGTTGTTGTATTGTCTTTACCCTTTTTATTGGTACGGCTTTCATCAGCAGGCAACGCAATCAATTGGTTTGTGTATGCTTTCGCTATGTCGTAGGCAAACCAATAACCCCCAACACCCGAACAGACCTCAAGTGTTTTTTCGTTTGTCTCAACATTCCACACATCCAAAGTATAGTTGGTAAATCCTGGTGCTTCGTCTGTTTTATTGGGGTATTCTATAGCGAATAGTTGTCCGGTGTTTGAATAGAATGGATCCTCCACATTGGGAATTAGCTTCTGTACTGTACCTGTAGCGATCTCCCAAACCAGTAAAATTTCGTCAACTGATGCGATGTATTTTCCGCAAGGTGAAAAAGCGATTGAGTTTATCCAATTACTATGTTCCGTGAAGTAGGTAATTCGTTCACTGGTGGCAATATCCCACACAGCGACATCGCTATAAAGCAGTTCATCATCAATCAATGTGCCATCAGTTGTTGCACCCGCGATAAGACGACTGTCCTGTGAAATCTCAAAGGTATTTCCTGCCAACTTTACAACTGGTTTGCCTGTCTCCGGATCCCAAACATAGATTTGTTCATCTTCGTCATCTGGATTCAAAACTTCATTGTCCTTTGAGTATTTCTTGTGATTCCTAACCAATGAAGCAAGCAACGATCCGTCTGGTGTAAAAGTAAGTCCCTCAATGTCATTCGTTTTCCACTTGTGTTCTCCACGATCCATCTGAGCAATCTGTTTTCCCGTGTGAATATCCAACACCCTGACATGTCCTTCTTGATCAGCAACCGCCACCCATTTCCCATTGGACGAACAAGCAAGACCAGCATACGCATTCTGATCCTTGATTTCAAACACGGTTTCACCCGTTTCTACCTCCAAAACCTTGACAGAGGGAGCTACAGTACTTAGGATAACCCACTTGCCATCTGGAGAAAAGTCGATATTAACGGCAAATCTTCCAATGTGATCCCATAGAGAGATCGGTTTCATTGTAGCGACATCATACCACCACAGTCCGAATACAGTCGACATTGCAAAATATGACCCATTGGGAGAAAGTTTAACACTTTTAGACTCCCCTTTACCGAACCGTGCGAACAACCCTTCAGGTGCTCCCCAACTTTCACCAGTCGGATCATTCGGATTAACATTAAAAATCGCAGGTATTCTGTTTTTTGACGTTTTACCTGTGTGAGTCTTTGTAGGTGTGTTTTTCGGTTGATCTATTTTTGATGTCATAGGTGCTCCTTTTATGACTTCCGCATCAAATTCCTTTTGTAGAAGTGTTCGGATTTCCTTTAATTTGGTCTTAACAGTGCCAATAGGCAAATTACACTCGACAGCAATTTCTTTAATGTGCCACGATTCTAAATAGAACAATTCAGCAACTGAACGTACCTTTTGTGGTAGATGATGTACCGCTTCTTTTATATCTGTCATCAACTGTTTTTCTCTATATTGTGCTGCAGCCTGTTGTTCCATCTGTTCAACAATCACAGAATGTTCATGTGGGATTTCATTTCGAGATTGTCTTGTTAATGTGTAATATCGTTTACATGCGTTATGGGCGATACGATGTAGCCATGCCCCGAAACTCTCTATATTTCTAAGATGAACTATATTTTGCCATACAGCGACCCAGATGTCGGTGTGTATCTCTTCTGCGTCGAGTCTTTGTCTGGAATTGGAACCGACTACACCTTTTATCCGTGGTGTCCACCGTGTAATGAGTTCAGAAAATGCATCCTGATCTCTATTCTGAACATGTCGTATCAATTCTTCATCTGTAAGATTACTCATAGCAACAATATTCTTCCGCATAACAACAACTATCCTGAATTAGTTTTAATATATAGAGTATGATATATGGGAAAAAGGTTTAAAAATCTGTATGGGTAGGAAGGGATTTTGGGTTCTGTGTATTTCTGTCGATGATCTGTTTACCTTCATAGAAATGGTATCAGAGGAAAACCAAAGATGCATTTCGTTCACAAAGTTAATAATATATTAACGTATGTGATTCACGGAGAATTGGTATCATTAAAATTATAAACCCCTATAGAATAAGGGTTCGTAAAATTGCTCCGTGAAGGTTTCCGTGAAAGTACAATCATCTCAGAACAATAAATATTAACATTTTTTTCATTCACATTATCCATACATCTAACATATAGTAAACTTTAGATTTATAGACACTTTACTTATATGAGCGCACTACCGGTCGCGACCAGGAGATCGCTCCTACAGAATATGAACAGTTGTGAAAGACAACAAAACTCTACCGTAACTAACACAAGTCTTTATATTATCTTAACTGTCACTATCCTTAAAGTCTTGACTCTGAAGTCCATAATTCTGCATCCGATGCTGGAGTTGACGACGTGAAATACCTAACAATTCTGCAGCCTTGGTCTGTGTGCCGTTCGTTTTTGCTAATGCCGCGCACACATATTCTTTAATAATCTCTTCTAACGCAACACCACCTTCAGGTATACCAATTTCAAGCTCAGTTGTTGGTAGTGAAGTATCAATAATCTCAGGTGGAAGTTCATCTAAGTCAATTGAAGTGTTTTCAGAGAGGACAAAAATCCTGTGTAGGTAGTTTTCTAATTGACGGACATTACCAGGCCAATGAAAACGACATAGAGCAGACATAGCACGTTGTGTAACCTGTTTTGGTTCAGCATCCACATATTCATCGCTAAATTTCTGAATCAAATAATTTATGAGCAGAGGAATGTCTTCCACTCGTTCACGAAGGGGAGGAAGATGGAGTGGGATTACATTTAATCTGAAAAAGAGATCAGATCGAAATGTTTCTTCTTTTACTGCTTCCACGAGATTCTTATTCGTTGCAGCAATTACACAGACATCCACTTTTATGTTCTGATTACCACCGATCCTACGTATCTCATGTTTTTCCAACACATGTAGAAGTGTACTTTGCATTTGAATTGAGATATCACCTATTTCATCAAGAAAGAGTGTACCAGTATCTGCAATTTCAAAAATACCCTTTTTCTGTTGAATTGCGTCAGTAAATGCCCCTTTCTCATGACCAAACAGTTCGCTCTCAATTAGCGTGTCAGGAATAGCACCACAATTAATCGAAACAAACGGTTTATCCTTTCTACCACCATGTTCGTGTAGTGCACGTGCCACAAGACTCTTACCACTCCCAGTTTCACCTGTAATCAGTACTTGTTTTACGCCTCGGTGAATTACACGGGACATATTCTTATAGAGTTGTTGCATTTTTTCACATTCACCAATGATATCCTCAAAATGTACCTCTGCTGAAACATCATCTGAATCCAATTCTCCTTCGGTTAATATACCACGGGTTTCTAATGCTCTATTTACTTCGCGTTTTAACACATCAATTTCAATTGGTTTTTCAAGGTAATAGAATGCACCTTCATTAGCAACAAGATCAACAGCATCATTCAGTTCAGCGAATGCTGTGATGATTAATACAGGTAATGCAGGATCAACCTTCTTGATTTCTCGCAGTAAGTCACGTCCCTCAAAACGTGATGACATCCACATATCACTGATGACAATGTCAAACATCTGTTCTTTTATCTTTTCAAGGGCAGTTTTACTCTCTTCAACTGTCTCGACATTATGCTCTTCACGTTGTAAGATACGCTGTAATATCCTAAGTTGATCTTGATCGTCGTCTACAATCAATATTGATGCCATGGTATTATCTCCACTTATATATAATGAATGCCTTTATGCTTAATGTTTCTATTTCCCTGATTCCTCACTGTGCTCTACCATATCAGTATATTCAGGATCAATAGTTCTTTTTAAAGGTAGAAGTATTTTAAATGCTGTACCCATACCTACCTGACTTTTAACTTCTACCTTCCCTTTATGGGCAGATATAATTTGATGTGAAATCGATAGTCCAAGACCGACACCGCCATCTGTCTCTTTGGTCGTAAAATAAGCATCGTAAATACGCTCCTGATTCTCTTCGGGGATGCCAATACCCGTATCACGGATTTCAAGCACAGCGAATGGGATACCGCTGATTTCCTCTAAGGTTGTGGTGATGTATATACTTCCACCTTTAGGTATTGCTTGTATACTATTCTGGATAAAGTTGAAGATTGTTTGTCGCATCAACATATCGTCTAATTGCATATCGGGGAGATCGGAATCGTAATTACTGATGATTTGAATTTTTGCTTCTTCTGCAATCAGTACAAATTCAGATATTACCGTGTCTAATAAGGTATTGAGATTTACAGACTCCAATTTGAGTTTTTGGGGTCGGTTGAGCGTTAGAAATTGTTCGGACGTCTGTCTTAATTCACCAATTTTGTCATCCACAATATCCAAAAACTCCTTGGCTTCTTCAATATCTTCAGGACTAACATTAGGTTGTGAGAATATATTCTTTAAATGTTGTGCAGTCATTCCAATGGAATTTAGCGGATTACGGATTTCGTGTGCCACCCCTGCAGCAAATTGTCCAAGGGCAGCTATCCTTCTGGTATGTGAAGTTTTCAACTGAACAAACATCCGTACCAAATTTCGTGTTGCTTTCCCTATCTCATCTGAACCGTACCTACGATGATACATATTTGTAAGATCTCCGGATTCAGCTTTTTGTATAATATCTGTCATCCGTTCGAGCGGCTTCATAATCAGATGATTTGTCATAAGGTCAATTAGAACAACCAGTAAAACCCCAACAATTAAGATAAAGATCGCGTATGTTAACAACGAGGAACGGATAGATTCTTTTATGTATGGCACATCGAAAAAAGCACGGATATAACCTGTATTTGAAGGTCCTATATGAATCCAGTATGTTTTATCTTTTAGCCATAGATGATATATATCATCATTTTCTGAATCGGTAATTATCCATCTATTATTTTCAACATCAGTTTTTATAGTTGAATCTGGTGACGGAATTATCTCATTTGATATAAACATACCCCATAATTCAGCTGAAAACTTACCATTATTTAGTGTTGTTTGTGCCTTTTGAAAATCAAACTCAGGTATTATTTCCTCAACAGTAAAATTCATATTGCTTGACATAAGCATACGCCATACCTCAGGAGATAGTTCTTCCAAAGTCGACGGAGTATTTAGGTCTGATTGAGGAGGTATCAATTCTTTAGGTGGGATAGTGTATTTTGTGACGACAGTAATTACATTTTGTCCATCCATCGTATCTATTTTGGAACCAGCTCTCTCAATGTGTTCCATATCCTTTTCATCCAAGAAAAATGTTGCTTCCTCCTGTGTAAGTAAGCTTGATCGGACACCCTTATTTCCTAAAGTGACCTGTATGTTTAGAACATCCTTTATGGCAGGATCTTGTATAAGATTAAAGAGAAGTTGATCAATACGTTCAAGATTGAAGTTCTGAGAGGTGGTAATTTCTGAAACAACAGCATCGCGGATTCTATTCTCGACTACTTTTTTTAAAATTGTACCTTGTTCTGCCCCGAATACATATTGCTCACCCATCTCCTTGCGTAACCGTATCGTATAAAAAAAGTAGAAAACAACGAGTACTGCAATAACAGTTAAGTTAATTATTAAGGAATACTTCCACTGCAACCGCATTGTTAATCTCCGACTGCAACATTGGTCAACCTTTGAATAGAAGTTTGCCAGTCACATAATTTCTGCTCACGATGGTCCTTGTTCAACTGTGGTGAAAAAACAGTATCAATTTTTCTATGCTTTTCAAGTTCTTCTACATTCTGCCATACCCCTGAAGTTATACCTGCAAGATACGCTGCACCGAGTCCTGTTGTTTCGATCTGTGTAGGTCGTTCCACCTCCATGTCTAATAGGTCAGCCTGAAACTGCATCAGGAAATTGTTTGCTCCAGCTCCTCCATCTACACGTAATCGCTTAAGACATATATCAGAATCATCAATCATTGAACGGACGACATCCGCAGATTGAAAAGCGATTGATTCCAATGTGGCACGTACAATGTGTTCGTGAGTTGTTCCCCTTGTTAATCCGAAAATTGCTCCTCTTGCATCTGCATCCCAATAAGGAGCACCTAATCCTGTAAAAGCAGGAACAACAACAACTCCAGCAGAATCATTAATACTCTTAGCAATTTCCTCTGTTTCTGAGGCAGATTCAATCAATTTCAAACCATCTCTTAACCATTGAATTGCTGCACCTGCAATAAATACGCTTCCTTCTAATGCATACACAGGTTTTTCATTCAAACTACAAGCAAGCGTTGTTAATAAACCGGTTTGTGATTCAATCCTTTTTGTACCGGTGTTTAACATCAAGAAGCATCCAGTTCCATAAGTGTTTTTCACCATACCCGGTTTCCAGCAAAGCTGACCAAATAAAGCAGACTGTTGATCACCTGCTATACCAGCAATCGGTATTTGGTCTAATGGTGTAATCTTTGCATATCCAAAGTCATTGGCAGATGGACAGACTTCTGGGAGTATATTCTTTGGAATGTTAAAAATATCTAATAGTGTATCATCCCAGGTGAGGGTATCAATATTGAACAAAAGAGTTCTGGATGCGTTTGTATAATCTGTCTTATGTATACCACCATCAGTTAATTTCCATAACAACCACGAATCAATTGTCCCAAATGCAAGGTTGCCACGTTTCGCCTTATCTCTGGCACCATCTACATTGTCAAGAATCCAACCCACTTTTGTCGCAGAGAAATAGGGATCTATCACAAGACCGGTTTTAGATTTTACCTGTTCTGAGACACCATCTTGTGCTTTAAGATTTGCACAAATATCAGATGTACGACGGCATTGCCATACAATTGCAGGATAGATAGGTGACCCTGTATCACGATCCCATATAACTGTAGTTTCACGCTGATTCGTTATACCAATACCGGTGATATTGTTTTTATTATCTATACTATCTATTGCTTCTGATATTGCTTTTTGAGTGGCAATCCAAATCTCTTCTGGGTCGTGTTCCACCCACCCAGGATGTGGATAATGTTGCGTAAATTCCTGATATCCTTTGGATACTATCTTACCAAAATTATCAACAAGGAGGATTGTTGAACCGGTAGTTCCTTGGTCAATCGAGAGAAGGTAGGATGAACTTGCCATTTCTTATTCCCAGCCAGTCATTATGACACCTATTTTAGCCAACAGATACCGTAAAGTCAAGGTAAATACAGAACCATGCTAACCGAAACATGTATACATGACTTACGCATGATAAAAACATAATAGTATTATTTTTATGATAAGTAATGCCATTTCTATAATTTATTCTCCCATGATTAGGTGATATTCTTCCTCCCAAATGCCAAACGTGTATTTGGCGTTGATTCACCGCATTCAACTCTACAAGAACTGAAAATTACCTAATAAAATTTTTAATCTTCATTTGGTTCCATTTTCTTCACATCTCACAAGTTTTTTTAGAGAATTTACAAGAAAATCTGCAATTGCTATTAACTTTTTCTATTTTAAGACTGATATATAGTTTAAGTAAGAGTAATTGACAAATCAATGTCAAGTGTTTTCTCAGAAAATATAATAAATACGATATGCTTTTTTTGGCATATCCTGTTATAATAATGAAGGAGAATAAAAATGTTAAGATTAAAACCAATCGGTATCGCAGAAGCGATAATATGTTCCCTCTGCCTTGTCGGTCTTGTCAATCATAGTGATGCAGCGTCTGTCACGTCGATGTCGGTATATTCGGGTGATGATTGGGGAGCAGGCACAACCGTCTCCGTTTCTCTGACAACGGATGAAGATATACACTTTATCGACTGGTATATAGATGATGAATATAGTTTCACGAGTTTGCACGGTAACACACAAAGTGTGTATGTATACCTGGGCACGTTTGACGGTAACATAAAAGGCATAAAGTATGATGTTAGGGCAGTCGTGTCATTTGTGGAATCCTCTGATGCGGATGGTTCCGACACGTTCCGCGTCTATAAACCGATCTATTTGTCTCGAACAGGCGAAGATACGGGTGCCCAGGGATACGCAGAGATTTCAAGTTTCTACTATACCGGTTCGCATATTATTATGTCTTCTTACGCCTATGCCTCTAACCCAAGAGATAACCGCAAGGCGGATGACCCAAACAATAACACGCTAAGAGTGGCGCCGTGGTTCTGGACGCAGAAATACACTGCACCCGATGGTAACGGGGGAGATGAACGTCGAGATACCAAAGTCCCCGAAGATATTGAAGTGGGTGAAACCTCTCAGTATTTTTACGGCGGTCCTCATACTGACGAGGGTCTACCCTTCGATCGTTGGATCGGCACACTGGAAAAAGATGAGGAGGTTTATTATAAAGCGCATACGCACCTTAGGGTGTCTACAATACAGGGCAATCATAAGGAGGACAACTGGGAAGTAGATTCACAACAGCAGACAAGCACAGCTGCTGTGACGTTTACTGCGGCGGATGGGCCATAACCCTATTGCAACGGCAGGGGCATGCACCCCTGCCATTCCTTCTTTTAAGGAGCAGAACCGTGAAAAGACACAAAGTTTTCTTGTTGTCCTTGCTGCTACTGCTTGTGTCAACTGCAGCGGACACCAAAATCGTTTTCACTTCAGAACGCAACGGTATTGATGGGGTCTACGTGATGGACGATGACGGTAGCAACGAGACACTACTTACCGACCTGTTGGACCCCGGCCTACCGAGTTGGTCTCCCGACGGCAGACAGATTGTATTTAATAGATATGTGCATCGTAGTAGTGTTCTTTGCTTGATGAATCCGGACGGCACAAACATTCGTCAACTCACAGAAGCTGATCATATCAATAGAGCTTCATTTTCACCGGACGGCAAATTTCTCGTTTTTAAGAGACGCATTGAGGATCCCGGTGATTGGAAAGACCGCACCATCGTCCTCAATATAGAAACGGGAAAGATGAAAGAGATCTCGGATTTCTGGGGTAACCAACATGATTGGTCGCCAGATGGCAAGCATATAATCTGTGCAGAACCTTGGACGCACGGTGTCAATAATACGATTTGGATTATGGATGCTGATGGTGACAACCTACGCAAACTGATACTCGCAGTGGCTTTTGACGGAGAATTCACGATTCGCCGTCAATGTCCGCGCTGGTCGCCAGATGGCAAACAGATTGTGTTCCTTCAGGTGGAGTGGAAAACTGTGCGTCCTCTGAATGGCAGGGAAGGACCTTTCTTCAAGGCGTTTCGGTATATGACATGCAATCGCAACGGAGAAAACCTCAGACCGCTCCATATACCGAAGGACATGGAAGGGCGTAACGTTGACTGGATGGATGACGGTGAATCAATCGTTTTTAGTGCGCGTGCTGCTATCCCTTTGAACCAACCGCTACCGCATGATTTTGAGTTTCCACCACCGAATATCTACAAATATCATATTCGGACACGCGATATGACACGGATCACAAACCATCCGGGCCGTGATTATACAATAGATTGGATAAGTGATGATGTGCTGCCTGTGTCGCCGCAAGGCAAAAAAAAAATAACGTGGGGGCAGGTGAAGCAACAAGACAGTGATTGACCGCTGGTATAGTATAGAATTTTCAGGCAGGTATCCGTTGTGGTATCTGCCTATTTCTTTGCGTAGTGTGAAAGTCTATATTTACGACTTGTGTCAGTTAACTGATTGTTCAACGGTATGAATGCCATACGCGCATTCTACCGAGTGTATTTGGCGTTGATTTTGACTTGGAAATCCAATCAAAAATCATATATGGAATGACGAAAGTTCTTGCATTGTCAACATCTGTCTGATTTTTCCGTTGACATTGTAGGGTTCACATGATATTTTAATACATCAATACATTAACTGATTTTTGAAAAACAAATTTGTTAAGCAACTTAATCTTATACATCTAATATCACAAGATTATAGTTATCAACCTCTGAATCATCGTTAGAATCAAAATGAATATATAAATTTTCAAAATCAGAGAGGAGTAAAATAGTGAAAAAGGTTTTGCTTTGTGCACTTGTAGTTTTTTGTCTGGTTACAGTCCACACAAATGCACAAATTGAATGGGACGCAAATAAGTTTATGCCATTAGCTGAAATAAAACCAGGCATGAAAGGTAAAGGCTATACTGTATTTAATGGAACAAATGCTGAAGAGTTTACCTTTGAAGTTGTCAGCATTATATATAATGACGCCTCCCCAGGATGGCATGTGGTATGGGCAGAAGGGACAAGTGAAAACTTTAAAAAGACTGGTGTCGCTGGTGGAATGAGCGGTAGTCCTGTTTATATTGATGGTCGGCTGATGGGAGCAATTTCTCTTGGATATTTCAATCAACGAGAACGTTCAAACATCTTTGGCATTACCCCATTTGAATTAATGGTGAAAGTTACTGAACATGGGATGAAACCCAACCTACTCTATGCAGGTGAACAATTCTTGCACATGGGATCGGAATATGTTAATGAAGGACTCAATATGATTCCTTTACCTGGTAACGAAAGTAGAATTGAGAGAACTAATTCACATAAGACAGATTCACTAATACATCCAAGAAACGACATTGATTGGAAGATGACGCAATTAGCAATACCTGTCACACTGCCACGTCTTGATGCAGCAACAATGCAAATTCTGAAACCATTCTTTGAGCGAGGAAATATGATACCTTTACAAGGACTGGGGGGTGGTGGTCCAGTTAAAGAGTCTCCAGTTGAAGGTGGACAAACGGTAGGTAATGAGGTCTTGCGTGGTGATGTCGCAGGATTCGGGTTTGGGACAATTACATACGTTGATAAAGAAAAGAAACAATTACTTGCCTATGGACATCCCGCATTTAGTGAAGGAAATGTCAATCTACCACTTTCTGGTGGTCATGTACATTTTATTCTTCCAAGTCGTACGCGTTCATCTAAAGTTGCCTCCGCAACACAACCCATTGGCACTTTAGTACAAGATAGAGTGCCAGCTATTGCAGGAATAATTGAAGAAGTACCAAATACACATCACTATCTACCGGTGTCTGTAAAGATACAAACATCAGATATGAAAGTACATGAAAAGTACTATGAAGCAGCACGCGATAAGATGTTTACAGCAGTATATGCTTCTTCTGGCATTTCATCTCTTATTAATGCAATGGAATTCAGTGGGAATGATTACACTATTGATGTTAATGCAAAAATTAAGCTTAGAGATCAGCCGGAATTAAATACCAATGAATTAGTGCTAAACAACACCTATTCTTCATCCGGATCTCCTGCTTTTAATGCCTCACAGTTAGTCATGGGACCGTTGATGGACTTGATAGTAAATCCGTATACAAAAGTTAGAGTAGAATCGATTGATTTCAACGTTAAAGTTGAGGACAGACGTAAAACAGCTTCCATCTTAACCACTCAGGTAGATAAACAGGTCTACCGTCCAGGAGAAGAGATTACTGTCACCCTTAGTATCCGTCCTTACCTTGAGAAACCCAAGACTATGACTGCCTCAATTAAAATTCCTGATGACACTGCTGATGGAATTGTCTTGCTACGTGGAATGAGTGCCGGAACATACCGGTCATGGAGACTCTCACGAGCTCCAGGGAATTTTCAAGCGAAGAATATCAATCATCTGATGGAATTGTGGCAAAATGATCGTCAACCTAATACTGATCTTATATTGGAGATTTCTCAACAAAAACCGGGATTAACAGTTCAAGGACAGGAATTCCCGGATCTACCAATATCTGTTATGTCGGTCATGAATACTGGATTGCGTATCGGGGAAAATAGGTATACCAATGGTACAGAATTACAAACTAACAATGTGAAAACAGATTATATCATATTTGGTAGTTTTACATTTCCTATCGCAATTGATAGTAATGCTCAATAAACCACATTACGGATTAATATTACTCTATATAATAGTGCAGTATAACAGGAGGAATGTTCTATGCACCGTGCGTTTCGTTTTTGTATCCTAATAACAACTGTTTTAATTTATGTAAGTCTCGCTTCAGCTGTGACAACCTCGTTGTGGGAACAACAATCCCGTACAGATTTTTGAAGCGGGAGAGATCAAGGATATATCAGTTAGTAGTTTGGGAGATGCAATGTTATCTCTCAAGATTGAGGAATTTTCAGAAGTCAAAGAAGCTCAAGTATGGGCGCTTGCAGAAGATTCAGATGGAAATATATATGCTGGAACCGGTATTGAAGGAAAAATCTATAAAATTAGTGCAGATGGTAAAACGGTATCACTGTATTACGATTCACCCGAGGTAACTATTTATAGTCTCGCAATTAAAGATGATGGGACACTTTACGCAGGTACAGGACCGGACGGCCTCATATATAAAATCACAGATCAAGATACACCACCTAAAACAATACTCAGTAAAGGTGATAAATATGTATGGGCACTGCATTTAGATGGAGATGGAAACCTATATGCAGCAACCGGTACTGAAGGTAAGATATATAAAATCACACCTGAGGATGAAGTAAATGTATTATTTGATGCAGAAGAGAAAAACATCAGATCTTTAGTCGCAGCCGATGAAGGATTCTATGCAGGTAGTGGTGATAACGGCATCATCTATAGGATAATGCAAGATGGTTCTGCGAATGTTGTATATCAAGCAAAAGAAAAGGAAATACGAGATCTTGTCACAGACAGTGAAGGAAATGTATATGCTTCAGCAATTACTTCACTGCCGGTAGATAGAGGAAATCGAGCACAGAGTCGAGGTCCTGCTGTTCCAAGTCCACAACCACCAGGAAGTGGACCACCTAAAGAAAATAAGTCTTATATATATAAGCTGCATCCTGATGGAACAACCGCATTAGTTTGGACTTCTACAGAACCACTTATCTTATCAGTTGTTTTAGAAAATGACGAACAACTCTTAGTGGGTACTGGAGATAAAGGGAAGTTATACCGTGTCAACACGAAAACAGGTGAATTTGCATCAATCGGGAAATGCTCAAGTAAAGAAGTGGTTACTATACATCAAATAAAGCAAGATGATGGAATGAGGACTGTTATCGGAACTGGAAATCCTGGAAAACTCTTTTCTGTAACTTCATCCTATGTTGAAGAAGGAACGCTTGAATCTTCGGTTCATAACACCCAAAGTCTGTCACGTTGGGGTAAACTTTCTTGGGAAGCCAATGTTGAAGATGGTACATCACTGACTTTTTCTACTCGTACAGGGAATACCAGAAAACCTGATGATACATGGAATGATTGGTCAGAGGAACTTACAACCGCTGAAGGATCACAAATTCCTAATGCTGATGCTCAATATATCCAATGGAAAGCTAAGTTCACTACTACTGAAGTAGGGAAGACACCTATTCTGAAGAAAGTCTCACTCGCTTCAGCACAAGCCAATATTAAACCTTTGTTTTCTGGAATCAGTATTAATACTGGTAGTGGTAGTAGTAGCAGAAGTAGTGCACAAAGACCAGGACCACCGGCTCCAAGTGGTTCGAGTCGGGGATCATCACCTGCAACACCGAAAAAGTGGAAAGTTGAATGGAAAGTAGCTGATGCTAATAAAGATACTTTGCAATTTAACCTATACTATAAAGGTGTTGATGAGGAGAATTGGAAACTCCTGAAGAAGGAACTTTCCGCACCAAGTTATGATTGGGATATTACTACCGTTGCTGATGGTAGATACGAGTTGAAAGTAAATGCTACAGATAAATTAAGCAATCCGGTAGGATGGGAAAAATCTGCTGAAAAGATGAGCACACCATTTAATATTGACAATACCGATCCCGAGGTGGGAGACATCGAAATTGCTGACAATGGTGACGGAAGCTATAAAATCACATGTAGTGTTTCAGATATGATGAATACTGTTGAAAAAGCAGTTTACAAAATTGATAACGATGAAAAATGGAAAGTGATCTTCCCTGAGGATGGTATCTTTGATTCCAAGGAAGAAAATCTTCTATTAGAAACTGGTAAATTGTCTGAAGGTCCACATAGTATTATAATACGTGTAACCGATAGAGCAAAGAATGTAGCAACTGGACGCGCAAGTTTCTAAATTTTCATCTATTGTATTAATCAACAGAGAAGGGCAGGTAATCTACCTGCCCTTCTCTGTTTTCGTAATGGAAAACTTCTCAGATTTTGGTACGTTTCCTCATAAAAATTTAATATGGGAATAGTCTTCAATTCATGGATTAAACTCTGTCACTTCAGCAATCGCCTTATAGGTAATATCCAGCAGAGAGTCTAATTCCGAAATTGTGATCTGCAATGGTGGCATCAATACAATTGTATTCACCAAAGGACGGAGAATCGCGCCACGTTCAAGTGCAGCCTTGCAAACTCTAAGTCCAACTTTTTCTTCAAATGGATATAGAGTTTGTCTCTTAGTATTTTCCATTAATTCTATTCCTACAGCCAGACCACAAACACGAATATCCCCGACATGATTCAAAGTGTAGAATTCTTGAAGTCTGTCCTGTAAATGCTGTATTGTCACTTGTATTTTTCCGATAAGATTTTCACGTTCAAATATAGAGATATTCTCCAATGCTACTGCACACCCTAAAGGGTTTCCAGTAAAAGTATGTCCATGAAAGAAAGTCTTAAGGTCGCTATAATCCCCAAGGAACACTTCATAGATGTCATCTGTAGTTAGGGTTGCAGCAAGTGGAAGATAACCCGCTGCTAATCCTTTAGCAGTACATAAAATATCCGGAGATACATCCTCATGCTCACATGCCCACATCCTTCCAGTCCGTCCAAATCCTGTCATTACTTCATCTACGATAAGAATTGTTCCATAATGACTTGCTAATTCTTCAACACCCTTTAAAAACCCTTTAGGTGAAATTAACATTCCACCTGCTCCTTGTATAAGGGGTTCTAAAATAATACCGGCAATACGACCTTGATTTTCTGTTAGAGCCCGGTCAACCGAATTAAGCCACCCTTCCTTTTCTAACGTAACATCATATTCTTTTCCTTGTGCTGTATATTGTTTTGGCACATTAACTCGGACATTTTCAAAGAGCAGGGAATTAAATGTACTATGAAAGGTGTGAATACCACCTACACTCATAGCTCCTACTGTATCTCCGTGATATGCATTATCAAAGTGAATAAATAATTTACGTTCTGATTCACCCTTATGTTGCCAATACTGAATTGAAAGTTTCAGTGCTACTTCAACAGCAGTAGACCCGTTATCTGAATAGAATACTTTGTTTAGTCCTGAGGGTGTAATTTCAACAAGTTTTTTTGCAAGCTCAATGGCGGGAATATTACTATAACCCAGCAATGTTGAATGTGCAATCTTATCTAACTGATTTTTTAGGGAGGTATTAAGTTGAGGGTGGTTATGACCGTGGATATTCGTCCACATTGATGCTATACCGTCAAGATATTGATTTCCATCAATATCAATCAGGTAAACACCTTCACCACGTTCAATAATTACAGGATCATCTGAAAGCCAATCCTGCATCTGTGTAAAAGGATGCCAGAGATAACTCTTATCCCATTCAACTAACTTCTCTCTATCCCTTAAGTTTCGCATAGTGGACGGGAGATTCTATAGAGAGATCATCATACGTTCCTGTTTTCGGTACGATGATTTCAAGCATCCTATTTTGATACTTTGCGTAAAAGTCTTCTGGTTGGCACGGAATTGGGAAGATATTTCTGAAGCCATCAGGGAATGAACTGGTACGTCCAACCACCTTCTCAAAACGAGGATCAGCAAATTCCATTGGCTTTTCTGGATCCCTTGGAAGTTGGGTTTGAACAGTCACCACACTCTCTTGATCCAGTGGAGATTCATCGGGGGCAAAAGGTGAACTGATTGATACCTCATAATCGTAGTGAGGCATTCTATCCGGCAGTTCATAAGTGTTTTTCGCTGAAGAATCTGGTACCCAACGTGGGAATTCTATTTCAATCCGATAATAGTCTGCTAACTCTGAGACACGGTTCACCATGCCATAACGACGGTAACGTTCTTTTATATCATCCGAGTATATAGCACCTTCGGTTTCAACTGCCCCTGGCATTGTTTTTCTTAATCCAACATCATCGTTTACCAAGGTCGAACGTAACCCTATAAGAAGTGGGGTTGCTACTAATGAAGCAAACCACCCATAGATTGATGCTCCATAACGCGCATCTTCTGATTCACTTGTAGAAGTCAACTCAGATTTAAAACGAACCATTCCCTCAACAATAGCAATAACTATTCCCAAGAAGATCATCAAATTACCAGATGGAGTAAAAAGACCTACTGTTCCCTGCTGCATTCCAATGAAAAACAGAACAAGCGGGTATAGAACCAGATTGATAAGACTATTAATACCTGTAGAAATGGCAGCACTAAATATTCGAGGATTACCTGCCATCTCCTCTAATCGGGACTTAAATCCCGCTGAGAACGCACCTAACAAAGGTTGTCCCAGCATTACAATCAATCCGTAGGGGGAACGTAATGACGATCTGGCTGCATTTGGTAACTGAACAAATTCTTCTGGTACACCTTGTTCTTTTTTCTTTTTAGATTGTCCCGCATCATCAGCGCCGTCATCATCTGACTCAGGTTTAACAAAGGTTTCAAAGAACTTGCTATTTACTTCTATATATGATTCCCATTCACTCGGAACATCACTCTGCATAAAGATAGCAGTGACAGGACATACAGGTTCACACGCTGCGCAATCAATACAAACGCTTGGATCAATATACAGTTGGTTTTCACCTTCAGAAGTATGTATGCAATCCACTGGACAGACATCAACACATGCCGTGTCTTTTACATCAACACAAGGTTCACAGATAACATATGCCATATCAACATTACTTCCTTTAGAATATATATATACAATAATTATAATATCATAATTATACCTAAGATAGCAAGTTTCACCCACGGTACCTGATCCATAGTAACGGAATTCCGTTATATCAAATCTAACGAACCTTGAAAAGGTGTTTTAGCAGTAAGTATACATCAAATGTATGTCTTTGATTTTACTATGAAAACGGCACCTTCTATGATATACTGCATAGGAAAGAGGAGAATTTAGTTTAGATCAGCTATAAACTTCAACTGATAACAACGTTGACTATATAGGAACCCTTGAATATAACTGAGAAAATGTTAAAGCCAAACCCAGGTATTGATACAATAAAAGCATATCAAGGTGGAAAACCGATTGAAGAAGTTAAAAGAGAACTTGGTATCTCTAACATTATCAAATTAGCTTCAAATGAAAATCCACTCGGTCCTTCCCCTTTAGCACAACAAGCAATCAAAGAAATATCAACGCAGGTACATTTCTATCCTGATGGAAATGCATACTATCTTAAAGCCGATTTAGCAAAACATCTTAGTGTTACCGAAGATCATCTGATACTGACCAACGGTTCAAACGAAGTGCTACAGCTCGTGGGGGAAACTTACTTAGGTCCAGGCGACGAGGTAATCTATGCTGAGGGAGCTTTTGTTGTGTACGGCCTCGTCGCAACCGTCACAGGCGCAACTCCGGTTGTTGTCCCAATGCAAAATGATACGCACCATTTACCAGCAATGGCTGCTGCAATAACAGATAAAACCAAAGCAATCTTCATTGCAAATCCAAACAACCCTACTGGTACAATGGTCACTGCTAAAGAAACAGCACATTTTATGGCACAAGTTCCAGAAGATGTGTTAGTTATATTTGATGAAGCGTATTATGAATATGTAACACATCCAGATTATCCACATACACTACCATACGTTATGGATGGTCGTAATTTCATAATCACTCGAACATTCTCTAAAATATATGGACTTGCAGGTTTGCGTATTGGTTACGGAATCGCACCACCCCCCGTAATCGCAACCATGAATCCTGTTCGACAACCATTCAATTGTAATGCAGTCGCCCAAGCTGCCGCACGCGCCGCCATCACTGATACTGAATACATCAAAGAAAGTCAAATGCTAAACGAACAGGGTAAGGTATTCCTATATCAGGCTTTCGAGGATTTAGGTCTTCGTTATATAAAAACTGAAGGGAATTTCATCATGGTTTTTGTTAACCAACCCGGTGCAGATATGGTAGAAACAATGATGAAGAAAGGTGTAATTGTAAGAGCAATGGCTGGCTACGGTTATCCTGACGCAATTAGAGTCACAATTGGCAAACAGAGGGAAAACGAACGATTCCTTGAAATCCTTTCTTCACTTGTATAAAGGAAATAAAGTAACAACCAATTCATAAGTAAATTAAAAACTTTCAATTAATTACCATACTTAACAACAATCAACTATGAAAGAATTGATTCAGATAAACAATAGAAAGTTAACCGAAAAAATAATGGTCGGCACTGTACCTATAGGTGGTGGTAGTCCAATTTCTATACAAACTATGACTACCACACTAACCCATGATGTTGATGCAACTCTGGCTCAGGTTGAACGATGTGCAGAAGCTGGTGCACAGATTGTTCGAGTGGCTGTACCTGAGGAAAAAGATGCAAAAGCATTGTCCACATTAGTAATACGATCACCTGTTCCCATAGTCTCAGATATACATTTCAATTACAAATTTGCTCTTGCAGCTGTGGATGCTGGGGTAGCAAAAGTACGTATTAATCCTGGTAATATCGGTAATAAAGACCGTATCGCACAAGTATTGTCTGCTGCTAAATCTGCAAATATACCAATTCGTATCGGTGTGAATGAAGGATCCCTTGAAAAGGATCTATTGGAGAAATACCCCTCACCAACAGCTGAGGCATTAGTTGAAAGCGCATTGCGACATGTCAATATCTGTGAAGAACACGATTTTACCAATATTGCAATTTCTGTCAAATCAAGTGATCCAATCCGCATGATAAAAGCAAACCGATTACTTTCCGCCAAGGTTAACTACCCATTACATCTCGGTGTAACAGAAGCTGGAACACCACGCCGCGCACACGTCAAATCAACACTCGGCATTGGGACATTGTTGCAAGAAGGTATTGGTGATACCATTAGAATCTCTATTACGGGAGATCCTGTTGAAGAGGTATTAACCGCAAAAGAACTCTTACGTGCACTCAACATGGCTGATGATATTTTAGATGTTATCTCATGTCCTTTCTGTGGACGAGGAGATCCAGAGGCAAATTATGAGAATATAGTGGTTACCGCCGAAGAACTATTAGAGAAGAATGGTATCAACATACCTGTCGCTGTGATGGGATGTGAAGTCAATGGTCCAGGTGAGACACGAAACGCTAAACTCGGTATACATCTTGGTGGTAAAGAACTCGCAGTTCTAAAAGTAGACGGTGTAAAAGTTCGAACATTCCGTGGAAAAGATGAGGTTAATCCAGAATACTTAGCAAACGCATTACTCAAAGCAGCACAACAATTCCAAGTGTCAGAAACCTAACCCAGTTGGTAAATATTCAAACCCTAATTTATATTGGAATATACCCAATGCAGTTCCTCCGTAAAGCTGTTCGATCTATAGTTGGACAAATAGTTTTATTCACGATTTTCTTCTTTCTATATCATAAGTTTATAGTATACATCATGCGTGAAACAGGACTGAAGCTTGGAGCGGTTGGGTATAACGGTGTTTTTACGCCTCTCTATGCTGTAATTCAACCTGACCTGAGTTGGTGGATCGTCCCCGCTATTCTAATCTGTATCGGTTTCTTATTTCTCTGCCATAAATATCTCCTATCCAATAAAATAAATACCCCTGAACTCATTGGAATAGCCATAATTTGCTTTCTCGCAATCACTATCAGTGTTACCCTGATTGATGGATACAATAATATTGGTAATGAAGAGAATCCAAATTGGATTCTTGCTCTTTTGGAACCTTATACACGTACAGGATTGGAATATTATGGGGATGTGCCACGAATTGAAGATTTAGGTCTTCAAGCATTCCTACGCGATTTCAGCAAACCAGAACTATTTAATACGCTTTCAGGTCATACCCGAACACATCCAGCAGGTGGGGTAGTGTTTTTATGGTTTGTTAGTAAAGTATTCGGTTATAATCTCCTCTCAGCTTCCTTATTCTCAATTTTCTTTACCGCAGTTGTTGTCATACTCATCTATAAACTTGGTGAACATCTTTATGGAGAAACAGTTGCTCTATACGCTCTACTGCTGTTTCTGATTACACCTAATTTCGTGATGTTCACAGGTACATCAATGGACGGTCCATTTAGTGTATTTCCAATTCTTAGCCTTTACCTATTTTATATAGCCAGAGAACGAGAAACTAAACCAGATATTGATCTGACTTCATTCCGACCCTATAGCCTTTTAACTGGTATTTCACTTGCCATCGGTATGTTTATGACATATGCCACTGTTGTTATCGGTGTTTTCTTATGTGTCATAGCAATATTAGAATATAGACAGTTTAAACAGTATTTAAAAGTATTAGCATTTGCAGCAGTAGGCTATATAGGATTCTATGTACTGCTATTTATAATCACCGGTTACGATCCGATTACCTCAACATGGGCTGCTATAAAAAAAGATGAAGCAGGCTTAGGAACAGGTTATGAAAGTATTGATCGGTTTTTCCATCTGAGTATTGGAAATCTATTTGCATTTCTAATCGGTGTAGGTATCCCTATTACTGCTGTCTGGTTCCGTCAAGTTATAAGTACATTCAGCGACTGGAGGAAGAACGCCACTGTAGCTGAGAAAGATTCTGGTCCGTCAGTAATACCTTGGCTATTACGTTTTGATAAAGCAGATTCCTATATCATCGGATTCTGTATAACATTATTCTATTTTACATTTTCGACACTGTTTACAATGGAAGTAGAACGTATCTGGATTTTCATGGTTCCGTTTTTCGTAATTCCAGTAGCAAAATTCCTCACATCCCGACCTCGTTCAGATTTATATTGGGTGGGATGTCTTCTCGTCGTACAACTCATTCTATCAGAAGTACTACTCTATACATATTGGTAGACATAGTGCAGTTTGACATTCTGTTCCAAAATTACACTCCAAGTACCATCATTCTATTGCAAAATTAAACCCAGGATAACGTATTTGATGCGAATTCTATATGTGATTGATTCTATGGCAAAGGATGGTGCGGAATCTCAGCTCCTAAAAACTTTGGAACGATTGAAACCTGATGAATATGAAGTCTATGTCATTCTAAGTCGCACTGAAGGAGAACGGATCAAAGAACTTACTGCACTACCATGTGTTCGTGATGTAACTATACTTAAAAGTGAAGGTAAGAAAAGAAAGGTATTAAAAAATACATTCGCTCTTGGTGGTGTAATTAAAACAATACAACCTGACTTAGTACATAGTTGGTTGTGGTATTCAAACTTTCTTAGTGGTTTATCCAACAGATTGGGATTATGGCGTCGTATTCCATTAATCGTTTCGCAGCGTGGGGATTATCATGCAAGATATTCGAAATTCCGACTCTGGATTACAGAAAAATTCATATATAATACTGCAGATCTTCTTTTAACAAATTCAGAACAGATTCAACAACATCTCCAAAATCTATACCCCAAGAAAACAATATATAGTATACCGAATTTATTGGAACTCCCTACAGAAGAATGGTCACCAAATCAAAGAGACAGTTCAGAGAAAAGGATAGTATGTGTTGGCAGATTCGCACCAGAAAAAGGGCATCGGTTTCTAATTGAAGCATTAAACAGGTTAGACTGTGATGGTATCTCTTGGCAATGTGTTTTTCTGGGTGAAGGGGAATTACAATCTGAACTGAGTGATCTTGCTAAGAATCTCAATCTAACCGATAAGATTACATTTCCAGGATTCCGTGAGGATGTGTATCCAGTATTGCTACAGGCAGATCTCTTTGTTCTACCATCACTTCATGAAGGCTCTCCGAACGCATTAATTGAGGCGATGGGATTAGGATTACCGTGTATCGCTTCAGATGTAGGTGGCATTAAGGATTTAATGGAAAATGAAAAAAACGGTATCCTTGTTCCTCCCAAAGATCCAGACTCTTTATCCAAGGCATTACATCATCTACTCACAAATCAAAATATCGCAATGGATTTAGGAAGAAACGCTCGCACAACCATTAGAGAAAAATTCGACAATACTGAATCCATTAGAAAATTAGAAGAAATTTACAAGAGTGTCACTTAGTAAGTATGAATCCTAATCGACTTACACAATTTGCCAAAAATGTTGTTGCATTCGTAATCTATCTTCTCGGTATTCCATGGATAGTAAGGGAGTGGCTCTGTAGGAACAGGGTGACAATTCTCCTTTATCACGACGTTTCATCAAAGGTATTTGAAAAACATATAAAATACCTGATTCGCAATTACAATATCATCAGTTTAGAGTCGCTCGTTTCAGCAATTTACAATCAAGACTTTACAGAATTACCACAGAGAAGTGTTGTAATTACTCTTGATGATGGACACGCCAACAATATCAAACTCTTACATATCTTTCAAAAGTATTCAATTCGTCCAACAATATATGTTTGCACACAGATAATCAACACTAATAGACATTTCTGGTTTAAAATTGACGGACTATCCAAGAGAGAGAAAGAACATCTTAAGAGAATACCAAATCAACAACGGATAGCATATTTAAGAGATTCCTCAAATTTTGAGCACATAGTCGAATATAATCATAGACATGCACTGAATTTAGATGAATTGAAACAAATGTTAGAGAGTGTTGATTTTCAACCACATACTCAAACCCACCCTATACTACCTAATTGTACGGAACTCGTATGTAAACAAGAGATTCTTGAGAGTAAGAAGGATTTGGAGACAATGTTAGATCTTGAGTGTCTACATTTTAGTTATCCAAATGGGGATTACACAGAACGGGAAATAGAGATTGTGAAACAAGGAGGATTTCGTTCCGCTCGTACAACAGATGTTGGATGGAACACCATAAATACATCCCCTTATAGACTAAAGACAATTCCAATTACAGATACTGCTGGGAACATTAGACTTCGGGCAGAAATGACATCAATACCGCAACGGTTGGCGAGAATAGTGAATACCATCTTATGGAAAAGAATGATATAACTAAATGGCATCACGCCTACATTCAGAATGCTTACCAAGAGTTAGCACAGGGATATACAAAAGAACAGATTGATAGACTTAATATCAATGCAAGGAATAAAAAAGTACTGGATGTCGGTTGTGGTCCAGGAAATCTACTTGCTGCGTTATCTTCTAATAATCCAAAACTATTAATTGGTGTGGATACAGATAAGATATTTCTTCTATATGCACGCGAAAAAACCAAAAATATCTTAGAACCTCCTGCAGTTCACCCATCATTTATTCAGGGAACATTACCCACATTACCTTTTCAAGATGAAACTTTCGATATTGTCACCTGTTTTCTTGTAATGCCACATGTGTCTGACGATGAAATCGCTATAAGAGAACTAACACGTGTTTTGAAATCGGGTGGAACACTGGCAATTTCCGGGCACGGTTTCGGTTTCCCGTTACGATATCTCAAAAAGTTCAAAATGAAGCCATTGCAGATGTATATTGCGAGTCTAATTTATCGATTTACTGGCAGAAAGTTAATAAGGAATACACTACAAAATTTAAAAAAGATAGGTAATATCTTGGGGCATTTAGGTATGGAAATAGATGTTCAATATCAGAAAAGAGTTTTTGGATGTATCGCAACCTATTGGATTAAAACTACTAAGAGTGACGCGAATCCTAAGGCTACACAGTAATATGTAAAAAGAGAGAATTTTCCTCTGTTTAACACCACCAGTAGAAAACGTAAAGCAATATACCCAACAAGAAATGATGCAAACATACCACTACCTAATATATAAGGTGAAATAGTAGTATCTCCAATATCACGAAGTTTAAGTACAACTGCACCAAGAATCGCGGGAATTGAGAGAAGGAAGGAATATTCCGCTGCTGTTTTTGCAGGAATACCCAAAAACAGGGCAAGAGATATCGTTGTACCTGAACGGGATATACCAGGTGTAATTGCACATCCTTGGGCGATTCCAATGATTGGAGCATGCCACGATTTTAATCTTTTACTTATAGCTTCCTTGTTATCACTATATCCTTTTTGAAGTCGTGGTAATTGCAAGATAATTCCCGTTACAATTAACATTAAGCTAACAAGCCATACTTTATCAAAGAAGGATTCTAATTGTGATTTAAACAACACAGCTATGAGACCCGTCGGAATAGAACCAAGTAGTAGCAACCATATAAATTTCAGATCATCAGATGTTCTAACTTTTTGTACTGGATTACGAAAGAAATCTATATCTACAAAACTTGATACACCGTTGAATAACAGCCTTGCGATTGAATGTCGATAGACAACAATTACTGCAGCTAATGTTCCAACATGCAGCATCACATCAAAAAAGACAAGTGGCTCATTTAATCCAAGGAAATGTTGTGCTAAGACGAGATGTCCAGAACTACTAATAGGAAGGAATTCGGTTAAACCTTGTAAAATACCCAGTAGAATCGCATCAAGAAGTGTCATACAAATAGTATAACAATGAAGAGTATAATGAGCAAGAATATACTTCACATTATCAAAACCAATAATTGAGTGGTTTGATAACTATAGACTATAGGTAATCTATTGACAACGACACTATTTTTTGTTACAATATTCTCAATTAACTTCTAATAAGGAGTAAGATATGTTAAGAATACTATTACTGTTTAACATCTTAATGATGTTATTATTTACATTCACTCATGCTGATGCTGTTGAAAAGGAAGATATAGTTGTCTATTATTCTTTCGATAAAATTGATGGAAAGAAATTCAAAGACAACTCTGGTAATGGTAATGATGCAGAATTATCTGGAAATGGGAAGTTAGTTGATGGTCAGTTTGGAAAAGCAATCAACCTAAGTGGTGGGATTGTACAGATGGTTCCAGCAAATGACTTTATCGTTCCTATTGGTGAAAATGGACAAATTACAATGGAAGCATGGTTCTATCTTAATGAACATGCAGCCTACGATGGTATCATCTCTATTGAGACTGAAAGTGGTGGATGCTGTGAATTCCGAATAATGGTGAATCCAACTTTTAATCCTTTTTGGGATGCGGCACACCATGCTGACAAGAGTTTAGGAAATTTCAAATTTGAATTAGATGAATGGTATCACTACGTTTTAGTTGCTGACGGTAAAGATGGAAAAATATATGTGAATGGAGAATTCATTGGCTCACAAGTTGAAAATTTTGAATTCCCAAAATTCAAAAAAGCAGCAATTTACATAGGCGCAGGTGAAAATCCAAATGTACACCGGGTTGAGGATGCTATTATTGATGAAGTCGTTATTTATTCAAAAGCACTAACTGAAGAGGAAGTTAAAACCTCTATGGAACTTAGCATTCCAGGTGTTTTGTCTGTTGAAGCAAGTGATAAACTGGCAGTCACTTGGGCAAAAATGAAGTCATCATTTTAACATTTGATATAATTCAACTATTTTTAGAGTATTGTTTTATGAAATTAGGGTTTCTTTCAAGAATATTTGAAGGCGCTTTGAGCATTGAAAAAACATATAATCAATGTGATAAAGCAATAGGTGCTTTGCGTGCATATAATGAAAATCAAGAAAAGGAAAATGCAGCTATTTCTACAGCTGATAAGGCTGAACTTGATAATACTGTAAACACTGCTATTGAAAATGCTACACGTATTATTGAAAAGGAAGGTGAACGAAATTGGCCTGGTGTTTTTCGTGAAATGCACAAGAATTTAGCAAACATCTATTTAGAACTTGATCAATACGATAAAGTTCGTGAGAAGTGTGAACATCTGCAAGACTATGGAGAGGTAGGTAAATTGGATGCAGAAGAAGTACTCAAGAATCTGAATGAAAGAGAGAATGGAGATTCAGATAGTACACATTCTGAATCACAACCCACTGATCCAAATCCAGATGTTGATGTAGATGCTTCATAATGCAATACCTATATTTTTCATGTATACATTTATTAGATGTAATGGTGATTACAAAGTCTGGATATATTGACTGAAATCGTTTGGAGCATTGAATCAATTCGATTTAACTAACCCTATCTGTTCCAACTAACTACATGTCATTTCTGAATCCAACTGCATTTTACCTTTTAGGGGCAATCCCAATTGTGATTGCCCTACACTTTTTGAGGTTACGCAGACAACGTCACCTTGTACCGAGCATAATGCTATGGCGTACAGGAGTAGAGGATCAGAAGGCAAATGTACCATTTCAACGTTTACGTAACATACTCCTTCCGATATTACAAAGCCTTTTTTTGCTAATCATCATTATAAGTGTGGCGCGTCCAGCCATACGGATACCCAGTATAATACAAGGTAAAATTGTCTTCATAATTGACAATTCTGCAAGTATGTTGTCAAAGGAAATGGGACAAACACGATTAGATCTAGCAAAAAAGAAAGTATTGAAAATCCTTGATGAAATCACCGCAAGTGGTGGTGTAATGATAATGACAACCCATTCCACAGAACAGTATATCCAACAACCGTTTACTACCGATCATGAGAAGATAAGAGAGGCAGTCGAAAACATCAATCAGACACATGTAGCCGTGAAATCCACAGGTGTATTTGAAAATGCATCCCGTTATTTAGATTCACCACAGGATAGAATCTACTATGTAAGTGATTCTGTTGAGGACATCCCAGTCACATCAACTACAATTGAAAAAATGACTGTGGGAGAAAAAGCTGATAATATCGGCATAGTTCAGTTCAGTGTGGAGAGAATTGACGATCAATATACTATCTTAGCTGTAATACAAAATTGGACAGATACCGATAAAGAAATTGCAACTCAAATTGAGATAGAGGGAGGTAGTGTAATCGCTGAAAAACCAGTCTCAATAACTGCAGGCAATCATAAATCCGTTATTTATTCTATAAATGCTGACGGTATGTCTGATACCTCTATATGTTTGAATCTTATTGGCACAGATGATGACTTTGAAGTTGATGATTCTGCATGGGCAATTATAAATGAAGTTAAGCCTTTCAACATACTACTAATCAGTAATAGAAATCCGTACTTATTGAATGCACTCTTGAGAAATTACGGAAACCATGTAGAACTACAAACCATCTCAGAAGATGAATTTCATGGAACTCTCAATACTGATCTCATCGTATTTGATGGAAATATATCAATTCAAGATCACCTATTGCAGGGAATGGATACAAAAAATATCATCTATATTAATTCTGAGAGTTTATTATTTCTAAAAGAAAAGGTCGATTATGAATCTGTCAGAACTCCTGTAACCATTACCAGTGAAAACAAGACACATCCAATTATGCAGGATATATCTATAGTAGGACTGACAGTAAAAGGATCTATAAAACGGGAATTGCCTTTGTGGGGAGAATCCTTAATTGAGTCTAATCAGGCGGGAATGGTATGGATAGGAATAAAAGAAGATAGTAGATATCTGGTTTTTGAATTTGATGCATTTAATACAGATGTTTCATCTTTTCCACTTAATATTCCTGACGGTCCACTGATGTTCTATAGGTGTCTGGAATGGTTAGAGTCTAACAGTAGATCAATTAAATCTATTCCATATCGGAAAGGATTGGATGATTCGTTTCGGACTGGTGAACTGATAAAAATTACTTATCCTATTGCTCAAAATACGGATTTATACTTGAAGAAACCAGATGGGAACAGTGTTGCCTTAAGTGATACGGTATTCCGTCAAACTGACCAAGTCGGTGTATATACTATATTTGCTGAAGATATCCAACTTGGGAGATTTGCAGTCAATTTACTGGATGAAACGGAATCATCCGTAAAACATTCTAAAACTGAAGATGGATCACAAGAGAGAACAAGTCCGGAACAATTGCAATCAATAAAGAAAGAGATTTGGCAATGGACAGCATTATTCGCTGTTTGCTTGCTCCTGTTCGAGTGGTTCATTTACCACCGTAGTTAAAGCATTGAGAATCTGATTAAGTAATTTCTCTCTTGGCATAGCACCTTCTATTGTTTCAACTATCTTTCCTTTGTAGAATAGAATATAGGTTGGTGTTCCACGAATATGGTATTCAGCAGTCTTGAGAGGATTTTCATTTATCTCTAATTTTCCTACATGGAATACATCACGATATTCTAAGGCAATTCTTGCAATCGTAGGTCTCATCAGAAAGCAATAGAAACAATATTTTGATTCAAAATCTACTAAGATTGGCAGATTTACATTCTGTAGCACATTGTCGAATGTTGCATCGGTTAATTTCAGTGGGAATCCGCTATACTTACCAAAATTTCCTGCTATTAGTGTTAAGTCAAGAATGTTAACACTACCATCTTGATTCACATCAGGATTAGGGAATTGATCTGCTGATATATCCTCACCAAATTGTGAAGCTACAAACACTAAATCAAGGATATTGACAATTCCATCCGCATTAACATCGGAATCAAGAAGAGGATCTCTGATCTCTTCGGCATGGTTTAATGTAATGGTTAAGGTTATAAGTAGTATGTAAATAGACTTCTTAATTAACATCATTTATACGAGTAATAGATATGGGTTCTGTATATATTGAGATATAGTTTGTAGGAACTGTGCGGCAGGTGCTCCGTCAACAATACGATGGTCGAATGTTAAACTAAGTGCCATCATACTCCGAATGACAATTTCCTCACCCTGGACAATCGGTTTCTTGACAATCCGTCCAACACCAAGAATTCCACATTCAGGAGGATTGATAATGGGAGTAAACGCATCAATACCAAAATTACCAAGATTTGTTATGGTAAAAGTACCACCTTGAAGTTCTCCCGGGTGTAAGTTGATTATTTCGTGCTTTCTCTGCCGCAGTCCTGATTTGTTCTGAGATCGTAGCCAAACCTATATTATCCACATTCCGGATTACTGGTACCACGAGTCCATCCTCTAATGCAACTGCAACTCCGATATTTATATCCTTTAACAGCTCGATTTTGTCATCTGTTAATGTCGCATTGAGTCGTGGATGTTTCTGTAACCCACTTGCAGTTATCTTAACAATTAAGTCAGTGTAGGTAAGTTTAACATCCTGTTCCTGTAAACTTTCGTTGAATTGTTCCCGTAATTCAACAAGTGTTGTAGCATCAACCTCAGTATGTAGTGTGACACTTGCATTCGTTTGAACGCTCATTGTCATCCGTTCTGCGATTATCTTACGGATACCACTAAACTCAATAGACTCTAATGGAGTAGGTTCCGTATGAAATACTTGTGCTGGTATTTCAGTTGTTGCTTGTAGCACATCATCTCTAACAATCCTGCCATCCGGCCCTGATCCATCAATAGATGTTAGATCCAATCCAAATTCTTTTGCCAATCGCCGTGCAAGAGGAGTAGCTTTTAAGCGTGTCGTTTCAGTAAGTATAGGTCCTCTTGTCTCAATATATCGGTGTATATCACTCTCAAGTATTCTACCACCTGGTCCCGAAGCCTTTATTTGTGATAAATCTATGCCGAGTTTCTCCGCTAACTGTTTAGCTGCTGGAGAGGCTTTGAAATTATTCGCCGCTTGCGTAGAATCTTGAGGTATGGTTTTCTGTGTTGTGGGTTCTGATATAGACTCCTCAGGTTCATCTATCTGCTCTTGATCCAGTATAGTGTCAACTTCAACTCGTTCTACCTCTTCTCCAGGGGCCGCAATAATCGCTAATAACGCATTAACTGGAACATCATTACCCTCTTCTGCGAATAATTGTGCAATGACACCATCACAAGGGGATTCCTGTTCATGTACAACTTTATCTGTTTCGATTTCCAGTATAGGTTGTCCTTCGGTTATGGCATCGCCTTCCTTAACAAGCCATTTCCCGATCTTACCCTTTGTCATTGTCTGATCCATCTGGAGCATTCTTAGTTCAACAGCCATCAAATATCTCCTATCTTCAACGAATTCTTTGGACTGTAGTATAGTGTCTTATACTATGGGGTTTATAGTAAAATTTATCAATCTGTAGATTGTTCAATAAGCTCAATGAGTAATTCTACGTTTTCATCTTTCTCAAGAATGAGTGCGACTTTCTGATATTGTTCTCCCTTGAAAAACGCTTGTATAAAAGGACTAAAAGCGATCAACAATTGAGATCCCAAAAAGTTCAGAGGCTTCCCTGTTTCTAAAAACAGAATTGCAGGTGTAGTCAGATTCTTGCTCACAACCCATTGTGCCAATTTTTCAAGTAAGGCACGCTGTTCATCTTCAGGAATATCGTCAATAACTGTAGGTATGTCTGAATTTTGATTATACATGTCCAATTAGCCAAGTTATCAATTGTTTTTTACCATAATTCTTTAGAGAATTTGAATTAAGTTAGCAGGATATCGGTTCTCAAATAATCATATCTATAAGAATATAACTATTTAGTAAGCAGGGAAACAAACTTCAATAATTGTTGAGATCAAAGATCTAAATCACTTAGGTATTCAGCAATATGTTTTGGTTGTCCGTCAACTGTAGTTTCCATTGCAGCAATTACAAGAACAAAACTCTTGATGTTATCTTCTATTCGCGTATCAGACGGTTTTCCACCTTCTAACCAGTTAAGAAACTCATCAAAAAGATGCTGGTGAGCATAGTATGGAATCCCAGGAGCTTCATATACCTCTTTTTCACCACCTACACGATGAATCGTTATCTGGTTTCCTCCCGCAATTTCGACAGTTCCTTCTTCAAATTCAACACGGTAGTGTTCACCATTCCAACAATTGGTTATACCTGCGGCAGTACTATTACCTTCATAAGATGCATGTACACCATTATCCATACGCATCAAATAATAACCACTTGAGAAATGTTTAAAACTTGACCATTCAGGATTCCATCCAAAGCCTACAAAGTTTCACAATTTCCACCTGAGAGAAACCTAAGCATATCAAGATGATGTACCGAC
Organism: Candidatus Poribacteria bacterium; assembly: GCA_965205025.1. GTDB lineage: Bacteria > Poribacteria > WGA-4E > WGA-4E > WGA-3G > MSPOR6. Next base: position 131,162 of record CBDBFU010000026.1, read on the forward strand.
GCCTCAAATAAAAGGCTAAAATCCATATCATGCCGCCAATCAACACCCCAAGATAGATAACGTCGATAATCACAGGCATATCTACCAACAATGTGTTGAATTCGTCCCAATTTACCTTCTTCACGGATACGGACTAATTCCTGCTTATTGTTTGCATATCGATAGTTTTGGATAATAGCACATGGTAATCCTGTCTTCTGAGATGTACGAACCATTGCTTTTGCTGCATCTAAGGTATCTGCAATCGGTTTTTCACAGATTACAGGCATGCCATTTTCCATGGCTGCAATTGCAGCAGGACTGTGAAATGGAGGAGGTGTTGCAACCCCACAGAAATCTGCTTTGACTGAAGCACATGCTTCGTTAAAATCCGTGAAGAGTTGAGAGGAATTTAGACCTAATGCTTCACCTTGTGATTTTAGAACATTCTCCTTAACATCTGCTAAACCAACGATATCTATCCGGTCACCGAAGTTTGATCTGAAGTTATTTATCCAACCCCCAGCCATTCCACTTCCACCAATCATTAGACATGTGTGTTTTGCCATAAAAACTCCTTTAAATAGAATCAGGACGTCAATTTCTTTTAATCTCAATTATGTTGATAGACTATCCTGCATTATTTTACTTCGTACTACGTAGTCATCTTTACCATGTCGTACACGTTCCAGTTCTTCTTCTGTAACCTCTCGTCGTACTTTCGCAGGAACTCCCATTGCAATCGTACCAGCAGGTATATCTTGACCTTCTCTGACGAGCGTTCCAGCTGCAACAATAGCGTGTTCCCCAATTGTACAACCAGTTAGGAGAATCGCACCCATTCCTATTAACGCTTCATTGCCAATGCTACAACTATGGAGGATCGCACTATGTCCAATTGTAACATCATCACCTATGAGGCAAGGTATCTCTTTATCCATATGTATCACAGTTCCATCCTGTATATTGGTCCGACAGCCAATCAGTATCGGTTCTAAATCACCACGCAAAACGGTGTTAAACCAGACACTTGAATCTTCACCAATTACAACATTTCCAATTATCATTGATCCAGGTGCGACGAATACTGTTGAGTGAATATCAGGTGTTATACCTTCATATTTTATTAACATAATTTCTATTCCAATTATTTCACAAGATATTTATTATAACTAATGTTGGGCAACTAATAACTTACGTATATTACCTAAACCATAAATATATGATATGACGAACACTATAAGAAGTATGAATATCATAAGAATAAATATCAAAACATTATTTGTATACCATGCTATTACAGGTATGATGACAAATGCAACATCAATTAATAGAGTGACGGAAAAAGATAATACTCTTAGAAAAGGTTTAGGTTGATTGTTTAATTCAGCATCCAAGGGAGTGTACCGATCATCGTGTTCATCACACAACCCACAGGTAAGGTAATAATAGGTGTGAGTAGTATGAATAACCGATTATGTGTTGGAATATTGAGTAGAAAAATAGCTATCAATGACCAGAATTCGGCATATATTATTGAACAGAGAAGAGCAGTAAGGAATTTACTTGTGAATATCAATTTTGGTGATATCGGAGCTGTTTTCAACATCCACCATGTCTTGATCTCATCACGTAGGCCATTACAGCTAATCCCGAAGGTAATAAGTAAACTATACAGAACTATCTGGACTGTTAGTATCTCAGATGCATTTGATTCTGATACATTCCCTTGATACCATAAAACAAGGATATGCACAACAAGGAATAGGGTCAACATGATTATTGCGATTAACCTACCCGTATGTCTCATATAGATTAGAAAATCCTTCAACATCATGGATTGGATTTTTCCGCGGAAGATAGCAACTACAACACCATTTAGGTTAGCAGAAGATGTCGTGTTGGTACGAGCAGCCCTGCGTTTAGATTTCAATTGACGGACATTTTCCCATCCGCGTTTGTATATCAATTGGGCGGTTAACATAGCAATTCCGATAGAGAGAATAGTAAAACCGTACACTGCTATACCCCAACTGATACGTTCCCATGTTGATGATTCAGTATTTAAACTTACCAGTATTTGCCCTATCCATTCATGTGGAGATCTGACAGCAGTCGTTTCTCCCGTTTTTACTGCTGCCCAATTAAGTAAATATTTCTTTATAGGTACAACCTCAGATCCTAAAAATAATGAAAATGATAGTAAGAATCCTACAGACACACTTAAAGCAGTACCAGCGATTTTTATAATAGATAGAAGTCTGGTGGAAGCAAAAAAACGAGCAATTATCATCATACTGATTGTTACATAACTCCCTATCATGATAAGCAAGGAGATGGCTATAGGAAGGAGAGTAAGATAAAAATGCCAAGGTAATTTGTATATGACACCAAATACTACCCACGGTGGACTTAAGAAACAAAGAATACTTAAGAAACGTGTCGTCGTTATATGAACGAACTTATAGCCGAAAATAGATACTGGTTGAATTGGTGCTGCATGTAGGATAGTTGTATCAGGTGCTTCAAAGAGAATTCTCAACGAACTTTCCATTAATTCCTTCGCAACAATAAGCACTCCAAATAATAAAAAACCATTAATCACATTCAATAGAAGTTTAGAAGGGGCATCGAAGGATCGTAGATGTGAGAAAAGAGAATAACCTAAGAATGATAAAGCAAGGACAATTATTATATAGCCAAATAACTTTAGAAGACTTTTACGCCAAGCTTGTTTGTTATATTTAAAGTTATTCAACCATCCATTACAATCCGCCTGTATGAGGATTCTAATGTCTTTTACCATTTGGATACCTAATTCTAATCTAAATAATTGTGTTAAACTAAAAATGATATGATATACAAGGATTGGGTTGAAATATGATGTATTACCACTACATATCAGAGGTGAGGTCAAGAAAGATATCCTCTAATGTTTCTACGTGATGCTCGTTTGGAATTACAGATTGTGATAGCATTTCACGCTTCTGTTTTTGCAGTTCAGATAAAGTACCAACAGCAATTAACTGTCCTTTAGTGATAATTCCTACTCGGTCACAAATACGTTCAGCAATTTCGAGGATATGTGTTGTCATAAAGACAGTACAACCTTGTTCACATCGTTGACGCATGATTTCCCTGACAGTTCGTGCACTTCTTGGATCAAGTCCACTTGTTGGTTCATCAAGGAATAGAATTTGGGGATGATGAATCAGCACGGAAATGAGAAGGATCTTTTTCTGCATTCCATAGGAATATCCTTTAATTTGATCATCTGCCGCATCAGCCAATTCGAGCTGTTCAAGTAAAGTACCCATTTCATTTTCTGCTTGACGTGGTGGTACTTCATACAGATCCCCGATCATCCGTACGAATTGTCTACCCGTTAATGCCTCATAGAGTTGTGGTGTATCGGGCATTAGTCCGATTATTGCTTTTGCTTGTAAGCTTTGTTTTTGGATATCGTACCCAGCGAGGGTTGCTGTGCCAGAGGTAGGTCGGATTAATCCAGTTAGCATATTGATTGTGGTTGTTTTGCCTGCCCCATTTGGTCCAAGAAAACCAAAAATCTCACCAGAATCAATTTGGAGTTTTAGTGAATCAACAGCACATAATTTACCGAAATTCTTCGTCAAATTAAAGGTTTCAATCATTTTGACCACTGCCAAGAATATCGCGCTTGAGTTCATCAAGTGCATCATCAATGTTTAAAACCTCTTCGTTGTCTTTCGTCTTATTGATGTACTTCCTGTTCTTCTGTTTTAACATTTTTGCCTTTGCTTCAGTCTCTTTTAGTTCATTTTCGGCTTGTTGAAAAAGCGATTTTATGGTCTGGCAAACTAAATTCTGATAACCTCCTATAGAACTCAACTTGTGTTTCTGCTTGTTTTTGACGTATTGATAGCTTTTTCGCTTGTTTCAATGCATTCTGATATGCTTGATAGAAATTAAAGAGATCAGATTTTAATTCAGCAACCACTCTTTCTTGCTCCCCAATTTGCCGGTCTAATTCATTAATTTTCCGTAGATATTCTTTTTTCCATCCAGAGTTTGTGTCAACTTCATCCTGACTTATGTTCCCACCTGATATCTGACCTATTTTGAGAAGTTCTCTATATTCATACTTAAGTTTTTTCTCCTCTGCTATTGCTGTGGCAACAAGATCTATTGCTTCTGGTATCCGATTTTTCATATCAGAAAGAGTTTTATCAATCTCAGTCTCGTTATCCTCTAAATCCTCAAAGAATTGGTCAATACCTTCTCGAATTTTTTCAGATATCTGTTTAATCTTATTCATAATATTCCTCCGATTTTAATATCATCACCTCGTAATTCCAAATGGTGACTTTGAACTAATAGTTCCATACGGATATAAGTGCATAAATAGTGCTTCTTCCTAATAAATAGAGACATTTTGCTTATAAAAAGATAGAGAATAATGTTGCTATCTTAATATCAAAATTAGATGTATAGAACTATAACTTTTTGTAATCTGCATTTACAAGTTCAACACCAAAAATTGCTAATCTTGCCATAATGCTATGGATTGCAGTAAGGTTACTATCAATTAAGATTGAGGAACAATTATGTTGTGCAGCCGCTTCTCCTAAGGTGCCGCTCCCTGCAAAGAAATCCAAAAGTAAATCACCGGGTGATGAATGTATTTTCACGATTCGATTTAGAATCCCAAGAGGTTTTTGCGTAGGATAACCCGTTTTTTCTTCACCGTTTGTACTCACAATTGTATGCCACCATACATCGGTCGGGGTCTTTCCACGAGCAGCTTTCTCTTTACCTACCAACCCTGGTGCCATATAAGGTATCCTATCCATCTCATCAAAATTGAATGTATATTGTTTTGGATTTTTGGTATACCATAGAATGTTATCATGTTTAGCTGGCCACCGAGATTTAGATCTTCCTCCGTAGTCGTAAGCCCATATAATTTCGTTTATAAAACAGTCTCGACCAAATATCTCGTCAAGAATTATCTTACAATAATGTACTTCTCGGTAATCAATATGTAGAAAAAAACTACCTTGCGGATGCAGGACACGATATGCTTCTTCAAGGCGTGGACGTAAAAACTGTAGATATACATCCGAGTTTGCAAATTTATCTGAGTAGTGTCGGGTCTTTCCAATGTGAGTTTTATATGTCTTACCTTGAAATCCTACTCGATCCCCTTCGTCATCTTGCTCGACTTGCATTTCAGTTCGAAATTGGTATTTTCCTGTATTAAACGGTGGGTCAATATAAATGAGATTGATACTATCATCAGGAACATACTGCTTAAGAACAGATAGGTTATCCCCATAATAGAGATAGTGTTTAGGCATAGGGATTTATATTCACTTTAATATTAGTATTTGTGGATTGGTATATACTACTATTTAATGGTAAAATTGTAGCAGAATATGTACAATTTAGCAACCTGATTGTATTGAGCATTATCAAAATACTATCGTGAAAAACACACATTCACTTCAAATTGGTATCTATTTTTATCTTACCTTCATTATGAAATGAGGTTATATTATTCTTGACGGTATGTAGAGTTTTATGTAAAATTACGGTTATCTGTTAATCTGATTTTGTGCCTGAAATGCCAAAGGAGTGACAATGTCTGTTTTATTAGGATTAGATGTTGGTGACGTGAGGATTGGTGTCGCCATTAGCGATATCCTTGGTAGTGGTGCTCATCCTCTTTGCACACTAACGCGAACTAATCGACAGAGAGATATGACTGCAATAGGTGATCTCGTTTCTATCCACAATGTAGAACGGATTATCATCGGATTACCAGTTTCACTTGATGGAACTCTGGGGACACAAGCCGAAAAAGTCCAACAATTTGGCAATCGTCTTTCACAAACACTTGGCATAACTGTAGAATACTTTGACGAAAGGTTTACAACAACAGAAGCAGAAGAGATTTTAGATAAAGTAGAAATAGATTCTAAAAACAGAAAAAATATAATTGATCAAGTTTCAGCTGTAATTATTTTAGATGAATATATGCAAGGTAATACTGCAGATAGTATAGATGAAGAATAATATGTATCAATAGTCCGCTGTTTTTGGCGATCCTACTTAGAGCAGCGTTGAATTGGGGGTCGTCCATGTTTATACGGAATATATGTCGAATATTTTCTTGGAAACGATTTCGGAGGTATGTCTTATACGGATTTGGATGTTTTGCAATCGTATGTTTTAGTTGTATCCTTATAGGGGGATATTATCTATCCCCACCTTCAACTTCAGAAGATATTGTCTCAGTTACAATTGTGCCTGGGAGTAATACCACAACAATAGCTAAGCGTCTTGCCTCTGAAAATCTAATTCGTAGTTCCTTTGTTTTCAAACTGGTAGTTCGTTATCAAGGTATTGACAAACAACTTCGGGCGGGTAAGTATCAACTAAGTCGTGATATGCGACTTACTCAGATCCTTGATGAACTTCAGAAGGGGCAAATAGAATATCAAACTTTCACGGTTCCAGAAGGTCTTACCGCTACGGCTATTGCTGAACTGTGGGAAAAAACCGGATTAGGAACAGCAGAAGAATTTCAAAAAGCCATAGAAATACCTAATTTACTGCAGAAGTATATACCAGATAGAGTCTCTGCAGAAGGTTATTTGTTTCCGAATACCTATAAATTTACCAAGGGTGCTACGGCTGAAACAGTTGTAAGAATGATGTTATCTGAATCTGATGCTGTTTGGAATGATTCATTGGCAGAAGAGGCAAAGGCATTAGGTCTTACACGGCATCAAGTTATAACACTTGCATCTATTATTGGCAGAGAGGCAGGATCAAAATCTGAAATTCCTGTTATTTCCAGTGTGTTTCACAATAGACTTAAACATAATTGGCGACTACAAGCAGATCCTACAGTGCTTTATGCATTAGGAGATCCAAAACATCCATTGACAAGAGAAGACTTAAAAACTGTTTCTCCATATAACACATATCTTCATAAAGGGTTACCCCCTGGACCGATTGGTAATCCTGGAAAGGCTTCAATTTTGGGGGCACTTAGACCGGAAAAGACATCTTTTTACTATTTTGTTGCCACTGGACCAGGAAAACACCATTTTTCAAAGACACTTGAAGAACACAATAGAATGATATACCAGATTAGGCGTAACAGAAACTCATCAAGTAAACAATAAAGTATTTATATGGTGCATCAACAATGAATAAACCTACTCATGATCGGAGTTTTTAATCATACATGGGAAATGTTGAATCTCAACAAACACTTCAGTCTGAAATTACAATATCTGGAATAGGATTAATGCTTGGAGAACAAGTTGACCTAACAGTAAAAACCTGCTCCAGTTGATTATGGAATTGTCTTTCAGCGTACAGACCTTTCTGGTACACCCGAAGTGAAAGTAAGTCCAGATAATTGGGTCGATGTTATCCCCAGATGCACAAGTTTGCAACAGGGAGAAGTGACAATTAGTAGCATTGAACATATCTTGTCTGCTCTCGCAGGATATAGAATTGATAATGCTGTAGTAAAAATGAACGCACAGGAACCTCCAGCTCTTGATGGTAGTGCATTACCGTATATCGAGAAATTTCAAGAAGTTGGTTTATCACAGTTAGATTCTCCTCGTAAGTACATTGAAGTATCTGAACCATTTGCTGTTTGTAATGATAACAAACAGCTTATTTTTATGCCGTCCGATACCTTTGAAGTCACCTTTGCTTATGACCACCCAAATGTATCACCACAGTTTGCAACATGGGAAATGACTGATGAGAACTATATCAACGAAATTGCACCTGCACGTAGTTTCTGTTTTGAATCTGAAATTGAAGCATTACAGGCTTTAGGAATAGGTAAAGGAGCAAGTTATGACAACGTAGTGGTAGTAAAAGGGGATGCGGAAACAAGTTCGGATCTTAGGTTTTCTGATGAATTTGTTCGACATAAGACGCTTGATCTTATAGGTGATCTTTACCTTGCCGGTTACTTGCCAAGAGCGCGGGTCATAGCAATGCGTACAGGACACACATTTCATGCTGAATTTGTGCAAGCTTTGTCAGAGAAAGGATTTCTTGATTTTAGCAATGATGCTGACCAAATTGTTGAAGCACAGGATATTTATCGAATATTACCACACCGTCATCCGATGTGCCTAATTGACAGAGTTATAGAATATGAAAACGGGAAGCGTGCTGTAGGAATTAAGAATCTTACCTATAATGAACCTATCTTTGAAGGACATTTTCCAACGCAACCGGTTATGCCTGGTGTATTACAAGTAGAAGCACTGGCACAACTTGGGGCATGGTTGCTACTACACGAGATTGGAAAGGAGGATCAACTGGGTTATTTTCGATCCATTACAAATGCAACATTTCGTAGAATGGCTATACCAGGGGATCAACTCAGATTAGAGATTGAGATCGTACAAAGACGAAGAAATTTAGCGCGTATATCAGGGGAAGTGTATGTAGATGATGCTCTTGCTACCGAAGCAGAATTATCTATCGCACTTGCTTCAGAAGATTAGAAGCTTCAAGATTAAATTTTAGTCGTATGAATTAATTTGAAAGCAGAGGCAACTTTTGACATCGAATAAAATTCACCCAACAGCGATTATTTCACCAAAAGCGGAATTAGGAGATGGTGTATCCATCGGACCTTATACTATAGTTGAAGACCATGTAGAAATAGGGGCAAATACAGTCGTCGGTCCGCATGTACAGATAGATAAATGGACGATAATTGGTGAAGATTGCCAAGTTTTCTTTGGTGCTTCTCTCGGTAACCCACCAAAAGACCTAAAGTATAACGGTTGTCGGAGTTTTGTACGGATAGGGGATCGTAATGTACTACGCGAATACGTCTCAATTTCTCGTGCAACTTTTGAGGATGAAGAAACTGTAATTGGTGATGATAATCTGTTAATGAATTGGGTAAATATCGCACATGATGCAATCATTGGAAACAGAACGATTATGGCAAATTTTGCTACGCTTGCAGGTCATGTAACCATTGAGGATGATGTTCGACTTGGGGCTTATGCTGCGCTACACCAATTTGTCCGCGTTGGTAAAATGGCGATGGCAGGTGGGTGTTCTAAAATCGTTCAGGACATACCTCCGTTTGCCTTGTCTGCAGGACAACCTGCGCGTGTACGCGATCTCAATCGTATAGGTATTAGGACATCCCAGATTAATCCGTTAGCCAAATTATCTTCTGAAACATTTGCACTTCTCAAAAAAGCCTTCCGTATCTTATTCCGTTCCGGTTTACCCTTAAAACATGCAGTAACAAGAGTCAGAGAGGAAGTAGAGATAGTTCCCGAGGTAGAATATCTTCTCAATTTTATCGAATCCTCTAAACGGGGTATCGGTTTCAGCCAACCAAATCGTCCTGTGAAAAGCGATGGGTGATTTGCTGCCCATATACACAGGAGAAAATCATGGATACCATTCACGACTATACACTCAAACAAAAAAAATATATGCCAGTCTTTCCAAAGGCAAGTGGTAAACCGACTCCCTATATTGAAGGTTATCCGTGTGAGGACGACGAACCGATGGCTGAAACCGATTTTCACGCTGAACAGATTATTACGTTATCTGACCAACTCAAGCGATACTTTGCAATCAACGAGCTGGTTCACATTGCTGTTGACAGTTTTATCTATTATAGCGAAGGCGACATAACAAAATGTGTTGCCCCTGATATCTACATCGTGTTCGGTGTTGATAAATACCCGTTGCGCCGCAGTTTCTATACGTGGGCGGAGGGTGCAGCACCTGTTGCTGTATTTGAGTTTCTCTCTGATTCAACAGCACATCGGGATCGAGATAAAAAAGTTGGGTTATATCTAAATGATATAGGTGTTCAAGAATACTTTATCCATCAACCGGAACTGAAGAAACCTGCAGAGTTTCGCGGGTGGAAGCGAAGTCCATCGGGTGACATCGTTGAGATTGAGCCGGATGCGGAAGGTGGCTTGTTCAGTGAAGCGTTAAATCTCTGGTTTCGGTGGAAGGACGATCACACAACGGACGTAAGGCTTTTGCGTCCCTATCTACCTGACGGCACCCCGATAACAACATCTATGGAAGAAGCACGCCTTCGAGAACAGGAAAAACACCTACGAGAGCAGGAAAAACATCTCCGAGAGGAAGCCGAAGCAATGGCTGCAGCAGAAACTGAACGCAGACAGGAAGCGGAAATTATCGCAGCAAGAGAAGCAGAACGTAGGCGCGAAATGGAAATTGAGTTAGAAAAACTTCGTACTCAACTTGCAGACAGACAAAACGAAACATCATAAGAGAGAAAATTCCCAGCATACCAGTAGTTGAATATAATCCACTTTATAGATATTTTCAAACGTTGTATCAGTTTTAGCCATCCGAATCGTCCTGTGAAAAGCGATGGGTGATTTACTACCTATATACATAGGTATACACAGGAGAAAATCATGGATACCATTCACGACTTTGTACTCAAACAAAAAAAATATATGCCAGTCTTTCCAAAGGCAAGTGGAAAACAGACTACCTATATTGAAGGTTATCCGTATGAGGACGATGAACCGATGGCAGCAACTGGATTTCATGGTATACAGATTACTACCTTTTATGACCAACTCTCACGATATTTTTCTATCAATGAACAGATATACATCGGCGTTGACAGTTTTATTTACTATTCTGAAGGTGACATCACAAAGTCTGTTGCTCCTGATATCTACGTTGTTTTCGGGGTTGCTAAAACCCCCGAACGCCGCAGTTTCTATACGTGGGCAGAAGGAACAGCACCTGTTGCTGTATTTGAGTTTCTCTCTGATTCAACAGCACATCGGGATCGAGATAAGAAAGTTGAATTGTATCTAAATGATATAGGTATTCAAGAATACTTTGTCCATCAACCGGAACTAAAGAAGTCTGCAGAGTTTCGCGGATGGCAGCGAAGTCCTTCTGGTAACATTATTGAGATTAAGCCGGATGCGGAAGGTGGCTTGTTCAGTGAAGCGTTAAATCTATGGTTTCGGTGGAAGGATGATCACACAACGGACGTAAGGCTTTTGCGTCCCTATCTACCTGACGGCACCCCGATAACAACATCTATGGAAGAAGCACGCCTCCGAGAGCAAGAAAAACACCTACGACAGCAGGAAAAACACCTACGAGAGGAAGCCGAAGCGATGGCAGAAGCTGAAGCAGAACGCAGGCGCGAACTGGAAATTGAAATAGAACGACTTCGTACTCAACTCGCTAACGAACAAAACGAAACACCTTAAGAGAGAAAATTTTTAGCATACCCAAAAGTTGAAAATCTATTCCAGTTTATATAAGTCTTCAAATACTGTATCAGTTTTAGCCAACTGAATTGTTCTGTGAAAGACGTTGGGAAATTATAACATTTAGATAGGATAGTTATTATAAAATATAGAAAGCTGTAGATACTCACTGGTAATTGCACCGATCAGCAGAATGTCTTTAATTGGTGGATTGTTGAACATAATTCAGACATACCAAGATTGACAACTACCTATCCATTGTAAATTCCGGAGGAATCAACTGTGAAAACCAATTATTCTAATAATGCAGATCTAAGAAACTTGCCTGATTACCAACCAAGGCAAACAGATGTTAATCGAATTGAACTATTTGATATTGTTGCACTCACACACGACTTGCCAGAACATAATCTATGGCGAGGTCAAGTCGGAACGGTAGTTGAAATACTTTCAAACGGCGACGCGTTTGAAGTTGAATTTAGTGACCGAGATGGGCGCACCTACGAATCTCTTGGATTTCGACCTTCACAACTTATGGTACTTCATTACGAACCAATGCAGCAACCTCCAGCAGCTACCAGTGAATAAACACAGAATGATGCGACGATGCACACTTAATGCTACGCATGAAAGTACACTTAAGGAGTATATCTATAAATATACCACAAAATATCTTATCTGGATTATTCCTATAATAATCCTTATCACAAGCGGTTGTTTTTCTTGTCCAATGGGTACCGAGCACAAACTAAGCATGTAAATTTGGTTCAATTAGGGCACTGATAGGTAACATAGAAAATAATAGATAATAGGAAGTTGAAATTATCGCAGCAATAGAAGCAGAACATAAGCGCGAACTGGAAAGTGAGTTAGAACAATCTCATACACAACTTACAGACAGGCAAAACGAAACACCTTCCGTATGAATGTTACCACTTTCGTCGGTGGTAAGGAAGGATAGCATAAAATAAGATAATTCCATAATGAGCCGATCCATAGCAATGACAGGATGTTTTTGTCCCAATTGTAAAGAATATGTTTTTTATAAAATGCGAAATGGTGATGATGTCTTATTTGACAACTTGAGCACCACACGCTTTATACGTCACATTTGTGGGAACGAAACAACTCTCCAGATGCAAGCGACTCAAATAATACCAACAGAAGGAGAACCTACATGTGCAGCTGATTACAATAATCGCGGGATGTGGCAAGCAGAACGGGAATATTACGATATTGCTATTAGTGAATACAATATTGCGATCCGCCTTTCTCCTAATGATGCGACTCTCTATAATAATCGGGGTCGGGCAAAGGCAGCACTTTGTCGTCAGTATCCTGAGAGACCACTAGCTTACTACTATCGTGGAAAGGCGAAAATTGAACTTGAGCAAATAGATGCAGCAAAAGAGGATTTATATACTGCATTGAAATTCGTATCGAATGTGGGTGATGATGTTAAACTCAAAAACAAAATTGAAATCAAAATTAAAAACGCCCTGCGCCTTATTAACACGCGAAATTAAAGACTTACGGACAGTAGTAGGGATACCCTTACGTGCCGAAAACTTTGTCATCGTATTTAACACTGTTATTAAATTCGACATGATGCGGACACAGACCTTTAGCTGAAAAGAAAACGCGATTATTTTAGTAGGAAAACATAGTGAGCGATTTAAAATGGTATGTAGAAAAACGTAAAATGAGGGATCCTGAATTTGCAGAAAATTATGAAAAAGGGTACTTAGAATTCAAACTTGGTGTCCTTCTCCGCCAAGCTCGGGAAGAGGCAGGATTAACACAAGAAGATATGGCACTAAAGTTGAATACCAAAAAATCTGCTATCTCAAAAATAGAAAACCATGCAGAGAATGTTACGCTTTCAACTTTAAGAGAATATGCGGAAGTTGTCGGCAAGAAGATACATCTTTCGGTAGGATAATTAAGGATCAATTTGAACTGGACAAAGCAGGAGTACCAAATATGAACGGAGAATGTCTTAATCACCTAATAACAGAAGATGAAAGGGATCATTTTGAAAAACAAGGATACCTTTATATCCCAAATGCTCTTTCATCTGAGTTGAGAGAACGTCTATTAAATGCTGTGGATAAACTCTATGATGATGCACTTGCTACTGGTAGAGCCAATCCACAGAATCAATGGGGATACTCGAATTTTATTGGAAAAGATGACGCGTTTTTAGATCTTGTTGATCATCCAACAACATTACCGAAAGTGTGGGGGATACTGGGTTGGAATATCTATCTCTATCATGCACATCTACATGTCAAACCTCCTGCCCCAGAAGATGCACAAGTGGGTGATGGATGGTTGGAATGGCATCAAGACAGTGGCCGTGTGAATATTGAAATGGAAACACACCCACGTCCACGCCTATCTATGAAGGTCGCATATTTCCTTACGGATGTTTCTGAACCGGGACGCGGTAATTTCTATATCCGTCCGGGTAGCCACTATTCAGATGTACCTATACCAGAATCAGAAATCAGCCGTGACCCACGCGAAAAAACTTCTTCAGATATACCTGATGACGCTATACCCGTGTGTGTAGAACCTGGAACTGCTGTTCTGTTTGATAGAAGGCTCTGGCATTCCCGCAGTCCAAATACTTCAGATATTACCCGAAAGGCATTATTCTACGGATATGGATATAGATGGATTCGTCCCAAAGATGATATGGTAGTTGAACATTTGTATGAACGAAGTGATCCAATTCGGAGACAATTACTCGGGGATGCTGTGAAGAACAATGGACGATATGTTCCTTCAGATGACGATGTACCATTGCGTGGATGGTTGATTGAACAGTTTGGTGAGAATTCAGTGTATTCGCAAGCACCCCTCGGTGGTTCGTCTAACCTTCAGGTATAAGACAGACTTTTCCAAAATTCCTTCGCGATTCAAGTAATTGGTGTGCTTCTGCAGCTTGCTTTAAGGGAAGTGTTGAATCAATGATGGGAACCAATTTCTGTTGCTCAGCAAGGCGGACAAGTGTTCGGAGTTCGGAGGGTGTTCCTAATGCTGATCCCATAAGTGTGAGTTGTTTCTGATACATTTTACGGATGTTGATTTCTCCGATATTCCCTGTTGTTACGCCACATGACACAAGCCTTCCATTTTTTGCAAGACTGCTGATACTTTTTTCCCATGTAGCAGCACCGACATGCTCTAACACAACATCCACTCCACGACCATTTGTCTCCTCAAGTATCACTTCAGAGAAGTCCACATCTTTGTAGTTAATGGTAACATCGGCACCATGTTGTTTTGCACGCTCTAATTTCTCATCCGTACTTGCAGTAGCGAAGATTCGGGCACCAACGAGTTTTGCTATCTGTAGACCAGCACTACCAACACTACCCCCAGAACCGAGTATCAATATATCATCACCAGCACTTAATTGTGCTCGTGTAATGAGCATATGCCATGCCGTTAGATAAGCAATCGGTAATGCTGATGCTTCAGTAAAAGATAACGTATCTGCTATTGGAATAGCGTTTTTAGTAGGTGCTTTGACATACTCTGCATACCCACCGTTGGTTTGAAACCCTAATAATTCTTGGGTATCACACAAGTTTTCATATCCACCTAAACAATCAGAACATATACCGCATGGAATACATGGAGCGAGTAGAATACGATCTCCGATTTCGAGATGAGGATGGGTGCCAGAAATATCAGCAATTTCACCTGCAATGTCAGAACCGAGGATATGCGGTGTACCTGTCTCTTCAAGTTTCCGCTTTATCTCTGGTCTGTTGCGTCGCGCGTGGATATCAAGATAGTTAACAGAACATGCTTTAACTTTGATGAGGATTTCATCAGGACCAATGACAGGATCATCAATTTCTTGATACTGTAAAACGTCAATTTCACCCTGTTCTGTAAAAGCAATTGCTTTCATTGCATTATTGTTCCGATGAATCAGAATAGGTACGCCAGATTGAATCTGCCAGACGACTTCCCGCGCCAACTAACCGGGCTAAAACGCCAATCTGATCTCGACAAGTCACACTGTCAGTTGGTTCGGGATAATTAAGCAAGTGAGCGATTTCCCCCCAAATTTCCTCAAAAAGAGTTCTGACTTGTATCTCACAAGAAACAGGCGAATCTTCTCTGGGCTTAATCACGTAGTGAATGCTGGTGTATAAACTTTCTCTTACCTCAACACTTAGTCCATGAGCAGCAAAGAAATCTTGTGATTCTGGGTCCCAGGTAAAGGCTTTAGGTCGTTCATAAAGCACCCAATCTTGACTGTCCAATTTTTCATTTATTGCAGTGTGAATCTGTGTGAATTGCGTTTGAAATAGATGAAGCACTCGAGCTCCAGCGATGTCGGTTATCCGATCAAAGATATTCTCTGGTGTGATTGGGTCTTCAGTTGACGACTTACGGTGGACTTTTTCACGGAGAGGTTGCAAGTCTTTCATCCGACTTTTGACTGAATGAACGATTGGGGGCGATTGGGTTAGGTTTGGATGTGTTTCAAAGAAGCGAACTGTATTCTCACGAAAGAGATTTATACTGTGAAGTTCACTTTGAACTCGTTCTATAATAGCCTCCATACTTGCCTCATCAACCATCATTAACCTCCAGTTGATCCAGGCGCGTTAAAAGGTCTTTAGCGAAAATATGGAAACCTATTTTTGTATTTTCATATAGTTGTCTATTGCCCGAAATTGTGCTCTTATCTTCCTTCTCCAAGTTTTCACAACTTGGGACTTCCCACATCGGCATTCTGTATTTTTGAGCCATATTCGGACGTGTTGAATAGGAGTGCATAATAGCCGTTGCTCCGACAGGATCTTCTAATTGTTCGTTAGTTAGATGTTTTCTGTGGTCAGGGTCAATATATTCTTGAATTGTGGTAGGAATCTGTTTGGCATAGTTCTGATGTGCCTGAGATAAATCCCATTCCCCTGATCCGGCGTATCTCTTTGCATTGAAAATTGTGAATCCCAAAAAGCTGACGAAATTTTCAGGAAAATGGCTTAATTTTGCATCGGAGAGTAGGTTAAATATCGTATCAAAGTCGCGCTTCCAACTTTTAAGGGATTTACCGATATTTTGTATGCCGTAAAGCGAAAACATATCTGGCATACAAGGAATGAGAAATCCATCTACAGTGGATATGATGACTTTATTAAGTATGCCAAGACTTGGTGATGTATCAATTACAACATAGTCATAGGAATAATTTTTTGCATAGACTTCGCAAAAATTTCGGATTTGTGTTACAGTCCGAATTGCAAGTGGGTCCCCGCCATATACATCGTTCCATCGACTCGCAATTTTGTCTTCGTAAGTATGTATTGAAAGTCTGCCCGGAATCATTCCTAAATTATTGTGTAGTTTAAGAGGTTGTGCAAGATGTCTCGGTGTATCCGTTCCGTCTTCTGTTGGCTTTAAACTAAAATGAATAGAACGGACACCACAGACGATCTCTTCAAACTCATCCTGGGATTTTTCATCACGTGCTTGAACAAAATCATCTATAAATGCCTCCTCAACCTGCCAGATGTTGTGTAATTCTTCTGGGTCCAATCCAAATAGTGTTAGATTCGATTGTGGGTCTAAATCAATAAGTAGTGTTTTATAACCTAACTCGGCAAGTGCGTACCCAAGATGATAGGTCAAAGTTGTTTTACCAACGCCTCCTTTATTGTTGAATACGGCGATTGACTTCATTTTTGTTTCCTCCTTTGTCAGTGCACCATGTATCATTGCTATCTGTAGATTACACAGGTGTTTATTAAAATTGTTCCTGATAGAATTCCTTAACGTGAGTTGTATAATCAATAGGAATGTGTGAGAAAGAAGAATCTTAAGGTATAACAAAGTAAGCAGTCACTAAAGAGATTTTCATTATAACACTTTTATTGTATATAGACAAATTTTTTGCATCTATCATCTGAAATTGAATTAATCCAACGACTTGTGCCAGTTAACTAAATGTAAAATATCTAATACTATTATGCGTAGACAACATCTTTGAGTGCCATTAACTTTCGTCCTAAACACTTATTCAAGAAAACACCGAGTGTAAAACCACTAAACTTATTGCTCAAGCGTGTCCTAAATCCCCAATGGGTCCGAGCTCGTATGCGTCCAATGCTAAACTGATTTGAAAGTTGACTTATCGTAGTCTCAATACGCCTTCGTATCTTTTGATGTAGCTTTTGAAATGACTTCGGGTATTGTTCTTTCTGATTCGTACGCCGCGTCGGTAATAGACATACATTATACTGTTCAAGGAGTTCTGCCTCAAGTTTTTCAGATATATACCCTTTGTCTCCGATGATAACAGGATAAGTGCCTCGTTCACAAAACAATGGAAGCACTTGTCGATCATCTGTATCTGCGATAGCGACGGCAAAATCAACAGGGAGTCCATAAGCTGTTGTTATCAAACTACACCGGAACCCAAAGAAGGTATCAAGTCCCTTTGTAGCACACTTCCCGAAAGTTGCCAAAGTGCCATTACCATCAGCACATTTCAAAGGTGAAGCAGAAGTTGGGACTCGTTTGAAATCGCAAAGAGGTATAGGAAAACTATCAACAATGTAAATGTCATCATCCGGTAGCATTTTTACGAGGACATTTCGGAGTTTTTCGCTTGCAGAGCACAAATTCCTTCGCCTTCGATTGAAACGAGAGCGTTCTGGCAAATGTGGAAACAGATGACCGAGTTGTACTTTCACAAGTTTGTATCCTGCGAGTTCGCTGTCTTTTCCTATGAGTTCGAATAGCCATGCGATTGTAATAATGTCGCTATCTGGGCAGGGACTGACGGGGCCTGGTCGAAGCGTTTCCGCTCTGGGAAAGTAGGTATCATAAAGTTTGGCAATGATTTTCTGGCAGACACTGGCAACATTTTCAAGTGTTCGTTCATTATTTTTGAGTTGCATAACATACTTTTCTAATGTATCCTTTAGTTCCATCCTTATAGTTCCTTTTTATTGTAGATTTACTAAAGGATACCATAAGGATGGATCTAATAAAAAGAAAAAGATTAAACTTGTGAATTTCAATATTACATAAAAAGAACTAACTGGCACAAGTCGTTAATCCAGTTTAGGAAGATGTTCCCTTTATCATCATTCTTGCCTTTTTAAATTTGCCCATCGCGAAGTACGTTTACCATTAGCAGACACAAGTCCTCTCAAGCGAACAGTGGATAACTGTGCCCGAACACCTGCATGCGACACATCTTCTATCCGATAATAATAGACAGTATTTGGTTTAGCAGTGGTATCAGTCCACGTATACTCGTTGCGTTTACCTGTAGTGCCAGCACCTTGTATCATTGTTGGGTTGATAACTGTGAATTCGCCATCCTTTGTTTCACTGCGGTAGATATAGAAACCTGCGTTGTCTACCTCTGATTCGGTTGTCCAGTTGAGAACAATGCCTGCATCGGTGTACTCTGCTCGGAAATGGGATAGGTTGACAGGTAATGCACCGCCACTTCTAACACCGGGAGCACCGATATCATCAGGATGTCCATAATAGATAGTAGCGCGAGTGAGGAGTTCGGTGTCTTTTGCGGAAATCCATCCAGCTTCCTCAGTTCCAAGTCGTGGCATCTCATCGTCATATCGACGAATCATTGAAGTCCGAGTACCTTCCCTCGTCATACCAATTGGCAGTGTCCAGTTTGCCTTACCGTTAACATTGAGGTTCCCTACCGAGTCAATTAGTTTATCAGATTTCGTCAGTTTGATTTGGAATCTTTTTTCACTCAACACTGGACTCTGTAAATTGGGATATTGCGTGCCGAGGATATAAACTTGATTCTTTGGGAAATTGTCGGAGAATCGTCCTTGTTTTGAAACAATTAAGAGTGTATCCTGAGGTTTAATTTTCCAATTTTTAAAGTTGATTGTTACATTCAGCTTTCCATTAAAGTCTGCTGATTGTCGGTTGTGAATTTCAAGTTTCCAGTTATTTAGATTTACCGTGTCTGCTTTTGACGGATTGTAAAGCTCTATCCACTGCGGCAGACTACCGCCATTTGAAGAAACCATAATCTCACTTATGACGATTTGATAAAGTAAATCGTCACCAATGTTATCTTTGATAATTCCTGTATGATCGGGATGTTCACAAGGGGTAGTATCGGTTGGGAGTTCCGTGTCCATTATATCTGTCAGTGAACGTTCAGATGTTCCTGTTGGCATAACAGGGATGGACTCAAGCTTCTGTGTGCTCTTTTGGAATTGCGACAAGTTGTCCATTCTCATCGTTCCCCTGCCGCCGGTTGCTTCATAAAAATTATAGGATTGATTGAATTCGTCATTGCCAGCGTAACTGAACCATGATACGGTTTCACTTACTGTCTGCAATTTTCCTCTGACCACAGGGTGATTTTTATCAATCAAAAGAATAGCTGCCGCTCGAAAATCTCGTTGAGCCTGTGAGTGATCTGGAATACGGTTCCCATGCTCCGCAATGATATTTTCAATCGTATATGTCTTGATACTGCTTGCGGTAAATACTAAGTTTCCATTGATCAAAACATTATTTCCGTTTTCATCAAGAAATGGGGCACCATCCTCTGCCACCAGCAAATCCGGAACTTTTTCTGGCGGGATAAAGCCTGCCAAATACAATTCAATAGGACTGTAAGGTTCAATGTTATGTGCGTATCCAGCCAACGTAAAATCCCCAGCGGTATACTTATTATCGCCATGATTCACCAGATTTTTAGCATCAAAACCGCCAAGTTGGCCATTAGCACTAGTAAAATGCCAATGTGGAGCATACTGAGGCACAATGTGGTTTGCCCACCGATGCATTACCTCGTGCAACGTAGGACCGTTACTCATGGCGAAATAGTACGTAAAGTGAATTACACCCTGAAGTTTGCCGGGTTGTCCCCATCGGTTGTTAAAATAAGAGTCAAGGCCAATGCCTTGTATATCGTTCTTCACAGTAGAGTACTGCCCGAAATATCCGTGTCTATCTTCACCAAAGTCAAGATTTGAGATAATCATCAGAAAATCAAAACTATCTTCAAAATAAGTATAAAATTTTTCTGCATAAGTTGTCAGTGGCAATCCGCCAGTGGTAAGGTCTTCTGAAACAGGTAAAACGAATACATTGTCGTTGTAGATTTTCGGTACATCATCAACAGTGAGGAGAATTTCGTTTGCAGGGTCGGCAAGATCGTCAAAATCAACTTCCACGCCTCTTGCTTGAAGGGTTGGTATGTGTGTATTGATAGATTGGGTATTGAGTGGATTTTGCCTAACATCAAGTGCGGCTTCGTCACAAAATCCTTGGTTGTCCACCAGCGGTGAAATATCTGCAATATTGTTCTCTTGTAGCCACAAAGTCTTTAAATTAGTTAGACCTGAGAGTGGTGTAATGTCTGTAAGGTTGTTCCTATGAAGCCACAAAGTCGTTAGGTTAGTTAGACCCGACAATGCTGAAATGTCTGTTAGGTTATTACTTCCAAGCCGCAAAGTCGTTAGATTAATTAGACTTGCTAATGCTGAAACGTCTGTAACGTTGGTGCCGACTCCTAAAAAAGTCAGGTTGGTCAGCCCCGCCAGTGGTGTGATATCCGTGATCCTGTTATAGCCAACGTCAAGGTGTTTTAGGTTTGCCAAATCGGAAAGCACAGTAATGACCGTAATATAGTTAGCAGAGATATCTAGGGATTCTATGTTAGTCAATTTTGAGAGTGGGGTAATATCAGTAATGTCGTTGTAGTACGCGCTCAAGCGCTTCAAATTGGTTAATTTTGATAATGGCGACAAGTCAGATAATCTATCATTACTGCCAACATCCAAAACTTTCAGATTAATTAGACCTGATAGCGGCGAGAGGTCGGTAATATTGTTGTTCCATAGACGCAATTCCATCAGATTGATTAAACTTGATAAAGGCGTGAGGTCTGTGATGTTACTATTGGTAGGAATGTTTATGTACGTCAACTTGGTTAGATCTGCCAAGGGTGAGAGATCCGATATTTCGTTAAGGTTGATCCATTGGTGTTGTTCAGGTGACCAATAGTGAGAGGACAGATGTAAATATGTTAAGTTCGTGGCAAACTGAAGTCCTTCCAAGCTGTTAACACCTTTATTTGCTTTAAGGTGCGTCAATGATTTCATTTCAGCCTTGGTAATCGTTTCACCACTTGCTTTGTCCAGAGCGTCCCCAACCATCGCTCTTAAATTGACATCAGGAATATTGACTGTCTCTGCACCGTAAATTGTACCTTGTGTACCAAAGGCTATCAAGAGGATAACTAAAATAGATTCGAGGAAGTTTCGATTGATGATTTGCGGTTTCATATCTCCTCCTTGAGGGTTTTCTGTGAAATATTGATCATATAGTCTGGTCTAATACTCTTGTCTCACACTTACCTAAGTATCAGAAAATATAACATAAGTCCAATAAATGTAAAAACAGGTCTGTTTTCAGGGTTATTAGTTTTCAAAAATTTCGGAACTTTTTTACTATTTCGTTAACGCTACATGATAGCATCGTGTATGGTTCTTTAGTCCCGTTAGAGGCTTAATCGGTTACTCATATTCAGACCTAATCACTCTTGCCTTTTAAATTTGCCCATCGCGTAGTCCGTTTACCAGCTGCAGACACAAGTCCTCTCAAGCGAACAGTGGATAACTGTGCCCGAACACCTGCATGCGACACATCTTCTATCCGATAATAATAGACAGTATTTGGTTTAGCAGTGGTATCAGTCCACGTATACTCGTTGCGTTTACCTGTAGTGCCAGCACCTTGTATCATTGTTGGGTTGATAACTGTGAATTCGCCATCCTTTGTTTCACTACGGTAGATATAAAATCCGGCATTGTCTACCTCCGATTCAGTTATCCATTTGAGGACAACACCTTCATCAGTCCTTTCCGCACGGAAACGCGAAAGATTTACAGGTAATGGCTTGTTATAATTATTTGTAAGATATATCTTAGCATCAGGATTTCTTCTCAATAGTGTAAGTAAAGGCTTACGGGTCTTAATTGGGTTATTTACAAGACTCATAAATCTAAGGTTAATGAGTCCTATCAATGGACTAAGGTCGCTAATTTTATTATTCGCAAGTGCTAACATTTCTAATTTATTTAACCCTGAAAGTGGGTTCACATCCACAATTTGATTCTCAGCAAGACTTAACCATTGTAAATTTGTTAGCTCTGAAAGTGCACTTATATCGCTAATGTGATTTTCACCAAGTCCTAAACTTTTTAAGTTATTCAGTTTTGCGACAGGTTTTATATCTATAATTTGGTTTTTAGATAGATCAAGTGATGTTAAGTTTGTCATTTGGGAAATTGGTCTTATGTTACTAATTTGATTTAGCCTGAGATCCAAACGAGTAAGATTCTTTAGTGTTGCAATTGGGGCTATGTCGGTAATTTGATTCTGAACAATTGATAAACTTTGTAATTCTTCTAATTCTGAGAACAGTGGAATATTGACAATATTATTTTCTTGCATACTTATGCTTTTAATATTTGTCAAAGATGATAAAGGTGATATATCACTGAGTGGACTTTTGTAAATTCGTATGCTTTCAAGATTTACTAACTCTTCCCATCTGACCGGACTTATATCACTAACCCGAACGTTCTCAAGTTCTAAGTTTTGTAAGTTTGTCAAAGATGAAATGGGTGTTATATCACTAATAGGATTATCCACAATGACCAAATATGTTAACTCACGCAATGATGTAATCGGAGTTATATCGACAATATTATTCTCGCTAATAATAAGATCTTCTAAATATGCTAATTCTGAAACTGGTTGAATATTACTGATATTATTATTTCTTATACTTAATTGCGTTAGCTCTTTCATCTTTGAAATTGGAGAAATATCATGGATTTGATTAGGTAGTAATACTAATCTACGTAAACGTATTGCATGTTCAAGACCTGTAAGATCAGTTATTTGATGTTCAGGGACAACAAATTCTGTTAATGTTAACATATCTATTTGGGTGATGTCAGTACCCTGGGATAATCCAATCGCTTCTCGTAATGCTGATGCCAAATTCGGATCAGGTATAGTAATACCTTCGGCTTGTGCTAATATATTTGTTAGATCGATGGGAAATGTGTTCCATATAAAGTTCCCGTTTTTATCTATGACTATTATTGTTACGGAATTACCACCTATCAAGTCAGTTGTTACAAATTCTACAATGGTAGTTGTTTTATCATCTAACCGTTTACAACCAATTATGGTTGCATCACCAAATGGTTTAAATAAATGTGCTTGGTAAAGTCCATCAGGGTCAGATACCTCAAATTGTAGTCGTATCGCATGTGGCGGTGAATCAAGAACTGGTGTAAGCATTTGCACACTTGTGTTCTGATTGAAAGGTTTTTGTGTCGTGTTAAAATATCTATGCACATCTAACCATTCAGCAACACAAAACGATGAAATCATCCAATCTCTTGCTGGTGATAGTTCTGTATAAATCCGTTTGGCAGACACACGACTATCATGTTGTAATCCAAATGCATGTCCTAATTCGTGTATAGTGGCATGAAGATCAATGGCAGGTAACAACACCGTTCCACGTCGGCTATCTCCACCTCCCCGACCTAATATAATATTTCCACCACTATTGTGATTAGTACCGTCAAGGTAATGATCCTTGCTTTCTAATACCAAAACATATATATTATCTGATCTATCAAAATGCTCGTCAACTTCAGTCCACACTATAGATGAACCAGTTGACCTATTCTGGTAATATAGATCATTAAATTCACCCCTAAGATGATGCACCAAAACATTACCATTTGCGTCAGCTTCAAATCTAAATGTCTTCCTTTCAAAGCCGTGTGCTTCCATCTGGTCAGCATAGAATTGTTGTGCTTCTTTTATTTCTGTATCCAATATATTGTCTATGTCAGGTCTCGGTTGAAGGTCATTCGGTATAAAATAGATTACCCGTATGACATATTGTGGTGATATGTTTTGTGCAAAACTGTTTGGTACAAACGCAAACATTACAAAAATGAATAGTGTAAATATAAAGCATAACCTCGTTTTCATGCGTTGTTCTCCTCATTTACAAGATTCTTTCATCACTGATAACAAAATTTTTCCCTAACCGTATGCACCACTATTGAGGAATCCTAACAATCTACGCAGTCTTGGGTTAGCATCCTTATAGACTGATTCCGGCATTACGTAATTCATAAACGGTTTGTATTTATGCCCTACCAGACGACGTGCATAGGTAATCTGTGTAATGTATCGGGTGCATTGACTTTGATTCGGACCACCCCGGTGCCATACCTGATTGTTGAACATTATTACACTTCCCGCCTTACCGAGATTATATTGAATGTTGTCTTCCCACTTTGTTCCATCTATTGGGTTAGGGGGTGATGCCCCAAAAAGATGAGAACCGGGTATAACTTCTGTCCCACCATGTTCGACCTCTGTAACATCTGTCAGGTAGTAATTCGCAGTGAATAGGATGACAGGAAGGCGTACATTCGTTGGGGGTTCGCCATCAGTGACAATATAGTGTGGTGAATCGTCTTGGTGCCAAGAAGTAATGCCACCACCCGGACGTGTTTGGAAGGAATTGTTGTGAATAATATGACATTCACCAGGAATCAGTGCTTCCGCAAACGATACAATTGGTTCAATATCAAACAACCTTAGGTTCGCTTTACTATGTTCGAACATACGATGCGAAAGATGCATTGTAGATTCCATTGTTCCACTATTTAAACCGTTTGGATTGTTTTTGAGAGCCCATTCTAAATCCTCTCGTAGTTCTGCACAATGGTCAGGCGTTAATACATCCTGTAGAAATAAACACCCATCACGGTTGAAGCTTTCGACCCATTCCTGTATCTGTTCTGAACTAACTTCTTGTTCTGACAAATAGCGTGTTTCAGACATGAGGATCTCCTATAATCAGAAATAGGTGGAGTTGGAAACCCCACCTATAAAATGTCAACAAACAGTTATAGATATAAGTATGTGTTTGTAGTTGAATTATTAACCCATAGCAGCCATAACGATAAGACCGAGTGAGATAATGACACCTGCAACAGCCACACCCGCAGCAACGTTGTTCTCTTCCGCAATTTGTTTATTGAGATCATAAGGCGTTGCCATATCAAAAACCTTGTATCCGACCATAAGGATTATTAAACCGACAATACTAAAGACGACGACTAATATAATATCACGTGTTATGCCTCTTAAGTCGAACATTGAGACTTCTTCAGCAGCACCTTCGTCCTGTGCACGAACTGTTGTTGTAAATACAGCGAATACACAGAGTGATATCATAACCAAGCAGATTGTTGTTGCTACGATACTTCGCGCTTTCATGATTCCTCCTGACCCGGAATCTTTGTCCGGGTGATAGTTGTTATGTGAATACTATTGTTTGTAAACGAATGGTATTGCATTATACAACATACATTCAATATCAACACTAACGAAATTGAAATTTGTTAATCATTTACGAGTAGAAACTGCATTTCAGCAGTAATATGTATCTGTTTAATCAGGATTGCGTCCCTTTCCGGTAGATAACACCATCCTGATGAGACCTCTTCAAGAGAATCAACTTGAGGGATTTCAAAAGCCGAATCATCCCTATCATCATCACTCTCCGCAACTTGTGCCCGAATGTTTGATGGAGCTTGTTCATGCCCTGTAATCAATGTATAACTTACTTCATTATCTGCGTAGTTTAATGTCCACTTAAATTCACCATTTCGAGATGTATTTGCTAACGTTGGTGTAGCCCCTGAACTGAGATGAATTGATCCAGAAATCACTGTTTTCACACATGGGTCAAGTCCTCGAAGTGTGTATACATTAACCATAATATCTTCAGGATTAAGATGTGGACCTTTACCCTCAGTGCAATATCCATAGAACCCATCAGGATAGGTTCCCTTCAAGTCACCGTCTTCCCACTGTTGATACATTGCACTTATGGTGATACCCTCAGCAACTTTCTGCCATTTTTCATCTTTGGAGTGTTGATTTAACCTTTGGAGAAAATAAGCATATACCAAACCGTTCCATTGTACAGGCACACCAAGCCAAGAATGTGTATAAAAAGTAGTTCCGAATACAGGAATGGATGCATAACGCATTCCGGGACGATCAGGTAGATTCCAATGATATAGAAAGAGTAGTCCAACCTGTGCCCAATATTCCGCCCGTTTCAAATAAGATTTATTACCCAATACCTCATGTGCTTCAACATAAGCCCCGATTGCATGGGCAGCAGCCAGAATATCGGGTTCATATAACGGACATTCCCAAGCTTGTGCCCCACGTGGAACTACAAAACGGTCCATATAAGATAATGCTTTCTTTCCAGCCTCAAGTGATGATTTGTTGCCAGTTATACGAGCATGTTTCAAGAGTTTCAATGCATTTGATGCACAAGTTCCCAGAACTACATCCCCTTCGGTTCCAAGACTCTTAGTCTGTTCTGTTGTGTGTTGAAAACCCCAACTACCATCTTCAGATTGTGATTCAATTATAGGGTATATTTCAGAGTCATAGTATTCCAAAGCATCCTCTATATGTCCATAATAAAATGGGAATTCTCCACTTAAAATATGGCATGAACCGCGTGCAGCCAATCCTCTGGGACCAGCATCAGCGATGGTCTTTTCTCCAATCTCTTTGACTCGCTCCAATACCTCATCAGATTTTGTAATTAAATAGTCATACCAAAGCAGAGTTGCAAATCCGGGTTCGTTATTAGCGGACCAATCAACACAATGGCGTGATTGCCGTGTCTCCTCATCCCAGACAGAATACATGAATCCGTGTCTGGATAACAATAGTTCTTCTTCATCATTCCGAGGAGGTTCAAGTGGTTCAGGTGAACCGTAGGCAGAGGTCCAATGTGAAATTGCTTCTAAGATAGATGCATTACCATCAGCTATAATTTCACAATCCATATTGATTGGACGGTCAGGTTTGATCGTATAAGGTTTTTCTGCCACTAATGTATTCTCTTTTACCCACTCTGGTATAGTTGGAATGAAAAGTCCCATGAGATGATTTCTTTCTTGATGATACCAGTTAGGGGAGGCAAATGTAGCAGAAAGTGATTGTGCTTCTCCATCCCAACAATGCATTGGGTCCCATGTGACACCAACCACTGATTTTTGTATTTCAACTGCCATAACGGGTATGGTAATTTTATATGGGTGTGGTACCAATCGGTTGTTTAGTGGTGGAGCAGCGTCACGGATGTTTGAAGATGGTTCATCATCTTCAAGAAATTCCAGACCGGGAAAAATGGCTGCTGTCTTCTTTTCACGAGTGCTTTTATGACCCGCATAGATTTCCGCAGATCTGAAAGAAAGAAGGTCTCTTTCCTGATCAGTAGATAAGTTATATTTTGCTTTGATCCGTTTTACATCCTCAGTGAGAATCAATTGTACCAGGAGCGTCCATTTAACACCATCAGTGTCTGTGTGTTCACCCGTGATACGAATTATGGATTCTCCAAGACTGTTTCCAACCAATTGAACATCATTTGGAATAAAACGGAATTCTTGGCTATTACCTTTAGAGAGATAACTTACCTCAGCAATCATCTTTGTAGTGGCAATCTGCTGATATGTGCTTCCTTTTGCCACATAAATAGCGATATATTCATATCCAACTTGGGAGGGTGCTTGTGATGATTTATTAATTTTTGCTTTCCCATTTTTTGACCGTGATTGATCATCATTATGGACAAGTATAACTCTAAGATGTTTATTTCCTATTACTATATGCTTATTCTCTATGTAGGTATGGAGTTCAGGAACAACCTGCGCCTCAAGTTTCGGTTGTGCTGGACGAATTTGTATAACTCCTTTTATCCGTTCGTCAACCTGATGAGTTCGAGACTTGAGAGAGACAGAGAAATTCTGATCAGTTTGACGAGAGACACCGCGTGCATACCATACATAGGTAACAGTATCACCAACTGCAAGGGGTTTAAGGTTGTGTGCATTTCGACCACGACGTAGTTTTATGTCATTAATGGTGAGACGTGTTTTACTATTTTTCCCCAGTGGTCCTGAGCCAGTATTTTTTATAGTACATTGAACTTCAAATGCTTCACCTGTAGTAACTACCGCTGCAGTTGAACCAATACTCACAATTTCTAATTTGGGTTGTGCAACATAAAGTGTTAATTCAATGGAATCGGTTTCAAACTGATTGTAGATATCAGCAGCAATTTCATGTGCAGGTGTAAAATCGTCTCGGTTGAATTCAAACACAGCAGTATGATCTTCAGGAAGGTTTGCGATAGCAAGTCCACATTGAATCTCTAATGATTGTGGTTTCTGCTTTCCAGTCTTTTCCTCAGGTTCCGCAACATTATTTTGAGTAAGTTTGAGTAGTTTTGGATGTCCCCATAATGCCCATGCGTAGCTGCTATTTCCTTCAACATGACAACGGGTGAGAAATGTAAGTTCAACTTGATTATCTGCAAAACGCGTAATATCTATAGTATTTTCATTCCAACTACACTCATTTGATAGTGATTCAAAAAGTTGTTCACCTGAGATCTCAATAGAATAATTGACACCCCCTGGTTGTTTTTCTGGATTATCAAACACAACACCATCACGAAGACCAATGCTGAAATGTAGTATTAGGGATTCATTTTCAGATACGGACGGTAAGGTAAGTTCATACGTAATTCGTGAAGTATCATTTGGAGAGGGGTGTTCAAAGAGGGAAGGTTTTGTTACACCACCAGATGTATCTGCTGTATTTGCAGAGATATGTTCTCCACCTGTAGAATTACTTTCTTCAAACATCTGAACGAAATCGTATAATAGTTCGCTTTCACCAAGGGAATATGGGACGTGCGGGACAGTATCTAGTGGTATTTCTTCTACAACAGGATCGACATTTTCCTCCTCACCTGTATCTTGTGGTTCTGATTGTTCGTCTGATTCGAGATGTTCTTCAGTTTCAGAAATATCTTCTGTTGATTCATCCGTTTCTTGTGATTCTTCTATTTCAGATTCTTCTTTATTTTCTGGAAGGTCTTCCATAGAAAGATTTACCAATGGTTCGATCTCAATTTGTGGTGTCTCATCTTTATCAGATATTTCTTGTAATTCTGATGGATCTTCTGTATCAGGTGTATCTTCTATTTCAAGAATTATGTCATTCTCTTCTGTTTCAATATTTTCTGGTATTTCTTCAATATGATGTTCGTCTGTCCCATCAGTTGAATCATCATCGATTTCTTCTGTATGAATATTGTCATTTTCTGATTGTGATTCATCATCATGAGAGGATTCTTCCGTAGTTGTATCTTCAACAAGTTCTGTAGTGTCAGGTTCGGGTGACTCATCTGAATGTTCAGACTCCGGTTGTTCTTGATCAACTACCTCCTCGTCGTTTTGAGTATCTTCTTCCATTTTTCCGATGAAAAAATGTTGGAAAAAGGTCAGCATTATATATCTCCTATGTTCATTTCTCAGCAGGAAAATAGGTGGCTTATCTATCTTGCCACTGTTTCTTCATATTCTTCATTTCATCATTGATAATTACGTCTGATGTGGGTGTTTGGTTTGCCTCATCGATAATCCAATTTCCCTCTTCATCCTTCAATACAGGTTTTCGTTGTAATACTGGGAGTATACTGAAAGGTTTATGTGGTTCCATTTGATACCAATATGCAACAGATGAAGTCTCATTACTCAGGTGATTACCGTGTCCGTGCTCTATAGTTACTCGAATTTCTTTCTCAAAACGGATTGGATTCTCTAAATGATAGACATACGAAGTCTGGTATCCGTTGGTATCGTTTTCATGAATGGATGAACCGTTATGTGCAAATGCATTCTTTTGCATTCCCCATGCCTGATTAAGGTAATCCTCAGATCCAGTTCCGTGTAAATCTGGTGGCCATTTATAGCCATCAATCCATATCATATCATCACCTTCACCCCACCATGTCCCTTGAAAATTGCTGACAGATAGGTTACAACCAATGTAATGTCCCTTACCTTCAGCAGAGAGAATCAAATAATTGGTATCCCAGGCAAGACGTTCCGCATTTATGATATTTGCTTCAGCGGTGTTGACTTGTATTTCATGTCCCCATCCATCACAGGGATTTTCACGATGAAATTGTGCATGGAAATAAGCTACTTCCTCACTATGTGGGTTGGGGTAAAGTTCATAATCAACATAGAAGTATTGACGGTGTGATGTATCACTTTCATTGACAAGTTCGATCCGAGCAGAACGATTGAATGGCATTTGCAGATAGCAGTTTAATGCACAACCGGTATTAAACTGATTATTGCTATGGGTAGATGCAGAGAATGGAATAGAATCATAAGAGTTGACGATCTCGTTTCCAAGTCCAAAAAAGTCTCCTAATGGACATATTACACTTGGATGTTCCTCATCATCCCAAAACATCTGTATTAGTACATTTCTGTAACCGTTTGGTTGTGTCATCCAGATGTGGTTGATGCAACCTGTACCTTTTATGTCTGCAATGACGCGTGTTTCACCAGGAGCGATATCCCATGCATCGTTATTCCGTCCTGTAGTATCCCATGAAGATGATCGTAATGATTTGGCATCTTTTAGATGTGTTAAAGACGACAATAATCCGTCAATATAACTCATTCACTAATTCCTTCTAATTTTTTTGGTGGGTTAGACTGATGTCAATATGATTTTACTATTATACCATATACCCAGGGAATATCAACATCTTTATTCAGTAGTACAATACAGATAAGCATAGGACAGACTATAAGGAAAAAGTAAGGTAAATTCGGTAGGATATTCAATTTTTCTAATAAATGTATTCGATTAAAAATAATCAGAGAAAATGCCATATAACCAATCAAGCAGGTTTGTATCATTGAGAATCCCAATAACAAATATGATAGCAAATATAATCACAAACAGTATTGCCAAACGCAAGGAGCGTTTGGCAATACTAATCATGAGGATTATAATACATACTAATAGGATGATAAGGTATGGTGTAGAACGGAACAGCTCATCCATATCAGATCCTACATCTGTTTAGCAATGGTTAATTGCTTGAATAGAGTTCCTGATTTATGTCAATAAACTATCAACTAAAACCAATTACTTACAACTATACAGACTCTATGATAGCTTTCATCTTTTCCAATCCGATTCGAGCAACTTCCTCTGGGTCTTCCTCCCAATAGCTTGGATTGAAGAGTTCTAAGGAAATAACACCCGAATAATCAGCATCTTTTAATATAGAGATCATCCGTGTAAGATCAAGGATTCCGTCTCCAGGGTACACCCTATCCGCATCTGACTGTTCTGCACGGGCAGGTTTCGCAGGGGCATCGTTGAAGTGGAAGACTGCAATTTTATTTCCTGGAATTCCTTCCATATCCTCAATTTCTCCACCACCACGGTAGATATGAAAGGGGTCAAGTACGATAGTACTGTCCGGATGATTAGCGACTTCCATAACTTCTAAGGCATGTTTCACCTGATTCACACCATCAACAAAACCGAGGAATTCCATGGCAGGTTTAACACCGAACTCACGACCGAGTTCAAGTAATTCGCGGTAATTCTCACCACCTAATTGTAAATCTGCGACTTCACGTGGTGGACTTGAGATAATATAGGTTGAACCCACAGCAGCTGCTTGTTCCATTTTTATTTTTGCATCTTCTATTGCATTTTTATGTTCTTCACCTGTGGTATTAAGCCATCCGTGTAATGCAATGACAGTTGGCACTGAAAGTCCATTATCATCAAGTGCTTTTTTCACATCACTCAGCGAACCACCTTGTTCCTCATATTCTGATAAGTCGTTATTCCACAACTCAATTGCAGTATAACCTGTTTCACCTGCAATCCGAATCTTATCCATTAAACTTGCCGGTCTAATTGTACTTGTGTTTAACCCTAATTCAAACTGTGCCATTCTCTCTCCTTATTTGTTTATCAATGCTCTAATGAAACGGACATCTACACGTGCCAGATCAATAACACTGTCAATAGGTTCACCACCATATTCACTATGGAAACTCACAGGGACCTGTATAATCCATACCTTTTAATGTAGCAAGAGTTGTTTCCCAATCAACAAAACCTTTACCCATACGAACGACTTGTCCACCGCGCATGCCGGGGGAACGTGCAAGATCTTTAAATGCTATCACAGCAAGGTGGGACTTCACAATGTCCAGAGCCATATTTATCGGTTCACCCACTATGGATAGATGTCCTGTATCAGCGAAAACACCGACATGTTGTGGATCAAATTCTTTAACTAAGTTCATGACCGCACAGGAATTAAGTCCCATTGAAGTGCCAGAGTGGTTATGAATACAGGTTCGGGGTCCGTATTTCTCTGAAAGTTTGGCAAACCCATCAAGTTCACCACGAATGAAATCAACCTGATTCCAGTAACCACCATTATCAGCGTGCCAATGCCAATACCCTAATTTGATGTTTTCAACCCCTGCCTCTCCCGCTGCTGCAAATACACGTTCGGTTTCCTCTTTTGATGGATCTAAAAAATCACCCGGCGTAGTGACAAGTGGCACAGACAAACCTGCATCCGCAAATTGCTTAGCAGCTGCAGGAAGTTCCTTTGTGGCATTTTCTGGGTTAACAGGATATCCAGGACGAACACATAGGTCAGGTCCTTCAACTCCAACGGATTGCAATGCGGTGATAATCTCTGGAATTTCTAAACCTTCCAGATGTTTTGTGAACATTATAAATTTCATGTGATTTCCATATGATTATGACACATTAGTTTGTGCCTATTTCTATAAAAGGTGATTACCAATCTACAACGGAACCGTCATCTGGATGGTATGTCATAGGATTCAACCAGTCATGATCAATCTTATCAGCGATTGCGTCTTCATCAAGTTCTATACCGAGTCCAGGACCTGTTGGCAGTTCGACAAATCCATCTTTAAAGACGAATGGATTTTTTAGGTAACCTTCACCAAGTGTTGTATGTTCCTGCATCACAAAGTTTGGTATAGAGGCATCTAACTGAATACATGCTGCTAAAGAAATTGGACCGAGTGGATTATGTGGTGCGATACCCCCATAATAGGCTTCTGCCATGCCTGCAATGATACGTACTTCGTTGATTCCACCGGCATGACATAGGTCAGGTTGTAAAATGGAGGCAGCCTGTTTTTCCAATATCTCACGGAAACCCCATTTGGTAAAGATCCGCTCTCCTGTTGCAATTGGTAGGTGTGTACCACGAGCAATTTCTGCCATAACATCAACATTCTGACACTGAATTGGTTCTTCAACAAACATCGGTTGGTACGGTTCCAATGCCTTGATGAGGAGTTTCGCTGTTTGGGGACTAACTGCACCGTGAAAGTCGATAGCAAGGTCTACCTCTGTACCTGCTGCTTCGCGTAATGCAGCAAAATGGTCAACGGCTCTATCAACAAAAGCTTTATTCTCAATAATACGAGGTGCTCTACCACCTGCAACACCAGTTTTAAAAGCGGTAAACCCTTTATCGATCCACTCTTTAATTCCATCAGGATCACCGCCACCTTTATATAACCTTATACGGTCTCGTGTTGGGACCACCGAAGAGTTGGTAGACCGGTACATCCAAAGCTTTTCCTGCAAGATCCCAGAGTGCCTGTTCTACTCCGCTCAATGCACTTGTTAGGATAGGGTCCTCCACGGTAGAATGCATGTCTATACATTGCTTGCCAGTGGTGTACAACCCGTCTTGGATCTTCTCCAATTAGATATGGAGCAAGTTCATCAACAGCTTGTGCACATGTCTTGGCACGACCTTCTAATATTGGTTCACCAAGTCCTACTAATCCTTCATCTGTATGAATTTTCAGAAATAGCCAACGTGGTTGAACAAGAAACGTCTCTAATTTTGTTATTTTCATCAGTGGTTACCTTAGAATGAGATTGATATTAGAACTATAAGTGATTGAAGGTTTATGCTATCATTTTGCTTCCAATTTGTCAATCCATTTCCAGAATTGGTACGATGAGTTTTTGGAATATTATGACTCATTATATTGAGGGTTATTTGTACCTTGCCAAGTACTATATATTGAATCAAGGGAAATTATTCAGTAAATTTACTCATTTCCACCCATTCACATAAGTAATATATTTATTATCATATTGCTTAAAATGTTACACTTTTTGTCACATTGTGTGACATTGGAAAAACCTCTCTTCCGTCAGTACTACACTGGGTTTAGATCCACTTTTTTAAGGTAATCAGAATTTTCCAAAATGATGAATTTTGTGTCTTTACTTTCTTTAAATCCATTGATTTAGAATCGTTTGAATGTGAAATATCTTAATCACCCATTTTGACATGATCAGGACTTACGCAATATAAGCAGAAAAAGGTGAAATTTGACTTAAAAAGTCGTCATTTCAGCATTTTAACCCCCTAAATCCCCCTTATCAGGGGGACTTTAAGATGAAATGCGTAAGTCCTGATGATATTAGAATATATCCAATAAATCATAGATTTTGAGGATAGTTTGATCTTGACATTTGCCAAATTTTTAACCAACAGTGAGATGACGTTTCTATTTAAAGGAATTATACCGATAAGAACGATTCCTAATAATGAGACACACTGTGGCAAAATGAAAAAGTTACACTTTTCGTTACATGGTGTAACTTTGTAAAATCGCTCTAATCCCTGTAATATAGTGGGTTTATGACATTTTTCTTGAAATTCTAAAATTTTCATTTTTGTGTCATTTTCTGGTGTTTCTAACCACTGAAGCCATCGGTTATTTTTTCTTTGTCTGATTGATTTTTTATGTTCAAAGACCATCGCCTTTAGTTCGGTTGTATGTTCATTGGTTGACATTGTAGTTCTCCTTTATAGGTAGTTATATTTTTACAACACAATTTTTAAAGAGCAATGTTTTAAAACTGCTCTAAAGTTAGTCCCAGAAAGGGTTTTCTTGGAAATACTTAAAAAATGTATTTTTTTTATTTTTTAAGTATTTCTTTACTCCGTATTTGTTTGAAGTGTTCTAAACCCTGTTCTGGTATAGGTTTATATGGATATACGATTATGATTTTCTTTTTACAACTGTTGTAAAAGTTTTACAACAGTTGTAAAAGTTTCATAACTACATTCAGATATAATTTTAATGTTATACATATAGTAACATAATAAAATGCATGTATCAAGATAAAAATTGTATATTGTGATTTATTTTATTATTATATTTACTAATATTTGTAATTTGTTATGGATATCTCTACAATATTATATCTTTAGTTGTGTTATAGTTTGGTTTTCTTCAATATTTTTTCATTAATTTTGGGTTATTATATTTTTAGTTGTATTTTTCTATGTGTTAATTCAAGGAAGTATGGAAAGGATGTCAGAATCGTGGATTACGCGGAGGAGAGGGGTTTTGGGTGCGGATGGTTTTCTATTCTGAATCGCGGATTACACGGATTACACGGAGGAGCTGGTTGATCTAAATTAATGATTGTGTGGTATCTGGTTAATTATTGTTGGGTAGTCTGAATACAGAAGGGGAAGAGAAGAGTCGGGAATCGGAGTTCCCTCCTACAGAAGAGAAAAGATCGAGGATCGGAATCCCCTCCTATTAAGAACTTAATACTTAAATTGCCGTCTACCATGGGTATGGTAGATACAGGAAAATACTTGCATAATAATCCTTGTTAGGTTATTCTTATTAGGTATATGTGTATCTTAGACCTTTGTTAACAAGGTTTAGATCATAATTGATGATTAACTGGAGAAATGTGGATGGCATCTAAACTATCCATTGTGATTCCGATTTACAATGAGGCTGAACATTTAGAAGAGATTCTTCGTCAAATTGAAGCTGTGGAAATCGGCATGGAAAAAGAGTTGATTCTGGTAGACGATTGTTCTACTGATGGCACACGTGACATATTAAAGAAACTTGAAGAATCAACAGAAAATAAAGCAAAGATTTTCTATCATGAAATAAACCGTGGTAAAGGTGCAACTGTACGTACAGGGTTTGAACATATTTCGGGTGACATTACGCTTGTTCAAGATGCTGATTTGGAATATGATCCAAACGATTATCCTAAACTCCTTCAACCGATCTTAGAAGACAAAGCAGATGTTGTATACGGTTTCCCGTTTTATGGAGGGACGACAAGAGGGGTTGTTACGGAGTTATCTTGCGAACCGTTTCCTGACTTTCCTTGCTAATGTTGTAAATGGTACAAATTTAACAGATATGGAGACCTGTTATAAGGTCATTAAAACAGACATTCTTAAAGACATATCACTTAGTTCAGACAGATTTGGTTTTGAACCTGAAATTACTGCTAAACTCGCTAAACGAAAATGTAAAATTATTGATGTTCCGATTAGTTATCGTGGTAGAGATTATGATGAAGGTAAGACAGTCAGTTGGAAAGATGGTATTGCTGCAGTAATTCATATATTTCGTTTTAGATTTTTCTCATAGATTCTGATTCCCACCATTAGGTTGTTCATTTATGGGTAATTTACAAGATCTACTCAAAGAGGTAGATGAGATCCTGAATACATCTCAGAACGATAAAGATAACTCTATAACAGACGTTGAACAACACTTTGATGATGAACTTATCTCCAACCTTAGTACATACTTCTCATATACCGAATTTCGTAAAGGTCAACGTGAAATAATTGATGCTATCTTAGCAGGTGAGAATGTATTTGCGGTTTTTCCTACCGGTCATGGTAAATCGTTATGTTATCAGCTTCCTGCCTTAATGCTGCCGGGATTAACAGTGGTTGTTTCACCGTTAATCTCTCTCATGAAAGACCAAGTGGATGCGCTAAAATCCCGTGGTATTACGTCTGTATCTCTATTAAACAGTTCTCAAACTTGGGATGAATATCGTCATGAAATTACTCGCCTAAGACAAGGTAAGATTAAACTACTCTATGTATCTCCAGAAAAGCTTAGAAGTAGGCGTTTTTTAGATCTGCTGAATACTGTCCTAATTTCCCTATTTGTAATTGATGAAGCACATTGTATTTCGCAGTGGGGTAGAGATTTTCGTCCTGCATATTTGTCAATTTGTGATGCTATCAATGCACTCTATCCAAAAACTATCGCACTCTTTACAGCAACTGCCCCACCTGATATTAGAGAGGACATATTAAGTGTCTTAGATATTTCTGAACCGAAAGTACTGATAGAGGGAATTGAGAGAACCAACCTACGACTTGCAGTACATGAAAGCCGAAAGAAAGATGAAAAATATACTTTGTTAGAAAAGTGTATTGGATCACTCTCTGGTAAAGGTATAATCTATGCAGGAAGACGCGTTGAAACCGAAGAGATCGCGGCACAACTAAAAGAATACAAAATCCGTGCTGACTATTATCATGCGGGTCGCGAACCTGATGAACGTAGTTATATACAGGATGCATTCTTTGATGATAGTGAGGATGGGTTGGATGTTGTTGTTGCTACAAATGCATTCGGAATGGGGATTGATAAGGCGAATATACGGTTTATTATTCATTGGACGATGACGGGAACACTTGAGGAGTATTGTCAAGAATTTGGTAGAGCAGGAAGGGATGGTGAGGATTCGGATTGCCTACTGTTCTATTATCATGATGATCGTAAACTACACGAGTATTTTATTCGGGAGAGTTCACCCGATAAACCTGCTCTATTAAAGCTGCTTAAGGAACTTGAACAGTATAAAGGTGTTGACGGTTATCGGATGATGGCGATGGATGAATTGGAATGGAAAACTGGCATTAAGGAAGCGAAAGTCCGAGTTTGTCTGTCCTACTTAGAAAAGTTGGGTTTTTTGAAAAGATGGTTTAATGTCCCTTCTCGTTTTTCGGTAAGACTAAGACATGATGCGAATGCTAATCAGACAGCAAATCCTGAATTGTTCTTACAACTTCAAAAGCAACAAGCCACAGATCTGTTGACGTTTAGTCAGAGTATCAATCTGAATCCCCGAATTGTGATGGAGCAACTTACTGAAATTCAAAGTGAAGGACATCTTCAGTATTGGGGTCAAGACGATCTCATGTTAATTCAGCTTCTATTAGATAGCGATCTGTTTGAATCACTATCTGAAGAGCAGATGGGATTTGGAGATTATGTTGAAACCAGAAAACGTAGGATAGATAGGATGGTGTATTATGCAGCATCAATGGATTGTCGGATGAAGGTTATTCGGGAATACTTCGGGGAAGATGTACCAGTGGATTACCAGTGTGGTACATGTGATAGGTGTCAGGAATAAAGTTGTGGTATGTGGGTATTTAATTAGCATGAGTTCGGTGTAAACAATTATAATTCTCTGATTGCATCTTGGTATACCGATTGGAATGGTATACCATTTTTTTCTGCAATAGTCTTACAGTCTTCATATTCTGGGACAGTTTTAATTAGGTTTCCATTCAAATATCCTTGCTTTGCTCGAACAATTCCCCATTTGGTTTTTATTTCAATAATGTCTCTGTCAAGGATGACACGATCCGCAGCATAGAATCTGACACCGAAGGTAGTAGTTTCAGTCAACAGGAGTTGTATAAGTTGACCTCGAATATCCGATGGACAGAGTACACTTATTTGTGTACTGGGTCTTCCTTTTTTCATTTGAATAGGAATAAAGAACACATCCAATGCCCCCTGCTCAAAGAGTTTTTCCATGACGTATCCAGATATTTCAGGGGACATATCATCAAGGTTAGTCTCAATGATATCTATACTGCTACTATCACCAGATGTGGTATTTTCTTCAGTATTTGATGATGTCTGCTTGGTATTTAGATTGACCTGTTTATTATCCTTTTGTGTAGTTTTTTCCCCAATACAGACTCTTAGCAGATTTGGTTGTTCTTCAAGATCTCGTGTTCCCGCACCATAGCCGATAGTTTCAAGAGTCATATCAGGAATAGGACCGAAATCTTTGGAAATTGTTGTTATGATGGCAGCACCAGTTGGTGTGACTAATTCTTTTGGTATATCTGTTTGTCTAATTGGGATACCGTTTAGCAGTTCCATTGTTCCAGGAACTGGAACAGGCATAAGACCGTGTGCACAACGTACAAAACCGCGTCCTAAAGAAAGAGGGGATGCGAATACCTCTTTTATACCCAGGAGGGATAATCCTATTACCGCGCCAACTATATCTACGATGGAGTCGATACCGCTTACTTCGTGCAAATGAACTTTGTTTTTGTCAGTATTGTGAACTTTCGCTTCAGCTTCAGCGAGTCTATCAAAAATCA
The DNA here is from genome assembly GCA_965205025.1 of Candidatus Poribacteria bacterium. Classification (GTDB taxonomy): domain Bacteria; phylum Poribacteria; class WGA-4E; order WGA-4E; family WGA-3G; genus MSPOR6. Next base: position 170,726 of record CBDBFU010000026.1, read on the forward strand.
GTTTTGAAGTCTCCAGAATTTCGTCATTTAATCCACTTCTATCAAGGAGTTCAAATATATCTGAAATATGGCGGGAAGGACCATGGGAATGATTGTGATGGTGGTGATGATGTCCAGTTGTGTTCTCTTCTGCTGTTTCTACACAAGCTTGCGTACCGGAAATATTGTGCTTCTTTGCTTTCTGAAAATGTAAATTGAATTCTGCTTCTACGTTGAGTTTTTCTAATTGTAAAGACAGTTCATTAACATCTGCTCCTGCATCAACAAGAGCCCCGAGTACCATGTCACCACTAATACCAGAGAAACAATCAAAGTATGCGATTTTCAATATGTGTACCTTTAGTGAATCCTTCTTGTAGTGATTAATGTGAGGTCAGTATAAGCAAATATTGAAATTAGTGTGGTGAATCAATGTAGAATGTGTGCTTGATATTAGGAGCGGTTAGAAACCGCTCCTACCGAGGATGTGGAAAAATCGGTGAATCCGCATGAAGAAGTCACCGTAGTAAGAAACCGAACTCACCTTGGAGGATGATAAATTGCTTATTTTCGGAACAGTTCCATCAATAATTCTTTTGGCTCATGCCGTCTGAGTTTATTCAATGCTTCAACTTCAATTTGTCGCACACGTTCACGACTAATCTCAAGTTTCTTTCCAATATCAGCCAAGGTATATTCAGTACCATCAATTAATCCATATCGTAGAACAATCACATGTGTTTCACGTGGATTTAGAGTCTTGTTTAGCACTTCTTCAATAGCTTCAATTTTTGAGAAGTTAACCAACTCAGTTTCCGGTGAAATTTGTGCATTATCAGGAATCATATCGCGAATCGGCACTTCCGGAGATGCTTCATTTATAGGTGCATCTAACGAAATAGGATCTTTGGTTGCTTGTAGTATTTCATCAACTTTTTTCTCAGTAAGATCCACTTCCCCTGCGATCTCTTTTAGAGTTGGTTCACGACCAAGTGTCACCGTTAGGTTCGACTGGACCTGTTTAATTAATCTTCTTGTTTCCCCAATATAACATGGTACGCGAATGATCTGTCCTTGTTGGTCTAATGCTCTTTTTATAGACTGCATTACCCACCAAGTTGCATAAGTACTAAACCGAAATTTGAGAGAATGATCGAATTTCTCAACAGCCTTCATGAGACCAATGCTACCTTCCTGCATCAGATCAAGGAAAGATAAAGAGGTCTTGTTGAAATGATGTTGTTTAGCAATACTCGCCACTAAACGAAGATTTGCCTCC
>CBDBFU010000027.1:0-134293 GCA_965205025.1 Candidatus Poribacteria bacterium
CATGAGCTGCTTTGATGAAGCCAAAGACCGTGTACTCATGGGACCAGAACGGCGAAGTTTAGTCATTAGTGATGAAGAGCGACGCATTACTGCATACCATGAAGCAGGTCACGCTCTCATGCTGCATTTTGTGCCAGAAAGTGATCCCAATTACAAGTGTACAATCGTCCCACGTGGTAGAGCCCTCGGTGTAACTGCTAAACTTCCGCTTGAAGAACGGCATAACCTTAACAAGAAAGGTCTCCTTGCACATATTATTTTTGCATTAGGTGGTCGGGTTGCCGAAGAGATTATCTTTGGAGAGCAAACAACCGGGGCACAAAATGATTTTTGAACAAGCGACACATCTCGCCCGTAGAATGGTCACACAATGGGAATGAGTACTTTAGGACCATTGACCTACGGTCGAAGAGACGAGCAGGTATTCCTCGGCAAAGAATTAGCTGTCCATCAAGATTATAGTGAACAAACAGCTATCGCGATTGATAAAGCAGTTTATGATATTGTCATGGAATGTTACGAAAAGGCGAGAGAGATAATAGAGACGAACCTTGATGGCTTGAAACATCTGGCTGACGCTTTATTAGAACAAGAAACCCTGATTACTGAAGAAATAGAAGAGATCCTCGGTCCTCGACCACAGTTGCCAGCAAAACCCCTTACATGATATGCCGAGGCATACAAATCCCCGCCTGACAAACAACCCTTTTGACAGAACACCCAACAGGATTCCATTTTCCGATGGTGGTGCATACCAAGATGTCAACACGGCGATAGTACATGCAAAAACATGGTTGCCGATGGGGCTACGATTATTGATATCGGTGGGGAGTCATCAAGACCCGGAGCAGAACCAGTTCCTGAAGACGTAGAATTGGATCGCGTGTTACCTGTTATACACGCACTTGTTTCTGAAAAACTGGACGTTCCAATTTCTATTGACACAACTAAAGCATCTGTCGCACAATATGCGCTTGAAGCCTGGTGCTCATATTATCAATGATATAACCGCACTTAACGGCGATAACGCAATGGCACAGGTCGCAGCGGATATGGAAGCAGGAGTAATTCTAATGCATATGAAGGGAACACCCCGTACGATGCAAAAAGGCACCACACTATCAGGATGTTATAAAAGAAATATATGAAGCATTGGAGAATTGATTACAAAGGCAACACATAAAGGTATTCATCCGGATCGAATTATTGTAGATCCTGGTATCGGATTGGAAAAACGACTGAACAGAATATACTAATTTTTAAAGCACCTCAACGACTTCAAACGTCTAACAAACCGATATTAATCGGTACATCGCGTAAATCCTTTATCGGTAATCTGTTAGATCTTCCTGTTACACTAAGACTTGAAGGCTCTCTGGCAACGGTATGTTGGGCATTACCCAAGGTGTAAATATCGTGCGCGTCCATGATGTAAAAGCCACTGCCCGCGCAGTACGGATCATAGACATCCTATACCAATAAATCAACTCATAAATTGATGCTCCAACAAACAATTCAAGGGATCGGTATTGATATTATAGAGGTAGAACGGATTAAAAACATGTCTGTCCGATGGGGAAGTAAATTTGAGAACCGCGTCTATACCACCCAAGAACTCGAATATTGTGGAAAAACACATACACGGTATGCACGACCTCGCTGCTCGCTTTTGCTGCAAAAGAGGCAACCCTAAAAGCATTGGGAACAGGACTAATAGATGGAATGTATTGGCAGGATGTAGAAATTCGTTCCAATGATGAGGGTAAACCTATGCTCGTATTACACGGCAAGGTAAGACAATATGCAGCAGAACTCGGTATAGTGACTACCTTTGTAAGTCTATCCCATGCTATAGATTACGCCGTGGCACAAGTAACACTTTGTTCTGGTTAATTAAAAATTGTGATGAAAATTGCATATAAATTCATCTAACACCAGTATACTATTCTTATAGGAAATTATTGAAATAATTGGTATTAATTGAAAAACTGATGAAACTTGCACTGAATATTTCATACGTTCAGTTTGAATATTAATGGCAACATAGGTTAACATAATATCCCGTGGAGATTGATACACAATGAAAAGCATACTGGAATACCTACATAACAGTTTTATGTCAATCAAGATAATTCAAACCCAGTTTTTTATTAGTACTTTGTGTGCTCTTTTCTGTCCAATGTTCCTAAATTGGAATGCTATGCAGAAGACACCACCTCAGATGCAGATAGATTTCTTGAATCAGCTACAAGGGGCTGTATACCGTGGTATGGGTGGGAGTTCGTTGGTGTTGCCGATGGGGCAAATGCAATCTGCAACAATCCCGCCGGCATTAACTCAATAACGGGAGATAGGGTTTGTCCATTAATATGACCCGTTTCCCAACATACAGTTGTCCTACTTTCCAAGACGAATGAAACAAAGAGGTATGAGGATTTATAGCCCGATATGAACAGAATGCCTCTGGTATTGAAACATTGAATTGGGCATTTCCATTGGGTAAACTTGGAACTTTGGGATTTGCTTTCTCCTTAGCACACGAAGGGTCGTTTCGTCGTGTGAACCATCAAGGAAAAGCAATTAACAGTTTCCCAGAAAATAACCTTGCTATCGGATTCGGTACGGTTTAAACTGTTTTAAAAGGCACAACTGTCGGATTAGATGCTAAATGGATACGTTCAAAAGTTACGGATACCTCTGGGAACCGACATCTTGGACGAGGTTATGCATATAATATAGGTATGATTCAACAATTTGGGAAGGCATTTCAGATAGGTATCGTCGTACGTAATTTAAGTAATGGTCTATCATTTATAGATCCAAATGTACCAGATAAGATTCGTCGTGATGTTATTGCAGGTATAACCTATCAATACGATATTTCAAAATAGCGTTACGGATGGGGTTGGATTTACATTCCCCCATTTACCGATGGTATTCGAGCTAACCTTGGTGCAGAGGTATGGTATCATACTCGTATAGGTGTTAGAATTGGATACTTAAGAGACACGGAAAAACGATATGCATCGGTATATCTTTTAGATGATGCAACTTTTGAAATGGATGAACGTACATGGAAAGCAGAAGGTTTTTCCTTTGGGGTTGGTTTTAGAGCAGGGAGCATCACATTAAATGGCGCGTATACCCCAGAATATAAACCTACAAAATCTGATGATGAACGTTTCCATGTTGTTCAAGGCGCAGCAGTTTATACTTTCTCAATAGAACAGGCATTTTAAATATTTCAAGACATTGCAATAATTCAGAGTGTTAATTTTAATTATCATATATCGCGTTGTCGTCCATTTTAGTAGTATCAACCACCCGTAAATAAATACAGGGTTATTATTGTAAATAAGGACATTGTCTAAAATTAGCAAATTGTGTAATATGTCAGATAGATATAAGACAATTAAAGGAATTGCTTCGGCAAAACATGTAGTGAAAAAATCACGATTCTTAGCAGAAGCGAGGACATTAGACAATCGGGATAAAGTGAAAGGATTCGTTGCTGATGTTAAGAATCGTATTCCACAAGCTACACATTATTGCTATGCTTATAGTATTGACAATGAAGATGAAAAACTGGAATACGTATCAGATGCAGGTGAACCAACTCACTCAGCTGGTCCACCTATACTCGCTGCGATACATGCAAACGAATTGTCAAATATAATAATCGTTGTTGCTCGATATTATGGAGGGATAAATCTTGGAATTGGAGGATTGATTCGGGCTTATGGGGCATGCGCTCGTGCATGCCTTGAGAATGCAACTTTAGAAACTCGTATTAGATATAAAGAAGTACATGTAGATGTTCCTTACACTCAAATAGGAACAGTTGTAACATTGTGTAAACGTATGGGAGGACAGGTCAAAGCAATAAATTACGAACCAAACCCAAACATACATATACAGATTAAGGAAAGACAGTTGGAAAGTATTCAGGAACAGCTCCAAAGCATTGGAATTACACCAAGGTATTAAATCTCGGAGGAATGCACGTTGAGCACAGTGAAATATACAACTACACATGAATGGATTGAAGTCGTGGGTACAGATGGAACTATTGGTATTACAGAGCGTGCCCAGCTTATATATGGGGAAATTATTTTTTATTGATGTTTCACCTGAACAAGAATGTGAACAAGGCGAAATTATAGGAAGAATTGAAACTGAAACCGGAGGAAACTTCTATCTATACGCACCTGTCGCTGGTGAAATATACGAAGTAAATGCAGCTCTTGAAGAAGATATTGACCTGATAAATAATGTACCAGAAAACGATGGTTGGATATGCAAAATATACATTGATAATCTGAGTGAACTTGATTCACTCATGAATATATCCGATTATGAAGACTATGAAGAAGATGAAATTGATGAAGGAGAATATTTGCCTGAGACAGATTTTTTCGAGAATATTGACGACTATTGATAACTTGTTGAGGCAATAAAAATGCGACGTACAATCCGTTGTTTTGGAACTGGAATAACAGTCTCTACAGTATATCCTAAGTCATTAAGCTGTTTGCTTAGGTCGCGAATATCAATAAAAGCCGCTTTTGGTGCGCGGGCTTGAAGATTAGCAAGGATTTCTGCAGCAGCTTCCGTATCTTTCACAAGACTTATACCGTAAGGTAAATCTGTAGCAACTGCATCAAATTGTCCAGTAACTGTTCTGGCATCTTCTAATTTTATATTTGCCGTAAGACCGAAGTGGTATAGGTTTTTGGTTGTTGCTCCAATCATGCGAGGGTTATTATCCGAACCTGATGCTTGAAGTCCACTATGTGCAGCAGACATTACAATTGTCCCTGTTCCACAACAAGGGTCTAAAATATGTTGACCAGGAACAGCTACAAGGTTAACGAGCACGCGTGCCAGTCTAGCAGGTAGCGAACTGGAAGTTGTGTGAGGACGGTGGTCATGCGTTAACCACATGCCATCAGATTCAGAAAGCAAACGTCCAAACCATATCTTTTCAGAGGTAATCACGGTTGGAAATATGACTCTCGGACAGGATAAATTAGGTTTCCCATCTATCAAACGACCTATCTGACTGGCTAAAGTCATTGAGTTTATCTTCAAACTCTTAGGTTTTTTAATCACTGATACGCGAAAACCGTCTTCATATAAATCTGCTGCTTTGATATACGTACAAAGTTCCTCAACACTTGACGCAGAAAAGAGGACTTGTATACAACTTTTGAGATAAGCACCTCTACATACATTGACACAAGTGTCTGAAACTGTAATACCATACTCATTTGGTGCTTTTCCTGTTAATGCCACAGATTCTGCTGATGCAAGTTCGGTGAGTTGCGACGGAATTGCTACAAGGTAGAGATACTCTTGAGTTGTCATATTAGTCATAATACCATAAACATACAGAAATAACAATTTTAGAAAGGAAAAGGATGGTACCAGAAACTGAAAAAATCCGAATTGGACATAGTCCAGATTCAGATGATGCCTTCATGTTCTACGCTCTTGCAAAAGGACATATATCAACAGGTCCGTTTGAAATCGTCCATGTTATTGAAGATATTGAAACATTAAATCGACGCGCACTTGCAGCAGAACTTGAGGTGACAGCAATTTCTGTTCACGCTTATGCTTATGTGGCAAAGGATTACGCCCTTATGCCTTGTGGGGCAAGTATTGGGGATCAGTATGGTCCTCTAATTGTATCTAAAGAACCATTCAAATCTCTTGCGGGGAAACGTGTTGCTATACCCGGTGATATGACGACTGCTTATCTGACAATGAAACTTTACCAAGCAGATGTAGAAACAGAACCATATCGTTTTGATGAGATATTAGATGTTGTCCAGCAAGGTAAAGTGGATGCGGGATTGATTATTCACGAAGGACAATTAACCTATATACGTGAAGGGTTCTATAAAATAGTGGATCTCGGTGAATGGTGGTATGAAGATACAGGATTGCCACTTCCACTCGGTGCAAATGTAATTCGGCGGAATCTCGGTGATGAGAAAATACACTCTATCACAACCTTGTTAAAACAGAGCATTCAATATTCACTTGACCATCGTGAAAGCGGTCTCGAATATGCTATGACCTATGCAAGGGATATGGAAACTGAACTCGCTGATAAGTTCGTAGGAATGTATGTGAATGATTATACATTAGATTATGGAGATGACGGAAGAACTGCGGTGCAACTACTACTCACTCGAGGTTATGAGGCAGGTATAATTCCTCATCACGTTCAAGCCGATTTTGTGGAACTATGATAGATACAAAACAGGATGTAGTGAAAACTAATGGATGTAAAACGTCGCAGGAGTTTTCAATTAGAAGATGTGGATGGCAATAAACTTGCGTCCGGAATCCTATATGATGAGGGGAATGTTCAGGTGTTATGGCGGACAGATTATGGATATACTGCGGAGCAATATTCCTCTCTTCACCTTATTATAGATCTTATTCCTGGGATAGTCGTATTGCGGATGGAGGATTCAGAGGATAAATTAATTCGAGAAGACGTGTTATCGTAATCGGTTATCTGCCAATTTTACTATTTGACCACTTTCCTGTGCGATATACATATAGCCAAGACCATCTAAAGTTACGCCTTCTTGATCATCACCTGGTAATAGATACCGGTGTAGTGGTGTGCCATCCCTCTTGAGTACAACTAAGAGGTTTGTTGTATCGCTAATAAGTATTAGTGAATCAGCTTTTGAATCGTAGGTAAGACCAGAGATATCAATAAAATCCATTTGATGGAATCGAATGATTGTTCCTTCCGCCTCTGATGTATCGGATGACTTAATCGGAACGACGACTTCACATACAACAGATAGTTCGCGATTTGGTTTCAAACTAACGGATTGATTTCCAATCCAAAAAGTTCCATCCTCAGAGTGAGATGGATCTGGAACAAAAGCAATTGCCTCCATCCCCATACCACCCTTCTTCAGAAGAGTTTTTCCTTCAAACAAACGATTAATTGTAAATTCTCTAATAATTGTCAGAGTCTGAGGGTTTATCTCTAAGATTGCTTCGTCATCCTCAACTGCAACATAAAGCAATCCTGTCTTGGGGTTAATTGTAATCCCTTCAAGGTCCCGTCCTTGAAGAGACTTCTTTCGGATAGTAAATCCATCCGGACGGATTTCATGGATATGTCCTTCATCGTCAACAACGAATAAAGTCTTCCGAGTGGGATGATAGGTCACCCCAGAAGGTTCCGATATTTTATCTTTATTTATAATACCTAACCAAGTGTATGGAAGTTCAATTGGTATAGATACAGCTTTCTTTTTTCTTTCTGAATCCTCTAAATAAATCAGAAAGTAGACAAGGAACGCGCTCACAATCAGAAAACAGGTAAAAGCAAGTATTCTCTTATATTGCATCGGTGTTCCTACGTTCCTGTAAAAAACCTAACCATAGAACGGAGAAGGTTTATGCTTTATGAAAATTGTTATATATCAATTATCCCTAACCTTATGGAAATAAAATAACCAGTTCAAGTTTGTAAAAAAATATCATATATTTATCGGTATGTCAAGACGAAATAATAACTAACCGTTGTTTTCCTTTTCCTTGACAAAGCCCATATTGAATGATATAATATAAATTACTATCAAGGCAGTTATACACATATATATTACCTTCAACGAAAGGCAAAAATATGGCAAGTATGCCGAGGTTAGTCGTTGAAGTCTTTGAGCATGTCAACTATCAAGGACGCAAGGTAACCCTCATAGAATCTGTTCCAAGTACAATTGAAATTGGTGCCCAAGATATAATTTCTTCTATAAAGATTTATCAGGGACCGGGATTCAATGCGTCTCCTAACTACAAAGCTATTTTCCATGAGCATGTAAAATTTCAAGGGAGACGATTAGTATTAGCACCAGGATTCTACCCTAATATACATGAAGTTCCATATAATTTCGGGGATGCAATTTCATCTGTTAGTTTCAGTCCAGCTGCTCATCCCACACCTCCAGAATATGGAACCATTCCCGTAATCATAGAAGTTTTTCGTGATATAGATTTCAGTGGTCAGCGAAACGTCATCCTTCGAGATGTGAGTTCAATGTTCGAAATCGGTATCAATGATACCATTTCGTCTGTACGTATTCAACGGGGCCCCAATTTTCCTTTCAGCGGGTGCCATATCCTTTTTTATGAACATGTAAATTTTGAAGGTCGGAGACTCAACCTTAGTCTAAACTCCCGAGAATTCCAAATGTCGTTTAGAAATTTACGTGCCCTTCCACATTCTCAATCGTTCTCTGACATTATTTCATCTCTAAAAATAGTGCCATTAGGAGTATTCCGAGTGCTAATTGTGGTTGGTGATAGTTTAACCGGTGAACCAGCTGTTTTAGAATCTCTCACATCGCTTGAAGGTTTAGAATTTCAATATACAACAGTTCATATCAATGACAACCCCGATAATCGCGGGGATGCGCGTAATGCGACAAAACTATCGAATATTTTACTCTCTGATTTTGACATAGTCTGGTTTACCTGGAATGGACCAGGACACGATGGTGAATATTTCGTTGAAGACGCAGAAGACGAAATCAAGGACTTTGTTAGAAAAGGTGGTATTGTTTGGGCATCAGCAATGGATAATCATATTATTCGTCCTGATGGAGTGAATATAACTGAACCTACATGGCGAGGGGATTGGATGCCTGTTGATCGACATCCGATCAAGGTCATAAATTCTGAAGATTCAAACCTTACTATCACAGAAGACGGACAAAAAACCGGGATGTTTACCTGGCCACATAAGATAAATGTTGACACTTTGATAACTGATGATCATTGGGTTACGAATGATCCAAGTTATCGTAAATTGGCAGTAAGAGAAGATAATGGTGACGCTGCCAGTGTTTTATTGCCATGGGGAGAGGGATACTATGTTACCTTTGCAATAGATACACGGGATGAACATCGAACTGCTATCGCTAAACCTTTAATTGAAAATACGCTATGTTATTTAGCAAGCCTTGCATGGCAAACCTCTCCACGCCAACCTCTTAGGGGACGTTATCGCACAACCCAGAATAGTGACTTAAAGTTCCGGTAAGAACATTTTCTTAAAGTATGCTTTTCTATAGGAGAAATTAATGCGTTTTATATTTGTTGTTGTTTTCCTAATTGCCGTCGCGGTTGCTGTCGGTTGGTTTACTTTTAGTTTTTTTGACAATGTAGAAACAGCTGCACGAGTAATTATAGCAACTGGTGTCGTATTGCTTGGGCTTTTAATAGCTTTTGGTATTTCTGTTATACGGTATAGGATACCTAAAGCGGATATAGCACTTGTAAGGACTGGGGGTGCGAAAGCTAAAATTAACATTACTGGTGGACTCTGGGTTAACACAATTATACACGAAATTAAAGAGATATCACTCAACACTATGCGAATTGAAGTGTTGCGGGAACAGTCCGATTCTTTGATAACCCTTGACCTTAACAGGGCAGACATTGAGGTGGTTTTTTATCTAAAAGTAGAACCTAATGAGGACGATATTTTAAAGGCTGCTCAAGCTCTCGGTGATAAATCTATGACGCCAGAAACAGTACGCGAACTTATTGAACCCATGTTAGATGGTGCATTAAGAAGTGTTGCTGCTGAAAGTGATATTCAAGACCTGCTTCAGAAGCGCGTTGAATTTGCAATGAATGTTGAACGGACCGTAGGAGATAGTCTTAAAGAGGATAATGGATTGAATCTTGATACGGTATCTATTATTCGTGTTGATCAGACCCCTATAGAGATGTTAGATACCGAAAACAGATTTGATGCTGTCGGTATCCGTGATATTACCGACATCACTGCTGATCAAGCACGTGAGAAAGAGCGAATCATACAACAGAAAGAGGCGGACATCGTTGAAATTGAAGTATTAGCCAGAATCCGTAAACTCGCAGCCGAACAGGAAGAGGAATGGGCTGTGTCTGATCAACAGAAAAATATCGCTATATTTGCTGCTGAACGAGAAGCGGAAACGATTAAATTCCAGTTTGAAATGGAACAGAGCGTTCAAGAACGTGAATATGAAATGAAACAAGAGGTCGAACGGGCACGCATCGCACAAGAACAGGTCGTTGTTGAAAGAGAAATTGAAATGAATCGTGATGTGGAAGTTGCTCGTGTCCAACAGGAACAGATAGTTCAGGAACGCGAAATTGAGAAGAATCTTATTGTTGAAACCAGACAGATTGAACAATCGAAAGTTGTACAACTTGCAGAGATTGAACAGCATCTCATAGTACAAATGGAAAAGATTGAACAGGAACAGACTATTGATGTTAGAGAAATAGAAAAACAATTGATGGTCGAAAAAGCCCGTATTGTCCAGGAAGAGGGTGTCGCATTGAGAGATGTTGAAAAAGAATTACAAGTTCAGACTGCTAAGCTGTCTCAAGAACAACAAGTACAACAACGTGAAATTGAGAAACATCTCGTTGTTGAAACTGCTCAAATTGACCAGAATCGACAGGTTGAACTCACTGAAATTAATAAGATGTTGGTTGTTGAACAGTCTCGTATCAATCAAGAATTACAGGTTGCTCTTGTTGACGAAGACCGAAAGATTGAGGTTGCAGCTAAACAGCAAGTTACCGCCTTAGCAGAGAAAGAGAAATTAGTGGCAGAAGCAGAACGGATGGGGGCAGAAGTTAATGTCACTGCTACAGAACAGGTTATGGGTGCTGAATGGCAACGAGATGTTGCTGTCCTTGGTGCAGAAGCACAAGCACAGCCCATTGAACGACTTGCAGATGCTGTGTTATCAGAAGCTCGAGCTAAAGCACAAGGTGAAATGGCGGAATATGAAGCACGTAATGTCGCTGAGCAACGTGTTCTTGTACAAGAGGCCATTTTGGAGTTAATTGAGGAAGCCCCGGATATTGTTGAACAACTTATGCGTCCCGCTGAGAAAATTGATAGTATCAAGATTCTTGATATGGGGAATGATGGGAACGGAGGAGTCAATCGAAGCAGCATGGGCCGGCTTGCGAATGCTTTACTTGATACAGGGGCTATATCCCCTATGCTCAAAGAACTTTTTAACTTTGCTGATGTAGATGCTGAACAGGTTGCTGATAAGATTGCTGAATATCTTGCCGGATTGGTTAACCCTTCCAACAGACCTGACGCTTAGAAGTATAGGTCTGTGAGGTGATTATTTTAACATATTACGAGTAAACATTTTCGATTTCCGCCTTTTACCGTATCAGTTAATGGGACATACACAGAGCCATGCGTCATCAGAGAGTTCCTACCAGAACGAAACGCACCAGAAACCAACGGTGTCGTACGTGTAATTCTAATAATGGGAAACGTTCCTGTCCCGCTCTTAGCAACATGATAATCTGTCCTGAATGTTGTAGTGCTAAACGCGCAAAAATTCCAGGATGCGATAATAATTGTAAATACTACAGTTCACTCATCGTACATAGTCGAAGGCTAGCATCCCCCGATTATCCAATTTATCGATGTATGATTAGCCGTTCTCGTGATACTGGAATGGTGATTGTCGTTGGAACACGAAAACGACCAGATGGTAAACTCAAGGCGATGTTCCTTCTCCTTGATCTTTGGAAAAAGGGTGTTCGAGACTGTTTTTATGATGCAAACCTTACTGAAAGACAATTTGAGCGCGCTACACAAAGGTTTGGAAGCAGTTATGTAGAACCCGAACAACCACTTCCTGAAGAACCTGTTGAAGAACGAGAACCCGAAGAAGAAGTGAAGGAACAATTAGTTCGTGTTCCACGGAATACGCTCATTATTGAAGCAGAATCCGCAATACATTTTGATAATGGTGTGAAGCTTATTGATGATCCGGAAGCTTCAAACGGAAAAGCAATTGTTAATGCAAAAGATGCTCGTGGATTATATGAACTATATATACCAAAGCCTGGAAAATGGTATATATGGATTCGTGCATTTTTCCCAAAAGATGGTGAAGATTCATACTGGATTGGAATAGATAATGCTGATTCGTTCCCGCGTGATGAACAAGGTGGTCCCAGCGCAATAAGAGTTAGAGTAGAACCAGGAGATACATCAAAATGGGGACGCTGGCTATGGGATACCGCTACACACCCCCTTGGAAAGCGGATCCCGGGATACTTTCGTATCAAAAGTAAAGGATACTACCGTATCTGGTCAAAAGGTAGAGAAATGGGATCAAGATTAGATCAAATTCTACTAACACGTTCCAGAAAATTTAATCCGGAAACTGCCTCCGAAGGTAAATCGATTCCTATCCTAACAGCCCCTCACCCTTATGAACCTGCTACTTTTGAAGATTGTCGTAAAATAATTCGTCATGCTGTAGAAATATCTAAAGCTGTACAGACCGAATTCCCGTGGGAATTTAAATACTGGATTAACGATATCTGGGGGGACATCAGGAGATTTCCTGAACATGAAGGTTCGCTTTACAAATGCCATAAGTGTGATGCCGATTTGCCTGATCAAGCGGTTGACTTAATCAAACAGCACGCGCATTCTGATGATATTCAATTTTATATTTTGTGTAGAAAATGTGGTGGTGAATTTGATTAGCAGGTCTTTTCTCTTTCTCGTTTTTTGGATTAGTAATCTTATTCTTGTCACTACCATAGGTCATTCAGCCCCACCTAATCCTTACCTCTATTTTGACATTGATAGCGACACTGGAAAATTAACTCCAAAATCCCTTTCAGGACAAAATGCTGAACTCAGTGTTCTTCAATATATGCAAGCATTGGATGGATGCTGTTTAGCAAGGGAACAAAGTATCCTTCAACCAGATGGTATAGAATATGTACTTGCCCTCAAGATTGATTTCAGCGATCAACCCGGTAGAAGAAGTAGTGAAGAATTTAACGAATATCTTTATGCTGAAACAGGTGTTTCCCTAAAAACCTACTTCCGTGAAAACTCATACAATCAGATGGATATACAACCTGGACCTGTTGGTGGTGTTTTACCTGCTGGTGATAAATGGATTCGCGCACAGAAGCCGATGTCCTATTATGGAGAAGGAAAAATATTGGTACAGCGTTATCAAGAATTAGTTGCTGAAGCGTGTAGAGCAATAGATAACAGTGTGGATTTTTCAAAGTATGATCGTGACAAAGATGGGGTTGTAGATCATCTTTTTCTTATCCATTCTGGTAATGATGAGTCATCTTCAGGTGATGAAAACGATATATGGTCTATTTTAACACCAAGTGTCAATATAATCGTGGATGGGGTACGGATTGACACAGCTGTTGTTGTTGGTGAAGAACCGGACTTTGAAAAACCACACTTAGGAATATATTTTCATGAATTTTTTCATGATTTTGGTGCACCAGATGTATATGGACCAAACTTCACAGATGCCCGAGATCATAAATGGGGGTTAATGGGACAATTCGGTCCTTTTCTCGGTCCTGAAGAGTCCGGTATTGGAAATGGCTTAGCACCCAGTCATATCATGGGGTATCTAAAGTGGGATTTTGATGCTCGACCCGCAAATGGAAGGGTTGGGTGGATTAAGCCTGTAGATATTACACATAACGGTCAAGTATCTGTCCCAGCTTTTGAAATATCCTCAAAAACAGATAAACTGTTTAAAATAGATATACCGCATGAGAGGGAAACACGAACGGTTTTTGGTATTGATTTACCATTGCCGAATGTTTTGACAAACAGAGAATTTTTCCTTATTGAAAATCGTTATAAAGACTCTGGTGCTATTTTCGATACTTATCTTCCCGAATCGGGTATTCTTATTTGGCATATTGATGAAACGCAGGTGCGTCCCGAAGGTAGTTTTGACGCAGGTTACCAGATTTGGCTTGAAGACCCAAATGACCCTGAACACCTTGGTATCCATCCTGAAGATCCTGGTATCATAAATATCAATACCATATCTGAAGGAGCAGCTTATTCTGCTGATGATGACCAAACTGCATTTACTCCAGGAACTTTACCAAACAGTAATTCTAACAAAGGAACACCTACCGGTATATCAATTACCAATATTGGAGCGGAAGGTATGGTTATGCAGATGCTTGTTTCCTTTGGTGATACCTATGAACCGAATAATACTATAGAAACAGCTTTTCCTATCTATTACTCTCACCCCTATCATTCTTTTCTATACGATGCTTCAGATACCGAGGATTATTTTCAAATTGAAGCTGCTGGAGGTGTAACAATTCGAGCAACTTTTTCAGTTTTGCCCTCAGATGTGGATTATCGTTTATCGCTTGTTACGGCAACCGGAGAAACTGTTGCAACTGGAGAAAAAGCACCAAACACTTTAGAGTATCAGATACTTTATCAACCTATTGCTAAACAAACGTTATATCTCTTAGTATCATCAAATAACGGGTTTAGCAGTACTGCTACCTATCGACTATTTGTTGAACAATTAGAACCAGGTCCTTTTGATTTTTATGAGACGCGTGTTTATCCAAATCCGTTTCGTTTCGAGAAACCGGAAATGACGTTTGCCTACCAACTATTTCCATCTCAGTCTGCAGATAACGTATCTCTTGATATTTATACTATTAAAGGTGAGAAAGTCTACCGCAATAAACACCAGGATGTATTCGCCCCCGGGGAATTCCAATGGGATGGATCTAATCTACGTGGAACCCCACTCGCTCCTGGAATATATATATATCAATTATCAGCTTCTCAGGCAGATACAGTTATTCAAGACATAGGTAAGTTCATAATTCTTAGATAGTTTATTCCTAAACCGATGTCCACTTCTAAGTTAGGTACGGTTTTGAACTGTGCTGGGTGTTCGGACTCAACCCCAATACCTTTTACTGCTTAAACTACGATTCTGTATATTCTCGCATCAACATTATTATGTTGTTGACTAAAATTTGTAGTTATGGTAACTTAAAATCACGTCTATTGGACAAACATCTAACCAGTTGCCATTCTCATATGGTATGCAAGGAGGCAATTTTATCAATGAAAATTTTCAATCAACAGAAAAAAACATATAAGCATCCCCCAAGTATTAAGGAGTGGGGTTTTAGTAAGAGCAGGTTTGAAGGATGTGGTATACTGCTGAATCTTGGGATGCTTTTTCTGTTAGGATTCGTCATTTCAGGGTGTGGTCAATCCTTACAAAGTCTGTCACCAGTACAACCTGTTCATAATATTGCAGACGCATTAATGGAACAAAGTATAGATCCTTCAGCAGATATAGTTATACCTGCAATACCATCAGAAGATCTTGCTAAACCTGTTTTAGATAAACACGGTTTAGAGACAGTAGGATTTCGACTTGTTAAGGCAGATGAAGCAAATACAAAGAATCTTTCCTATATAGTTGCGTATTCAGAATATGCATATTCTATTGATGATTGGAAGGCATTTCTGGTAGACTGGGCGAATGTAGAACCCCAGATTGAATTACCCAAAGAAAACGAAGACAGGAAGAATGTCGATGTAATGCTTATTTCTGATTACCCACAAGCTTTTAATGTACAGGCACGTCAACCTTTTCTCACAAAAACACGGGATGGTATAACGGTTTCCATCTGTTACTGGCGTAGTGCAGATCTTGATCGGAAGTATAATCGCGGCAATGCATTTTCTCCTTTCTATGAAACTGAAGCACTCCACCAAGGAGACAAGACAGATGTGTATTATGTTAAGATAACTAATAATCGAGAGAATGATATCATTATAGATGTGAAGAAATGCTCTATTGAAGATCAAGGTGAGAATGTATATCCAGGTATGGATTACGAGGATTTGAGAGATCGATTCCTACTTATGCCGCGCGCTACAGGACTCTATGTTAAAAACGGTCTTGTAACAGCAAAAGAGATTTTACTTGAAAAAAGGATGCCTATAGTTCAAAGGCAGGTAGGTGCAAATAGAACTGGTGTGAAACCTGGCGAAAGTGTTGAAGGATTTATTCCATTTATTGAAATTAAAGGAAATGCAGTTGATCTGACTGTGACGATTCCAATTGAAAAAGCACCACCTCCAGGTGGCGTCCAGCGATATCAAACTATAGATTTCGATTTCCCATTTACTCATAATAGAGGTATTCGGAACGCTCAACCTTCACCACAAAGATATTAGAATTCGCGGGTATAGGTATTTCTTCTCTCTATACTACCTATAATTGAAAAGGCGTTCAGTACGTAAGTCGTATTGAACGCCTTTCTATTGATATTCAAACTGGAGTGGTCTGAAAGGATATATCGTATATTAGGTGACGATATCACAAGGTGGAAGAGAATCTATGAAGTGTTTCCCATAACGACGGGTTCGAATACGTGAATCCAGTATGACCACAATACCTTGATCTGTCTTTGTACGAATAAGTCGTCCAAAACCTTGTTTGAGACGGAGTATGGCTTCAGGTAAACTGAAATCAAGGAAATCATTTCCCCCTTGTTCCTTAATCTGCGATACACGTGCTTCCATCACAGGGTGTGTTGGCACTTCAAATGGTAGTTTCGTAATGACCACATTACTAAGTGCTTCACCTCTTACATCAACCCCTTCCCAAAAGCTTGATGTTCCAAATATGACCGAATCGGTATCTTCCCGAAATGCTTGCAACATATCTGTCCGCGAAAGTTCCCCACCCTGTTTAAAGATGTCAATTCCAATTTCCTCAAGTGAAGGTGCTACTTCTTCAAACACTTCGTCCATCATTTTGTAGCTTGTAAACAAAACAAATGCTTTGCCGTGTGTCATTTTCAGGTAATGTTTGATTTCTTTGATTGCAGCGGGGATAAAAGCTGCACTATTTGGATCCGGCATTGTTTGCGGGATATGAATTTTTACCTGTTCTTGGAAATTGAAAGGAGAGTGTACGAGCAATTCTCTGCACTCCGTCATCCCTATTCTTTTTTTAAAGTAGTCGAAATTCTGATTTGTTGAGAGTGTAGCACTTGTCATTATAACGCTTTCTTTAGTATCAAACAGGTTTTCTCGTAACATTCCACTTACGTTTACAGGAGTTGCATTAATAAGTACACGTGGTGTCCGTCCCCGCGTTGATGTTTCAACCCAATAGATATAGTCGGGTTCAACCTGTCTAATCATCAAGTCAAGCTCTTCACGAAGTCTCTTACATTGATTGTAATAGGATGAGAGTTCCTGTTCTTCGTCATCTGAAACAGCATCATCATTCAGTTTTTTGAGTATACTTTCAATACGGGAGAATGGAATCTCTAATGTGTTTCCTTTTTCAAAAACTTTGGATAGACTGTGTTCATCAATTCGTTTTGTTGTTGTGTAGCCGTTATCATTAGAAAAATGGTCTACAATACCCTTAAAAAACTCGTTTGTTGATTCTCGCGCTTCCTCAACTTGATCTGTAAGTTCTGTTGATTCAAATCTTGAGGATATACCCGTATTGTTTCTGGGATTGTGTAGCGAATCTAACAACCATTTGATTTGTGAGTTGCTGATTTCAAGGCTGCTATGCTTCGTTGCTGTGGCTTCCAAATGGTGTGCTTCATCAATAATGAGATAATCGTAATGAGGTAGTATGCCCGCAGAAGGGTCGTTCTGGCGGATTGCTAAGTCACTAAAAAGGAGATGGTGGTTGACGATGAGTAGGTTTGCCTCCTGCATCTCGTTACGAGCGTTGAAGTAGAAGCAAACATCGTAGGTAGGACATTTACGACCAAGACAATTATCACGATCAGACTTGACTTTCTCCCATATATTGATATTAGGTTGAATTGGTAAATCTGCCTGACTTCCATCCTCTGTTGTCTCTACCCATTGAACAATATTTCTGACCTGATCTACCTCCTCCATTGTATCAAAGAGTCCTCGTTCATAAGTAAGTAGACTATTGAGTCGTCGTCGTGAGAGGTAATTGCGTCGTCCTTTTGCCAGTACAGCCTTAAATTCACGTGGGAGTACTTCCTCCAAAAATGGTAGATCCTTAGTGATAAGTTGTTCCTGTAGACTGATAGTATTAGTTGAAACGACAACAGTCTGTTCAGTTTTTAGTGCTAAAGATATTGCAGGTATCAGATAAGCGAAACTTTTCCCAACACCTGTTCCTGCTTCAACAATTAGATGTTCAGATGCAGCAAAGGCACGCGCAACAGCATTTGCCATACTCAACTGTTCTTCACGAAACTCATACCCTTGAAGATGGTCGGAGATAATACCTCCGGGACTAAATATATCTTTAAGAGTCAGTGTTTTCGAGGATTGTGTCATGTGTATATGTGAGAGTTTGGAAAAATAAGAAGAGGGTGAATATAAACTACTTTAAGGAGATTTTTTTTCTAATTTTACCGTTAGTTTTTCATCTCCGTAGTTGCTTTTAATGTCAATTAAGAGTTCTAAAGAATCTTGTTGAACCTGAAGTAATGCCTCAAGTGTTTGAACATCGGAGACCGGTTTCCCATTGATTGCATAGATAAGAGCACCACGTGGTATCCTTGCCTTGAACCCTGGGGCGTTTTCCATAACACTTTCGACAATAACGCCACGATCTTTTTCTGTAAGGTAGGTATATCTTTGAAAATCTTTTTTCTCTAACTTCCTTACCGATAACCCTAACATTTTCCATGATATGGAATTATCTTCTACAGGTAATCCAGCCATTTCTCGGGGCATTTCACCTATAATAACGTTTAACGTCCTTTCTTTTCCGTTGCGTAAGACTTTGATAATAGATTGTTTGCCAACTTTCGATTGTGCGACCAGCATCTGCAAGTCAGGTGTTTTATATACCTTTTTACCGTTATATTCAACGATAATGTCATATTGTTGTAATCCCCCACGAAATGCTGGTGTATCGGAACGAACTTTCGTCACAAGGATACCTTTCAAGATCTCTCGCATTGAAATACCCAGATAACCGTGGATAATCTTACCGTTTGCGATCAATTCTTTGCCAATAGAACGTACAAGGTTGCTGGGAATTGCAAACCCTGCCCCGGCTCTTACTGGAGCAGGTGTGTTTTCTGATTTTTGGATCAAGGCATTAATACCGATAACTTCCCCATAGATATTTAGCAGAGGACCACCACTACTGCCGGTGTGTATCCACGTATCCGTTTGGATGAAGTTTTGGTGTCGAACTATACGGAGACCTCCAAGAATTAAACGGCTTTTCCCACTGACAACACCCGTTGTTACAGTAAAGTCAAGTGCAAAAGGATTCCCAATGGCGATAGCAAATTGTCCTATCTTAACCTTATCAGAATCAGCCAATGGTAATATTGGGAACTCCTCTTTTCTGTTAACCTTTAGTACAGCAATATCGGTGATAACATCTCCGCCGATTAATTTAGCATCAAGCAATGTTCCATCTAACATTTTAATTCTTAGTTGGTCTGCTTCAACAATATTGTGGTTATTCGTCAGAATATAGCCGTCTTTTTTAAAGAAAAATCCTGATCCTTGTTTGAATAGGTCTTTACTTTCATTTCTTGCAAGAACTCCGACAATAGCAGGTTTACTTTGTTCCGCAATATCAACAAATGCCTTTTCAATTGCACCTAATAGCTCCAAATTTACTGTCTGTTTAGAACGTGAGGAACACGAAGAGAATGCGATAACGGAAAAGAATAGGATACAATAGCAGAGACTTTTATTATTCATCAAATATTCCTATCAAAACTATTTTAACATAAGGTTCATGTAAGAGGACAACTATTATGTCCTGCATTTTTTTATTACTTATTGGGGTGGAGTGTGACTATTTGGCTAATTAATTCTTTTGGGGTTGTTCCTATCCAATTTAATAGATACTTTTTCTGTTCCTTGAAGACTCTTGATATCAAGATTGATATCTGTAATGTCTTGATTATTCGTGAGATATGTTTCAAGACTGTTAGCGTCAACGATTTTTTGCTCATTGATAGCAGTGATAAGAGCATTCCGAGGGATTTTAGCCTTATAACCATGAGACAATCTTCTTATTTTTTCAACGATAACGCCACGATCATCCTGATTAAGGTAGCTATACCGATGCTGTATCCCATTTTCCAAATTTCGTACAGCTATTCCCAGAGTTTTCCATGATGCGGATTTAATTTCAGCAGACCGTCCTACTAATTCAAGTGGCATTTCATTAATTGTTACATTGAGTAAAACTTCTTTATTTTCTCGTAATACTTTTAATGCACATTGTTCGCCAATCTCGAAGTCGGCTATAATCAACCTAAATTCATTGAGTGATGGCACCCTATTATTGTTGAATTCCAGGATGATATCATCCTGTTTTAATCCTTCATTTGAGGAAGGATTAACATTTTGAACTTTTGTGACTTTGATACCTTTCGAAACATTGTGCATTTGAGCATTAATGTAGCCCCGGATAATTCTTCCATCGGCAATCAGTTTACGGGAAATAGTCTTAACAAGATCGCTGTTAATTGCTAAAGAGGATCCTTCACCTGGATTTAAAGTAGTGATTCCAATAACTTCACCCTCAATATTGAGTAGTGGACCACCACTACTTCCAGGGTTTATCCAAGCATCGGTTTGGATGTAATTTCTGTGATATTGAAAGAGTTCCGATTTTGGATGGTGGCAACGTTCCTTACCGCCTATGATTCCTGCGGTCACAGTCTGTCTAAAACCTATAGGATCACCGATCGCGATAGCAAATTGTCCAACTCGAACATTCTTTGAATCCCCGAGAGAGAGACTGTGAAATTCTTCGTCTCGCTTAATTTTTATAACCGCTATGTCGGTGTTTGGATCCCCGCCTACCAATGTTGCATTATGCCTACTACCATCGAACAATCTGACTGTGATTTTTTTTGCTCCACTTACGACGTGTTCATTTGTTAGTATATGTCCATCCTTTTTAAATATAAAGCCAGATCCCCGCGGGTTGTATGTTTATCTTTTAATAGTTTGGATGAAGGTTTTTCTACGGTTAGGCTGACAACGGCAGGTTTACTCTGTTCTACAATTTTACTTATAGTGTTTTCAAAGGATCGCAAAATATCGCTATCGTTGGTCTGGCTGGAAGGTGTTGCACACGAGAGAGTAATTACTGAACATAGGAGTATAATAAAGTAGTTGACCGTTTTTCTTATCATAAGATGCCTCATTGTTATTTTAAGCCAAGTTGCCACCTATTTACTTACATAGCACTCCGCTGGAGTGCAGGACGTTGATATGCCTTTTTCTATAGACATATCACCCCTCTGAGGTGCGGACAGTGTCTGAAAACTGTGTTGAAACGATCAAAATCCGTTAGTTGCAACTTGGGTTATTTTGAAAGTGTTTTTTTTACCTGTATATATTTGTTTGGTGTTCGATGTAAACATTTTACATTTAAGTTGCTATTTTGTTGGTCTTCAAAAAAAATAATAATGGTAAGTCTTAGTTAGCGATATAATTTGATTGTCAAATTAGAATGTGGCTTTTTTGTATTGCTCTCCACACATGTATCTTGGTATATTGAATTTTAACAAACTATAAATGGTGTTGTCAATGTATTTCTACCATGAGACGCGGAGAGAAATCCGACACGCTTGGTTCATGTTGGTTTCTCGAACTCATCCTAACCTACAAGATAAAGTGGTATTTCTGATTGTTAAAAAGGTATAAAAATAGACATTTAATCCTAATATACAGACAGAAAATAACGTGTAAAAACAGACATTTAATCCTAAATACTCTGACAATAGATTGTGTTGTTGTTGCATTTCACTACACCCCGAAAAGATGAAAAAGTTACACTTTTTGTCACACGGTGTGACATCGAAATTTGTGTAAATTACCGCTGTAACCCCTGTCATAGACTGGTTTTATTCCACTTTGAACTTGAATTATAAGAAATTCTAAAAAGTGTGATTTTGTGTTATTGTTGTCCTTCCTGATTTTGACATTCTCAACCGCCAAAAAGGTATGCTTTTTTGACGTATATAATATTTCGTTATTAGGATCGTTTTTATAGAGAGTCATCATTTATTTTCCTATGAATATGGAGTTTATAGTTGTTAGTTTTTAGTTGATGGTTTGTGCCATAATCTATAATCTTTTTTCGTAACCCCTAATTTTATTTTCATTTTGACAATTGTTATTAATGTGTTTTTCTGTTTTGTGATATGTGTATGTTAGTTGTTAGAGATTGGTGTTTTCTTCATTTTTTATTAATTAAAAATGTTTGATCCGTTTTATTTGATGCTTGTTAATGCCATAAACTTTACACGCCCGTATAGCATCCTGGTTTTGACGAAACGAATTTGCTGTGATATACTTTTATAAGACAGAATAACGATGGAGAAGTAACAACAGTATGAATATGTTCCGTTTTACCGTAATTTTTTTTATCACAATGACATTTACTGCCGCTGGACAACCTATTTCGTTTGGCACACCACCTTGGCAGCCTACAGGCAGATATACACACACCGCAATCCGTGAAAGTTCCGGAATTGTAGCCAGTAGACAGTTTGAAGGCGTTTATTGGACGTTGAATGATTCTGGGAATCCCGGCGTGCTTTATGCTACAAAGCGAAATGGTGAGTTAATTAGAGAGATTAAAGTCAATGGTCTACGGAATTTCGATTGGGAGGCACTCGGTATTGATGAGAAAGGACAAATTTGGATAGGAGACATCGGCAACAATAGTAGAATGCGGTTTGATCTGAGTGTTTCTGTGCTGAAAGAGCCAAATCCGTATACTGAATCAGAAGCGGATGTTATTGTAAAGTATCCATATAAGTATCCTGATAAAAACGTTGATGCTGAAGGACTTTTTATCGCAGATGGCATACCCTACATTGTATCTAAAGAACAACAAAACGCAGTACTTTATCGTTTTCCCGAATTGAATGCGGATACGAAGCAGGTCTTAGAACGAATCGGTGAGTTGGCAGAAGCAAAGTTAGTTACAGGTGCAGGTATTTCTGAGGATGGAAAACGATTGGTGGTATGCACATACAGTTCTCTTTGGGTATACCAAAATACCACTGGCAACTTAACGGAAATGATTCAAGCTCAACCATGGGTATTACAACACAATTTTGAAGGAGAAGCAATTTGTTTTGAAGGTTATAATCTTTACTTAACAAATGAAGCACGCGATATTTATGCCCTTCCACAATTTTGGTATGAAAAGGAGTGGAAATTACCACCTAAAGATACACAATCCGCGTTATCTTTGTTATTAGGACAAGAATCGGCGGGGTATCAATTAGAAAGCTATCAAGATGCGGGGGTAGAAATTGATGGTGGACACGTTGCTTTGAATGTGAATGATACAGGAGCAGTGGTTCATCAAACAATTTCAGTTCCCTATAAGAATCTCTATAAAATCAGTGCTATCTTAACACGGGGTCCAGAATATGGCTCTGCTGGTCTAACCGTAAATGGTACAAAAATTGGAGAACCGTATGATTGTTATCATCCAGAACTCGTGGCAGGTACATTGGTGACATTCGGCACGATACCGATGAATAAAGGTGATAATCAGGTTGTATTGCGGAGTGTTGGTAAATCGGTTGAGTCAACTGGATACAAGGTTGGGGTGGATTCGTATCAGGTCCTACATGCTTCGCCATTTGTGCCGCGTTACATGGTTTTGGGCCCGTTTCCTAAAGTAGACGCAGACAAGGATAAAACGTCATTTTCTCCTGATGAACCGATCAACCTTACTGAAAGTTATGTGGGAAAAGATGGTAAAACGATCCGATGGCATGAGGTAGAGACGAAGACCAACGGTATGCTTGATTTACGAGCCAATATTGGGATGGATATAGGGGTAGTGGGGTATGCTTTTACCTATGTCTATGCACCAAAAGATATGGATACTGTGCTTCTGTTGGGTAGTGATGAGACAGTTAATGTATGGTTGAATGGTACAAAGATACACCAGAAGAATGTGTATCGTCGGATAACACGGGATGCGGATACTATTCCATGTCAATTGAAATCTGGATGGAATGAGGTCTTATGTAGTGTTGAGCAAAATAGTTGGACATGGGGATTATATCTTCGTTTTACTGATGGGGATGGTGTGTTGAAATATAGGATTCAGCCAGAAGAGTAAGAGGAAGATCGGGAATTTGAATCTCCTCCTACAGAAAAGGATATGAAGAGTGGAAATGTGGAAGGAGTAAGATCACAAACTAAAAGTTTGTGGTACAAAGAGGTGTTTTTTTTTGAATTACCAATTCGGTTCGGTTAGAAACCGAACCTACCATGGGGTGGGAAAGATCGGGGATCGGAATCCCCTCCTACAGAAGAGAAGAGGGAAGGATGGAAGGGTTGTGTGTCGGAATTTGAGGATTGTCTGAACCGCGGATTTCGCGGATAATTCCATTTACGAGGAGCAAAGTTAAAGAAAATCGATTGACGAATCATATTAAAACATGTAATACTTTATTCTGAGTTTTATTTAGAAAGTTCCCAATTGGTGAATCATTGGTATTTAAGTGGGATATCAGAAAAGCAAAAGAAAACCTTAAGAAACATAAAATATCATTTGAGGAAGCAAGTACTGTTTACTCAGATTTTCTCTCATTGACTATTCCAGATCCGATACACACGTATGAAGAAGAAAGATTGATTACGATCGGATATTCTGAAAAACAGAGACTTTTAGTTGTCGTTCATACAGACAAACATAACGAAATCCGTATTATTTCTGCACGAAAAGCAACATCTTATGAAAGAAAAACCTATGAATCATTCAACATTGAATGAACCTGATTCAGATATGCTTGAAGAGTATGATTTCAGCACAGGAATTCGAGGCAAATATGCTGAGAAATATTATGCAGATAAAAGCTTGATTCGACTCGACGAGGATGTAGCACAAATATTTCCTGATGCGAAATCCGTGAATGATGCTTTACGCGCATTAGCGAAGATTATCTCTGAGTATGAGAAAAAAGTATCATAGTCTATATCAGTTTCTATATCTGTTCAACGCTAAGGGTTGCGGGTTCACCGTTGAGTTTTTGGTCAAGGCTGAAGGCACTTTCCCCTGGAGATTCGGTTATCTCGGTCGTTAGAGTTTCGGAGAGGATATATTCCTGATGCGTTTCAAATGCTTCGGTGACAATATCGGATTCGGTATTCAAACTCAGTATAATCCTATCAGATACGTTAAAGTCTGCTTCCTTCCGCATATTCTGGATTTTGTTTACAAGTTCCCGTGCCATCCCTTCAAGCACTAATTCATGTGTGAGTTCTGTTGACAAAGCGACAAATTTTCTTGCATCTACTTCTACAAAGAAGCCTTCCCGATTTTGTGTCTGCACATCAATATCCGATTCCTCAAGGGTATAGGTCTCGCCTGATGCTTCTACCTGTAAACTTCCGTTTGCTTCCAATTCCGCTTTTATCTGCATTGTATCTGCGGTAGCAAGTGTTTTTGCAATTGCTTGTACACCCTTGCCGTATTTTGGTCCTAATACCTTGAAGTTAGGCTTGAGTGTAACCTGAGCGAATGCGTCCAAATCCTCTGTAAAGACAATTTCCTTCACGTTCAGTTCGTCGTGTACAAACGCATTTAAACGATTGACGGTTTCTTGCTCTGCATCAGATAAGCCACCGATGGTTATATTAGCAAGAGGTTGACGGGTTTTAATGTTGGATCGGTTCCGAGCTGCATGTCCCATACTGATAACATCGCGGGTGAAAGTCATATCATTTTCTAATACGGTGTCTATCAATGAATCATCAGATACAGGATATTCTGCGAGGTGAACACTGAGTGGTGCATCCGAATCGAGTGAACAGACTAAGTTCCGATAAAGTTCATCCGCTAAGAATGGGATAAACGGTGCAGAGAGTTTGGCTACTGTAACGAGGACTTCATAGAGTGTAGCGTATGCTGCCTGTTTATCTTGTCCTGCTTCCGCACCCCAGAAACGGTCACGTGAACGACGTACATACCAGTTGCTTAGGTCGTCCACAAATGCCTCAATAGCGCGCGGGGCATTTGTAAGGTGGTAATTCTCCATATCATCGCGCACCTTATCAATTAGGGTATGTAGACGTGATAAAATCCATCTATCAATGGTAGCGCGTTCGGTAACTGGTGGCGCATCATCTAAGACATTGACCTGTTCCAAATTGGCATACATAACAAAGAAGCTATAGACGTTTTGTAGCGTACCCATGAATTTCTTGAGTGCTTCGTCAATACCTTCGAGTTGGAAAGTACGTTGTGCCCAAGGGGGTGATGCTGTGAACATATACCATCGCATAGCATCTGCACCTTGGCTATCCAAAATTGTCCAAGGGTCTACAGTGTTTCCACGACTTTTACTCATTTTTGAACCATCAGATGCGAGAATCAACTCAAGACAGAGGCAATTCTTATAGGCTGGTTTGTCATAGAGGAGTGTGCCTGTTGCGAGAAGACTATAGAACCAACCGCGGGTTTGATCAATTGCTTCAGAGATGAAATCAGGTGGATATGCCTGTTCAAACAGTTCTTTGTTTTCAAAGGGGTAGTGCCATTGTGCTGTGTGTGCACATCCAGAATCAAACCAGCAATCAATAACATCCTGCACACGATGCATCTTACCGTTACATTGATTACAATTAAGAACAATATCATCTACATAGGGTCGGTGTAGTTCAATATCGTCTGGTACATCGTTTCCAAGTTCTTTTAGTTCCTCAATACTTCCGACACAGTGTTGGTGTCCGCAATCCTCACATATCCATACGGGTAGTGGTGTGCCCCAATACCGTTCGCGGCTTAGCCCCCAGTCAATGTTGTTTTCAAGCCAGTTTCCAAAGCGTCCATTTTTAATGTGTTCAGGATACCAGTTAATCTGCTGATTGTGTTGTTGCATCTGATCTCTGATAGCGGTGGTTCGGATAAACCAAGAGACACGTGCATAGTAGAGAAGAGGATTATCGCATCGCCAGCAGAAGGGGTATTGGTGTGTATATTCGGATGCTTTGAATAATAACCCGCGTTCGTCTAAGTTTTCAATAATTTTTGGGTCAGCATCTTTCACATAATCACCTGACCAGATGTCTTTAACTTCTGGAGCGAATTTACCATCCGCACCTACCAATTGTACCAATGGGAGATTGTGTTTCTGACCGATGTCATAGTCGTCCTGTCCAAAGGCAGGGGCAATGTGTACCAAGCCGCTTCCCTCTGTAGTTGTAACGAAATCCCCGGGAACCACATAATAGGCATTCTCCGCAATTTCTCCAGCATCAAAAAGGGGTTCATATTCCCAATCACATAGATCGTTTCCTTTATAGTTGTCAATGATATTTGGGGTTTCATCCTCAAACAAACTCTCTAAACATTCTTTGGCAAGGATAAGGTGTTGTCCGTTTTGTTCTACAGCGACATAATCGTAATCTTCTCCGACAGCCACAGCGACGTTGGAAGGTAATGTCCAAGGGGTTGTCGTCCAGACAAGAAGATAGGTGTTCTCTTTATTTTTGACAGGGAAACGGACGAAGATAGATGGATCTGCAACTTCTTGATAACCGAGAGCAACTTCGTGGCTTGCCAAGGTTGTACCGCACCGGTAGCAGTAGGGTTGCACCTTATGTCCTTGATATAATAACCCTTTATCCCATGCTTGCCGTAATACCCACCAGACACTCTCTATATAATCGTTTGATAATGTAATATATGCATCATCTAAGTTAACCCAATAGCCGATGCGTTCTGTCATGGCATCCCAATCTTCTTTATATTGGAATACGTTCTCTTTGCACTTTTCAATAAAATTCTGAACACCGTAAGCTTCGAGTTCTTCTTTGTTTTTAATATTGAGTTGTTTCTCGACTTGGTATTCGACGGGGAGTCCGTGTGTATCCCAACCTGCTTTTCTGTGGACGTAGTGTCCGGTCATTGTCTTGTATCTGCAGACGGCATCTTTCATGATGCGTGCGAGCACGTGATGTACCCCGGGCGGTGCATTTGCAAATGGCGGTCCCTCCAAAAAGACAAAGGGTGGTGCGTGTTTATGCATGTCCATACTTTTTTGGAAGATATTTTTTTCACGCCAAAATTCAAGGATCTGTTTCTCCTTTTCAGCAAATGTGAATTCGGATGATACCTGATTAAACATGTGAAATTTCCTCGTGTGTTTAAAAAACAAAACGCCCCACTGACAACTGACATGGTGTGCTTCAGTGATGGGCGTTCAAGAATACTATTTATGTGCTTACGTTAGCCCACCACAGCATGACGAATAGCAATAATAATTCGTATGGCGTGAAGAGCTGGTTGGTGCTGGTTTGTGTATTGTGTTGTGTGTGTGGTAAGCAAAAGATAAATCATCCGTTGATACTGTTTTGTAGATACTCTATTGTATATGTTTGTGTATCTTATAATACAACATGCAGTGGCATGATGTCAAATCAATTTAGATATTAGGAAAACATGTCTTTACGTTTGTAAGTTATCATCTACATTACAAGTAGGATTTTGTTGCTTTTTGTTGTTAAGGCGTAGAAACTTTATACCTTGTTTTTTTAGTACTTCCTGTCTGTGTCTCACATCAACGCAGTATTTATGAATATTGTTATCATAACGCGCGTTGACCCTTCGTTTTGCTTCTCTGACTTCTTCGAGAATATCATTCATAGTTCAATCTCCAACAGTTGTGATGGGGTTAGGATCTTGACAGGGAAATATCCCATTGCTTTACAAATCCTATCGAACAGATGAGTTGCCTCTTGCATTTCAATGATTTCAGTTTCTGTTCTATGATCACGAATTAAAAAACTCGGGATTGATGTATCTAAATAAACAAACACTACATCTTACTTGTTCAGAGTGGGAGTTCTGTTGAATAACAATAATTAATCAACTTATTTCTTAATCAATTCTACCATTAATTTATGAGTTCATCAATATATTTTGCCCGTTATGTGTGTCCACAAACTAACATTTTGTGGTACAAAGAGATGTTTTTTTCAGAATCGCGGATTATGCGGAGGAGCGGGAAGGATGGAAGCGTCGGGAATCGGAGTTCCCTCCTACAGAAGAGGAGAAGAGATGAATGTATGTAACACATGTGTAAAGGGTAGCGTAATTTCTATTGAAATATTGATGGTACAGATACGATAAATATACGATGGATTAGAAAGCTGGAGGAGAAACCACCAGTTTTTTTATTGCAGATACCATAAGGAATTTTGATGGAATATATAAAAGAAGAGGGTCTGAATGCAATTGCTAAGAAAGCCTTGACTACTTCTGTAGTCCGTTTGGATGTAGAAAAACCTATTACCTATCCTGACTATGTCACTGCTTTTGATGTAGAAAAAACTTGTCTATATACCCATATAAAACCTCCTGAAAATAGAATTAAACATCGGTTTCCTCTCTTTGAGATGAGTGGTGGAAGTGGGTTTTTCATAACAGAACGTTTGATTGTTACCAACTTTCATGTAGTGATAGGTGCTTATTCTATATTGGCGAAACTTGCTGGATCAGATTGCGAATTTCAGATAGAAGGTGTTGAGGCATTTGATATCAAAAACGACTTAGTTCTTTTGAGGGTTGCCTATCAAGGGACACCTCTTAGCCTTGGGGATAGCGATACTGTTCAGGAAGAGGATGTTATTTGTGCTGTAGGTTACCCTGATGGGGTTGGTAAAATCACTCATGGTACTGTTAATGGTAGACAATGTTGTTGTGATCAAATTCAGATGAAGATAGATACTACTGGTGGGAGTAGTGGGTGTCCTGTTATGAATAGCGATGGTGAAGTTATAGGTGTTGATGTTTCTGGTGATGATCATTATAGTTATGCTATTCCTGTTAACCTAATACGACGACTTATTGGATCGAAATGGACAACCTTTTCTTTGAAATCATGGCATAAGCATCCACATATACGTGCTTTTATTGAGACAAAGGAAGGTGATATGAAAAAGCAAATTGGGTTGTATGAAGATGCTGTCATACATTATAATGCTGCTATTGATCTTAATCCTGTTTTTACTAAGGCATATATGGGGAGGGCAGAAGCGAAATTTGGAGTTAGGGCGTATGACGAAGGTTTCGCGGACATGCTGACTGTTTTGCGGTTGAATCCTGTGCCTTTTCGTTTTTCGAGTCTTGGAGCGTTTGTTTCTTGGAAAAGGAATATTTTTCAGATTAGTGTCGTCCATATTTTGATGGGTTTATATAGGAGGGTGTTTGTTGGTTAATGGCTTTCAGTTGTTGGCTGTCAGTCAGAAGAGGAAGAGAATTTGGTTAATGGCTTTCAGTTGTTGGCTGTCAGTCAGAAGAGGAAGAGAATAGGGAAGGATGGAACTGTAGTAGGTTGGAAGTGTGGAAGAATAGAAGGATGGACAGAAGAGTAGATGGAAGGGTGGACAGAAGAGGTGTAACTGATGAGATTTAATCGAGAGTGTTTTCTTTACTATAGTTTCTATGTATTGATGCTTTTGGGTGTGGCGTTTCCGCAGCTGAGTGTATCGGAAGATGCTGTGTCTGAAACAGATGCCGTAGTAGAAACCAAGGCAAAAGCGTCAACGGTACGAGTAGTCGGTGGCAACCTTTCTCGCTCAGGTGCTGGGAGTGGTTTCTTTGTAGAACCGGATAAGGTTGTTACGAATCTCCATGTAGTTTTAGTACCGGGACCAATATTTGTCAGACTGGATGGTAATAAAGAAATCTGGTCTGTGGAGAGTGTTATTGCGTATGATATGAATAATGATCTTGCGATCTTGAAAATATCGGGTCCAGGTATTCCACTCCCTTTGGCTGATAGTAATACAGTTGAAGTGGATGACATACTTTATGCTTCTGGGTATCCTGGTGGCGGAGAATATAAGTTTACAAAAGGTGTTTTGCACGAATCAAATAATAAAGAGAAATTATTAGAGACGACGGTAGAAACTTCGTCTGGTAGTAGCGGTGGACCTATGCTAAACATTGATGCAGAAGTGGTTGGCATTTGCGTGGGTGGGTCTGAGTTGTATAGTTATGCCATTGTTTCGAATGCGCTTAAGGCTTTACTCTTAGAACAGAATGAGACAATACCGTTAATCGAATGGTTTAAAAAAGACGATGTCCGCGCGTATTCACGTTACCAACGAGGTCGAGACAAACATAATATGAATGAGTTTAATGGGGGAATAGTTGATGTGAGTGAATCTATTAAACTTGCTCCGAATTTTGTTAAACCCTATGCTGAACGTGCACACTTACATTCCCATTTAGGCGATTTAGAAGCAGTACAAGGACGGATGAATAAGGCGCGGAAACATTATCAAGATTCTCTTGCAGATTATACAGAAGTGGTCAGATTCACCCCTGAAGATGATGTGGCTTATAATCGTCGGGGGCACATGTATGCACATTATGGTCAAGTTGAGGTTGATCACGATAACCTCGTTGTAGCGAAGGAACAATATAACGCATCGTTAGTGGATTACAATAGAGCAATTTCGTTAGATCCTGAGTTTGATGACAACTATGCGGGACGTGGTTGGGTAAGACATCAGCTTGGACAACTATATGCTAAACAAGATGATATAATGGCCGCCCGAAAGTTGTATCAAGAGTCTATATATGATTTTAATGAGGCAATAAGGTTGAATCCGAGAGAAGGTGAAAACTATAGTGGTCGTAGTTGGGTAAGGTTTCTCTTTGGACAGTTAATTGAGAAAAACGGGAATCTTTTTGCAGCTAAAGAATACTATCGGGATGCAATGATAGACAGCGATAAAGCGATAGAATTGGATTCAGAGAAAGCACACGCCTATTATAGACGTGGTGCGGTGAAGGCTTCATTAAGTCTCTATAAAAGTGCTATTGAGGATTTTGATGTTGCTTTGAAGCTGAAGTCAGATTACAAGAAAGCCTATACTGCTCGGGGTGAGTCAAAGGTTGAACTTGGTCAAATTGACGCAGCGGAGGTAGACTTCAGGAAGGCTAAGCAGTCTATTGGTCAAGGTTTCGTATCTGCTGAGGAAATAGATAGGGCAGCGGAAGAGATGGTTTTGATACCTGGTGGTGAGTATCAGATGGGTAGCAAACAGGCTTATGCGGCACCAGAACACACAGTTTATGTTGATGCGTTTTATATTGATGCTTTTGAGGTGACGAATGCCCAATTCAAAGCTTTTATTGATGCGAATCCAGAGTGGCGTAAAGACACTATTCCACGGGAATATCATAATGGTCGTTATTTACGCCTTTGGGATGGGGACAACTATCCGGAGGGTAAAGGGAATCATCCTGTTGTGTATGTGAGTTGGTATGCGGCGATGGCTTATGCTTCTTGGGTAGGTAAACGTCTTCCGACTGAGGCGGAATGGGAGAAGGCGGCACGTGGTGGCGTTGTGGGTCAAAGGTATGTTTGGGGTGATGTACGTGATCCAAGTAAATCGAACTATGGGTATTTTGATACGAATACGTTGGCAGTTGGTAGTTATTTACCTAATGGGTATGGTTTGTATGATATGGGTGGAAATGTGTTGGAACTATGCTTGGATGAATATGATAAGGATTATTATAAGAGTTCTCCGAAAGAGAATCCACTCTGTGGGGATATGGATAAGGATGTTTTGTTGAGAGATTTTTTGGATGTGCGTACACGTCGTGTTTCGCGTGGGGGTTCTTGGAATTCGCCTGGTCCAGCGCAGACGGCTGACCGTGGTAGGGGTTTACCGTCAAATACGAATAGTTGGGTTGGGTTTCGCTGTGTTAAAGATGGTATACAATTGGTTGATTAGTTATTGGTTTTTGGTTGTTGGTTATCAGTTTTCAGCCAACTTTACCCATCCTTTACTTATCTTTTTGTTGATTTTTATAGATTATTATTGTATTATCTTAATAGTGCTAACCTGGTGATTAATGAGTGATGAAAAAGAAGATTCAATCTTATCTGAAATATTAATAGAATGGACACCATCTGTTCTCTGGCGTTCATTCACTATTGTCTTAATTTATTTTATCTGGCAATTAATAGATACAAACGGTGATTTTAATAAAGTCCTATTGAACATAGGTACAATAATGCCATTAACAATTCTATTGGCTTCACTTACTTTAGAAAGGAGAGGTTTTGTTATGTTCACTGAATTATGGGTTAAGCGTAGAATCGCCAAAGCAAAAGCCGAAGGTAAAGCCGAAGGTAAAGCCGAAGGTAAAGCCGAAAGTAAGACTAAGTTACAAAATCTTCAATCCGAATGGGAAACTTGGGTAAAAAATGGAAAAGATCCTAAAAATATGCCTGAACTCCCAAAGGATCTATAATCTACAATTACGCTTTTGCCAGGCTTCTCTCACTGACAAACTTATCAAATATGCTATCCATATCACGATAATTGTATTTATACCATTTCTATTTAAATAGTTCACATTACGGGTGTTCTTAGTAATCACTAAAGGTCTGTGGTACAAAGATTTGTGGGATTCGGGAATTGGAATTCCCTCCTACAGAAGAGGTGTGTTTTAATAACGGCTTAGCAGTTCTATACCCCAGAATCGTGGTTCATTGACATAACCCGTTAGGTTGTTGAAATCTATGCCACCTGTGGGGGATGTGTCGTTGAGTATGTTTCTTCCAAAGATGGCTATCTCTGAATATGCATGTGGGAATTGACATGCAAGGCGTATCCCTCCCTCTAAGAGTGAATCATCACTATATTCCACAGAGTCATATAGAAAGAAGTGGACTCGACTACGATATGCCCAGTCTGTGGATGCGATAAGACGGTAGCCTGCAGGTAGTTCGATAAGATAACTTGCCTCAATGTCTGCAATCCATGCGGGTGCTTGCGGTAAAGTGTTACCGTCAATAGAATATGTATTCTCTACCGAACCGACAGGATCAAGCACAGTACATGGGGCACCACACCCTTGTATTGCTAAATTTGGATCATCAATTTGGGTGTGGTTGTAACTGAATCCTGTTGTTATTGCGAATGTGTATATTGGGTTAAAAGCAATTTCTACCTCCACCCCGCGCCCGATTGTGTTTTCAACGTTAACCAACCGATTGAAATTCGCTTCTCCACCGACAGCCGTAAGTTGTTGATCCTGCATAGTGTAGTTGAATGCTGCGAGATTTAGGTGTAATCGTTGATCCCATAGGCGCATCTTTGTTCCAAGTTCAACTGAATGTATGGTTTCTGTATCTGCTACCGTAACTTCGTTTCCAAAGAGTAAGCGTCCCTGTATGCTGGGAGCGCGGAAGCCTCGTGCACCCCGTAGATATGTCTGCATGTTTGAGGTGATCTCATATCGTAGGTTTAGGTCTCCACTCCAGACTGTGTCTTGTGGGTTTTTATGAATGGGACCGAGTGTGCCAGCTTCTGTAGTGGCAGGTGCTTGGTCTCTCCATGCGGTGTAATCCTTTACATCATTAGACAATCGTATACCAGCCCCTAATTCCAGAGGATCCGCCAGTTGGTATGTCATTGCGGCAAATGCTGCACTTCCGGTAGCAGTTTGTTCTTGGCGTACGATTCCATCCAAAGACCCACCCGCCAATGTGTTGTAATTGAAATCCTCCATCTCAACGAATTCATGGAAGTAGTATAGTCCGAAGAGATATGTAATGGGAAGGTTTTCTGGACTCATGAATCTGAGTTCTTGACTGAATTGCTGTAAGCGGGGTATACCGGAAGCTGTTTCTGAAGGAAAAGGGATATTACCTGGTCCGCTTGGTTGATCGGATAAGAAGGCTGCCCCGTATCCGCCATCTATATCTCCGCGAGAAAATGTGGTAAGCCGTTCTATGCCAGTGAGTGATATGATTTCGTGATTTCCAATATCATAACTGATTTGAAGGTTCATACCGAATGATTTTAGTGTTTGCTCATTCTGCCCGTCTTGCGAGACGTTTGTTCTATCAAAGTCGTCTATCAATCCACCTTCTTTTGGTTTGAGTATGTTTGCTCGAAATAGGCGTGCTGTCCCATCAAGATCGCGTGCCTGGAGTTTGAACCATGCTTCCAATTCTGGTGTTGGTGTCCATAATAACTGAATCCGTGAGGCTATATCGCGGTGTCCACCCAATGCATATTCTTCGTTAGTGTGTTGATTGTTTACCCAATCACGGCGTGTTTGTGTTAATCCTGATATGCGTGCCGATAGAACGTATGGGATGAAAGGTATAGATACTGCTCCTTCAATATTTATTGTGTTTAGGCTGCCATAATTCACACGGCTAAATCCATCAGGTTCGTGTGTGGGACGTGCGGATTCAAATTTTACTGTTCCGGCAGGTGTGTTACGTCCGAATAGTGTGCCTTGGGGTCCGCGTAATATTTCAATTCGATTTAAGTCAAATGCGGGGAAACCTTTTAGTAATGGGTTTTCCAATACGACTCCATCGTAGAGTACTGATACGGGTTGTGATGCATTGAGATCGAAGTCTGTGTTGCCGAGTCCTCGAATGTAAAAGCGAGGGAAGACTCTACCGAAGGACGATTCCATTTGTAGACTGGGTGTTCGGTTGGATAGAAATCGAAGATCTAATCCTGATGCGCGTATAGCGTTGGATTTATCCCCATATATTGTGGAAACGGATAGGGGTACGTTAAAAGGTTGTTGGGTGCGTTTTTGGGCAGTTACCACAATATCATCTAAGGTATAGATTTCGTCTGTGTTTTCGTTGGCAATGGCGGATATGGATATGATTAATATTGCTAAGATAGATATGATGGTGAGTTGTTTGGTTTGGTGCATTTTAGTTATTTAGCTGTTGGCTATTGGCATTTAGCTATCAGTTGTTTAGTTATTGGTTTTATTGAATTCTATTTTTTCTCGTGCCTCAATTATTGCTTGTTCTATATCGTTTTGTGCCTCTTCCTCATCGACTTTAGGTATTTTATCCCATATTTTTTCCAGTATAGCAAAT
Source organism: Candidatus Poribacteria bacterium (assembly GCA_965205025.1). Taxonomy (GTDB): domain Bacteria; phylum Poribacteria; class WGA-4E; order WGA-4E; family WGA-3G; genus MSPOR6. Next base: position 35,788 of record CBDBFU010000027.1, read on the forward strand.
GATGTTTTTTGCTGTGTGAATATACGTTCATAAATGTCAATTGGAACAATAGCAGCAAGGGGTTTATCGTCATCTTTTATTATCAATCTATCTCCATTATGGTGAACCCTGTTCAGAAATTCATTTAACTTCAGTTGTAATTCTACAGTAGAAACTTCTTTACTCATTTGTTGCTCCTAATATCATTTTAATGTCTACTTGTGTCCTTCTCAAGTATAGCATAAGTTATTTGGAAAATCAAAATAGTTATTGGTTATTGGCTTTCAGCTTTCAGTACTCAGTTAATCTGACTGAATCTCGGATTTCACGGAGGGATGTAAGGGTCGGGAATCGGAGTTCCAGCATACAGAAGAATCGGAATGATGTAACCTTTTTATCTGATTTTCATTCTTACTTGCAATGATGGTTGAAAACAATCTGTTTCATATATATATACTATACGCAAAAATGGAGAAATGTCATGGATAAACATAAGGTTGATGTGTGGGAAACTTTTCTGAATACAATGCAAAATCGTGGGGTGTCACATAGTTGGGAGGTGTCTCCAGAGACACAAAGGGAACTGATTGAGTATTTCAAGATGAAAATTGATGCTGGGGTTGTGGATGGCAAGACTACTTTTCCAACAGATCTTATTTGGAATGAGTATGTCTGGCGGTTTCCTGATGAAATGCGAGAAGAATTGACCGAATATGCGAGACAGGTTTTTGAATCTGATTCGAATAACGGGGCAGCAGCGAAATTCTTGGCAATTGTGACTGCGGGTGTGTCTTACGATTTTCCAACCGATGAATTTTGGGATCTGTATGAAAAGGTAATGGAATTGATGCCATACGAAGTGGATATGTGCTATTATGCGTTCGAGAATTCCACCCTTGAGATACTCCATGAAGAAGGTGTTGTTGCTCTTGAGAGGATGTTTGAACGGTATCGTGAAGGTGAGAAACCGACTTTGTATCAGTTGTTGTATCGGTGTTGTTACGACTATTTACATGTTACCTCAAGACCTACAGATTTCTATGAGAGGCTTGATCGGGATGATCCGCTTTTCGATCGCTGGACATCGGTATTCGGTAAGATTCAGAATGTGTTTGAAAAACAGTTAGAGAAAACCCCTGATCATTGGCATACTGTGCGGATGCTGGGTGAAATTCTTGAGGCGGTAGGTGATACCGATGGTTTGGAAAGGGTATATAAAGAAGCACAGGTTGTCTTTGAAAGAAAACTGGAACTGGATGAAAATGATTCTGAGGCTTTATACGGATTAGGGAATATCCATGAGAAGTTCGGGAATGCAACGCTTGCCAGAGAATATAGGGTGAGAAAGAATCCGAGTTTGGGTTTTGAAGGTCAACTCATGCCTGATTTCCCTTCTGGTACGGTTGATCTTGATGGGAATCCGATTTCGCTTGCGGATTATCGTGGTAAATTAGTGTTGGTTGATTTCTGGGCAGTGTGGTGTGGTCCTTGTGTTGGTGAGATTCCGCATATCAAATCTGTCTACGAAAAATATCACGATAAAGGTTTCGATGTCATTGGTGTGAGTTTGGATGATGATGTCGATATGTTGCGGAAGTTCAGTACGGAGAAAGGTATATCGTGGCGTCAGGTTAAGGATGATGGTGGTTTCAGTGGTGGTTTTGCAAAGCAGTATGGTATTCGTAGTATTCCAGCACCGTTTTTGATTGATCCTGATGGTAAGGTTTTAACTACAAAAGCGCGTCGTCACGTATTGGATGAGTTGGTTATGAAGGCTATTGGTTGTTAGTTGTTGGTTTACAGTTTAAATGTAGAATGGACTTTTTTGTAGGAGCGATCTCCGAATCGCGACCCCCAAATACAGTCGGGAATCGGAGTTCCCTCCTACAGAAGAGTAAGGATTACACGTATATAGTAGAGGATTGTTGTAATGGATGAATATCAAGATGATGAATTAGTGCATCAGAATTTGGATGACGCTGATGAGGGTGCATTTGAAATTCTATATCATAGGTATGAAGGTCCTCTACTCAGTTTTTTCTACCGTCGTGTAAATAATTGGGAGACGGCACAAGATCTTGTGCAAGAGACGTTTATCAAGGTCCACCAAAATCTTGAGAATTTGAAGAAACCGAAGAGTTTTTCAAGTTGGTTGTTTAGTATTGCGTATCAACTTGTGGCTGCGCATTTCCGTGAAGCACAAAGAAAACTGGAAACGGGGTCGTTGGAGGGGAATCCTGAAGCGTATTTGGTGGATCTTGAACATCGATCGCCGATCTATCGGATTATCGGTAAGGAGCAGATGGAGATTGTTATGTCTTTGGTGAAACGGCTACCGAAGTCTGAACAGGAGGTCTTTGCGTTGAAGCTTGCGAACCCGAAGATGATGCTTGTTGAGATTGCGGATCGGTTGAATATTGCTGTGTCCGCGACGAAGGTTCGTATGTATCGTGCAAAAAAAAAGATTGTTGGGTGGATGAAAACGGAATATCCTGGTGAATTTGACCATATATTGGAAGGGAAGTAGGCTGTTGGCTATTGGCTATTTATGTAACCTATTTTGTTGTTTTACATTCTGATTATTATAAAGGAGGATATGCATGGTTCCGAATGATGTGAAGGAATTGCTAAAGTCATTAATTGCGGAAGAATCTCTGCCGATTGATGTTGTTAATGTAACACCGATTGAGAATTATTCGATGTCATCGGATCATACCACGGAGTGCCGTATTAAAGATGTTATTCAGCAGTGGAATGCCGTGAATGCTGTGAGAAAGAGCCATTCGCGTTCCTCTGGAAAAACGGATATTATGCAATTTTATTCGAAAACTGATGTGTCTTCTGCAGGTAAAGAGTTGTTGGAGTCGTTAGATGTTGAATTATTACTTGAATCCATTATTGCTGAACGTGAACTCCCTGTGCGTTATGCGGATCGCGGGTTCCGATTGGCTACGTTAGCGGAAGAAGATACATCACGGTATCCTGTTAAGATTCTTCATGGGGGTATTCGGTTTGAGAAACGAATTGGAACTCAGGTGCGGTCATCTGATCTTGAAGGTGTTGTTCATCGGTTTGAAGAGATTTTGAAGGAGAGACGGACGAAATCGAAATTGTTTCATCGTGGGTTTAAGTTGTTGAAGACTTCTGAAGATAATATCCCGTTACCAGAGATTAAAAGGATTGCGGATGAGATTGTAGGTAGGTTGGGTATTAATTATGTTTTGGATTCGTATAATACGCCTGTCTCTGAGGATGTGTATCAATCTACGGATTGTACGAGTGCGAAAATATGTGTGTCTCTGTGGCGGTTTCCGAGGCGATGAAGAGAAGATAGAAGGATGGAAGGAGTAAGATCACAAACTAAAAGTTTGTGGTACAAAGAGAGGGAAGTGTAAGATTCGGGAATCGGAGTTCCCTCGTACAGAAGAGGTGGAAGATAAAAAGAGTATTTACAAACAATCAAGTTACGTGTAAAATGGAGAATAATAAATGACGTATGTAATCTGTGAACCGTGCATTGATGTTAAAGATCATGCGTGTGCGGATGTGTGTCCCGTTGAATGTATACACCCGATGCGTGATGAGGATGCGGAGAAGTTTGAAGAAGTTGACATGCTTTATATTGACCCTGAGGAGTGTATTGATTGTGATGTATGTGTGCCGGAATGTCCCGTTGAGGCTATCTTTATGGAAGAAGATGTGCCTGAAGAATGGGAACATTTCATTGAGATAAATGCTGAATATTTTGAATGACTTATATCGGATGGGGTAAGAAAGCCTATTGTTCTGGTTGACTACTTCTCCGTGAAATCCTAAGAAAGGAGATTACTCAAATGACGTATGTGATTTGTGAACCTTGCATTGACGAGAAAGATAGTTCTTGTGTTGATGTGTGTCCTGTCGATTGCATTCATCCGCATCCAACGGATGCTGAGGATGAATTTGAAGAGGTTGAAATGCTCTACATTGATCCTGAAGAATGCATTGATTGTGGTGTATGTGAACCGGAATGTCCTGTTGAGGCTATCTTTATGGAAGAAGATGTGCCTGAAGAGTGGGAACATTTCATTGAGATTAATGCTGCGTATTTTGAATAAATAGCAGTGTGTATTATATATTAAAGGCGTTGTCTGAACGGTTGTTTGGATGACGTCTTTTTTTTTTGCTGTTGGCTTTCAGCTATCGGCTATCAGTTAATATGGCTGTGCCTCGGATTTCGCGGATAAAAGGGTTTTGGGGACGGTTAAGTGTGAGATCACAAACTAAAAGTTTGTGGTACAAAGAGATGTTTTTTCTGAAAAACCAATTTTAAATGAAGATACCCCCGACGAGATTTGAACTCGTGTCGCCGCCGTGAAAGGGCGGTGTCCTTGGCCAGGCTAGACGACGGGGGCATAATTTGGTGAGCCGTACAGGAATCGAACCTGTGACCACCTGATTAAAAGTCAGATGCTCTACCTGCTGAGCTAACGGCTCAAAGCACAACGTATTATTATACATAGATTTTGACGGATTGTCAAGTTAATTTGTCTGAATCGCAGATTACGCGGAGAAGAGGCGGGAGGTTTAGCGTCTCTCCCGCAAGGACGTTCTTGAATAACACAAGTGCCAGTAATTTATACACGCGACTGGCGGCGACGAGAGATTATGTATGATCCTACTTCAGGATCAACATTTTACGGGTAGCAGAAAACTCGTTTGCAGTGAATACGTAGAAATACACACCACTTGCCACTTGCTCACCGATAGCATTGCGTCCATCCCAATAGGCTGCACGGCTCCGGTCTGTGTAGTAGCCCTCGGATTGATGTCCAAGTTTCAAGGTGCGTACCACGTTTCCTGTTGTGTTGAAAATCGTAATCTGTACATTGGAATCCGTTGCTAACTGATACGGTATCCATGTTTCCGGATTAAACGGATTGGGATAGTTCGCAAGCAAACGTGTTTTTTCTGGTGATACGACTTCTAACAGACTCTGTAGATATGCCAGCGTATGTTGTGCTGTGAGCGAGTCGTTGTTGGAAGCAATCAACAGATCAATTTGCTTCTGAACTTCCTCACGTGATACCTTTGGAAGTTTCGCATCTGCGATTGGTGCAGCGTTGGTATCATCACGGTTATCAAACACAAGGAGCAGATCAAGGAAATTCACACGACCATCACCGTTGACATCAAGGCGTGCATTATCCGGATTCGTCTCTCCGAGTGCATCTGCTACTAATGCAGCATCTGTGTTATCAACCACGCCATCCTTATTGACATCGTATTTAGAGAAAGTTCCCGGTGGACGTGTCGGTGTTGTGCCGGCTGGCACAGAGATATCTCCGAGTGAAACAAGGTCTGCGACGACAGCCTTGGCAGACTTACCGTTGATGTTGCTCTGCATGATTTTCCCACGGATGTTTGTCCAATACAGCTTTTTACCAGCTACATCAACGGAAATACCGTAGGGGGCAGCGCTTAATGAAATGAGCTCTTGAACATTACTGCCATCAAGATTAGCACTGTGGATTTTCCCTGCTGAACCGCTGGTTTCCTCTGTCCAGAACACTTTGCCAGCCCCAACAGCGATACTCCCCAATGTGTTATAACCTCTGGCGATTTGCCTTTCCCCTGATCCATCCACATTTGCCAAATGCACAGTTCCGCGCTCCGTTATCCAGAATATCTTGCCGGAACCAGTGTCAATCGCAACATCTTTGGGGGTGGTCAGACCGATAATCAGGTTCGCTTCATATTGTGAACCGTCTATGTTGATGGCTTGTATCTTCCCGCGTTCGGTTGTAACGTAAATCTTACCGTTGACGGTATCGACAGTAATACCCGCAGGAACGGTCGAGAGATTCCGAATCAGCTGAATGTTTCCACCATTTAGGTTTGCGCTTCGGATTCTACCACTACTACTGGATGATCTTTCAACCCAGAAGAGTTTGTTGTTTGTAGCAACAAGACTCACAACATTTTGTACACTGGGAGCAACGGCTTCCACACTGCTGCCAACAAGTCGGTGTATTGTGCCGCTGTCCGTGTTAATCCAATATGTATCTGCACGCTGTGATGCTGGCAGACGGATATCGGGTTCTGGGGGTGCTGGGTCTTCCGCTGTGGCGGTAAATGTGACACGATCAGAAACACCTGAGACGCTTGCACGGACAGTGTTCCGTCCGGGATCATCCCCGAGGGTGAGGTCTGTTTGTGCACGTCCTCTTGAATTTGTGGTGACCGATGTTGACGAAAGGCTACCGCCTCCTGCTGTTACGCTAAATGTCACGGTAACACCTGAAACAACATCGTCATCTTCGTCAAGTACTTCAACAACAAGCGGGATTGTTAAGTTCTGTTCCCGGGTCACCGCGTTGGTTATTACCTGAAACGATCTCAATAGAATCGGCTAAATCACCGACTGTAATGGTAAAGCGAACAGATGAAAGTCCTGGAACTCTTGCATCTATAAAGTGTGTACCTGCAGCACGTGGTCGGAATTCTGCTTCGGCTTCACCGTTCCGATCGGTTGTTGCACTGCGCGTAACTGTGCCACTACCTCTTAAACTGAACGTGACGGTTACACCTTGCAGATCGTTACCATCTTCATCTGTGACGTGGACGATGAGGGGTTGGTCAAGATAACGGTTCGGTGTTCCGCGCTGGTTATTCCCTGAAACGATTACGATATCGCCTGGTACAAGTGCACCTGTAGCGTCAAAGAACACATCTGTCACAGTAGTGATGCCGACGCTTGCGCGAACCCTGTTATCTTCGTCATCATCACCTAAGACAAGGTATGCACGCACTTCACCGTTTGTATCACTGTCGACTGTTAAGGTATTACTACCACTTGTAGCACTTCCTGAAGTTGAAAGTTCACCATCGCCATCTACGATTGTAAACGTCACCTGTATACCTTGTACAGTAGTCGCAGCATTGGTATCCCGAACGACTTTGAGGACAAATGGATCGTCAAGTACTTCGCCGCGATTTCCTTCTTGGTTGTCACCGGAAACGCTATCGCTCCGCGTCTTTCAATAGCCGAATACCGAATACCGTAACCGTTGCAGTACCAGTATTCACACCTGTGGTAGACGTCACGGTAGCGGTGATGGTATATTGTCCAGGTGTAGTCGGTAGTCTGAACGTATTTGGTGTAGTTGCTGTGCCAGTGACATCTGAGGTTAAGATATACGTACCGACATTCGTTCGATCACTGGTTCTGACCACGTCAAGTATGACACGTTGGTTCGCTGTCCTTTGTGGCAGCAGTATCCCTGATTGTGTGAGGTGCACCTGGTGCGCCAGAAGTACTCGTTTGTCCAGCGTTATTCGTTTGGATAATAGTGAGTGTACCTGTCGTTGGTGGTTGTTGCGTACCTGTAGACGATATTGTGAAAGTTACATAGTTTCTTCCACTGACTGTAACATTTGAATCTACAACCACTGCAGTTACCGTCTGTGTTGTAGGACTTGAAAGAATTCTATATGAATAGGAAGCAATACCGTTACTATCCGTTCTATCTGATCCAATGCGTACATTGTTGTTATTGCGGAACTCGACATTAACATTGCGAACAGCTCTCTGGGAACTATCCACAACACGTGCCGACAATGTAACAGAACTGTTAGCAGATCCCGATAAAGAACTTCTGCCCGAGATCTGTATACTTACATCGGTTTGCGTTGGTGTAGGTATTGTGGTACCTGTAACCGTAAGGCTTAGTGTTGCGTCTCTATAGTTTCCTGCTGTGTCAATGACTTGAGCAGTACGAGTCGTACCAGAAGGAAGATTGGGTATTCTTAGTGTGAAAGACACGGAGCCGTTGGCATCGGTTCGTTTAGCAGGTACGGTAAACGGTGACAAAATATCAATATTTATGCCTGATTGTCGAGGATTGGTGGTTACACTCACGTTCACGACTTCATTCGGGGCGCCACTAACAGAACTTGGAAAAACTACGAGACTTCCTGTTTGTGGTTGCGTAGACCGTTGAACGTTAAGTGTGAGAGGTGCTGTCCTCCCACCAGAAGATACAGTAACGTTATGTGTTCCGGTAGTGCTTGGTAAGTTAAAAGTTATTACAGCACGACCGTTGGCATCTGCCGTTCCAGAGGCTAATCCTGGTAGACTAAAACTACCTATCTGAACTGCTGCATGAGGAGTTGCTCCAGTAACAGTAACACTTACCGATGCCCCAGGTGCTCCTGTCCTTGACGTTGGTGAAACGCGGAGGGTTCCTGTGCCTGGATCTCGTGTGGTTGTTCCGGTACCATTGATATTAAACGTCACTCGCCGGATTATATCATCATAAACACCTGTTGTAATAGTTGCATGAACGACTCTTGCCCCTGTTGTTGCACCTACGTTGTATCGAACGGAAGCTTCACCGTTTGCATCCGTTGCGACCGTTATTCTACGATCAGAATTAGCAGGAGTAGGAGTCGATGCAGGAGCCTGCCCCGGATCACCAGTTCTACGATCCAGTAATCTTCCACTACTGTCAACAGTGAAAACAACATCTTTACCTTCAACAATGGCCCCTGCAGCATCTCTAACAATAATAACTAATGGTTCTGCAAGTTCATGGCTCGCGGCAGCGCGTTGATTATTGCCGCTGACGATCTCAATTCTTGCAAGGTCTTCGGGATCTCCCGCAACAGCAGTGAACTCTCTCCTGTAACCGCCAAATTCAGCCCTAACAGTGTGTCCGCCAGTAGAACCACTCAGCTGCAAAAGAACATTGGCTCTGCCGCTGTTATCTGTCATAACTGTTGTAGCGGTATCAGCGGCGACAGGAAAACCATCAGCATATAATTCATCGGGGAAATTGGGATCTTTAACTAGTGTACCTTGCGAGACTGCAGTAAATGTAACTGCTTGTCCAGAAACAGGTCTTGTGCCATCAAGCACTTGAACAACAAAAGGTTCTACAAGATTTGTACTTGTATTTCCAACCTGATCATCACCGGATACCTTTTTAAAAGTAATTGGTCCGTTGAAATAAGTAACAACTCGTGTCGCACTATCTCCTCCTATAGATCCGCGAATATGTGCTGTAACCTTAGCTGTAGAATTGGGATTCACACGGACAAATGCGCTGGCGACGCTACCAGAACCAGAACTGACATAGAGGTTGGAAACATAATTTGGTCTTGTCAAATCCAAAACATCAGGATCCAAATGAAGGGTTCCACCAGTAATTGAGAGATTAACACCAACATTAGCGGCACTTGTTGCAATACTAATCAGGCTTCCCTGCGTATATTGAGTACCTCCATAGGTCTGTGGTGTTGGTGTTGTACCGGTTGAAGCAATAGTCGCACCCCTTGCTGCATCACTACTTAACGCTTCTACTACATAAGCGGTGAAAGTTTGTGATGCTGTAGTACCACTAACAGGACCAGAAGGTACACTTGCAGTTACAGTAGTTGGAGCAGCAGTAGTAGGTAGATTACTGTAGTTTACGCGCGCCCTACCGCTTCCATCTGTTAAAATCTCAATTGAATTCACGTTTCCAGATGTTGATCGGAAGCCAGTCTGGCCAGATGGAGTTGCAACTGTATACGTAACTGTCTGACCGGAAACACCCCGATTGTTTGTCCCGCTATCTACAACTCTCACCTCAAGAGGTGTATTTAGACCACCAGCACCAACATTTTGTACCTGACTATTACCGGACACTCTTTGAATTTCTACTTTACCATAAAAAATCGTAACTTCATGTGTTGCCCCACTCTGCGTAGAACCAGGAATTGTCACCCTAACCTTGGAAGTAGAGGCTGAACTTGCTTGGTATGTCACAGCAGCAACACCGCTACTGTCAGTGAAAGCGGTAATTGTTCTGGAACCGGAATTCAAACTTGTATGTATTCTTGACCCACTCACATAATAATAATCCCCGCTTGTCGGTTCGGTTGTATAGAGATTTCCACTTCCGGTACTAATAGTAAACTGAACCTTGGTCCATGCGGATGCAGTAGTACCGTCGGTAGATGCCGTAACTTCAATTCTTTTGGCGCTCGCTCTGGCAAGTGTCTGGGGTGATGCAGTTTGAGCTGAAAATGAGTAAAAATTAGTTTGACTACGGTTCCGGACAACATAAGCACTGATTGTTTTAGTCTCAGGATCACTATCATCATCCCAATCTGGATCTACTGCTACTTCAAAAAGTCCATAGTCGGTAACACTATAGTTGACAGTAATAGTACCAGACCAACGCCACGCTTCAGTCCATGCAGTCCGGGCGTCAGGATCTGTTATAGAAGCGGGTGGATCAGGGGCAGTAAAAGTAATTCTTGCAGTCCCATCACCATCACTTGCTCCTACCGGTGCATCTGGTACATCTATTGACCTTGCAGCGGCAGGACTACTATAAGTAATATCGATTGTATCACCAGTTGCCGCTCTGTTTACTCGAATGTTAAAGGAACGTTGAATTGGATCTGTAGACGACGGATCATCGGATACCTCAATGAACGTGACCCCAGCAGTTGAGGACGTAATAGCATTATCCCCACTGACTGATAAACTCTGTGCGTCTGCCACGCCGTGCACACCAACTGCCAACACCAATGCTATGAGTATGCAGAGGACGGACTTTCGTGTGAAAAATGTGTTATTCATTATATGTCTCCTGAATATAAAATATATAATGTCTTCTGATAATGGTTTCTGAAAAGTGAAAAGGTTTTACGTAATCTTGTGTTTCTTCAATAACGGTAGGGCAGTTTCCTATTTTCGCATGCCCGGTAGGTTCGGTTTCCCGGGGAATGCCTAATGGCATTCATACCGTTGATTCACCGAACCGGGTTTGTTCCAATTGCGTACATAAAGTTTTTCGCGAAGGATCCAGTGCGATTAGGAAATCGCACCTACCGGTCTGGGAAAACCACTAAATTGACGCCTATATGGCATTCATACCGTTGATTCACCGCACCTACCGTAAATCATAAATATCGCGATCAGGAGGTTGCTCCTACAGAATGTATTCTTGTGTATATAAAGTAAGGACATTGCAAGCAATGTCCTTACTTTATTGAATAGCTTAGGTTAGCTAAGTATTCCCATTAGGAAACTGTTGTACCGGTTTCTCAACAGCCTCCTAACTGGGGAATAGTTTTAGTTAGATTTCCTACAGTAAGGATACTGCAGCATCCTTACTGAGAGGAGAATTGGTTAAATTATCCCTGAAATTCAACCTTATTGTGAAGCTTTTAGCTCACTCCACGTCGTTGTAAGTCTGTTCTTCGCTGAGATGAGGCCTTTCAACTTGGTTATAGCAAGTGCTTGGCGTTCACCGGCGAAGGATACATCTTCAATCTGGTAGTAGTACACAACACCTGGTTTGGCGGTCTGATCAACCCATTTATAGGTGTTACGTTCACCTGTTGTACCAGCACCTTCGATAAGCTCAGCGTTGACCTGTTTGTACTCACCGTTCCGAGTATCACTACGTAGGATATTAAATCCAGCGTTGTCAAGTTCGGATTCGGTTGTCCAACGGACAGTCACTTTACCATCTTCAAGTGTTGGACGGAAGTGTGATAATTCAACAGGTAGCACCATACCCGGACGGTTTCCAGGTGTACCGTAATCATCTTCAACACCAAACCAAGTAGACTTGATAGTGATTTTGAATTCCCGTTCAGTATTCACAGCAGGAATCCAACTATACTTCGCATCAATCTCACCTGGCGTTTTGACTGTCTTGTCACCGGTACCCATGATTGGCTGAACATTACTTTCTGCTGTGTTCACACCAGCGCGTGCAACGCCTGGTTCGCCGCCAAGACCATCAGCATCATCATAGATACGTATGATAGAAGTACGGTTACCGTCAGCAGCTACGCCTGCGGGGAACTCCCATTCAGCATCATCACTGGTTCGGGCATCACCGTCAAGGTTACCAACCATGTCTGCTACATCGCCAGCATTGTCAACAAGTGCGATATTGAATGCTTTCGGATTGAAGAACATATAACGTGTGTTTGCACCGAATTTATTCGCGCCACCATAATCTCTGAAGACATTGAAGACACGATTGTCATTAAACACATCGCCACCAGTTGCAGAGTCACTATTTGCCTGTCTGGCATTACCCGCAACAATCAGAACTGTCTGTTGTGGGAGAATAGTTTTCACTCTACCTTTATCTTTGAAACTAAGAGACAGTAGACTATCCATCGGATTGCCATCAGCATCAAGCATTTCAAAGACCAGTTTCCAGCCTTCGCCGAGATCAACAGCGTTTGTCGGTGAACTGTTGTAAAGCTCAATCCACTGTGGTAATATCGGATTTTCGGGGTTAGGACCGGTGGAATACATGATCTCACTGATGGTCACTGAAGCATCCGCAGCTTTGGTCTTAACGATACCAGAATTTACAACACTGTTACCGTCGTATCCCGGTGTGCCGTTGTGATAACTGACACGTGCTCTGGCTGTGCGCCTATAACCGATACCGGTATAAATTGCATCACGGAAAGCGTAGTGTCCAACACCTTCATCTTTGTGTGTGACACCTGTACCTGCACGGTTACCGGGTGTTCCACCATCAGCATCATTTTTCGCATAAGTAGAAACGTGTTGACGGAAACGAACTCTGTTTACCTCAAGACGATTATGACGTCTGTGATTCAGGTCACCATGCCCATAATGTGGTCTCATGTCACCGTTGAAGTTCCACAATGGCCAGAGGGTCGTACTATTGAGACCTGATGGCGTTGATGCTGGATAGTTGGATTTATCCAATCCTGTATGGGACCCGGCAATATCCATGATTTTGTCAATATCATGTTCACCAACATCAGCAACACCCTCACCGTCGTTACCACCTGTATTAGACCTATTACCGTTATATTTGTCATGTCTACGCAGGATCAGTATATAATCGCCACCATTAGGCAGACCACCATTTTCAAAAGTTATCACTTTTTGTCTCGGCGGTTTACGATTACTGTTATCTCCTTCAACAAGACCCAAACCATCTGCCTGATCACTTGCATGTGCAATATCAACGTTCAGACCGACAGCGATCGGGTGATCATCGTCATATCGCGGATCCGTAGCAAGTAATAGAAGAACTTCTCCAGGTTCAATCTGTGCATTATCGTCATTCGGAAATTGAACCAATGGGAGGTCAGTTCCAACAGCAGTTACCATTGAAATCATCCAGTTCCGTAAATTGACCTTGCTACTACCGACGTTCTTGAGTTCAATCCATTCATACTCGGCATTAGCATTGTCACGGTTAGCAACTTCATTGATAATAACAGTAGGTTCACTTCTGAAGATGGTCTTACCGTTACCATCCTTCTGTCCCGTATCTACCCTTGCAACCATTGTTGTACGTTCACGTGTGCTCGCTCTTGAAAGATTAATGCTATGTGGACGACCCCGGTGAACCTATATAATGATAAAGCGCATTATCGGTATCGCTTCTTGTTGTTGATGCAAGATACTCTCTATCAGATTCATGCCAATGACCCGCTGATGTACCATTTACATAACCGCGGTTTTTATCGCCAACATAACTTCTGTGCATAGAGATAAAGTTCACACCTGTATAACTATTACCGTTCTGCCCCTTACTATTATTGTCCGTGCTGTCATCTTCCTCCCGAACTGCCCACGCTGCAGAACCAGGACTACCGTTATAGGCATTACCAATTCTATCTTTTACACCTTCGTTATGGGTAACAGCAGAATCTAAACCAGTTCTGGCATACAGGAAGATTTCAACAGCTTTTCCTGTATCATTACTAAGTTCAATCCACTGTTCAGCAGCTTCTTCGTCGTTAGTGGCACCACGCATGGATAGATCAGATGCCCACATCACTTCAGAAATACGGACAGTTTCTCTTTGGTTCTCGCCACCATACGGTACCTGATTAGCGAGGTTTGATTGCCCCGGTGCTTCTTTTAAGTTCAGTGTGCCACCAAACCCTTGATTAGTACCGGAAGGTTTAAGCCTAAAGAGCACTTCTAAATCAGGCATATTACACCAAACAACTGTTTCAATATTTGGAGCAGGCGTCGGGGGTTGTTGGTTAACTGGGAGTCTCGGTTGATCTGAAAGATAATCATAAGTCATTCCTGCTGTTTTGGTGACAACCATAATTGTGTTGACGGGAATATGGAATATGGGACCAACATTAAATGGCATCTTTTTCTCTGCGTTCCCATTCCCCGCGTCATCGTGCACTACATTCGCCTTTACCACGACTTCCACGGTCGTCTCACCGATGTTTGGGATAAGCGTGAAGGTTGCAGTTTTTGGATTCGCGCTCGCATTCCATTTGAAACTACCTGCCTTTATGCTGCCTCTATTCACATCAACTTCATTTCTAGCAATTGCTGCGTTGCTTGCCAGAGCTACATTGTCCATCGGTGTAATAGTGATCATTGCACCATCAAGTGAATCAACATCACCAGCTTTATTAGGCGCTACAGGCTCTGGACAAAGGTCGGTATATTGAACAAGATTGCGTGCCGCAATTGTAACAGTCGGAGCATCACCTTCTGGGTTATATACACCTTCCGCACCGGGTGTGCGATTACCTGCCAGGTCTTGTGCAGCATTAGCTCTCACTTCAACCCTGACTGCTGTATTCGCTGCTCTGGGACGGACATATAACGTGTAACTCTCTGCAGAATCTCCGTGTGCGGTGGTATCCTTCGTAAGATCGCCATCGGCTAACGGATACGCATCACCAGTATCAATATCAATATCATTGATCGTAAGTGCTGGAATTTCTGCGGTAAGGTCAGTACGAGTAGAATAAAGTTTTTCGTTAGAAAGAATTCTGAACATCAACAAACCTTTTTCGTTACGATCAGTCGTAGCTGGATCATCTACAGCGGTGGGTGCTCCAGGCGGTACAACTGTCAATACCGGTGAATCGTTATCTATAACATGAACCGTCACCGTTTCAGATTTTGCGTCCGATGTCATACCGTTGTTGTTTGTGATCGCTCCTGCTTCAACTGTTAATTTCACATCTCCAGCAGCAGCAGGCGTAACTGTTATTGTCGTTACCATACCAGCTGTAGCGAAGTTTTTAATGGTTCCGCCTTCAACTGAAACCTCATTGAAGGACAGAACTAAATCCGCACCGGTACCAGCAACAGTATCACTAACAGTTACAGTAAACGTGACATCTGTAGTTGCCAAGTCAGAGGCTGCGATCGGACCCGTTGACGGAGCAGGATCGTTCTTTGCAATGGCTACTGTTGGTTTTGTGGTTACAGGTGCATCTGGTAAAAAAGGAACGAGTGTAAAGATATCCGGCGTCCCCGTGCACTATTATCAGCATTTCGACTTGATGGAAGGTTGTTCCAACGTGCAAGTGGATCTACTGCTCGAAAATCGGGCAACGCTTGTGCAGAACCACCTTCTACGACTACTTCAAACAGAATGTTTTTCCCGTCAATAGCGGGTTCCGTAGAAGCATCGTCTCCAGCTGCCTCTGCAGCCACTGGCAGTGCCCCGTTAGCAAGCGTAAATGTTACATCAAACATCCTTTTAGAATTATTTGCTGTAGCAGTATCATTGTCCGTATCAACAGGAGCAAATGCAACACTACTTATAGCAGTCGTGAGACTTCCAAAACCACCGCCAGTAGCAGCACCGTAATAAAGCAGCTCATTGGTTCCTTCAACACCGATTTTGACGGTGAGTAGATCGCCCAAGGGTTCCGCCATCAGATGTAAATAAACCATCAACAGTAGTGGGTGCCTCGTAAAGCACGTCTTCACTAAATGTAATTCTAAAGGTAGCAGCAGTTACTGCTGGATAAACAGCAGAATCAGGATCCATTAGGCGTGTGGTTGCGACCCTAGCCAGTACATACGTTGTACCACCAAATGTTATGGAGGTAGCTGGTTCAGCATCAGCACCGGTAGCTCCAACAGTAACCGTCGGATGGTCACCTAAGACGTGATCTGCTGTGGGTGCATTTACCAAGTTACCGTCTGCATCAGTATCAGTGTGTGAGTTATCATCTGCATTTTCATGTGCCATCACAGATGTTCCAACAAACACACCCCCAAGTGCAAGCAGTAAAATTAAAGTTGTTATACAATATGTCAATTTATTTGACAATAACATCATATACTCCTTATAAAGTTGTTGAATTCAAGTTAAAGATTCAGGGAAAATTAAATCTTCTTAACCTAATCTTCTAAACTAAATTAAACAGACAGGGATAACCTGTTTGTCTGTCTTTTGATTGATTTCGCTATTTTGAATTAGACAAAAGGGGATTTTTGTCTAATTGCGTCAATTCACGGTAGTCAATCATCTTCACATTGGATTGTCGAAGCTAAACTTTTCTTAGGTCTGTTGCTTCGTTCCAATCCACAATATCCTTAAACTTATGTTGCAGTCGGTGTTTAGAACCGTTATCCGCAAACTTGTCAGTAATTATAGGTTATTAATAATATAATGTCAAATGTTTTTTCTATTGTTTATGTATTAAACATTAGAACCGGGGCTTCAATCTGTTTAAAATTCTGTTTTTCAATGTTGTGTGTATGCTTTTCTGTACCCGTTCTATACACCGTTTCGGCTGTACCGTTTTTGAAGTTCCCCTATGAACAGATTTTCATTTTAACATTATTAAAAAATTTAATCAACAATTTTTTTGCGTTTTATTACTTTATACGCACAATTGTGGATTATTATACACTATTATACGTTTTATGTCAAGCAATAATTACAAAAAAACATACACCTCTGTTTAAATAGAGTGTTTTACATTTATGACGGTTTGTTAGGTTTGTATCCTAACATTCCCGTATTATACATTATATATATACGTTATAAGTCAAATAATGGATACAAAAAAATTGAAAAAAGTTTCTGAACGATGGATTACGCGGATTTCACGGAGAAGAGGAAAGCCCGGGGCTTATTGTTTTGCGTTTTTACGTTTTCTACACACCTTTCGCCCCTCTGGGGCTTACGGTATTGGTGATAACGACTTCTATAAACATTCCGTCCCTACGGGACTCAAGAACATGGATCAAGCATTTTTGCTATAGACATTTCGTTCCTACGGAACTCAGGAATATGGAGCAAATATCTTTGCTATAAACATTTCGTAGACAGGTCTATTGAAGACACCCATGTGTTTTTAGAACGGATATAGTCCCGTAGGGACGGAATGTCTATAGAAAACGTGTGTATCCCCATAAGTGAGTCCCGTAGGGACGGAATGTCTATATCAACATATAGGTGGAGTTTTCAAGAGACGTATGATCTTCTAAGAATCGCTCTCTAACACTGGATGAAAAATATATCTTTCATCATAATCAACATTAAATCGTTTTAACAACTCAATATATTCTTCTCTAAACGACTTCTGCTTATGGTGCTTTTCTTGATTAAGGATATAATTTGATACACTCTCTATTTGTGAATGTGCGTAAGTAAAGGCAGAATAACCTTCTTGCCATTTGAATTGACCGGCAACCCATTGCTTCTTGTTTATGAATCGTGATGAATTTGCTTTAATATCTTTTACCAATTCCGATAGTGCCATTGAAGGATCTATACCAACAAAAATGTGTATATGGTCTGGCATAGAATTGATTTGGATCACTTTATGTTTATTATTGGTGATTATACCTGTAATGAATTTGTGAAGTTCTTCTTTATGTTCCTTCGGAATTAGGTTTTGACGATGTTCAACTGCAAAAACAATATGTATATATAATTGTGTATATGTGTTTGCCATAGTATTACTCCTTACGGTTTGTATTTTATCATTTTGTCCTTACCCAATCAACGAGAAATGTGCTATAGACATTCCGTCCCTACGGGACTCAAGAATATGGAGCAAATATCTTTGCTATAGACATTCCGTTCCTACGGAACTCAGGAATATGGAGCAAACATCTTTTCTATAAACATTTCGTAGATAGGTTTATTGAATACTCCCATGTGTTTTTAGAATGGATACAGTCCCGTAGGGACGGAATGTCTATATCAACATATAGGTGGAGTTTTCAAGACACGTATGATCTTCTATAAACATTTCGTAGATAGGTCTATTCACCCAGGTGTCTTTACATCCGCTGAAGTATATGTTTCTACAGGTTGAGTATTAGGAAAGTTGACTCTAACTATTCAATTTCAATGGTATGAAATAGTATAGCCAAAGAAGGTATTTACAGATTAATAGCAGAAAAAGATAATAGTATTAGGAGAGATTGACAAGATGATGCCCACGTTCAAGTTTAACCTGATGTAAATCAAATTCAACAAGTCGAATTACACCCGGTTCATCGTCATATACTACACCGATAGATGCAATTGTTTCTTCGGTTCCTAAAGGATCTTTAAATTCAACTATATCACGGACTTTTCCAGGATTCCCGTCAACAACAATTCTATCACCAACATTTAAGTCTTTTACATTCTGGAAAGGAATATACTTTATAGTATCTGTCATTTTAGATTCCTTATAATATTATATTTGAATATATGAAATAGGATTGTCAGGATGTAAATTACAAATTGAATCTGTATTGCCAAATTACTTTACTGAACTAACAAGTAGTTTTATTTTGAAATACAATAGACGGTAAAGAAATAATCAACACATTCTGATTATAAACTATAAAGTTCAAAATGTCAAATTACAATTCATTCTTATACCATTTCCAATTGATAGATTTACATTATGATTTAAGTAAAACAGGGACAATCATATACAGATCTATGAGTCCTGGGCTAATTTCTTTTTTATTTGCTTTTCTACGCACCTTTCGCCCCTCTGGGCTTATTGTTTTGCGTTTTTACGTTTTCTACACACCTTTCGCCCCTCTGGGGCTTATACATTATAATAGTCACGTTTTCTACACACCTTTCGCCCCTCAAATCAACGGTATGAATGCGCGTATGGCATTCCCCGGGGCTTAGGGTATTGGTGATAACGACTTCTATAAACATTCCGTCCCTACGGGACTCAAGAATGTGTAGCACGCATTTTTGCTATAGACATTTCGTCCCGATGGGACTCAAGAATGTGTAGCACGCATTTTTGCTATAAACATTCCGTCCCTACGGGACTCAAGAATGTGTAGCACGCATTTTTGCTATAGACATTCCGTCCCGATGGGACTCAAGAATGTGTAGCACGCATTTTTGCTATAGACATTTCGTTCCTGCGGAACTCAGGAATATGGAACAAATATCTTTGCTATAAACATTTCGTAGATAGGTTTATTGAAGACACCCATGTGTTTTTAGAATGGATATAGTCCCGTAGGGACGGAATGTCTATAGAAAACGTGTGTATTCCATAATTGAGTCCCGTAGGGACGGAATGTTTATTGAAATCCGCGAATCAAAAAACTGATAGCCAACAGCTGATAGCCAAACAAAAACAACAAGGAAACACAGACATCAAATCGGCTTCCTTGTTGTTTTTGCTTGTTAAGTATATATATATTAATGTATTGTGTAGAGTGAATACGTTTCCGAACACCTACCAATCACCAATACAGATTATTCGTATAAAATTAACAGGTTTCAGTTTCACGCTACTGCAGATGTATTTATATTTTGGATTCCTTTCTTATTGACCATCTCCTCAGGATCATACCCACGCCGAACCAGTTCTCCAAATAAAATATCATCCGCCACCTCTCCAACAGATGTTGAAGTATAGGTTTTCGGTTTTTCTGCCATTACAGAGATGGCTTCGCTTGCTTGCCTCAGTTTTGTATAGTTTACGCCAAGATATCTTTGTGTAGTCTTAACGTCGTTATGCCCGAGCATCTCACGTACCGTATATATATCGTTAGTTTGCTCATAAAGACGTTGTGCGTAACTTTTACGCAAAGAATGTGTAGCAAGCTTCCCGTTGAGTCCGGCTTTTTTAAAGGCAACCTTTAATATAAGGTGTGCGGATTTCCGTGTCATCGGTTGTTTTCCCTGTCCGTTCCTTGAAGGGAAAACCGGTCGTGACATATTAAGTCGCTTCCCATACTGTTCTTGATGCCACTTGATAATTTCTTGAACCGCTATAGCTCCATCAGAATTCAGTGGCACTGCGCGTGATGTTTCTTTCCCCTTAACAATAGATTTGTCAAAAAGCAGATCCGTTACAGGCGCATTGTTCTGATAGACATCTGTGAGTCGAAGCCCCAACAGTTCAGAAATCCGTCCACCGGTAGAAACACCGAGTATAAACAGACATTTATTGCGTATGGCGAAAGTGCCTTCAAAGCATGCCATAACCCGGCGTATTTCATCGTTCATGAGAGGTCTTGTACCTTTCATGGACACCTCCTAAAATAGATTTTATGTATAAAATTTATGTATAAGTATGTGTAAATATGTATAAAGCAGTATATGCCGTATATTATGGTTATACGCTTTAATATATAAGCGTGTTGCAAGATAATTTGGCAGTAGTAGACATATTAAACACTGTTCTAATCACGCTTTAACCCGTGTGTCCCAACGCTCATACCTCCTCTGTATGGGGCGCTTCGATTCCCATTAGCGTCAATTTAGGAAAAAAATTTTGTATCCCAGGCCGGTAGGTGCGGTTTCCCAACCGCACCGAATTTGTGCCAAATCTTTGATTGAAAGCCTTCGTGTATAATCCACTTCGGTGAATCAACGGTATGAAT
The DNA here is from genome assembly GCA_965205025.1 of Candidatus Poribacteria bacterium. GTDB lineage: Bacteria > Poribacteria > WGA-4E > WGA-4E > WGA-3G > MSPOR6. The sequence continues at coordinate 56,402 of CBDBFU010000027.1, forward strand.
GCCATAAGGCATTCCCCGGGAAACCGAAGCTACCATTATTAAAGGTGAACTAAATTGACGCCTATAATGAAGGACCTCCAATTCCCGACGCTTCCATCCTTCCACCTCCTCTGTAGGAGGGAATTCCGATTCCCGATTCTTCCGATATATGATTTTCAAATATATAGTTAATCATATTAAGACAATAAACTTTTTATTAAGTAATATATTATTTATATATGACTTAATACGAATACATTTATTAACAGATACAATGTTTATAGGTAATTATCAATTACTTTTTATGAAATCATTATTTGAATGTGACAAAAATCCCCTTTTGTCAGGTTTAGACATGGTGGTCATAGATCAAAAAGACAAACAGGTTATCCCTGTCTGTTTAAATATTTAGTTTAGAAGATTAGGTTAAGAAGATTTAATTTTCCCTGAATCTTTAACTTGAATTCAACAACTTTATAAGGAGTATATGATGTTATTGTCAAATAAATTGACATATTGTATAACAACTTTTATTTTCCTGGTGGCGTTTGTAGCGGTGCCGGTGATGGCACACACGCCTGGTGACGGTCATGACGCTGCGCATGATGGTGATAATCCTGCAACTGCTGATGTAGTAGAAACAGATTTTGCAGAAGAAGTCAATCACACTCACACAGCCGCGCCAATGGTATCTGCTATTACAGCAGTTGACACAAAGGGTCTCCCCGCAGTGGGTGGTACATTAGTCAGCAATGTAGACGGAAGAGATATAGTGCTTGTGGATGATCTAACAGCAGCTGATGATGCACGCTTAGTTATTGCTCTTACTGATCATGATAATGATGCCACAACTGGCACTCCCCCAACTCCTGAGCAGCTCGCGGCGGGTGCTTTTCAATTGAAGATCACGTTTAATGAGGATGTGTATCCCGTAGCTCAGGCTGGTACTACTGCTGGTGTAGCACCTGCCATTGCTGTTGATACTGGTGCTTTTACTGGTGTGACATTCCTCGCAGCAACTAAAAATGGAGTGGATGTTTCTACCTCATTCACCCTTGGTACACTTACACGCGTACAAACTGCAGGGGCTGATACTACTGAAGCTACAGATGATGAATTTTCTTTAAGAGAATTTCTGGTACCGGTTACGGTGGGTGCAGGTTTAACGGAGCTTCAGCTCCCTGTATCGCTTTGGGTAACCGTGGGTGCTAATCAAGTATATACCTTATCGAAAATTGTCAATGGTGAAACAGTACAAGGTCGTGGAAACACAGAATATAGCACTCCTGGATCAGATCCGTTCTCCGTGGATGGTTATGTGGCACCAACAATAACAACACCAGATGATACTGCAGGTCCGGATATTGTTACATTCACTTCTTCCGCAGCTGATTCTGATGGTAATGTAACTTTTACGCTTACCTTTAGTGAGGCTCTTGGAACAAGTGGTCTTATTCCAGCGGACCTTACGATTACTGGTGGAACGTTAGTAACAGACGGTATTACACCGGCAGGTTCAGCAACGGTTTATATGATAAAGGTTACCCCAGACGATGATCCGACAGAGGCTGAAGTTACAGTAAGGCTTAATGATGGGTCTGTATCAGATAAAGTCGATGGAGCTCGTTATGTGGAACCTATGGACGAAGCCGATGTGAAGATAGGTAGATATGATACCGTGAACCCAACGGTGAATGCAGTTGCTACAGGTGTTGTTGGAACAGGTACAGGAACTGATGGCAACGGTATAGCAGTTGGCATGGTGAAACTTAGCGTCACTTTCAGTGAAGAACTTGGTAGTGACATGGCTGGTTTCGAAAATGATGATATTGATAGAACGAATAGTAATGTGTTGTTAACTAACACCGATCCTATGTTAGCTACAATGCCTGAAGGCAACAAAACTGTTTGGGAATTGACGGTTACACCTGTGCCAGCAAATGCCGCACAAGTTGTGATTGTTATTAAAGCAGGTTCAGTCATGGACATGGCTACTAATCCGTTATTGCAGGATACGATTGTAACGTGGACACGTCCTGGGGCTGACACAGAGAGTGATAATCCGGTCGTTACGATTGCACTCGATGCTGGTATGACTTACATTGACTCTGTGAGTGGTGGTACAGTTACCGTTACAGCCTCTGATAGTGGTAGTGGACTTGCGACCGGTGCGGAAATTATTGAAACTGAAGTCACTATTGAAAATGGAAGCATCATGGCAGGTAGTTTCACGAAAGGTGCAACTGCAACGTTCACTCTTATTCCAAATGTCGGTGCCATATCGGTAAAAGTGACGGTCGCCGCAGGTGCTGTGGCTGACGCTGATGGTAATACCAATGTCCTTCAAACGGACATGACTAAGCCGAACGCGAACCCGATGACATTCAAAGTCGGTCCGACATTCACGATTCCCGCAAATACAATATTGGTTGTCACCAAAACAGAAGGGTTGACACATCAATATCTTTCAGATCAACCGAGATTGCCGGTTACCTCAAATCCACCTGTGCCTGCTCCAGATATTCAAACGGCTGTTTGGGATAATATGCCGGATTTAGAAGTGCTCTTTAGTCTATCTGGTGGCGGTAACGGCGGTACAATTAACTTAACGGAAGCAATGGGTCAGGACGAACTTTCACAGACACGTGATGGAGACAAACAACAAAGGAACTCTGTCCGTATATCTGAAGTGATGTGGGCATCTGATCTATCCATGCGTGGTGCACAAGACGACGCAGAAGCCGCTGAACAGTGGATTGAAATTAGTAATGATACAGGCGAAGAGGTTGAAATCTTCTTGTTCGCCAGAACAGGACGAGATTCTGCTATCAACGTTGATGATGTAGAAGATAGAGTCGGTAACGCATATAATGGTAGTCCTGGTTCTGCACCGTGGGCAGTTAAGGGTCAGAACGGGAATAGTTATACTGGTGTAGACTTTATCTCAATGCACAGAAGTTACGTGACCGGTGATAATCGCGGTTATGTGAATGGAACATCAAGTGGTCATTGGCATAATTCGGATAGAGAGTATCTCACACTGGCGACAAGAAACCCGAATGATGGTGCGCTTTATAATTATATCGGTTCACCGGGTCGTCCACATACTTTCAATCTAACACTACCGAATACCCGTGAACGTACTACAATGGTTGCGCGAGTAAAAGAGAAAAATGATGACGGCTCGGACAAAAAAGATGGAAACGGTAAGCAGATATACAAAAGTGTGCCTACTGTTATCATCAATGAAGTTGCGAACCGTGACAATGCTAATGCCGAGTATGAATGGATTGAACTCAAGAACGTTAGCAGTAGCAATGTTAATTTACGGAACTGGATGATTTCAATGGTAACAGAAGTCGGAACAGACCGTCCATTAGTTCAGTTTCCGAATAACAATAATGCCCAGATTGGACCTGGAGAAGTTCTCCTGCTACTTGCTACGGATCCGAGACATGACGATGATCACCCGATCGCTGTCGGTCTGAACGTTGATATTCCTCATGCAAGTGATCAAGTAGATGGTCTGGGTCTCGTTGAAGGAGATAACAGTAACCGTAAACCACCAAGACAAAAAGTGGTAACTTTCGAAAATGGTGGTCTGCCTGATAATGGCAATTATATATTGATTCTCCGTAGACATGACAACCATGAAGGTCATAGATCTGGTGTTGATGGCGGTAAAGGTGTTGCTGAAACCGGTGAAGCAGACATTGATAAAATCATGGATATTGCCGGGCACCATGAAGGATTGAGTAAATCCAACTATCCAGCGTCAACCCCAGAAGGTCTCAATAGTACAACCCTCTGGCCCTTGTGGAACTTCAACGGTGATATGCGTCCGCATCGTGGACATGGCGACTGGAATCACAGACGTCATAATCGTATTGAGGCAAACAAGGTTCGTTATCGTCAACACGTTTCTACTTATGCGAAAAACGATGGTGATGGTGGAACACCCGGTAACCGTGCAGGTACAGGTACAAATCACAAAGATGAAAATGTTGGAAACTACGCTTTCCGTGATGCAGATTATACCGGCCTCGGTTATAAACGTACTGCCAGAATAGCTGGCTACAATCACGGTACACCCGGATACGATGGTAATAGTGTTGGGAATACCGGTATTGTCAAAGCTACGGCTGCAGATGCTATGGTAACCATCAGTGAGGTCATGTATTCCACTGGTCCTGATGCTGATAATCCGATATTACCGCAGTGGATTGAGCTTTACAATAGTTCACCTACCGTCGCGGTTAATCTGAGAGGTTGGAAACTCCGCTTTGAAATGCTTGATGCTGATGGCAATCCGATGGATAGCCTCATGTACCTCGAATTCAATAAGAGTCGGGTGAAAACTATCCTTCCACAACAGACAGTTCTGATTGTTGCGGGGAATGCCAGACAAGCAAATAGTGATTCTGCGACAGGTGGCGATGTGTTTAATGACAATCGTGTCTTCAATGTCTTCAGAGATTATGGTGGCGCGAATAAGTTCGGCGCGAACACACGTTATATGTTCTTCGATCAGAAAGTATTTTACATCGGAGTCATTGACAAAGATGGCAAGGTCGTAGACGAAGTCGGTAACCTTGACGGTGATTCCAGAACAAGTGATACGAATAACTGGGAATTCCCATCTGGTATCGCTGCTGACGATAACCGTACATCTATCATCCGTGTCTATGATGATGCTGATGGTCTTGGCGGTGAATCTGGTAAGGCACGCACTGGAAAGAACACAGCAGAAAGTAATGTCATGCCTATTTTCGGAAGCGGTGACAAGAAAATGACAGATGATGACGGCATTGCTGATAAGTGGAGTTGGATACCCGCTGTGAATACCGAACGGGAATTCAAAATCACTATCAAGTCTACTTGGTACGGTGACGAAGACGATTACGGTACACCTGGAAACCGTCCGGGTATGGTGCTACCTGTTGAGTTATCACACTTCCGTCCCACACTTGAAGATGGCGAAGTTACGATCCGTTGGACAACCGAATCCGAACTTGACAACGCCGGATTTAATATCCTTCGTAGTGAAACTCGGGACGGTGAGTATACACAGATCAACGCTGAGCTTATCGAAGGTGCTGGTACCACAGGTGAACGTAACACCTATAAATGGGTTGATCAGACTGCCAAACCAGGTGTTGTGTACTACTACCAAATTGAAGATGTATCTTTTGCTGGTGAACGCCAAGCACTTGCTATAACCAAGTTGAAAGGCTTAATCTCAGCAGAGAACAAACTTACAACGACGTGGAGTGAGCTAAAAGCTTCACAATAAGGTTGAATTTCAGGGATAATTTAACCAATTCTCCTCACAGTAAGGATGCTGCAGTATCCTTACTGTGGGAAATCTAACTAAAACTATTCCCGTTTAGGAGACTGTTGAAAATCCGGTGCAACAGTTTCCTACTGGGAATACTTAGCTAACCTAAGCTATTCAATAAAGTAAGGACATTGCTTGCAATGTCCTTACTTTATATACACACAGTTTCCTACGATATGATTTATGGTAGGTTCGGTGAATCAACGGTATGAACACCTTTAGGCGTTCCCCGGGAAACCGCATCATATAGGCGTCAATTTAGTGGTTTTCCCAGGCCGGTAGGTGCGATTTCCTAATCGCACTGGATCCTTCGCGAAAAAATTTATGAACGCAATTGGAACAAACCCGGTTCGGTGAATCAACGGTATGAACACCTTTAGGCGTTCCCCGGGAAACCGAACCTACCGACCTGAAATTTATAGCGTACTTCTCCTTAAATTGACGCTAATGAATCAACGGTATGAATGCCTTATGGCATTCCCTGTGGTTAGGAAAACGCATCTACCGGGCATGAAAAAATAGGAAACGGCACTACCTTTGTTGAAGAAACACAAGATTACATAAAACCTTTTTCAAATTTCAGAAGACATTATCGAAGACATCATATTTTTCTTATATTTATTTAGGAGACATACAATGAATAACACATTTTTCACGCGAAAGCTTGGACTCGGTATCCTCATAGCGCTTGTATTCGCGTTTGGTGTGCAGAGCGTAGCAGACGCACAGTTGCGAGTTAGCAGCAGCAGAGGTGATTTACAAGTCAAACCTTTGGTTGCGAACCAAACATTTGAGTTCTCGTTTTATATAAGCGGTATTCCAGGAAGCAGACCTGATACTTCTCCTGGGACTGCCGATACTGAGCGGGAAGAGATAACGATAACTCCAACTGGCGGGGCTTTCACTGAAGTAAGAATGGGTAGCACACGCTACACATCAGCAACCAAAACTCTTACAGGGGCTTTCACGCTACAAGAATGGCATGCCGATAATACCAATGGGATTGCTACTACCGCGGATGATACTGATCTTGGTGCTACTGAAGGTGACCTTGCTACCGGCACTGTAACTGTGACGGTTGAACCTACAGCTGTCGGACCTATTACAGTTACAGTTGCTGCAGCAGGCGATTCAACCGGCGATTTTGAAACACTAACATTCACGGTTTATGCTGTACAAATTCCTACGGACGTTCAAGGTCTCAGGTTTGCAGCAAGCACTCCGACCGTAAATCCAACAACTAAAACAACCTATCCACCATTCGATCCGAATGTTCCCTTATATGATGAGGAAGTTATTGTCACGGTATTTGATGCTTCTGACGCAGCTGGAGGCAATCGGGCGTATGCACTTGTTGATTTTGAAGTTTTTGAGGGACCCGGATTTGTTTATCAGGATCTGAACGATGACTCAGAACCTGACCCTGGTGAAAGCAGAAATTCAAAAACTACAAGAACATTAACTCGTCTGGGTACAGATAACGATATGGCAAGGGTAAGACTGCGGACGAATGGCGGCACTAACAAAGTTCGCGCAACAATTACTAACACACAACCACCCCAAACCTACGAGATTACTTATCTCTATCAAGGAGACGGGACAACGACGACACCACCGCCACAACCAGGAGGTCCACAACTTACTGTTAACGCACCTGCCACCGGCACTGTCGGGCAACCGATTACTGTTACAGCGACTGTCTCTGATAATCGCGCCCGTCGAGTGGTCGCTTTCTCAAGTAATAGAGGTGGCACTTTTTCACAAACTCCTATACTAACGGAGAGTAACGGTGTTGCAACAATACAGTTCACACCGAGTACTCCCGGGACAGTAACCATCACCGCACGCTCGACCGGCTATACAAACGGTACCGATACGGTTCAGGTCTCGTCAGCCCTCCCTCGCCTCACAGTGCTTACACCGACACCACCCATCAGAGGAAATACGGGGCAAAGACTAAACATAGTTATTGGCACAGGAGCTCCTGCGGGTCTAACAGTCACACTGACAGGCACCAATTTTCAACCTGCCATTGCCCAAGGTGTCACACTTTCCAACGGTTCCGTTACGATCCCCGTTACGCTACCGAATAATCCTGGGGGTCATCTACTCACTGCCAGTGCTCCTGGATATCAAAATACGAGTATCTCAGTGATTGTTGGAGGGGCAACGACTGGTGGCCCAGTGCAGTTAACGATTCCCAGCGGACAAACACAAACCGTGTCTATCGGGAGTAATGCTCCGTTGCGGGTACGTGTAACAAGTACAGTGTCGAATGTAAGGCAATCGGGTGTTACTGTCACGTTCCGCAATGCCAGTGGAACTACCATTCATACAGCTACTACCGTTAACGGCGAAGCCACCTATAACTTTCCTGTAGTTATACTGGGTCCACACACGGTATCGGCAACTCTACTCGCGGCGAATAATGCTAATTTTGATGTAAGTGGCGTAACCCCTGTAACCTTTACGATCACAGGAACAAGACAACAGCCAACGCAATCCACGCGACTCACAATTCTTCCTCCACGGAACAGTCTCAATCAAATATTGACCAGTGGGGGTCCAGGGGCATCCTATCCGTTGACAATTCTGTATAATAATACGCCGGCTCTCAACCAATTAATTACACTTACCGTTACGAACATCGCACAACCAACACAAATACCTGTCCAACCCATTACGTTAATAACGGATGCAAATGGCAGAGCCACCACGCCGGATACATTCAGACTACCGACCACCCCCGGAACGTATACTATTAGAGCCACTATCGGCACCGAATTCCGAGAAATTACGGTTACAGTACTGGCGATTAGACTCGTGAAAGATGCAAGCGATAGCGTCTCTGGTGATAACCAGGAAGGGGACCGCGGCAAAGTGCTTGATGATCCGTTTCTCCTCAAAGTCATTCGGGACGTCGCTAATGTTGAAACCGCTGTACAAGGCGTACCGGTAACGTTTACGGTAGTTGATGGCGATGGGGAACTTTCAACTTCAGGTAGTGCTACAAGCGGTTCCAATTCACTAACCGTCAACAGTGATACGAACGGTGAAGTGCGTGCATACCTTGTCTTGGGTGAAGACGATGAAGATAATAGGGTTCGCGCAAGCGCTGGGGATACTACTGTGACAAGTGTGTTCTTTGACGCTACAGGATCGCTCGTTCCAGATGCCATTGAAATCGTATCTGGTAATAACCAACGGGTAACACCGAACCGGTATACCGATCCGATGGTCGTCCGGGTTACAGATGAGGACGGCGACGATCTGCAAGGCGCAACAGTGACCTTCAGTTTGAGAGGTCCCAGTGGCACCTTAACACCACGTACCGCAACGACAGATCGCAATGGTGAAGCAGAGGCAGAATTATTGCCACGTAGTGCCGGCACATACTTCGTTGAGGCAAGGGTTACGGGCGTCACATCTGTTCGCTTTACAATAACAGTCGGTGATTTAGCAGATTCTATAGAAATCTATTCCGGGAATAACCAGAGTGGTGACCCAGGAACAGAACTTGACGATCCACTTGTTGTTGAAGTGCTTGACGAAGATGACGATGTTGTTTCAGGTGTTACCGTAACGTTTAGCATAACAGCAGGAGACGGTAGCCTTTCGGATACATCGGTCAACACAAATTCAAGGGGACGCGCACAAACAGAACTTACCCTCGGTGATGAACCCGGTCGGAACACTGTCCGTGCAAGTGTCTCAGGCGTTTCTGAACGTGTCACATTTACCGCCACAGCGAAAGACCCAGCACCACCAGAACCCGATATCCGTCTGCCTGTAGCACAGCGTGCAGACACATATTGGATAAACACGGACAGCGGTACAATCCACCGCCTTGTTGGCAACAGCGTGGAAGACGTTGCTCCCAGTGTCCAAGATGTCGTTAGTCTCGTGGCTACAGACAATAGACTCTACTGGGTTGAGAAAACTACCAATAATAGTGGAAGAATTCGACGCTCTAACCTGAGTGGAGGAAACATTCAGCTGATTCGGAGTCTCACAACTGCCCCCGCAGGTATTACTATTGACACTGTCAACGCTAAACTTTACGTTACAACCGAACGGGGTAAAATCCAGCAAATCAATGTAGACGGTTCTGAATATGAACCGAACCTGCTTGTCGGTTTGGACACCCCAACAGATATTGCTGTTGATGCTGGATCCGGCAAATTGTTCTGGATATCGGAGTCCGGGACTGTGCATTATGCAAACGTTGATGGTTCAGGTGAAACACAATTCGCCAGTGGATATAACATGTTGGGTAGCATCGCCGTTGGGGCTGGTAAAGTGTTCTGGACAGAGGAAACCAGCGGTTCAGCAGGGAAAATCCACAGTGCTGACATTGATGCCACTAATGTTGATGAACTTGTGTCACTGAACGCTGCCCCTTACGGCATTTCCGTTGACGCGGATGGTAAAAAGTTGTATTGGACAAACAGTCGCGGGAAAATCATGCAGAGCAACATCAACGGTAAGTCTGCCAAGGCTGTCGTTGCAGACCTTGTTTCACTCGGAGATATCTCAGTGCCAGCAGGTACAACGCCGATACGGCCACCGGGAACTTTCTCCAAATACGATGTCAACAGGGATGGTGTGGTTGATAATACAGATGCTGCATTAGTAGCAGATGCACTCGGCGAAACGAATCCGGATAATGCACGCCTTGATGTCAACGGTGATGGTCGTGTGAATTTCCTTGATCTGCTCCTTGTGTTTGATAACCGTGATGAAACCAACGCTGCCCCAATCGCAGATGCGAAACTTCCAAAGGTATCACGTGAGGAAGTTCAAAAGCAAATTGATCTGTTGATTGCTTCCAACAACGACTCGTTGACAGCACAGCATACGCTTGCATATCTGCAGAGTCTGTTAGAAGTCGTATCCCCAGAAAAAACCCGTTTGCTTGCGAACTATCCTAATCCGTTTAATCCGGAAACATGGATACCGTATCAGTTGGCAACGAGTTCTGAAGTGCAGATTACGATTTTCAACACAACAGGCAACGTGGTACGCACCTTGAAACTCGGACATCAATCCGAGGGCTACTACACAGACCGTAGCCGTGCAGCCTATTGGGATGGACGCAATGCTATCGGTGAGCAAGTGGCAAGTGGTGTGTATTTCTACGTATTCACTGCGAATGAGTTTTCTGCTACCCGTAAAATGTTGATTCTGAAGTAGGATCATACATAATCTCTCGTCGCCGCCAGTCGCGTGTATAAATTACTGGCACTTGTGTTATTCAAGAACGTCCTTGCGGGAGAGACGCTAAACCTCCCGCCTTTTCTTTTCTGTATGCGGGAACTCCCATTCCCGACCCTTCCATCCTTACCCTCTCTTTGTACCACAAACTTTATGAGGATTAAGTTTTAAATTCAGCAATTCCCATTTTCCCAAACTTGGTAGGTTCGGTTTCCCGGGGAATGCCTAATGGCATTCATACCGTTGATTCACCGAACCGAATTTCTAACACATTACCGAATTATTATTTTAATCTTCATTTAGTTTGTGATCTTCCATCTTTTCTGTATGAGGGAATTCCGATTCCCGACTCTTCCATCCTTCACTTCCAATATGTGACTTCAAAAATATATAAATCATAATATGACATATATATTTTTATTATCAGATACAATTTTTTAGGTATTTCTCAATTACATTTCAAAAAATAAAAAATATAAATGTGACCCAAATCCCCTTTTGTCATGTTCAAGCCTTGTAGTCAATTAAAAGATAGACAAACAGGTTATCCCTGTCTGTAAACAAAGCAAATATCAATATTGATATTTGAGTATTTTTAGAAGATTTAGATATACAGGATTTAAATTCCCTGAATCTTAACATGACTTGAATAACTTTTTTTTAAATAAAAGGAGTTTATGAAATGAATATGTCAAATCGATTGACATTTAGTATTTTAAGTATATTTTTACTACTTGCATTTGTGGCAGTACCGGTGATGGCACACGGACCAGAAAGTGCTGAAACGGTAGGACCGCACACACATCCAGTGACGGAAGCAGTTGACGCAGATGCATCTGCAACCCCTCCTGTTTTAGCGGTGCCTGTTCATGGTACTCATCCGACCGCAACGATTAGCCTAAAATCGGGGCAGAGCAATGTTAGAGACAAAATGGTTGCTGTTATTGCAGATGATACCGATACCGCAGATGTTATGGAACATGAATTTACCTTGCTTGTTACGTTTGATGTAGATGTGACTGATGACGCATCTAAAACCGAAATTGCAGATGATTTTTCTAACATTGCTCTTGCTGATTTAGTTCTTGCTGATTTGTTGTTTCGGCGGTAGGTAGGAACAATGTAGCGACTGCTACCGCGCCAAGTTTAGCGATTACTCGTGTTAATGATGGTGCTGCTAGCCCTGCTATTGTTGCCGCAGGTAAAAAACAATTTGAGGTAACAGTAAGTATCACCGATCTACCATCTGGAACAGAGAATGCAAACGATGAGACGCTGACATTTAGAATAAGATTGCTGGCTGACAAAGTATTTGCTTTGCAAACAGCAGTAATTCCAACAGGTGAGGTTACACCAGTAGATGTTCCTGGTGGTGGGAATTTGCGGTCAAGTGTCCTTACGCTTACGTTAGTCAAAGAGTTGCCAGCAGCGCCTCCTACACCAGACACAGAAGACCCAACAGTAGAAACGCTTACTGCCCCCACAGCAGCAGAGTCTGATGGCAAACTCAAATTTGCTTATACTGTATCTGATGAAACAGGTAAGGACGTGTTGATCACCTCAGCTGAAGTTGAAGTTGAAAACGGAGACGTTGCTGAGGTCACAGACGAACATATAATTGTTACGCCTGACTCTGCTACTTCAAAAGTAACAGTAACAGTGAAGGCAGGTGCATTGACAGATGCTGAGGACAATACGAGTCCAGCGAAAGGGCCTGTATCTTTCACACCAGCAGGTTATGTACCCAGAATTACAATCACGTCTGCTGATGGCACAGGTGACGATGCCGGTAAGATTATCTTCACAATTGACTTCAGTGAAGCACCTGCAAGTTTTAATGTAAATCATATTACAACTGAGAACGCACCAGACTTGAGACTTGCTGATCTCATGAAGGTTGATGTCCCTGATGACGTTAATGATGTTGCCGAGCGTCATACATTGACAATTGATCCTGTTGATGATTCCAAAGCAGTAAAAGTAACGATTAAAGCAGCTGTCCTGATGGCAAAAGATGGTGGTCATTCATTTGACCTTGCAACAGATTCCCGTACGTTAGCAGGTGCACCGCCTACCACAGTCAAGGATCCGACAACAGACACCATCCCAAGCATATTTGGGTTCAGCATTCCAGCGAATTCTTACGTTGTTCTTACGAGAAACGCACTAGCCACGCCACGGCAAGATGGTCTGAACTTCCGAGACGTGCCTGATAGTAAGGTAGTCGTTTGGGAGAACATGCCTGATTTATGGGAGCGCCTATTTGATAGAGGTTATGAAGGTGGTGGCGCACTTGTTTTGAGATCCTCTTACGGCGATGCCGCTGCAGATAGACCCAAAGTTGGTACCGTTGGTATTAGCGAGATTATGTGGGCTATTGATGTAGGAAAATATGGTGATTTTAGAGGAACCGATCGCACAGATCCCCGCAATAAAACGTGGTTAGATTCACAGTGGGTTGAAGTTCACAATCTCAATGCGAAAGCCGTGAAGGTCTTGATATATGCGCAAACAGGACGCGATCTTGTTGGCACTGGCAACGTTGTTGGCAATACGAAGGCTGGCGATACAATCCACGGCAACCCCGGTGGTATGGTCGTTGATGTCATGACAAACTTCTTTAACGGTGCAGACCGTGGAAGCGGTGGTTGGGATGTACCCGGCGCGAACGGTAATAGCAAAGCAGGTGTTGATTTCATCTCAATGGCACGGCAGCCGAAGCGTGGTTCATTTAACTTGACCCGTAGACACGAGAATAAGGCTGATAAACCGTTGGATGGCTTATATGCCAAAACAGGCGGAAGTGAGCAGAGTTTAGATGGCAGAGCTTCCGGTAGTTGGGCAGCGGGCAGTGTGATTTATGAAAGGGAAGATACGGATATACCTTCTGGTACTACAGCTGCTCTCCCGTTAACTTATGAATATTTAGGTACACCGGGACATCCGAATACAAGGGCACCTGCAAGTCATATCACCCGAAATGCTCGGACAAGTGTGCCAAGCAATACTGTTATCATCAACGAGGTTGCGAACCGTAATGATGTACATAAAGCTTACGAATGGATTGAGCTTCGCAATGTTTCTACTGCTGAAATAAACCTGCGGAATTATCTCATTTCAATTGTACAGGCTGTGGACAGTGATAAAGTCTTGTATCAATTCCCAGCAAACGATAATGCCAAGATTGCTGTAGGCGGAGTGTTCCTCTTAGTCGCCTCTGATCCGAGTGGCAATCCGAGCCATCCCTTAGCAGCAGGATACAACGTTGATAAAAATGACGAAGATCAAGTGCCAGGTTCGCGCAAAAACCCTGTGCGATATAAGGTCGCTGATGTTGGTGGTGTCCCCGGTTTTGGTAATGGTCGAAACACAGGTGAGAGTGTAACAACCTTACCAGACAGTGGTAAATTCGTCCTGATCCTACGTAGACCAGACAACCATGAAGGTCACAGGTCTGGTGCTGATGGTGGCAAAGGTGTTGCTGAACGCGGTAAAGATGACGTTGATAAGATCGTTGATATCGCTGGATGGCACGATAACTTGAAGAAAACCGGTTTTGACAATGCGGTGTCTTCAACGGATTTATGGCCACTTCGAAGTTTCCGTGCACCTAATTTTAATCTGAATTCGTTCCAACCAGAGACGGTTCACTTCCGCCAACGCGGTGCCCATGGTCTTGGAGGCGTCAACGATGGTGCCAGTGGTGTTGGTGCGCATGAAAATAAGAATGAAGGTGGCAAAGCCGCGTTCCGTGATGAAGGTTATTCCGGTATCGGTTACAAACGCCAAGCTTCCAAAACCAATTTCCACGGCGGAAGTCCTGGCTACCACGGTAACGTGAGCGGACGAGTTGATGCTACTGCGAAAGTTGTTATCAGTGAAATTATGTTGTCTCAAGGCAACGGTCGTGTGAAACTGCCACAGTGGATTGAACTCTACAATCCTTCTAAGACGCATGCAGTCAACCTCACGGATAATGCTGGCTGGAGACTCGTTATCGAAAATCCAAATCGTGCACCTATCAGAACTATCCACTTCAAGAGTGGTAAGCATGATGTGAAAACGATCCTGCCGAATCAAACAGTGCTCATCGTTTCATCGGCGGCAAGGGATTATGGTAGTGATACCTTATCGAGAGGTACGGTATTTCCAAATACTCGTGTCCTGAATGCATATACAGTCCTGAAGGGTGAAACTTTTGAGATGGCAAGCCGGACAGATGTGCTCCTTGATCCAAAGGCTTTCAACGTCAGATTGTTGGATGGTAAAACACACGACAATAAGCCTGGTGGACGCTATATTGGTGACGTATCAGACGAAGTTGGTAACCTTGACGGTAACCCGCGAACGAATGATGCGGCTGCATGGGAATTCCCAGACGGTGTGACTGAAGAGGGTGATCGCACTTCACTCATCCGTATCTTTGATGAAGGTATGGCTCGCAGTGGCACAGGCATGGTGAAACCGCTTGGTGGCACAGATGGTGTCGGTGTTGACGGAATGCCCGGTATTGATGCCAAGTATAGTTGGGTTCATGCCGCTGATACAGAAGACTTTGAGAAGCTCTTTGTCCGTCATACGTGGTATGGTGCTGAAACTGATTACGGCACACCCGCAGACCGTACAGGTCAAGTCTTACCTGTTCAATTATCACACTTCCGTCCGACGCTTGAAGATGGTAAAGTTACGATCCGTTGGACAACCGAATCCGAACTTAACAACGCTGGATTTAATATCCTTCGTAGTGAAACACGGTACGGTGAGTACAAGCAGGTAAATGCTGAACTGATTCAAGGTCACGGAACAACCGGTGAACGTCATACCTATAAATGGGTTGACGAATCCGCTAAACCGAATGTAGTTTACTACTATCAAATTGAAGACGTATCCTTCGCCGGCGAGCGTCAAACGCTTGCTCTAACCAAGTTGAAAGGACTTATCTCAGCCGTAGGTAAAGCCACAACAACGTGGGGCGATATTAAAGAGGTACAATAGGGTTAAATTTCAGGGATAATTTAACCGTTCTCCTCAACGCATGGACACTGCAGGGTCTCGATTGAGGAATCTATCTAAACAATATTCTACAATAAGAGCCGGCTGTGATCTCAAAAATGCAGCACTCTTATTGTAGAATACCTCACATACCCAATCCCAATGATCTTAAACAAGAAACAGGGTCTCGTAGGCAACTACAAGACCCTATTTCTTTTTCCCACCCCTTGATAGGTTTTCTTTTTCCCACCCTTTGGTAGGTTCGGTTTCCCGGGGAATGCCTAATGGCATTCATACCGTTGATTCCTTGATTCGAGGGGCGAAAGGTGTAATATATCTGAACAGCGGATTATACCATTTTCAAATGTCTATAGCAAAGATGGTGCTCCATGTTCTTGAGTTCCGTAGGAACGGAATGTCTATAGCAAAGATTGTTGTTCCATATTCTTGAGTTCCGTAGGAACGGAATGTCTATAGCAAAGATTATTGCTCCATATTCTTGAGTTCCGTAGGAACGGAATGTCTATAGCAAAGATGGTGCTCCATGTTCTTGAGTCCCATAGGGACGGAATGTCTATAGCAAAGATTATTGCTCCATATTCTTGAGTCCCGTAGGGACGGAATGTCTATAGCACATTTCTCGTTGATTTGGTAAGGACAAAATGATAAAATACAAACCGTGAGGAGTAATACCATGGCAAACACATATACACAATTATATATACATATTGTTTTTGCAGTTGAACATCGTCAAAACCTAATTCCGAAGGAACATAAAGAAGAACTTCACAAATTCATTACAGGTATAATCACCAATAATAAACATAAAATGATCCAAATCAATTCTATGCCAGACCATATACATATTTTTGTTGGTATAAACCCTTCAATGGCATTATCAGAATTGGTAAAAGATATTAAAGCAAATTCATCACGATTCATAAACAAGAAGCAATGGGTTTCCGGTCAATTCAAATGGCAAGATGGTTATTCAGCCTTTACTTATGCACATTCACAATTAGAGAGTGTATCAAATTATATCCTTAATCAAGAAAAGCATCATAAGCAGAAGTCGTTTAGAGAAGAATATATTGAGTTGTTAAAACGATTTAATGTTGATTATGATGAAAGATATATTTTTCATCCAGTGTTAGAGAGCGATTCTTAGAAGATCATACGTGTCTTGAGAACTCCACCTATATGTTGATATAGACATTCCGTCCCTACGGGACTCAATTATGTGGGTATACACGTTTTCTATAGACATTCCGTCCCTACGGGACTCAACACCCTTAATGAAACCACCTGAAGACTTGAACACGGAAGCATGGCTTCAAAAATGTGTTGAAACGACAGAATCCGCCCAGGTTGACTCACAGACGCGTGGCACACTACTGTTTGCCTTATCAACATTAGGTAGTTTAACCCATGACGCAAATCTTTTTCAAAAACTCATATCGGAGGAAATGATGCAAGAATCTCCTTTTTACAAACTTATACCATTTCTAAAATATAATGTCTCATTGATTGTGGAGATTCTGCAGGAGCAATCTCCAAGTCGCGACCGGGAGGTCGCTCCTACAGAAGATAGTTTCCAATAATATTCAATTTCATAAAATTTATGTGATGGCATATTATTTATTAGAATTGGTATTATATATCAGCAAGTTTCACTTGCAAACTGTATCAAGAATATTCTATCTGTTCTCTCAAAACGTTTTCAGTTTGAGGATGTACAACCAATAAAAGAAGCATTGGAATCTATTGAGGATCTTGATCGTATGACAGAATTACATGACACCTCAATTGACATACCGAGTATTAAGGAATTCCTACAAGAAGTAAAAGCATCCGAAGAATAAAGGAAATGATGCAAGAATCTCCTTTTATAGAACTCATAATGCAGCGCTATATAGAACAAGGTTCACGTGAAACGTATGTAAAAAATATTCTATCTGTTCTCTCAAAACGTTTTCAGTTTGAGGATGTACAACCAATAAAAGAAGCATTGGAATCTATTGTGGATCTTGATCGTATGACAGAATTACATGACACCTCAATTGACATACCGAGTATTAATGAATTCCTACAAGAAGTAAAAGCATCCGAAGAATAAAAACTCCAGATTCACCCTTGTTGATATAGCATTCCCCGGGGCTAACCCCTTCTCCGCGCAATCCGCGATTCAGAATACGTTTCTACACACCTTTCGCCCCGCTGGGGCTTTTACTGGAAGGTTCAACGTTTTCTACACACCTTTCGCCCCGCTGGGGCTCAATTATGGGTGAACACGTTTTCTATAGACATTCCGTCCCTACGGGACTCAACACTCTTCTCCGTGTAATCTGCGTAATCCGTGTAATCTGCGATTCAGACAAACAAAACCATCCACCCAAAACCCTCTTCTCCGCGCAATCCGTGTAATCTGCGATTCAGAAACCAAAACCCCTCTTCTCTGCGTAATCTGCGTAATCTGCGATTCAGAAACTAAAACCATCCGCACCAAACCCCTCTTCTCCGCGTAATCTGCGTAATCCGTGTAATCTGCGATTCAGACAAACAAAACCATCCACCCAAAACCCTCTTCTCCGCGCAATCCGCGCAATCCGTGTAATCTGCGATTCAGAAAATCGCCTCTTTGTACCACAAACTTTTAGTTTGTGTTCTTACTCCAACCCTCTCCACTGCGCAATCCGCATAATCCGCGATTCAGACAAATAACTGATAGCCGACAGCCAAGAGCCAATTAAGACAGCCAAGAGCCAATTAATTTTGACAACCCTATATTAATATAGTATAATACAGTCACACTTGTGAACATCATAAAGATGAGGAATATAACCTTATCCAAAAGGTCAAGAACAATGGTATTGAAAACGAAAACCAAATTCCCTAAATCCGACAAAGACATAAAATGGTACGTCGTAGATGCAGAAGGACAAATATTGGGACGCTTAGCAACACGCATCGCACATATACTCAGAGGAAAACACGACCCAAATTTTACGCCACATGCAGATTTAGGCTATCGAGTCGCAGTGATTAACGCCGAAAAAATCGTTGTCACTGGCAATAAAGCTGAACAGAAAACATACTTCCGACATAGTGGATACCCAGGTGGCGATAAATACAAAACATTTAATCAACAAATTGAACGCCAACCAGAATACATCATCACATCCGCAGTCAAAGGAATGATCCCAAAAAATAGCCTCGGCGCAAAATTGATGACGGGATTAAAAGTATATACCGGTCCCAACCATCCCCACCAAGCACAAGAACCAGAAGTATTAACATTCTAATAAACAAAGGTGCTGACTTGTAGCATAAACTTCCAGTTTGTGCATCTTTAATTCTTGTAGCATAAACTTCCAGTTTGTGTATCTTTGTTTGGTGAACTTAAAATCAATAGAACGGTAATCCAGTTTGTGCATCTTTGATTCTTGTAGCATAAACTTCCAGTTTGTGCATCTTTGATTCTTGTAGCATAAACTTCCAGTTTGTGCATCTTTGTAAGGACGAAAGGTGTAAAGAAGAGGAATATATATGGCATTAGAACAATTTTGGGGAACAGGCAGACGGAAAACATCCGTCGCACGCGTTAGAATCATCCCCGGCAGTGAAGACGGTTTCATCGTAAATAAAAAAACCTATTGACGAATATTTCGACCGGTCTGACCATGTACAGGAAGCAAAACAACCCATAGAGCATGCCGAACGAACAGGTGAATATGCTGTTCATGTAAATGTACGCGGCGGTGGAAATACAGGACAAGCAGGCGCAATTTCACACGGACTCGCACGCGCACTCGTAAAAGCAGACGAATCCTTGAAACCAACTCTCAAAAAAGCAGGATTTCTGACGCGCGACCCACGAATGGTTGAAAGAAAGAAATACGGACAAAAAGGCGCACGCGCAAGATTCCAATTTTCAAAACGATAGAATGGTTTTCAGCAGTTGGCTATCGGCTATCAGGACAAATCCCAACAACTAAAAACTATTAACTAAAAATATTAACCAACAACTAAAAACTACATGTCCAATATAATCATTTTAGGCGCACAATGGGGCGATGAAAGCAAAGGTAAACTCACCGACGTGTTCGCTGAACATGCCGATGTTGTCGCACGCTATCAAGGCGGAGATAATGCCGGACACACCATCGTTCTCGGTGAAAAAACATTCATACTCCATCTCATCCCTTCCGGTATCCTCAGACCCAACACCGTAAATGTAATCGGCAACGGAGTCGTCATCAACTTAGAAACACTGTTTCGTGAAATTGACGGACTACAAGAACAAGGTGTTGAAGTCAACAGCCACAATCTCAAAATCAGTGATCGCGCACATCTCATCATGCCTTACCACAAACTTGTCGAACAGTATGAACAGATGGCAAGTGCAACCAAAATCGGGACGACCTCTCGCGGGATTGGACCCACATATTCAGACAAAATGAATCGACACGCTGGGATTCGTGTCGGCGATTTGCTCGAATTTGACAATTTTCAGAAAAAGTTGGACTATAACCTTGAAACAAAAACAGAAGCACTTGAGAGTGGAGGCATAACCCGACACACTATCGTCGAAACCTATTACCAATATGCCGAACGGATCACACCCTTTGTTACCGATACTGTCGCCTACATGCACGATGCTATCGCAACCGAACAACGAATCCTATTTGAAGGAGCACAGGGGACTATGTTGGATATTGATTTCGGAACATATCCCTATGTTACCTCCTCAAACTGTACTGCCGGAGCCGTTTGTACAGGCCTCGGTATTGGACCTAAAGTTATTGATCAGGTATTAGGCGTATCCAAGGCGTATGTTACACGCGTCGGTGGTGGACCGTTCCCAACAGAAATGCCACCTGACTTAGATGAAGAGATACGCAATATCGGAAAAGAATACGGAGCCACCACACAGAGGCCACGACGGTGTGGATGGCTTGACCTGGTCGCACTCCGATATGCAACCCAAATCAACGGATTCACTGGCATCGTCCTCACCAAACTTGATGTTTTTGACACACTCGCTGACCTACAAGTCTGTGTCGCCTACCGACACAAAGGCAAACAGACAACAACTTTCCCCAGTAGCCTAAAAGCATTAGAAGAATGCGAACCCGTCTACGAAACACTTCCCGGTTGGCAGCAACCTTTAACAGAGGCACGTACTGCACAAGACATCCCACCCCCCACACAAGCCTACATCAAATTTGTCTCTGACTACCTAAATGTTCCCATCCCCATAATCTCCGTCGGCCCTGATCGAAACCAAATTGTCACATTAGGCAACCCCCTCTGGTAAGCCCCAGCGGGGCGAAAGGTTTGTAGAAAAGGAAGTAAAAAACGAAGTTAGCCCCAGAGGGGCGAAAGGTGTGTAGAAAACGTGCTATCCTAAACACTAAGCCCCAGCGGGGCGAAAGGTGTGTAGAAACGCCATACCTCACCGAGGCCTAAGCCCCAGCGGGGCGAAAGGTGTATTCTTAAATTGACACCTATGAGGTTTCGCTTCGCTCTACCCGACCTACAGTTTATTTTGATAATTTGTTAATTAGAAATGGTATAATAATTAAAATATGATACAATATAACAAAGAATATAATAACATACCGAACCCACATTAACACCAAAACCAATATTCTTAATCTTCAGATATATAACCAATATCCTATGAATTCATTAAAAAATATTATTGAACGATGCCACCGACGGAGAGAAAAACCACTCCAACAGCGAAAAACAACTGTCGTCGCTGCACCATATAAGGGAGGCCATCCATACGAACATACTGTCTATTACGCACACGGATACTCTGAAACACTCTATGCATTAGAAAAAGTGAATATCTCCTTTATGCCAATAGGACGCGCCCCAGGAAATGACCGCGGTCCAAGATCTTATGATGCACCTCATAGGTACGAAGAACGACAAGGATGGGAAAATTGGGCACTACGACGATGGATAGATTCCTGGGGAATTCAAATATATACCGGGACACCCTCTCAACAACATGGCGCACAATGGCATGATGTCCTAATTAAATATGAAGCACTCTGTGAGGCACCAAAACTTGTTATAGATTGTATCACCGCACTCGCAGAAAGTGTCGTCAACCCACTTATAACATTGACAAAATCAGGAGACCTACGCTTTTCTTATCGAATCACAAATTACCTACATCCACAATTCAAAGAAGACCAATCTTATATCTATAAAGAAACACAAAACCAACAAACTGTATACCTGCAAATCTTAGGTGAAAAAGGAGTTAGTTGTTGGGACGCACGCTACGAGATAATCATGGGGGACCTCTTAGATCCGCCTATCATTTCAAAAAATTCGCTCTTTGAACCTATTGATACCCTACGGAAGATTCTCCACCAACCTAAATCTTCCACTATAGTCGAAATCACTAATCAAAAAGAAAAAATCTATATTACTACACCACCCATATCCCTCGGATCACATAGACTTGACCTCGCAAAAGAAGCTTTTATAAGACGCGGTTTTACCTACCTACAAGAATACAACGGGTTTCACCAAATGACACCCATTCACAATAAAGATCCAAATAGGCATGTCTCTTTATGGGAACGCGACAGAATCGTATGGGTTCGCGCATCTACAATTGACTTCGGTATACCCATTGAAACTACACCAATCACAGACATCTGGGATGATACAGGCATTATTACAATACGATCTTCAAAAGCACAACACCATACCGGGATTTATCACAATGTTCGGACAACAAACCTTAGTCCTTTGACAATTAAGCGACCTGCCACCATACTAAAAAAACAGACAAATCCCACAGAAAAACAGAAACACTTTAATCAGCAGGATTGTCAAGACTTATTAAACGGGGACACACGCATACTTGTCATACAGGCTGATACATTTCATCAACTTAATAACCTAATACAATCTATATTGTCTAATGGGACACCGATATGTCTAAATGTAGAACCGGATCATCTCGTAGAAAAGGTTGAGGAACACTTTAAAGATAAAAAAATAAACTTTACACGACTTAAACCCCGGATGCACCTATGGGAAAAGGTCAAGAATATTCACATTAACCAACGCATGCAAAATCCATTTAAACATGGGAACGTCTGTGAAGATGCTGAACGGTGCGATACCCTTGAGAGAAAAGGCGGAGATCCAAACATACATATCTGTCCACACTGTCCCGTCTACACCACATGCCAAGAAAAAGGGTATTTGTCTCAACCCCTTCAATTACAGCAAGCACAAACACAACTATTAACAGATACTCAACTGTTTTTCAATTCTGATTCAATAAACTCAGATAGTCAACTCATGAAAAATGTTGACAATACCGACAGACTTTATATCCTTCATCAACCGAATGTGACGAGTCAAACTACTATATGTGAACTCTTTATAGAGAGATTGCAGGAGTGGATCGTCAATTGGCGGGGAGAGGCACTCGGAAACTTCGCCAATTTCTTGATGAACGCTTTTGAACCCGATAAAATGTACTATAGCGATACCATTAAGCGAATACGATCAACGGTTCAAGCATTTGAATGGCAGGAAGAAGAAATTGTCAGACAAATGCAACAGGTAAATGTTACATGTCAAGTTACAGAACCGGGGTATGTTGATCCTGACACGGGACAAGAATTAGCAAAATTCACGATAAAATTCAAAGGAGGGGCATCGGCGTATTTACCCTTAAACAGCGAGGCAAAAGAACTTTTGATAGCACGCAAAATTCCTGTCTTTATCCTTAAATCCTTTGAACTTAATACTAACATGAAAATTCCGATGTCAATGTCAAAGGCTATTGAGTTAGGGATATTGAAAACAGATACTGTTGACCATATAGAAGATTTTCCCACTGTCTGTAAAAACTCAAACCAGACAATTTGGCATCAACTCAAACAGTTCTTCAACCATTACGCTCGTAATGAAGATGTACGCGTTCGATGGTATGAAGAAATGCTGTTATTCAGGTGGGCAAACACAATACATCCATCAATAAAACGACTTATTATCACAACCACTACCCTTAATCAAACACAGATTCAAAGATTATTTCCTGATGAGACAATTGAAGTCCGAACCCTAAAACCTAAAAAGTGGAAGAAAGGAAACAGAGTTTTTCAGATACGCACGGGTTTGTATCCAAGAGAAAGGATCTTAGACTATCGTGGGAACTGGGATGTCCTGGGGTTAACCAACATTGGGGGACGAATATTCTCACGAATCTTAGCAGAAATTGAAAAGGATCAGAACATTTTCCATACGATTATCACCTATGGGGGTGCTCTAAAACAAATAAAGGAATTGGTTAAGACAGAGAATGTCACTTTTTTTAAGAATACTGACAAAAACTTCATATATCACCTTCTTGTCGAACAAAATTTTCAGCAAGCTATAGAAAAATCACAAGTCGTTTGGATCGTCGGGAGTCCAGAACCTTCAAAAGGAAATGTTTGGCGCCAAGTTCAAACACTCTACGGAAATGACAAGACCCCACTACACTATGAAAAAGATGCCGGTTCCGGACTCTATAAAGATGAAAGATTACAACATGTCTATCAACAGATGATCGTCAATTCTATTAAATTTATCATTGATTCTATAAAGTTAGATCAAATAGCAAATAAAACCATTGTCATCGTCAGCGGCGTAAACATTCCAAACATCACGAATAGACCAGAAACCGTACTTTTTGATTGGGAAGATTTTGAGGTAGCAAGTGAACTAAACACCCTTCCTGAAACGATTGCTATACGCGAACGTTTTGAGGTAGAACGCGAAAAATTAAATGCCAATTCCAGCAGAGAAACTGTAGAACGGGTTTTAGGGTGTTCACGAAGACAAGCAAACCGTAAATTACAAAAGTTTAGAGGCGGCACACCTTTGCGAGTTTCATTCCGTGATCAAATCTTGGAAATGCTTACTGATGGAGATAAGAAAACCGCTGAATTGGTACAAGCCATTGACGGCAATCCAGAAGCCATTAAAAACGAACTCAAACGCCTCGTCGATAAAGGTGAAATCATCAGAGTCGAAAGAGGCATCTATTCCGCACCTGCAACCTCAAACACCAAATAATACCATTTCTGGTAATTAAAGTCTCATTAATAGAATCTCTTTAATGTACCACAAACTTTATGAGGATTAAGTAAATATTTCGGTAATCCAGTCCATAAACTTATCGTAGGGGCGGGGTTAACCCGCCCGTATATTACCGATTTAATAAATTAATCTTCATTTAGTTTGTGATCTTCCACCCCTCTCTTTGTACCACAAACTTTTAGTTTGTGATCTTCCACTCTTCTGTATGAGGGAATTCCAATTCCCGACCCTTCCATCCTTTATGTCAGAATCGCGGATTACGCGGATTACACAGATTTCACGGAACGGTTTTTGCTTGTGGTAAATGTTCATGTGAATGAAAAAGTGTTTGTGTTGCTTAAAAAACAACATCATTTTTACCAAAACAACTCTTCTCCGCGTAATCCGAGAATCAAAAAACCCTCTCTTTGTACCACAAACTTTATGAAGATTAAGAAAATATTTCGGTAATTCTAATTTCCCAAACCCGGTAGGTGCGGTTTCCTAACCGCACTGGATCTTATCTTTAAAATTACCGAATTTAAAAATTAATCTTCATTTAGTTTGTGATCTTCCACTCTTCTGTATGAAGGAACTCCCATTCCCGACCCTTCCAATATATAACTTCAAATATACATATAAATCATATTAAAGATACAATAATCCCCTTTTGTCATGTTCAAGCCTGGTAGTCATAACACAGATAGACAAACAGGTTATCCCTGTCTGTAAACAAAGCAAATATCAATATTGATATTTGAGTATTTAGAAAGATTTAGATATAAGGATTTAAATTCCCTGAATCTTAACATGACTTGAATAACTTTTTTTAAAAATAAAAGGAGTTTATGAAATGAATATGTCAAATCGATTGACATTTAGTATTTTAAGTATATTTTTACTGCTTGCATTCGTGGCAGTGCCGGTGATGGCACACGCGCCAGATGACGACACGGTAGGACCGCACACCACACATCCAGTGGAGGTAGCAGTTCCTGAAGTTACAGGAGATAACCGTGTACCAGCGGTGCCTGTACACGGTCCACATCCGATGGTAACGAGTATTGCCCTAAAACCCGCTGCTGGTAAGGTTCGGGACAATATGGTAGTGGTTGGTGTCGCACCTGCTACGCCAACTGATGGCATTGATGCAAATGAGTTTGTCCTAATCGTTACTTTTGACCGTCCTGTCGTTGGTGCAACAGGTTCTACAGATCAGGATACGGATGGTGATGGTGATAAAGATGCTGTTGATGCTGCAGCGATTCTTACTGCTTCAACTGGTAATGATAATGAGGTATTGTATTCTGTCCGAGATAAAATGCGTGTTGCACTTGCCACGCAAACTGATATTACCTTTAAAGATGTCAAATTTATGGGGACTACCTATGACAAATTTGAAGTCACAGTAGAGGTTGGCACAAGTGCTGTCCCTACAGGCACGGCAACTGATGCGACCGAAAAGGTGATCCTCATAGTGCAAATTGGGGCTGGTGCTGTGTTTAGTGCACAAACATCAATACCGGATCCTCAGGGTGGTGTAACAGATGTAATCGTTCCTGGTGGAGCGAATTTGGCGTCAAATGCAAGAAATTCAGAGTTTATGTTGGTCAAAGCGTTGCCAACAGTTACAGTCGCTGATACAACAAAACCGACACTGACGATTACACATGCCCCCGCTGATAACATGCCCCTTCCCGATAGTGGTAATGTGACATTTACCTTTACTTTTAATGAGGAGCCTGGTGAAAATGATGCCGCTTTCACACTCGGTGATGTTACTATTGACGGTGGTAGGGCTGTTGACTTTGGTGGTAGTGGCATGGTGTATACGGTGGAAGTAACGCCTGATGATCCAATGATGTCTGTGACAGTAACCGTTGCTGCGACCGCAGTATCGGATGCCGCTGGCAATAACCTTGCTGAAGGTCAAACAGAAACATATATGGCTGATGATACTGTAGCTCCAACAGTCGAAATTACTGCTAAAAAGATCGCAGATGGTGATAATGCAGGTAAAATTCTTTTCACATTAACATTTAGTGAACCGCTTGGAGCGGGTGAATCTGCCTTGTCAAGGAATGACCTTGCACTCAGCACTGGTGCTTCGGTGGCAAGAATTCCTATGAAGGATGATAATGATGATAAAGTATGGACGGTAATTGTCACCCCATCTGCCTCAGGTCCGACAACACTAACAATCGAAGGTGGTTCGGTTAAGGACGTGCAAGAGAATGCATTGTTAGCAGATAAGTCACATACGTATGTAGCACCTGATGCACCTGTGGTTGCTGCCAAGGATCCGACAACGGCAACCATCCCAAGCATATTTGGGTTCAGCATTCCAGCGAATTCTTACGTTGTTCTTACGAGAAACGCACTAGCCACGCCACGGCAAGATGGTCTGAACTTCCGAGACGTGCCTGATAGTAAGGTAGTCGTTTGGGAGAACATGCCTGATTTATGGGAGCGCCTATTTGATAGAGGTTATGAAGGTGGTGGCGCACTTGTTTTGAGATCCTCTTACGGCGATGCCGCTGCAGATAGACCCAAAGTTGGTACCGTTGGTATTAGCGAGATTATGTGGGCTATTGATGTAGGAAAATATGGTGATTTTAGAGGAACCGATCGCACAGATCCCCGCAATAAAACGTGGTTAGATTCAC
Organism: Candidatus Poribacteria bacterium; assembly: GCA_965205025.1. GTDB lineage: Bacteria > Poribacteria > WGA-4E > WGA-4E > WGA-3G > MSPOR6. The sequence continues at coordinate 83,699 of CBDBFU010000027.1, forward strand.
AGTGGGTTGAAGTTCACAATCTCAATGCGAAAGCCGTGAAGGTCTTGATATATGCGCAAACAGGACGCGATCTTGTTGGCACTGGCAACGTTGTTGGCAATACGAAGGCTGGCGATACAATCCACGGCAACCCCGGTGGTATGGTCGTTGATGTCATGACAAACTTCTTTAACGGTGCAGACCGTGGAAGCGGTGGTTGGGATGTACCCGGCGCGAACGGTAATAGCAAAGCAGGTGTTGATTTCATCTCAATGGCACGGCAGCCGAAGCGTGGTTCATTTAACTTGACCCGTAGACACGAGAATAAGGCTGATAAACCGTTGGATGGCTTATATGCCAAAACAGGCGGAAGTGAGCAGAGTTTAGATGGCAGAGCTTCCGGTAGTTGGGCAGCGGGCAGTGTGATTTATGAAAGGGAAGATACGGATATACCTTCTGGTACTACAGCTGCTCTCCCGTTAACTTATGAATATTTAGGTACACCGGGACATCCGAATACAAGGGCACCTGCAAGTCATATCACCCGAAATGCTCGGACAAGTGTGCCAAGCAATACTGTTATCATCAACGAGGTTGCGAACCGTAATGATGTACATAAAGCTTACGAATGGATTGAGCTTCGCAATGTTTCTACTGCTGAAATAAACCTGCGGAATTATCTCATTTCAATTGTACAGGCTGTGGACAGTGATAAAGTCTTGTATCAATTCCCAGCAAACGATAATGCCAAGATTGCTGTAGGCGGAGTGTTCCTCTTAGTCGCCTCTGATCCGAGTGGCAATCCGAGCCATCCCTTAGCAGCAGGATACAACGTTGATAAAAATGACGAAGATCAAGTGCCAGGTTCGCGCAAAAACCCTGTGCGATATAAGGTCGCTGATGTTGGTGGTGTCCCCGGTTTTGGTAATGGTCGAAACACAGGTGAGAGTGTAACAACCTTACCAGACAGTGGTAAATTCGTCCTGATCCTACGTAGACCAGACAACCATGAAGGTCACAGGTCTGGTGCTGATGGTGGCAAAGGTGTTGCTGAACGCGGTAAAGATGACGTTGATAAGATCGTTGATATCGCTGGATGGCACGATAACTTGAAGAAAACCGGTTTTGACAATGCGGTGTCTTCAACGGATTTATGGCCACTTCGAAGTTTCCGTGCACCTAATTTTAATCTGAATTCGTTCCAACCAGAGACGGTTCACTTCCGCCAACGCGGTGCCCATGGTCTTGGAGGCGTCAACGATGGTGCCAGTGGTGTTGGTGCGCATGAAAATAAGAATGAAGGTGGCAAAGCCGCGTTCCGTGATGAAGGTTATTCCGGTATCGGTTACAAACGCCAAGCTTCCAAAACCAATTTCCACGGCGGAAGTCCTGGCTACCACGGTAACGTGAGCGGACGAGTTGATGCTACTGCGAAAGTTGTTATCAGTGAAATTATGTTGTCTCAAGGCAACGGTCGTGTGAAACTGCCACAGTGGATTGAACTCTACAATCCTTCTAAGACGCATGCAGTCAACCTCACGGATAATGCTGGCTGGAGACTCGTTATCGAAAATCCAAATCGTGCACCTATCAGAACTATCCACTTCAAGAGTGGTAAGCATGATGTGAAAACGATCCTGCCGAATCAAACAGTGCTCATCGTTTCATCGGCGGCAAGGGATTATGGTAGTGATACCTTATCGAGAGGTACGGTATTTCCAAATACTCGTGTCCTGAATGCATATACAGTCCTGAAGGGTGAAACTTTTGAGATGGCAAGCCGGACAGATGTGCTCCTTGATCCAAAGGCTTTCAACGTCAGATTGTTGGATGGTAAAACACACGACAATAAGCCTGGTGGACGCTATATTGGTGACGTATCAGACGAAGTTGGTAACCTTGACGGTAACCCGCGAACGAATGATGCGGCTGCATGGGAATTCCCAGACGGTGTGACTGAAGAGGGTGATCGCACTTCACTCATCCGTATCTTTGATGAAGGTATGGCTCGCAGTGGCACAGGCATGGTGAAACCGCTTGGTGGCACAGATGGTGTCGGTGTTGACGGAATGCCCGGTATTGATGCCAAGTATAGTTGGGTTCATGCCGCTGATACAGAAGACTTTGAGAAGCTCTTTGTCCGTCATACGTGGTATGGTGCTGAAACTGATTACGGCACACCCGCAGACCGTACAGGTCAAGTCTTACCTGTTCAATTATCACACTTCCGTCCGACGCTTGAAGATGGTAAAGTTACGATCCGTTGGACAACCGAATCCGAACTTAACAACGCTGGATTTAATATCCTTCGTAGTGAAACACGGTACGGTGAGTACAAGCAGGTAAATGCTGAACTGATTCAAGGTCACGGAACAACCGGTGAACGTCATACCTATAAATGGGTTGACGAATCCGCTAAACCGAATGTAGTTTACTACTATCAAATTGAAGACGTATCCTTCGCCGGCGAGCGTCAAACGCTTGCTCTAACCAAGTTGAAAGGACTTATCTCAGCCGTAGGTAAAGCCACAACAACGTGGGGCGATATTAAAGAGGTACAATAGGGTTAAATTTCAGGGATAATTTAACCGTTCTCCTCAACGCATGGACACTGCAGGGTCTCGATTGAGGAATCTATCTAAACAATATTCTACAATAAGAGCCGGCTGTGATCTCAAAAATGCAGCACTCTTATTGTAGAATACCTCACATACCCAATCCCAATGATCTTAAACAAGAAACAGGGTCTCGTAGGCAACTACAAGACCCTATTTCTTTTTCCCACCCCTTGATAGGTTTTCTTTTTCCCACCCTTTGGTAGGTTCGGTTTCCCGGGGAATGCCTAATGGCATTCATACCGTTGATTCCTTGATTCGAGGGGCGAAAGGTGTAATATATCTGAACAGCGGATTATACCATTTTCAAATGTCTATAGCAAAGATGGTGCTCCATGTTCTTGAGTTCCGTAGGAACGGAATGTCTATAGCAAAGATTGTTGTTCCATATTCTTGAGTTCCGTAGGAACGGAATGTCTATAGCAAAGATGGTGCTCCATGTTCTTGAGTCCCATAGGGACGGAATGTCTATAGCAAAGATTATTGCTCCATATTCTTGAGTTCCGTAGGAACGGAATGTCTATAGCAAAGATGGTGCTCCATGTTCTTGAGTCCCATAGGGACGGAATGTCTATAGCAAAGATTATTGCTCCATATTCTTGAGTCCCGTAGGGACGGAATGTCTATAGCACATTTCTCGTTGATTTGGTAAGGACAAAATGATAAAATACAAACCGTGAGGAGTAATACCATGGCAAACACATATACACAATTATATATACATATTGTTTTTGCAGTTGAACATCGTCAAAACCTAATTCCGAAGGAACATAAAGAAGAACTTCACAAATTCATTACAGGTATAATCACCAATAATAAACATAAAATGATCCAAATCAATTCTATGCCAGACCATATACATATTTTTGTTGGTATAAACCCTTCAATGGCATTATCAGAATTGGTAAAAGATATTAAAGCAAATTCATCACGATTCATAAACAAGAAGCAATGGGTTTCCGGTCAATTCAAATGGCAAGATGGTTATTCAGCCTTTACTTATGCACATTCACAATTAGAGAGTGTATCAAATTATATCCTTAATCAAGAAAAGCATCATAAGCAGAAGTCGTTTAGAGAAGAATATATTGAGTTGTTAAAACGATTTAATGTTGATTATGATGAAAGATATATTTTTCATCCAGTGTTAGAGAGCGATTCTTAGAAGATCATACGTGTCTTGAGAACTCCACCTATATGTTGATATAGACATTCCGTCCCTACGGGACTCAATTATGTGGGTATACACGTTTTCTATAGACATTCCGTCCCTACGGGACTCAACACCCTTAATGAAACCACCTGAAGACTTGAACACGGAAGCATGGCTTCAAAATGTGTTGAAACGACAGAATCCGCACCCGTTGACACACAAACGCGTGGCACACTACTGTTTGCCTTATCAACATTAGGTAGTTTAACCTATGACGCAAATCTTTTTCAAAAACTCATATCGGAGGAAATGATGCAAGAATCTCCTTTTATAGAACTCATAATGCAGCGTAGCAGAGAACAAGGTATAGAACAAGGCAGAGAACAAGGTAGAGAACAAGGCAGAGAACAAGGTTCACTTGAAATGTCTGTTAAACATATACTGTCAATCCTTACTGAGCGTTTTCCGTTGAGTGATACGGAACCTGTAGCAGAAGTCCTTGAACCTATTCAAGACCTTGATCGCTTAACAAAACTGCTTCGCATAGCGGTTCGAACATCCAGCGTTGAAACATTTCTACAAGAAGTAGAAACATCCGAAGAATAAGGAAATGATGCAAGAATCTCCTTTTATAGAACTCATAATGCAGCGCTATATAGAACAAGGTTCACGTGAAATGTCTGTTAAAAATATACTGTCTATCCTTACTGAACGTTTTCCATTAGAGGATGTGCAACCTGTTTTAGAAGCACTTGAACCTATTCAAGACCTTGATCGTTTATCAAAACTGCTTCGCATAGCAGTTCGAACATCCAGCGTTGAAACATTTCTACAAGAAGTAGAAACATCCGAAGAATAAAAACTCCAGATTCACCCTTGTTGATATTGCATTCATACCAGGGGCTAACCCTCTTCTCCGCGCAATCCGCGCAATCCGTGATTCAGACAACCAAGAACGCTCTTCTCCGCGTAATCCGCGTAATCCGCGTAATCCGCGATTCAGACAACCAACAACAACATGCAGAGCACGCACTCCAGCGGAGTGCTATATATCTCAAATCTCTTGATGTGGTGCAAGTTATTAATCCCAACTACTTCTTCCATCCAAATTTAATACATAAAAAGAAGGTTATCATAATTATGATTAGAAAAACAATAACATGTATATTTAATTCAAAACCAAATAAGGATGTAAAACCAGTTCCAAATATTGTAGTTCCTCCTATGACCCATCGCCATTCCTTAACAAAATTAAGAATTTTTTTTTAAACTGAAGTGTCACTTTTAGGATCCGAATTATCATGAAAAATTATGGTTATTTCATTTGGAAAATCAATATTAATTTCAGATATTCGATCTATTAGTTCTGGTTCGAGCTCAACCTCCCACGTATTTTGTGTTTTAGGATTTTTAATTCTCATAATTATATAAGGAAAATATAATAGTAAAAATGCTCTCAAAACTCATAATTATAGTTGAGTTAAGAGAGCATAATCATAATGAAGTTAGATATCTAATGATTCAGATCTGCTAACCATCCTTTAATATAAAGTTAATTTTGCCGTTTTTTACGATATATTGCTTTAACTCACGATTATTCAAATCCAGTTTAAGCTCTTTATTTTTATCAATACGCTCAACAATAACAGGACCTTCTGAAGTCTCTGGCATACTAACTTTAATATTTTTAGATACATCCTTAAAAATAACTTTATTACCTTTAAGAATTTTATCTGTAAGTTTAGACATATCAAACCCCATAGATTATTAAAGTGACTTATTCGCCCGATACTGAATTAACATGTAAAATTGATTTTGCATAAAAAACCCCTAAATATCTAATAATCATTATATCATGAATACATGGAATACACCAATATTTTTCACAATTATTAACTTTGTGAAATCTGCTTCTATTCCTCTTCTGTAGGAGGGAACTCCGATTCCCGACTCTTCCATCCTTCCGTGTAATCCGTGATTCAGAAAATAAAACAATCCGCACCAAAAAACCCTCTTCTCCGCGTAATCCGCGTAATCCGCGATTCAGAAACCAAAACCCCTCTTCTCCGCGCAATCCGTGTAATCCGTGTAATCCGCGATTCAGACACCTGATTAACTTGACAACACACAACCCCAGAATATATAATAAATAAAAAACTATCGGAAAAGGCAAAACACTTTACATGGCACAATACGATGAAATCGTGAAGCACTTGATGGACAGGTTCGCCGATGACTTTGCCATGTTATCCTTTGCTACATCCGATGTCGAAGTTTTAGAGACACTTGACACGGAGCAACAAACCGTAAAAGTCCATCGTAACGACATGACATTTAAGGTACGATGGCACAATGAAATAGTACTACTTCATATAGAAGTACAAACCCAAGACAGTCGAGATAAACCGATGCCGTTGCGTGTTCTCGCGTATGCTGCTGAACTTCTACTACGGTACGAACTTCCTGTCTATTCAGTCGTACTCTATTTAAGTGCAAACGCCGGACAAACGGATCCAGGTGGCTATAGTTATGGGGATGACACGTTCGGTTTGCAACATAAATATCAGGTAATTCGATTGGCAGAATTAGAAGGTGAATCATTTTTAGATGCAGCATCGGTTGGACTGTTACCGTTCACACCCTTAATGAAACCACCTGAAGACTTGAACACGGAAGCATGGCTTCAAAAATGCATCGAAAAGACAGAATCCGCCCATGTTGACACACAAACGCGTGGCACACTACTGTTTGCCTTATCAACATTAGGTAGTTTAACCCATGACGCAAATCTTTTTCAAAAACTCATATCGGAGGAAATGATGCAAGAATCTCCTTTTATAGAACTCATAATGCAGCGTAGCAGAGAACAAGGTATAGAACAAGGTTCACTTGAAATGTCTGTTAAACATATACTGTCAATCCTTACTGAGCGTTTTCCGTTGAGTGATACGGAACCTGTATCAGAAGTCCTTGAACCTATTCAAGACCTTGATCGCTTAACAAAACTGCTTCGCATAGCGGTTCGAACATCCAGCGTTGAAACATTTCTACAAGAAGTAGAAACATCCGAAGAATAAAGGAAATGATGCAAGAATCTCCTTTTATAGAACTCATAATGCAGCGCTATATAGAACAAGGTTCACGTGAAAACTGTATCAAGAATATTCTATCTGTTCTCTCAAAACGTTTTCCGTTGAGTGATACGGAACCTGTAGTAAAAGTCCTTGAACCTATTCAAGACCTTGATCGCTTAACAAAACTGCATCGCATAGCGGTTCGAACATCCAGCGTTGAAACATTTCTACAAGAAGTAGAAACATCCGAAGAATAAAAACTCCAGATTCACCCTTGTTGATATAGCATTCATACCAGGGGCTTACCCTCTTCTCCGCGCAATCCGCGCAATCCGTGTAATCCGTGATTCAGAAAAATCGCCTCTTTGTACCACAAACTTTTAGTTTGTGTTCTTACTCCAACCCTCTTCTCTGCGCAATCCGCGTAATCTGCGTAATCCGTGATTCAGAAAAACATCTCTTTGTACCACAAACTTTTAGTTTGTGTTCTTACTCTAACCCCTCTTCTCCGCGCAATCTGCGTAATCCGTGATTCAGAAACCAAACCCCTCTTCTCCGCGCAATCTGCGTAATCTGCGATTCAGAAAAATCGCCTCTTTGTACCACAAACTGTTAGTTTGTGATCTTCCACCCTCCCCAGATTGCACACCCAAACCATTCTGATAATAATACCATTTCTATTTAAATAGTTCACATTATGAGCACTCTTAGTAGTCCCCCTGATAAGGGGCGGGGAATGCCCTAAGGCATTCATACCGTTGATTCTTTAGGGGGTTTCTTCAATCAGTAATGAGCAATCATCATTTAGAAATGGTATAACTTTCCTTCAACCAAATTACAAAAATAGTGTCAAAAACAATACGCATAATTAGACTTGCCTTGAAAATGCAAATATAAAAATTACCGAAAACGAATAGAGAATGACGAAAAAACGAAATTATCAGAGATGGAATTTTGGATTTGCATTACTTCAAGGTACATTTATGCGCATCAACCTTGCCTTCGCAGATTCATCTACTGTCCTATCCGCATTTATCTATAAACTCACCCAATCAGACACAATGGTTGGTTTATCTGGTTCATTGATGACAGCTGGCTGGATGTGGCCACAGTTGTTAGTCTCGAATCTACTCGAACACCGACCTCGCAAAATGCCGTACTACGCTCTGGGTATGGCAATCCGTGTGTTTGCGTGGCTTGCTATCTCCTTTTGCACAATAAGGATAGGGGACAAAAAACCAATTTTACTCGTCGGCTGCTTTTTAGGGTTATACTTCTTATCCTCATCAGCCATGGGAGTTTCAACACTTCCTTATATGGATATTGTCTCAAAATCAATTGCCCCAAACCGGCGGGCACGCTTTTTTAGTTTACGCCAAATTTGTGGGGGTTTCTTCTCCATTTGGGTCGGATTTCTCGTCCACGCTGTACTCGGAAATGAAGCGGAATTCACAGGTGTACTCGGATTTATTACGCATTCTTTCAAAACTCTAACCATGTATCTTATCAAGACAATTTTTCTACTTGAGACGAATCTTGGTTTTCCTGATAACTATGCATTTCTATTTATCTGTTCTGTAAGTGCTGCACTCCTCTCATTTATAAGTTTCCTGGCAGTACGCGAACCGATACATCCTGTCAACGCAAGCCGTCAACCAATCATGCAGCACCTAAAACAAGGTCCCACACTTTTTGCGTACAGATGTCAATTATCGACGATTCTTGTGGTTTCGTATCTGTTTACATATATCAGGTATGGCAACACCGTTCTATGCAAGATATGCATTGTATGAATTAGGTCTATCTGAAGGTACAATTGGTTTTTTTATTGTATGTTCAGCACTAAGTGGTGTCGTATCAAATGCAATGTGGGGGTATGTCGGAGAAAAATACGGTGTACGATGGGTATTGATTGTAACTGCCTGCTTAATGGTGTTCCCTCCAATTATAGCGTTCTTCTCAGGTATCCTACCGATAAAGTACATTCAGCCTGCATACTTTCTAATTTTTGCAATTAGTGGTATCTTAACAAATGGTATGATGGTTGGCTTTATGGCATATATGTTGAATATTGCCCCACCCCGAAGTCGACCCAGTTATATCGGTTTTATGAATACACTCCTATTGCCATTCAGTTTCGCGCCAACTTTTGCTGGTTTCCTTGTTTCTATAATTGGGTTTCAGAGTCTGTTTGGTATATGTTTTGGTATTTGCATTGTCGCAATCCGAATTGGAACTGGATTGCAAGAAATTATGCACGAGGATGAAACTGAAATAGAATCCCTTGAGACATAATAAAATCTGTAATCCAGTCCATAAACTTATCGTAGGGGCGGGATTTCCCGAGCCGAATTTCAGCATTGTCTGATTTCTATTTTCCCATCTCCTTTAGTGCTTTTAAGCAACGTTCCACCGCTTCTAATGGTGGATAGGCATCACTTTCATATTCCACAATATACCACTGAGTACCACCTGTCGTTTCGCATATCTGGAATATCTCTGACCACGGCACACTATCTTCACCGATGATAGGACGGAATGCGTTGTGTCCATCATCTTCATTATCTGAGATCGTATAAGGTTTTAGGTGTACGGTTCCACCCCGACCGGGATACTTTTTAAGTATTTCAACAAGATCCGCACCACCAGACATAGCATTCCCCATGTCCAACTGCATTACAACACCTTCGTTTGTATTTCCAAAGAACGTATCCCACGGGATTTCTCCATCCAACGGAGTGAATTCAACGTGGTGGTTATGGTAACCTGTTACCATACCGTGTGGAGCAAGTTTGTCAGCAAGATCATTAAAGAAATCTGCTAATTTCAACCAATCTGCCCGAGATTGACGAAGTTCACCTGGTATACCTGGGATAATTATATACCGGTTTTCCAGAATTTTGTTGAATTCTATAGTATCCTCAAGAGCATCTTCTTGCACCATATTAAAGGGTGTATGCCACCCACAACAGACTAAATCGAATTCGTCCAGATATCCTTTCAACTCTTCTGCTGAATGCTGCGGTGGACCCGCGAATTCCACTCCTTCATAACCCATTTCTGCAACAGCTTTTATAGTGCCACGGGCATCTTCTGATAACTCATTGCGAACCGAAAATAACTCTAAACCAATTGGTACTCTTGCCATAATTCACCTTTCATTTTAATTTCTGATAAAACCATTTCAATCAATTGCTTGTTAATATTGTTGAAAACCTATCGTGCAGTGTAATTTGGTGGTAAAGGACAACTGTTTGAGGATGTTTTATACATTTCTACCAATGCAGCTCTTGCCAAACCGTGTATCAAGAATGCAGGACCAATTTGTGAATCATACCAGTCAATTCCTGATGCTCCATAAGGGAGGGTTTTGGGAAAATAGATATCCAATGCCGTTTGTGATAGTTTTGTTGCACCTTCTAACCATTTAGATTCATCGGTGATATCGTATAGATCAGTAAGGAGTTCAAGTGCTAATCCTATATCTGATGCAGGTATTTTAAATTCTTCTGCTTGAACACGAGCAACGGGAAAGTCCTCATCAAGATAGGTTTCACCAATCGCACGGGCAAAATCCATGAATCTTTCATCCCGTGTTAATCGCCAGCCACCGAGACATAACACACCAGTACTGCATGAAGTTCCCGCACCATATACACTTCCCCAGACAGACATGTTTTCCACCACACGGTCTGTTCCGCTTTGGCATAAACTAACGAAAACACGTTCTTCAAGGTCATGCGGGGCATTGAAAAAACCATCAATATAAACCGAACCGTATTGGATCATCTTATCTGCTAAGTCTGGTAGGTATGATTCAATCAACTCAGCAGATTCCAATAAGCTTATTCCTAACGAGAGTGTTTGGGTAGGAGCATTGTTTTCATAGAAACGTTCATCCTCTGTAGGAGAACGACTTTCAATGAGGAGGAGTCCTTCTTCATCTCTTTTCTCCCACCAATATTCGAGGTAATTCTCTATCTGTTGCAGTGTTTCAGAACGCTGGGCTTGTGCATAGGCAAACGATAGATCGAAGATATAAAATCCTGAATGGCGAGGAAAATCACATGAACGACCACCACGTTCAAGTTGTGCATCAATCTCTATATTTGCATGACGGATATATTCAAATCCTTCACCGTCAGTCCAGTGATAATCCAGTCCATCTGCAAAACTTTGGATACATGCTCGATTATATTGATATAACTTTAGCCATAACCAGTGTGGAACCTGTCGAAGATGGTCATGGATTGCTGTACCTCCATCCGGGTTTCGTGAACACCCGACCCGTTCTTCCACGACCTGCCAAAATGAGTGTTCTCCCCAAGGAAACAATCCTGTAGTCGTACTTGTACAATTTCTCGCAAAATGGTTTAAGTAACGATCAACTGCATAGGCGTATACCGGATTGGACTGGCTTTCAGCAAATGCGATCATCGTTTGGAGTAGGGGTTCATCGTGAATTAAATTACACCCAAGATGAGCGCGATCACCATCTCTTTGACCCGGAATCTTCGGTGGTTTATCCATCAACATCTCACCCGTTTCAGGATCAAGAATAGATGGAAATAATCCTTTGTATTGTGTACTACGTTCGATCATGAGATCTATTGCATTGCAGATTTTTGTGATTATTACTTCCGGGTTCATCAACTGCTTCCTTAATAAACTGGTGATGTTAACAAGGTATCACAAGAACTATATTTGGTCAAGTCACACATAACAAAGGCAGGGATATTTAGTATTCGATATTTTTAGCTAAAATGTTCACATTCGTGAATAATCTTTGTAGGTCGGGTAGAGCGGAGCGAAATCAGACATCTTTGGTTCCTGTTATGTTTCGCAAAGTCAACCTAACTTACAAGACAAACTCTAAGTAACACCATTTCTGGTAATTAAAGTCCCATTACAAAAATCTCTTTAATGTAGCACAAACTTCATAAAGATTAATTTTTTAAATCGGTAATTCTAATTCCCCCAAACCCGGTAGACGGGGAATGCTATATAGCATTCATACCCGGGGAATGCCATAAGGCATTCATACCGTTGATTCCTTGATTCCTTGAGTCCCATATGAAGTTAAAAAAATAAAATAGGTAATTTGGACCCAGAGCTGGTAGGTGCGGTTTCCTAACCGCACTATTAGCGTCAATTTAGGGAAAAAATTGTTATATCCCAGGCCGGTAGGTGCGGTTTCCCAACCGCACAATTAGCGTCAATTTTATGATATATTGCTATTGGTTTTGGAATATTGAGTCCAATAGGAACAGAATTTTCATAGAAGGTGTTATCACCAATATCTCAATCCCCAGCGGGGCGAAATGTGTGTAGTAAACGTACAACCCCCTAAACACTAAACCCCAGCGGGGTGAAAGGTGTTCCTAAATTGACGCCTATGGTGCGGTTTCCTAACCACACCGGATTCTACAAGAAACTGGAAATTACCCGAATAAATTCTTTAACTTCATTAGGGACGGAATGTTTATAGAAAATGTGTGAATATCCTAAGCCCCAGCGGGGCGAAATGTGTGTAGAAAAACGTACTAAACCACTAAACCTAAGCCCCAGCGGGGCGAAATGTGTATCCTTAGCTTAAATTGACGCTTATGGGGCAGGGTTTCCCACCCGTATATTACCGAATTATTATTTTAATCCTCATCCAGTTTGTGTAGTATTTCAAGATATAAATATCACCTAATCATGGGATAATCATTTATAGAAATGGTATTATTCTTCACTACTATAATATTGACAATTCCATTTCAGAGGGTAACTAAGAATCTAATGATAAGTCTATTTTTTGGAGTTTTCTATATCTAAAATACCGTACTCCAGCGGAGTACTATGTCTATAGAAAACAATATCGGAACAATCTGGCACTCCAGCGGAGTGCTATGTCCCAATACACTTCGTATGAAAAACATATAAGTACTTAATCCACACTTAAGTTAAAATATAATTAACGAATGTGATTCACGGAGAAATGGTCTACTTTAAATTATAAACCCTTATAGAATAAGGCTTCGTAAAATTGCTCCGTGAAGGTTTCCGTGAAAGTGTAAACATTTCAAGACGATAGATATTAACACTTTTTTACATTCACATTATCCATTCATCCAACACAATTAGGAGTTCGATCTCACTCCAAATACCATTGACAAACACACTTCTAAATTGTATAATCAGTTTTAGGTCAGATTAAGGATTAGAGTCAAATCCCGGCATGAACACAGTTATTGAAATATCGAGTTTACCACAGTATATAGATGAAATAGAACAGATTACTGATTCTGGTGTCAGTTATCTCTATCGTGGTCAAGAAAATGCAGATTGGCAAGTTACAAGCAGTGCATATCGTCGTTTGAAAAAGCAATCTGATAGTGATTTAGGCCGGTTAGAAATTCAGTCTACTCCTGATACAAGTTTATTCGATATACAAACTGATGTTGGGGCAGGTTCATTGCAAAAACCCACAGATGCCGAAACAGATATAGCTACAGATCTATTCCTTGCTTATTTAAAACAGATTTAGGAATTACAGAAAGAACACTTTTCTCTGATATACTCGGCTATTTTGAAAGAAACACACACGCACATCCATACAATCTTTCACTTGCCGTGTCTTACTATGGGGAAAACCAACAATGAAAGACAGGCAGGCAAATACAGACAAACGTTATTACAACTACTTTCAACGTGCGAATGTAAGGTTGGCTTCAAAAAAACACGACGAAGCCATTGAAGATTATAATAAATCCATTGAACTGAAGCCTGATTATGCCAGATCCTATAAAAATCGAGGACTTGCATATTTCACTATTGGTGAGTTTGACTGTGCCATAGCAGATTTCAACAAGTCGTTAGAACTGGATGCCGACAATGCTCATGTTTATACAAATCGTGCAATTGTCTATACTCACAAAAAGGAATTTGCCAAAGCAATAGAGGATTTCAATAGGGCAATTGAGATAAAACCGACTCTTTCGGATGCATTCAATGGTCGAGGGTTAACATACCGTATGATGGGAGAGAAAGAACTTGCAATAAAGGACTTTGATACCGCTATTGAGCTGAGACCCGATCATGCAATACCTTACAATAATCGTGCTATAGCATATCGAAATATAGGTGAAATTGATAAAGCACTTGAAGATATAACTAAAGCAATAGAACTTCATCCGAATTTCGCTGAAGCATACAATAATCGTGGAAACGCCTATGTTCAGAAGGGCATAACCAATCTTGCGATCAACGATTTTACTAAAGCTATCATCTTGAATCCTGACAGGGCAGAACCATATTGCAATCGTGGGGTAGTTTACGAAAGAATGGGTGATCATAATGACGCTATTAAGGATTATGAACATGCCATTGCACTTGATGACAGTTATGCTGAAGCGTATAATAATCTGGGAGTAGTTTATAATAGATTAGATGAATTTGATAAAGCTATTAATAACTTTACGACTGCAATAACGTTAAAAGCAGATTTAGCAACGGCTTATGCAGGTCGAGGCTATGCATATTGGAAAAAAGATAATGAAAAGTTGGCGATGCAGGACTATGAAAAAGCAATAGATATCAAACCAGATTTCGCTGAGGTTTTTTATAATCGAGGTATTGTTTACCTATTAAAGGCAGACACTAAAAATGCCATGTCTAATTTTAACAAAGCAATAGAATACAAACCTGATTTTGGCGAAGCCTATTATAACCGTGCATTCGTCTGGTCACACATGCAGGATTGGGAAAAGGCAAAATTAGACTTAAATGTAGCAAAGATTATTGGGAAAGACAACTTCACTTCTACAATAAATGCTGATAGATACATTGCAAATATTGAGCAAAAACATATCACCCTACCAGAAGACATCGCAGAAATGCTAACCTCACCACAGTTATAGTGGACTAATGAGGAGTCAGGAACTACACTAAAATTGCCCCTAATTTTATCTCACACTGAATCATCACCATCTTCTGAAACAACCTCCGCATCCTGCATATTTGGAATCTACAAGCAACTCAATATCCATATCTCTGAATTCTCTTGCAGTGTAAAGTCTTGTAGTCTATAATCAAAATATCACCGAAGTACCATCAGATATATATCGTAATAAATGCATATTGTTAGGAGGACGCATGCAAGTTGGTCTTATGGAGGGTACAATTCGACGCAAAACACTGGAGACTACGTTTGATGCTATTGCAAAACACGGGGTTCATCATTTACAGTATCATGTCTCTGCATCTGGACCATTACCTGCAGAAATTCGGAAACTGATCGATACCCGTGGGATACAGATCTCTGCACTTTCTGGTACATACAACATGATTGACCCTGATGTGCAAAAACGTCATCAAGGTTTGAAAATGTTGCGTTATGTTGCTGAACAGTGTGAACCTTTGGGAACATCTGTAATTACCTTATGCACCGGTTCACGTGACCCTAAAAGTATGTGGCGTACACACCCAGATAACAACACTCCTGAAGCGTGGCAAGATATGGTGGAATCTATGGAGCAGGCACTTCAAGTTGCTGAGGAATATAATGTGACATTAGCATTTGAACCTGAAGTCTCAAATGTCGTTGATTCAGCTAAGAAAGCGCGTCGACTCCTTGATGAAATGCAGACTCCATATCTGAAAGTGGTGATGGATGCGGCAAATATATTCCATAAAGGTGAACTTCCGAAGATGCGTGAAATACTGGATGAGGCGTTCGATTTGTTAGGTGAGGATATTGCACTGGCACACGCTAAGGATTTGGATCAGGATGGACAAGGCTGGACACCTCGCTGCAGGGACAGGTTTGCTGGATTACGATCAATATATCGGTTTGTTACACAAATGTGGATATGAAGGAGCAGTCGTTCTACATGGACTCTCTGAGGAGCAGGTGGGTTTTTGTTGTAATTTCTTACGGGAAAAAATAGATGCATTGTAGAAAATTGTATGCAAGGATACATTTAGGATGGTCTTTACATTTTACTAAGACACTCGTACTCAACATTCTTAAAGGAGAACACAATATGATAACATTAGCACAAACTGAAGATCGTATTAGACCTTTATATATTGACGGATATACAGATCAGTTGAGTTATGCCCCTGGTGAGGAAATTGCATTTAATGTTTCCACAAGCGCTGGAAGCTACTCTATTGAGATTGCAAGGATTGGTGCGACGCGTGAGGTAGTACATACACAATCGGATATCCCCGGTGAAGCGCAACCCATTCCAATCAATGCGTCATCACACGGATGTGGATGGACACCAACCTTTACCCTTGAAGTGCCAGATACATGGGAAAGTGGTTTCTATGTGGGAACACTTCGAGCATCGGATGGTGGAGCTGATATCATATATAGAAATCATCGTTCAGCAGAGAGTTCTTTGCACTTCATCGTACGTGCAGCCAATCCCGGCGCGAAGACACCTATCCTGCTTCAACTCTCTACCAACACCTATAACGCTTATAACAATTGGGGAGGGTTTAGTCTGTATGGGTATCACGGACAGAATACGCTACAGGGAAATCGAGTTTCATTTAATAGACCCGGTGGTGGAATGTTCACTACATGGGAATATCCTTTTGTTGTTTGGGCAGAGCAGAATGGGTATACACTTGATTACGCCGCAAATAGTGATTTAGAGTTTCATCCAGAGATATTAGAACATTATAAGCTTGTTTTGAGTGTTGGTCATGATGAATATTGGTCTGCACCGATGCGGGACAATCTTGAGGCATATATTGCAAATGGTGGTAACGCTGCCTTCTTCAGTGGTAATTCAGTGTGTTGGCAGGTGCGTTCAGAAGACGAAGGACGCGCACTTGTTTGTTGGAAACAAAGCTTCAACTTGGATCCAGTTTACAAAACCGATGACTATAGCACATTGAGTACTTTATGGAGTCATCATTTGGTAAAACGTCCAGAAAACGAATTGACGGGTGTCGGTTTCCTACAAGGTGGTTATCACCTGAGTCACGGACAGTTTATGGATGGAGATGGAGCCTATACTGCACATCGTCCAGATCACTGGATATTTGAAGGGACAGATTTATCAAGAGATGAGAAATTCGGTGGACAGAATACTATCGTTGGGTATGAATGTGATGGATGTGAATTTACACTTGAAGATGGCTTACCTGTTCCGACCTATCAAGATGGAACACCTGATGGATTCACAATTCTTGCAACTGCCCCTGTCCGTTGGCATCCAGATGATTGCGAATGGTATGAGCATTGGGAACAGGGATATACCGGTGCTGCAACGATGGGTATTTATACAAAAGGTGGAACTGTATTTACTGCTGCTACCACGGACTGGTCGCACGGTTTAGCGGGTGGGGATGCTGTCGTTGAACAGATCACACATAATATCTTGAAACGGCTAACACAGTAATCCTTCATTGTAAATATCTATGGTAATAAATTGAATTATCTGAATCATGGCTCGCACAGATTACACTAAGAATGAGGGTATTGTAAACTACAATAGGCGTCAATACAGTACCTCGTAATGGTAGCTTCGGTTTCCCGGGGAATGCCTTATGGCATTCATACCGTTGATTCACCGAAGCGAATTATAAGCTAAGGCTTTCAATCAATAGGATTTGCACAAATCTGGTGCGGTTGGGAAACCACACCATAGGCGTCAATTTAGTGGTTTTCCCAGGCCGGTAGGTGCGATTTCCTAATCGCACCATAGGCGTCAATTTAGCGGTTTTTTGTAGCATTTTCAAGATATTCCAATGTTGTTTTTCTATTAGCTCTTCTTTCAATGTAGCACCCGTTTTCGAATACTTGTTTTATCTCATCAAATGTCTCTCTAAGATGTCTCTTTGACTTGCGAAAGCTTATTGTGATTGTGCGTGTGTAGGACGTAATAAGCTCTACTGTTTTCGATAAACTATGCCGTAAACATCGCCATCCTATGACCAACATCACCCAATGCCGAATGATTGCAGCGATCAGTTTAGCATATATTTCACATAGAATACGATACGGTTTTTTACTTCGTGATGTGTCTACTTTTCCAAGGCTTTTAAAGCACTTAAATATCAACTCGATCTGCCATCGAATCCGCGCAATGACACATATCTGTTCAGCGGTGAGTTGATCCGTTCCAATATTTGTAATGTAGATATTCCAACCTGCGAGTTGGAGTCGTGCCTGTGATGCTTGTGTATGCTTTCGTTTAGCACGATAGTTGATATCTCGTCGTCGTTTTTCGGTTTCTTCTTCGGAGAGTCTCTGAGCTACTAATCTTACTTTCATCCGCTTTTTTGAACCTATGAAAATATCTGTTTCGATAATGTTTTCGGTCTGAAACTTGAGCCATTTATGTAAACAAAGAGGCTTTCCTGTATTGTCAAAAACCGAACACCTAACTTTATACCGTGAAATCCAAAAGACCCCTTCGTCCGTAAGTTCTTGAAGGGTTTGTAGCGAAAAATAACCGAGATCCGCAAGGCGTAAACTCCCTTGGGGGAGCCGGTCAATCTGTTTTTCTACAGTGCTATCAGCGGTGATGCCGTTGGTGAGTTGAAAGTGTTCGAATGTCCCTGTAGCAACATCGAAGCGTAGATGGAGTTTCAGTTCGGATTTGTTCGGATAATCCTTTTTACTGGCACCTTCCCAAATATCGTGAAGCGTATCAGGGAGTGTTATCCAGGAACTATCTTGTATATAGATACCGTTGAACTGTTCAAGGAGTGGGAGAACTTGTGGATCCGCAGAAATCACTTCGGACGCAGCCGCGTCAAGGATTGCTTTGAGGGTTTGTGCAGCTTCAGCAGTAAATCGTTGTTCAATCGCTTGTCGTGAGATTGGAGTACCGAGAGAAGCAGCAGTATGTGTAAGTTGAGTATAGGTGGCATCAGGATTTTCTAACCAACTATAAATAAGTGTCTGAGCAAAATGACTCCCCGCAAGTTTTCGATTTCTTTTGCAAAATCCTGTTTCAAGGGCTGCTTCATCAGCAATGGTTGTTAGAATCTGTTGCATTTTTTCAGGAACCTGTGATAATGTATTCATTGGAAACACCTCTTGTATAAAGTAAAAGGTAATATTTTTATACATTATATAGGAGGTGTTTTCACTTAACAATAATTATTATTGAAAAATCAGACATCCTTTTTCTAAAATTGACGCCTATAGCGCGGTTACAAAACGCACCTACCAAGGTGTGTTTACCTGCTACTTCAAAATCAACATTTTGCGCGTAGCGGTAAAATCCGCAGACTTAAGCATATAGAAATAGACACCGTTCGCTACGCGTTCACCTATATCGTTTCTACCATCCCAGTGGATAGCGCGCGGTCGACTTTTATACAAACCCGCAGCTTGATGTCCTAACCTTATCTCCCGCACCACAATGCCACTCATATTGTAGATAGTCAGTGATATATCCGCAGACTTAGAGAGTTGATACGGTATCCACGTCTCTGGATTGAAAGGGTTTGGATAATTCGGCAGGAGTGCTGTCTTTTTCGGGGTGAACGCTGCTAAGAGTTGTTCTAATAAAAGTATACCTTGTAGTGATGTTGCATCTGTAAGGTTCAGCTGTTCTGCTTGTGAGAACCATTTTTTGACATCTGCTGCCGTAAGTTTTGATAGCACTTGCGGATTAATCGTAGGTGCGGCAGCACTTGTGCCGATTGCTCCAGCAACGAGGACAAGGTCTTGGATATTGACAACACCATCTCCATTTACATCTGCACGATTTGCTGTTCCGGTTTCCCCAAAACTGGAGGCAACTCCTACCAAGTCCAAGATGTTTACGACACTATCGTCGTTAATATCAAGTGGGTTTTTAGTTACTTCCTCTATTTTAAGCCAATCTCGCTCCACATTTCCCAATATATCAACGACCTGAAGTCCAACATGTCTACCGGGTGTAAGGACTGAATCTGAAACAATAAATTCAATCGTCTCTGTTTCGCCGTTTAATCGTTTGCAGGCTAACACTTTTGTCCCTTTGAGCGCATCTTCAAAGGTTGAAGATGCAAGGAACTGTGCTTGATACAAACCATCTGGATCGGTTACCTCAAAACGGAGAAGCGCAGTATTTAATGAAGTGAAAAGCGGTGGAAAACGTTGAATCTTGGTAGATACAGTATCGTTGCTTTGAGAAACATTGAAGGCAGGATGTACATTCAAAAATTCCGCAGCACATGTAGAAAGTTTAGCCAAAAACCCACTACTGGCAGACATCAGATTCGGCTCCCGAAAATCGTGAAACAGACCAAAAGCGTGTCCGAGTTCGTGAGCAACAATACGGAAACTGAAACAATCGTCTACTGCAGAAAACATCGCAGCCCCGCCACCGGACGGATGAACTCCACCAAGACCGCAAATGTTGTGACCAAAAATGTTTCCACTCATCTCCAGAAAAATAACAAGGATGTTCTGTGAAATGTGAAATTGTGGATTAATCTCTTCAATTACCTTTATATAAACTTGATCACGATAATATGCTTCATCGTGTTTTCCTACTACATGATGCACGACTAAATTGCCATCTTCATCAGTTTCATAGTTGAAGGTTTTTATGTCAAAGCCGTGGTCTTTCATTTCACGAGCGTAGAACAATTGGACATTCTTCATTATCCTATCTATTTGTGCATTAATACCTTGTTGGGGGAGATGATCATTTGGATGGAAATAAATTATCCGTATTTCAGTCTGTTCTCTATTTTCTTGTTGTAGTTGTGAAATTGTTTCTTGTAGATTTTGAACTTGTGTTCGAAATCTCGCGATATCCCATAAAATCACAGTACCATCTTGACTTCCACTCGCAAGCGTACTGCCATCCGGTGAGAACGCAACTGAACGAACTATATGTGCATGTCCAATAAGATATCCAATGGAATATCCTGTCTCGGTTTCCCACAATCGTACAATTCCGTCCTCTCCACCACTGGCAATTGTGCTACTGTCCGGTGAGAACGCAACTGAACGAACACTGTAAGTATGTCCTATTAACTCAGCTTTAGGTTCCGCTGTCTTCGCATCCCATAATCGCACTGTACTGTCTCTACTCCCACTCGCAATCGTGCTGCCATCAGGGGAAATTGCTACACTAAAAACCCTATCCGTGTGTCCTTTAAGTGTGTGCTTGAGTGTTTTTGTTTGGACATCCCACAATCGTACTGTGTTATCCCGACTTCCAGTTACGATTGTGTTTCCATCTTCTGAAAATGCGACACTCAGAATTCTCCAAGTATGTCCCGGTAATGCTGCTTTGTGTTGTCCTGTTTTTGCATCCCATAAATGAAGTTTTTTATCTTCTCCGCCACTTGCAAACGTGTTACCTTTCGGTGAAAACGCAACACTATAAACTGCAAAACTATCTCCCATAAGTGTAGATTTGAGTTGTTGTGTTTTCGTATCCCATAACCGAATTTCGTTGTCACGATATCCACCACTACTGACAATAGTACGACCGTCCGGTGAAAACGTAATAGATGCAACCCGCTCAGTGTGTGCGGTAAATGTAGTTAAGAGCTGTCCTGTTTCCGCATTCCATAAGTGTATTTTTCTATCTTCACTCCCATTTGCAAGGATAGTTCCATCTTTTGAATATGCAACAGAAATCTTACTGCTGGTATACCCCACCAATGTAACAGTGGGTTCCCATGTGTTGACATCCCACACAAGGACCGTACCGTCTTCACTTCCGCTGGCAAAAATTGTACCATCATGAGAAAATGTGAGGGAAGTGACATCTTTTGTATGTTCTGTGAAGATTTTGATAGGATTGCCCGTTTCCGCACTCCACATACGCACTGTCTTGTCTGAACTACCACTCACTATCCATTTACTATCAGGTGAATATGTAATAGATGTTACTGCATCTGTATGTCCGATTAGCGTCGTAATAGGAGCACCTGTTTCAGCATCCCATAGACGCACTGTGTTATCACTACTGCCACTTGCTAACCATTTTCCATTTGGAGAAAATGCTACAGAAGATACCCATCCAGTATGATCTGTAAGCGTAAAGATAGGTTGTCCAGTATGAGTGTCCCATACGCGCACCGAACTGTCCTCACTTCCACTGACAAGTCTTTTTCCATCAGGCGAATAAGCAATGGAAGTCACCCAACGTGTGTGTCCAACGAGGGTTGTTTTGAGTTGGTTCGTACGAAGATCCCACAAGCGTACTGTATTATCCCAACTACCGCTTGCAATTGTGCTTTCAACCGGTGAATACGCCACCGCACTCACTCTGTCAGTGTGTGCGGAGAGGATTTCAATCTGTTCCCCTGTTTCCGAATCCCATAAACGGACGGTACCATCTTCATTTGCACTCGCGAGAACGTTTCCATCAGGAGAAAACGCTGTACTTGCTATAAAATCTGTATATTCTCTGAGTAAAGGTAGCTCTTCACCAGTGTCTATATTATAGTTCCAAATTCCGATAGTCGTTGCTATCAGAAGTCGCGTCCTGTCTATCGAAAAAGTAATTTCATTTATTCTACCCTTTCCTAACCGCGCTTTTGCATCTTTAGGAATGTACGAATGTGATACGTTTTGTGCAAGACACAAATGTGAGTTGATTATCGAAATAAGACATAGGATAGATACGAAAAGAAGATATTTTTTCATGTGTTTTCTTGATAGGTCAACCGAGTTTCGTGTGATTGAATTGTTTAGGACAAGATAGCAATTACCGAATTAAACTGTGTTATAGGAAATAAAAACAGACAGGGCAAGACCCTGCCCGTTCAAGTGAATATGAAATGAGACGTATTTATCACGAAGCGTCTCATTTCTTGAAGAAAATGCCAACGAATTCAACTTAACCCACTCATTAACGATCGCTGGGAAGCTAATAAACATCAGCATTCCAGCGATCCTATGGTCATTTGATACTATTTCAGAATAAGCATCTTCCGTGTAGCAGTAAAATCGCCGGCAGTAAGTGTGTAGAAATAGACACCACTCGCGACAGACTCACCCATATCATTTTTTCCATCCCAATAGGCCGCACTGCTGCGTGTTTGATGCATTCCTGCAGACCGATGCCCCATATCAAGTTGCCGCACAACGCTACCCCGCGCATCATAGATTGTAATCTGCACATCCGCAGACTTAGCTAAGCGATAGGGTATCCACGTCTCAGGGTTAAATGGATTGGGGAAGTTTGGCAGTAAGGCTGACGATTTCGGTATCAAGGTTGCTAAAAGTTGTTCCAGCACCTCAATACCTTTCTGGTAGGGATGATCTTCAAGAGGAATGGAATTCCGTCCTACCTTCCGTTCAGCGAGTTTCAACCAGTGCTGCACGTGTGATGCGTGGAGCGATTTGGCTGATGGTGCTGGGGTACCGCCAAATCTACTTGCGACCATTACTAAATCTTGTATATTCACAGTGCCATCACTGTTCAGGTCTGCTATCCCACCAGTCTGTCCAAACGCAGAGGCAACCAACACCAGATCCTGGATGTTGACAACACCATCGTCATTCAAATCACCGGGAATACTATGCAGATGACCCGGTGAGCCGAGAGCAATAGCTTCGGGGGTGCCATGGTCATAACCGCGTCCGAAACGATACCCACTCTCTGTCCACGCTTCCACCTGATACCCAATCACAGCAGGCTTAGCACGATACCACGCTATATCTGGCGTCAGTGGTGCCGCCGTCTCTGGTTTCATCGCACGATTCGGAAAGTAATTGCCAACACTATCTTCATATCCGCCATCAGAACTCTGTAGAATTAAAGCAAAATCCATTTGCGGTAAATTGAAGGTGTCATCTACGACATAATGAATAGAACCATCGTCTGGGACTGCTAACGGGTTTTCAGGCGAGCTTGGGTCGGTGTTCACTAACAATAACACCTCACCCACAGGCAGCATTGTTCCTTCTGGGAACATAACCGAATTCATACCAGACTCAGAACGGATACTGAGCTGCCAACCTGTGAAATCAATAGCAGTGTCACTGATATTGCGGAACTCTAACCAATCATTCGCATCGGTAGAGCCGTTAAAGATTTCATTGATGATCACTTTATCCATCGTCAACAAGGATACAAGTTGCGATATTTCAATACTGCTAATCGGTGGTGCTGTGTCTGCCTCAGAGGGTGGTGATGCAATGTCGACATCACCAGTTTCAATAACCGAATCCAACACGTTGATGGTAACCGTGATTGAATCAGAAAGACTGCCGTCAGAGGCAGTGACGGTGACTTGATAAGAGTTCTTCGTCTCATAATCGAGTGATGCTGAAGTTTTCAGCTGCCCCGTCGCACTATTAATGCCAAACGATGCTGCATCGGTGCCACCGAGACTATAAGTCAAGCTGTCTTCCGCTTCAGTTTCAGGGTTAGCATCGGTATTTTGCGCAACAACGCGTTTATCAATAGTGCGTTTAAAAATATCCGGATCGGTTGCACTCACCGGGCTGCCGAAATTTACGTTTGATGTAAAGTTATCATAGACTGACCGTGTATCGGTATCACTGGCAAACATCGGTGCTTCGTTTACATTTGTGACGTTAATCTGAACAGAAATTCTCACGGAATAGGTGCCATCACTCACAGAGACATTGAGCGTATAGGCTTGTATACTTTCATGGTCTAATGCTGCATTCGTTTTCAATTGACCTGTTCCACTATCAATAGTGAACCAACTCCCTCCGGCACCGATGAGGGAATAGGTAAGCGTATCCCCGTCCGCATCTGTAGCTGACACAGGGTCACCTATATTGACATCCGCCGCTGTGTTCTCTGCTATAGAACGGTCAGCACTTTCTCCATCACTAAATACAGGCTGAGTAGAGGTGCTGATGGTAACCGTGATTGAATCTGAGAGACTGCCATCAGAGGCTGTTACCGTGACTTCATAAGAACTCTGAGAGGTGTAGTCATTGAATGACAAAGTTTTCAACTGCCCCGTCGCACTATCAATAGTAAAATAATCGGAATCTGTGCCACTAAGACTATAGCTCAGGTTCTCATCCGCTTCAGTTTCAGGGTTAACATCAGAGTTATTATCTGTGATGTCCGGATCCGTCGCCGACACTGGATCCCCGATGTTTTGAGTATCTGTGACGCTTGCTGGGAATTCGCGCGTCGTGGTTTCACTGGCAAACATCGGTGCTTCGTTCACATTTGTGACGTTTATAAAAACACCTTGATCCATTTGAAGTGTTCCATCAGAGACAATGACTGTTACACCTACCCGGTTCCACGCTTCATAGTCCAACGTTGACTTGGTCTTCAACTGACCCGTACTGCTATCAATGTCAATATGAAGGCTACTTGTGCTGTATGTCAAGGTGTCGCCATCAGCGTCTGTGGCTGTCACCGGTGCACCGATCTTCGTCCCTGCGGGTAGATTTTCCGCTATTGAGCGTTCTATATAGTTTCCTTCCAGGTCCGCTTCGTTGAAGACGGGTCGTGCATTACCCCAGACGGTTCCAGTACTGATTGTAAGTAATATTCCGAGCAAACTGCAAAATATATATCTCATTTTCAATTCTCCGTTATAGTAGATCATAAATACAGGTTGCTTTTACGAATTCTGCACAACCTGCAATTGGTAAAACTTTCTTCTGCCAGAATCGCTGATTTCACGGATAACGTGGATTATGCCGCTGTCTAAGCATCTCCTTTTACAATTTGCGTCATCTGCGCAATCCGTCTAATCCGCGATTCAGACAAACACGTTACTTCAAAATCAGCATCTTACGCGTGGTAGTGAAATCGCCTGCGGTGAGTGTGTAGAAATAGATTCCACTCGCCACAGATTCACCGACATCATTCTTGCCATCCCAATAGGCGGCACGGGTGCGTGTTTGATACATCCCCGCAGACCGATGCCCCATATCCAGCAGCCGCACAACACTACCACGTGCATCATTGATGGTAATCTGCACATCCGCTGATTTAGATAAGCGATACGGTATCCACGTTTCAGGGTTGAACGGGTTAGGATAGTTCGGGAGCAGTGCTGACGACTTCGGAATCAAGGTCGCTAAAAGTTGTTCCAGCACTTCAATTCCTTTCTGGTAGGCGTGATCTCCAATACCCTCTTTGTAGGAACGATCTCCGAATCGCGACAATCGGGAATTGGTGTTCCCGCCTACCTCTCGTTGAGCAAGTTTCAACCAGTGCTGCACATGCGATGCGTGAAGCGTTTTCGCTGATGGTGCAGCTGCACCGCCAAATCCACTTGCGACCATCACTAAATCTCGGATATTCACAGTGCCATCACTATTTAGGTCTGCTATCCCACCAGTTTGTCCAAACGCAGAGGCAACCAACACCAGATCCTGGATGTTGACAACACCATCGTCATTCAAATCACCGGGAATACTATGCAGATGACCCGGTGAGCCGAGAGCAATAGCTTCGGGGGTGCCATGGTCATAACCGCGTCCGAAACGATACCCACTCTCTGTCCACGCTTCCACCTGATACCCAATCACAGCAGGCTTAGCACGATACCACGCTATATCTGGCGTCAGTGGTGCCGCCGTCTCTGGTTTCATCGCACGATTCGGAAAGTAATTGCCAACACTATCTTCATATCCGCCATCAGAACTCTGTAGAATTAAAGCAAAATCCATTTGCGGTAAATTGAAGGTGTCATCTACGACATAATGAATAGAACCATCGTCTGGGACTGCTAACGGGTTTTCAGGCGAGCTTGGGTCGGTGTTCACTAACAATAACACCTCACCCACAGGCAGCATTGTTCCTTTTGGGAACATAACCGAATTCATACCAGACTCAGAACGGATACTGAGCTGCCAACCTGTGAAATCAATAGCAGTGTCACTGATATTGCGGAACTCTAACCAATCATTCGCATCGTTAGAGCCGTTAAATATCTCATTGATGATCACTTTATCCATCGTTAGCAGCGAGACAAGCTGCGATATTTCAATACTGCTAATCGTCGGTGCTGCATCTGCCGTGGAGGTAGTAGGTCTCTCCCACGGCACCTGGTTGATGGTAACCGCGACTGAACCGGAGAGACTACCATCAGAGGCTGTTACCGTGACTTGATATGATGAATTACCGTCTTCGTCAAGGAGTGCTGCAGTTGACAACTGCCCCGTTGCAGAATCAATGCTAAACACAGATGCATTGGTGCCGCTGAGGCTATAGGTCAAGCTGTCATCAGCATCAGTTTCGGGGTTAGCATCAGAATTACTATCTGTGATATCCGGATCCGTTGCCGTCACTGGATCGTCGAAATTTGAGGTTTGCGCCAATTTTGTAGGGAATGACCTTGTCAGGGTATCACTTGAGAAGGTCGGTGCTTCGTTCACATTTGTGATGTTGATGCGAGCAGCAATACTCACAGAATGCGTGCTATCACTAACGGTGACCAAGACCGCAAAGGCCGGACTATCCTCATAGTCTAAGGCTGCCTTGGTTTTCAACTGCCCTGTCGAACTATCAATAGAGACCCTATCCACTTCAACACCGCTGATAGAATAGGTAAGCGTATCCCCGTCCTCATCTGTAGCATCCACAGGGTCACCGATATTGACATCCGCCGCCGTATTCTCTGCTATATAGAGGTCGACAACGTCGCCTTCCACGTTAAATACTGGCACAGGTTCTATTACATTCGTGACGTTGATGGTGACCGCGATGGAATCCTCACTGATCCAATAAGTCCTTCTGGGTCCGTGAATCTGCTTTTGGATAGCGACTGTTACCGCATAGGAGGATTTGGTTTCATAGTCCAACGCTGCCTTCGTCTTTAACTGACCGGTACTGGAGTCAATGCCAAATGAACTGGAATCCGTACCAAAGACCGCATAATTGTAAGTGTCGCCCTGCTCAGATGTCACCGGACTATCGATGTCTACGCCTGCTGCAGTGTTTTCTGCGATTTCTCGCGTTGTGCTATCACCTTCATGAAACCCCCACTCCACATCCGTGACGTTGATAGTAACCGTGATGGAGTCCCTATCGCGCCAACTTGAAATGATAGGACCTGAAACAGCATCTGATGCGGGGCTAAGAGTACCCGATTGGACAGTCACTGTTACCGTATAGGAGGACTTCGTTTCATAGTCCAACGCGGCTTTCGTTTTCAACTGACCGTTATTGGATTTAATATCAAATGACCCGGCATCCGTGCCACCGAGCACATACCGGTAGTAAGCCCCAGTGCTATGCGCTGATACCTGATTGCCGATATTTTTTCCCGCAGGCGTGTTCTCCGCTACGGAGCGGGTCGTGCTATCATTATGATAGTGCGGCACACCCGTCACATGATCTGCAAATACCACACCTGCTACACCATAACCCAACAACATCCCCGTCAAAACTAATAAGATGATTTTTCGGTTTACATTTCGTTTTTTCATAATATACTCCCCTTTGGAATTTATTGTCATTGAATATATGTTTGTAATAATATTTTCTGAAGCGTAAATTTCACCGATTCTTATGGGGAAGATCTTCAAGCCCGATATTATGAAATCCGCAGCATCCGTGTAATCTAAGATTCAAAATGTGGGTTTCGCAGGTTCTCCCCGTCCTACCAGATCGATTGATCAGCACAACATAATCCATTATAAGTCAATTATACAATTATATTATATATATTTACAATAATATTAAGTTGACTTAATATGGATATTATGGCGTGTCTTGGATTTACACTGTTCTGAAATGCAAGTTTCTTTGGCTCTTGTTTGAGTGAAGCAACGTTGAATGCATGTGGCATTTAGCGAGTTTTAAATTCCAATATTACACACCGCAAACACTCATAAATGCTTGATAAAAGACAGGTTTTTTGCTACACTGTTGAATCATGTAAAACCCACCTAAAAACCTGATTAGGAACAACACTCTATGAATTCCTGGCAAGATATAATAGAACGTTGCCACCGACGACACAAGAAAAGACTAAGACAACGCAAAACAGTTGTAACTCCTGCATTATATAAGCGAAATTTTTATCATTTTAAGGTTTACTGCTCTCGCCAAAACCACGTAATGCTTGATGAACTTGAACGTGCGAACATCTCATTCATGCCAATCGGGCACGCTCCGGAGAACGACAGCGGTCCGAAGGACTTAGGTGGTGATCGTTTCTTGGAACGTCAACGTACACGAAGCTGGCGGGAGAGCAACTGGTTCACATCATGGGGAATTCAGATATACACCGGGATACCCTCAGAATTTGATAGTGCGCGTTGGCACGACTTTGAATTCACATATCAGGCACTCTGTGCTGCTCCAGATGTAGTGATAACGTGTATTGAGGCACTCGCCAAGATAACTGCGAACCCATTATTGGTATTGACAAAATCGGCCGGACTCCGTTTTTCCTGTAGGGTCCCAGACTATCTCCATTCAGACAACCCAGCAGCGAAGTTATACATCTACAAACATGCACCGACACCCGATAATCCACACCACCGAGATGTCTACCTTGAAATCCGTGGGAAAAATAGGTACAGTCGGTGGGATGCACGCTACGAGATCCTCTGTGGGAATTTGTTAGCCCCACCTGTTATCGCCAAAGAGCTTCTTTTTGAACCTATAAATACGCTGCGGGATGTGCTTCACGCACCGGAACCATCGGGAGAAACACCCACTGAACCCATGCTCTCTATCCCAGACTCCCTCGGTTCAGACGACCTTGATCTCGCAAAAGAAGCGTTTCTAAAGCGCGGTTTTAACTATCTCAAACAGGATATGGATTTTCACCACTGGGTTTTTCACGGGAACGAAGGTCAAACCGTATACGCCTGGTTATGGGAAGAACAAGGCATTATATCGGTTCGCTCTTCAACTCCTATCAACGGATTGATGATGAGAGGCGTGCCGATAACACGTATCTGGGACGACACCGGCATCGTGACACCTGCAATATCTGGTATGCCAATAACTGATGAAAAACTCGCTGTACGGGAAGGAAAACTAAGTCCCTTAGCTATAAAACGACCCAAACTTGTGTCTTCAGCCAAAGAACCCGGTAAAAAGGTTGATGCAGCAGAAAAGGAGAATACGGACTGGATACGACGTGTAGTCGATATGGACACACGTGTTATCGGAATCAATACGGATACAAATCCAGACACAAATAACGAAGTAGAATCCTATCTCCGCAACGGTGGTGCACTATGCTTAAATATACCAAACCGCCGTTTAGCAGCAGCAGTAGAACGACGGTATGAATCACTCAAACTCCCCTCTTATGCCCGTTGGAAAGCCCGGATGTATCAATGGGAGGAGGTGAAGGATATACCGATTAACGAGCGTATAGCAACCCCATTTGAACGTGGGAACGTTTGTGAGGATGCTGATCGGTGCCGAATCTATGGACTAAAAGGGGGAGAGCCGTACGAAGGTATCTGCCCGAAGTGTCCCGTTTACACAGAATGCCAACAGCGCGGGTATCTATCGCAAATCCGCTTATTACAAGATGCCAAGGTACAAATATCACCGACTCATCAACTGTTTCTCGACCCGCAACACGCAAAAGCATTGGAACAAATCCTTGACACCTCAGATGAAACAGAACGAATTTGTATGATTGATTACAGGAAAATAGATATAGGAGACCTATTTCTCAGATGTGAATTCTCAAAAAAGGTATTAGAGCAGTGGGCAGCAAACTGGCGAGGCATGGCATTAGGCAACTTTACGGATGCCCTACTGAAGGTGCTTGAACCTGAAGGTTACCCTAATGAAAACCCTACCGACCGTGTTCGAGAAACAGTCTACGCATTTCAAATGCATGAAGAAGAGATCGTCCGACAGATGTGCCAGATAAATGTCCGAGGGAAGGTCATAGAATACACGACTGTTGATCCAAAAACAGGAAGCGAATTAGCACGCCTACGCATAACGTTTGAAGGTGGTGCTTCTGCCGACATTCCTGTGGATGCTGATGCGGAAGATATACTCAGAGCAAACGAAATGCCATGTTTTTCATTCAAGCCGTTTGCCTTAAACGAGGATATCCAAATTCCAATGTCGATGGAGACAGCAGTTGCGTTAGAGGTTTTGGATACAGGCACTGTAGAGAAGATTCTGGAATTTCCAACTGTTTGTCGGCACCCGAACTGGACGTTATGGCATCAGCTAAAACGTTTCTTTACACATTACAAGCGAAGTATTGATGCCCCGATGTGGTGGGACGGCGAAAAACTGTCGTTCCGCGTTCCACCAGTGCTGCATCCGAGCGTTAAACGCCTGCTGTTAATATCACCCTCCCTCTACGAAAACTATCTTCGAAGGATATTCCCAGATGACAAGGTTGAATTCATCTCCACAAAAGCGACACCGTGGGTTAAAGGCAACCGCGTCTTCCAACTACGCACTGACCACACAATCTTAAACGATGATAACAATTGGGACGTGCCAAGCCTGTCTAAAACAGGAGAACGCCTCTTTACTGGAATCTGCGCAGAAATTGAACAAGACCCAAGTGTTCAACATACAATTGTCGTCAATACACCGATTTCCAAATTTTTGGTGGATATCGCCGAAAAGGAGAACGTCTGTTTCGTGAAAGATTTCAAAATGTTGCACGAAGAGGATACTGAATTTGAAGCAGCGCAGGTTGTGTGGATGGTCGGCACACCGTTCTGGCCACAAAGCACTGTTTGGCGACAGGCACAGATGTTATTTGGAAATGATGAAAAGCCACTTCTTTATGAGCAAACATCAGAGTCCGTTCACTATAAAGACGAACGCGTACAAGAGGTATACCAACAAAATATTGTCAGTTTACTCACACGCATTATAGGTCAGATAGGGATGAACCGTCTGCCCGACAAGAAGATCGTGTTAATGACGAGTTTGGCACTGCCTAACATCACCGACAGACCGGAAACGCTACTTTTCGACTGGGAAGACTTTGAGGTCGCAGGTGGGTTGAATAAATTGCCTGAAGTTATCGCAACACGCGAACGTTTTGAAACAGAGGCTTCCAATTTAACTGCAAATTCCAGTAGAGAAAAAGTTGAACAGGTCTTAGGATGCTCAGCACGGCAAGCTAACCGGATGCTACAAAAACTAAGAGGCGGGAAACCGCTACGTGTTCCCTACCGAGAACAGATATTCTCTCTCCTTGCTAAAGGTGAAAAAAGGACTTCCGAACTTTTGGCAGCTATTGATGGACCTCCAAAATGCATAGACAATGAACTCAGAAACCTTATAGAAAAAGGTGAAATTATGAGAGTGCAGCGAGGGGTCTATTCACTACCTAAGGCGTAACATAGAAAATATAAAACACCCCCTAACAGCATTTACTCTGCAACAGCTAAAAACCAATAATTGAAAACTATATGATTCCGTGATATTCATGTCAAATACTTTACACACCAATACTTCAGTTGTATAATTATTAACATATGTGATTCACGGAGAATGAGCACGTTTTAAATTATAAACCCTTACAGAATAAGGGTTCGTAAAATTGCTCCGTGAAGGTTTCCGTGAAAGTGAGATCATTTTAGAGCAATAAATATTAACACTTTTCCATTCACATTATCCATACATCTAATATAATTAGGTCTTTTATCTCACTTTGAAAGTATAAGTAGCGTTTGTGATATTCTGATACAATTGCAGCGTAATGTTTAGTGACATAAACTCTACATACTCCTAACAATTAACTTACTTGACAAAAACTGTTATAACCTATTTAATAAAATGAATCTTACATTAATAATGTCATGTATATGAGATCTTATGTATACGAGTGAATTTAGGAGATAAAAATATAGTATGAAAATAGAAAAACGACTTGAAGAATTAGGTATAGAATTGCCGGAACCCGCGACACCCGTTGCGAATTATGTTACAACTGTGCAAACAGGAAATCTCATCTTTACATCAGGACACGGACCAGGTACAGGTGAGGGTAAAATCTATAAAAGCCAACTGGGTACAGATGCTACCATAGAGGAAGGATATGAATCTGCACGACAGGTTGCTATCGGTCTAATTAGTACGCTGAAACATGCCTTAGGGGATCTTGATAGAATCAAACGAGTTGTCAAGGTTGTTGGATTTGTTAACTCCTCGGCTGATTTTACGGACCAACCTGCTGTTGTGAATGGTGCCTCTGATTTCTTTGTAGAAGTATTTGGAGATAAAGGTAAACATGCGCGATCCGCTGTAGGTATGGTGCAGTTACCGGGTGGTATTCCAGTTGAAGTTGAAATGGTAGTAGAAATAGAAGACTAATCACCTTACCTCGGAAGGAATTATGGCAGTTCAAATTGTTGAATCACGCATACGCGGTTTTATCTGTACAAATGCTCACCCTGCCGGTTGTTCGGTAAATGTTCAGAATCAGATAGCCTTAATTAAGGAGAAAACCCAACAGAAAGCTGAAGGAATAAATGCTCTTGTTGTTGGGGCATCTACAGGATACGGACTTGCTTCACGCATTGCATTGACGTGGGGATATGGAGCTAAAACCTTGGGTCTCCTTTACGAACGACCCGCAGATAGCAGGAGAACAGCCACTGCAGGTTATTACAATACATACGCTTTCCATCAACATGCAGAGGATGACGGTTTTCAGGCAGATAGTCTAAATGGAGATGCATTTTCTGATGAGATGAAACAGGAAGCGCTTACAAAACTAAAATCCAATTTCGGGAAAGTAGATGTCCTTGTTTATAGTATTGCTGCCCCTCGTCGTATCCATCCCCATACAGGAGAATCTCATAAATCGGAATTAAAACCTATTGGTAATTCCTATACTGGAAAAACTATTGATTTAAATAATGAGACTGTTGTGCCTGTAACGATTGAATCGGCAAATGACCAAGAAATTACGGATACAATCGCTGTGATGGGTGGAGAAGATCTGGAGATGTGGGTGGATATGCTAATAGATGAAGATCTCCTTGCATCAGAGGTTACAGTTGTAGCATATACCTATATCGGGAGTGAATTAACCTGGCCTATTTACCGAGATGGCACAATCGGAAAGGCAAAGGATGATTTGAAGGTTCGTGTAGATGCACTTGATGGAAAACTTGCAAACCTATATGGTGGTAATGCATATATTTCGGTTAACAAAGCTGTAGTCACACAAGCCTCTGCTGCAATACCTGTTGTCCCTCTCTACATTAGTATTCTCTACGATATTATGAATGAAAAAGGGATCAATGAAGCCCCTATAGGTCAAATGCAACGACTTTTCTCAGAACATCTCGGTCCGGGTTTACAACCACAACTTGATAATGAAAGATATATTCGGTTGGATGATAGAGAATTGCGACAGGATGTGACAGACATTGTCACGGATCGTTGGGATAAGATTAATACTGACAATTTCTATGAACTTTCAGATTATGCAGGTTACAGAAAACGTTTTCGTAACCTATTCGGTTTTGAAGTTGAGGGTGTTGATTATAATGAAGCAGTCGAAACAGAATTGATATTTTAAGGAGAAACTTATGGCAGGACCTTTAGTTACAGTTT
Organism: Candidatus Poribacteria bacterium; assembly: GCA_965205025.1. GTDB lineage: Bacteria > Poribacteria > WGA-4E > WGA-4E > WGA-3G > MSPOR6. The sequence continues at coordinate 117,963 of CBDBFU010000027.1, forward strand.
GGAATGAATTTAGACATGAAAAAACTAATGAAACTATCAAGAAAATATATCCAAAAGGTATCCACTCGGTAATCGCAGATGGATTGAGTGAACACGGTATTGAAACGTTGACCGCTACATTAGATGAACCGGAACACGGTTTAACTGATGCTGTGTTGGAAAAGACGGATGTATTAATATGGTGGGGACACGCTGCTCACGGTGCTGTAGAAGATGAAATCGCAGATAAAGTAAAAGCACGAGTATTACAAGGAATGGGATTGATAGTCCTACATTCAGGACACTATTCTAAACCCTTTGTACGATTAATGGGAACATCATGTAGTCTCAAATGGCGTGAAGCAGCAGAGAAGGAACGTATTTGGGTTATTGAACATGGACACCCGATTGTTGATGGTCTTGGTGAATACTTTGAAATTGAACATGCAGAAATGTATGGTGAACCGTTCGATATTCCAGAACCAGATACACTTGTTTTTATTAGCTGGTTTCCTGGTGGAGAAGTTTTCCGAAGTGGATGCTGTTATTATCGTGGTAGAGGAAAGATATTTTACTTCCGTCCGGGTCATGAAACCTATCCGATATATTATGACAAGAATGTTCGGCATGTCATCGCAAATGCAGCCAAATGGGCGGCACTTGGGGATGCACCTAAACCTGTATTCGGAAATGCCAAACCGTTAGAACCGCTTAGTTAAGATACCCCAACTTCTAACTAACAAGAATCAAGTTGGTTAGGTATTGTACCTAATCAACTTGATTAATTTAACAATGAAGAACAACGATACGCAGAATATAGAAAAGATTGATATTCCACCTGTGACCGGAGCATTTTCTGAACCGTGGTCATTAAAGAAGATATTTGCCTTGGCATCTGTCTTTGGTCCCGCAGCAATTGTAGCATCTGTGAGTATTGGGGCGGGAGAGACGATAGTAGTTGTTCGTGCTGGTGCCTGGGCAGGTTACGATTTACTGTGGCTTGTGCTCCTCAGTTGCGTTGTTAAGGGTGTGTTTGTAACTTATCTTCTTGGTCGGTATACAGCGGTCAGTGGAGAATATATCGGTAATCGTCTTGCGAAATTACCTGGACCACGGGGTTGGTTATTAATTGCAATTGTTATATTTGAGATGGTTGGTGCCCCATTAGCTTGGGTTCCCATTGCCAAACCGTGCGGTGCGTTGCTCCATTTTCTCCTGGAGAGCAGACTACCCTCATCAGTTTCGGTGACAGTCTGGCAAAACCTTCTTACCTCCTGCTTTATTACATTAGCTTTACTTTTCGGTTTACGTCTTTCCTTTGAAAAGTTAGAAAAACAGCAACTGATCATCTGTGGAATACTTGTCGCTGGAACTGTTATAGGGACACTCATGGTTCGACCTGATATTGGTAAAGCCATTATTGGAAGTCTTAGTATTGGACATATACCCGAATTTCCAGAATGGACACCACAGGATGCAGTGAAAAATCCATTATTAACTATGGCGACAACATTCGGTTATGTTGGTGGTTCTGTGATGGGGTATATTGTCTATGCAAACTGGGTAAGTATACATAAATGGGGGATGACAGCACATAAGAACATAATTGGTATCCGAAACCTTGCTGGAACTCGGGATAGAATCGATTACCTACCTGAAAGTCGTGATCAAGTAAGTCAATTACGCAAAATTCTCTCTCCATTGCGATGGGATATAGGCATGGGTGCTGTTGTATTGTTCATCGTAACCGGTGCTTTTATGCTGTCTGGTGCGGCAGTATTGTATGATCTTAGAAGTTCTTTTGACGGATGGAGTTTACTTACAGATCAAGCGAGTGTATGGAAAAATATCCATTCCTCACTTGTATGGGTTTACTATATCTGTATTGTAGTTGCCCTATGGGGTACGTTACAAGCACTTCCTGAAATATACGCACGTGTAATCCAAGAATTCTTTCAAGCTATATGGCAAGATCGGGAATGGAACTATGATAAGATACGTCGGTGGATTTGTCTATATATATTCATTACAACTATGGTTATTATTTGGTTAAATATACCATTTGATATCTTGACACAGATTGCAGGTTTTATATTGGCAAATTTCTCAATTGCTTTGATGATGCTTGCTGCGATTTATCTGAATTTCAAACTTCCCCGTGTTTATCGCACCGGTCCATTGATGTTTATTGGTTCACTTGTTTCCGCAGTTGTGCTCATTCTGTTTGCTGGAATTAGCGGATGGGGGTTGTTTGCTAAACTTTTTACGGGAAGTTAGATTAGTTAGAGACCCGTTTTTGGTATTGATACAAATATGTTGACACCATAATAGTTAAAAATGTAGAATTTACCACAACACTGATGTACTAAGGAGATGACCCATGGGAGATAATAAGACGAACGTTGAACAATTACTACAGAATGGATACTATCTAATTGAAGGCGCATTGTCTTCTGAAGAGACCGAACATATTAGACAACGCGTGAATTATGCACGCGAACAGGGATGGGAAGAAGGGTTAAATGCTGTAGGAAATATGTGGTTTGATTCCCTACTTGATCGTGAACCTGATACATATCAACCGCTTGTAGGACATCCGAGTGTGCGACCCTATCTTGAAGGTTTGATGGGTAAACAATGTCAACTACGAAGTCTTCGCGCACATATCAATCCCGGTCCATATCTACAAGAATGGCACATGGATTTTTATGGTTACTGGCATGAGAAACGGTATGTAGAAGAACATCCTTTTGCCATGGCACCGGCTGGTATCAACACAACTTACTACTTTCAGGATAATGATCCGGGTGAAGGACATCTTAAATTCGTAAAAGATGGACATATAAATGAACCACCCCATCTATATCCTTTAGACCGTCCTAAATTTGAAGAATGGTGCGAGTCACAAGAGCATGTTATTCTATACCCAAAAGCAGGGGATTGTGTTGTTTTTATCAACCATATGCCACACCAAGGTGCGAAAGAGCGAGATGACATGGAGCGGAGTAATGTCGTATGCCACTACCAAGTTACACCAATGTATGATGGGGTTTGGCATGTCTCTCGACCTCGCGGATATCAAGGGACCTTCCCATTTGCATAGAAAAAATAGATTATAGGATTGTTGTACTCTCTCTATCTGTTCTAACTGTTCTGATCAAATACAGTTATCTCTCAGATTGTCTTACCTCTGATATCTTGATATATATTATGTCTGTTCAGACATAATATATATCATATTGTATTGTATCTTGAGTTAGCACTAATTGATATTTCGTTTTTGGGTATCCTCTTTATTATAGGATGGATCCCAATGCCAACTCTTAGACCATCCTATGATGTCTTAGATAAAAAATATAGAATTCATCTAATCATATTTGTTGTTAATATCCTACCCAGCAATATAAAAGTTCAATCATTGGTCCAGTGTAGCAATATGTCTGTAGAAAAGTCAAAACATGGTTTATAAATGGAGCAATTAAACATATCCTAATGAACAAATTTTCACAGTTTTAGATTTTATACCAATTCTAATTGATTAGTTTACATTATTAGCATTCGGAAAAGTTAATTTACTTGAATAGGTATTGTATAGACATTCCGTCCCTACGGGACTCCAATTTTTATAGTAAATTAGTCCTATTTAGATGAGAATCGTAATGTAGATAGTTCAATTAAAAACGGTATTACTATAAAGGAAAACAAGATGCAGAAATATATGATTCTCTTAATTGCCTTAGTCTATTTGATAGGGTTGTGTCAATCATTCTGTGTTGCCCAAGAATTAGAAGGATTAGTCGTCTATTTTGCATTTGAAGATGGTAGTGGGAAAACCGTTACAGATCTTTCAGGTAATGGAAACGATGGTACATTAGAAGGTGATACTGGTTGGGGAGATGGGAAATATGGCAAAGGACTCAATTTTGGTGGAAAGAATGGGATAGTTCGTGTTAAGCATTCTCATCACTTTGAATTCACAGACGGAATTACCATCTGTGCATGGGTTCGTCCTACGTTAGAAGTCGGTGCTGGTACGTGGCAACTGATTGCTGCTAAAGGACCAGATGTAGATGAATTCTTCGAAATCTTACTTCATCCAGATGGATTTATTTGGATGGGATGGAGGTTGACAGGTGGACGCGTTGTGCCAGCACAGAGTCCCAGAAATGTCGTTAAAGATAAATGGCAACATGTCGCCGTTTCCTTTAAGACAAAGGATTGGTGGACAGTCTATCTTGATGGTAAGGTGTTAATTAACCACCCGAAACAGAATGAGAAATTATTTCCTGTTGAATCCCCTCTGCTCCTGGGTACTGAAGAACCCCTCAATTTAAATCGATACTACAATGGTGAAATGGATGAGTTTGCTATTTTTAACCGTGGACTTACTGATAAAGAAATTGGAATGGTTCAAGATGGTATTCAAGATCTCCTACCCGTGGAACCAACAGAGAAACTACCAATTATTTGGGGTTTGCTGAAAAAGTAAACTTAATACTAATGTATGCCAAATTGGCAGACAACATGAAATTTAAACGCTTAGTATAACTGCCAAATTGACTTGTAGAGAAATGATAACCTACTATATCAGCATGTAAGGTTGGCACAGATATTGCTATTACTATATCAGTTTATCAGTTGTTTTCATGAGGATTAAGTTTTAAATTCGGTAATTCCCATTTTCCCAAACTTGGTAGGTTCGGTTTCCTAACCACGGGGAATGCTAAATAGCATTCATACCGTTGATTCGAATTTCTAACACATTACCGAATTATTATTTTAATCTTCATCTAAACAACAATAATATAATAATTGGAGAGATAAAATGGGAAAAGTAATAGGAATTGATTTAGGGACAACAAACTCGTGCGTTGCGATTTTAGAAAGTGGTGAACCTAAGGTAATTGAAAATGCTGAAGGAAACCGAACGACGCCTTCTGTAGTCGGTTTTACCAAAGAAGGGGAACGTCCAGTCGGACAGGTTGCAAAAAGACAAGCTATCACCAACCCTGAAAATACAATATTCTCAATCAAACGATTTATGGGTAGAAAGTTCAGCGAAATTGGTGATGAATCTTCCCGTGTGCCTTATGAATTAAAAAGTGATAAAGATGGTGACATTGTTGTTAATATAGAGGGTAAAGACTATACCCCACCTGAACTTTCAGCAATGGTTCTACGAAAAATGAAAGAAACAGCAGAGGCGTATCTCAGTGAAGAGGTCACACAAGCCGTTATCACTGTACCTGCATATTTTAATGATTCACAACGACAATCAACCGCTGATGCAGGTAAAATTGCGGGGTTAGAGGTATTACGGATTATCAACGAACCTACCGCTGCATCTCTTGCTTATGGATTACAAAATGAAGGTGATAAGAAGATTGCTGTTTATGACCTTGGGGGTGGAACGTTTGATATCTCAATTTTGGAAATCGGTGATGGTGTCTTTGAGGTAAAAAGCACTAATGGAGATACACACCTTGGTGGTGATGACTTTGACCAAGCGGTTATTGATTGGATGGCACAAGAATTCTTGAGTAGTCAAGGAATTGATTTACGAAATGACCAGATGGCTCTCCAACGTTTGAAAGAGTCGGCAGAAACCGCGAAGTGTGAACTTTCCAGTACGCTTCAGACGGATATAAACCTACCGTTCATTAGTGTTGATGCCAGCGGACCGAAACACCTAAACCTAACACTTACACGGGCGAAATTAGAACAGATTACAGACGATTTAGTGAATAGATCGTTGGAACCGTGTCGACAAGCACTCAGTGATGCCGAGATGCAACCTTCAGAAATTGATGAAGTTATTCTGGTTGGTGGTCAAACTCGGATGCCGAAGGTGCAGGATGCAGTTCAAGACCTATTTGGTAAAGAACCGCATAAAGGTGTCAATCCCGATGAAGTTGTCGCAGTTGGTGCAGCAATTCAAGGGGGTGTTCTTGCTGGTGATGAGGAAGTGAAGGATATTCTATTATTAGATGTTACCCCACTTTCACTCGGTATTGAAACGCTTGGAGGTATGTTTACACGGTTAATCGAAAAGAACACAACTATTCCAACGAAAAAATCTGAGAAGTTTACAACCGCAGAGGATAACCAAACTGCCGTAGATGTTCATGTCCTTCAAGGTGAACGGGAACAAGCAGTTTACAATAAAACCATCGGTAGATTTAGACTTGATGAAATCCCCGCTGCTCGTAGAGGCATGCCACAAATTGAAGTAACATTCGATATTGATGCAAACGGTATCCTTAACGTATCAGCAAAGGATACAGGAACAGGGAAAGAGCAAAAAATAACAATTACTGCATCCTCTGGTCTGAGTGAGGAAGAAATCGAACAGATGGTGAAAGATGCTGAAACACATGCTGAAGAAGATAAACAGAAGCGTGAGGAAGTTGAAACGCGCAACCAAGCAGATTCATTGATCTATGAGACTGAGAAGAATCTCAATGAATTCGGTGACAAGATTGATGATGCAACTAAAGAAAAGGTTAATGCTGCTGTTGAACGCGTAAAACAAGCATTGGAAGCAAACAACAATGCCGAAATAAAAGCTGCATCTGATGACCTTATGAAGATCTGGCATGAAGCTTCAGCTGAGATTTATCAACAAGCTGCGGGTGCCGAACCTGGTGCAGCCCCAGAGGGAGATCCTTCTGCTGAATCTGCTGCAGAAGAGGATGTAGTTGACGCGGAATACGAAGTTGTTGATGAGGATGAGAATGAGAATAAGGATGAGAAGTAGGTAACCCACTCACCGCCTACTTCTTACAACAGGTGTTATTATGGCTTATAGTGAGTTTACCTTAGAATCGGTAATCCCAACATTTCAACTTCAAAAAATAGACACTGCGGGCCTCTTTGCTGATGCGGAAACTGTTACACCAAGTGCGTATCTCACCACAGGATTGGAGAGAAAGGCATCATTGGCTACCGCTATCGGCACCGAAAAAGCCCGGTCTGAACTGATTGTCGCTGATGTACTTGTTGAACTCCTTGAGCACTTTGATCGCCGCATCAGTCTATTCTCTGGGATTGACTTCAACGTTGATGTTGAAGAGGGTTTGATGGGTGTGTGCGATTTTTTAGTGAGTCTGTCACCAAACCAATTTTATTTGGAAGCACCTATCGTTATTCTTGTTGAGGCAAAAAATGCTGATATAAAACTTGGCCTTGGGCAGTGTATCGCAGAGATGCTTGCTGCCCAACGTTTTAATGCCGATAAGGGCAATGACATCCCTTGCATTTACGGTGCCGCCACAACAGGAATAGATTGGCAATTCCTCAAATTGGAGGGAAAGTGTTTGCATCTTGATATGTCAACCTACACGATTGAACGGTGTGATAGAATTCTCGGCATCCTCTCCAGTATGGTAGCACAAAAGGTGTGATGTAGCGTTTGACAACGTTTCTAATATCCTAATAATGAAATCCCTTCACGATACGTCTGTGCAGATGTCTGCAAAGCACCCAAAACTCATCGTCTCAATCTGCTACCTCAGTATCTGCAGATTCCAAGAGTTTTGGCTTTTCACTCGGCAAGTTAGCGAATTTATATTTGCCAGACTGCCGCATTTTTTTCTGTAACTCTTGGTAATGCGCGACCAGTCGACTGACATCATGGTCAAACCGTGCAGAGATTTTGTGCCGGACTTCGCGAACTTCCTTAACTATTTCACATTCGGTATTTTCTATGATTTCTCTGTCTCTCATTTTAAGTATTACCTCCGAAATAATCCAATGGTGTTATTAATTCTGGTGTTGCTAAACCTATGTCTTGATTAATCTGCTGAATAAGAGAAAATTTGCTAGCATTGGCAATATGTGATTGATTCCAGGTAAGGAGTTCATCCATTTTGTGAAAAGAGGCAATTGCTAAGTGCAGTGCATCACCAGAGGGCTCTTGAGGCATTATCAATCTGTCAATATAAATTTGCGTGATTTGAAGTATGTCAGCAGTGATCGGCAATATCTCAAGATGTGCAATTAAGGAAATCCGGTCCCGCGTTTTTTCACTTATTCCGTCACTAAGTTCCTCAATAACGGTAGGACTTGTTGTGAGGATAAATAAATCTGCATATTTGTTCCACCATAACCGAGTTACTCTCTGTCGCGCGAGAGATCCTTCGTCGGTCCGCAATGTATAATAGGTGCTAGGAATTGACGTATCAATGTAGATGCGTTTTCGTGTTTCCCTATGCAATAATTATACTCTCCATTAAGGTTAAATGCAATACAACAAGATGCAAACTGTTTTAATACCCTAACAGAGCGATCCCTTCACGATAAGTATTGGCGGATGTCTGCAGAGCATTTAGTTCTTCATCTGTCAGTTCAATCTCAATAATCTCTTCAATTCCGTTCGCACCCAGTTTAATTGGCACACCAATATAGAGATCATCAATTCCGTATTGTCCTGTGAGGTGTGCAGAACATGGGAGTAGACGTTTCTTATCTAAGATGATAGCTTCTGCCATCTGTGCCAATGATGCGCCAGCTGCATAATACCCACTGGTCTTGAGAAGGTTTACAACCTCAGCACCACCATCACGGGTACGTTGTGCCATCTCTTCAATCCGCTCATTAGAAATCAATTGGGGTATAGGGATACCATTGACAGTCGTATAACGCGGAAGGGGTACCATTGTATCCCCGTGTCCACCAAGAACGAGAGCATGGATATCTTCTACTGAAACACCCAGTTCAAGTGAAATAAAATAACGAAACCGAGCAGAATCCAAAACACCGGCTTGTCCAACAACACGTTGTGAGGGAAATCCTGAAACTTTCCATGCATGGTAAGTCATGATATCCAGTGGGTTGGTAAGCATCATAATAATAGTATCAGGTGAATGTTTCACCACATTTTCCGTGACACTTCCAACGATGTTAGCATTCGTTTGCAATAGGTCTTCACGCGTCATCCCGGGTTTTCGTGGAGAACCGGAAGTAATAATCACTAAATCGGAATCTGCTGTTGCGGAATAATCAAGATCACCACTAATTGCAGCATCAAACAATTCTACCGGTCCCATCTCTGCCATATCCAGTGCCTTACCTTGTGGTACACCATCCACAATGTCTATCATCACGACATCACCAAGCTGCTTCTGTGCGATTAGGAATGCTGCTGTCGCACCGACATTACCGGCACCGATTACACTAATTTTCTTTCTTGCCACTTCTTCCTCCGTTTGAATAGATTACTATAAAAATCTGTTCTAATGAATTCTACGTATTTCAATTCTAACTAATCAATGCTGCTGTTAGATTCGTGTCTGTTAATTTTCGACATTCCTTAGTTTATCAAGGAACGTCATAGGATCTAAGATTTCAATCCCGTATTCAAAAAGATTTCGTTTGAGTTTAGGGTCATCCAGGAGATCTTTGTCATAAGATACCAAAAATTGGACTTTTTCCTGAATAGCACAATCAACTAAGGGGTTATCGCTGACATCCCGACAGAACTCAAATGAGAATTTAATTTCAACAATACTTGCTTTTTGATTAATCTCGTCTATTAGACCTGCCGCTTTCCTTAGCTGAAATCGATATCTCCGTATGAAGGATCTGCGTGAAACCACGTCCTGAAGTTCTTCAACAACCATCTTCGGTAGCACAAGTATGAAATTTTTGTTACGCCAAAGTTTGATTAACTCATTAGCGAGATTATCTGCCTGAATTATTGCTCGGACAAAAATATTGGTGTCAATTGTCGCATGGTAAATCTGCAGCCGCTGTTCTGGCTCGTTCACGTCTTACCTCTTTAACTGTGTCAACGATCTCTTGAATTAATTCCTTTTCCTCCTGTGAACTTGCGAATGCTTTATGGAAATCTGACAAAATATCCTCCCACTCTATTTGAGATTTTTCTCGCTTTGTTCGGGGAGGCATATATTTCTCCCACAATTGCAGCGTAATTGAATCCGATAGCACTAGTGGATAATATGCGTATTTCTCCTGATATTCCTTACGTTCTGCCTCTGAAATCGATTGCCAATAAGCATAAATATTGTTTAGGTCTTGTTTCAACTCGGTACTATCCACAAAGTCTTGCTGTTCTCTGATGTCCCCCAGGAAAAGTGGTACGAATTGCTTGTGGAACGGGTCATCTGAACAAAAAACTTGACAAAATGGAAGATAGAACAGATATTCCAGAGACACGCGACTTGTTTGGGTTCCGATTAAACCGTTTGCGATTGCAGTATAAAACGCAGTGAAAACTGTAAGACAGTAGTATGCATAAGGCGCGAATTCCTTCAAAGGAGGCATGCCACATTCAAACCATCTGTCACGAATTGGTTCCGAAAGACCTGAAAGCTCCGCCTCATCTAATAAGAATTCAAAGTTTTCTACTTGTTGCTGAAGGTCATCGGTATCACAAAATGCCAATGTAGCGGATTTAAGCTCCGCAAATGAAGTCACAGAAGGAAAATTATAACCATTCCGTAATTTGTCTAAATCAATTGTTCGAGTTGAAGAACGCCATCTCTCTGATAATACTTGTTTAGTTGTGGAGACTTCACCCACATTCCAACACCGTAAAGCCTCTTTTTCAGGATGAACTCCAAATGGTAGACTTTCCTGATCAGTGAGTATGGCATCAATACGAGAGGGGAGTCTATCAGGATGGCTTCTATCTAATAGGTTATGCGCAACGGAAATTCGATAGTGCATTGTAAAGCACTGATCCGTTGGCTGAATTTTGGTCGCAATTTCTGTTATCCCATCTTCCTTTTTCTGTAGAAGAATATCAATAAATTGAACCGGTGCGTAAACAACCAAATAGTAACGGTTGAGACACCAAATTTCCTCCTCAGAAAGAGATTGTAAGACGGATTTATCAAGAAAAAATTGAGGACCCATTTTCCTACCTCTCTCCCTGCTTGCGAATTGCTACCAATTCTTCCAAGATACGTTTATGAAGACGATATAACTCAACCCCTATCCCAAAACCAATACCAACTAACAGACCAATTCCAAGGGCAAGTTTTGTTTTTATAGTCATGTGCCTATTCCTTGTTATATGTAACGGTATTTTTACAAAAAGTTCTCAATAATTGCTTCACCAAATTCGGATGTGCGAACCTTTGTAGCACCTTCCATTAGACGTTCCAAATCGTATGTAACACGTTTCTGAAGGATAGTCTTTTCAAGTCCATTGATAATCAAATCAGCTGCCTCTTGCCAACCAATATGCTCTAACATCATTACAGCGGAGAGGATAAGTGAACTTGGATTGACAACATCCTGATCAGTATATTTGGGGGCAGTTCCGTGTGTGGCTTCAAAGAGAGCTACCTCATCGTTGAGATTACCACCTGGTGCCATACCAATTCCACCAACTTGAGCTGCTGCCGCATCAGAGAGATAGTCCCCATTCAAATTCGGTGTGACAATTACGTCGTACTCATCTGTCCGAGTTAATATCTGTTGAAGCATACTATCAGCAATTCTGTCATTAACGACTATTTTTCCATCAGGAACATTCCCGTCATATTCATCATACAGTTCGGATTCAGTAATCGTTTCATTAGGAAATTCTTCTTTTGCCAGTTCATAACCCCAAGCACAGAATGCCCCTTCAGTAAATTTCATGATATTACCTTTATGTACAAAGGTAACACTTTTTCTATCGTGTTCAATTGCATATTGAATTGCCATCCGTGCTAAACGTTTTGTGCCAAAAATACTAATAGGCTTAATTCCAACCCCCGAATCTTCACGGATCTCCACCCCCATCTCAGTTTTCAGCAGATCAATAACTTTCTTTACCTCAGGAGTTCCTTGTTCCCATTCTATACCGGCGTAAACATCTTCCGTGTTTTCACGGAAGATGACGACATCCATCTTTTCAGGATGTGTAACGGGAGCGGGGACACCTTGAAAATATCGAACAGGTCGAACACATGCATATAGTTCGAGAACCTGTCGTAAAGTTACATTTAAACTCCGAAAACCACCACCAACAGGAGTCGTTAATGGTCCTTTTAATGCAACACGAAAATGCTCAATGGCATTAAATGTATCCTGTGGCAACCATTCGTTATACTTTTCCATTGCGTTTTCACCGGCATAGACATCAAACCATACAATCTGCTTATTGCCACCATAAGCATTCTCGACAGCAGCATCAACAACACGACGAGTTGTTTTCATGATGTCTCGTCCAATACCGTCCCCTTCAATTACAGGGATAATAGGTTTATTAGGGATAACACTCTGTCCATTGACAGAGTGTATTGTCTCACCATCGGATGGAGGCGTCAATTGGTCAAAATCAATCACTGGTATTCCTCTCTGATTCACAGAAAATCTATACTATTTACTATTAATGAGGGAGTATGACAGAAACTTTCAATTATTCAAAAATATTTGTACCCGCCATCATGTTGTGTAAAGATACAACCTCGTTTGGTACCGTCATATCATCAGATGGGGTAGGAATAATATCTGGATCTGGGGGAATGACAGGTCGGATAATTTTCATCTGAAGTTGTTCACGCGCATCCATTATCCAACCAAATCCTCGGAAGATATAGGTCAGGAATGTTCTATCACTTTCATATATATCCAAACCTTCCTGAACAGCCCAACCACCGAAGTCTGTATTAGGTGTTAAACGGAGAGGTGGTTCGTTCTCTCGTCCTGGACGTACCATCCCTTCAATGAAGGCGATTTGATATATACGTTGTATAATTGCTAAACGTTTTCTCTGTTTATCTGTGAGTTGGATTTCACCTTTGTTAACAGCATCTAAGAAAGGATTGAAATAGATTGCGGGTCTCGGATCTTGTTGGATTTCATCTGTTCGACCAGCGGCAGCAATTTCGGGATGTCCAAAGGTAGGAAGAGCAATAGTCATTCTCTCACGAATAGCGGTTTCTCTTGCAGCATCATCAAGTGGCTCAATCTGATTAATAAAAGATGTCATATCATGAATAGCACCAAAATGTCGATCACCGTCTAATGTCATCTGTGCGGCTACAAAGAAATCTGACACGGCACCAGCATATAAGGTTGCAAGGTATCGAGCAACGACGTTTGAACCAGCAGATCCATGATGTGTTTGAATGATCCCCATACGTTCTAATATATTCGATTCAACAGAACTGGCTTCTCTCCCTAAAAGTAGACTATAACATGTTTGGAAGGCTGTTTTTCCGTTTTTCTTGTGTTCTTCAATAAGATCATTTGCACGCATCGCCAACACTTGCGGGTGTAATGCATTACTGTTTCTAAGCTGATGGCGCATATACACAGATAATGTTCCCAATGCAACATTTTCCATATGTGTAGTAATTAACTCAATAAGAAGTGCCCCAGGTTTTCTTGTGCCTTTAATACCTTTTTGATTTGGATGGCTTAATTTACGATGAGTGGAAAAATGTTGAATGACTGCCTCAGGTCCAGCATCAGGGAAGGCTTTTACAAATTCGGCTACCTGATTGATGAGGCGATGTTTACCAGTAAGTCCTTCTTGACGAAGGTTTATACACCGATAAAATTTCTTGTCTATTAATTCTGAAAGTATAGCTTCTTCATCTAAGTCATCAGATTGCCCAGGTTTTCTGCCAAAAAGTCCAGCAAAGATAACAAAAGCGGGGGAAAGTTGGTTGGCTATTATTTCGCTTTCAGTTACAACTCCTCGAATTCCAAAACTTCTGATATTGAGTGTTATTTGTGTATCTCCACAGTTTACGCCAGTCTTGTGTAAAACAGGATTAGCGAATACATTTGTGGATTGCGGCATTGAACTAAAATTTTTTAAAGCTGATACTATTCCATCCTCCCCTAATTCTGTTGCCCGATCAATTGATTCTGTTACAGGGGAATAATCGGAGGCAGCGGGAACTTCAGACAGGATTTTTTTTACACCCGCTACCTGTTTCGCCTCCATTTTCTTATCCAACATGTAGTCTCCTTCGTTCAGAATCTGAACCGTCCAAGGGTATATTATTTTCAATCACAACTGGAAATCCAACACGAAAAGTCGTATTTAGGATGAAGTGTTTTCAGATTCTATTAATTAAGAAAGTTTGTTGACTGATTGTTATTTAGTCTACAAGATATTTTATCAAATATCCTATTATAAGTCAAGATTAAGTTGAATTAGCTAAGCTATTCCTATCCATATTTGTATTAGTTTAAAATCATAGTTATTACTTGAAATTTGATTTGCAGAAAACACGCATTTATAGTATCATATAAACAAGGTCGTAATGATTAAAGGACTGCATTTTTATTATCACCTTACAAGTAATGTGAGTTTGAAAAGACACATTGTAACCCGATGTATAAACTAACACCAGAGTGCACAAACTGGAAAGTTTGTGCTACAAAGGCTATCCTCAGGACAAAATACTGTTTATAGAACTGACATTTCTTATTTATCAAGCTGGCGTTACAAGTATTATTGAGGATTATCAGTCCGTCGTATTTTACAAATATAGAACAGATAAGGAGCATATGATATGAGCAATGAAGCATTAGGAATGGTTGAAACTCGAGGATTAGTTGGTGCTGTTGAAGCAGCTGACACAATGGTAAAAGCCGCGAATGTGAAATTGATTGGAAAAGAACAGGTCGGTGGTGGTTTTGTCACTGTCATGGTTCGCGGTGATGTAGGTGCTGTACAGGCAGCAACAGATGCCGGTGCTGAAGCAGCTAAAGCGGTTGGTGAATTGGTATCGGTACATGTTATTCCTCGTCCACATTCCGATGTCGAAGCAATTCTTGGTGCAGCTTCCGATGATTCGGATGCCTAATCCGTTGTTTGCGTTAGAATCAGTGTAACTTGTAAAACCGTTTAACAACGAGTATAACAAAGTCAACGAGTATAACAAAGTTAGTAGGATTCATCTGCATCACAAAATATCTATTTTATTGAATCCTTCGAAACTATTTATAATGAACCGATTCGAATACAGTAATCTCTTATTGAATTCCTATATAGAATCGGTGTGACTCTTACAAGGTTTACTGGTTTCTTCGTTTTCAGTTTATATCTACCTGATTTGAAGTATTGGAGGACTGAATGGCGCAAATTGATGAGAAACAAATTGAACAAATTGTTTCCCAAGTCCTAACTACACTGCAACAAAACAAAACTGTCACTACACCTTCTCCAGCAATTCCAACTGCATCATCTCGTTCAGGGGTTTTCAGTACTGTTGAGGAGGCAATTGCAGCTGCCAAGACCGCACAAAACGATCTCATAAAACTCGGATTTGCCAAACGACGCGAAATAATTGATGCGATAAAAAATGCCTCACTTGAAAATGCAAAGAGGCTGGCAGATTTAGCTGTTCAAGAAACAAAAATGGGAAATTCTGAGCATAAAGTGATGAAAAATGAAGGCGCGGTTAATCTATCACCTGGTATGGAAGATCTCATTTCAGAGTCTATCTCCGGTGACAATGGTACACTCTTGATTGAATATGTTCCTTTTGGAATTATAAATTCGATTACCCCCACAACAAACCCTACATCAACCGTAATAAATCATGCGATAATTATGATTGCTGCTGGCAATGCAGTAATATTTAGTCCTCACCCAAACGCACGGGAATGTACTGAAGAGACAATGCACGTAATAAATGAAGCAATTGTGAAAGTTGGTGGTCCTGCTAATCTACTTACATCCGTTGCAAATGCTACATTAAGGACAGCCAAAGAGATTATGGATCATGATGACATTGCTATGGTTGTAGCAACTGGTGGTAAGAGCGTTGTAAAAGCCGCTTTATCAAGTGGTAAAAAAGCAATCGCAGCTGGACCAGGTAATCCTCCCGCAATTATTGATGAGACTGCTGATATTCCAAAGGCAGCAAGACATGTTATTTCTGGAACAAGCTTCGACAATAACTTATTGTGTATAGGTGAAAAAGCGCTTTTTGTTGTTGAATCAGTTGCGAATGATACAATCCGAGCATTAACACAAAATGGTGGACACCTTCTTGATGCAAGTCAACGAGAAGCACTTGAAACTGTAGTCACAGAAAATGGTGAATCAAATAAAGAATACATTGGTAAAGACGCAAAGACCATATTAGAGGCAGCAGGCATTACAGCACCAGCTAATACTGTTGCAATTGTTGTTGAAGTCCCGGCAGACCATGGATTTGTAATCAATGAATACCTTATGCCAATTCTACCAGTAGTTCGTGTTAATGATTTTGATGAAGCCCTTAAAGGTGCTGTTACAGCCGACGGTGGAAGAGGACATACTGCAATGATTCATACTAATAATACAGCACGAATCACACAATACACTAAAGCTATGAAGTGTAGTGTTGTAGTTGTGAATGCACCTTCGTATGCATCTTGTGGATTAGAAG
>CBDBFU010000028.1:0-265843 GCA_965205025.1 Candidatus Poribacteria bacterium
ATTGTGAAATTATGATCAATATCCATCGTAGATTTCACCAATTTACACTGTAGTTTCTCTTTCCATTTTTTCCACCTAAGTTAAGGGTTACTAAAGTAAGGAGTTGTGTCAAGCAGGCTGCAACGAAACTGAGTTGCACAAACCGGTTCAAAGTATCACGCTGTTTGAATTGATACGCATCAAATCCGAAGTGTTGTTTTACATCTCGGAAAGTTGTTTCTATTTGCCATCGGTTTTTATAGTGGCGGACAATGTCTATCACCGGGCAAGCTAAATCAGATGTGAACATACAAAAGTAGCGATACGGTTTATTTTCTTTGGGCGTGTACGAATGACAACCAGTCGCACATCCTCGGCACACATCTTTGTTCGTACCACTTTGTCTGCGATCGAATGTGTTTTTATTGTCTATCTTGGTATTGTCAAACTGTAAACGGGAAAGATTGATACGATTTCCATAGCGGAGGGGTCTCCCGCGTTTTGTTTTTTCGGTGTTGAGGGTATCTGATAGAAAACAGCATTCCGAGCGCACCGAACTGATGTCCATCGTAGAACTTTGATTGATTATTGTTGCGTGCGTTATACGCAGCGTTTCTAAACAGATGTAGACCATATTGTTTGCGACCCGTTTTGATAGCGTGTGTTTCATCATAGATATAAACACCTTTGCCATAGATCGTTTGAACGAGTTGTGTCAGAATAGCAGAAACCTTATCAACACACCATTTGCCACGAGAAAGAAACTTCAACTGTGCCCAATACGACTTGTATTTTACACCGGATTGATACACATTAGATACTGTTGCGCGGGCGTATGGATTATTTATCAACCCTAAGACAAAGTTGCGAAAATGAGTAAAGTTATTGTGTTTGAAATGTACCATAAATTTTGATAACATATCATCTAAGCGGGAAAGAGGTTTCATTTGTTGATCCTTTCAAGTTATTTGTGTTTTTGAAAGGATAACCTCTTTTCCGCTTCTTGTCACTAAAATTGTCCAAACTATAGTAAACCTTTAAGAGTATATTTTTTAATATGTGTGCGTTGTCCGTTAATTCATGTGAATTCTATTATACCATATTATGGTCAAAAAGTATTCATCCAACATATATGAACCATTTAGAAGAATTTTGACAAAATTATTTTTTAATGTCATAATTCTGAAATAGTCGTAATATAGGTGAGTTATTGTTCAATCACAGCTACTATTCAAGACCGACTTCAGTGCTAAGTATGTAAACTTGGCATAAACGGGAAGGATGGAATGAAAATGGAAGCGAAAGAATCACAAACGCAAGAAACTTATCGAGCTACAGCTTTTGCAGATTTTAATCCAGAGCATTCAGTACCTGGTGGAACACCAGAACGAATAGAACATTTGAAAGAACACGGATATGTCATCATCAACGATTTTGTTGATAGTCCTTGGATACCAATTCTTCGTGAAGCAGGACGGCGTGTAACCGATGCATGTGCTCCTGAAAATAAATATGATGTCATTGACTGTTCAAAAGGTTTTATTCATCGAACAGGAGAGGAACAACCGTGGGCACTCCGTGGGATTATACATCCGGCATTCGGAGAACCGAGTTTTAATGAATTTCACGGTTCAACAGAGTTTTTAGATTTCGTTGCATCTTGGTGTCACGGACTTCAACCAGAAGATCTCACCTTCAGAGGTACACTTCTGTGGGCAAATCCAAGAACTCATGAAAACAAGTTGGGGTGGCACAGAGATACAACTTGGTGGGGAACAGGTAAAGGTTACTTTGCTCAGAAAGAGGTGCGCGGAGATGGACCAGAAGCATACTCCGAGGAAGTAGAACGTATTCGCTGGAAAGAAATCCAAGAGAATAACGAAAAGAGTATCAAAGAACGTAATGGCGTGAGTATGTTCTTGGCACTTACCGATGACGAATGCCATGAGATGATTCCAGGTAGTCACAACAGATGGCGAACACCTTATGAGCATGATGTGCTATTACCGCAGTCAATGAAAGATCAAGGTGTTCCATATACACCGAGTTGGAATGGGTCAGATCCGTTACCCGGTCAAGTCGCTATTCGGCTTAGAGCTGGAGAAGCATTAATTAGGAATGGAACAGCAATCCATACTGGTCACTGTGTACCTGAACGTGAAAGAAATACTCTGTCAATTGGCTGGTCAAAATGGGGTGGTGAGTCTACGGATGATCCCTCTGTAGCAGATGTCCGGCATGCATGGCAGCTTGATCCTGCTGTAAGGGAAGCCTTACCGCACGAATGGATGAAAATCGCATGGGATCGTTGGGCAGCTACACAGAAACTCGGAGATACACTTGAAGATCGGTATGCAGGATTTGATATAAAACATATTAGATCTGGAATGGTACTTGGGTGGAGAGGTGAGTTAGAAAAGAAAGCAGCCTCAGAAGCCGAAGAAAACAAAGAAGAAGGTTAAGACTAATTTTGGGTGGGTTTCTTAACCCACCCTTTTTCTTGTCAACTATGTATTATCAGATTAAATCAATTGTCACTTACAACCGATTGATAAATACCGACCAATTTTTCTCCGATATTTCGCCAATCGTAATCTTGTTCCACTCTTTTCCGTCCATTTTCACCAATTTCCTTTCGTAAGGACGGAATTGTAAGTAAATGGACGACCTCTTCAGCAAATGCGGTTGGTTCATCAGCAATGATAATTTCATCGCGATTGTGAAGTGATAAACCTTCTGCTCCAACAGTAGTAGAAACTACAGCTTTTCCCATTGCAAGTGCTTCCAATATTTTCAGACGTGTTCCACTACCAATCCTTAATGGTACAACGAAAATTGTTGCTTCGTCGAAATAGGGTTTTATTTCTGGAACACGACCCGTAACTTCAATTCCTTCCACATTTGCTAATTGTTGGACCCGTTCAGATGGATTACCACCAACGATTGTAAATTTCACATCTGGCACACTTTTTTGGATTAATGGTAATATATCTTCAGCAAAGAAAGTCACAGCATCCTCATTAGGGTACCAATCCATACTTCCTATATAGATGAGGTGTGCTATCGCTTGAGATGTAGTTTCAGGTGAGAAATGTGTAACATCTACACCGTTTGGAATTATTACAACCCGATTTTCCGAACAATATTGAGAATACTCTGCGGCATCAATATCAGAAGTGCATGTTACAATATCGAACTTTGGACTTAATGTTCGTTCATATCGTTTAAATGCCCTGAATTGGGTCCAATAAGCAAATTTATAAAACGGGTTCATTGTCTCCTGATGGAGTCTACCCCAGATTGCAGAATCTACATTTTGGAGAGAAAGTATACTGGGTAGGTCTGTTTCAGCATGAAATTGTGCGGTATGTAACATTTCATAATGGATAACATCATAGGTGTATGTATTCAAAAGTTCTCTAAATTTCTGTTTGTAAGCAGAAATATTATATCGGGTAACGGTAATTGGTTGTTTGTTTATGAGAGATAAAAGGATGGTACTGATTGAAACTTTCGGGGGAGTTGTATCATTTTCTACAAGATGAACATTGACTCCTAATTCTTGTATTTTATTAATATTTCCCTTGTCTGTGTCTTGTGTTTCCAAAGCTAATATAGAAACATCATTATTGAGTGCAATCTGTTTTAGGAGGTTATATACTCGGATGCGACCACCATCGGTCAAAGGATACGGTACGGTAGGAGACAGAAAAAGGATCTTCATGTGTCTAACCTTATCACATCAACTTATGTAAGTTCCTGTCCTGTATTGTGCGTGAGTAATTCAGATACTTAGAGGTGAAGTTCTATTGGACTATAATTCCTGTGATTCAGTCTCATTAGAATTACCCACCATATCTTTTATCTGACCAAAAAGTGTAATTAACTTCACCCTTAATTCCTGTCGTGAACTTAACCCAGGGTTCGGGAGGTACGTGAATAGTACCAGTAATTCGTTGTACCCAACCTTTTAGATTGTCATTAACCCGTACAAGGAGCCATGCACTATCAAGATCAAGATAAACCTTAAGGGAATTCTCCTCATTATGAATTCGATAAATTTGTTTATCATCAGTAATTTTCCATTTTAATTCCGATTTCTTCAGTACTTAATATGGCATTAGGGGACAATGGAGCTTTTAGATCTGAAAAACCTTGCCGTATTTCGGATGTTAATTCCCCTTTATCTAATGTGTCTAATGATGCTAAATCAACTTTGAATAGATATGTCTGAATAGGGTATTTTGATTGTTGAAATACATCAATTCTGTTCTTATTATATCTTATTTCATAAACTTGAGTCGTATCCCTATCATTGATCAACCACTGTTTTCCAATCTCTTCTATGGAGAATACAATATTTTCCGAGAGAGTAATTTTGTTATTGTTAAATTCCTCTCTCAAATCTGGAAGATAAACATCTAATTGATTATCAACTTTCTCAATAATATAACTTGCACCTGTTGTATCAGTTAGTATCCAATCTCTCCCACTTAAGATAACCTTAATGGTAGGTTTACCTGTACTAAACTTCATATCAGGAGCGGATTTTTGGAAAGTTTTTCTTCCAGTCAAATGTTGTCTGCAATTCATTATCTAAGAGCTTTGCGCTAAAATTTGTCCTTTGCCCCAAAGCAATACTAAACAGAAATTCTCTACTGAGGATTCCACTGTTTAAATTACTAAGATGTTGTCGATCAATACTGAAAATGAATACATCTTTTGTATATAAAATTGGTCTGGAATTAACAGTAGGTCTACCACGGAGAGCAGTACGTTTATGTACTTGTAATTTTGCATCTCCCACTTTAGGAATAGCTGGTGCATTCAGAATATAAACAACCCCGCAAAACCCAACAATAATGAGAATGAAAATTATCCAGATAAGACCTTTAAGTAAAGATTTCATTGTTAATAATTGTAGATCAGTAATTGCATTCGTTTCAAGCTATTAATCAAAATTGGTTGACATAAAGTATATAGGTGAACACAATTACTATAACTTTATGACAGTTCCAATTTGAAACCTACGTAGCTTTTAGTATACACAGATTTAAAAATGATGCAACCCTTAAACCCTATCGCTGAAGAGTTAAATCAAAATATACAAAGGACATCCCCAATTGTATATTCATTGCTTTCCGATTTCGGTAAACGTATATATCTTCCTAAAGGCATACTTAGTCAAAGTGCGGAAGCTCAAGAAAGAGCATATCAATTAAATGCGACTCGAGCCATTGCACTAAAAGATGACCATGTGATGCATCTTGATGTTTCACGTCAACTAATCCCTAATCTTTCCGCTGGTAGTATTTTTGCATATCCTCCAATACTTGGAAATACAGAATTACGTACTGCATGGCAGACTCATCTAAAAAAGGAAAACCCCCTTCTTAGAAATATAAAAATCAACTTGCCAATTATAACCAGTGGAATGACCCAAGGGTTTAGTTTACTTGCGGATTTATTTGTTAATAGTGGAGATAGGTTGATTCTCCCGGATATGATTTGGGGCAATTACAAACTTCTGTTTGAGACGAAAATGGGTGCAGAAATACAAACCTATCGATTTTTCAATAGTGATAAACAGTTTAATATCAATGGTTTTATACATACACTTTCAGATAAAGGACACGAAAAACTCCTGATCTTACTTAATTTTCCACATAATCCAACAGGCTATACAATTAACCATTCGGAAGCGAGGGAAATTGTTGATGCAATTATTGATTGTGCTGATTCAGGTTGTCATATTCTTGTAATGGTAGACGATGCCTATGCGGGATTTTGGTATGACTCTGATGTAATGCAGGAATCCATTTTTGGATTATTGATTGGATGCCATCCAAATGTGATACCAGTTAAAATTGATGGAGCAACTAAGGAAGAATATGCTTGGGGATTACGTGTCGGATTTCTCACTTTTGCATTCGAAGATGAGCTAATGATTGGAATAGAAGAAAAACTAAGTGGTATTATCCGAACAAATACATCTGGCGCTGCACAACTTTCACAATCAGTAATTCTTGAGTCAATGAAGACAACTGGTTATGAAGAACAAAAACAACGAAATTATGAAATCCTCAAAGCACGTGCCGAGAAAGCAAAACAGATTGTAACTGATGAAAAATATGCGGATCTATGGGAAGTCTACCCAAGCCATGCAGGATATTTTATCTGTTTGTCACTAAATTCAGGGAATGCCGAAAATGTCCGCCAAACACTTCTTAATGAATACGGGATTGGAACGATTGCACTTGGTGAACAGGATCTTCGTATTGCTTATTCATGTTTGGAAGAAGACGAGATTGAAGTAGTTATTAGTGCGATTGCACAGGTGATACAATCGCACTAACATTAGTGCGTTTGTGTAATCTTAAAATTGAGAACTTTTACTGTACAGTCTTTAGATTTCCCCATGTTGTAGCGATTTTACCGCGTGGTTCAACAGGGAGTGTGCCAATAGTATAACGGAAGTAGATATCGTCTTCTACATCATTTGGTCCACACCAGACCCAATGTGCTTCACAATCTGGATCTTTCAGAAACTGACGCATAGCAGCTGCACCAAATCCCCATATTCCACCACCAAATTTCTCATATACCTCAAGTTCATCCTCCCACTTACTATCATCAAAATTAATCTTTTCCCATCCATCGTTACGTTGCGCTAAAAGTTTACCAGTATCACACCGCCAACCATCTTCGCCTGTACCGATGTATTTGGGTTTATCGTCAAGGATAATATCCGCGAGAAACCCACCTTTTCCGGCAGCACCAGGTTCAGCATCATGGACATAAACAGCGATTACTGCAAACCCATCGTCAAGTGTGAAATCGCTAACAGTGACTTGCTGCCAGTTGTTACTTTCAGCAACTTTTTCTCCATTCACAAAAGCAACCCAAGTATTATCGCCACTAACACGTAATGTTCCGTTCCTGGGAGCAGAATTTGCTGTATGAATAAAGAATAGATTACATAAGAAATACCCACAAAAATTGTATACATATAAAAACGTATGTTCATAAAACCCTCCATGTTGTTATGTTATTATATTTCTTTTATATTCTCTACATTAGAAGAGTGAAGGAAAATGTCGGTGTGGATCTGCTGGTTCATGGAAGAGGATCTTCTGACGATCAGTTAATTCTATATCTTCTGGTTGTGCTACCCGTCGAGAAGTCCACGCCATATGTGAGACGCAATATTTATATAGGAGTGATCTTCGTTGATGTTTTCCATTCCATGCAGCTGTTCCGTGTGTAAGTGCTTCACTAAATAAGATAGCAGAACCGGCAGGAGCATTTGGTATTATAACACAAGGTGACTGTTCTGGTTCGACAGCAATTTCATGTGGTAATCTATAATTACTCTTATGACTCCCGGGAATGCAACAAAATCCACCATAATCAGGACCTGTATCTGCTAAATTCCATGTTACCACAACAAATCCGTTATGAATCTCATTATCTTTGAATGGGAAATATTCTCCTGGTTTAGTATGTGAGTTAGGAGATGACGCCCCATAGTCTGAATGTAACCCACCTCTTGGCATTCCATCACGCATATACATTCCGTATATCCTATCCAATCGAAAACAATCCCCTAACCGGAATCGTAGTATATCCATGATTGTAGGATTATCAAGTAGGTTACAGAATGATTTTCCCCATTGAAGAAATCCAGGACCGTCTGGTGCACTTCCGAATCTTTGTACTTTTCCAGGTTCAGGTAGTTCTTGTTCATCAATTCGTTTATTGAGTTCTGCAACCTCATCTGAATTTAATACATCCTCAACAACTAAATAACCTTGAACATCAAAGAGGTATTGCAGAGTCTGTAGATCGTACATAAATTACTCCTGTTGGCAGGAAAGTATTTATTGGTTAATTAATACCATTAACTATACATTATCTTTTTAATGCTAATTTCCCAGCAAGATCTGTTATAAATTGATATGCGACTCGACCGGAACGTCCACTTGATGATGCTTCCCATTCCAAAGCTGCTCGGTGTAATTCTGATATAGGAATAGTAAGTCCCCGTTTATGTGCATAGTGGGATACAATTTTCAAATATATATTTTGGGGAATACGATAAAAAGCAAGCCGTAATCCGAAACGATCGCTCAACGATACTTTCTCTTCGGTTGATTCTCTGGGATATAACTCATCCTCATCGTCTAATGGAAACTTATTCTCATTTACTTGCCGTGGCATCAGATGTCGTCGATTTGATGTGGCATATATTAGTAGATTCTCTGGTTGTGCTGAAATCCCACCCTCCAACATTGCTTTTAGTTCACGATATTCTGGATCATCTTCGTTAAATGCTAAATCATCACAGAACAAAATATACTTTTCAGTTCGTTCCCACACTAATTCTGTAATTTCTGGTAGGTGGATAAGTCCTTCTTTTCCAACACTAATCAAACGTAGTCCATCATCAGCATATAGCATTAGCATTGACTTCACTAAAGAGGATTTCCCTGTGCCTCGGTCTCCCCATAATAGGACATGATTAGCAGGAGCATTATTTATAAATTGGCGTGTATTTCTATCTAATGTATCACGTTGTGTGTCAATCCCGATTAAATCCATAGGATCGATGAGATCAGGATGTTTAATGGGAATAATTCGTCCAGTATCATTTTGTTGTCGCCACTGAAAAGCGATATAATCATCAAGGATATCATTAGATGATTGGGTGTTCTCTACTTTTAACCGAGATAGTAGATTATCAACCTTTTCAAGTAATTGTAAGAATAATTCTTCTTGATTTCGAGGTATATCGGACATTCTTATTGCGTAATTTACCAGTTATTGTTTAAGTTGCTTCAACAGTCCCCATTTGGTCGTTAATTTACCGGTTGAACTAACATCAAGAGGACCTTCAAACTTTAGTGTTCCCAAATTCGCAGATTCGTCAGGATTCAATCCAAACCAATCCATAAAGACTATTGCAGCTTTCTTTTCTGGATTTGCAGTCCCTTCTTCATAACCTGGGGTAAATCCTACTTCAGATCCTATTTTGATTTGCTCTTTAGTTATCCAAGCGAATGGCATTGCTACTTCGTAAATCATACCGCCCTTTCCTAATTCAGGTGTTGGTTCAATAGCAATATCAGAATTTGGTAAATCAGGATTCTTCTGTGCACTATAGTCAGACACAAGTGCTTTATTATTTATTCGTGCAAAATTAGGTTTAAATACTGGTACTCCAGCACCAATTTTTTCCCAATCAATATACAAGAAAATGGTATCACCTTCCCATGGCGAACCGGGATTCGCAGCTGGACTAAAGATATCATCCCGAATTGCAGCCGCAAAATAGAAGTTTTTATCATCATACATTGTGGACCATGTCATGGTCAGGTCATCTTTACCTTTCCATGCACCTTTACCTCGAAGAAGCTCCTTCTCGGAATCAAAAGAGACCCAAACAGCATACTGCCAATCATTGAGTTTTCCATCAATTTTGGGTGTATTCGGGGGTATACCAGCAATAGACTCTCCATATTTCAATCCAAAGGCATCACTATTGTCTTCTGGTAAGAATTCACTGTTTGCAGAATAAGTTAAAACTAATGTTATTGCCACAAATATAAATATTGATTTATTCATTTAGATCACCTTAGAGGATAGAATATTTATTTGGAAATGGTTTAAAAGTGAACTTACAATATTAGATGTTAGTTTCTATGAACTTAGTATTAGAGTTGCAGATACTTCAAATTATTCAGTCCGATTGAAGATTTGTTTTAACCATTGTTCTATATCTGGATCCTTTAAAATTTCCTTTAGTGCCCATTTCAATCCCCATCGTATACCCCATGCGACACCTACAGCCAACATGACAACAACTAAGATAATACCGGAAATATATAAGAATATAATGAAAAGTATTTCAGCAAAAGATGGACCGGCGAACATTTTTTATTCTCCTTAGGAAGTCATACAGACTAATTCTAAACTAACTTTTGCCTGAAGTATATCATTTATTATATGTGTCGTCAAACATAATAGGTTAGTTTATGTAGGTTCTATTATTCAATAATGGAAAAAGAGAATATATAGATTCATTAATAATTTGATATGATATCTTTTGAATGTTATACTTATGAAATCTACATACATTTCACTCAAGTATATTTAAACACTAAGAATTCTTTATTTTATGTAACGTAAATTCGTATGTTCTCGTATTTACTATGACGAGACTAATATCCTGCTCTTTTTATAAAGGAGGACAAGGAGGTCCACTGATGGCGCGTCAAGCGAAGAATGACCTATCCGCAACCGAAGATACTTATTTAGCTACTCAAGCCCAACAAGGTGATGAAGCTGCGTTTAGTCAGTTATTCGATAAACACTATAACTGGGTCTATAGTAAAGCCTATCGGATGCTCGGAGACCATCAAGATACGGAAGAAGTTAGTCTGGATATATTTACAAAAGTCTGGCAGAAGTTGGATAAAGGTAAATGGGATCCTGCAAAGGGTAGTTTCCAAGCGTGGTTAAATATAGTAGCAAAAAACACCATAATTGATGCTATTCGTAAAAGGGATCGGATCCGTGAATCGCTTCTTACACTTGAAGAACAGGACGATCTTCCACTCAATGAATACGAAGATGGACGTCCTGGTCCTGATAAGCATATAATTGCCAGAGAAGCCCAAGAAATATTAGAGAATGCTCTTGAACAAGTCACTAAACCGAATCATCGTATTGCCTGGATATTACGACATTTAGAAGGATGTAGTGTAGCAGAAATATCTCGAATACTTAATCGAAAAGATGGTACAGTGAAGATTTGGATTTTTCGGTGTACCCAAGAATTACGACAAATTCTTGTCAATAAAGGTATAAGTTGGATACAATAATCATATTCAACAAATTGGTAAACTTGGAGGAATAACGAATGCGTTTCTTTAGAAAGACACCAAAAAATGCACGGTATACTGATACCGATGTAAAAGAATCAGAAATATTAGAAGCATATACTTGTTGGTTGAAAAACGATAAATTAACAACCAAACAGAAGGGTCTTTTAAAAAACATACAGGAATCAACCCAATTCCATAGGTTGAAAGAACTCATTGACTTTGCTCATTATCGTTTTCAGGAAACTGAGAGTGTGACACCGAACGCGGGTTCGAAAGCACGCGTAGAAGAGAAGTTGATGAAGGCTATCAGAAGTGAATCTACTGAGTCTGCACAAGATGTTCCAGTTTCACTGAATCCGCAGGCTGCATATAGTCCACAAACCATGGGTAATGTAGATACGGATGTCTTACCCAATACTCTAAATGCTCCAACCGACGTAGAGTTGGATGAATGGGAATCTTCTGAAGAGGATACAGATTCTGAGAGTCATAGACTTGCACTTCTTAATCTTTCGTTTGATAAGCAGGATGATGAAGTCTCTATAACTGATTTGGGAAGTTCAACTACATATATTGAAGGTGTTCGTGTAAAGGATTCTGCACCAATAGAAGAAGGTTCTGAGTTTAAGTGCGGAGAGATCACTTTCCAGGTAGTTGATATTGAGAGTTCTTAATAGTACTTGTGGAACAAAGGGGTGAATTTATAGTGGATTAGATGGTCAAGGCATCTATTCCTAAACCCCTTCGTTCACATTACTATATAAACAAATTTGTGCGGAATAAGTCTTCACTTGCCTTATCTTATTTTCAGCAAGCTGCGACCTGTTACCGAGAAACCCGATATGTGGAGTCTATCCAAAATTATTTACAGGGTTTAGAGTATGACAGAAGTCGTTATTATATTTACGCTGATCTTGCTAAATCCTATGAAATGGTTGGACAATGGGATCAGGCTTTAAGTAGTTTAGATATTGCCCTCCGTTTATGTCCGAATTCCTCCACGATTAAAAGACGTAAATCCCGTATTACTGAAGAACAGAAATATTATCAAGGCATAATAGAGCAACTTGATTTGATACGGGAACCCCCATCAAATTTTTCACCAATATTACAATCCGATGGGTGCTTTCGTCCACAACTTGAACTCAATACTACTGCCTATCAACTTATTGCTCAACCAGCAATTGACTCTACTATCTTCTGGTATGTATACCAACTGATTGAATTAACATATAACGAGGTAGGAAACTATCTAAATCAGTATCCTGATGAAAAAATAAGAATCACGATTATTAACACTTACGGAGCACAATCCCAAGCAGATGTGCCAAACTGGGTGAGTGGTGTATATGATGGTGAAATTCATTTATACTATTGTTCTGATGGAGAACCGGAACTTGGTATAATTTACACTTTATTTCGGCATGAATGGACTCATCTCTTAGTTGATCTCATCACCCATGGGAATTGTCCTATATGGCTTAATGAAGGTTTAGCACAGGTTATATCTCGTCCATTGATGTCTTTTGAAAAACAATCATTAGAACATGCAGATAGGCATGGTAAGTTACCTTCATTATCTGATCTGAACCAACCTTTTTCAGAACTGTCTTCCTCTGAGCGTAAAATCGCATATCTTCAATCAGCAGCGATAGTCGGAGATATGATTGATCAGACTGACTATATGTCTATACGAAATCTATTACAGCAATTAGGAAGTGGCATTCCTATTGAAGCTGCATTAAAACAGACATTCAGAATACCGAAATCTCTATCATAATCAAATAATACCAATTCTATTTGATTAGTTTACATTATTAGCATTCGGAAAAGTCAATTTACTTCAATTGGTATTCTATAGACATTTCGTCCCTACGGGACTCAAGATAGTGGACAAACACGTTTTTCTATAGACATTTCGTCCCTACGGGACTCATAAATCTTTATATCATTGTTCCTGTCACACTTAAATCATAATGTAAGTGTATCAATTGGAAATGGTATAATACCATTTCTATAAATGATTCTCCCATGATTAGGTGATATTTATGTCTTGAATTACTACACAAACTTGAAGTTTGTGCTACATTAAAGAGATTCTATTAATGAGACTTTAATTGCCAGAAATGGTATAATATATAATTATGTCTAAATTAGATATTGCCATTCTCATCATTGTTGGAATTGCTGGTTTTAGTTGCTATCGTGCTGGATTTACACGTTCTATCTGGGGTGTTTTTGCAATTGGTGCAGGACTGATAGTTGCCAGTCAATTTTGGGAAAGTCTTTCACTATTAATCCAGAATGTGATTACCAGTGAAAGTGTTGCAAAATGGATTAGCATAATTGTTCTAATTGTCATAACTTCTATCGTCATAGACACATTATTTGAACGGATTCAGAGACTTTTTGAGAAGGGAATTTTAGGTTGGTTGAATAGTGTACTTGGGTTGGGTATTGGTATTGGTACCAGTGCCTTGATTATTGCTGTGTTGTTGTACTTTCTTAATCCATATATGAGTGAATTCTTCATAAATGAAATAGAAAACTCTGTGTTCGCAGAACGTCTGATGAATTTTGGTGAAGAAGTCTGGGTTTTCAGTAAAGAGAATATAAAGAAACAGCTTGATTTAGAATGATAGTTGGGACATTCAAGAAGTTATGTCCCAACCTTTATTGATGATTACCAACCTGCTTGTTTTAGGAATTCTAATGCCATTAGGGTATGTCCTTCAGCGTTTGGATGTACACCATCTTGTGTAGTCCATAATGCTCCTGGACGTGCTGCAACTGCCTTATCAAATGCTTCGTTTGTCCTGATCAACCGAGTATCAAACTCATCTGCGAGTTTGTGAATGCGTTCATTGTATGCATCAACAGCTAACGGACGGGGATTTTGAACATCTTCCTCAATGTAGAATATCTCAAATAGGAAGAGCGGTGCACTTAGTTCATTTTTCACGCGTGTGAGTATTCGTCGATAACATTCTTCCCATTCAGGTAAGTAATCTTCATTTGGGACTTCTTGATTCAACTGACGGCTTGCATTGTTAATTCCAATTTTTACGGATATCCAATCTGGTTTCTCTTCAATTACATCGGTATCCCACCGATTTTCTAAACCCTCTACGATATCACCACCAATTCCCATATTGACATATTGAATTTGTCTTTCAGGATATTTCGCAGTAATTAACTCAGTAATTTTAAGGACATATCCTTGTCCTAAAGGTGTGTTTTCGTTTCTCCTGCCACAATCAGTTATGCTATCTCCAATAAATAGAACTTTCTCACCAGATTTAAATAATAAATTACTCACAAAGTGTCTCCTTCTATGGTATACTAATAATGGACATATAGTGTAATGGAATGAATCTAATCTGTTGCATGTATATCAATTTATCTTATTACCATACCATATATCAAATAGTATTCCAACATGAAAAAAATCGGAGTTCTCCACGTTATTACGGATACAACACACCAATCCAAATTCACCCATCAGGAACTTGCTCAACTTGCTATACAAGGTGGCGCAGACACTATTCAATTCCGTCAGAAAAATGGTTCCACTCGTGAGTTGATTAAGATTGCACAGGAAATGAAAACTATTTGTTCACAGTCTAATCTACCGTTAATTGTAAATGATAGGGCAGATGTTGCTTTAGCGGTTGGTGCAGATGGCACACATTTTGGACAAGACGATATGCCAGTGGGTATCGGTAGAAGAATACTCCCATCAGAGACCATCATTGGTGCTTCGGCTCGAACTGAAGAGAAGATTTTTGAAGCAATAGCAGATGGGGCTGATTATATTGGATATGGACCTATTTATAGTACATCTTCAAAAGCCGATGCCGAAGAACCGAAAGGGTTAGATAGGTTACACAAAATGTGCCAAATAGCAGAATGTCCTGTGATTGCCATTGGAGGGATTACTGTAGATACAACATCAGATGTAATTCAGGCAGGTGCACATGGTATTGCTGTTATATCCGCAGTATGTGGACAATCTGATCCTCGTAAAGCAACAGAAGAACTTTACCAAGAAATAATGAATGCTAAGCAGGAGTAATAGCATTGGAGTCTATAAGAATAAATGAATAAAATCAATCAAGTTGATAGAACTGACATCTACAAATACCAATACACACCGAGTGAATTTAGAGAAGTAGATCAGGTATTTGAACCTGATTTTGACAAGATTGATGAAGATTTCGTACAGAGGATTTGGAAAGATCAACGTTTTATCAACCCAAATATGAGCTCTATTGCTGGTAAGCAAATCCGTATACTAAAACCGGGAGTTTGGAATCATGAAGATGGTCCAGACTTTATGCATGCCGAGATTGAGATAGATGGAAAACTACATGTTGGAGATGTAGAAATACATGTAAAAGCGTCAGAATGGTATACACATAAACATCATCTGAACTCACGATATAACAGGGTAATTCTCCATGCAGTTTTATTTGATGACGATTTTAATCTACGAGCCCGACTTCAGAATGGGAAGCGATTGCCTACCCTTGAACTCTTGAAATACATTGATGCCCCTATAGGAGATTTATTTGATCAAACAGTGGAATCAGAAACTGCAGAGACTAATACCTGTCGGGTAACAGGTAATCCCTTAAACATAGAGAATCTTAAACAGGTATTTGAGGCACTGGGGACTGAACGTTTTCTTGAGAAAGCTGATGCGATTAGGTTGTTAAGAACACGATTGAATTTTGAACAGATTTTGTATGAGGGAATAATGGAAGCGTTGGGATATTCCCAAAATAGCAAGCAATTCCGTGAGTTAGCACAACGTGTTCCGTTTGACGAATTGGATACCAAATCAGCCCATGAGATTCAAGCAATTCTATTTGGAGTGGCAGGTTTGCTACCCTCTCAAGTGGATAAACCTTTACCAGAAGAAGATGAAACTGACCCATTAATTGTTGCATTAGAGACATTATGGGAGGCATCAACTTATTCTTCACAAGGTGATCGTATGAATGCCACTCAGTGGCGTTTTGGGAGAACTCGTCCAAGCAATTTTCCTACTCGTCGTATCGCTGCAATAAGTCAATTGCTTTTTGAAAGTAAAGGTAGTTTGATGATGTATTTTCTTGCTACATGTGAGAAGGCAGCTATGGCAGATACATCGAAAAAGCTAAAGAGTATTCAAAAAGAATTACTTGATCTATTGATGCTTGAATCTACAGATTATTGGAGTATGCATTCTAACTTTGGCAAGGGATTTTCGCAGAGTTTAAAACTGATTGGTGAGTCAAGGGCATTAGATATAATGGTTAATAAAATTCTACCTGTTGCATATATTTGGTCGGTTGAATCAGAAAGTAGTAAGTTGCAAGATGCTATTCTAAGGCTATACGGAGAGTTTAAAAAGGTACAAGAGAATAAACACATAAAACAGGTAGTAAAACAGATCTATTCTGAAGCACAACCTGCGAAATTGATAAATTACAACGCCAGAATACATCAAGGAATGATCCGTCTCTATAAGAATTATTGTGCTGATCAACTCTGCGATCTATGTCCTCTCTTTGAATACAATGCGGTTGTCTTGGAGGAGAGTTAAGAATGGAATCCGATGCTTCACCATTAACAGATGAATCTTATTGGACAGAGCTATGGGATGGACAACAGCATAAGGTTCGTCACCTTCGGTGGGTGTATGTGACGACCCGTCAACTGGCAAAATTGTTTAATCGAGGATTATCTGATTGTAAGAATCCGAAATTGATTGAGCTGGGTTGTGCGGACTCACTATGGTTACCATATCTTGCTAAGAATTATGAGAGTGATTGTTTCGGAGTAGATTTTTCGGAATTGGGTTGTCAATTGACGGAGCGAAATCTTGCTTTATCAGGTGTTGAAGGAACAGTCATCTGTGAAGATATTTTCACATATATTAAATCCCACAATTCTGAGTTTGATTTTATATATTCTATGGGATTACTTGAACATTTTACCGAACCAGGAATGGTTTTAGAACAGATGAAAAGATTGCTAAAACCGGGAGGAAAAATACTTACAATTCTACCAAACCTACGTGGCATGTATACCCCAATAGCAAGAATTGCCAGTCCGAGACTCCTTGCGACACATCGGGTTATCACTCCTTATGCTTTGAAAACACTCCATCAATCTGTGGGTCTTGAGGTGATAGAATTTGGGTATATGGGTGGTCCTTTGAAGTTAAGTGTGGTTGATTATTCCCCTTTGCGTTTTG
Organism: Candidatus Poribacteria bacterium; assembly: GCA_965205025.1. Classification (GTDB taxonomy): domain Bacteria; phylum Poribacteria; class WGA-4E; order WGA-4E; family WGA-3G; genus MSPOR6. Next base: position 17,110 of record CBDBFU010000028.1, read on the forward strand.
TTATTGGTAAGATTGGTCATGAAGTTCTATGTAAATGTGTTAATCTTACGGATGTTGTGTTGGGGAATCTGTTATCAGCCCTTGGTATACCTAATCAGCAGCTATCATCTCCCTATGTGTTTGCATTATGTATAATGCCGAAATAGAGATAAGTGTATTTATTGCAAAATCCTGACAAATAGGTATAATGTCATCATAATAATAACTATAGATTGGACAGTTTTTTGCGTTACACATTTCACACCGCGAATCAACTGTATGGATGCCATTAATGCCTTCCCCGGGAATTGGACCTTGGGGAGATATGACGTGACTACACACATTTCGCCCCACTGGGGCTACGGTTTGGCTCATCTGAGTTTATTTTTTCAGAGTTGGATTAGCGTGAGAAAAGTGACGAAAAACCAGAAACACTTTGAAAATATGTGAAGCACCTTTCAGAAATTGTCAAACTATAGTAAATATTTAGAATTAAGATCCTGATTCAAAATCATATAAATTGATTACTTATCCAATAAAGATTTGAGTTATCTTGCTCTACTAAAAAATCATAGGAGACATATTATGAGAATATTCTGTATTCTAACAATTTCATTACTTTGTTGTTCCGTTGGGATGACGAAAGAGACATTCTTTTCCGCTTTGGAAAGTCAAGCAGATGTAGAAAAAGAGGGTGGAACAGTAGATGGGGGAGAATTTGCTCCCGGTAAATTTGGGAACGGGTTTGTCAGTAAAGAGGTTGGTGATGTGATACATTTTCCAGTTGAGGATCGATTTATCAACCTTGAAAAGGGAACAGTTGAATTGTGGGTGACGATGGGAATGGATATTTCCACTGTTACAGGTGAACTTTTCCTATTTATGACTTACAAACGTGGTACGGATGCTGTGTTTTTGCAATTTGACAGTGGTGGAAAAGCGCGTATGCGTGTTAAGAGTGCTGGAAGTTGGTTTAACGCTGATAGTGGTGCCTTAAATTGGAAAGAAGGTGAACATCACCACATGGCAGGAACATGGGGACCGGACGGGTTGAAACTATTCCTTGATGGAGAATTGGCAGCTGAAAATAAGACTGACCGTGGACCAACTGTTTTTGCAACATCATTTGAAGTAAATAATGCCTCTCCCCCTGATCCGAGATTTCCAACGAATTGTGTTGTGGATGGACTACGGATATCGGATCATCAGAAAGAGGTGGATGAATTAGTACTTGATGATCCTGCACCTGTTCAACCACGTGGTAAGTTAGCTTTGACATGGGGACACTTAAAATCCGATTAATCATTATATAACCTAAGTTGCTTTCTATAAGTTTTTAGACTTGGAAACGCCGTCATTAATGAAAAAAATGCTGATAGTTAGCCAATATTTGTGTCATGAACTTCCAGTATGCGTCATAAAGATGCACAAACTGGATGAAGATTAATTTTTTAATTCGGTAATTTTGGAAAAAGATCCAGTGCGGTTAGGAAACCGCACTATAGGCGTCAATTTTAGAAAAAGGATGTCTGATTTTTCAATAATAATTATTGTTAAGTGAAAACATCTCCTATATAATGTATAAAAATATTACCTTTTACTTTATACAAGAGGTGTTTCCAATGAATACATTATCACAGGTTCCTGAAAAAATGCAACAGATTCTAACAACCATTGCTGATGAAGCAGCCCTTGAAACAGGATTTTGCAAAAGAAATCGAAAACTTGCGGGGAGTCATTTTGCTCAGACACTTATTTATAGTTGGTTAGAAAATCCTGATGCCACCTATACTCAACTTACACATACTGCTGCTTCTCTCGGTACTCCAATCTCACGACAAGCGATTGAACAACGATTTACTGCTGAAGCTGCACAAACCCTCAAAGCAATCCTTGACGCGGCTGCGTCCGAAGTGATTTCTGCGGATCCACAAGTTCTCCCACTCCTTGAACAGTTCAACGGTATCTATATACAAGATAGTTCTTGGATAACACTCCCTGATACGCTTCACGATATTTGGGAAGGTGCCAGTAAAAAGGATTATCCGAACAAATCCGAACTGAAACTCCATCTACGCTTCGATGTTGCTACAGGGACATTCGAACACTTTCAACTCACCAACGGCATCACCGCTGATAGCACTGTAGAAAAACAGATTGACCGGCTCCCCCAAGGGAGTTTACGCCTTGCGGATCTCGGTTATTTTTCGCTACAAACCCTTCAAGAACTTACGGACGAAGGGGTCTTTTGGATTTCACGGTATAAAGTTAGGTGTTCGGTTTTTGACAATACAGGAAAGCCTCTTTGTTTACATAAATGGCTCAAGTTTCAGACCGAAAACATTATCGAAACAGATATTTTCATAGGTTCAAAAAAGCGGATGAAAGTAAGATTAGTAGCTCAGAGACTCTCCGAAGAAGAAACCGAAAAACGACGACGAGATATCAACTATCGTGCTAAACGAAAGCATACACAAGCATCACAGGCACGACTCCAACTCGCAGGTTGGAATATCTACATTACAAATATTGGAACGGATCAACTCACCGCTGAACAGATATGTGTCATTGCGCGGATTCGATGGCAGATCGAGTTGATATTTAAGTGCTTTAAAAGCCTTGGAAAAGTAGACACATCACGAAGTAAAAAACCGTATCGTATTCTATGTGAAATATATGCTAAACTGATCGCTGCAATCATTCGGCATTGGGTGATGTTGGTCATAGGATGGCGATGTTTACGGCATAGTTTATCGAAAACAGTAGAGCTTATTACGTCCTACACACGCACAATCACAATAAGCTTTCGCAAGTCAAAGAGACATCTTAGAGAGACATTTGATGAGATAAAACAAGTATTCGAAAACGGGTGCTACATTGAAAGAAGAGCTAATAGAAAAACAACATTGGAATATCTTGAAAATGCTACAAAAAACCGCTAAATTGACGCCTATGGTGCGGTTAGGAAACCGCACCTACCAGGTTTGGGAAATTTGTGCTGCAAGGTAGAAACTTAGTTATTATTGAGGATAGTATATGTATAAGACAGAAAATCCGCTCTTTATATCTGGGACTGAGGGTTATAACACATTCCGTATTCCTGCACTGGTTGCTTCTAAGGAAGGGACACTTTTAGCCTTCTGTGAAGGTAGACGTAAGGGTGGTGGGGATTCAGGTGATATTGATCTTGTACTGAAACGTAGTTTCGACAACGGTGAGACATGGGAACCGATGCAGGTCGCTGTTTCGACTGGTGAAGATACGGATGGTAATCCTGCTCCTGTGGTAGATCAAGATACAGGAACTATTTGGTTATTATTTTGTAAGAATTATGCTGATGGTGGTGAAGGTAAGATAATTGCCGGAGAAGCACCACGTACAGTTTGGATTACCTCAAGTAATGATGATGGAGAAACATGGACGGAACCGAAAGAAATTACATCTGATACAAAATTGGATACATGGACATGGTATGCTACTGGACCGTGTCACGGTATTCAATTGACAAGTGGTAGATTGGTAATCCCGTGTGATCATGTGCTTGGACAGAGTCGTAACTATGCTGAGATGGGGTATTCCCATTTGATTGTTAGTGATGATCATGGTGAGACCTGGCAGATGGCTGGTGATGCACAACCCGGTACTAACGAATCTACTGTTGTTGAAACTGTGGATGCTGATCTGTATTTTAATTGTCGTAACTATGTTGCACCAAAACGTCGTGCTTATGCGTGGAGTTCTGACGGTGGAGATACATTCACTGAATTTGGTTATGATGATGATTTGATTGAACCTATCTGTCAAGCCAGTCTCGTGCGTTATACAGATGCGAATAACCATGATAAGAATCGTGTTCTGTTCTCTAATCCTGCGAGTGAATCACGTGAGAAGATGACGGTTAGAATCAGTTATGATGAGTGTCGTAGTTGGAATGCTGGTAAGGTTTTACACGATGGTCCTTCTGCTTATTCTGATCTCTGTATTGATTCGGATATGAATATCTGTTGTCTCTATGAACGGGGTGAACAGCATCCATCGCAGACAATTTCATTTGCGAAGTTTGATTTGGAATGGTTGACTGATGGTGAGGATACTTTAGCGTAACAGGATCTTTATATTACTGGAATAGTACCGGACTCGAATTGGGGTAATTATAATCCTTTTAGTATAGTGGTACCTTATTTTCCAAACTATAGTAGTGTCTAATATTGAGTTTAATTTGATAGATAGTATGTTATATGTTAATATATGTAAATATCAAACCGAGGGTCTACGTTGAAACTACAGTAATTAGTCACTTGGTTGCCCGTCCAAGTAATGACAAGATTTTAGCCTATTGGCAAAAGATAACCCGTCAATTGTGGGATGAACATACAGAACGATTTGAGTTTGTAATATCGGAGATAGTTAAGGATGAAATTCAACAAGGGGATGTAACCGCAGCAAAACAACGACTTGAAGTAGTATCATCACTTGATATATTGCAAAGTGTACCAGAAATAAGTATACTTGTGGAAATATTATTAGAGGTTGGGGCAGTACCTCAAAATTCTGTGATTGATGCACAACATATTGCTTTTGCAGCTGTACACGGTGTTGATTACTTAGTATCGTGGAACCTTAAACATCTGGTAAACGAAAACAAACGTGACTATATCAAGGAGGTATGTCAGAAGGCAGGATTTAAGCCGACAACCATTTGTACACCTATCGAACTAATTAAGGAAACCGAGATGAAAGAAACTTCAGATAAACATATAGACTATGATCCTGATACTTATACAAATCCAATCCTTGAAGAATGTTATAGAATAAAATCAGAGTTAAATGCGCGATTCAAAACAGTTGAGGATTTCTTTACCTATATTAAGGCAAGAGAAGAAGAGAACAAACGCAATGGTGTCAAGTATGTTTCCTATTATGACCCAGAGAAACACAAAGCTGCTTTAAAAGCGTTGGAAGACGTATAGAGTATATCCAGCAACCAATTACCTGTATCCTTCCAATTTAACTAAACTTACCTACAATAAATAGATTCCTACACAAACCCATCATATCCATATCTTGGTGTTTTCTACTCAAAAACTTTAAATACAAGACACTTTGCCGCTGACCTATGCCACAGGGAAGGCATTTCCAACAAGTGGTTCACCATCTTCTACTTCGATTGTTGGAACTAATACATGACTTGGTGACTGTTTGTTGTTATAGCATACATCTTGTGCCATGAAGATCATGACAAATGCACGGCGTTGATGATCTGTAACATTTGGCGGTGTACCGTGCCAGTTTAGGCAGTGATGAAACATGCACTCTCCTGCTTTCAACTCTACCGGAATTCCATGACTTATATCTAAACTCCGTCTTTCTGTCCACGGATTTAGTGGGGGATCTTGTCCTTCTTCTTGTGCTTTTTTTGTTGCTGCATCATAAGCTGCTTTTGCTTTAACAGAGAATCGTTCGTCTTTATGGCTTTTCGGCATAACGTGCATACATCCACTGTCTACTGTGGCATCATCCAGTGCTAACCAACAACTGACAATGTTGGGTGGACTGAGTGGCCAGAAGAAGAAGTCGTGATGGAAACCGAAATGACCGTTATCTTTTGGTGGTTTAGAGATGACTTGGTCGTGCCAGAGTCGAACTTCTGGTGTCTCTAACAATGCGCGTGCTGTGCCTGCGATCAATGGATTATGGATTGCTGCTTCATAACTTTTTTCCCGTTTCCACATATTGACGTATTGATGTATTGCTCTTGGGTGTCCACTACCACGGTTGAGTTTATCCTCTTTTCTATCGTGTCCGTATTTGAATTCTGGTGATGAGTCGTCTCCTTCATTGAGTTCTAAATCGATGATGGCATCTAATCCATCACGCATGGTTTCTACACCGTCGTCATCTAATACCCTTCCGAATTTGAGATACCCGTTTTCCTGAAAAAAGTCGACTTGTTCCTGTGTTGCCATAGTATTCTCCTGAGTTGATTCTTAAGTTATTTGTACATATATGAAGTCTTTATTATGTATAGATTATAGCATATTTGTGTATATTGTGCGTATGATTGTTATCACATAGGTGTGTAAAGTTTTGTGAAGGAAAAAGTGTTAATATTTATCGTTCTGAAATGATTCCACTTTCACGGAAACCTTCACGGAGCAATTCTACGAACCCTTATTCTATAAGGGTTTATAATTTTGAGTATACCGATTTTCCGTGAATCACATACGTTAATATTTATATAACTTAAGTGTGAATAAGATGCATCTTTGGTTTTCATCTGATAGCATTTCTATAAATGTTTATCCCATGAACAGTTGTTATACGTGGCTTGAAATACTGCACAAACTGGATGAAGATTAAAATAATAATTCGGTAATGTGTTAGAAATTCGAATCAACGGTATGAATGCTATTTAGCATTCCCCGTGGTTAGGAAACCGAACCTACCGAGTATGGGAAAATGGGAATTACCGAATTTATAGTAAACAATAAAATGAATACTACATTTTCTATTGGCTCAACTTACGTTCGCGTCCCACACCTCTTCTGTAGGAGCGACCTCCCGGTCGCGACCAGGAGGTCGCTCCTACAAGTAAAGTGTCTAATTAAATCTAAAGTTTACTATAAAACTTAATCCTTATGAAGATTGCGATACAAATATCAAGCGGGTAGACCCCGCCCCTACGAAGAGGAAGAGAAGAGTCGCGAATCGGAGTTCCCTCCTACAGAAGAGTCTAATGAGTAAATTAACACCTATGGAGACAAAACTTTACTAACCCCTTCAATTATCTGTCTGTTTTCAAGTTTTTCAAACTCTTTTAGTTTTTCAAGTTTTTCAAGTTGCTTTTTCAGAATTACCATTCTAAACTGTCCCTAAACCCTGTGGTAGACAGGGAATATAAAGGATTCGATTGATCGGTGAAAAATTTCAAAATTTGAAAAACTTGAAATGTATAGAGTATTTCACCTTATATTCCTCTGTATTTTTTTTAGACATTGTCTGTATATGTTTTGATGACATTTTCAATAACTGATAATTCTGAAGGTTGAAAGTGCGATATAAACATGGGGTTCATCCTATTTTCCATCGGGTGAATCAAGTTAATGTTGGAAACAATCTTAGAATAGAAAATATGAAAAAAGTTACACTTTTTGTCACATGGTGTGACATTGAAATTGGGGTAAAAAACTGCTATAAACCCTTTTGTAGACTGACACCACGGCAATTTAAAAACAGAATTCAAAAATTTTAAAAATGTCGTTTTTTCTCTTGTTTGCTTTTTGTTTTTGTGACATCCGATGTTAGCAAATTGTAAGGTATTCGTTTGTAAGGTATTTGTTGACAACATTTTTGTGATTATCCTATATGTGATTTTGATTTATGTATGTTAGTTGATTGATTCTTGTTATTTCTTCAATTTATTTTTTGTTATCGGTTGTTGGTTATCAGTTATTTTGTCTGAATCGCGGATTACGTGGATTTCACAGATTTCACGGAAGGGATTTCTGTGTATGCTGAATGTATGTTGAGTATAGGTGTTCTTGTTTGAATCGAAGATTACACGGATTGTTGTCTGAATCGAAGATTACACGGATTACGAGGATTTCACGGAAGGGGTTACTGGGTATACTGAGTGTCTTGGGTAGTATATGTGGTTCTTGTCTGAAACGCGGATTACAAGGATTACGGGGATAAGAGTGTTTGGAGGGGATAAGGAGTAAGAACACAAACTAAAAGTTTGTGGTACAAAGAGGCGTTTTCTGAATCGCAGATTACGCGGATTACAGGGATAAGAGTGTTTGGAGGGGATAAGGAGTAAGAACACAAACTAAAAGTTTGTGGTACAAAGAGGTGTTTTTCTGATTCGCAGATTACATGGATTACGCGGATTTCACGGAAGGGGTTACTGGGTATACTGAATGTTTGTGTAGTATAGGGGTTCTTGTTTGAATCACGGATTACGCGGATTACGCGGATTTCACGGAAGGGGTTACTGTGTATGCTGAATGTCTTGGGTAGTATTAGGTGTTCTTGTTTTAATCGTAGATTACGCGGATTGTTGTCTGAATCGCAGATTACGCAGAGGAGATAGATTGTTGTTTGTAAAAATTTCTTTCAATGCTGGAACTTCGAATCAAGGAATCAACTGTCATCAATAGAAAAAGGTGATTCTATCGGATCTTTACGAATCTCATCATGTTCAGCGGAATAGAAAGCCTGAAAAAACTTGAAATCAGACCGTTTATGTTCATTGCACTTATCTTCAATAATTTCAATGACTTTCATTTTATTCTCAAAAGATGTTCTCATCCCAAAGATGATTCCTTTTAAGGAGTTGAAATCATAAGTTAATGTGCGTTCATCTTTGTTGTCTAAACCTTTGGCGTTAGCATATAGAATTATTCGACGTTCCTTTTCATATTTCCAATCTCTGTTTTTAGTTGTGATGTAGCGTAAAAATTTATTCCAATATTCTTCCCTCCAGTGCTTTTCTTCTGCCTTATACCCAATATGATTGGCACATTCAGAAATTTTCCCATCATCATCGGTGTACCATGTTTCCATAATTTCAGCAACTGTTCCAGATCCGAGAGAACAAAAGAAATCAATCTCTGTTGGTTTGTTTTCGTAATTTACCTTTCGTAATGCTGTTGTCCAAAACTTCTTGTCTTCCCAGATTATCTTTTCATCAAAAATCAGACATACACCTTTATGAGCATCTGCATAGTTTGCCCAAGTAGTTAAGTTATCGAAATTCTCCATGAAACATGCTGTCCACCATTTAGGAAAAGGCAGGTTTATAAGGTTATCTAAATATATCCTTGGAAAGTCTAATAGTGTCAGTGTGTTTGGAATCAAAGTTGTATCTATGTTTGAGATTCCTTTAAATAATTTGTAAGCCGCGTATTTTTGTTTGAGTATTTGATTATCGTTATACTGTTGAAAAAATGACAATGCATTGTTAATTTTCTCAAACTCATTTTCATCAGTATTTTGTATTACTTGAAGAATCTTTTCAGTAAACCAGTCTATACTTGGTAAATCCGATTTATCGCGAGATATTTCGGAATCGGACACAAGTTGATGAGTAATATGTGCTTTTTGTATAACATCTAAAAGGATACTATGTATACATAGAAGATAATATCCGATTTCTTTAAAACAGATTCTTTGTTTTGTGTTTGAAAGTGCCCCAAGTATTTCCTTAATGTTTTTAACATTAAGGAAATTATTCCAAACATCATCAAATATATCTTTTTCCAATAAATTCTGTGGCTGTGTTAAAGTGACTCTAATTGGACTACTGTCCAGTTTTAATTTTACAGACTTTCCAAGAATTCTGTATTTCAGAAGATGTTGGTTCAAGTATGAAGCATAATGCCTAAAAAGGTTTGTCCAAACTATTTTATCACCATTCCAGAACACATTTCTGTAAGCCTCCATCGGGTCATTCAATTCTTCTGGACCTGCAAAATAGACGGTCTGTTTTTTAAGTTCTTTATGTTGATCTAATAGAGCGTTAATACTTCTGAATCTATAGAATTCTGACATGTTATCTCTTTCTGCTAGTTACGTAACTATGTGATTTAACCTGTCTTTTTCAAAATCTAAGAAAATCAACGACTCAGTTTTGTGCGTTATTTCAAGACATACTAAATATCTGTTCATGGGATAAAAATTATATAAATGGTATGATTATAGATTCTACTATAAACCAACATTAACACCTCTCATAGAAATTTTATTCAACCCTTGTCCCCGGATCGCAGAAAAGACTCAATTAACTCTCCTACTGGAGAATTGCTCTGCTCTATGAAATCGGTATCCTCAATTCCCATAGAATTCAACCATGTTTCCCAATATGCCTCAATAATATCAAAGTCTTTTTCAAACGGAATAACAATATCATTCATCTTTTTACCACGCAGTGCAATTTCAACCATTAGGAATTTTACATTGAAGTCACCGAAATCTTCATCAATAGACATCAAACCTTCACTATTGTGAATCTTTTCTATTGCCTTAGGATCATTTCGAAATTTTTTGACATCCATGTATGTGCCTTTTTCACGCAACTCCTGAATATCCTCATCAAAATCAAGATAACCGTCTGAGATGCAAAGAATTAAGTTGTGACAATTTGGCAACAGATAACTCTTTAATTCATCTCGGAACCACTTCCAGATGTCCGATCCAGTTTGTTTCTGTGTCAAAACAAATTCGTATAACTTAGGTAATGTCTCAAGAATGTCTTTTGTCTGCTTATCTAAGTCATTTTGTACGCTTGGTATATTTCTATGTCCTCTACCATCCTTACCACCCCTATCTTTGATTATAAGTTTGTTTGTAAGCTCAGATGGAATTGATTTTCTTGATATTTGGTTTGGTATAAATATTCGTAAACGACTGTCATATTTAAGTTCGGTTTGTTCTATTCGTTCTTTTACGTATTTGTTAAATACAGCAGTCGTCTCTTTCACGATTTCTATATCTTTTTCTATTTGTCCAGGATTTATCTCTTTAGAAACACGATTTGATGTATCCAAAATAATGATTACGTTAATGGGTTCTAACGGGGTTGATGTTGATTTAGCACTACACGATGTTATAACATTCGAAAGACAGAATGTTATAACACACATTATAACTACAAATATCTTCATTTTTTTGATATTATAACTCCTTTAAGTTATGCGAAGGGTCGCTTTGTATGCCTCAAGGGTTTCGCTTGCTAAAGTTTGGATATCACTAATTTGGTTTGCAACATCAGTAGGTAATTGAGTTTGGCTTTGGGCAACATATTTGCACCATCCACTTACAAATTCATTTGTATTTGCCTCTAATTTCTTTAGATCAACACCCTTTTTGTGATGACGTTTGCGGATAATCTCAAATTCGGATTCACACTGGTTTATTTCCATTTGGAATGCATCTATCTGTTCATTCAATTCGTTAATTTGGCTCTGTTGATTTTCCTTTTGTGTGTTTAACCGTGCGATTTTTACTTGAAGTTCCTGTTTTGCAGTGTCTTCTAGTTGATTAGTATAGTTTTTCAACTCATCCTTGAGATCATTCATTTTTATATCTAATTGTTCTATCTCGGTAGTTAGGACGTTTAATTCAACTAAACTATCATTCTGTTCATATCTTTTTTGTTGTTCCAACTGATTAGATTCGTCTTGTTGTGGTTTTTCCCCTCTCCAAAGCTTTATAACCCAGAACAAACCAAATCCCAGTAATAGTGAAACGCCAAAACCTAAAAGAAGTACTGACAAAATTTCTATCCAATTCTCCGCAAATTTGAAAATGACATCTTCACCTTTGGTAAATTCATGCATCTGCTTGGAGATCTTCACTGCAATTATTGCATCAATGGCCAAAGTTGCACCTAAGAGAAAACCAAATATCCACCATTTTCTATGGTCATAACAAAGATGAACAAGAACAGCAAGTGTTAAGAAAATTGATGGAAACATAATAACGAACCAATTTTTCGGAGACTTCCATGCCTCAAAAAATGCTCTGTGAATGATTATATGTCTTTTTTCGGCAGTTGTTCCAATCCCTTCTGTGAAAGTTCTGTCCCCTACTGAAGCATAAAAGATAATGAGATAGAAAGCCAGTCCAAGAATAACAAGAGTGAGTACACCTGCCAAAATACGTTCTGAAATGGATAGAGGTTTCTTGGAAATACCCTGACTCAATCCAGAATCAGCGTTTAGTTCTACTTCTGTTGGTGCTTCTAACTCCGTTTCAATTTTGGTCTGATTCACTTTTTTCTCTGCTAATTCTGAACCATACGTTTCTATTTCTTTTTTCAACACATCAATACGAGGAGAGGAAAACGTTGTTTCTGCAGTTAACGGATTGCCCAATTGGGCATTCAGTTCCGATAACTCCATATCCATCTCAGTGAGTTCTTGTGTCAACGCAGATAAGGACTCTTGTCGGTCAAGCTTCTGTTGTTCAAGTCTTTCTTTATCTTCTGATAAAGCATCTACTTCGTTTTGGATCTGTGATTCACTAATTTCTATTTCCAATTCTTCGTTACGGACAATGACATTAAGATGGTCTTGTAGTGCTTCAGTGATTCCTCTACCAGCAGCTGCACAAGCAAACCCATTATCTGCACTATGGTAAGGTGTTCCGTTCATATTCTTCCTCTTCTTCGGTGTTAGTTTTTTTCTTGAAACGCGTTAAGAAATGTGATGTCCACTTTCTCCAAAGACTATCAGAACTAACACAATTGGCATGTGTTGGTTGACGTTTATGAACTTCTTTCAGTTTTTGTATTGCTTCTGAGGGTTCTGGAAATGTGAAAAACTCACGATCTTTGTTAGGACGAAACTCGGCAAGTTCCTGATGTATCAAGGTTTCAAGTTCCTTTGGATTGTCACATAATTCCTCATGAATAACCTCAAAAGGTTGTGGTACACCAGTTCCAACCGTATCATTGTAGCCATGATATAGTTGTTCTGCTCGAGCTTGTGCAGTTTGCGTTTCCGTAAAACCGATTTTTACTAAGCCCGGCATTGCCTTGTTCGTTAAGATATAAACACTTCCCATAAAATTATCCTTTCATACTACAAATCATTCGTCAATATCCTTAGCTTGTATTGAAAAGGTGCAATACCTTCGGTAAAAATTGACGATGTTTCATAATTTAACCTAAGTTGCTATTTGTTCAGTAGGAATCCTTCGATTCTGATCGGTGTTGTCCCAAAGACAGTTAGTCTGTGTCCACCCATAAAGTCGACTGGTGTTGAATTTGGTCTTACAGGAATAAAAAGTCTTCCAAAAAAACCTGAAATTTTTTCTAATCCTGAAATCTCGGAGCTTCTCTGAACAATCGGTTTTAATCACTATGGCACTATTCAATTTAAATTAGGGAATTTGTGATGGTATTGCAATATAAATCATATTTGTAGAAGATCAATCCCATTTTCTACAGAATAAAGATAGAGTATTGACAAGGCTACTTAATTCTATGATCCTAAGAGGATAGTTCAAACTATAGTATTTTTTATATATACCTTGTAATATATTATACAATAACACTGTTGAAATATAATGTCAAGTATATTAAAAAAATCACCTTATTAAGGCACAGGACATAACTGATTAAACGTGACAACATTATACCAATTTTACTTAATTGGTTTACATTAATTGCAAAACGGAGAAGCTAATTTAGTTTAATGGGATTCTATAAACATTCCGTCCCTACGGGACTCAGTCTGTGTGTTGCATAGTTTTTCTATAAACATTCCGTCCCTACGGGACTCAGTCTATGTGTTGCATAGTTTTCTATAGACATTTCGTCCCTACCAAATCAAGGATTCAACGGTATGAATGCCATTTAGGCATTCCCCGGGCATTCACTGGGGCTTAGGATATTGGTGATAACGACTTCTATAAACATTCCGTCCCTACCAAATCAAGGAATCAACGGTATGAATGCTATTTATAGTGACCATCAGATTTAAAGAGACATTTTTTGTATTTTGTAATAGAATGTGTCTATTATGGCATATTCAACAGATTTACGCAAACGCGTTTTAGATTTTATTGAAGCTGGCGGGAAAAAAGCCGAAGCTGCCCGTCGTTTTTCTCTGAATCGTTCAACGATTTATAGATGGTTAGCCGCTGAAGACCCGCTTTCGACCCAAAAACCCGGGGCCCAAAAGCATGAGAGTGCTTGACGAGGCAGCACTGAAAAAACATGTCGCTGATTTCCCAGACTTGACGCAAAACGAACGCGCCTCACATTTCGGTGTTTCAGAGTCTTCTATAGCCTATGGGTTGCGGAAACTCGGCATCACACGAAAAAAAAACAATCGGATATAAGGAGCGGTGCGATGAGAAACGTAGGGACTACCGTCAGACACTCACCGAGAAACACGCCGCTGGTAAAAAGATAGTTTATGTTGATGAATGCGGTTTTCGTGCTGAAAGTTATAGGCGTCATGGCTATGCCCCGAAAGGTGAATGTGTCTTAGGTTTGATCTCAGGCACAAGAACACGAACAACGACGCTGGTCGCAGCGCGTATCGGTTCGACTTTTACGGCACCTTGTTTGTTTGATGGAAGCTGCGATTCTGCGTGTTTCAATGCGTGGCTTGAAGCCTATTTATGTCCACGGCTGTCTGTCTCAGACGTGGTTGTTCTTGATAATGCGAAGATCCACAAGACGCTTCGGACGCGTGAGTTGATAGAAGCATCGGGAGCAGAGGTATTGTTTTTGCCACCTTATTCACCGGACTACAACCCGATTGAACACGACTTTGCGAATATCAAACGTCTCAGAGAATACAATGCTGATATAACCATTGATGAAGTTATAAACATGTATCATTAATTCTAAAGTTTACTATAGCATTCCCCGGGGTATGAATGCCATTTAGGCATTCCCCGGGACTCAAGAATATGAAGCAAGCCTCTTTGCTATAAACATTCCGTCCCTATGGGACTCAAGAATGTGTTTCAAAAGGGTAGAAGAGTTGGGAATTGGAGTTCCTTTCCATAGAAGAAAGATCGAATCAAGAGGTGGGAAAGATCGGGGATGGGAATCCATCCTATAGCAGAAGAGAAGATTGGGGAGATGACGGGGTATTAACGTTCTGTGGCGTTCCACATCTCTGCGCGGGTGATGAATACCGTTCGGTCCTGCAACCACTCTGCATAACCGATTTTTCCATCGTCGATTAAGTAGTTGATTCTTTCATTGATACAGGCGGCAAGTTCAGCGTCTTTCAGATCGAATGTAAAACCTCCGTATTCGATTTGGTCATCGCGTGCAGTGACAACGAATGTTGATCCGGGTGCATAAGCAGCATCTTGGTTTCCAGTCTCACCTCTGGCGATGGCATCAATATTGCCTTCAGCGAGTGCATCAAGCAATGCTGATTCACCTGCCTCGTCGTCCAGATAAATAACTTGTGGCTTATCTTCTGAAGGCGGATAGAGAAGGTTTCTGCCTGCTAAACTTGGAGAAGCATTGGCTGCGGTAATCCTATAATTGTCTGTTCCATCTGCGATAATAGTGCCTTGTGGTGTTTCAATGTGCGTTCCTTGAAGAAGAACGCCATTGGTGTCAACAATACCTGTGATTTCAAGTAAGCGTGCTTCTCCTGTTGTACCGGAAAGCACACCGACCGCGAACATCACGTGTAAGGGAACTGTAGTCAGAGAGACGATCAGCATCCTTGGCACGGACGAGAAGCGATTGCCGAAACTTGATATGTCCCGATGTAAAGACAACGATTGGGTTGCCTGCCGCGTTTTGTGTCCGAGAATCAAGGATTGTGATTCCACCGCCGATAATGTCATATTCAGGTTCGGTAGCTTTGAGCCAGATTCCTGGCCATTTCTGCGATGGCACTCCGAGTGAAGGATATACCGGCATCTTCCATCATTTCAAGGGCTGTTAATAGGTCTGCTTCATAACCTTGATGGGTGTTGAATCCATCAGCAGTTGGATCTTCGTTGGCACTGTAACTCACAGGTGCAAAATAGGCAAAGAAACCTACGTTGAGAACACGTTTACTGTCGGTACATGTTTGGTCCGTTGTTATTTTGTCATGGGTGATTACCTTCTGAATCTGTTGACACCCTAAGAACATAGGTGTGAGTATTAGAAAGAAGATTAAATATGTAAAAGATAGTGTGTATCGCATGAAATCCTTTGATGTTTGTATTATTCCGTTACAACCGTGGTGGGAATACATTTTAATATGGATGCATTGCTGTGATCTTCTTTCTACTTTTGCTTATTTAACGTGAGTTTGATAAATCAGATATTAATACTCGAATCAACGGTATGAATGCTATTTAACATTCCCAGCGGTTAGGAAACCGCACCTACCGAGTCTATGGGAGTGATATTTTTGGATAATGTAGCTTATTTGCCTATTATCAAACTCACGTTTGTTTATATTTTCAGTTGGTGTAGTTGTCTTGTATCCGATTTATCATTTTCACATTACTTTTTTGTTGTGAGTTTCAACGCGTTACGACACATTGGTATTCACATGGATGACTTGTCCGTGTTGTACGTCCCTGATGACTTGATTCACTTCCAGCATAACAGGTTGAATATCCTGTAGTTTATTGCTTCTGGCAGAGATGATAATGACACCGATAGCGTATTCGCTGATGTTATGTTGATATTCAATGCTCTTGTCCATTGTTACCAACACATCAAATGTTTCCGCGGCTTGCTCAAGGAGTTCGCCATTTCGCTTTCCTTTCCATCCTTGCCGATCTACAGTTGTCACGTGGCAATCGGGATCAAAATATCGGATCAATCGCCAGTTTAAGTTTTCGTCAAGTAGAACACGCATGTTGGATTGTCTTCCGATTTTATCGTGTTTAATGTCTCAAATACCGTTTCCAATGCGAACTCTAAAAAGGCGATTGCCTGCTCTCTCGACACAGAAGTGAACCCATCAAGAAAGTCATCAAGGCTTTCTCCTGCTTTTAGATGATCAATCAGCGACTTTATCGGCACACGAGTGCCAATAAACACTGGCTCGCCGCCGTGAATGTTGGGATCTTGATTTATCATTGCTTTGTATAAACGAAATGCAGTCCACTCGGTCCCTAAATTTTTCCGAGAACATTCAGAACCGCTTTTGTAGAACCGACCTGGGGGACACACTTCTGACATAAGTGGAACATTAATCGCTTTAGATAACCTATCACATATATCTTCAATAACACTTCCATCCCGTTCTGTCCGCTCCATTTTTGGTTTTACTCGGATATATAGTTCATCATTTCTCACTCGCTCCAAAAAATCTTCTGATAATTTTTTAGACACCTGATCACTATATTCCAAGAATGGATAATCTTCTTTTAGAATACGCTCCAGTTCATTTACAACAAACTGGTTTTCGTGTAGTTTTTCCATGATTATTCCTTCTGATATTCTGCTAAGTCAGAATAGTAGAAAAGTGGCTAAAAAATTGGATAGAGTTTAATAAACAGTTCTCTAATCCTTAACACAATTAGAGGATAATAACAATACACCAAAAAGTCAAGTAAATCACTACAGCTGAAATCCGTATGTTTTTAGGTTGTTTTGAGTTGTCTGAATCACAGATTACACGGATTACGCGGATTACACGGAAAAGAGAGGTATTTATCAGTAAGATTTTCTTTCAATGCAGATACTAAGGCAGGGGAATCAACGGTATGAACGCCTTTTGGCTTCACCGAGTATGAATGCCATGAATCAACGGTATGAATGTCATAAGGCATTCCCCAGGAAACCGCACTTACCATGGGATGGAAAAGATCCTAATCCCCTCTCTACAGAAGAGTCGGGAATTGGAATTCCCTCCTACAGAAGAGAAGATCGAAAATCGGATTCCTATCCTACAGTTAAAAATAGTGTGGACTGTTCATTAGATTCAAATTGGAAATTGGTGATTGCCTGCAGTTAAGCCACCATCAATGACAAAGATGGCACCCGTTGCAAAACTTGATTCATCAGAGGCAAGGAATAGGGCTGCATTTGCTATGTCAAGAGGTTTTCCGATTCGACCTAACGGATACCAGGGTGTGATTTCGTCCAAGATCTTCGGATTGCGTTCTATCATGGGTTCCCAGACTTCTGTTTGTATAGTTCCGGGGCATATACAGTTTATCCTTATGTTATCTTTTCCGTGTGCGACTGCCATTGATCGTGTCAGTGAAATAACACCACCTTTTTGCTGCGGAATAGGCATGAATTCCTTGCAGTCCTATGAGTCCATTTACGGATGCGATATTCACAATGTTTCCACCACCTGCATGTTGCATAATCGGTATAACAGCATTGCTACAATGACTTGTGCCTTGAAGAGCAACGGCTAAGTTTGCTTCCCAGTTGTTATTGAGGACATCGGCGGTGGAACAGATAGCGTTGTTTACGAGTATGTCTATTGTTCCGTAGGTTTCAACGGTTTTGTTAATAAGTGCTTCTGCTTGTGTGGAATTGGAGACATCTGCGTTGACAAATAGTGCTTCTCCACCAGTATCGGTGATTGTGGAAACCGTTTCTGTTCCGTTTGCATCGTTAACATCATCTACAACGATTTTTGCTCCTTCTTCAGCGAAACGGATTGCTATTGCTTTTCCGATTCCGCGTCCAGCTCCTGTGACTATGGCTATTTTATTTTTTAATCGCATAAGGTGATACCTGTTAATTTATGATTTTAAATGGAACGTAGTATTGAGAATTGATTTTATATTCTTTTCTGTATTATGTATGGTATAATTTTACAATTCTATCGGATGAGTTTACATTATCAAGGTTAGGAATGAGGCTATTTTCATCAATAAGTATATTTTAGAATATAGACATTTCGTCCCTACGGGACTCCAAGAATATGCGTTCTGTTTTTCTATAGACATTCCGTCCCTACGGGACTTTAGAATACGGATACATACGTTTTCTTATAGTATATCTGATAAATCGCTTTTATGGGTTTTTTATTCTTGCCAAGTCCTATATATTCAATTAACGAATGGGGAGATCTCGCCCCTAATTGGTGCGTATGTTTTGTATTGATAAAATTCACTATAGTTTTATTGCATTACCGTACAAGGCAAAATCACGGCAATTCTATTGGACTCGCTGGATTAATTGAATGTTGTGTCGTAGTAATTCATTCACAAGTTCACCTACATCTTTACCCTTTACGTCCGCAAGATGTTGTATAAAATCCCCTACATCTTTTTCAAGGTAAATTGGTATTTGGAAAACCGCATCTTGATTATAGAATTTACCCCGTTCACCTTTTGAAAAAATGTATTCGTCTTTCATAGTTGTATTTATTTACCATTTTTATAAATGACTATTCCATGAAGGATTGTTAAGCCTGCCTTGAAATAATGCACAAACTGAATGAGGATTAAAATAATAATTCGGTAATGTGTTAGAAATTCGGTTCGGTTAGGAAACCGAACCTACCAAGTTTGGGAAAATGGGAATTACCGAATTTAAAACTTAATCCTCATAAAGTTTGTGCTACATTAAAGAGACAATTATTATCAGAAATGGTATGACATTAATGTTGTAAGGTTTGTGATATAAACAACTTTGTCCGTTCATGTTTGGGGTTATCAAAGAATTCTGCTGGTGCAGCGTCTTCAATTATCATTCCCTCATCAAAGAACAGGATTCTATCAGCGACTTCACGAGCAAATCCCATCTCATGGGAAACAACCAACATCGTCATTCCGGATTGTGCGAGTTCACGCATTACATCCAATACCTCCGAGATCATTTCAGGATCAAGTGCACTTGTAGGTTCATCAAAGAGCATGATTTTAGGTTCCATAGCTAATGCTCTTGCGATGGCAACCCGTTGCTGTTGTCCACCTGAAATTTCTGATGGATATTTATTTGCTTGATCCTCAATATCCATTCTATCTAAGAGAGCCAATGCTTCTTTTTCAGCCTGATGTTTGGGTATTTTTCTAACTCGAATTGGTCCTAATGTAATATTCTGTAGGTTTGTCAAATGTGGGAAGAGGTTGAATTGTTGGAAGACCATTCCGACTTCCTGACGGATGAGATTTATATTCCGTAGGTCATTGGTTAGCTCAATACCTTCGACGATAATCCTGCCTTGTTGATGTTCTTCAAGTCGATTGATTGTCCGAATAAATGTGGATTTTCCGGAACCTGAGGGACCACATATTACCACCTTTTCACCAGTTTGGAAAGATGTGGTAATTCCCTTAAGGACATGAAAATCGTCGTACCATTTATGTATATCTTCACAGACAATAATTGGATCGTTTGCCATGTTTTCTTGATTATCCATTATAGTTTCCTTATGGAAATTAGGTGTTATGCATTTCCAACACCGAGTGAGGTTTCAACTTCCGTACTAACATAAGACATTGAATAACTAAAGACAAAATAGATGACGGCGGCTAATAGATATACCTCCGCTTGTAGTCCTAACCATTCCCGATTTGCAGTAATACTTTTCGCTACCCCTAATAGGTCAATGAGTCCAATAATTGACACTAATGAGGTGTCCTTAAATAGTGATATGAATTGTCCAACAATCGCAGGAATTACGGAACGAAGTGCTTGTGGTAAGACGATAAAGAGCATTGTTTTGGGGTAGTTTAGACCTAATGCTTGTGCTGCTTCAGTTTGACCGCGCGGAATCGCCTGAAGTCCTCCACGGACATTCTCAGCCATATATGCAGCGGAGAAGAAGGTAATACCGATCATCATACGGATTACTTGGTCGATATTTATATCTGGCATAAAAATCGGAATTAGGACACTCCCCATGAATAGTATTGTAATCAACGGTACACCGCGTATCGTCTCAATATATGTGGTTGAAATCCATCGAACTGCGGGGAGTTTACTCTGACGACAGAGAGCTAAGAACACCCCAAGTGGGAAGGAGGCGATAATTCCAACTATTGCCAGTATAAGTGTTAGTAGCAGTCCACCCCAGTTGCTTGTGAGAACAGCATTTTCGCCGAACCCGCGAAGAACTATCATTGTAATGGGAAACGAGAGTATCCATCCTATAACTATCCAACGATACCAACTGCTTTTATTCAGTGTTAAAAAATAGAGGACGACGATTGCTAATACAATTCCCAGAAACCAACCACGGGTTGATAGTTGAAATGGTATAATCGCACATAATAACCAAACACTGCCAAGTATTATAGCAAACGTTCGAACTATACCTCCCCATATACCCGCACTCATAGCTAAGAGAGCACTCAATAGATATATTACAGTCCAGACACGCCAAATTTGATCACGGGGGTAAGATCCGATTAGTATGAGTTGAAGGTTGGCAGGAATCACACTCCATTTTGCTTCTGTTAACGCCCAAGTTAATATCCCATAAACTACAAATAGTATAAATGCAATGGATGCCAGTGTGAGAATGACATTATACCAAGTATTAAATAGGTTTTCCCGTAGCCATTCCCGTGGACCTTTTACGTTTCTTGGGGGTTTGGGGGATTGTACCATTTCTTGTGATTCCACGATGTTCTGTCCTTTAGTTTTGGTCTATGATCGTCCTTTACGGTTCACCCAACTATTATACCAATTCATTACTGCTGATGTGGTTAAGCTTATTGTTAGATAACTCACCATAACCATAGCGAAAACAGGGATGGATTGTCCAGTTTGTGACAATATGGTATTCCCAATAGCGAACATATCAGGAAAACCCATTGCGACAGCCAAGCTTGAGTTTTTCACAAGGTTTAGGTATTGACTGGTGAGGGGAGGAATAATAATCGGAACTGCTTGTGGGAGTACAATTAAGCGTAAGGTCTGTGCTCCATTTAACCCAACTGCTCTTGATGCTTCGCGTTGTCCTTTTGAAACGGCTTGGATTCCACTTCTCACGATCTCTGCGATATATGCACCTGTGTATGCTGAGAGACCTATTAACACTGCTGAAAACTCAGGCGTTAGACTTACGCCTCCACTGAAGTTGAAGACGCCGAGTATTGGAATTTCTGTTGTCAAAGGTTTTCCTGGTGTAAGAAACCATCCACAAATTGCAACGATAACAAATGCTGGGAGTGCCCATTTTGCTCGAAACCCGGGTAAGTCCAACTGTTTGAGTTGTCGCCATCGAACAATATATAGAATTGCTGCTATTATAAATCCTATACACAGAAAAGCAATCCAAGTTGAAAAACCTGAGGAGGGTTCAAGCGCGGGAAAATAGATACCCCGGTTATTGATGTAAATGGAATCAAAAAATGAAAAACTCTCTTCAACTAATGGTAATCTAAGTATGGCAGCGTACCAAAACAGTATTTGGAGTAGGAGAGGTATATTACGAAAACATTCTACATAGATGGTTGCTATTTTGCGTACTAACCAGTTGCTGGATAATCGTGCTATACCAAAAAACAGTCCGAGTAGTGTTGCACAGACAACACCGATGAGACTTACACGGATTGTGTTCATGACACCAACCCAAAATGCTTTTAGGTATGTATCGGCTGGGTCATAATCTATACCTTCAGATATAAGAAATCCTGCTTCATTCTCTATAAAACCCATGCTAAGTTCTAAATTGAGATTCTTTAACCCTCTCTGCATGTTGGTGTAGAGTAATGCTGCTAATAGGATGACACCGACGAGAAACAGAATTTGGAAAAGAATACGTAATACACGGATATCACGCCAGAATGGTATGTTTGATGGGTTTTGTGCCATTATAATTTTTGGTTTTTATTTATAGTTGTCTGAATCAGAAGGTGTATTTTATAAGATTATACCACATTTACACAAGAGATATACATAAAATCTTACTTATGGACGTGTTCTTAGTGTTGAATGTGAAATTTGTCGGGAATCGGAATCCACTTTTACAGAAGAGAAATACATCTAATCCCTTGTTTGTAAGGTTGTGGACATTTGGTCACGATAGGCACCGTAGAGGAGTTTTTTGATGGATTCATTAATTTCTGGTTCAGAAAGTTTATTGTAGAGTTCTAATCTGTTATTCACGAGTTCTAATAATATAACCTCGAAAACCTCATCAAACTTATATTTTTTGTTTTCTTCTGTATTGTTTCCTTCGAATACCTGTCGAAGTTCCTCGTTTTCATTAACCTTTTGTTGTATGGTTTGAATATCCACCTTATCTTCATCGGTAAAATCTGTCTGATGTGCGTCGTTTAAGGACTTAATGAGATTTGATAGAAATTCAAGTTCTGGTTCACTTATTGTTCCAACCCCACTGCTAATCCCGTCTACCTCGGTATCCTCCGGTTCAAGTGGAATTTGTAGACTCTCATACGTTCTTTGTATTCTTAATGAGTCTAAATCTACAGATGATAATAGATCTCCCAAGTCTTCTTGTTCACGTTTTGGGAGTTTCTTATTTAGACTATGTGCAAAGATATACAGTTTTTCTAAATCTATATCGCTGTATGTAATCAGTTGTGTGATGTAAGCGTAAAGTCTGATATAACTTTGTAATGTGGAACGAAACTCCTCGCGCGCATCTCTTTCCAATTCTTTCCATTTCTCAACGACAGGATCAAGAATCGGTTGAAACGCTTCCTTTTCCTGACTATCGTAAAAAATCTGACAGAATTCATTGATAGTATGGTCATCATATAATTCAAAGCTTTCCAGCAGACTTTGTTTGTCATACAACAGATTCGGGTCTGTTTCTTCAGCAAGGGTAGTCATCTGATAGTATTCCTGGAATGCTTTCTGCACACGATCAGGATCATTCACAAAATCAATAACTAATGTATCTGTCTTACCAGAGGCAACACGATTAAGCCTACTCAAGGTTTGGACACACTGGAGACCATCCAATTTCTTATCCACATACATGGTATGTAGCATGGGTTCATCGAATCCCGTTTGGAATTTATTGGCGACAATGAGAATTCGATATTGTGGACTTTTGAATGCATCGGCAATGGAAGTGTTTGGTGGTAAGTTGTTCATACTGTTTTCAGTGTATTCCACATCACTGTCGGTATCGTGAATAGTGTCACTGAATGCTACCAGACATTCATAAGGTAATTGCATCTCTCGCATCTGCTTATCGAATTCAATTTTGTATTTGACGCAGTGAAGTCGTGACCGGGTTGCCAACATGGCGCGTCCCTTTCCACCAATTGTTTTTTCTGTCCGATCAGTAAAGTGTGTAAGAATAATACGTGTTTTTTCTTCAATACTGCGGGGTTGTAGGTCTACAAAGTTGGTGAGTGCGCGAAGTGTACGTGATTTTTCATACTCTTTATCTTCCTGCACACTTTTGATCAATTGGAAATATCTCTTATATGTGGTGTAGTTTTGTAGGACATCAAGGGTATAACCTTCACTGATACTTTGTCGCATTGAATAGAGGTGGAACGGGATGAATTTACCCTCATCGTCTTTATTTCCAAATAGTTCTAAGGTCTTATTCTTGGGTGTACCGGTAAACCCAAAATATGAGATATGCTCCTGCATTCTGCGTTGTTGCATCTGTTCAAGAATTTTCGCATCAATATCTGATGCTTCCTCTAAATCATCATCGTCGTCCTGATCTTCGTTCTGCATCCCTTGGGAGAGAGAAACTCTAAGATTCTTCGCAGATTCACCACTTTGTGATGAGTGTGCTTCGTCTATAATTACAGCGAATGATTTGCTGTCGAGTTCACCTATTGTTTGAGCAATTACAGTGAACTTTTGGATTGTTGAGACGATAATACTTTTTCCGGATTCAAGAAATTCTCTGAGTTGTGCGGAGTTTTTATCGACTGCATGGACAACACCGTCGACTTGTCCAACCTGTTTAATGGTGTCCTGCAGTTGTTTGTCCAGTAGTCGTCGGTCTGTTACGACAATAATCGAATCGAAAATGCGATTATTATCTGATGGGTTCTGGTATAGATGTGTGAGTAGGTGTGCTAACCATGCGATGGAGTTTGATTTTCCGCTTCCTGTTGTGTGTTGAATGAGGTATTTACCGCCAACACCATCTGTTATAACTGTCTGTTTCAATTTGCGAATTACATCCAGTTGATGGTATCGTGGGAAAATGAGTGTTTTCCGTTTTTCATCTCTCACCTCACCACTTCTCGGATCATAGACTTTTTCAGTGGTCTCCTGTTCATGGATAAAGTTTTGGATTAACTCCATCAGGTTATCGGGTTGTAGTATGTCTTCCCAGAGGTATGCAGTCTTGTGTCCGTTTGGATTCACGGGATTTTCAATACCTTTATTAAAGGGAAAGAATCTTGTATCTTGTCCTTTCAGGTGGGTTGTCATTGACACCTTCTCGTTCCCGACTGCAAAGTGTACCAGACAGCGTTTGAATTGGAATAAGGTTTCTCTTGGATCTCGATCCGTCCGATACTGTTTTTCCGCATCAGTGAAAACTTGTCCAGTGAGACTGTTTTTTAGCTCCATTGTAACTAACGGTAGACCGTTGAGGAACAACACCATATCCAGTGTATTACCATTTTGCAGTGAATACCTTAACTGTCGAATTAACGAGAATCGATTCTGACTGTATAGTTCTTGATGGGTTGGGTTCATCCCACTTGATGGAAGGAGGTAAGTTAGTTTAAAGTTACAACCCCTATCCTTAACGCCGTTCCGAAGGACATCCAATACACCACGTTGTTCAATTTGTTGGCTGATACGGACAAGGAGTTTCTGTGGTGTATCTTGTCCATATTGGCGTTCCAATTTCTGATATGTTTTGGACTGTGTATCCCGTATAAACTGTAGTATTTCAAGTGGCATTAGGCAGTGAGATTTGTCGTAACTGATAGGATCTGAAGATCTGTAACCTGACCGATTCAGGTGTTTTTCTATGTGATCTTCAAAATTCTCTTCAGTATATGTCGGCACGGGTCTACACCTCGTCAAATAGATAAGGATTGTTCCTGGACCACGGGGATCACGTGACTCCGAATCGTCACACTATCAATCATTTCAGGGAGAGTTTAAGCATAAATGCGTATCTATTTCATCTAAACTTTGCGCGTTCATCGCTTGCTCTAAGAGCATATCAAGGCGCGATAAGTTGTGGATATTGCTTATTTTGTGTGAGAGCGTTTCAGGCACGTTTTGAAATCGGAACTGCAAGAGTTTGAGGACCGCGTCTTGTTTACCTTCTGCTCTACCTTCTTCTCTGCCTTCTGCTTTACCTTCTTCTCTGAGAAATTCGGCTGTTGTCTGTGCCATCGTTTCTAACTCCTTCAATAGTTGAAGAAAAACATTTTACAAAGTATAGCATAGAAATACCGAAAAAATCAACGCGATATGTATAGCAGTATCGCACGCCAAATCAGAAAACAAAAAATAGGATCTAAACCTCGGTTCGGACATCAATTTTGCCTGTTACTGCTTCTGAGATAAGGGATTGTCGGTATTCTTTTAGGAGTTCTATTTTACGGTGTTCTGTGGTAATGAGTTCGTCAATCTGTTTGTTTTTCTGGTCAAGGAAGTTAACGATTTGTTTCAGCTCTTGGGGCAAAGGAATAGGGAGACGAAAATTTGAATACTTTTCACCATTAACATTCTGGATTGTTGAGATGATTACCTGCTGCTCAAGCCAATTTCTATAAAAATGTGATAGTGTTACGTAGTAGATAAATTTCGATGTCCAATAATCATCAAAGTTAAATCTAACGAGATAACCCGCACTGGTATATTTTCCTGTTTCAAGATGCAGATAAGATTTTCCCACTGTTGCTCCACTACGAGACAAAAGCAAATCATAACTATTGAGCATCTGTTCTTGAGGAACATAATCTTCTGATAGATAAACTCCTTTCTGTGCAAGACTTCCACCTTCACCAATATCAGTGATTCTGATCAATCTGATCCCTTCTGTGATATATCTATCTGCCTCAATATTAAGACCATATGTCACTGGAATATTGGAGACATACTTCAATCTTGTAATGGTCCAATGTGCTGGGATATCCCCAATCCATTCCACACTTGATGGTTTCATCTCCACATGTGGGTTAAGTCCTTTTGTCACTGCATGATTTATGAGTGCTGTGCGTTGTTCTTGTAGGAGTTCTATCTTTCGTTCTTTGATGCGGATGAGTTCGTCGATTTGCTCGGTTTTTTGGTCGAGGAAGTTGGCGATTTCATCTTGTTCATAAATTGGTGGAAAAACTAAAGGGATTTGACCAAATTGATCAAAATATAATCTTAATCTGACTTCTAAAATACCTCTTGAACGCTTTTTAAATTCCGTAAAATAGAGACCGCATCGAAACAGATACTCGTAGAAATGTTCATTTAAGGGACGGCTCTTTCTCAGAATATCGTATGCCGGACTTGTAACACCCTCGTAATTAGATAAACCAATCGCACCCATCCAGGCAAGAAGTTTATTGACAATGAAATCTCCTTTTTTTACTAACCAATAACCATCCGTTGTAGTAGCTTTGTTTCCTCTCTCTTCTAACTCTTTTCTTGGTTTAACACCAATATTTGTATATATTGATAAGAGTTCAAAATCATTGTCTTTGGGAGCTTGTTCTGTGATTAACTGAAATAGATATTTTGTATTTATCACATCCCAATGTACTGGTATTTCCCCAATCCACTCCACACCGCTGTCTTTATATTCTGGATATTTTCTCATAATTCCATCATCTCTTTATCTACATCGCGGATTATGCTGATTACACAAGTTTCACATATTAGATCGGTAGATTGTAATACCAATTTTTACTTAATTAGTTTACAAAGAAATTCTATAAACATTCCGTCCCTACGGGACTCATTCGGTTAATTGATCCGTTTTCTATAGACATTCCGTCCCTACGGGACTCAAGATAATGGATAAACACGTTTTCTATAGACATTTCGTCCCTACGGAACTCAAAATAGTGGATAAGCACGTTTTCTATAAACATTCCGTCCCTACCAAATCAAGGAATCAACGGTATGAATGACATAAGTTATTCCCCGGGACTCAATATATAAGATATTCCCCTTTTTCTATAGACATTCCGTCCCTACGGGACTGGAATTTTTACAACTAATTAATCCTATTTAGATGAAAATCGTAATGTAGATATTTCAATTGAAAATGGTATAACTTCATTACATTGTTAGACTTTGTTTATATTGGTCTTGAGAATTCTCTTCAATCACAGATTCTTCTGGTTGTTAAAAAGGTGTAAAATCAGATATTTAATCCTAATATACAGACAAAAAATTAATCCTAAAAACAGACTTTTAATCCTAAATTCTGAGACAGTTGATCGTGTTGTTGCATTTCTCTATGTCTCGAAAAAATGAAAAAAGTTACACTTTTTGTCACACGGTGTGACATTGAAATTGGTACATATTATCCCTGTAACGCCTGTCATAGACTGCGTTTACGGCACTTTGAATTGATTTTATAAGAATTTCGAAAAAATGTAGTTTTGTGTTTTTGTTGTTCTTGCGGATTTTGGTGTTCTCTACGGTTAAAAAGGTATGCTTTTTTGACGTATATGAAACTTTGTAATTAGGATCGTTTTTATAGATTGTCATTTGTTTTTAGTTATTAGTTTTTGTTTGTGATCTAACCCGTAATTTATTTTCATTTTGAGAAATATTATGAATTTGTTTTTACGTTTTTGTGATATATATGTTAGTTGTTAGAGGTAGGTGTTTTCTTCATATTTTTAGAAATTTATTTAAGAATGTTTGAAAGGTATCCGATAACATCTTCTGGATCAGAAAGCCGTTCCATTAAAATTTCATGCCATGTTCTGAATCGTTCCATATAAAAAATATGGGCGTGTATACTGGAGTAAGCCACACGCCCGACAATTTACTTAGGTGTTATATAGTGGATTTAACGATACACATGTAACAATTTGACATATACCTTGTTTATAGAATCTCTTTATCAATGGATACTATTAGATCATGGTGGAGTCGGTTCTATTGTCCATCCATTCTCATTGGCAAGTGTAGATAATGCTATTGTTAACAAATCAAATGCATTCTTTTGTTTGCTTTTTGAACCAAAGTAATTTGGATTTACAACAATTATTGCATGGGCAGAATCCAATAGAGTAGAATTAATGTCAACAATAGGATCCGCTATAACATCCACTGTATGTTCTTCGATAACTTTTCCTTCGTGTTTAGTTACCACATTTCCTATTTGACGAATTTGTATAGTTATTATTTCAACAATTCCGTTTTCTACTTTATCTTGAGGTAACTGAGTATTGTGATTTATTAATTCCGCCCGATATACAGAAGGCGTTAAATATCTATCCCAGAAAGCACCAGGAAGAATTCTGAATTGCCCATTCATAACTGAATAGGCGATACCTTCTAATTCTGCTGGAATCCTTCTATATACACTTTCATCATCTCGAACATTATCTTGATTATTCATTAATTAGCCATTCCCAGAGCTCAATATAATGCTCAGATTTTAGAAAATTGACTTCCATTTCTGTGTTAATATTTGGTCCCCAAACTTTAAAATATTCTACCTCAATTTCTCCGATTTTAAAATGTAATTGACGTTTTTGGTTATACCATAATTGCTGTTACATGACCATTACCATCAGTAGAAATGATGGGAGTAATAAACGTATAGTCAGCAGAAATGATTATGTCTAATAATTTTTCTATCACAGTTTCTGCATGAGATATAGTTAAATCATTAGGTCTATCAAATCCATACTCATTCCAGATTTCTTTCCATTCCTTCAAAACATGAAATTGTCTTGAGATTTCATCTTGCTGAATACGAAGATCTGAATATATAGTTTTAGGTCTATGTTTAATGTCTTCAACATTATCAATGTGCATAAACTCACCTTTTTATAAGGTTTGGTCATCTTACCTTCTTGAATTATACAACAACCTACTATATTTATTCAAAGAAAAACACCTGTCGAATACAAGCTAACACCTCGTTCAGCAAACCATCACTTTTCTGGTCAAGTGCTTTGATGCAATAGTTGTATATCATCTTTACAAATAAAATCGACTGTCACACCGTTCTGTTGCAATGCATTTTGGAAATCTAACCACCGACTATCTACTGCTTGCAAAATAGGTGGATTTTCTTTATGTGCACATGCGACTGCGATGAATTTACGATCATCTGGATCAAAGTCATCCAACGCAGGATCGTCTGGGAACTCCTCAAACTCGTTATCTGAACCGTTAATAGGTGAAATCGAGACCAAGTCGCACTGTGTATCCTTGTTTCTCAAAAGCCATAAGAGAAATCTATCACCTGCTCCCGGTTCTCCACTGGTGCGAAGATTTCGTAAGTATTCAGCGAGTATTTTCCATTTATCATCAAGAACCAATTTCTCTTCACCACGCATAATGCTTGATAGCCGATTGATACATGTATCAATACAATTACCAGATGCTTGGGACGATTTACCGTTGGCAACAACTGCAACGTTTGTATCTATAATGACATTCATTGAAGCCATCACTTTCCGTCGCCGCATTTCAACTCTCGTTTTTTCTATCAAATCTCCTATATCATCCCCAAAGAAGTCTTGTGGCCAATTCAGTATATTACCGTATTCATCAACCTTCAGTCTTTCAATTTCGGATGTTCCGTCGTTGATTTGGCAAAAATAGAGGGCTGTATCCTCTGGATCAATTTGCTCTTCTGCAATACGACGTTGTAATCTGTGCAGTAGGAGTGCACTGTGGCTTTCCAAAATGATCTGTACGTTTCGATTTTTTACCACATCAATGAGGACATCTGCTAAATCTGATTGTACTTTTGGATGTAAGTGTATCTCTGGTTGTTCAAGGATAATGGTCGTATTTTCTGGTACATAGTAGCATAGGACAAGAACGGGTAGCAGTTGAGATACACCAAAGCCAACATCGGTAATTAACACTTCAGAACTGTTTCGACTCTTTTTTACTCGGAATTCATAATCTTTCCGATTTTCAGCGATCGGTTCAAGTGAAAACGAATCAATTAATTCCATTTTTTGTAACCATTCTAATATACGGTATTCAATGGGTTTATGAGAACGTTTTACATTGACAAGTCGAGGAGAAGTTAAACCTTCTGCTCGTGCAGCAAGCAGAGCTGGGATTGCTTCTTCTCCACTGATACCTACATCTTGTGGTCGTTCACCTGACCAGATATAACTCCGTCGTGGATATTCCCGTAGTGGACCGAGGTATGTTATATCTGAAAATAGATTTTCAAAGGCAAGCACAAAATCTGAAAGGAAACCGAGGTTTTGATAATTCCCACCGACTTCAACGGGAAATCCATAACATTTCACAGGTGGTGGTAAATCCAATGGTCTTCCTTGGTGTCGAATAGCCTTAAATCCATCATGAATGAGTTCATACTGATTTCTACCATTTTTCTTATTATTTTCTTCTCTTTTCATCCCAAATTTGTAGGCATCAGTTGCGTAATGGAAATGTTCGACTTGGATACGGTCATTTTCTTCACGAATCTCTGTGTGGAAAGTGAGTTCGTTAGTTGGAAAAAGAGATCTTTGCAGAGACAAGGGTTTGGATGGTTTCCATGATAACTCTAACTGTAGGGTTAGATCCGTATTATGTGTATAAAGTAGATCTTGGAATGTGCCAAAGTCAACAAGTGCCCTGTCATCACCTAAGTGTAACACACGGTTACGGTCTGGTGATTCAGAAGTCTGCATGAGCATCAGCAGAATTTGTAAAATACTGGTTTTACCTGAGCTATTCGCACCGAATAAACCTGTTAAAGGCGCGAATTGGAGCGTTTTTGTATCTTGCCATGATTTGAAGTTTTGTGCTCTGAGTTCAGTAATCATAATTTCGCTTTCTGTAGGAGCGATCTCCGAATAACGACACGTTTGTAGTCGGGAATCGGAGTTTCCTCCTACCTTAAGGTCTTTGGTATGGAAAAATTTGCTGAATATAGACTCAGACGAGACGAACATGTGAAATGTCAACATACCAAATGGTAACTAACATAAGACATGCTTAATAAATATCACCACGATTGTCTATTTGTACAATGTGGATTATTTGTTCTACTTTGTCGACTTGATAAATGAAACGGAGATGCCCTATCCGATAACGATAAAGTCCTTTTTTCTTCCCATGTAGTGGTTTGATGGTTGTAGGATTTTCGTGCCGAAACGGAGATCTAAGGATGTACTCAATTGCAGTACTGATTCGCACTTGTGTTTCTTTGTCTAACCTTCTGATAAAATTTTCCACCTTTCTTGGAAGTGGAGCAAGCGTATATAGTCTGGAATTCACAGTCCAATTTCCTGTTTGATCTGTGTCCATTCCTTGCCGCCGCCAGAGTCTAATTCCTGCTGTGCTTCAACAATATCTGCTAAGACATCTGGTTCAGAATTAATCAATGCAGTTTCGCGCCATTCAGTGAGAAAAATTGAAAGTAGTTCAGCGTCTTTTTTGCCTTCTGAGATTCGTGTTAGCAGCTTGAACAATTCAGCAAAAAATTCTACAAGTTCCTCTGTCTCTAACCATTTAAGCCAATCAAAGGACTTTGAGGTAGTAACAGATTTTACGAGTAATTGATCATTCATGAGGTGTCCAACGACAAGTTTTGATTTTTTCATCTAATACCTCTGTAGGAAGGATTATATTAATGTTTATTGTACAGGATTAAGCTGCAGGATTCAAAGTTTTATGGTATTGAACAGCGGAATTTAATGTGAATTCGGAATAGATAGTAGTCGGTAATCATAAATCCAACACCTCATTCAGCAATCCTTCACTTTTCTGTTCCAGTGCTAACAATTCGTCCGTGATTTCCTTTAGGGATCGCAGGGGTGTGTATTGATAGAAATACTTGTTGAAATTGATTTCATAACCAACCTTATCCTTCTTCCTGTCCATCCAACTATCGGGAACATGTGGTTTCACTTCTCTTTGGTAGTATTCGTTTATATCATCGGAAAGGGGTACACGTTCATAGTCGCGCAGTTTAGTATCTGGTTTCGGATTTCCTTTCTTGTCAGTGAGAATATCCCCTGTTTCTTCGTCTATGAGTGGTCTCTCAATGGTGACCTTCGTATATCCAAAATAGTCATTTGAGAAGATTTTGCAGTGGTCGGTTTCTTCAAAATTCGTGTATAATTCGATTATCTGTGCAATATGGTTTTCAGTGATTATGGCGTTCTTGTCTCCGAGATTCCTTTTCATACCATCATAGAATTCAACTGCATTTATGAGTTGTATTTTACCTTCGCGTTCCGCAGATTTTCGATTTGTTAAAATCCAGATGTAGGTTGCGATACTGGTATTAAAGAAAAGCTTTTCGGGTAACGCAATAATACACTCCAGCCAGTCGTTTTCGATGATCCATCGTCGTATTTCACTTTCACCGCTGCCAGCATCACCTGTGAAGAGGGGTGAACCGTTAAAGACGATTCCAACACGACTTCCCTTTTCTCCCATCTTTGAGAGCATGTGTTGCAAAAATAGAAGTGCACCATCAGAGGAACGTGGTGTACCTGCTGAGAATCTACCTTGAGGATTTTCTGCTTCTGTTTTCACTACGGCTTCGTCCGATTTCCAACTGACACCGAAGGGTGGATTGGTAATCATGTAATCGAACCGTTGTCCTTGAAATTGGTCATCAGAGAGGCTGGAACCGAGGCGTATATTATCAGGATCTTCTTCTGTAATGAGCATGTCAGACTTACAAGTTGCATAACTTTGTGCGTTCAGTTCTTGACCTAATAAACGAATGGTGGCATCTGGATTTATATGTTTTTTGAAATACTCCTTACCAATAGTCAGCATCCCACCTGTTCCACAACATGGATCGAAAATACTACGAACAATACCTTGTCCTTTTAGATCGTCTGTGTGTTCCGCGAAAAGGAGTGAAACTAATAGTCGGACAACATCCCGCGGTGTGTAGTGTTCCCCACTGGTTTCGTTGGACATTTCTGAGAAGCGTCGTAGCAGTTCCTCAAAGATTTGTCCCATAGTGTGGTTATCTACTTGCTTGGGATGTAAATCGACTTCGGTGAACTTGTCACAAAACAGATATAGACGGTTGTTGTTGTGTAGTCTTTCGATAAACCCATCAAGATTGAAATTATCTATGATGTCTCGAACTTCCTGACTGAATCCATTGATGTAGTTTTCAAAGTTTAGACGGATGTTGTTGGGATCACCTTTTAGTCGAGAAAGGTCATATTGAGAAGTGTTGTAGAATTTGGTTTTTATGGTATTCAGAATTATGGGTGATAATCTATCATCGGGTACATTTTGGTTGTACTTGTTGTAAGCTTCGATTGCTTTCTCTTTCCGATCGTCCTCTTCTAAGATGCAGTCCAATCGGCGTAGCACCAGAAATGGGAGGGTGATGTCGCCATATTCATGTGGTTTGAATAGTCCTCTGAGAACGTCGTCTGCTACATTCCAAACGAGATTTGCCAGTTCTTGGTAATTCGCCATTTATTTCCTTTCTATGAAGAGGTAGTTTCGCTATTGATAAGAAGACAGCTAAAAGAGTGGTGAAACAACATTAAACCCTACAAGCTTACCTGTAGGGTTTAATGTTTAAATTATGAGTAGCATGTTATGATATTAAGATAAGTTTATAAACCTACTTATGAAAATCAAGGTGTAATCAAGGTAAGCTGATTTTCAATAGGTTTGATATTGATTTTTCTATTAGAGTATTTGATTGATATATCAAAATTAGAAAGTATGTCTATTCCAAGTAATCCATCAATATACTCATCTTCAGGAAAATCTATCACACCTACATTGATGTTTTCGAATTCTTTTCCAAACACAGTTAACCTACTGAGTTCTATAAACCCATTTTCTACATATCCACCAGCAGTAAGAAATTCAACTTTATCTTTAGGATTTGATATATCATAACCTAAATGTGATAAGACTTTGGAATTTATTGAAGTTACTGAAGCTCCAGTGTCAAGCACTAAATTCACACTTCTTAAATCTTTGTCATTAAAACTATAAATTGTAATGTCTATTTTGATTAGTCCATTATTAGGAATACTAAAACTTAGACTGTCCATTATAATAGATACATTCTGTCTTTAGGGATTTCACCGGTAAAACGTATCGCAGCTTTACCTTTATATTTACTTGATATATTGTCTATATCTCGACGATGTTTTTTATTAGCAAACACTACACCGGATATAAGTTCTGTAGTTTTTGGACTGATTTCACAATCAACAATAAACAACCACTTATTGGGAAATTTCCTAATCATTTCTTCATAAGTAAGACGTTGCTTAGACATTTTAATCTCCTAAATTTATCATCCTAATGAATATAAAGTGAACATGCACATAAGGTTATACACTTTTATATATAAAATGTCAATTAAAAATCAACTTGACAAGGCTATTTAGTTTTAAGATTAGATGATGTTACCAATCGTACCTCTCCTCTGTATGAGGATACTCAAGGAATACAAATGGAATTCATACTCTTGATTTGGATTCCCGATTCATCTCCTGTGTTCTCTGATCCAACTAAAGAACCTTAAACCTTCTTTTCGGCGTCCTCTGCGTACTCCCTCCTATCCGTGATTCAGACACAACACAAACCAACAAAATACATAGTTTATTATAAAACAGAAACTGATTCTACCGGAACGGCATAGCATATAGCAAACCGCCCTGGGACCACGGTTTGTTTACACCGCGAGGGAGTCCAAGGGGTGTGAGATTACGATCAAAGATTTCACCGTAATTTCCTACGTTAGCGATGACTTGACGCGCCCAGTCATTCGGTAATCCGAGTTTTTCACCCATACCCTCTGTCTCTCCAAGAAACCGTTTAATCTCAGGATTTCCAGATTTGAAGGTCTCGACATTTTCCTGTGAAATTCCATACTCTTCTGCAAAGAAAGTTGCATATACAACCCAACTTACAATGTCGTTCCACTGGTTATCTCCGTGAATGGTTACTGGTCCTAAGGGTTCTTTAGATACGGTTATATCCAATATAATATGTTCATCAGGATTTTTTAAGGATTGCCGACGGGAAAGTAGTTGGGATTTATCACTGGTCACAACATCACAGCGTCCATGGTCATAACTCTGGTATAGGGTTTCTGTTTCTTCATAAACGATGGCTTCAACATCAATTCCGATTGCCCGTACTGTATCGGCTAAATTCAACTCGGTTGTACTGCCTGCGGTAACACCGAAAGTTGCACCTTCCAATTCCTTTAGGGAGGTAATTCCGAGTGCTTTCCGTAGCATGAACCCTTGACCATCGTAAAAAGTAGGTGGACAAAAGTCAACGCCATTAGCTGTATCGCGTGTAAGTGTCCAGGTTGTGTTACGAATTAGGACATCAATCTCCCCTGTTTGTAACGCTGGGAAACGATCTGCACCTTTTAGGGGACGAAATTCGACTTTATCAGGATCACCAAAGACGGCTGCGGCAATTGCTCTACCGTAATCTACATCAAATCCTTCCCATCTACCATCTTGACTGAGGTATCCGAAACCGGGAAGTTCTTTATTGACACCACATATTAGACGTCCTCTGTCTATCACTTTTTGCAGAACGCTATCTCCGTTTTGTGCGAACAGTGGGGTGATAAAGGAGAGAGCGATAATTAATATGGATGTTTGAAATAATATCTTTTTCATGAGTCCTCTCTATATTTATATTGTATTTAACGTGAGATGAGTATAAGTAATATTAAGTATCGTGCGATAAATCAACACCGAATCCGTCAAATCAAGGAATCAACGTATGAATGACATTCCTGGTATGGAATTCATCGGGGAAACACGACAGATGTGTCAAATTAAGTATACACCTTTCGCCCCGCTGGGGCTATTCAAAATTCTATCAGTTTTTCCAGAAAATAGAAATGCTAAATCCGAACAAATATGATCAATTGATTGGTCAGGGATTCCTTCACATTAATACGCTATCAGTGCTCTACCGGTTTTATCTTGACCTTGAAATACTGCGATGTTGTTATCAGCACTATCTTTTACTAACCAGATATGACCTGCATGACTCCATTGGACGCTAAACGCATTGGCAGCAACACGTCCCCGGTAATTCTCATTACCCTCGGCGTCAATCCAATAGTATGAGATTTCTGAATCGGTTACATTCACAAACAAAATTGAACTGCTGTCCCCATCCTCAGATTCAAGTTGTGATAAAACATCAGGGTTGTGTCGTTTTAAATCAATCCATTTTTCGCCACCGTTCCCGTTTGGATCAAACAATTTATCATATTCTGCTGACAGATCGGGGGGCCATTCAAACTGTGGTGATTCATCCGGGTGGAGTTCTTTTAAATGAGGCAAATGTGTACGTGTTATAGCTTGTGTA
The DNA here is from genome assembly GCA_965205025.1 of Candidatus Poribacteria bacterium. Taxonomy (GTDB): domain Bacteria; phylum Poribacteria; class WGA-4E; order WGA-4E; family WGA-3G; genus MSPOR6. The sequence goes on from CBDBFU010000028.1 coordinate 53,906, forward strand.
TATCGCCACTCCGTATCTCCAAAGATTTCAGTGAGTAGTGCTGCGAGACCTGGATCATAGTCCTTTAAAATATGTCGTTTACTAACATGATTGTGTTGTGCGTCGTTTTCTCGATTGGTGTCAAACCAAGACTGCGTGCCTTCTGCCCAATACTCTTCCTTGTTCGTTGAGGCATAAGTCCCCTTCCACAATCCTTTTTCCATTGCTGCTTCATACAATAACTTCAGTCGACTATCGAAATCTGGATCAACACTACTCAATCCCATTTGGTGTATTGCGTGGCTAAATTCATGGATAAGTATATTCTCTGTGAGATAAGGATCACCATCATAATTTAGCAGATTCTCTTCCCCACAACTCGTTGATGGACGCGAAGCAGTGGCACCGAGACCGCGTGCTCTCCTGTCCCAATAGAAATCGGGGTGTAGATCGCTATGTTCAGGAATATCAGTTGTCATCTCGTTATATGCCATGACAGAAAATCGAACGTTGTTATTTGCTAATGCTTTGAGAATATCAGGACGATGACCAATCATACGTCGAATGAGCCATGCAGCCTCTTGTACAGCCTGCGGATTCGCTTTTTCTGATGCGACAACGGGGAAACCCTCTACATCAATCCACTGTTTGTAGAAAGATGACAATTCAAACTTCTTACGAATCATCTCTGGCGGTTCGACTGGTGTTCTAATTGTAACGGTATCTGTTGGTAACCCTGTATTTATTAATGTAGAAATGGCAGTGACAGCAGTAAGTATTGTAGGTGTTATGTTCATTATGTTCTTTTCTTCCTATAATTTTAAAGATCTTTAGTAATGTGCAACTATAGTTTTGACAGTTTCTGTCGGTCTCATGTCGTGTTTTCAAGGTTTTCTCTTTTTTCCTGATAGTTTGGTGATAGCACTCCGCTGGAGTGCGGCACTCTCTGCCTCTTATTTTTATAGACATATCACACCGCTGGTGTGAGGAGACATCGTAATGTCGGTATCGTTAGTTCTGTATTGATTACGTCTAACACACGGATAAGTTGTGGACTTGCTCCAGTTGAATATTCTCCAGTACAGATGTCTAATATTGTTTATGCCGAACTTAAGTTATGATTAGGTGACTTTTGACCAAAATATAGACAATTGTGTTCAATTTAATTGTAGGAATAATAGTAATGAGTATAACACCAATAGGTTTATTTTTCACTGATAAATTCATCCATAAAGAATCCTGGATAGGAGTTCCTTCTACCGAGAATTAATTTTATATGAATGCCCTATATCGTGCAATCAGGAATTTAGTATGCACATTTGTGTGCAATTTACAGATATTTTGGAAAAGGGATTCCTATATTCATACAGTTAGAGTTGGCATATAAATTGCTCATATAGAGACATTGGGAGTTAACAAATATACCGTAAATTGATTTTATATGGTAGTGAAATTGATCCTATTATTTCAACTTGACATCTTAAAGGTGCGTCTTTACAATTAGGTTGATATTTTGATTTCATAGTGCAAAGGAGAAAAGAGTGAAAAAGCTGATAATCGCGGAAATCTGTGTTATTGTTGCAATTGCATTAGGTTTTTGGCTCGGTAGAATTACAAGTCCATTTAATAATTACGCGAAGTATTACCAAAATGCAGATAAAGCCTGGGGAAAAGTACGGGAAATAAATACGCCAACTGTGACACACGATGATCCGGATACAAAACGACTACGTCAGGTGCGTGCTGCTTGTCGTGCTGTATTTGAAAATTATCCAGACAGTCGTTGGGCAGATGATGCGCTCCATCTCCTTGGATCTCTTCCACGTACTGATGAGGAAGGATTTGCCCTGCTTCGTCGGTTGATAAGAGAGTATCCAGATAGTGAATTTGCGGATGATTCAATGTATGCTATTGCAACAGCAACTTATGAGATAGCGGAAGAATTGAAAAAGACTGGAACCCTTGAATCTATTTCAGCTTATTATGATAGAGCCCTTGCCCTTTTCAATCAATTAATCGCAACTTATCCGGGAAGTATACTTGAAGCTGATGCACAATATAATGCTGCAATGTGCTATTACGGGAGAGGAGATTTGAATATTGCACTCAGTGAACTTGAGAATCTAAAAATTGAATCCGGAAATAATCCTATAATCTATAAGATTCTATTCCAGATTGGGTCAATTTATCTTGAGCAACACGATTACGAAAATGCCCGAATTGAATTCACCAATATTGTTGATTCAGGAGATCCTGTACATTCACCAGTAGCAAATTTCTCAATTGCACAAGCCTACTTTGCTGAAGGAAAATTCGAAGAAGCAGCAAGAGAATACCAGAAAGTCATTGACATCTATCCTGATACAGAGTATGGAAAAGACGCACATTTTTATATAGGGTGGGCGTATGCGAATCTTGAAGATTATGATAATGCCATTTCTCTACTTGAAAATGCCGTTGAGGATTACCCAGATAATAAGAATACAACAACTACGAAATTCTATATTGCTCAACTTGCTGAAGCCAACAAAGATCCTGCACTGGCAATTGCTACATATCAAGAATTTGCTGATGATCCCTCACACAACTATGATAATCGTCTATCGGCACAATATCATGTAGGTAGGATTTATGAGGAAACAGGGGATATTACACAAGCGGTTGATGCATACGAAAAACTGTTGAAAGATTATCCTGAACTTCATCAAAATCCTGCACATCATTCACGGAAAATTACTGAAAATTATATACGCGATTTAAGAGTTGATAATTTAGGTGAGGAAGAGAATTAGATTTACACCTAAGTGAGTAGACACTCTAATCCTTGATCAAGGTCAGCGATAATATCTTCTACATCTTCCAAACCAATAGAAAACCTTACCAAACCATCCGTAATTCCTGTGCGTTGTCTAACTTCACTTGGTACATGGGAATGTGTTGTTGATGCTGGATGACAGACTAAAGTACGTACATCCCCTAAACTAACAGCAAGTGAACACAATTGTAGTTTATTTACTAACGTTTCACCTGCTGCCCGTCCACCTTTCAATTCCATTGTAATCATTCCTCCAAACCCATTCATCTGACGTTTTGCAAGATGATGTTGTGGATGACTTGCTAATCCAGGATAACGAACCCAGGCTATTGCAGGATGTGATTCAAGGAATGCAGCGATAGTTGAAGCATTCTCACAGTGACGGGAAAAGCGAAGTGGTAATGTAGGAATACCGAGAAGTGTTAACCACGCATTAAATGGACTAATCACCGCTCCAAAATTTCGTAAGGCTCCTTGTTTTACTCTTACAATAAAATCCTTCTTCCCTACAATTGCACCCGCAACAACTGCACCATTACCACTCAAGTATTTCGTGATACTATGAAGTACTACATCTATACCCATTGAAATTGGTTGTTGACTGCATGGGGTGGCAAATGTGTTATCAATAATCGTAGTGATATTATGCCTTTTGGCTATCTCAGCACATGCAGACAGGTCAACCAATTTTAGTAATGGATTTGTAGGACTCTCAAGATAAATGACCTTCGTATCTGGACGAATAGCATCTTCAACGAGGTTTAAATCCGTTGCATCAACAAAGGTTGTTTCGATCCCCATCCGTGGCAGTTCTTCATTTAGGATGTTAAATGTAGCAGAATACAGGGTCTCCATCGCCACAACATGTCCACCATCAGATAAGGCTGTGAGTAAAGCAGAACTGATAGCACCCATACCAGAAGCGGCTGCCAATGCTGCTTCTCCACCCTCCAATGTTGCGATTTTCTTTTCTAATACATCCTGTGTAGGATTACCCCAACGTGTATACACATATCCACTATCTTCATCTTTAAATGCAGAAGCACATTCTTCAGCATTATTAAATTGGAATGTACTGTTTTGATAGATTGGAGGTAACAGAGGGATACCAGTTTTTCCAGATTGACTATCCTGAGTAGATGTATGTGTTTCTTCACCTGCATGTATTGCCACAGTTGATTTTCCTTTGAACTTCCTATTCTCCACAATTATGCACCCTTTTTCGGTTGTTTCAGTGTTGTAATCGGATATTTCTCAATGGACAGTAAAATTTTTTTACGTTCAATCCCTCCACCGTAACCTCCTAAACTTCGATTACTTCCAATGACACGATGGCACGGAATGACAATAGAAATAGGATTCTTTCCAGTAGCATTTCCAACTGCGCGATAAGACTTTTGTCTACCTATCTTATTTGCAATCCATTTGTAGCTGCGCACTTCACCATAAGGAATTTCGCGAATTGCTTCCCAGACCCAATCCTGAAAATATGTACCCCAGTCTATCTTAACAGGTATTTCACGAAAATCAACAGGTTTACCTGAAAAATATCTATCCAACATCTCCTTTGTTTGTTGGAGAACTTGGTTACCAGGAGTAGTTGGTGGTTCATAGAATGTAGTATCGTCGTTAAAAAACAGATGTGTTAAATGCAAATCGTATTGAGAAGGTTGTCTTGCTATAATATCAATATGTCCTATAGGGGATTTATATCGAAATGAATCTGGACCATACCATTTCTTAAGATCTCTTATTATCTGACCTTTATTGTATAACTCTGGATAATGTTCTAACCCGTATGTATAATTTTCAAATGCATTTGTATACATTTTTTATTTGACCTCCAATATATTATCATATATGCTATATCGCAAACTATGGCATTATTTAAAACACCTGACCAACTTTACGATTATATAAGTGAATTGTTTGATGAAATTTCATCTTTACCTGAAGCACAGCAAGCACTTAAGACATTAAAATTGTGTGTAAAATTCAATTACACAGTACCGGACTGTGAAATTATATTAAATGTAGCGGATGGTGGTTATACTATCTCCCGTGAGTTATCACCTGACGTTACGCCGGATGTAGAGTTAAGTATGAGTGGTGATATTGCTCATCAACTTTGGACCGGTGAACTCAATGTGATGGGAGCAATCACTTCACGCGAGATAGGTATAAACGGTTCACTCGGTAAAATCATGCGTTTAACACCACTTATTAAGACTGCGATTCGTCATAACAAAAATCGTTCTTGAACTTTCATTTTACAAATGACATATATTAGATATGAATTGTTATTTCCTTTCCAATTTCATAGGAGCAGAATATGAGTACAGACACTGTATCAGATGCCATTAATCCTTATGTATCACAGTTGCGTGAAGAAGGCTATTGTGTATTGGATGATGTAATTCCATCAGATGTTGTTGATTCAGTTCGTGAGGAGGTAGAAACCTCAGAAGCAGACTATAGTGCATTCAGTAAAGATAACGGACATTGGACACGTAATGTTATTAGTTTTATGCCTGGATTCGCTGAACATCTTGCGAATGAACGACTCCTCGCTGTTATCCGTGAATTACTCGGACCCCAGGTGCGTATCTCTCAAACTGAATATAAAATTCGTCCTCCTCATTATCAATTAGTACGTGCATATCATTCCGATTTTCCGTATGACTTGAACCAAAAATGGCACATTACACAACCCTTTCCAACTGCTGTAATTGGTATAACCACACTTTGGATGCTAACTGACTTCACAACCGAAAATGGGGGTACATGGATCGTTCCGAAATCTCATGTAGACCTTCGAAATCCTCGAGGTAAAGAGGATGGTATCGGAGATCGTAACCCACTTGAAGGTGAACTGCAAGCTACTGGAAGTGCCGGTAGTGTGCTTATCATGGATAGTCGTATTTGGCATTCCAATGCTGAAAATCCAAGTGATGGACGCCGAACCGCGGTTGTTGTCAGATACGCTCCATGGTGGTTAAATTTAGAACTTTTTGGTGTCAATACTGCGACTATCCCTGGTGATGTATTTGATAATATGTCCGATGATGTTAAACTACTCTATGAACATCGCGCTGAAGAACATGAACCTACTGTATGGGTTTAATTCCAAAACATTTTTCATTAAAGGAGATTACCAATGTCAACAACACTTGTACATATCGGTGTTCGTACAACTAACCTCGAAAATAGCATCCGTTTCTGGCGCGACGCACTGGGTTTGAGTGTCTCTTCCACACATAAAGGATGCTACGACCTGACCGATGGATATCACAACTTTCGTGTCTTTCAACACAACGGACCTGACCGTCCAAAACATGTGGGAGGTATGTTAGACTATCTACATATCGGTGTCCGTGTACCTAATCTCCATGAAGCAGCTAAACGTTGTGAAGATCTCGGTTTTGAAATCACGTGGGAAGGTTTAGACGGTACGAAACCTTACGAGAAAGACACTAACGAATTGCCTTCTATAGCTTTTAAAGTTGAAGATCCTGATGGAATCGTCGTTGACATAACCGAACGTGATGATCAATGGCCCGGTGTTGATATTGAAAGCAAAGGTTAAACTTCCTTTAGTGGCGCGGTGTCAAGACGCGCCACTAATTCTACACTCAATCCTTCTATCTAACTTACCTTCAATTATTATTCATCCCCTCCTAATAATCCTGATCGTATCAGAAAATAGAGTAAAGTTAGTAGACTTGTAACTGCTGCAGCCAGATAGGTTAGAAATGCAGCGTTAAGAACTTTACTTGCATGTCGCGTTTCATCAGGAGAAAGCATCCCAGCTTCATCCATTCCTATTTTTGCACGACGACTTGCATCCCACTCAACTGGCAGTGTGACAAGTGAAAAAACGACTGATACTGTAAAAAGTGCAATACCTAAATATATTAACGGTTGAATGATAAAACCTACCATAAATAGGATATAAGAGAACATTGAACTGAAGTTTGTAGCTGGTACAAGAGCACTTCTAAGACTTAACATCCCATAATTCTGAGCATCTTGCATTGCATGTCCTGCTTCGTGGCATGCTACTCCTATTGCAGATAAGGAATTGCTTGAATACACATCATTGGATAAGCGAAGCACTTTATTCCGTGGATCGTAATGATCACTTAACCATCCATCTGAATGTTCAATTTTCACATTCCTAATACCATTCCTTTCTAACATGATTGTTGCTGCTTGTGCACCTGTCATCCGCTTTTGTGGTCCAACCTGTGAATATTTCTTGAATGTGGATTTTGTCCGCCATGTAGCGTAAAAAGAGAGTAGAAGCCCCGGTGCTAAAATTATGAAATATAATGGGTCAAAGAAACCAAACATAGTAAATACCTCCAATGTGTTTTTAACATTTCGTTTGTGTTTTTATTATGTATAAATTATATGAATTTAGAGGTGAAAATTCAATGTGTTTATATATTCCTATTTTCTTGAGTTTGGAAAAAGTTACACTTTTTGTCACATCGTGTGACATTCATTTTAGCCTAAATTATGGCTGTAAACCCAGTTATAGTATAGGTTTATAGTGATTTAAATTTAAGATTGTAAAATTTCTATTTTCTGTGTTTTTCTCTCTTTTTTAATTTTCAGAAAATCAATTACTGCACTCCGATTTTGAAATAAGAATAGATGAAAATACGATATAATGTTATCAATAATTATTCTAAAGTGCAATATAATTATTATTTGTAATTTATAGTATAACATATATAAAAAGAGTTGTCAAGAAAAATGTGATTTTATTTTTAACATGGACTTAAAAAAGTGAAAATATGGAAATCTGTCTAATTCATGATAGAGACAACAATCGGATAAAATATTCAAACTATAGTAAACTTTAGATTTAATTAGACACTTTACTTGTAGGAGCGACCTCCTGGTCGCGACCGGGAGGTCGCTCCTACAGAAGAGGTGTGGGACGCGAACGTAAGTTGAGCCAATAGAAAATGTAGTATTCATTTTATTGTTTACTATAAATTATCTCAACCAACATATTTTTCAATGAAAATAAAAATAATAAAGAAAATACTATCGTCGGTAATCATATATGACATGATGGTGATTATGCCCTAAGGTATTAGGTATAACAATACTACACATGTATTTGACATTAAATGACTGATTCGGTATTGATTTGAGGTTTCAGACAGCTTAACTGATAACTAAAAACTGTAAACGTATGCCATCCATGTTTTCTTTGACACATCATATTGGGTTTGATAAACTTGAGCATCAATGTAAGCATACTACGATGTAGTTGTTTATAATCCTGATTATAGGAGTACAGATATTTTGGAAATAACTGATGTCAAGACTATTCTGACTGCCCCAGATGGCATTCGACTCGTCGTTGTGAAGATAGAAACAAGTGAAGCCGGTTTATACGGTGTGGGGTGTGCAACATTTACACAACGACCCCTTGCCGTGGCAACCGCTGTTGATGAATACTTAAAACCTTTTCTTATTGGAAAAGATCCAACCAACATTGAGGACATATTCCAGACAAGTTTCGTGAGTTCTTACTGGAGAAATGGACCTGTATTAAACAATGCTCTCAGTGGTGTAGATATCGCATTGTGGGATATTATGGGAAAAAGAGCAGGAATGCCAGTCTACCAACTCCTTGGGGGTAAATGCCGAGAAGCGGCTACACTTTATGGACACGCTGGTGGTGGAACTTTTGAAGAGGTAGAAAATAGTGTGCGTCGGTATATGGAACAAGGGTATAGATATGTACGCGCACAGGTTGCTATCCCAGGATATACCACTTATGGTGCAGGTGGTGGCAAGCGGAGTTCTCCAGCATTTGAACCTACTCCGTATGTCAACACTGTCATAAAACTATTCGATCATTTACGAAACACGTTAGGGGATGAAGTGGAACTGCTTCACGATGTCCATGAACGGATACCGCCAATTCAGGCAATCAATCTGGCAAAAGGTTTGGAACCGTATAATCTCTTTTTTCTTGAAGACCCTTTTGCTCCAGAAGATGTTGATTATTTCCAACTGATGCGCCAACAAACCAGTATCCCAATTGCAATGGGAGAACTTTTTAACAACCCAAATGAATATACCCATCTTATTAAGGATAGACTGATTGATTTCATTCGTGTACATATTTCACAGATTGGTGGTATTAGTCCTGCGCGGAAACTTGCAGCCTTTTGTGAATTTTTTGGTGTCCGTACTGCATGGCACGGTCCGGGAGATGTCTCTCCGGTTGGTCATGCTGCGAATGTTGCATTAGATTTAGCATGTTATAATTTCGGTATTCAGGAACAGCATGTTTTCGGTGAAAATACAAAAGAGGTATTCCCCGGTTGTCCTGAAATACGCGATGGATGTTTTTGGGCAAATGAAGAACCAGGGCTCGGTATTGATGTAAACGAGGAATTGGCAGAACGATTCCCATTTCCTGAACACCCTCTCAATGGTAGTTGGGCACCAGTCCGTAGAATGGATGGAACAGTCATTCGTCCATAAATAAATGTGTCTGACTACAGAATGGTTATGAATATCCCTGAAACTGATTGACGCTTATATAATGATGTGGTAGGATGGAACAAAACATGAACATACTTCGGTTGTTAAATTGACCTTTGTAAAACACTACCGTTATTGGCTTTCTGCCTGTTCGGGTATATTGCTATTTTGTAGTTTTCCTAATATTAATTTCTATCCAATTGCATGGATTGCTTTAGTACCCTTATTAGTAGTCCTAAACAAAGTAGATAATTGGAAATCTGCATTTATATTTGGATATATTTCAGGACTTCTTTTCTTCGCAGGTTTATTATTTGCCATTGTCCTCTTGTATCCGTATGCAAATATCTTTGTAACCCTTCTTGGATATGTTCTTTTAGTTGCGTACACTGCAGTCTATTTTGGAATTTTTTCGGTAATAATTCATCATTTGCGGTGGAAGTCAGGAATTCTATACCCATTAGCAGCTGCCACAATATGGGTGTCATTAGAATGGGTTCGAGGTTGGTTGTTGACAGGATTTCCTTGGGGTTATTTAGGGTATACACAATGGAACAATCCTTCAGGCATTCAAATTGCTTCTACAACAGGGGTATACGGTGTTAGTTTCCTCATCATATTTCTCAATGCGGGGATAGCATCAATTATCGTTCATCGAAATGAATGGAGAAAAGAGTTAACGACGGTAGGTATTCCCATTTTATTGACTATAGTATGTATTGGTTACGGTGTATTTGTTCTTAATAGAAATAAGCCTACTCCTAAGACTGATGTTAAAGTTGCGTTGATACCCGGCAATATAGATCAAATTGATAAATGGAATTCACAGAAATTCCCTGAGATTTTCAGAAAATATATTCGATTAACCCGTAATGCAGCAAATGAGAAACCTGATTTAATTGTCTGGCCAGAGACAGCCATTAGAGGAGAAATATTAACAGGGGAATGGACTGACTCCCATAAACTTTTTTCACAGATGATGAATTCTAATGGTGATATACCAATGCTAATTGGTGCAACAGATCCAGATGCATTTGGGGATATATATAATCGTGTCATATCTATAGCTTCAGATGGTGAAATACTGGGTAAGTATGCAAAAATGCATCTTGTTCCGTTTGGGGAATATGTTCCTCTAAGTGATTTTTTGCCCAACTTCGTTCAATTCTTACCCTTTCAACATGGAAGATCTGTTGAGATATTATCAATTACAAAATCTGGAGAAAATAAGGATATAAAGGATTCAGTAAAAGTTGGTACATCCATCTGTTTCGAATCCGCTTTTCCTAATCATTTTCGTAAATTTGTGAAAAAAGGTGCGAATGTGATGGGGATTCTTACAAACGATGCGTGGTTCGTAGGGACAGCATTTCCAGAATTACATTTAGCAATGGCACCATTCCGTTCGGTAGAAAACAGAATTGACGTATTTAGGTGTGCGAATGGAGGTTACACATGTACAGTTGATAAATTCGGCAGAATTAAATCCTCTTTTGTAACACCAGATAATGATAAAGAGTATGTAATAGCTGGTATTTCACTATTTGATGGTAGGCAGACAATTTATACCCGTTATGGAGATTGGTTTCCAATTCTATCAATATTCGTTACATTACTTATAATATCAGTTCAGATCAAACTTCACATAAACAATACACGTTTACAGAAATAAGAAAGGAATTACATATTTTGGTTGAATTAAAAACACAAATAGATGCATATACAACTCGACTTCAAGAACTCAGGGGGTATCTTTGACCTTGAAGTAAAACAGAAAGAACTTGAAGATCTTGAGAAAGAGGCATTCAGTACTGAATTCTGGGAGAATACACAAAGAGTTCAAACAGTTAATCAACGGATCTCATCTCTAAAAGAGGAAATAAACGAATTTGATAATTTAGCAAATGCAATAGACGATCTTCAAGTACTCTTTGAATTGGCTATTGAGGAGAATGAGACTGATCTCCAATCCGAAATTGAAACTGGGTTAGAATCAATTGGTCAACAATTTGAGAAAATTGAGCTCAAATTAATGTTGGATGATGAGTTTGATGAAAATAATGCAATCATCAATATTCATCCTGGGGCAGGGGGTGTGGACGCTCAAGATTGGGCTGGTATGTTGATGAGAATGCATCTTAGATGGTGTGATCAACACAATTACACGACTGAAGTTGTAGATATTACAAGTGGAGATGAAGCAGGAATTAAAGGCGCAACCATCTTAGTTAAGGGAACTTATGCTTATGGGTATCTGAAAGCGGAATCTGGGGTACACCGTCTCGTTAGACTTTCTCCGTTCGATTATAATAACAAGCGGCATACATCGTTTGCTGCAGTCCATGTAACCCCAGAAATCGATGACAGTGTTGAGGTGGAAATTGCCAATGAAGACCTTAGAATTGATACATACAGAGCAAGTGGCGCAGGTGGTCAACATGTAAATGTAACGGATTCTGCTGTGCGAATTACACATATACCCACTGGAATTATAATCCAATGTCAAAATGAACGTTCACAACACAGGAACAGAGAGATTGCAATGAAAGTGTTACGTTCCCGTTTGTATGAACATTTACGAGCTCAAAGAGATGAAGAGATAGCGAAACTCCAACCCGAAAGAAGAAATATCGACTTTGGTAGTCAAATTAGATCTTATGTTCTACATCCGTACCAACGTGTAAAAGACAATAGAACTAATCTTGAAACCGGAAATGTTGATGCAGTGTTAAATGGTGATTTGGATATGTTTATTGAAGGTTATTTGAAAATGAAACCCACAGGAAGTAATTGAAACATCACATACTGGAGGAACACATGTATAAAATACAAGATTATATTTACATAACACTGTTCTTCTGTTTGTTCTTGGTAGATTATAACGCATGTGCAGCTGTGATTAATGTTCCAAATGAAGAATTTACGATCCAATCAGGAATTGATGCTGCCGAAAATGGTGATACCGTTTTGGTTGCAAAGGGAGTTTATAAAGGTCCTGGAAATGTCAACATCGATTTTAAAGGCAAACAGATAATAGTAAAATCTGAGAGTGGACCAAAAACAACAATAATTACATGTTCATATCAATCCAATACACGCGGGTTTAGTTTTACGAACAAAGAGACAAATGACGCTGTGTTGGAAGGTTTTACAATTCGCAATGGAATCCATATAAATGGTGGTGGAATTTACATTTTTAATTCTTCTCCAACAATAAAGAATTGCATTGTTGAGTGGAATCGAACTGTGAGAGACGGTTCAAGGACAGGACAAGGTGGTGGCATTTACGCTAAGAATTCGGATGTTGTGTTAAGGGGATGTACTATTAGCAACAACCGTGCTGTCTCCTACGGTGGTGGTGTTTTCTTTGAAGGATCCGAAGAAGATGATATTGAAAAAAGAGACGGATTCTATCAACCAAGTGTGATTGACTGTACTATATCACATAATACGGGTAGTGGTATTCATAGTATAGAGAGTGTACGCACTATTATCAAAGACTCAAAAGTTTCTCAGAATTCAAGACGGGGTATAGTAGCTGCAATTTTTCAAAGGGGTGGCACTTTCGTAACGAACTGTGTAATCTCTCAAAATACTGGTGGTGGTGTGGAATGTAACGAATTCTCTATTTTGAAGATCCAAGATTCTGTCATCAAACAAAATACTGGAGAGATCGGTGGGGGAATCTACGGAAGTCCGTCAGCAGAAATTGAAGCTACGAACTGTGTTATCGCTCAGAATATAGCGCAGCGATGGGGTGGTGGTATTGGCATAACATCTAAATTCGGTGGTACGACCATAACCAATTGTACCATTACACGTAATGTGTCAGAAGAAAAAGGTGGTGGCGTTTACGCTTCATTATTTGGTGCTGGTTTAACAATGTTAAACTCTATAGTTTGGGGAAATAGTTCTAACCGTACTCATAATGAAATCTTTGGCAGTGGACCAACAATCACCATTAGAAATTCTGATATCAAGGATGGAATCAAAGGCTTTGTAATACCACCATTTGATGAATGGCTAATCTATGAGGATAATATCGAAGCTGATCCGCTTTTCGTAAATCCTGATAGTGGGGATTATAGTCTTGAACCAAACAGTCCAGCCATAGGAATGGGGCATACGGCGGAATTAAAGATAGATGTCGAAGAAGATGAACAAGAACAAGAAGAAGAAAAGGCTCCAGTTAATGTAACTTCAGCTGGAAAGCTTGTTGTAAAATGGGGTGTTTTGAAACAAGAAGATTAGCTCTAAAGTTGGAGAAATACATGAAGAGATATTGCCAGCAAGTTTATTTAATTATCATTCTATGTTTCTTTTGTATGGATACCTCAATTTTTGCTGCTGTGATACAAATTCCTGATGATCTTCCTACAATACAATCTGGCATTGATGCTGCAAAAAATGGTGATACGGTCTTGATCGCAGATGGAATCTATAAAGGTGATGGTAATGTTAACTTAGATTATAAAGGGAAACAGATAATAGTAAAATCTGAGAGTGGACCAAAAACAACAATTATCAACTGTTCACATCAACCCAACACCCGGGGGTTTACTTTTACAAACAAAGAGACAAATGACGCTGTGTTGGAAGGTTTTACAATTCGTAATGGAATCCATATAAATGGTGGTGGAATTTATATTTTTAATTCTTCACCAACAATAAAGAATTGCATTATTGAGTGGAATCGTGCAGTGAAAGAGAGTACTGTGACAGGACGAGGTGGTGGGATTTATGCGAAAAATTCGGAAGTAGATATTATTGGTTGTACAATTAGCAACAATCAAGCCGAACATACCTATGGTGGTGGTATTTGCTTTGAAGGTGACAAAGAAGATCCTGACTTTTTTCTTGTAAGATTCTATCAACCGAGTATAAGTAATTCTATCATTGATCAGAATACTGGTAGCGGTATCCACAATATAGGGTATATACAGACACACATCAAGAAATCAATAATCTCTCGAAATACGCTACGCGGTATAGTAGCTACAGATTTTCAACGAGGCGGTACCTACATTACGAACTGTGTAATCTCTCAAAATACTGGTGGTGGTGTGGAATGTAACCAACACTCAATAATGGAGATTAAAGATTCTGTCATCAAACAAAATACTGGAAAGATCGGTGGGGGAATCTACGGAAATACGGCAGCATCAATTGAGGCTACGAACTGTGTTATCGCTCAAAATATAGCACAGCAATCAGGTGGTGGTATAGGTATAGAATCTAAATGGGGTGGTACGACCATAACCAATTGTACCATTACACGTAATGTGTCAGAAGAACAGGGAGGCGGTGTATATGCTTTTTCATTTGGTGCAGGTTTAACTATGTTAAACTCTATAGTATGGGCAAATAGTTCTAATGGTACTCATAATAATCTATTTGGAAGTGGACCAAGTATTGTTATAAAAAATTCAGATATCAAGGATGGAATTCAAGGTATTGAAATTCCACCATTTGATGAATGGTTAATCTATGAAGATAATATTGATTCAGACCCACTGTTTGTTGATCCTGATAACGGGGATTATAGGTTAATGCAAGGGAGTCCAGCTGTAGGAATGGGGGCTAATACATTATCTCAAATTCCAACGAGTGTCAGGTCTGTTGGTAAGAAATGGTTGAAATGGGGAGAACTCAAACTGAATACACGTTAGAATGAAATGGGTCAAACATTCTCATATAATTTACTGAATCAGATAGCAAGACTATTCTGATGAAATCTCCCAATTCGGCTCGCTTATCCGACGACAAGGAGGCATCATGAAAAACGCTGAACTTAAACAACAAGCGATTGCTTATATTGAACAACTTTCGACTGAAAAACTTGAGACCGCCCTTAACTACCTCGCTGCTCTTCGGAATTCTGATCTTTGGGTAGCCGAGACGGAGTCGGAAGAACGAAAAAGTTCGGATCAGGTGTCTCCACTCCTTGCATTGGCGGGAACGTTGGAATGTGACGAGGAGAACATCAGTGATCGCCACGATGAGTTGATCGGTGATGGGTTACTAACAGAGCTATGGGGGCGTGCGGATACCTATAGTGGGTAGTCCACGTTAATTTTGTGAGTAGTTTCTTCTGTAGGAGCGACCTCCTGGTCGCGACATGATTTTTCGTAGCGCAAACTGTTAGTTTGCGTCCTCACAGGCACAATCTAAGCAATATTAAATAATTAATTAGCAATTTTCCGATTTTTACCACAGACACTGAACCCGTAATTGACGCACAATATACATATCTAATATGTGAAATCCGTGTAATCCACAATTCAGACAAAGTGGTAATGGAATTATGAAACGTTATCCTGAATATAAAGACAGCGGTGTGGATTGGATTGGTGAGATACCAAAGGATTGGAATGCAGTTCCATTGACAAAGTATTTGGAGTCTATCATTGACTACAGAGGTAGAACGCCGGAAAAGACAGAGAATGGAAGGTTTCTTGTTACCGCCAAAAACATAAGAGATGGTCAAATTGATTATGAACTTTCTCAGGAATTTACATCAGAAGATGAATATCAAAGATTAATGACCAGGGGTGTGCCACAAATAGGTGATGTGCTTTTCACAACAGAAGCACCGTTGGGTGAGGTGGCAAATGTAGATGATGTCTCAATTGCTCTGGCACAGCGGATTATTAAGTTTAGACCTAAGACAGATTTACTTAATCCGTATTTTCTGAAGTATTGGATACTCTCCTATTGTTTCCAATCTGACCTACAGCGATATGCAACGGGTTCAACAGCACGAGGCATAAAAGCGAGTAAACTCTGTTTATTAAAACTCAATCTACCCCCTCTTAAAGAACAAACCAAAATCGCCAACTTCCTTGACCGAAAAACAGAACAAATCGACAAACTCATCCGCATCAAAGAACGAAAAATAGAACTCCTACAAGAACAACGCACTGCACTGATAAATCACGCAGTGACAAAAGGACTTGACCCAAATGTGGAGATGAAACCATCGGGTGTGGAGTGGATTGGGGAAATTCCAAAGCATTGGGTAGTTAAACGACTAAAATATTTAGCAAGATTAATATCAAAAGGGACAACTCCCACAACACTTGGGAGAGAAATTATGGATGAAGGTGAAATTCGTTTTATTAAAGGTGAAAACTTAGTTGATAGTCAAATCGAACTCGAACCTGCATACTTTATTGATGAAGAAACAAACCAATTGCTAAATAGATCTAAATTAGAGGAAAATGACCTTCTTTTTGTTATTGCGGGAACAATAGGAAAAGTTGGAATAGTTCGATCAATTCATTTACCTGCAAATACTAATCAAGCTTTATCATTTATAAGACTTAACGAGGATGAACTACCCGAATTTGTTTTTTATTGGCTGCAATCGGATAAAATTCAAAATATGGTTTGGTTAGATGTAGTAAAATCAGCACAACCTAACTTATCTATGGAGAACTTAGGTAACCTGTATATACCATATCCATGTCTTACTGAACAAAGACAGATTATTCGATACATTAAGGAGAAATCAGAAACCATAGTTAATCACATTAAACAGTCTTATGAACAGATTAAACTCCTAAAAGAATACCGACAATCCCTTATCACCGAAGCAGTGACAGGTAAAATTGATGTCCGAAACGAGGTTTAGATCCTATCTTGTTATTTTTTTGATTCGGCGTACAATATAGGGGTATAAAGTTTATGGCAGTAACAAGCATAAAATGAAATGGGTCAAACATTATTAAATAAAAAATGAAGAAAAAATCCATATCTAACAACTAACATACATATATCACAAAAATAGAAGCACACTTTAAGAATATCTGTCAAAATGAAAATAAAATTAAGGGTTAGAACACAAACTAAAAACCAATAACTATAAACTAATGACTATCTATAAAAGCGATCCTAATTACGAACTTTTATATACGTTAAAAAACACGCATCTTTTGACGGTTAGAAATGTCAAAATCAGGAAGGACAACAAAAACACAAAAGCACATTTTTTTGAAATTCTTATAAATCAAGTCCAAACTGCTATAACCCCATTCTATGACAGGGGTTATAGGGGTAATTTACACCAATTTCAATGTCACACCATGTGACAAAAAGTGTAACTTTTTTCATTTTTTCGACGCATAGAGAAATGCAACAGTAATACGATCTACTGTCTGAGTATTTAGGATTAAATGTCTGTTTTTATAGTTTATTTTTGTATGTATATTAGGATTAAATGTCTGTTTTTATACCTTTTTAACAATCAGAAATATCAGTTATTGAAGAGTATTCTCAAGACCAAGTTACAATCTACCGATCTAATTCGGGAAATTTGTGTAATCTTTCTATTCCAAACACAAGATAGGGATTTCAAGCCAAAAACTTTACTTATCTATAAATTGGTTTCATGTTGCATAGATTAGGAAATAAGGGTATAATTAAAAGGTCTATAATATGTATGTAAGAGGGGAAGGAGGGTAGATATATGGAAGAATCAAATGACTTAATGCGACAACGAAAAGAAAAAGTAAATGAAATCCGTGAAGCGGGTATTAATCCTTATCCGCATCAATATACACCTACACACTCAACGTCACTCATTCATAATGAATTTGAAGATGCGGATGATACACCAGATGAGAAAAATAAAGTCACTATCGCTGGAAGGATAATGACAAAACGCGATCATGGAAAAAGCAGTTTTGCACATATACAAGATAGTGAAGGACAAATCCAAATATACATACGACGGGACAATGTTGGACAAGATGCCTACCAGATATATCGAAAAGTTGATGTTGGTGATATTATCGGTGTGAGTGGCGTCGTTTTTCGGACACGTACTGGTGAGTTAACTATACTTGCTGATACAGTCGAATTACTCTCCAAATCTATCAGACCTCTCCCTGAAAAATGGCACGGTTTACAAGATAAGCAGACAAGATACAGACAACGTTATGCTGATCTTATCATGAATCCTGAAGTAAAGGATGTATTTATCAAGAGAACACATATTATACAAACTATACGGGACATGTTAAATGATGACAATTTCATTGAAGTAGAAACACCTGTCTTACAACCTATTTACGGAGGGGCAAGTGCGCGGCCATTTACGACTTATCATAATACATTAGATCAACCTTTATATCTCAGAATCGCGAATGAACTTTACTTAAAAAGACTAATTGTCGGTGGATTTGATAGAGTCTATGAATTTTCACGTGACTTCAGAAACGAAGGAATGGACAGAGATCATAATCCAGAATTTACCATGTTAGAACTCTATCAAGCTTATGCTGATTATCGAGAAATAATGGAACTAACAGAGAATCTTATTGCACAGACTGTTGAAAAACTACACGGCACAACAAAAATACAATACCAGGAGCAAGAGTTAGATTTTACACCACCTTGGAACAGAATTACAATGGTGGAATCAATTCAGCAACACAGTAATTTTGATCCTGTTTCCTTATCTGATGACGAACTATACACTAAGTCTATTAATGCTGGAATTGAATTAGAAGGTGATGAATCAAGAGGTGAAATTATAGCAGAACTGTTCGATACATTTGTTGAAGATAAACTAATTCAACCCACCTTTATTTATGATTACCCTATAGAAGTTTCTCCTTTTGCTAAAAAGAAACCTGAAAATCCTGAATATGTTGAACGGTTTGAATTCTTTATTTCTGGAATGGAAGTTGGTAATGCTTTTAGCGAACTAAATGATCCAATTGATCAACGACAACGTTTCTTAGAACAAGCAAGCAATTTAGAGAAAGGTGATGAAGAAGCCTTTATGGTTGATGAAGATTATCTACGCGCATTGGAATACGGAATGCCACCCACAGGTGGACTTGGAATAGGAATTGATAGATTGACAATGTTGTTGACTGATCAATATTCCATTCGTGATGTGATTCTGTTTCCGCAAATGCGACCAGAAAGTTAAATGCTTACACCACCGATACTAAATACAGAAAGGCTGTTACTACGACCATTTAAGCTGGAAGATGCTTCAGAGGTACAACGACTGGCTGGGGAAAGAGATATAGCTGCAAACACAGCTGTCATTCCACATCCCTATGAAGATGGGATGGCAGAGGAGTGGATTTTTTCACATAGCAAGGGATATGAAGAAGGAACTGCACTCAATTTAGCAATTACACAAAAAGATAACGATACCTCTCAAGAAACTCTTCTAATAGGTGCAATCGGTATAAGTATTGATCTCACAGAAAAAATCGGAGAACTAGGATTTTGGATTGGAAAACCGTATTGGAACAAAGGTTATTGTACAGAAGCTGCAAAAGAAGTACTCATGTACAGTTTTAATGATATAGGTTTAAAGAGTATTCACGCCTTTCATTTTGGAAGAAATCCTGCATCAGGAAGAGTATTGCAAAAAATCGGTATGCAATATGAAGACTCCTTTCCAAATGCTATTGAAAAATGGGGAAAGAAGGAAGACCTAATCAAGTATAATATTCAAAGTAATGTTATTGATTCCTAATACACCTTAATCTGAGATAATTTATCAGGCTACGGCTGATATAGAAAATTAATTTAATCTATTATATGAAATTTGAATGGTTCGTAGCTTCACGTTATTTACTCTCTCGACGAAAACAATCTTTTATTTCGATTATTAGCGTTATATCTATAGTTGGGGTTTCACTTGGTGTTGCAACTGTAATATTGGTAATTGCTGTCTTGGATGGGGTTGAACATGGACTCAGAGATAGATTCCTTGCAAATGAAGCACATGTAGCAGTCAGCAAAATAGACAGAGGTTTTTTTGATGATTATGAGAAAAGAATTGATGCTATTCAAAAGGTTGATGGTGTTGTCTCTGTATCCCCAGTAGTATATACGCAATCAGCTATTTTTCAGAAAGGTAGTCAACGCATTGAAGATGTAATTTATATCAAAGGAATTGATCCTGAAGTAGAGGATACAGTTACAGGTTTTTCTAAATTTGTTGAAGGATCAGTAGATTTTCAGGATCAGAAGATAATTGATCAAGCAAGTTTCCTCAATGATGAGTCAGTTACAGGAGGAATAGTACTTGGTGCACGTTTAGCAAGAAATCTAACATTACATGAAGGCGATATACTCAGACTTGTAGTAAACTTAGAAGAAGATCCACATTCAGCTGGTGCATTTCTGCCAAGAATAAGAAATTTTGTTGTAATTGGTTTTTATGAATCAGAATTAGCTGTTTATGATAGTAGAATGGCTTTTATCCATTTGGATACTGCCCAGAAAATATATGAAAAAGAAGGTAATATTAATGTAATATTGGTTCGATTGGATGATCCTGAACTTGCACCTACAATTGGAGAAGAACTTATTGAGGTTGCTTCATTCGATATACTTGATATGCCTATTGCAACCACTTGGTTGGATACACATGCACCACTGTTTGCAGCATTAGAGTTAGAAAAAATGGCAACTGTCATTATAGAGGCACTAATTATTCTGGTTGCAGCATTTAACATTGCAAGTACATTGATAATGACGGTAATGGAAAAAACGAGAGATGTTGGCACGCTTCGCACACTTGGCGCGTCCCGTGGTAATATCATGTCTATATTCATGATTCAGGGATGTGTAATTGGCATGTTAGGTACACTTCTGGGAACAGCTTTGGGATTAGGCGTCTGTAAATTACTGAGTACAAATGTAATTCGACCTTCACCATTGATAGCATTTGCAACTATAGGACTATTAATACTCCTACAAATTAGTATTACCTTCAAAGTGGTATTATCAAGAACAAAACTAAAAAATATCGTAATGCTGGTTTTTTGGATTGTTGGAATTGCGTTTGTGTTATATTGTTTAGTTCAACCGATCTCATTAGAAGAATTAGGTTTGAGTGAAATATATCAGATGAATCAACTCCCTATAAAAATTAATTGGTTTTTTGTTGGTTTTATTAATCTTCTCTCATTCTCTATCTGTTGGTTAGCTACGATTTATCCAGCATTTCAGGCATCCAATATGAGACCAATTGAGGCGTTGCAATATGAATAATCCATGATTGTGATAACTCCATTAATGGAAATCTCTGATGTAATGGAAAAACTAATAAAAGTAGTAAATTTAGAAAAATCGTTCTTTGATGGTGACTCAGAACTGAAAGTCCTAAAAGGTGTTAACCTTGAGGTAAATGAATCTGAGATTCTGGCAATTATGGGTGCATCAGGTGCTGGAAAAAGTACGTTACTGCATTTAATCGGAACACTTGATCGTCCTACATCTGGTAATATCTATTATGAAGATGAAGATATTACAACCTACTCAGAACGGGAACTTACCCAATTCAGAAATGCCTCAGTCGGTTTTGTTTTTCAGTTTCATCAATTATTACCAGAATTTAACGCACTTGAAAACGTGTTAATGGGAAAATTAATCTCAAATCGTAAATCTGGCTATACTGGAGGACAGCAGCTTAATCGGAACGAAATGAACGATAGAGCTGAGAACTTACTTGGAAGTGTTGGTCTATCAGAAAGATTAACACACTTTCCAAGTCAACTATCCGGTGGAGAACGACAACGAGTTGCTATTGCAAGAGCATTGATGAATCAACCTAAAGTTATCCTCGCTGACGAACCAACCGGTAATATTGATGATATTACCAGTGAAGTTGTTTTTGATGTTTTGCTACAGGTTAATGAAGAACTCAACCAGACAATTATTATTGTAACACATGATTCACGCCTATCAAACCAAACAACCAGAACTGTGAACCTTGTTGAAGGAAAAATTACATATTAACCACAAATTATAATAAGTATACAGGAAGGTTTAGTGAATGTTGATATATCTTGACGGAGAATTTGTACCATGTTCGGAGGCAAAGATTTCCGTGTTCGATCATGGATTACTCTATGGTGACGGTGTTTTTGAAGGGATTCGTTGCTATAATGGTAATGTCTTCAAATTGGATGAACACTTAGAACGACTTTACGATTCAGCGAAATCGATTATGTTACAAATCCCAATATCAATTGAAGAAATGAAGGAGAATCTACTTGAAACCCTCCGACGAAATGACCTTCATGAAGGGTATATCCGATTAGTTGTTACCCGGGGTATAGGAGATTTAGGATTAGATCCAGAAAAATGTCCAAATCCTTCTGTTATTATTATTGCCGACAAGATAACTTTGTATCCACTGAATTTCTATGAAGATGGATTAGAGATTGTCACTGTTTCTATACGACGAAACTATCCAGAAGCAATTAATCCTCGAATAAAATCTCTTAACTACCTGAACAATATACTTGCAAAAATTGAAGCTAAACAATCTGGTGCAGTTGAAGCATTGATGTTAAACAATGATGGGTATGTAGTTGAATGTACTGGAGATAATATTTTTTGGATAAAAAATGAAGTAATTGTTACTCCACCGCAACATATAGGTATATTAGAGGGTGTTACACGTAATTGTGTAATTGAATTAGCACAAGAAGCAGGATTTGAAATAGAAGAACGTGTTTTCACACGACACGACTTATATATTGCTGATGAATGTTTCTTGACTGGTACGGCTGCCGAAGTAATACCGGTTGTAAAACTTGATCAGAGAGTAATTGGGAATGGAAAACCAGGGATAGTCACCCAAAAATTAATCGCCGCATTTCGACAATTAGCAAACAATAGTGGAACACCTATATATACTTAAGCAAGTTTAAACTCAATAGAATGATAAGGATGTATTCTTACGAATGCTTAAGGAGGAACTTCAAAATGAATATTAAAAGACCACCTATTCAGCTACTCATATTTAGTATAATTGCAATTTCTATCTCTCCATATATATGTTTCAATACGTTTGCTGGTCAATCAGAAGATAACACTTACGGACCAAAACTTTCTACTGAAACGGTACAAGAAAATAAAACAGAATCATCTCAAGAAGAAACTCCTATAGTTGATGAATCATTACTCGTGAAAAAGATAGACTTTATTGGAGTACAATCCTTACGTAAGGAAATGTTGCAGACTCTAATACAAACACAAATAGGACAAGAAGTATCTTCTGAAATACTTACAAAGGATATTGAAAGTCTTTACAAGGATACAGGATTCTTTTCTGATATTAGGGTCGAAGCTAAACCTGCATCAGATAGTGGACTTGAAATACATTTTATTTTTATAGAGAGTCCTAAACTTGAAGGGATTACTATTATTGGTAACGAAGACTTGGATACTGGTAAACTCATGGATAAAGTTACCTTACGGAGATCAGAAATCTATAGTGATCGTCAAAGGTGGGAAAGTGAACGCGCTATCCGCCAATTCTACCATGAGAAAGGGTATTATCTGGTAAGTATTCAAGTCCATGATGATTTAAATAAAGAAGAAAATACTAACCACATAACTTTCGAAATTGATGAGGGACCACGGGTTCGAATTACTGAAATTAACTTTATTGGCAATAATCAAGTAAGTGCGAAAAAGCTCATGAAAAAAATGAAGACCCGTGTTGGAAAACACTTTGATGAAATCCTTTTTGAAGAAGAAGATATAAGTCTAAATCTTAGGAATTATTATCAAGATCTCGGTTTTGCTCAGGTGAAGATTCTGGGTCATGAGAAACGTTTCACTGAAGATAAAACTGGACTGATGCTTGACATTTCTGTTGATGAAGGACCTCAATTCGTTGTTGGAACGTATATAATTAAACTTCAGAAGGGAGAGAAGACTGTCTATTCTGAAGATAAGATACGTGGAATGATTGATCCGGCTGAAGGTGAAATATTTAATCGAGACACTTTCGAAGAATCAATCGCAGAACTACAGCAATCATACCTCGATAAAGGTTATCTTCTATCCGAAGTTAACCCAATCCCCTACTACGATGAAGCCAATGCTCTGGTTAATATCACATTGAATATCAACCAGGGAGATGTAATTATTATTGACGATGTGCCTATACGTGGATTAGCAAAGACGAAAGAAAATGTCATCAGACGGGAACTTGATTGGTTAAATATAAAATCAGATGAACTCCTCGATGTTAAAGTCCTTCGTAAAGCTCGTCAACGACTCTTCCAGATGGGACCATTCATTCGTGCAGTAGATTTTGTGCCAAGTGATACACGGAATGATAGCCGTAAGAATCTTGTTGTAAATATAGCTGAATCCCCTACTACAGGAACGCTTAGTGTCGGTGGCGGATACGGGAGTGAAGGTGGAATTTTTGGTACTGCAGAAATAGGACAAAATAACTTGTTTGGCAGAGCATATAGAGTTCATCTAAAAGGTGAGTTAGGAACTCGTGATCATCATACTGCTCAAGCAAGTTTCGGCTCACCATGGATTTTTGGAACACCCACTCGGTTAAATGCACGCATATATAACAACCGACGGTTTAGACGACATTATAGTACTGTCGCATCCGCACTTTACCAAAACTTTGAAACTGACCGATATGTTTGGGAAACAAGAGGTGCATCAGTTTCACTCGGACGACCTATCAGCTACGATATTGATCTGTCTGTAAGATTCCGAAACGAATACGTATTAATTGAAATACCAGATAGAGAGCCATCTAATCGGTCCACACGGAGTATTCTATTCGCAGTAGGACGAGACACGCGGGATTATCGGACTTCTCTTTATGATCCTATGGGGGGAAGTTCGAGTAGTATATCTTATGAATACTCAGGGGGACTCTTAGGGGCAGATAACCAGTTCCAAAAGTATACTGCGGATACAGGTTGGTTCTACAATCCCTGGTGGAATCATGTATTTGCCTTCCATTCACGCGCGGGTTATATGATTAGTAGAAGCAGTGATAATAGGGAACTCTACTACGAAAGATTTTACCTGGGTGGTGTTGATACTGTCAGAGGGTATGAAGATTATGAGATTTATCCGGATCCAGATGAAAATGAACAGTTTAATCCTTTTGGTGGTAACAAAGTGTTTTTTGCTAATTTTGAATATCGCATTCCTGTTTCACCACAACTCACCACTGCTCTTTTCTTCGATGTTGGACAAGTTTGGGATGAATCAGTGATGAATCCATTTAACCAAATTAATCTAAAACGTGGTGCAGGTGTGGAGGCACGATTACAAATGTTAGGTATGTTAGCACGCTTTGGCTGGGGATATGCTTTTGACAGGCAAACTAGACCGCCACAAGGCAGATTCTATTTCACGATTGGACCAGGATTTTAAGAGAACTTTAATTACTTAGTTTACTATTCTAATATTGATATTTACAAAGCAGAGACTATAGTAAAAGGTGTTCTGCTATAAGAGGATTTTTTATGAAAAAGTATGTTTTAATTTTATGCTCAATTATGCTATTCAGTATGTTGAGTGGTAGTATTGGACAAGAAGGTTTTAAATTTGGTGTTGTAGACACACAACTTGTATTGGATAACTATGGGAAATTTAAGGATGCTAATGAAATTCTCCAGACTGCAGATAAACGGTTGAGAGACAAGCTTGAAGGGTTATTTCAAGAAATTAGAACTTTACAAGAGAAATTAACAAAAACAGAACTATTTCTTGAGAAACCTCAGACTGAAGAACTGCAAAACCAAATTAAGACTAAAGAAGATGAATTCATGCGGGAAAGACAAGCTGGTGAACAAGCATTGCTGGATAAGCAGAAAGAACTAATGGAACCAATCCTGAAGGAAATTGAAGAATTGATTAAGAATACTGGAAAAGAACAGAATTATGATCTGATAATTAGTAAACAAGCAGCACTATATTACAATGAAAAGTATGATATCACTGATAGTCTGATTGAAACTATAAATAAATTGCCAGAGAATAACGCTGAAAAGAAACCTGCAAATGAATAGATTTATTTGTTTGGCATGAACATCCGTGAAACGAGGTGAAATATGAGCATCAAACTCAAAGATATATGTAAACACCTTGGTGGTGATCTTTCTGGAGATGGAGAGATTGAAATTACGGGTGTATCTGGCATAAAGGAAGCTGAACCAAATCAAATTACCTTCGTAGCGAATGCAAAATACCTTAGTGCTATTGCAACAACCCAAGCTTCAGCAATCATCATAGGGAGAGGCGTATCAGGAAATGGTAAAGCAACAATATGTGTAGATAATCCATATTGGGGTTTTGTAAAAGTTCTGGAATTGTTTGCCTGGGATTCCGAAACTATACCTCAGACAGGTATACATGAGACAGCAATATTAGGTGAAAACGTCTCTATCGGCGAAGGTGTAACTATAGAACCATTTGCCGTGATTGGTGACAATGTGGAAATTGGTGATGAGACAATTATTAAGCCTCATGTCTACATAGGGACAGATAGCAAAATTGGCAAGAATGGATTAATATATTCACAGGTGAGTATACGAGAAAATGTGACTATTGGGGATAATGTCATTATACATTGTGGGGCTGTAATTGGTAGTGATGGATTTGGATTTACACCAAATCCGTCAAATAATAGTCCCTACAAGATTCCACAGATTGGAACTGTAGTTATTGAGGATAATGTAGAAATTGGGGCAAATACCACTATAGATCGTGCAACTATTGCTGAAACACTCATAAAGAGTGGAACAAAACTCGACAATCTTGTTCAAATTGCTCATAATGTAGTTATCGGGGAAGATTGTTGTTTGGCTGCACAATCTGGTATGGCTGGTAGCAGTACACTTGGTGATAGGGTCAATATTGCAGGACAATCAGGTGTGGTAGGACATTTAACGGTAGGTGAAAATAGTGTTCTTTATGCAAAATCCGCGATCACAAAAGATACACCCCCAAATAGCCAACTCTCCGGTTTTCCTGCCCGTCCACATAAACAGGAATTACGTTTTCAGGCAGCAACTCGAAAATTACCTGAACTTATGCAGGAATTTAAACATCTTCAAAAAAAAGTAGTAGAACTTGAAGAAAAGTTAAAAACTCTTGAACATACAGAAGACTAATATCTAACAAAATCCAATACACATCACTTCAATAGATTAACACATTTCTTCCACTCCTCACCGTTTAAATACTGCAAGTAATCCAAATAATATATACATTTTTTAATATTGATATGAAACAGATTCTATCGTATGTTGAATTGACTCGTCCTCTTAATGGGATGATTGCTTTTGTTTCAGCATGGTTAGGTGGTATGTTTGCAATCAATGAAACCTTGCTGACCATCACAGATTATCGACTCTTTCTGGTGTCTATAGCTGCGTTATTATTATTATCTGCTGGAAATGCAATTAATGATTATTGTGATTATACCACAGACAAGATTAATAAACCAAATAGACCCATACCTTCTGGAAGGATAAAGAGAAGTAATGCTTTGATTTTTGCCTTGATTCTAATGAGTATTGGAATTCTAATAGGATTATACATAAATTTCTACGCATTCTGTATTGCAATTATAGTTATTCTTTTACTTATATTCTATGCTAAATGGCTAAAG
This sequence comes from Candidatus Poribacteria bacterium, assembly GCA_965205025.1. Classification (GTDB taxonomy): domain Bacteria; phylum Poribacteria; class WGA-4E; order WGA-4E; family WGA-3G; genus MSPOR6. The sequence goes on from CBDBFU010000028.1 coordinate 81,646, forward strand.
AGAACTCCTTTCTTAGGAAACATAGTAGTTAGTTGTTTGACCGCTATAACCTTTATTTCGGGAGGGGTGGCTATTGGATCAATAAAGGGGACTATCATTCCAGCAATCTTCGCGTTTTTATATACTACTGCACGGGAAATCGTAAAAGACATTGAAGATATTGAAGGAGATCAAAAAACACAGGTTAAAACATTAGCTATTATCAATCCAAAACTTGCTGTAAATATAGCATTGAGTTTCATGGGTTTTGTTATTTTTTTCAGTCCAATACCTTATCTAATTGGATTTTATTCTTGGCATTATCTCCTCCTAATAATATTTGGTGTTGATATAATACTTGTCTATTTAGGATTACGACTTTGGAAGGATTCTTCAAATAGTAATTGTGCTTTCATCCAACGTTGTATGAAATGGGATATCTTTATTGGATTAGGGGCAATTTATCTGGGATCTGTAATGAATGTATAAAGAGGTAGGACATACTACTTTTTGTCCTAATTAAATTGAAAGACTACAATCAAATATTAGCATTCTTAGATAATCAGAACTCCGAGTGTGAGTGGATAAATAGATTTACACAATCCTATCATATCTTCACTCGTACAGGAAAATGGGATCATGAATATCAGATATATACATCTGGATGGAAAGAAATAGAAGGAGTTATGATTCTTCACCCAGAACCAGAGGACGGTATTGACTATAATGTAATATTAAGTGCCAAGACTGAACGGAGCTTACGAGAATTACTATTAAAATTTCCAAGATGCCGTATAGGTAATTTTTCATTCACTAAAACTTGGATGAAATCCAGAAGTGAAAACATATTGACATATAATAATGATCAATTTAAAAATGGAGATATATTTCGGGGAATGAAACGAGGAAGTGAAGGAAGTGAAAAAAATAGAACCATAGATAAGAAAAAAGATTCAATTGTTACAGAAATTCGTAAACTATCTCAAGAAAAAGGGAGAAGTGAATTAAATCAATTCATGGTTGAAGGTGATCTGTTGGTAAACCGCGCTTTCAAAGATGGTTTACCAATAGAATCTATAATATATACTTCTAAATATATTACATCTCAGGACGGAAAGAGTTTTCTAATGGAAGCATCAACAGATAATATTTCAATCTATAATGTTAACGATGGTGTTATGGGGTCAATCACAAAAACCCGTCCAGTTCCAACAATACTGGCTTCAATACATTACTTTTACGCTCCATTTTTCTTAGATACTGAAGAACTGAACTTTCAATATTCACACAATTGTACGCTATTAATTGCAGAAAACATTGAAAATCCTGATAACTTAGGTATGACTATACGGACTGCTGATGCAGCAGGTGTCTCAGCAGTATTGATTACTGGGGATGGATGCAGTCCATTTCATAAGAATTGTATACGTGCATCACGTGGAGCTATTGGTCGTCTTCCATTGTTTCATAGTCCATCATCAGTATTAGCAGTTGAAGAATTAATCCGGGCTGGATGGAAAGTATATGGAACAACATCAAATACAGATAATGATTTATATGGAATGGAGATGTCATTTCCTAATTCAGTGATTGTTGGTAATGAAAATACTGGAATACTACCTGAAACATTGGAAAAATGTACGAATATAATTAGGATTCCAATGGCACAAGGACAGTCTTCTTTAAATGTTGGTGTTGCTGCTGGAATTCTCCTATTTGAAGTTTCACGCCAAAAACAACCTAATCAATCCAACTCTCCTATGTACTAAAAATCTTTCAGTCAATATTTTCAATTGAAGGTAGTTTGACAATATGATAAGATAGGATTTATAAGATCTTGGGTTAAAAATACTCATCATTAATACAAGAGGAAAAAATCATGAGACTATCCATTTTATGCATAATGTTAAGTCTGGTGATTTCTTTAGTGTCTGCTGAAGAAGCACCAAAGCAAGATTCTAATATTGAACAGGTGAAATCATGTACTGAAAATCTACAAGAAATTGGTAAAGCAATCCAATCCTATAGGGAGGAACACGGAGAATTTCCAAATTGGCTTTCAGACCTTCATCCTCAATATATAACCGATAAGAATATACTGATCTGTCCATCAGATAATAATGATGGAAAGGTGCTCTACTCACGAGCTGTTGATCCCAATTTACCTGTAAGTTATAACTATGAACTTTACTCTGGACAAAGAAAGACTGTGAAGGAAAACCGAGTCATGTATGGTGATGTTGTACCAATTGTTCGTTGTATGCATCACTTAAACAACACTGGTTTTTCCATAAATTTATGTTTTGATAATAAGGTTAAACAATTACCATATCAATGGAATAGTTCGCTTGTAGAATTGTATGGGGATGTTGAGAAAGCGATTAAATCGTTAGAGGAAGGTTTTGAGAAACAACCGAAAAATAGACAATTCTTCAATGTATATCCAATTCTCGCAAAACTATATGTAGATGCTGGACGACTTGATGATGCAGATAATCTCATTAAACGCTATAAGACACTAATAATAACCAATAACTATTCGCACCACCTTTATTTGGGTAATATGCTCAGACTGTTGAATCGTCAGGATGAGGAGCTTGAATTGTATCTGGAATTCGACAAAGAATATCCAAAGAATCGGTTTATATTAGAGAGAATAGCAAACATATACAAGGATCAAGGAAAAACTGAATTAGCCTTGGAATACAGAAAAAAATTTGTACCAGGATTAGCATACATTGGAAAGATGGTACCAGATTTTAACGCAACAGATCTTGATGGCAACGCAATATCCATTGAAACATATCGTGGAAAAGTTGTATTGGTTGATTTTTGGGCAGTATGGTGTGGACCCTGTGTTGCCGAAACGCCTAATATGAAGAAGGTATATGATGCCTATAAGGATAAAGGGTTTGATATTATAGGAATTAGTCTTGATAATGATGAAGCAAATCTAAGAGAATATCTCAAAGAGAAAAACATTACTTGGCGACAAGTATTTAGTGGAAAAGGATGGGATAGTCCGGTAGCAAGACAATATGGAATATATAGTATTCCAAATATGTGGCTTATTGATAAAGATGGGAAATTAATATCCAATAATGCCAGAGGGAAAAAATTAGAGAGTTTGGTAGTTGAAGCATTGAATGATAAGACAATTGAATAATCAAACTGTAACCTAATTGGAGTGGTGTTCTTTTTACCAGAATTCCACTCCTACCCATTATGTATCTTCAAATGTAAATGAAAATTGTTGTCTTAAGTGATAATAGACCTGGGCATTACAAGCAATCTTTGGGTATGGTACAAAACCTTACCGATTATACTATTGAATGGCAAGACATACGATTCCGTCAAAAATGGCGTGACAACCTATTACGAATTTTTATCTGTATATTCGGTAGGTTTTCCCTACCAACGCCATTCATAAAATCCCTCCTCGAATGGAGTCTTCATTCTACTGACTATAAGTCTCTACTCATTAAAAACAATGTAGATATAGTAATGTCTACAGGTTCATCTCTTGCTACAATAAATCTTCTTCTTGGAAAACTCTATCAAGCAAAAACCATTACTTGTCGTAGGCCATCCCCAATCGGAATACGTCATTTTGATCTTGCAGTCCTCCCTATGCTTTCATGGCATACAAGTAAAAATCAGAAAAATGTTTGTAAAACTATTGGTGTGCCAAACCCAATCTCACCTGAACTTCTAAATAAAAAAAAAGATGATTATGCCAAGACTCTAAACTTGGATAGGCGTAAATTCATAGGAATATTAATTGGAGGAACTGATAAATCTGAGACTATCACAATTGATGATGCAAAACAACTATACAAAACCATTGAAACAGTTATAAGACACCTTGATTCACAGATTCTCCTTACAACTTCTCGACGCACTGCCCCAGAGGTCACCGATTACTTAAAATCTACATTGGAACCAACGAATTGGTGTCCACTTTTCATTGAACCAAACACACCATCGACTATTGATGATCCTTATGAAGCCATACTTTCATTAAGCGATCTTATTATTGTTACTGGGGACAGTTTTTCAATGGTATGTGAAGCAGCGAGTAGTGGAAGAAGTGTAATAGTTCTTCCTATGACTCTTAAAGTTACAAAAGAACCAAGAAGATATGAAGTATACAGATACATGGAGGAACAAACGATGTTAACCATAAGCAATTGGAATCAGCTTAATCTACATATCAAAGAACAATTCAAAGGTAATACATCAACTAAAATACTACAAGATACAGAAACAGCAGTCCGAGCAATACGGAAACTACTAAAATCTAAACAAGAGAAATAGAGCAACAAATCGATATTCTCAGTGTTATCAATAAAAATTGCAACTAATGTAATTCTAATACAAAAGTAAAATACGATGGTTTCATTTCTGAAACTTTATCTACTTAGACAACACCTCTAAAGGAAGGTCTGGATTTCTATTCTACCTCATATACTTAACAGCAAATAACAAAGGGAGGTAAATATACCTCCCTTTTGAATCAAGTAATTCTGAAACAAGTCAACAAGTTGTTAATTCATATCGTCATCAGTATCTTCCATCATAGGTTCATAATACCCAGAACCAAATAAATATCCATCATGCCGAATTGCCCAAGTCCGTTTCAGTTCATCCATCATATTCTCAGGATTCGGCCACATATACTCAACCCATAAACCTGTGCCAGTGGCTTTGGCTATATTTTCCCCAACCTGTGTGCCGTCATCTCCAACAACATTCTTAAGATCTGTACCTATAAAATCCGGTCTTGGGGCATGGGCAACAAAACTATCATTTTCACCTGTAATGAATACATACCACTGTCCATCAATGTTTGCTTTATCATTGTAATAGGTTGCTGTTGCTTCAATACCTAATGCTTCATACCGTGCTATAGCTTCTAATACAATTTCGCGTGTATAAGCTTCTGGATTTTCTTTTGTAGCTTTTACAACTGTAGATGGATCTGGTGTCCATGGTACATAATAGCCTGTCGCAAAAAGATAGCCTTCGTATCGAATTGACCACGTGCGTTTAATCTCTAACTTATTTGTATCAGGATTTGGCCATAAATATTCTGTCCAAAGACCACTTTCTGTAGCCATCGCTATATTTGCACCTACAGGTGTTCCATCAATACTATCAATTTCTTTAATATCTTTACCAAGGAAATGCTGTGCCAATGGATGAGCAACATAAATATCATCTTTATCTGTAATGAAAACATACCATTGACCATCTATATTCGCTGGATCATGGTAATAGGCAGCTGTAGCATCAGCACCATCGGTTTTGTATTTATCAATCGCTTGTTGAACAAGGGCTATTGCGTAGGTTTCGGGCATATCTTTTGTGGGTATTTCAGCTTGTTCGACAGAATCCATTAAAGACTTGGTTAAATTCTCACACCCAATTATACTTAGAACTGTAAAAGAAAAAATAAGCAGTATTACAAATTTCTGTTTCAAATTTGACTCCTTTTATGACATAAATTATAGAAGAATTAAATAATTTTTTATAAACATACATAATTGTATAATCTAAATTTTGGAATGTCAAATTGCTTATACCCTTGTATTCAATTTTGTGTTAGTATAGTTGTAGTCTCATAAATGGCAGAATATGTATATTATGATTATATTCTAATCTTACTTATCATTGGAGATTCAAATGGCAGATACATTGGCAATTTCAGGTGGAACTCCTGTTCGAAACACAGAAACTCACCCTTGGTCTTCCTGGCCCCAGAATACATCTGAGGAATGGAATTCAAAAGTTGAACCATTACTTCGAGATGTTTATATGAGTAGTAATGAAGGTTCAGGTGGGACTATGATACCTCGTTTTTGTGAACAATATGCCTCTTATACAGGAACTAACTACGCACTATTTATGCCACACGGAACAGATTCTATTAGTGCCGCATTAGCGGGTGCTTTAGATTTGGATGGTTTCAGTGATGGAGGTGAAATCATCGTTCCAAACTATACATTTGTGGCAACGGCAAGTGCAGTATTGGAACGAAGGTGTACTGTTGCTTTTGTTGATATATCTCCTGACACATTCACAATTGATCCTAAGGCTGTAGAAGCTGCAATTACACCTAAGACAAGGGCAATTCTTCCTGTCCATCTTGGTGGACACCCTGCAGATATGGGGACATTGCAAGAAATAGCCAAAAAGCATGAGTTATATCTGATTGAGGATTGCGCACAAGCACACGGAGCAGAATATCAGAATAAGAAAGTTGGAAATCTCAGTGATGTAGGTGCATTCAGTTTCCAAGCATCAAAAAACCTTACTTCTGGTGAAGGTGGTATGGTTACAACAAATGATAAAGATATCCATGACCGAGTCTGTGCATTTATGAATGTAGGACGCGCTCCCGGTGGGGCAAGGTGGGAATATCCCCGATTAGGATGGAACTATCGACCTTCAGAATATCTTGCTGCTATTTTACTTGTTAGGTTAGATCTTCTTGAAGAACAGACAAATCTACGGAATCGAAATGCTGTATATCTCTCATCATTGCTGGATGAAGTTCACGGTATTACTCCTCCAATACATGCAACATGGGTAACAAAACACGGGTATCATTTGTATTGTATGAAATATAATCCAGAAGGTTTCGGTGGGAAATCACGTGAGGAATTCGTAAAAGCTCTCTCAGCAGAAGGCATTCCATGTTCAAGTGGTTATCGTTCACCATTGTCAAGAGAACCTGGTATGGCACATGTGGGAGAGAAATATCCTGATCTTATTCGAACACTTCCTTGTCCAAATGCAGAATTAGTTTGTGAACAAAGTATTTGGTTATTCCAAAACCTGCTCTTAGGTTCTGAATCTGATATGAATCAGGTCATTGAAGCAATAACTAAGATACACATCGCATGGAACTAATTTGATTTGGATATTAAACAAAAACCAATTCTCTGATGCAAGAACAAAATAATAAACCACTTCTTGTTTATGACGGTGATTGCGATTTCTGTAAATATTGGATTACACAGTGGCAACATATCACACAGGATAGAATAAAGTATGTTCCATATCAGCAAATTGCATCAGAATTTCCCAATATACCTCTCTCTTCATTCCAATCGTCCATCAAATTAATACACACTGATGGTCAGGTTCATTCAGGTGCAGAGGCAGTCTTTCGTGCTTTGAATAATAGAATCCTGCTTTGGTGTTATACTAAGTTGAAGCTCTTTTCTGTTATATGTGAAGTATCATACCGAATTATTGCTAATAACCGTTCACTATTCTCAGCATTAACCCGATGGTTATGGGGAACACATAATGAAAGAGTTACACTTTCATTTTCGCGTTGGATTTTTCTTAAAGGTCTTGGGTGCATCTATCTGTTTGCTTTTCTATCACTATGGGTTCAAATTCAAGGGTTACTTGGAAGTAATGGGATACTACCAATCGATCGGTATTTATCTAATATACAACTACAGATAGGTTTTAAGTCCTACACCCTTTTACCTACACTTTTCTGGCTAAATTCTTCCGATTTTTTCTTACATATACTTTGTGGAATAGGGGTTGGTCTTTCATTATTACTAATCGTTGGCTATATACCAACCCTCTGTTTAACAACCCTATGGGTTCTATACCTATCTCTCGTAACTATCGGACAAGTCTTTCTTAGTTTTCAATGGGATGTACTACTACTGGAAACTGGTTTTTTGGCAATCTTCATCTCTTCCCTTAGAATAAAGGATAATATAAATGCCAATTCATCATACCATTCATTATATATATGGTTATTACGTTGGCTTTTATTCCGTTTAATGTTCGCTTCTGGTTATGTAAAATTAGTTAGTGATGAAGTTTGGCGTAACCTTACAGCACTCAACTTTCACTATGAAACACAACCATTACCCACATTGTTTGGATGGTATATACACCAATTACCTGAGTGGTTTCATAAGGCTTCAACATTCTTTATGTTTGGTGTTGAACTTGTCATACCATTCCTGGTTTTTGCCCCGCGTCGACTTCGTACATTAGGATCTTTCATTCTCATTGGTCTGCAACTATCGATTATACTTACTGGTAATTACTGCTTTTTTAATCTACTAACTATATTACTATGTCTGCTACTAATAGACGACATCACTTGGAAAAAATTAATTCCAAAAAGATTCATTCATACAAGACCTATTATTGATAAGTCCCTGAGAACTACCAGTAGGATTTGTTTGGTATCTTTAGCAATTCTACTTTTCTCATTGAGTTGTCTAAGATTTACCGGTCAACTGTTACCTGAAACTAAGATTAGAGAATTAGTTTGGAAAACACCGTTACAATGGATTACCCCTTTTCATTTAGTAAATACCTACGGTCTCTTTGCCGATATGACAGAAACACGACCTGAGATTGTAATTGAAGGGAGTAATGATAGGATTAACTGGATTCCTTATGAGTTTAAATGGAAACCTGGCGATCTATCAGAATCACCAAAATGGGTTGCTCCACACCAACCGAGATTAGACTGGCAAATGTGGTTTGCAGCACTTAGAGGAAATGTGAGAAACACGCCATGGTTTCTCAACTTTATGGAAGAATTGCTAAGAGGAAATCAAGATGTGGTAAATTTATTGAAAGAAAACCCATTTCCTAACGCTCCGCCAAAATATTTACGTGCCAATTTATACAACTATGAATTTACCGATATTGAAACTAAGAAGACTGAAGGCAAATGGTGGAGAAGAGAGAAAATTGGTACATACTGTCCAGTAATATCACTTCGTTAGACATTAGAATCAAATAACAACTATATTAGGTGAGAAAATGCAAAGTGAATTTATATCGGTTGCATTAGATGCAGCCAAAAAAGCTGAAGATATCATTCTATCATACTATAATGGAGATATTAATGTTGAGTTAAAAGAGGATGAAACCCCGGTTACCTATGCAGATAGAGAAGCTGAAAAGGTAATTAGAGAAACAATTAAACATACATTTCCAGACCACGGTTTCTTAGGTGAAGAGTATGGAATTGAAAAAGGGGATTCACCTTATATCTGGATAATTGACCCTATAGACGCTACCAAGAACTATATCAGAAAAATACCAATTTTTGGTACACAGATCGCATTAATGAAAGATGATGAATTAATCGTAGGTGTCTCTAATGCACCACTCTTAAATGAAGTCCTATATGCAGAGAAAGGACATGGAGCATTTCTAAATGAAAACCCAATCAATGTATCAGAAATTACAGAACTGAATGATGCAATGATATGTCATGGTGGGATAAAATGGTTTGTTGAAAAAGGTACATTCCATGGGATATACGACCTAATCAACGATACTGCTCGAAGTAGAGGGTTTGGTGACTTTTATATGTACCATCTTCTGTCTTCTGCAAGAGCAGATGCAGTAATTGAAGCTGCAATTAGTATTTGGGATATAGCTGCAATTACTGTAATTATACAAGAGGCAGGTGGCAGAGTGACAGATTTACAAGGGAATGATATTATAACAAGGACGAATTCACTATTGGCTACAAATGGAATACTACATAATGAAATACTAAGCTATTTTCAGTGAAGAACTGATCAATAAATTATCATATCATTTCATAGCAGTCTTGTAATCTTGAAAGACATTTCTACATCTGTGATTCTATTGCTTGAACTTTAAGCAATTACTATATATAATAATACTCATTTAGATTCGTAGTGGTTAATCCAAATTAAAGAAACTTATGCCAGAAAAAATAATCCCAGATAAGCTTGTAGTTTTAACATTTGATGATGGTTGTAAGTCTCAAGCGACCTTTGTTGGACCATTATTGGAAAGTTACGGTTTCGGTGCCACCTTCTATATTACGGAAGGACTTGGATTCTTAGATAATAAAGAAGCATATATGACTTGGGAAGAGGTATTATCACTCCATGATGCAGGCTTTGAAATAGGTAACCATACCCAGCACCACCGAAATGTATCCACCCAATCTAAAGATGAACTGACGGAAGACCTACTCCATATAGATAAACGATGTGAAGAATATGGTATATCAAAGACGACTACATTTTGCTATCCTGGTTATAATTATTCAGATGAAGCAGTTCAGGTCGTTAAAAACTACGGTTTTCAATTTGCAAGACGTGGCATTGCCCCAGAATTTCCTTACGATTCTGAAGGTGGTAGAGGACCTGCCTATAACCCATTAATACATGATCCTCTCTTAGTTCCCACTACGGGGGCATCCGGACCAAATTGGGATTTTGACGATTTCAAATGGGCATTAACTCAAGCAACAGATGGTAATATAACCATTTTAACTTTTCATGGAGTTCCGGATATAGAACATCCGTGGGTACACACAGAACCCGATATATTTGAAACATACATGACATATCTTGCCGAGAACGACTTCACTGTCATTGCCCTCCGCGATTTATCAAGTTATATTTCTTAATATAACTGAATCGGTTGTAGAAGATTTACAGTTATTAATCCTTATATTCTACTTCATAACCACAGTAGGTTCGGATCTAACTTAGGAATAAGTTTGTTTTTCAGGTGTAAATGTTGTATACTTATTAGGCTTTTTCTGATACATCAGGAGTAGGTATAGTTATTTTGTAATATTTATCTTAATCCTTGATATTTAAAATATCACTATTAACCTAAAACATTCTGTATCTATATGAGTTCTGATACGTAGTAATTGATTAGTTCTGAAAATCTATTTAACTTTATCAAAGACAAGGTGACATTATTATTATATCTTAAATTCATTAATATTATATAAAGGGGTATATTACATCAGATCAATTCCTTGTATGATGTAATGAAGTGCACAGTCCATATACTTGTGTTGATTTTACGTTCATGTTAAAAGAAATTACAAATAATGTTACCCGATGGGACACGTATATATTCCAACGTATTTTCGGTTGGGGTGATAGGAGATTTCTTACCCGTTACTTCCGTATACTATCCTGGAGTGCTAATGGATATCTATATCCGTTAGTAGCAATGTACGTATTAATTACATTCGAAACATCAATTACGAAACCTTTCTTACTTTCAGCCGCGGTTGCATTCCCAATAAAAGGTATTTTATACCATTTGATAAAACAAACTCTAAAACGTGATCGTCCTTATCAAAAAATTGATGAAATTACATTTAGAGTCCGACCACCAGATCGTTTTAGTTTTCCTTCCGGTCATACTGCTTCGGCATTTCTTGTTATGACCCTGTTATCAAGTTTTTTCCCTATTCCAATCTTGCATTTTACAACGTTTATCTGGGCTTCTATGGTTGGCGTAGCCCGTGTGTATTTAGGTGTTCATTATCCTACCGATGTCCTTGCTGGTTCAATGCTCGGTATATTCTCAGCAGAATTTGCTATGTTGATTGTTCAATAAATTGCACATAATTTACCCGATAATATGTAAAGTATTTTGAATACTCCGAAATAGAGACTATAGTCAGTTAATTAACTTGTACCAAACAATCAATCTTCTCGGTAATCTACACATTAATTAAATAAAACCTATCGTTGTTTTATTTCCTTTTGTTATCGGCATTTCTATGACAATAGAATTACCGCAGCATCGAATTTGAATTCCGTATTTCTCAATCTATACAGTAATTCCTAATTCCTGTAATTGAATTGTATTGTGATGATATCTATCATCAAATAGATTAGTTTATTCTTAAAATATACTATAATCAAGTTTGCAGTAAAGGTTTGTAAACTATGTATAGACATCTCTTAGCATTAACTATATTCCTGATTTCCCTCTTCCTTTATATACAGAACATCTACGGACAACAAGAAAATCCAGATTTTTTGTTGCCATCAAATGCTGTAAAACGCATAGGAAAAGGATTCCTATATGACCTTGAATACTCACCTGACAGATCAAAACTTGCTGTTGCGACTACTTTAGGTATTTGGATTTATGATACTACTAATGGAAATGCACTGAATCTATTAACCGGTCATACTCAAGGTGTAACTTCAGTATGTTTCAATTCTGATGGAAGAATACTTGCAAGTAGCAGTTATGATGATACAATACGTTTATGGGATATGGAAACGGGGAAATTCATAAGAAAGTTTTCTGGTCACACCAGTAATGTCTATACAGTGGCATTTAGTCCTGATGATCGTACCATTGTAAGTGGTAGCAGGGATGAGATGATAGGATTTTGGGATGTCGAAACCGGTAATTTAGATAAGACTATAGCAGGGCATGTAAACGGAGTCTATGGGGTTAGATATTCTCCTAATGGAGAAATTCTGGCAAGTTATGGGGGTAATGAGAGGATTAATCTTTGGAATACAGAAACTGGGGAATTTATCAATACGCTGAATCCAAAATATCATCCTACCTTAGTTGGAGCAACTGGAATTGAAGCAATAGTATTCTCTCCAGACAATACCACTCTTGTATCTGCAAATAGTAATGGAACAATTCGAGTATGGGACCTTAACAAGCTAAAAATAAATCGGACATTTGAAACAACTCAAAGTGAGGTATATGCAGTCAGATTCAGCCCTGATGGGAAAACACTGGCAATAAATGGTCCTCTCAATAATGAGAATACTATTCAAATTTGGGATATATCCACAGGAAATCAGATATCAGCTCTCAACGGACACACTGATATAGTTGCATCATTAAAATTTTCACCTGATGGAAATTCCTTAGCGAGTTATAGTTATGATAATACCATACAATTTTGGAATGTTAAGACGGGAGCTCGAATACGAACTATTACAGGTCATAATAATGGAGTTATTCGCTCTGTCATGTATTCATCGGATGGAAAGACTGTAGCATCTTTTACTCATAGAGGAATTATGCAGGTATGGGATGCAACAACATATAGTTTGATAAGTAATACAAAGGTGGAATTTCAGTCGTTTAGGTGTGCTGACTATTCACCGGATAGTCTGACATTTGCTTTTGGTCATAATAATGGAAAGATAAAAATAATCAATAGGATTTCAGGTGAAAATATACATACAATTAAGAATGCTCATTCAGGAGTTATAACATCTGTAGCATTTAGACAAGATACAAGAATACTTGCAAGTGGAAGTTATGACAAGATGGTGCGTTTATGGGATGTTTCTACTGGTAAACTTATAGATACATTAGCAGGTCATGAATATGCAGTCCTAACAGTACAATTTTCACCATCAGGAGATATATTGGTAAGTGGAAGTAGTGATGGAATCCTATATTATTGGGATGTTAATACCGGAGACCCTATACGAACAATTGCTGCACACACAGATCGGATTGAAAACATCTCATTTTCAAAAACAGGAGATAAACTTGCTACTTCTTCTGATGATGATACTATTCGATTATGGGATGTTTCTACAGGCAGCTTTCTGAGAACTATTACACCAAATAGGAACATCTATTCGGTGAAATTTTCTCCAGATGGAAAGACATTAGCAAGTTCACATCTACGAGCAGTTTTTCTTTGGAATGTTTCTACAGGTGAATTCATAAATATGTCCACAGGACATAGTAGAGCTATTTATGGTTTGGCATTCTCTCCTGATGGAAAAACATTGATAAGTGGTAGTCATGATCATACGATGATTGTACGGAAAATGAATCCAGGAAACAATTGACTTTTCATATCAAAATGCATCCATGATTATGTTTATACTCTTTCAAAATAACAATACAATTATCTATGAAATATCTTAATTACCTATATATTACAATCGTTCTCTTATGTTTAAATCTATCCATAAATGAGACACATAGTCAATTAGATCCCCAATTGAATCTTCCTGATGGGGCAATTGCACGGATCGGGACCGGACGTGTATATGATATGGAGTATTTCCCTGATGGGACAAAACTTGCAGTTGGTAGTAGTATTGGAATTTGGATATATGATGTAAAAACTGGTGTGCCTCTTGACTTACTTAGAGGTCATACCGGACCTATAAATACAATTATGTTTAGTCCCGATAAAAATACAATTGCTTCTGCAAGTGATGATAACACCGTAAGGTTATGGGACGCATATACTGGAAAACAATCTGAAACTCTATTTCAACATCCTGATGATGTTAATACAGTTGCATTCAGCATTGATGGATCAAAACTCGCTACTGGTGGGGATGATAATAGGGTCAGACTATGGGATAGACATACAGGTGAACTAATTTCTATTCAAGAAGGACATACAAGAGATATAAGTACAGTGATCTTTTCTCCAGATGGGAAATCGCTTGTAAGTGAGGCAGCACATAGTGACACCTACATTCGGATTTGGGATGCAGCTACTGGTGAATTTCTATCTGCAATTTACGAAAATGCTTGGGTAGAAGCTATTGACATATCTCCTGGTGGGAGTATTCTGGTTAGTGCAACAAGATCAGGAGAAGTGAATCTATGGGATCTAAATTCATCTCTCCTGCTTAGAACATGCGATATGAAGGATTTTGGTAATGTAGTTATCAACAGTATAGAGTTCTCTCCTGATGGAAACACAGTTGTTGGTGGTGTCTATGGAGAAGCTTTATGTGTTTGGGATGTCTCCACTGGTGAACTCAAAAAGGAAATTAATCCTATTGACTCTGTAACTGTATTTACACTTTCTCCAGATGGAAAAACTATAGCAATTGCAATGGAAGAGGGTCTCATACAGTTTTGGGATTTAACCACTAAAACACTAAATAAGACTATTCTTGGACATATACCAAGTGCTACATCTGTTGTTTGTTCTCCTAATAACAACATACTGGCATGTGGGAACAGTCTATATATAAACTTCTTTGATTTTGAAACAGGAAAACACATTAATAAAATTAGTGGACCTAATTCTACGCTTAGGTCAGTTGCATATTCACCTAACGGAAAGATTATGGCAAGTGGTGGTGATTCAAATTATGTGCGTTTATGGGATGTCAAATCAGGAAGATTCCTTGGTTCTTTTAAAGGACATACACGAGATGTAAGCTCTATTGCTTTCTCACCTGATGGAAAGATACTTGCAAGTGCAAGTCAAGATAGAACTATAAGATTATGGGAAATTCGTTATGATGAACTCCTTATAATAGGTGATGAAATGAATAATCTTAAGGGACATACAGATTTTGTCTCTTGTGTTACTTTTTCGCCTAATGGACAGATACTTGCAAGTGGAGGTGAGGACAGTACAGTAAAGCTATGGGAGGTAAGCACTGGTAGACTCATAGATACCCTTGTTGGACATCCGGGTGATGTACGGAGTTTAGTGTTTACCCCAGATGGACAGAAAATTGTGAGTGGAAGTTGGAGTACTAATTGGGATGGAACAGTTTGTTTGTGGGATAGCAAATCTGGTGAACTTCTTTCCTCACTACGTGGAGATATACCAAATATAGGTGTTGTCGCAGTTTCTCAAGATGGTTCTATGGTTTTCTATGGGAATGACGATACAATTGTCATTATGAATATGTCTAATGGTGACATATTAAATACAATAAAGGGACATACGGATGTTATAAACAGTTTGGCTTTTTCAATAGATGGTCAGAAACTGGCAAGTGGGTGTAATGATGGTACGATTCTAATTTGGGACTTATCACATTTTCTACTGAGTAAGTAAGATCGAATTATTGTAGAACTGTTGCTCAGTTTCTCTCGTGGATTGTTAGGCCTATTATTAAATGAATATAAATGAATTCGAAAAACGGAGATTAAAATGAAGATACTTTACTTCATCACATTCCTGATTGCAATGCTGAATATGATATGTGGTAGTAATGATAGAAACAATAATATTAATCAAAATAACAATCAGAATGTTGAAAATAAACCTAAAGAACTTCCTGCAGTTAAAGTACAAAACCCTCCTGTTATAGATGGAAAATTAACTGATGCTGCATGGAGAGATGCCCCACAAGGAACAGATTTTTTTGATAGAAATGCTGGTAATATCCAGGCGAAGGATCAGACAACCATAATGATGGTATACACGGATGAAGCAATCTATGTTGCCTGGTATCTCTTCGATGAGAACCCAGATGAAATCGCTGCAAATGTTGAGCAGGACCAAGTACGTCCATTCAATGAAGATTGGATTTCTTTCACTTTTGATCCGCTTCACACGCATCTATTTGATGACAGGATCTTTTTCATGTCCAACCCAAACGGAATCAAATTTGTAAGTCACCCACCTTTTGGTGTTCCTATGCAGGAAGTCGCTGAACTTTGGGATGTTGGCGCATCAATTGTCGCAGATGGTTGGATTGTTGAAATGGAAATTCCTTGGACAATGGTGCCTTATCCAAAAACAGATCAACCAATTACAATGGGGATAAATTTCGATAGAGGACATCATAGAACAGGTGCAAACACTTGGTGGTCAAAGGTCGAATTTAGAGAAGATGGTAGAAACGATGGACACTGGGTAAATGTCCTTCCTCCACAAGAATGATCCTGTCTTCACAATAAAATGTGAGTATAAAGGCATCTGCAGAAAGAATACATACTCATTACACAATAGTAAGACTGATTGAAACAATGCCTAACAATCAGAAGTTCAAAAAATAATATGGAGCAGTCTTGATGAAAGGAATTTGTAGGATAACATATACCTCACTTACCATATTAATATTATCCATTTCAACTGCATATACATACAATGGAATAGAAGGTTATATTCCAGATGGTGCAATACAACGATTTGGAAAAGGATATGTATTCGATTTCGATTATTCTCCTGATGGTTCTCAACTTGCTGTAGCAAGTACGATCGGTATATGGCTATATGATGTGAAAACAAGAAAAGAGATAAGTTTTCTATCAAGACATACACATTTCGTAAACTCAATAGCCTTTAGTCCAAATGGTAACAATCTTGCCAGTGGTAGTAGTGGCAATACTATATTAGTTTGGAATGTGGAAGAAGGTGAAGTTATTACTACATTAAAAGGACATACTGATGAGGTATATTCCTTGGCTTTCACTCCTGATGGGAACATCTTAGTAAGTGGGGGTGAAGATGAGTTAATCAAAATATGGAATCTAAAAGACCGTAAAGCACCAATTACAATCCCGGGACATATTGATGGAGTTACATCTATTGCTATCTCTCCAGATGGGAATCTGTTTGCAAGTTCAGGTAGGTCTGTTCATCGTATTTCATTATGGAATTTGAAGAATGGGAAATTCATTAGATTTCTCTCAGGACATACAAAAGATATTAACTCAATTGCCTTTTTGTCTGATGGAACTACGCTTCTGAGTGGTAGTGACGATGGAACTATTCGTTTTTGGAATACTATAGACGGAAATCAGTTGAAGACTTACGATGGGATCTCAGCAATTTTATCACCTGATGAAAATAGAATCGCAAGTTACACAAGTGACGGTTTTATAAAAATCTGGGATATTCAATCTGGTAATCTATTAGGTACAACGAAACCTGCCACCGAAAATGTCTATGATATGATGTTCTCACCTGATGGACGCACAATTACAGCAAGTACAGGTTTGGAAATACATTTTTGGAATGTTGAAACCGGACACCTCATTGATACTATTAGCGGTTATTCCCAAGGAATTGATTCCTTAAAATATACACATAACGGACAAACTCTTGTGACTGTTGATGACTATATTAAAATATGGGATCTTACAAATTCCAAACTACAGAAAAGCCTTTCCTTTCAAGAATCCGTTTCATCTATTTCGTTGGTACCAGATAACGACACACTTGCAATAGGAGATTATGACAATCTAATTTACCTATGGGATATGAATACTGACATGAATAAAATCATTCTTAAAGGACATAAGGCAGGGATTGCATCAGTAGCTTTCAGTCCTGATGGAAAAATACTGGCAAGTTCCAGTTGGGATGATTCAATTCGTTTATGGGATTCTATCACTGGTGAACACATTACTACTGTCACAGAAGAAGCGTTTAGTAGTAGAAATATAGAATTCTCAAAGGATGGAAATAGTTTGGTATTTGTAAATAGAAATAGTAGTATAATATTTTGGAATTTAGATACTTGGAATATAGAAAAAGAAATAGATTTAGAGGATAATTACCCTTATTCTATGGCTCTTTCTGACAATGGTAAAACACTTGCTATTGGCTATGACAATGAGGAAGTCCATTTATTGGATGTATTAACGAATGAAATACTAAGAACAATACATACAACAGGACGGACTGATAAACTTGATTTCTCTCCAGATGGAAAAATACTTGCAGGGTGTGGTAGAGAAGTCTATTTATGGGATGTAAAAACAGGAAAATTAATTGATACACTAACAGGCCATACTAATCAAATCTTTACTATAGCATTTTCACCTGATGGAAAAACACTCGCCAGTGGTGGTTGGGATAGTACAATAATCATTTGGGAAATCAAATTTAAATAACACCTATATTCTAACGAAATAGCATAGGTAAGAAAACAACTTATGGAAAACGTAAAAGATAAATCACTTCAGCAAAACAGTAAAGACATCCCTGGTACAACTGTGCTCTTTGAATTGGAATATGAAAACGAGAACTATAGGGCAAAAGCAAGAGGAAGCGGCTTTTTCATCGAATCTGACAAAATTGTGACGAATGTGCATGTTCTGGCAGGTGCTACAAAAATAACCACAAGACGCGTTGACACAGAACTATTTTACACCATTGAAGGGATTGTAGCCTTTGACGATAAAAACGACCTTGCTATCCTTAAAATTGCAGAAGAAGATAAACCATTTATTATTGGTGACAGCAACACAGTTCGGAAAAGGGACAAAGTATATGTGATTGGTTATCCAAACGGAAAAGAAACTTGTGTTGAGAGAACTGTTCACAGCATCCGAAATATTGGCAAACGTATCATATTTGACAACAAACTTTCCGAAGGGAATAGTGGAGGTCCTGCACTAAACAATGATGGTGAAGTCATAGGGGTGGCAGAATCTGTAAGAATATCAATTGATAACAGCGGACCGACTAAAGGTACAGCTATTTCCTCTAATGTACTTAAACTGCTACTGGACGAGGTAAGACAAGTGGAATCTATTGATGTGTGGCAAAAACGACCACATATTCAAGCTTATACAATTGCTGATATGGGAAATGAAAAACGGGAAGAAGGTAAATATAAGGAAGCAATAGAACACTATAATACAGCCCTCAACCTCAACCCACATTTAGGTGAAATATACCAGAATCGAGCAGTAGTTAAGATGACGTTAGGGAGATATAATGAAGCATTCGCTGATAGACGAACAAGTATCAGACTTAATCCTGAACAATTTAGTCTTACTGGCTATGGGGCATTTCTACAGCAGAAATGGGAGATACTTAAAGCCTATGGTTTTAGTCTTTTCCTGAGTATGTTATGTGGCGTATTTGGCAGGGTTAAATGGATAAACATCCAGGCTGTTTCAAAAGCTGCAACTGCTCAAATAAAAGTTGAACAAGGAAATATAAATGAAGCTCGAAATCTCTACCAAATGGCGATTGAGGACAGTACTGAGGCAATCAAACTGAAACCGAAGTGGAGCAAAGCCTATAATTCACGAGGTTGGATAAAGTATCTTTTTGGAGAATTTGAAATTGAACATGGGAACTCATCCAAGGCACAAAAATTATTCAAAGATGCAGTAGTCGACGCTGATGAGGCACTTCAATTAGAATTAATAAAAGAAAAATTACGGTCTGCTTACTATCATACGCGGGGTGCTGCAAGAGATAGTCTTGGTGAGTATAGCGAAGCAATAGAAGATTTCAAAGAATCTATACGCTTAAATCCAAAGAAGGCTTTATTATACCGAGATCGGGGTTTAGCCAAAAACGCTCTCAAGCAATACGAAGATGCTCTCAAGGATTTTCAGAAAGCTATCCAATTGAGATCAAAAGAAGCTATTAACTACTATCATAGAGGTGTTACGCTAAATAGAATCGGACACTATAAAGAGGCTATTGAAGACTTAAATACTGCAATTCAACTTGATCAAACGAATGCTAATTCCTACTATCAACGCGGTTTTGCCAAAGAAATGCTTGGGCAACAGGATAAAGCAAAAACTGACTATAAAGAAGTATTAAAAATAAATCCAAATGAACCGAGTAAATCTCATAAATTGGGTATAGCCAAATGTAAAATACGCCAATACGAACAGGCGATTGACTATTTAAATAAATCAATAAAGCTTGATCCGAAATTTTACAAGGGATATCTATGTCGAGGATGTATGAAACAGACCCTCGGACAAGACCAAGACGCGATAAAAGATTTTGATATAGTACTCAGTCATAATCCAAAGAATGCAACCGCTTACAGAAATCGCGGAGTGGCAAAACGTAAACTCGGGGCGTATGAGGACGCCCTTGAGGATTTGAATGAAGCTATCTGTCTTAAACCTGATGACGGTAAGGCTTACAACGCGCGGGGAAATACCTATAAAGCATTACAACTACATTCCGAAGCGGAAACTGACTTTGCAAAGGCAAAAGAACTTAAAGTTAAAGGAGAGATCTGTTTTTCATACAAAGTATAACCCACCGAAAACAGAACGAAAGCTGAATAATCTACCTAAGAAATTCTCTGAATCAACGGTATGAATGACATATGAAGATTAATTTTTAAATTCGGTAATTTTGAAAAATATCCAGTGCGGTTGGGAAACCGCACTATAGGCGTCAATTTAAGGAGAAGTACGCTATAAATTTCAAGTCGGTAGGTTCGGTTTCCCGGGGAACGCCTAAAGGTGTTCATACCGTTGATTCACCGAACCGGGTTTGTTCCAATTGCGTTCATAAAGTTTTTCGCTAAGGATCCAGTGCGATTAGGAAATCGCACCTACCGGCCTGGGAAAACCACTAAATTGACGCCTATGGTGCGGTTGGGAAACCGCACCTACCGGGTTTGGGAAAATTAGAATTACCGATATATTTTCTTAAAATTCATAAGTCATTCCCCGCCTACCGGTGCTATAAGAATATTTATTTTGGAAGAATGAAGATAAAATACCTATTATCAAACTCCCGTTAGATGTATGGATAATGTAAATGAAAAAAATGTTAATATTTATTGTTCTGAGATGATTGTACTTTCACGGAAACCTTCACGGAGCAATTTTACGAACCCTTATTCTATAAGGGTTTATAATTTTAATGATACCAATTCTTCGTGAATCACGAATGTTAATATATTATTAACTAAGTATAAACTAAATGTATCTTTGGTTTTCCTCTGGTACCATTTCTATGAAGGTAAACAGACCATCGACAGAAATACACAGAACCCAAAATCCCTTCCTACCCGCACAGATTTTTAAACCTTTTTCCCCTATATCATACTCTATATATTAAAACCAACTCAGGATTCTAATCATGCGGAAAAATATTGTTGCTATGAGTAAACTCACAGATGAAGAATTGATTCGACACGTCCAGAATAGAGATCAGGATGCATTTTCTGAACTCATTACACGATGGACACCACGGATAAAGGGTGTAGTCAGATCGAATTCCAGACAAAGACTCGACGCAGAAGAAATACACACCGACATCTGGATCGCTGTATGGCAAAATATAATTCATCTTAGAAATATAGAGAGTTTCGGGGCATGGCTACATCGTATCGCCCATAACGCATGTAAACGATATTACACATTAACAAGACAATCTCGAAATGAAATCCCACATGAACATTCTGTGATTGTTGAACAGATGGAACAACAGGCTGCAGCACGATATAGAGAGAGACAACTGATGACAGATATAAAAGAAGCGGTACATCATCTACCACAAAAGGTACGTTCAGTTGCTGAATTGTACTACTTAGAATCGTGGCACATCAAAGAAATTGCTGTCGAGTGTAATTTACCTATTGGAACTGTTAAGACCAAATTAAAGGAAATCCGAACACTTCTACGAAAGGAATTTGATGCGGAAGTCATAAAAGGAGCACCTATGACATCAAAAATAGAGCAACCGAAAAACACACCTACAAAGACTCACACAGGTAAAACGTCAAAAAACAGAATACCTGCGATTTTTAATGTTAATCCGAATGATCCGACTGGTGAAAGTTGGGGAGCACCTGAAGGGTTGTTTGCACGGTTCGGCAAAGGGGAGTCTAAAAGTGTTAAACTTTCTCCCGATGGGTCATATTTTGCAATGTCGACTGTATTCGGTCTGTGGTGGTATGATGTCTCTACAATGAAACCGATCTCTCTATGGGATCACATTGGAAGATTTGCCGTTAATATCGACTTTTCTCCAGATGGCAAGTGGGTTATCCTAAGTACTGTAGCTCCATCTGTCAAGGTTTTGGAGGTCGAAACGGGTGAAACCGTGTTTGAAATAGATGTTCAGAAATCGTATGCTCGTTTCGCTTGTTCGTCAAATGGGAAATGGCTGGCGGTTGCTGATCAGGAAGGACCTATCAGGGTGTTAGATGTCCATACGGGGGAACAGATCGCTCAGATGGATTGTGGAGAACACAAGTGGAAAACGAATGACATTAAGCAACTTACTTTCACACCGGATGGAACGATGCTTGCTGCAATAGTTGTGCATCACAAGAAATACTCAGAAGACAATGAAGTTTTGAAACCAGATGACGAAGATACTCAAATCTATGTTTGGGATCCGGAAACAGGCAAGCCAATTGTGAAGTTTTCAGGAAAAACGTTTGAGATTTCACAGGACAGTCGTCTCATAGCGGGTGCATCAACTGATGGCACCTTGATCGATGATGAATTACTTTATAGCGATGTAGTTGTGTGGGATATCGCCACCAGTGAACGAATTACCTACTTCACGGAACATAGTAATTGGATAAACTCAATCGCTTTTTCACCTTGCGGAAAATACATCGCATCAGTTGACGAAATTTTACTGGTTTGGGAGATCGCTACAGGTACAGTACAGAAGCTAATTCCCAATGTGGAGGATCCATTCTATTCAAACACCGGACAACTATTCGCTATAGAATACCCCAATAAAACAGACGAAGCACCAGGATTTACCAACTATACTTTGGATGTGTGGAATGTTGAGACAAACGAAAAAACACTTGAGGTCTGTTCGGGTGTTGGGGGTTATTGGTTTGCCTACGACATAGCGAAAGCATACACAAACCAATTGATTGCGTTGCCTGCTGATGAAAGCATTACCAATAAAAAAGTTAAAGACAAAGCTACAACTAATACTCCTATTTTAAATGTGGTGCATGAGCTCGATTTCTATGACCCTGGACCTGAGATTGACTGGATTGATGACCATACCCTTGTAGCACTTTCTTATGATGGATTAGAATTCTTTGATATTGATAAGGTCCGTCATAAAAACACACACTATTTTTATGATTTTGTTAGCGGTTTTGTTGTAATGCCTTCAGGTGAGATCCGGGTTATACTTTGTCATCATGAGGAGCGTTATAAAACGTGGCGTGTTCGGACACACGATAAACTTATCACAAAAATCCCTTTGCCAGATGAAATCTATGATAGGAATTGTGGTCCCGAATTTTCACCGATGGGGGATCGGATTGCGGTTGGATGTGAGATGGGGAATATCTATGTATGGAATATTGCCGATCCTGAAAATCCGTTAGTGCTGAAGGGACATAAAGCTGATAGTGGTGTATCAACGTTTTCTCCAGATGGACAAAGGCTGATAAGTTATGCTCGGGATGAGTCTCGGCGTGTGTGGGATTTAGAGTCTTGTCAGGAAATCAATAGGTTGGAAATAGACAATGCTATTGATCCTGTTGGGCTTGTCTACTCTCCGTGTGGTAAATTCATTGCTGCTGAGTTGAGTACTGAGATCCGCATTTGGGATGCAGAAAAGCTGACATCGTTGCGTTCTATCCCGCAACCGAAACCGCATTACTGGCGTACAACTCCGCTTGTGTTCTCTCCTTGTAGTCAATTCATTGCTGGTACGACGTGGTGGGAGGAAGGTTATGAAAATTTGGCTGTCCGTGTCTGGGATGTAGAGACGTGTGAACAGGTCGCAGATTTACGTGGACATGGTGATTTGTTGGTGAGTCTTGCCTTTTCTCCGAACGGCAAACTGTTGTCTGCTGGCTGTATAGATAAAACAATTGTGTTGTGGGACTTAAAACCGTATCTATAGAAAATAAGGAGGAAACATAATGCAAAACCGAAAACCTACACAGTTGAATGTTGTCTCGGACGACCCTACAGGGAATACTTGGGCGTTGCCAAATGGGGCAATTGTGCGATTTGGAAAAGGTGATCTGGGTGGTGTTAAACTTTCCCTTGATAACACGTATTTTGCCGTTGGCACTGGATCAGGTCTATGGTGGTATGATGTCCCTTCAATGATACCGATCTCACTATGGGAAACGGAAAAAGGATTGATTAATTCCATAGTTTTCTCTCCTGAGGGTAAGTGGATCGTTACAAACAATTGGAGTGGTACCCTTAAGGTGTTAGACATTCAAACTGGGAAGTGTGTTTATAAAATGGAAGATCAATGGGCATGGGACGGAATTGCCTTTTCGCCTAACGGAGGGCGAATTGCAATTGCAGGAGAAGACATTAAGGTGCTGGATATGCAGCGCGGCGTGTGCATTGCACAGATGGTTGAAGAGACACATGAAGATGTGTCAAGTCATATTGATCAACTTACCTTTTCGCCTAATGGACAATATGTTGCAGCTGAAGTTATAAATTCTGAGGTATATTCGGATGATGGCGAACTTCTTAATCCTGGAGCAGCGGGGAATCAAATTTATATCTGGGATTCAGGAACAGGAACACAGTTGGCAAAGTTCCCGAGTGAAAGATTTGCTTTTTCTCCTGATAGTCGTTTAGTAGCGTATGCAGCACCTGACGATAACGATCCTGACAGCGTTGACTGCTGCGTATCGGTATGGGATATAGCAGCAAAGGAACGGATTGCTCACTTTATAGGACATAGTGATTATATTAATGATATTATCTTTTCACCTTGCGGGAAGTTCATCGTATCAAGTCGAAAAACGCTACGGGTATGGGATCTGGCAACGGGAAAACAGAAATCCGTTTTTTCAATGTCAACTGACGACGAGATCGAGTTTGTCCGTCCAAGACCGGTCTACTCACCAGAAGGTGTGCTACATGCAGAAGTGACTAACTATGACAAGCGGCTTATTGAAGTGTGGGATATAGAAAGCAACAAAAAATTACAGATACTTGAGTGGCCCCATGGCATTGGAAGCGAGTGTTTTGCCTTATGTCCTGATTTGGTTATCATCTACGCATTATCTTCTGATTGCACGGATGGAAAAACGCACACATTTCCGGCACTTCGTGAGCCTCGTTTTCCGTGGCCGGAAGCGATGGCTGTTTGGTTGGATGATCAAACGCTTGCAAGCAGAAGCATTAGGCAAGGTATCGTTTTATGGGATATTCCGCAAAAACGGGTACGGGAAACATTGATGGATGACAAAAATTTTGACTATTTTACTATTTCGATTCACGGGAGTATATTGGCAATGGAAATTGGGGACACAATCAAAATATGGGATGCTGGTGTATCGCGTAAACCAATCGTGGAGTTTACCATACCGCCTGAGGAGTTGATACTTCACAGAGGCAGGTTCGCTCCTACAGGTGACCAGTTTGCCACTGCAAATAGAAATGGTGCATTCTATGTGTGGCATTTCGAATCACCGGAATATCCTACAAAGTTTGCAGGTCATACAGACCGCGTTGATTCGCTTGTGTTTTCACCAGACGGCAAACAGCTGGTAAGTGGCTCATCAGATAAAACTGTCCGATTGTGGGATGTTGAAGCATGCGGGGAGATTGCTATATTGCCCATGGACGAACCTCGTATACCAATGGGAGTAACGTTTTCACCGTGTGGCAACCTAATTGCTGGTGGAATGGACAACAAAATCCGTTTGTGGTGTGCTAAGCAACTGACAATACTACACACAATACCGCAATCTGAGAATAACATGCGGACTTATGCTCTTGCTTTTTCACCTTGTGGAAAGTATCTGGCATCTGGCACTTGGTGGCAGCCAGGGATGGAGAAGATGGCTATTCGGATATGGGATGTTGCTACAGGTGAGAATATTCATACATTTTGGGGGCATAACTCAGATGTGCAATCACTTGCCTTTTCACCAAACGGTACAATGCTGGCGAGTAGTGGTTTTGATGGTACAATTTTAGTGTGGGATTTGAAACCGTATCTATAGTTGTTAGCCTTTACAACAAACAAATCGAGTGCCTCAAAAATTGTGGATGTTTTAACTCCACGATCAACTTATGGGATGTTGATACTGGTGAAAAAATGAAAACACTTATTGGACATACAAGTCATGTGACAGGTGTCGAGTTTAGTCCTGATGGGAAAACTCTTGTAAGTGGTAGTAGAGATGGCGCTGTGTTTATCTGGGAAATAAACATCTAATGTTTCATTACTTGATATGTGCAATATTAAAAGTTTTTCTCAATTATGACGATTCTGCAACTAATTCCTATTCATATCGCGTCACCTATAAATGAAAACAGCAATTTGTTTATGGAGGGCTCTGATGGAAAGAGACGACACACAATTGATTCATAGTATATTGTCAGGTGATGAGGATGCTTTTAGTGAATTAGTTAGGAAACATGAAAAAAGTGTCCACGCACATGCATGGCGTAAAACAAAAGATTACCATATTGCAGAAGAAATAACACAAGATGCTTTTCTGCAAGCATATAAAAAACTTGCATCGCTGAGAAACCCAGATCAGTTCGGTGGATGGATATGTGTAATCACGGATCGCCTTTGCACAGCATGGTTACGCAAGAAAAAACTATATATGCAATCGTTGGAATCTGTCAGTAATGAGGTTCTGGAGAAAACAGCGTATACCTCCTATATTGCTGAACAACATGAAGAAGAAGTCGCTGAGCGTCGCCGTGAAATCATTGAAAGCCTTATGGCAATGCTGCCAGCGAATGAGCGCACAGCGATGGTTCTCTATTACCTTGGAGAGATGTCTTGTGAAGAAGTTGGCAAGTATTTAGGTGTATCTACGAACACGGTGAAAAGTCGTCTTAGCCGTGCTCGAAATCGTTTAAAAGCTGTCAAATTTGATGCAAAACCCGATATCTTATACCAGGTTGAACACGATTCAATCCCCGCTAAAAGTAGAAAAAGCGGACGCATAATAGGAGTTAAATCGATGCAGAACAATTTAGTACAAGAGCCGACACAATGGAACTTACCAGAAACTGCAAAAACCCGTCTCGGTAGAGGGAAAATACGTGAAATACAGTATTCTCCCGACGGAACAATTCTTGCAGTGGCAAGCAGTATCGGTATATGGCTCTATGATATGAAAACATATCAAGAAATTGCACTACTTACCGAACATCCAAGTCAAGTTTCCAGCGTGGCATTCAGTCCAGATGGATGCACTTTAGCAAGTGGAAGTATGGATGGAACCATTCATCTATGGGATATAAAAACAAGTTCGTACAAAAACATCTTAGAATCCTCGGATAGAACCTTAAGTCCTTTTACTGTCAGGGCACCGAGTTTGGCATTTAGTCCAGATGGAAAAACGCTTGTATGTGGATATAAAAAAACTATCCATATTTTCAATGCAATCACAGGTGAACTTAAGAATTCACTGATTACAGATACTTCTGGAGTAATCACACACATCGAATTCAGTCCAGATAGTGAAACGATTATTTGTGGTAGTATATACGGTGAAATCTCGCTGTGGGATGCGATCACAGGAAAACACAAGAACACAATTCCAGAACCGAGTGATTGTGAGCATGCCATTGCATTTAATACTATTGGGCAAACATACGCTGTGAGTAATGTTATATCGGAACAAGATTGTGGTATTTACATCAACGACTTAAATACAGGTGAGCTCAAGAACAAACTCACTGGAGATTCAATGCGAGTTGACTGTTTGGCATTTAATCCCTCGGACAATACCATCGCTACAAGTACGGAGGAAGGAATCTATCTTTGGGATGCACACACTGGTAAACACAGATTCACACTCAATGACGACTCACCTGACATGGAATTTAGATCTGACTTGGAATTTAGTCCGGATGGGAAAACACTCGCGAGTGAAAGATGTGATGGTATTATCCGCTTCTGGGATGCGCACACAGGTAATCCAAAATATGATACTTTCAATGGGCATAACGGGTTTACGGAATCTTTTGCTTTTACTTCAAATGGAAAGACTGTTACAATTGCTTATGGCTATGGTACAATCCGTGTATGGGACACTAAC
Organism: Candidatus Poribacteria bacterium; assembly: GCA_965205025.1. Lineage (GTDB taxonomy): Bacteria > Poribacteria > WGA-4E > WGA-4E > WGA-3G > MSPOR6. The sequence continues at coordinate 109,887 of CBDBFU010000028.1, forward strand.
ACAGGACACCTCATTAAAACACACAATGAGTTTAGAGATCCGATGTTAAACTATGAAATAGAAAATTTAATGTGTATTCCTGATGGAAAAATATTGGCATGGGGAGCTGGTGGTGAATCGGGTGAGTCCCGCATGCAATTATGGGATACAGTCACAGGTGAACACATAAACATAAATCTACCAGCGAAATATGAATGGAAAAACCATAACTTGGAACTCAGTCCCGTCGGAAATACACTTGCAATTGTATTTGATGACAATCTGCTCAGATTATGCAATATGTTTACGGGTGAAGAAAAGTTTGTCCTATCCAACCCTAACAAAGATTTTTTTGATATGGCATTTAGTCCTGATGGTAAAACCCTCGCAAGTGGGAGTGACGACAATACCGTCCGTCTTTGGGATATTGACATAGGTGAACACAAGAAAACACTTACAGGACATACAGATGGGGTGTGTGACTTAGCGTTCAGTCCTGATGGGAAAACACTTGCATGTGGAGGCGGTGAAATCATCTTCTTATGGGATATAGATACAGGAGATAACACCAAGAAGTTAATAAAACCTACACATCGCGTGTGTGACTTAGCGTTCAGTCCAGATGGAAAAACGCTCGCAAGTGGAGGATTTGAGAGTAACATTAACTTGTGGGATCCACACACCGGTGAGCACATTAAAACATTGACAGGTCATACAGCCTGGGTAAGAAGTATTAAGTTCAGTCCAGATGGAAAATTTCTTGGAAGTAGAAGTGACGATGGGACTGTACTTATTTGGAATATATAGAAACGTCTAAGAATATATGCACATATTCTTAGATTTTACAATTATAGTGAAATCTGAAAATATGTGCACACTCCCTGGTAGATGCGGTTGCTAACCAATGCAGAGGATCACACGGGGAATCATGGCGAATACCATACGCGTATTCACCAAAAGGCATTGCCAGATGGCAACCCCCTTGCAAGAGGCAGTAGAGATGGCACTGTCCTATTGTGGGATCTTACTACCTCAGTCCTTAATCAATAGACATATTATCTATTTTTAAAAGAAACAGCCTTAAAGTGCATCCATGAATGTGTATATAGTGGCAGACATTGTGTTTCAATAATTCTAACAAGTAGCCTTCGTTATATCAACCCTGATAGACATCATTAAGAGATCATAGTCAGTATTATTCAACTATGATCTCTTAATTGTGACAATCTTGCACCCAACTCGCTCAGAAAACGCGTCCCCTATATTGGAAACTAAAATAGACCGATATTCATTTAATAGGACACTTTTGAGTTGTAAGGGACCTCCGATTCCCGGTTATTAAATGCAGTTCGTCGCGATTCGGAGATAGTTCCTTGATAACACAGCAATTTAAGGAGAGAAAACTATGGAGATAACGAGTGCGGACTACGCACTTTATTTAACATTAGAAGGACATCAGGAAGGAGTCAATAGTGTTGTATTCAATCGGGATGGTAATACACTCGCAGCAGACATGGATAACACTATCAGGTTATGGGATATTTTCACAGGGCAAGAAAAGAAGATGTACTGGGTGGATATAGGGGAGCATTCCACAAGTAGTGTTAGAAGTGTTGCAATTAGTCCGAATGGATGTATTATCGCTGGGGGTGTCAACGAAAGCGAGACAATCTGTCTTTGGGATTTAGAAACAACGAGACAGACCCATTTATTGCGTGAGAGGACAAGTAAAGCTATGCATTGGGTCAATACTGTGGCATTTAGTGTTGATGGTAAGATGCTCGCAAGTGGAAGTGAGGATGGGAACCTATACTTGTGGAATGTAAGGACAGGTGAAAAACTAAAAGCACTTACTGAGGGTACAGAGAATATCTTTAGTATTGCATTTTGTCCTGATGGTAAAACGTTAGTGAGTGGAAATGCTGGCAACACTATCCGTCTGTGGGATATTGGTTCAGGTAAAAACATCGCGACGTTGGATGGGCATGCTGATTGGGTCTTTTCTGTAGCAGTTAGCCATGATGGCAAAACACTTGCCAGCGGAAGTAAGGATAAAACTATCCGTATATGGGATACGAACACAAAACAAGAATTAAAATCACTTATCGGACATAAGCACATCGTCTGGAGTGTCGCAATTAGTCCTGATGGTAAAACACTTGCAAGTGGAAGTGAAGACAACACCATACGTCTGTGGGATATTGCTACAGGAGAACAACTTACAACCATAACAGGACACACCGCACCAGTGAAATGTGTCACCTTTAGTCCAGATGGCACAAAAGTGGCAAGTAGTACTGACGATGGCGCTGTGTTTATATGGGAAATAAACATCTAATGTTTTATTACTTGATATGTGCAATATTACAAGACCTATGCATTTTTACGTGATAACGGATGTCCGATGCACTGCAGAGTTTTTACTGGGATATTTCTTCAGGGTTTTGAACCCCACCAGCGAGGGGGCTGCGTAAGTCGTTCTAAATTTATGACAATTTACGAGCGATTTAAGTAAACCTCATAAAAGAAAGAATATGCTAAAATGTATACAAGGATATGGATTTCACAGATATGGATGACTCAAAATGAAAAAGACGTAGTTTTCATTCTTCTTAGACATAAAAAGTGGAGAAGTATTGAAAACAATTAAAGGTCATAATGGTAGATTGCTCGGATTGTCTTTTTCTAAAGATGGGAATCTACTTGCAAGTGTATGCAATAGTCGGAATATAATAATATGGGATTTACCAACATTGTTTCTACAAGAACAGTAATACCATTTCTATTTAAATAGTTCACATCACGAGCACTCTTAGTAGTCCCCCTGATAAGGGGGATTTAGGGGGTTTCTTCAATCAGTAATGAGCAATCATCATTTAGAAATGGTATAATATACTTTGTGAATAAGAATTAAATTGTATGTATATTTGCAAACGATAATTTAAAATAAATGCATAAATTAACTACCATGAAATGAGAGGATGAGGGCATGAAGACCCAAATTATATTGATTCTACCAATTATCTCTTTTTGCTTTGCAATGAGTGCAATTTGTTATGCAAGAGAATATATAGAAAATTATTTACCTGAAGGTGCAATCGCTCGTTTTGGTAAGGGTTATGTATTTCACTTTGCATATTCACCTGACGGCTCAAAATTTGCTGTAGCCAGCACTATCGGTGTATGGTTATACGATACTGAGTCCTATGAAGAAATAAAACTATTTACCGGTAATACGGATTATCTCAATTTTGTAGAATTTAGTCCTGACGGAAATACACTCATTCAGGTATTTTATGAGTACGAAACATCATCACACATAATTCAGATATGGGATGTTTTAAATGGGGATCTTGTCTCTACCCTTAAAGGGGATTTCAATGAAATTGCCAACATTATCTTTAATCATAACAGTAAAACTGTTGCAATTAGTGGGAGAAATGGTAGTTTCATACATATTTGGAATCTAATCACAGAGAATTTAATAGAACTTAGGGGCCATACTGATGAAGTGCAGAGAACAGCCTTCAGTCCAGATGGAAAAACATTGGCAAGTGGAGGAAAAGATGAAGTAATTCGTCTATGGGATGTAGAATCCGGTGAACTTAAACATACTTTTGCTGGACATGCACTTTCAATTGATTTCCTAAAATATGCATCCGATGGAGAAATGATTGTCAGTCACGGCGGTGACAACAACGTTTGTCTATGGAATGCAGAGTCGGGTGAATTAATACACATCATTTCAGATTTTAAAGATGAAATTACAGATCTTGATTTTGCTGCGGATGGGAAGACTCTGGTGACTGCTAATTCAAATGGTCTTATACAGACGTGGAATATGCCTACGGGAAGAAAACTTGATGAATTTAAATGGAATACACATGTAGAATTCGTTCAGTTTTCATTTGATATGAATACCATTGCAGCCTACGATGATAAAGGATCTATTCTCCTGTTCTCATCAAACGGCTTAGAATTACGCCATACCTTAAAAATGATAGGTAGGGAATCTATAAATGACTTAGCATTCTCTCCTGATGGAAGTATGATTGCAGCATCAAATGGATTCGACATTAACTTCTGGAATATTGAAACTGGTGATTTAGTAGACGCAATTACAGGTTATTATGAAGTTGTCGGTGAAGCATTGTTTATTCCAGATCGTGATTTGTTAGTAAGCGTTGATAGGGGTGTAAGAATTTGGGATTTGAATACCTTAAAATTACAGAGAACCTTGCCATCTACAGAATCAGTTAGACGTATTCAATTATCACCAGATGGGAATACCTTGGCATGTGGAAATTCGGACAATCTTGTTCTACTATTCGATGTAAATACTTGGTTGAATAAATATACCCATAAGGGACATATTAATGGTATATCTTCGGTTGCCTTCAGTCCAGATGGAAACACTCTTGTTAGTAGCAGTTGGGATAATACAATACGATTATGGAATGTCCACACTGGAAAATACATGTCTACATTAAAAGGGGAGACCTCTGAACCTGAGTATGTGACCTTTACACCAAATGGCAAGAGAGTGGTGAGTATTGATGATGAAAAGATACGATTTTGGGATATTAATACAGGTATTCTTGAAAAAACAATTGATTCAGAAGAAGATGAAGTATACTCTTTTGTATTTTCTCCAGATGGTAGGATGGTTGTCAGTAGTGTGGGCAAAAAGATACTTTTTTGGGATATTGATTCTGGGGAACTAAAGAAGAGTATCCCTGTTGAAACCTGGGTAAACTCTTTAGCATATTCTCCAGATGGAAAAACGATTGCATGTGCTGGGTATAATACTGTTTCTCTCCATAATTCTAATACAGGAGAACTCAAAAAGACATTTACCGGACATATTGGTCCAGTAAATTCAGTCTCCTTTTCTGCAGATGGAAAGACACTCGCCTCAGGCAGTCGGGATAGCACAGTAATCCTATGGGATTTAAGTAAATAAATCCAAGTATTACTCCATTATTGAGATAAATTATATACTTGTTTGAAATTGAGATAAAATTATAATCATTTGTGAGATAGAAATATGAAGATAATAAGGACATTAATAATTACTTTTACACTAATTCCTATGTTATATTGTATCTGTGTCTATGCTCAAGGATTAGAAGAGATCAGTTTACCTGATGGTGCCAAAGCAAGAATTGGCAATGGTAGAGCAATGAAGGTCAAATACTTTCCGGATGGTACTCGAATTGCAATCGCATGTTCTATAGGTATATGGATTTATGATTTACAAACGGAAGAAACGATAGATCTTCTCACAGGTCACACAGGTCCTGTCAATTCATTAGTTTTCAACCCTGATGGGAGTATGTTTGCTACTGCCAGTGACGATAATACCGTTGTGTTATGGGATTCGAATACAGGAGAAAATTTACGAAGACTTAGGGGGCATGGTGATGACGTTAATGATGTTTCTTTTAACCCTGACGGACAGATACTTGCAACAGCAAGTGATGATAACTCGGTCGGATTATGGAATATAAAAACAGGAGAAAAGATTAAGGATATACGAGGACATTCAGATAACGTACTTGCACTGATGTATTCAATGGATGGATCTATAATTGCAAGTGGTTCTTATGGGAACGGTGATACTGTTTGTATATCAAATCCAACTTCAGCTGAAGTTTTACACCAAATTTCTGACGAACAATATGGTATACAAGATGTTGAATCGGTGGATTTCTTAAAGGGCAGTACTCTATTTGCAGTAGCAAGTTATGAGAAAATAAGTCTAATAGATGGAATTACAGGAAAACTGATGAGTACTTGTCACGTGGAAAGTTGGATGGATCAAATATATTCAGTTGAGTTTGCTCCTGACGGAAAGACACTTGCAAGTGGTACTGGCAACAATGGAGTATGTATTTGGGATGTTGCCACAGGAGAATTATTACAAGAACTTGGAACAGACGATTCAGTTATTTCTGTGACCTATTCTGCAGATGGAAATACGCTTATAAGTGTAACCGAAGATGGGATCATACACTTTTGGGATTTGAATAATGAAAAACTCACGAATACGATTACAGATTTTTCGTTTTATATATATTCAATGGTGTTTTCATCCGATGGAAAAACACTTGTCTGTGGAAATAAGTCAAAGATATCTATCTGGAATCCTGAAACATTAGAAATTATAAAAACTATTCGCGGACAAAAAGGTCAAGTCACATCACTTGCATTTTTACCAGATGAAAAAGTACTGGCTTCATCAGATTCTAACAATAGTCGTTTATGGGATATAAAAACTGGAAGATTCCTCGGGAGTTTTAAAGGTCATACAAACACAGTTAAATCAATCGCAATTTCTCCTGATGGAAAAATGTTAGCAAGCGGGAGTCAAGATAGCTCAATTAGACTATGGGAGATTCGCACCAATAATCAATATATGATTGGGGATCAAATAGCAATATTGAAAGACCATACAAGGAGAATTACCTCCGTAACATTGTCACCAGATGGCAGTACACTTCTAAGTGGGAGTTTTGATAATTCTCTTATGTTATGGGATGTTGAAAATAGAAAACTCTTAAAAACATTGAATGAACACAAAGATATAGTCGATTCAGTAGCATTCTCACCAGATGGAAATACATTTGCAAGTGGGGATCGAGGCGGACGGGTGTGTTTATGGGATAGTAAGACACAAGAACTCATAAGGACTATTAGGGCACCAACCTATTGGGTAGATTGCATTACATATTCACCTGATGGAATGTTTCTCTCATTTGGGAGTGATGACCTTGTAAATGTGTATGACTTGAAGTTAGAAGTAATTATAAACACCTTCCGTGGACATACCAATTTGGTGAATAGTCTCGTCTATTCCCCAGATGGAAGAATACTTGCCAGTAGCTGCCGGGATGGAAGCATACTGTTATGGGATCTATCAAAATTGGTTGATGATAAGTAGGGATAGTCCACGTTTAGAATTCACTTTTTCCAAAACCTGCAATTTTTTTTATTTTTTGCACCCTTTTTTGTCCTTAATTGTATCTTTATACTTTTAAAGAGTAAGTTTGGCTACAATTAACAAATTTCGGTCTATTTATTCATAATTGACTTTATACCAGATCTAATGGAGTTTTTCTGATGGTAGATGAAGATGTTCAACTAATTAATAGAATTTTATCAGGTGATGACGACGCTTTTTCCACATTAGTTGAAAAGTATCAAAAAGGAATTCATGCTTTTGCATGGCGGAGGATTGGGGATTATCACTATGCTGAAGAAATTACTCAAGATACTTTCGTGCAAGTCTATAAAAACCTTTCGTCACTCAGAAATCCTTATCAGTTTGCGGGATGGTTATATGTGATTGCTAATCGCCTATGTCTTAAGTGGTTACAAAAGAAAAAAATGAACGTTCAATCGTTAGAGGACACACCCATGGCAGAAATAGAACAATATTCATATAACAAGTATATATTGGAAGAGCGAAAGACGAATGCCAGAGAAAGTGGTCTTGAGATAGTTAAGAAACTTCTGGATAAACTTCCTGAAAGTGAACAAACTGTCACAACCCTTTACTATTTAGGTGAAATGACAGCAAAAGAGATAAGTAAGTTCTTAGGCGTGTCGGTAAACACGATTAAGAGTAGACTTCGCCGAGCGCGCATTCGTTTACAGGAAGAAGAACTACCGTCTGAAGAAATATTGAACTCTGTTCAATTCTCTACCAATCTTAGTGAAAACATCCTACAGCGAGTTGTTGATATAAAACCGACTCCGATTCCAAGTGCAAAGCCAACACTTCCATGGGTAGTTTTCAGTGTTGCTACCTTTTTAGTTATGTTATTAGGTGTTTCCAATCAATACTTTGATCATTTCCAAAAACCTTATAGTTTTGACACACAATCTGAACAGACAGTTGAAATTACTGATGCCCATGTTTTTCTTGACACAGATGTAAGACCCTCTAATCTAAATCAAGTAGGACGAACTGATACTGATGGCAATAACAGTGGTATCAGTGTTCAAGATTCTGACTCGGTTATAGCGTCTGATGAACAGGATTGGCACTTGCGAGGCTTACCCGTAGGTGTGAAAGCACGGATCGGTAAAGGCTTCATAACTGGAAGAATCTCGATTTCAACTGATGAAAAACGTATGGCGATACCGTGTAGTATCGGTATTTGGATATATGACACAGAAACAGATAAAGTACTTGATCTAATCACAGGACATTCTAATTGGTATAGGAACGTTGCGTTTAGTCCAGACGATATCCTGTTGGCGAGTGTGCGGGGGATAAAGTAGTACATATGTGGGATGCACGCACAGGTACTGAACTTTGGACCATGCAAGGTCATAAGGACATAACAAAGGACGTGGTATTCAGTCCGGATGGTTCACTATTAGCAAGTGGAAGTGAAGACGAAACCATCCGTCTATGGGATGTGCGAACCGGCACACATATTAGGACGTTAATTGGACACATTAGAGGTGTAACAAGCATTGCATTCAGTTCAAACGGTGAAACGTTAGCGAGTGGCAGTGACGACAAAACTTTACGGTTGTGGGATGTGCATACAGGGGCATTAGTGCAGACAATCAGGGGATATGAAACTGCTGGAATAAATTCCGTTGCGTTTAGTCCGGATGGTAGGACAATTGCGAGTGCAAGTGATCACAATACCTTTCATCTATATGACGTACAGACAGGTAAATTACGCTACAAGTTGGTAGGAAATAATGGCTCAGATGTCCATACGGGTATTGATTTTGTTAACTTTAGTCCAGATGGGTCAAAATTGGCAACTGCAAATCGAGATCGTACAATACGTCTGTGGGATGCACATACGGGGGATTTGATACAGGTGCTCAATGGACACAGGTCACATGTTCTCAGCGTTGTATTTAGTCAAGACGGTAAAACGTTGATAAGCAGTAGCAGAGACAACACCGTGCGGTTGTGGGATGTAGATACTGGAGAAGAACTACGTAAGATGGTAGATCATATGCGGGGTTTACGTAATGTAGCGTTCAGTCCGGATGGGAAAACACTTGCAAGCTGTACTTGGGGCAATAACGTTCGGTTATGGGATGTGCAAACGTGTTCACTGCTTCAGTCACTGGAGGGACATACCAAGTCTGTAACAAACGTTGCGTTCAGTCCGGATGGACAGACATTAGCGAGTAGCAGTTGGGACAATACCGTTCGTTTATGGGATATAAAAACGGGCATTTCGCTTCCACCTCTGGTTGGACATAATAAAGGGGTCATGAGCATTAACTTTAGTCCGAATAGCAATACTCTTGCAAGTGGCAATTATGATGGCACCATCTATTTGTGGGATACGCAAACAGGTAAACGGAAGTATACGATGACAGCGAGAAATTGGGTCAATAGCGTTGCGTTCAGTCCAGATGGTTCTGTACTTGCAAGTGGTAGCTGGGACAATACTGTGCGTACGTGGGATGTGAATACCGGCACATCGCTTTTGACATTGGATACAAATCAGAATGTCAATTCTGTCGTGTTTAGTCCGGACGGGAAGATGCTTGCATCTGGAGATCATAACAGCACCTTGCATCTATGGGACGCTTTATCGGGTGAACCGCTTTGGACGTTGGCGGAACAACGAGGAAGGATCAATAGTATAGATTTCAGTCCGAATGGAAAAATACTGGCAAGTGGAGGTGATGATGGCACTGTGCTGTTGTGTGATGTACTCACTGGCACTCCTTTTCGGACACTTAATAAACATCGAGGTCCTGTTGATAGCGTTATGTTCAGTCCGGATGGTAAAACATTGGCGAGTGCAAGTGGTTGCACCGTATTGCTGTGGGAAATTAGATCTGATACGGTGAATTAGGTTTGTTGGACAGATTCGCCACTACTACTCATCTAATACCATTTATAGTAATTAAGTCTCATTAATTGAATTTCTTTAATGTAGCACAAACTTCATGAAGATTAAGTAAATATTTCGGTAATTCTAATTTTCCCAAACCCGGTAGGTGCGGTTTCCTAACCACGGGGAATGCTAAATAGCATTCATACCGTTGATTCGAATTTCTAACACATTACCGAATTATTATTTTAATCTTCATCCAGTTTGTGTAGGATTTTAAGACATAAATAACACCTAATCATGGAAGAATCATTTATAGAGATGGTATAAGTTGACAGATTACAAGATTTGGACGAATAAGCATAGCAAAACTGATTTTTGACATTCTGCAAGTTGTCTACACCGAAATTGTATTCATAAAGAGAATAATCGCTGGCTATGACTACATTCGAGTTTGAAAGTATTATTATTTCTTATCGCAACAAATATAGAAAAACTATATAGTGATAAGTAGCAACTTAGGTTACCATACATCCAAATGGAGGAATTCAACTATGAAAAACTCTTTATTCGTTATCATACTAACCATATTATTCTCTATAGTAATATCCAATCTAACCTCAGCAGAGATTGTCATAGACGGACTCGTAAGCTATTGGACATTTGACAAAAACGATATAATCAATAGAACATTAAAAGACGTATGGGGTGAAAACAACGCAACAATACACGGAGACCCTAATACCGCTACAGGCATAGCTGGAGAAGCACTCAAATTCGATGGCAGAGGCGATTACATTGATCTAACAACACTCGGTGATTTTGGAGGGCAGTTAGGGAAATCCACCTTTGAAGCTTGGATAAAAACTACCAACACAACTGATTGGATGACGCTTATAAATACAAATGGACATCTGTGTCCTAATTGGGGAATTCAAATAAACGCGAGAAAAACTAAAAATGCTCTTTGTTAGGGCGGAAAGGATGCTTTCCTTCAACCATAGTCTAACAGATGGAAAACAGTGCTTTCCAATTGTTCTCGGTGATTATTCACCTGTATTCGATGGGAAATGGCATCATATCGTCTACATACTGGATTTTGAGATAAATGAAGCAGGTGGACGCGGGAACGAAAGGGTCTATATTGATTCTATCCGAAGACCAAGGTCAACAGCAAATGTTCAGGAAGAATTTGGCTTTTTCCCCTTCACTGCTCCTGTCTATCTTGGTGCAAGAAAAATCGATGATACAGCATACAGTTTCTTTAAGGGATACATAGATGAAGTCCGTTTATATGATCGTCCTCTCACAGAAAATCAAGTCATCAAAAACTACAATTCAAGAACACCTTACAACGTCGAACCTAAAGAGAAATTGACAATCCTTTGGGGCAAACTCAAACAGTAATCAGAAATATTTAGTAGTGTAAACTGTTAATTTGCGTGCTAAGATTCACAAAATGTAATATTAAAAAACTTCAATTTGGAGAATATATTTTATTATGAAAATATTGAAAAGATGTATTATTTTTGTCCACATAACTATTTTGACATTACTAATGTCTATAAGTATATCTATATGTTCCTTTGCACAAGGAAAGGTAAATGTTAAAGGGGGACCTATTCCCGAAGTAGAATGGATGGTAAATGTCGCTGGAGAGTCCGTTAAACGAGGATCATTCTAATGTTGACACTTGGATTACCAAGTGGTATGGACCGGATGGTAATTATGAAAACAACGGAGGATTTATTAAGAGTGCCCCATTAGACCTAATTGAAGAAGGGACTGATGGAAAATTAGACCAACTTATACTTTCCACAGTTACAGGATTGAATAAAACCAAATCTGTTGATATCAATTGGCCACTTAATGGCGGAAAACGAGATTGGACAGTCTTCGAAATTAACCCCGATAGTGCAAATAATATTTGGAAAGAAGGTGGCGGAGCCAATAATTTTGACACATACGCAATTTGTGTTATAGACGCACCGAAAAATATGAAATCTGTTATGTCTCCTGCTCATGATGATCATGCACAAATATGGATAAATGGTGAAAAATGGTATAATCATTCGCAATGGACTGGTGGAACGACACGAGTTAACTACAATATTGAAGTTGAATTGAATAAGGGTGCAAATATACTCTTATTTAGGTGTGGAGAAGGAGGGGGTAGTGCATACCTAAACCTTCACTTTGACGACGCAACTCACGATGCCGTTGATATTTACCCAGATCAGGCAGATGACAAAATTAGTTTCTTCAAAGAGATATTTGGAGCATTATCAATTGAACCAATTGATAAACTAACAACAATATGGGCAGATATTAAACGGAGATAAACTATATTAACCTGAGTTTGAAATAGAATTCAATTTTAAAATATTGTGTATACTATGTGATAATTATGATACCATTTATCATAAATATCCAACTTTAGAAGGAGGTTATTGATGTTTGTCAACTTTAAACTCTTATTAAGCGTAATGCTACTACTCAGCTACGTTGTCCCTGTCTTTGCTTTTGAGCCTTCTGGCGGTGTTTTGTTGCTGGATGGTGAGGATGACTATGCCATACTCCCCTTTGCGGAACATGGAATATATTATCCCTGAAGGTACCCGTGAGTTTACGGTGGAGGCTTGGGTCTATCCAAAAGCTGAACCGAAGGAAAAAGATAATGACCTCATTCTTAGTCAGCAAGTTGTCTTCAGGATGATCGCAAGGGACAGGTGCAGACCTAAAAAGAATCAATTTTGCAGTACTCGGTATGCATATCTTTCAAGAGAAGGGGCTCACGGAATCGCAGGAATAGATGATGCAATAGAGAAAGATCAATGGAACTATATAGCAATCATCTTCAAGAATAGCACACTTTATCATGTGACAAACGATCAAATTACTGGAGGCAGACAATTGGTTTTTGCAAATAGAGTGTCTTCAAATATTCGTAGACCTGAAGGGGTTGAAGCCTTTGTCGTAGGCGGATTTGATGAAGATAAGGAAATGTTTGATCGTCATGGACAATTGTTATTTCAAGTGAGTTGGTTTCAAGGGGCAATTGATGCTATAAGGTTTTCAAATATCGCCCGATATGATTTACCTAATGAGCCTGGAATCCATCCGTTTATTCCACCGCAACGCCTCTTTAGTGATCCGCACACGTTAGCATTTTGGGACTTCAATGACAAAGAAGGTGAAACGGTCTTTCAAGATGAATCGGGAAATGGAAATACGTTAGTTGGCATGAATGGTGCTATGACGATTGGTGGAGCTGGTGTTAATCTTATTCGTGATACCGATGATGGACTGGATGTTCGTCCAAACAACTCTTTAACAACGACATGGGGACAGATAAAATTGAGGGAATAGTTATACTAAAACGAAAACTAACGTGAGTTTGAAAAATAGTTAGACTTCCACATTTCCACTTAAAGTCCACCTGTTAAGGGGGACTTAGGGGTTAAAAGACAAATAAACTATTTAATTGTCAGATTTTTTGACTAAAATCTCCTATTTTCTACACAAACTGCGTAAGTCCTGATCATATTACATTCCAATTGCTGTGATAATACCGAATCAAATTACCTGAAAATCCACTATTCTAATTCATATTAATCAATAAATGAAGTATTTATTTTCTTTTATTTTATGCTTGATGCTTCTATCTCAAATTTCAATTTCTGGGACTTATGTTGATACATTTGAGGATCGTAGATTGTCAGATTGGAAAGAGATTAACGTAAATGACTCTCGACCTGTCAACTGGAAAGTATCCAATGGAGAAGTCCGTGTAGAAAGTAAAGATAGCAATACTCGGATACTCGTTCTAAAAGATATAGAATGGACAAATTATGAGGTGGGAGTTGAGTGTGATGCCTCTTAAAAGACATGGACACGGACACATTGTTCTGGCTTCAAGAGTCACACCAACCAGAGCCATTGTTTTTACTATAGGCGATATATTCTGGAACGCTCCAATATCAATCGCTACAGGAACGATTCTCAACTTGGAAAATGGAGGATTAGAGGGAACTCCGTTGCAGTTCGCTAAGATACGGAATCTTCAAAATGGCAATAAGCAACAAGTAAAGATTGATGAACTATTACGGGTTGGGGTAGATCTGCCTTGTAATAATGTACATCCATATCCATTTCTAAAAACACATGAGTGGACACATCTAAAACTAATGGTCAGTGGCGACCTATTTATGCTCTGGGTAAATGAGGAATTAGTTCTAAATACAAAATGTAATTTGCACATTTGGCATTTCTGAAAGGTGACCTTGTCACTGGAAGCATCGGTTTTGGCATAGCAGGATATACTGCTCTATTTGACAATTTTGTGGCTTCAGGTGAGGAAATACCCAACCAAGGTAGATTGTCCGTCCAACCACAAGAGAAACTTGGACTCACATGGGGAAAATTAAAAGTGGGTCAATGATTATCTTTAATAACCTACCTATCTAATCTTACCTGACAGATATTATGTAGTCTATCAATCCAACGATGGACTGGAATCCTATATTTGCCATTTATTTATAGAAGGTGTCAACAGCAGAGAATCTCGTCACTTTCTGAGAACACACCACATGTGCTATAATGTTAGGTGTATTTAACAGGATAGCACTCAATTAACCAGCGGTGGACATATAGGTACGATCTGCCTTTGGGATTTGAAATAGTTTATTAGTTCTGTACTTTACTCTCGCGAATCATCTATAGCATTTTAATCCTACATGTATTGCCAAACTCCAAAAGTCAATTTCGCATAACATATCTGAGTGCAAAGTTACTAAGACAATTTCCTTATGTCATAAATGGACAAAATATTGAAAAACAAAACTACTTCCAATCTTAGTTCACTTGATAACAGAGATGTGACAACTTGGGCACTTCCTGAAGGTGCACATGCGAGATTAGGACGCGGACGTGCCAACGATATGGCATTTTCACCTAACGAACAATATTTGGTTATCGGCACAGCAATTGGACTTTGGTTATATGATCTACCGACTTTATCTCCAATTGCTCTTTGGGATACCGAACGTGGAATGATTAGTTCTGTTATAGTTTCACCAGATAATCAACGGATTGTCACACATACTTTTTCCGAATCCATAAAGATATGGGATATTCGAGAAGGCATCTGTATAACTCAGATCGAGAAGCAAAACGAACGAGATATAACCAATCCTATCTTTTCTCAAGACGGAGAGTACATTGCTACAATTAGTAATGAAAGAAATTGGAAAATTTACTTCTGGTGTTCTCATACAGGTAGGAAACTGAAAGAAACAGTAATTAAGCCGCCTCGTGAAGTTTATCCTATCTGTTTTTCACTTGATTTGAATTTGTTAGCAGGTAAGACCAATGATCCAGATAATGTGGACAGAAATAACGGGAATGATTCAATTATAATTTGGAATGTAAATTCTGGAGAACAAATTACCATCATTGAGAATTATCCAGAACCAGTGCGAAGGTTCTGCTTTTCTCCATGCGGACAATACCTTGCAGCAGGTAATTACCATGGTAAAATACATGTATGGGACATCACACGCGAACAACTGGAAGCTACTTATTCTGAATATGGAAACGCACAGATGTATCCATATTATCTTACAGATGGTGAATTAATTGCTTGTGCTGTTTCTGATCGCGTAGCTGAGATTTGGAATGTAAGAAAGCATGAGAAAATAAATGAATTTGCGCATCGTGGTAATACTGGAATAGTTAGTTTTTCGGACAGTGGTACACAAATGGCACATGCAAGTCCGAGCGAAATCAAAATCTGGAGGAAAAGTAATAATTCTGATATTCATACTGTTTCATCTCTCCATGGACATCTCACAACGATGGACACAATAGTTTTTTCAAAGAACGAGAAGACGCTTGCTGCCGGATTTTGGAATGACAATGTCCTTCTATGGGATCTTGCCAGTAGACGGTCATACCGACCAGACAGTGAAAAACTACCTGGGACTTCGCATAATGTTTATAGATCTCCTAACGATACTATTATTACTACCAACAGATTAAAAGAAAAAATAATTGTATATGAGCTTGGTAAGAATGAACCGATTGCAGAATTGGTTGGTCCAAAAGAGGGTTTAGGTCGCGCCCAAGCATACACTTCCACAGGAGCAAGGATAGCAAATGTCGACAGAGACGATAACATACATATCTGGGAACGATTATCAACCTTATATGACAGGTCAAAAACCGAAACTTGGAAAAAGATCGCTACGATCCATAATGATGAAGAATTTACTTACGGATTAAGGTTTAGTCCGACTGGAATGGCGTTTAGTCCAGATGGAAAACAGCTCGCAACTATATCAAGATCACAGGATTGTAAAGCCTGTTTGTGGAATGTTGATACAGGGATACAGATTGCTGAGCTTCCTATAACCCCACCATCAAGAAGGGGAATGTATCGTGATTATGATACTGGGATAGCATTTTCGCCAGATGGCAATATCATCGCAGGTGGAATGTGGCACGGGATTGTCCTGTGGAATGCAATAGATGGAAAATCCATTAAATACATCCCACACTCGGAGGAATATCAACGACCTATCACATTATGCTTTTCGCCGTGCGGACAGTATTTGGCTTCTGGGGCATGGTGGACACCAGATTTACAAAAGGTGTCTATCCGAATATGGAAGGTTCCAACAGGTGAGAATCTCACCACTTTTTGGGGACATACCACAGATGTCCAATGTTTTGCATTTTCACAGGACAGCACTCTATTAGCAAGTGGTGGACACGATGGTACGATTTACCTGTGGGATCTGAAACCTTATTTATAGAATTTAGAGAACATCTCTAATAATTCTATAGTTTGGACAATTAGTTTGGACAATTTCTGAGAGGTGCTTCACCTTTTTTCAAAGGGTTTCTGGTTTTTCGCCACGTGTCTCACGCTAATCCAACTCTAAGAAAAATAAACTCGGATGGACTAAAGCGTAGCCCCAGCGGGGCGAAATGTGTGTAGAAACGTCATATCTCCTCAAGATCCAAGCCCCAGAGGGGCGAAATGTATATCGCTTCAAACTGTCCAAATTATAGTAATAATGTAGTACTTCCATTTTTTTCTAGATAATCTTGAAAGGAGAATCTGAAATTGTTAGGAGAAAATGGATCCGTAACTCCTCAATTATGACACTCATGCAACCCACCAATCACAAAAAAGCGTCACCCAATTGTAACACCTATATTATGCCGAGGTAAAAATGGAAGTAAACTATTCTAAACTAATCCAAAAGATCTTAGCTGAAGATGAAACTGCTTTTACAGTATTAGTCCACAAATTCCAAAAAGGGATTCACGCACTCGCATGGAAGAAAATAGGGGATTATCAGATAGCCGAAGAGATAACTCAAGTTTTACCATGGGGTATTGTTGCCACATCTACAATTATTATGATTCTGTTATTTGGCATAGGTAATCAACTCATCAGTCCATATCAGAACCCATATAATGTTGAAGCACAATCTGAGTCGTCAATTGAGATTGTTGATGCTACAAGAGTACAAGATATAATACCGCAGCAAAAAGTACAAAATCGAAATGGAAAGAATATTCAGGAAGGTCAAAATCAGAATGAAGGTTTATCAGAAAAAGGAGAAAACATGCAGAACGACTCCATAGATGATACTATGCAATGGTACTTACCCAAGAATGCAATTGCGCGTTTTGGTAAGGGCGGTATAAGAGATATATTGTATTCTTCCGATGGATCAACGTTAGCTGTCGCAGGAAAAATTGGTCTTTGGCTTTACGATACATCCACTTATGAAGCTATCGACATGATACCGTCTGAATCTACTGAATTTAATTGCTTAGCTTACAGTGTTGATGGAAATTTCTTTGCAGCAGGCGATAGGCAAGGAACTATACATTTATTAAATAAAAAGACTGGAGAGAAAATCGAGATAAATGCTCATACAAGTTGGGTGAATGGACTATCCTTCAATCCTAAGGGTACAATCCTGGCAAGTGCTGGTCGGGATTTTCTTCTTCAACTTTGGGATGTTAACACCGGTAAACAAATAAAAACTCTAAAAGAAACAAACTCAGAAATTCAATGTATTACCTTTAGTCCAGATGGCAACACTTTGGCAAGTGGAGAGGGTAATGTTATTCGTTTCTTCGATATCCATAGTGGCAATGAAAAACCCCTTAATGCTCACACCAGCTGGGTTGATGATTTAGCTTACAGTCCTGATGGAAAATCAATACTAAGCATCAGTGATGATAACCAAATTTTTCTTTGGGATGTCAATACACTTCAAAAGAAGATATTCGATGGACCAACAGAAGGCTACCCTACATCTGTGGATTTTAATCCAGATGGGAGGATTATCGCATCCGGAGGAATGGATAATAAGGTTCATTTATGGCATGCACCTACAGGTGAATACATTACAGCGTTTTCTGGTCACACATGGTATATCGTGAGTGTTGTGTTTAGTCCGGATGGAAAATCTATAGCAAGTGCTGCAGAAGATGGTACAATACGATTTTGGGATGTAGAAACGGGGACACTGAAGAACTCACTCACTGGACACCACAATATCTATTCAGTTGCATTCTATCCGAATGGTACTCAATTAATAAGTGCTAATGAAGATGGAACACTAAATGTTTGGAGTATTAAATCCAGAAGTCTTGTGAGGAGCATTACAAGTGAATATGAGGAGTTAAATAGAGTTGTTTTTAATGAAAATGGTGATATTATTGCTTGTGGTATTGAAGAAATCGTAATCATAAATAAAGATAATCCGGAACAACAGAGAGTACTCTCAAAAATTAAAAAAGGTCTTCGCAGTTTGGAAATTACATCAGATGGAAAAACCTATGCAGCTGTTCATGAAAACAAGAATATTTATCTATTGAATTCAAAAACAGGCAAACTCAAGAATACACTATCTGGTCATACTGATTATATCTATAGTACTGCATTCAATCCCGATAATACTCTATTAGCAAGTTGTAGTTATGATAATACTGTCAGACTTTGGGATGTTGAAGCCGGAAAGCAAAAGAGGATTCTCATGGGACATAAAACACGGGTTAAGACCGTTACGTTTAGTCCTGACGGGAAAACACTTGCAGGTGGAGATGGTGATAAGAACAGTGATAAGAACATATATCTGTGGGATATTAATACTGGTGAGATAAAGATAACACTTATCGGTCATTCGGAGTGGGTCTCCTGTTTAGCTTACAGTCCTAATGGTAATATAATCGCAAGTGCTGGTAGGGACAAGATAATCAATCTGTGGAATCCTATTACTGGGGAGAAACTTAAAACTCTTTCTGGACATACTGCTTGGATTAGAGATATTGCATTTAGTCCTGATGGTGGAATATTAGCAAGTACAGGTGATGATGGAACAGTACTTCTTTGGGAAATAAATTATTCAGAACTGATACCATAAGAACTATGAATCAACTGCACCTTTATGACACTCTTGCAACCCACCAATCACAAAAAAGCGTCACCCAATTGTAACACCTATATTATGCCGAGGTAAAAATGGAAGTAAACTATTCTAAACTAATCCAAAAGATCTTAGCTGGGGATGAAACTGCTTTTACAGTATTAGTCCACAAATTCCAAAAAAGTATTCATGCACTCGCATGGAAGAAAATAGGGGATTATCAGATAGCCGAAGAGATAACTCAAGACACATTCCTAAAGGCATACAAAAAACTTGATACACTAAAGAATCCAGATCAATTCCCGGGTTGGTTATATGTAATTGCAAACCGACATTGTAATTCATGGTTAAGAAACCAATCTAAAAGGAAACAATCCCTTGAAATCACTGATGAAATAATAGAAGAAACCTCATATTCAAAATATATTAGTGATGAAAAAGAATATGAAGCAATTGAGCACAGACGACATATAGTACAAAAACTTATGGAAAAACTACCTGAGAGTGAACGTACAGTTATGGTTCTTCACTATCTGGGAGAAATGAGTTGTGAAGCAATTAGCAGATTCTTAGGTGTATCACCGAACACTGTAAAAAGTAGACTTACCCGGGCAAGGAATCGTTTAAAGTATGAAGAAACACTATTTCAGGATACCTTTGGAAGTGTTCAACTATCTCATAATCTTTCTGAAACAATCAGTAAACAGATTGAGAAGATAAGCCATAATACACCTAACCATTTCAAACCTTTACCATGGGGTATTGTCGCCACATCTACAATTATTATGATTCTGTTGTTTGGCATAGGTAATCAGCTCATCAGTCCATATCAGAATCCATATAATGTTGAAGCACAATCTGAGTCGTCAATAGAGATTGTTGATGCTCCAAGAGTACAAGATATACTACCGCAGCCAAAGGTACAAAATCGAAATGGAAAGAATATTCAGGAAGGTCAAAATCAGAATGAAGGTTTATCGGAAGAGGGAGAAAACATGCAGAACGACTCCATAGATGATACTATGCAATGGAACTTACCCAAGGATGCAATAGCGCGTTTTGGTAAGGGTGGTATAAGAGATATATTGTATACGCCAGATGGATCAACGTTAGTTGTCGCAGGAAAAATTGGTCTTTGGCTTTACGATACATCCACTTATGAAGTAATAGATATGATACCGTTAGAATCTACTGAATTTAATTGCTTAGCTTACAGTGCTGATGGAAATCTCTTTGCAGCAGGCGATAGGCTGGGAACTATACATTTAACAAATAAAGAGACAGGGAATAAAACTGAGATAAATGCTCATACCAGTTGGGTGAATGGACTATCCTTCAATCCTGATGGTACAATCCTGGCAAGTGCTGGCCGTGACTTTATTATTCAACTTTGGGATGTTAAAACCGGTAAACATATAAAAACTCTCAAAGAAACGAAATCAGAAATTCAATGTATTACCTTTAGTCCAGATGGCAACACTTTGGCAAGTGGAGAGGATAATGTTATTCGTTTCTTCGATATCCATAGTGGCAATGAAAAATCCCTTAATGCACATTCCAGCTGGGTTGATGATTTATCTTACAGTCCTGATGGAAAATCAATACTTAGTATCAGTGATGATAACTCTATTTTTCTTTGGGATGTCAATACACATGAAAATATGATGATATTTGCTGGACCAGTTGAAGGTTATCTTACATCTGTGGATTTTAATCCAGATGGAAGGATTATAGCATCTGGAGGGATGGATAATAAGGTTCATTTATGGCATGGACCTACAGGTGAATACATTACAGCGTTTTCTGGTCACACATCATATATCACCAGTGTTGTGTTTAGTCCGGATGGAAAATCTGTAGCAAGTGCTGCAGAAGATGGTACAATACGATTTTGGGATGTAGAAACGGCGACACTGAAGAACTCACTCACTGGACACATAGACAATATCTATTCAGTTACATTCTTTCCCAATGGTACACAATTAATAAGTGGGAATGCTGATGGAACACTAAATGTTTGGAATATAAAATCCAAAAGTCTTGTGAAGAGCATTACGAGTGATTATAAAGAGTTAGATAGAGTTATTTTTAATGAAAATGGTGATATTATTGCTTGTGGTACAGAAGAAATCGTAATCATAAATAAAGATAATCCGGAACAACAGAGAGTACTCTCAAAAATTAAAAAAGGTCTTCACAGTTTTGAAATTACATCAGATGGAAAAACCTATGCGACTGGTCATGAAGACAAGAATATTTATCTCTGGGATTCAAAAACAGGTAAACTCAAGAATACACTATCTGGTCATACTGATTATGTCTATAGTACTGCATTCAATCCCGATAATACCCTATTAGCAAGTGGTAATGATGATAATACTGTCAGACTTTGGGATGTTGAATCTGGAAAGGAAAAGATGATTCTCACGGGACATACAAAAGGGGTTAAGACTGTTACGTTTAGTCCTGACGGGAAAACACTTGCAAGTGGAGATGGTAATAAGAACATATTTCTTTGGGATATTAATACTGGTGAGAAAAAGATGACACTCATCGGTCATTCGGAGTGGGTGCACTGTTTAGCTTACAGTCCAAATGGTAATATACTCGCAAGTGCTGGTATTGACAAGGGAATCAATCTGTGGAATCCTATTACTGGGGAAAAACTTAAAACGCTTTCTGGGCATACTGCTTGGATTAGAGATATTGCATTTAGTCCTGATGGTGGAATATTAGCAAGTACAGGTGATGATGGAACAGTACTTCTTTGGGAAATAAATTATTCAGAACTGATACCATAATCGCTACTTATACTTTCTAAATAAAAAAATAAATGAAGAAAACATAAACATCTAACAACTAACACATATATATCACAATAACATAAAATAAATTAAATATATTTGTCAAAATATAAAAAAATGTTATAATACTATATCGTTCACTAATCATAAACTAATGCTAACACATTACTTGGAAGATACGAAATATTGTTTATGCCGTGAAAGTGTAACTATTTTCTAATTATTTAGGCTTCTAAACTTTATGCCAAATTCAACTAAATCCACTATCTGGGAAATAGGAAAATCCATGTTAGAAGTACAACGAAAACATTCAGAATTATCACCTTATAAGCAGATACAGAGGAATATCAATGCGAATTCAACCGAATATTTTTTTAGTTTTTCTAATTTTAAAATTTTACACCTATTAATCAAATCCTTTGTTATCCTAACCCCCAACAGGGTTTACGGTTCATTAAAAAATCATTTCTTAAAAAGCAACTCGAAAAACTCGAAAAACTTGAAAAACTCAAAAAACTTGAACATAGACCGACTTCAAACAAAACAGACTATCATACACACCAGAAAACTACAGTGTATCTCATTACTACGAATCGTCCATACAGATATAATTCTCTTCATAGAATTCGGATTTCCCAGTCCGTTGGTTGAAAATATAGCAAATGGCACATACAAAGAATCCTCCAAATCTATGATTTATCGAATATATTCTAATACCATGTCAAAATGGAAACACAAAATATTTCACATTCAAACAATCCAAAATCAATGGATCAAAAGAAGAGTAAAAGATACAAAATTCAACCCAACTTTATAATTGGGGCAAATTCTTGTAACCTTAAAAAAGTGTCTCTAAACCCAGTTTAGTACTGACGGGAGAGGAGTTTTACCAATGTCACACCATGTGACAAAAAGTGTAACAATTATAAACATATAGAAAATATAAATATAACTATTGTGAATATTAAAAACAGCAAATTTACAGTAAAATTACCCTCGGTTCAGTATAATAAATGTGAAAAAAGAACACTATGATTCCGTAATATTCATGCCAAAAACTTTACACACCCCTTACGTTTGGGTATGTAAAATAATTGTCACTTTTACTTAACACCAATGAAATCTCAAATCCAATTTATCCAGTCTGAATTTCGAGATTTACAGCTTATTCTTCACTACTATAATTTTGACAATTCTATTTCAGGGTAACTGAGAATCTAATGATAAGTCTATTTTGTCGAGTTTTCTATATCAAAAATACCGTACTCCAGCGGAGTACTATGTCTATAGAAAACAATATCGGAATAGTCTAGCACTCCAGCGGAGTGCTATGTGCCAATACACTGCGTATGAAAAACATATAAGTACTTAATACATACTTAAGTTATAGTGTAATTAACGTGTGTGATTCACGGAGAATTGGTCTACTTTAATTATAAACCCTTATAGAATAAGGCTTCGTAAAATTGCTCCGTGAAGGTTTCCGTGAAAGTGTAAGCATTTCAAGACGACAAATATTAACAGTTTTTTACAATACACAGTATCCATAGATCTAACATAACTGGGGTTGAGATGTATGCTAAAGAATGAAACTTGGGATAATCATTGGTATCCAGATGCAATAGCAGCATAATGTTTAGTGACAAAAACTTTACACACCCCTTACGTTTTATACACTTGCAAATATTAACTTATGCTGCTATAATCGCAACAAAAATTCGTAAAATCCGTGCATTAGAATCTTATTTAATGTCCGGTACAGATCGAAAGGAGTAGTTATCTAAATGAAACAGTTTTCCATAATTACTTTGCTTATTATATCAGTGGTGATGATATGTATTCCTTTCACTGCTGAAGCACAAGAGACCTTAACTATTGTTTGGGCAGAATGGGATCCTGCAAACTATTTGCAAGAGTTATCAAAGGATTTTACAGCAGAAACTGGAATAAATGTTGATGTTGTACAGATACCGTGGGGTAATTTTCAGGATAAAGTTTTTACAGCATTTGTTGGTAAGAGTAAGTTATACGATATCGTAATTGGGGATAGCCAATGGCTTGGTAGAAATTCAGTTGGTGGCCATTATATTGATCTCACAGATTGGATCAATGATAACATTGATGTTGATAAGATCTACGGTCCTGCAATGACCGCTTTTGCCGAATATCCGAAAGGTAGTAAAAAATACTGGGCACTACCAGCAGAGGTAGATGCAGCAGGATATGTGTATAGAAAAGATCTTTTTGAAGATCCAAAAGAGATGAAAGCCTTTTCAGATAAGTATGGATATGACCTGGCACCCCCTAAGACATATTCACAACTACGTGATGTTGCCGAATTCTTTACACGTCCCGAACAAGATTTATATGGGATAGCGACATGGTACAGTAAAGAATACGATGGAATATCAATGGGATTCCAGCAAGTCATGTGGAGTTTTGGCGCTTCCTATGGTGATTCAGAAAAATATAAAGTGGATGGTCATATCAATAGTAAGGATGCCGAAAAAGCTCTCGACTATTACACAGACTTGTTAAAATTTGCACCACCAGATGCCCCTAATTACTATTGGCAAGAAACGCTTAATGCCTATATTTCTGGAAAAGTGGCTATGGGAATGAACTACTTTGCATTCTTCCCAGGTGTTGTAAATAAAGAAACCAATCCTATTTCTCATGACAAGAGTGGCTTCTTCATAGCTCCCGCAGGTCCAAAAGGACACTATATTAGTATTGGTGGACAAGGAATGTCCATTTCCGAATATTCTGAAAATAAGGATATTGCCAAACAATATATGAAATGGTTTATGCAGAAACCTGTACAGGAAAAATGGGCAAAACTGGGTGGTTTTACACCTCACAAAGAAGTTCTTCAATCAGAGACATTTAAGACTGCAACACCATTTAATGAAGCATTTGCTGCAAGTTTCCCTTATCTCCGTGATTTCTGGGCTGTTCCAGAATATGCAGAGTTATTGGAAGTTTGTCAGACCAACTGGAGTGAAGCTATTTCAAAGATAAAGTCTGCTAAAGAAGCACTGAACACCATTGCCAGAAAACATGAAGAGATCTTCGAAGATGCGGGGTACTACGATTAGAAGATATTAGAATAGCAGGCAATATGTACTTACTAAACGAAATAGGGTATAATCCGATAATTAGGTAGGCGCGCTCTTCGCGCGCACTACCTATGTTATTGCATAGATTGACTATATGCAGACCAACCGTTTTACTCGCGGAATGAGCGACTACCAACTTAAGATGGCATTCATCATGCCTACGATGATATTGCTCATCTTAATGAATATCTTTCCTCTTCTCTGGTCGCTTTTTCTAAGTTTTCATCGTTATAAGGCTTCAATGCCTACAGCACCAAAGTATATAGGTGTTCGAAATTATACACGACTCCTCTCGGATCCAGAAGTATGGGGTTATTTTCGTACGACTGCATATTTTGTTGTATTGGCTGTGACCGCACAATTTTTTATCGGTTTTGGACTTGCTCTTCTACTAAATCGTAAATTCCCTGCCAAAGGTTTTGTAACAACATTACTCCTTCTTCCAATGATGTTGTCTCCAGTAGTAGTGGGTCTTTTCTGGCGATTTATACTGGCATCAGATAATTCTGGTATATTAAACTATTTTCTTGATATATTTCTAAAATCACCTATACGATGGACAACGGATCCTAATATAGCAATGATAGCAGTTGTCATTGTTGATACATGGATGTGGTCACCATTTATGATGCTCATATCACTGGCAGGATTAAGTGCTGTACCAAAATCATTATATGAAGCAGCAGATGTTGACAGGGCATCTGGATGGTTCAAATTTAGAAGGATAACTTTACCATTAGTTTCTCCTCTGCTACTCATTGCATTACTGTTTAGGACTATGGACGCATTTAAGATGTTTGATATTGTGTATGTATTGACACGTGAAGGGGGACCAGGAACTGTAACTGAGACTGTTTCAATGAATCTTTATAAATTGGCATTTCGTAATTTCAACACTGGAAAAGCCTGTGCAATGGCTTATATTCTGCTTATCATCATTGTCGCTCTGAGTAATATCTATGTGAAATACCTAAATAAAGTTAAGGCAGATGCATAACCAAAGGTCAACACTGGAATGATCCCATCTATATTCTTCAATCTGTTTATAATTACTTACTTATTAGGAGTATTGTTTCTATTAATAATAATATACAAACAATACAATTCTGTCTGGAGAAAAATTGTCTTCTTCTCTATATTGATAGTTATCGGCATCATGGTAATTGTTTATATTATGCCAATATACTGGATTTTAGTCACATCGTTGAAATCGCCGGGAGATATAAATACCAAGATACCTAAGTTTTTCTTTAATATTTCCTTTGAAAATTATCGTAAACTCCTCCCTTCAGAAAATATGCCAATTGTTGGCTATTTTTTCATCATACAGGCTATTTGTGGACTTTTTCTATTTTTATCGTTCTCTCTGATTAAACAACTTCAACAACGGGCAGGATTACTAAGAAAAACAGGTTTAGCTTGGAATATTCTGTTTATCATTACATGCTTATACGGATTCTATACCACTCAGACAATCTCCAGTCGAACACAAATTGATGTGCGTTATCACTTATTTACACTAATTATATGTACTGTCATTATATATTTAATAGTTGTCCCTCGGAAAAAACAACAATCATTTGACACAACTACAAATATTGGCTTTCAAAATAAAAATAAAGAACGTTTCGCGTTTGTTACCCCAGTCATATTATCGATAATTGGTGTCTGTATTATCTTAGCTAATGGTGGTTCAAAGTATTTTTATCAACTTCTCAATAGCATAATTATCGGTGGTGGTAGTACTGTCCTTGCTGTTGGCTTAGGCACGTTTTCTGCCTATGCTTTTTCAAGGTTCAATATTGCAGGTAAAGATGATCTACTCTTCTTCATCTTAAGTACAAGAATGCTGCCTCCTGTTGTAGTCGTAATTCCTATATATCTTATGTATAGTGCATTGGGGTTACGTGATACGCATTTCGGTTTAATTCTACTATACACAACCTTTAATGTCTCGTTTGCAGTATGGTTGATGAAAGGGTTTATCGATGAGATACCTAAGGAATACGAAGATGCTGCCTTAGTGGACGGTTATACAAGATTTCAAACTTTCATGAAGGTTGTCTTACCCCAATCCGTTACTGGAATTGCTGCTACAGCAGTTTTCTGCTTGATTACTGCATGGAACGAGTTTGCCTTTGCACTTGTACTCACAGAAACTGGTGGACGTGCTGTGACCGCACCACCCTCAATTACAAGTGCTACTGGTTCAGCAGGGATGGACTGGGGTAAAATAGCAGCTTCAACCTTCGTATTTCTACTCCCTGTCGCTATATTCACATTCTTAATGCGGAATCATCTACTCCGCGGTGTCACTTTTGGTGCTGTAAAGAAATAAGTTCTCTTACTTATAACTAACTTTGTAATCTTCAACAAACATATTTAATGCGATGCATATATCCCTGGTGTGTAAATATGCATCCAAAATTGGTTAAATTGGAGGAGACGGATGGCACAAAAAAGAAAAGTAAATCCACGCAAAATTGATGTCAACACTCTACCAGGTGCAATGAAAAGACATATCGAACAACTTGGTATATCTTCAATAGATGAATATAAGAGTTGGTGTAAGAAGAATAACTTTAGTGCGGGTTTAAATAAAGATTCTCAACAACGACGTAATGAACTAAGTAAAATTGCCATACAGAAAATTGACGGTTTAATGTCAAATGAGAAAAGGTCTCGTAATCTGAAGGATGTCATACCAAAGATATATAATGGAGAATTAACACCTGATAAACTTAGAAATGATATTACCAAAGAAATCGCACAGATATTTCAAAATCAGGAACAATCAGAAAATCTTCTCAACCTATTATTGAATATTGAAGAAAAGTCTGAATTGTTAAATGATATAAGATTTGTTAAAGCAATACATACTATATCTAAGTATTCTAATAGATGGATCCGTCCTATACAAACATGGAAGGTGAAAAAACATAATCGAAATAGACAGTTCGCTAATTTACTACGTCACCTGTTTGTTGCCTATGATATGCCTGCATTTATGGATAATGTGTGGTTTACAGATAATTCATCCCATCATGGATGGTATATTCACATTGGATCTGGGCAGAATATTAGATCAGCACCTGATTTTCCAGTGCCTCTAACAAAGAAAATGGCACATCATTTTCTTAAGGCACCAAAACAGTATTCTATAGAGGAAGCAATCCGATGGGGACAGGTTCAGGCACTTGGTGGGGATAAACGACTGACGGATGCACTGCGAGAAACACACCTAATTACTAATTTTTCTAACGACGATTTTTGGTTAAGTGTTATTCGGTTTTTTATAGCGAATCCTATGTTAGATGTAAGTCATGTTAATCCAATTGTTGATTTCATTCAGAATCAAAAATTTACTATCAGACAGATTATAGTTAATAGAGGTGAAGCAGAAGAGATTGATCCTCCCCAACCCAATTTTACAATGAAAGGTAGAACTGCTGAAACACTTTTACATCAAGTGAATGAATGGCATCGACAACTCGGTAGAGAAACACGGGGTGGACATTTTCAGTGGACACGATCCAATATCGGCGAGGTACAGATAATACAAGGAAGTAAGGAGAAGGAGAGAATTTGGGAAATTCGAGAACTTCTAAGCTCTAACGAGTTAATAGACGAAGGACGAAGAATGAATCATTGTGTTAGCACCTATGGAAAATCTTGCCACGCTGGAAAAACATCAATTTGGACATTAGAAGTAAATGAGAAAGATAAAATTAGAAAGGCCTTAACTATTGAAGTATTATTGGCAACTAAACTGATTCGTCAAATTCGGGGGAAAAGTAACAGGTTACCAACATTGAGTGAAAAGAATATTATTTTGCAATGGGCAGCAAGTGAAGACCTTAAAATTGCTGAATATGTAAGATTTGTGTAGTATAATTTCTATATTATTAGAATAATAACGTGAGTTTGGTAAAAGTCCATTGTAGCGTAAACTTTCCAGTTTGCGCACATAGACCACAAACTGCAAAGTTTGTGGTACAAGAACAGTAAGGTGTGCCTTCCAAGAAAGGACATGTTTTGAGCTGATGCCATTTATTATCAAACTGGCGTTAGAATAGTGTCAAAAGTTTAGTATGATTTTAAAACTAAGATATTTATGTAACGGACTATATTGTTGCACATAAGATGCATCAACAGTCATGTTTAATTCGGAGGAATAGAATGGCAAAAAGAAGAAAATTGGATCCTCGAAAGACAGATATAAATACCTTACGAAGTGGCATGAAAAGACATTTCGAACAACTCGGACTGTTTTCAATAGAGGAATATAAGATGTGGTGTCGTGAACATAACCTTAGTTGTGGTTTAAATAAAAGTTCACGACAACTTCGTGATGAACGAGACCTGATTACTACAAAAAAATTAGATGGGTTAATGACGGCTGAGAAGAAATCACGTAATTTGAAGGAAATCATACCAAAAATACATAATGGTGAATTAACTGCTGATGAAATAAGGAATGATATTGCCAGGGAAATTGCACAAGTATTTCAAAATAATGGACAAAGTGATGTACTTGTCAACTTGATGATGTACCTTGAAGAAAACTCTGAGTTATTTGAAGATAGAACATATATTAGAGCAATACATTCAATTTCAAAGTATGCCGATAGATGGATCCGTCCACTTGAGACATGGCGTGTTAAAAGACATAATCGAAATAGACAGTTTTCTGATCTACTAAGACATCTATTTGCTGTTTATGATATTCCATTATTTATGGATAGTGTTTGGTTAACGGATAATTCCTCCCATCATGAATGGTATATTCACATCGGATCTGGTCAAAATATAAGATCTGCTCCTGATCTTCCAGTAACCCTTACCAAAAAGATGTCACATCACTTCCTATCGGCACCAAAACACTATACTGTTGAAGAGGCAATTCGTTTGGGACAGGTTCATGCTCTCGGTGGGGATAAACGACTGATGGAAGCGCTCCGAGGAACACACCTTATACCGGATTTTACTAACGACGAATTTTGGTTGAGTGTAATACGATTCTTTATAGCGAATCCTATGTTGGACCTAAATCAGGTGAATCCAATACTTGATTTTATTTGGAATCAGAAATTTGAGAACCAGCAGGTATTTGTTGAGAGAGGCGTTGTAGAGGAAATTGTTCCTCCGCAACCAAACTTTACTATGAAAGGTAGAACAGTTAAGACTCTCTTACATCAAATGAACGATTGGCATCGTCAACTTGGTAAAGAAACCCGTGAAGGAGAATTTCAATGGAAACGGTCTGATATTGAGGAGTTATATCGAATAAAAGGAAAGAAAAAGAAAAAGGATATGAAAATTTGGAAAATACGGGAACTCCTTAGTACACAAGAGCTTAGATACGAAAGTCGTAAATTAAATCATTGTGTTAGTTCCTACGGAAAGTCCTGTCATGCAGGGAAGACATCAATTTGGACATTAGAAAAAGAAGAAAATGATGAACTTAATAAGTTATTGACTATAGAGGTGTCATTACCTGATAAGGTGATACGTCAAGTGCGTGGCAATCGGAACAGACTACCTACATTGAGTGAAAAGAGTATACTAACACAGTGGGCAACAAAGGAAAATCTCAGAATGTCTGGTTATGTAAGATTTGAATAGTCTATTTTTAGATGGTAGATTCTACATCTCAACATTAAGTTATCAGAACAATAGTTATACAATGTTGATTTTACAAAAGGGTTATGGTAAACTTCTAAACACAATCTTCAGGTGAGAAGAAATTGATTTTTACAAGGAGGATACATAATGGAACATTCTAACACAATGCAGGAAATTGTAGAACGATTAGGAAAACTAACACCATTACAACAGAAGCAAATTCTGAATAATATACTCACACTTTTAGGAGAACCCATTAAAGGTACTACTGGTGAGGAATTGCTTAAATTTGTTGGTTTGATTTCAAAAGAGGACTTAAAACTAATGAAGCGTGCTATTGAGAAGGATTGCCGACAGATTGATGTCTCAGAATGGTAATTATCTCTTGGATACAAATATTGTTATAGAATTATTCAATGGCAACAATACAATTCTCCATAAAATGCAAAATGGGGGTAACTTCTTTTTAGCTTCACCAATGATTGGGGAACTTTATTATGGTGTACAGAAATCGGATAAAATCACAGAAAACCTAAATAGAGTTGACAGTTTTATTGAAAATCATATGATTCTATCTTGTGATTTGGTTACTGCACAATGGTATGGAATCATTAAAAACGAATTACGTATAAAAGGCACTCCAATTCCAAATAATGACATTTGGATCGCTTCTGTGGCAATGCAGCATGAATTAATCTTGGTGACACGTGATTCACATTTTGATGAAGTGGAATCTCTACAAACGGAACGCTGGTAGATTTTAGAATGAATTAGACAGAAGTTATACATACCATAAAAGACAATAATATATATATATAGAGTTTAATCAACACCATTAATAAAAAATAAGGTAAGAATTATACTTTTCTGTTGGTTTCAATTATAGGTTGGGATGTAAAAAAATCTGGAAAACAATACTAATGGAGCAAACGAGAAAAGAAATCCGTCTTCTCCATTAGTATTATCAATATTACTAATCTACTTCTTACTTCTATATTCCATCAACAACTTATTGATCTTATCAAGAAACTCCTGAGAATAGATTTCACCTACAAGAGCATTGTGGGTTTCAACGGAATATGTATCCCATGCTTCTATTGAATCCTCTTCAAATTCCACAACTTGTATTCCAGCCTTCTTCTTGAGTGCTTCAATAGCTTTTTCATTATCTGCCCTAATATCCTGAATCAAACCAGCCTGGAATTTATCTCCAACTTCAAGTATGACTTTCTGTTGATTAGGTGTTAATTTATCGAACTTTTCCTTTGTAACTACTGTTGCACCAACTCCAACACTTACAGGAAAGTTTGTCATATACTTAAACTGTGGATACCATTGAAGTGCAACTGTAACATAAGGAGAAGCAGTAAGCGTATTAATCTGTCCAGAATTAAGAGCAGAGATAACCTGTGTTACCTCCCTTGGTACAGTTGCAATATTTGCTCTCTTATAAAATTCAAGACCAATTCTATCGCTTGTCCGTACCCACATCTTCACATCTGAGGCTTGTAAGTCTTTAATATTTCTAATCGGCTGGTTACTAAATATATAATAGAAACCTATGTCTCCCATCCCAATTAGAACATAACCTTTTTCTAAGAAGACATTATATAAGTCATCCCGTAGGTGATCACGTACGTAATCCAATTCTTCATAGGTCTTGAAAAGACGAGGTAACTGGAAAATAAGCACTTCTTGATTTATCTCACCAAGTCCGGTCGCTGTCATAGCCCCCGAGTGAAGTGCACCGACACGCATTTTACTGATGACATCCAGTTCATCTCCCATCACACCATTTGCATAAAAACGGAATTTGATTTCACCATCTGTGTTCTGTGTAATCTCTTTACCCATTGCAGCAAAGTTGTTCATCCACGTTGACCCTTTTGGAGCAAGCGTGGCGAACTTAATAGATTCAACAGCGTATACATCTATACATACACTACATAAAAATAGAATGATATAAAGGAAAGATGTGATACGCGTTTTCTTATTCAAGTATTGATAATTCATTAGTTAATTACTCCTTATTCAATTTCAGAATCAAACAGTTCATCAATTTGTGATAGCCAACGTTTTGATCGAGATTTTGCAAGAGATGTTGCTGCATTTTCTCCAGGATATATATCGTCGGGGGCATCAATGACAGCCTGCAATGATTTCCTGTAAAGTTCTTCATCCAATTTAGGATATGCATAATATCGTGCAAGATAGAACTTACTCATAAGGAATTTTCCATCATTGATTTCATCTACTCGGTCAATATGTTCCTTTGCTTTATTCAGATCACCGCCAATAGAAGGGGGACGATCTCCATAGTAGACGGCATAGAATAGATGTGCACTCCCGAAATAAAAGGACTCATCTAATTCTAAAACACGTCGCATCATCATTTCCACACGAGCAAGGTCGATCACTTGCATGGGGTCATCTTTTTGGAGACTGATTCCTCTGGCGATAGAATAGGCTAACCAGAACATTGGTTCAACATCCTTCTTCTTTACCCTTTGGATTGCGCTTTCAAGCAATTCCAAATCGACAGTTCTGACATCCTTAAAGGTCTTATCAGATTTACGCAATGCTTTGATAGCATACATTTCTGATTTCTTGTAGTTTTCAATTGCTTGTTCGCGCATATCTTCTGCTGTATCATAATCACCTGCAATTTCTGCATCCTCCATTTTATCTTCAAGAAATCCGCTATAAGAAGAGAATGCACGTGATGTTTTTACAATTAGTGACTTGTTCCCTGTTTTGGCTAATCCTTCGAGGGTCCCTAAGTTTTTCTCAAGGGTAGATTCAACAACCATCAAGTCACCCTCCTGTTGGATTTTTGATAATTTACTCAAACCACACCCAGTGACTAAGAATGGTATAATAAACAATAGAGATATACGATAAAAAATAAAATTGTTTTTCATAGGTTTATATTTATCTCCTATACTTTTTAAATTAAAGAAAATCATTTGAACTCGCTATATTATATAAATTAATGGAATAAAAAGAGAGGAATATCGGTGTCCTGAATTAGATAATGTAATTTTACTTCAAGATTAAGAATCTATAAATTACAGATTGTTTTCTCAAGATAGAAAAGGTAACACAGCAATTGTTCCAGTTATATGACCATCTGATACTTCAAGTTGTACTACACATCCTTGATCAGTATACGCCATACGAACATACCCAAGTGCAATCTGTTTTTCAAGGGATGGAGAATAAGTAGAACTGGTTACCCAACCAATTTCTTTATCAGCATCATATATTTTTGTATTTTCAGGTATTAGTGATTCAGATTTAATTTCAATTCCACGTAATAATCTATTTGGATGACCACGATATTTCATTCTGGCAACTATTTCTTGTCCTATATAGCATCCTTTCTCAAAATCAATAGCATAGTCTAATTCCGCTTCCAATGGGATTACTGAATCAGTTAATTCCTTTGAATACAGAGGGGTTCCAGCTTCAATTCGTAAAGATTCTTGGGTCTGATATCCAAACGGAGTGACATTAGATCTATTCGAAGTCAACGAATTCCAAAGTTCCTCTAAATTGCCAGATGAAGTAATAATTTGGAATCCCATTCCACCGAAAAAATCTGATCTTATGCAAAGTATCCTATCAGTATTGAATTCAACACTAACTGAGCCATATTCAGTTAAACTATCCAAATTTTCAGTATTTAACACAGATTCAACTAATTCACTTGCCTTCGGACCCACAACTCCGATAATACCAACATCTGTTACCTTTTTCAATTCTACATCATCAGCAATGATATACTTGTCTAATTCTGTGAAAAGACTGTCAATTGCTTGTGGAGCAGTAATTAAATAGATAGACTCTTCAAGATTATAGACGTTGATATCTGCTATTATTTTACCACGATGTGTTAAAAGTGTGGCATAATTCCCATCACCAACACTTAGATTCTCGACGTCGTTGGATATAAGTCTATGAAGAAAACTTGCTCTATCCTCCCCCGTCAATTCTAACACACCTTGGAATGAAATATCAGTAATCCCAACATCACTTCTTACTGCTAAATGCTCGGCTATAGGATCAGAATAATGTAAAGGTAATGTCCAACCATCAAGACTTTCTGCAAAAGTAGCGTCAAGTTTACTGTGAAGGTTATACAAGGGTGTCGTTTTCATCAATCTCCTAAATTCAACTACTACTTTAAGTAGGATATTATATTACAATTATACTAAAACATGCGTTCTAAACGTAATATAATTGGATATGCTTTTAAATAATAAGACTTGTTGACAGGAAAGGCAAATTCAATAGCAGCACTAAATGGGTTAAAACCTTTCGGGGGACTAATATAACATGATAATCCTAAACCGATTGATGTATAAAAATTCCTCAGAGAAGAATCTGGGAAAGGATTTTCTCCATACTCCCAAGTTTTTCCTGAATCCATAAACACACATAGAGACATACCAATTGCTGCATCAGAACTGGGGTCTATGAGAATTTCATTAAGTAGTCGGTATTCAACATTCAATAGAACTCTATTGTCTCCAGCAAATGCATTGAGTGGATATCCGCGTAGGGTGGTAAAACCTCCAAGATAGAGAATTCGTTGTCTTGGTAATATATTATCTGAAAAATCACCTGCAATTCTGATATTGATGTTATGAGGTCCAGATACCTTGGTGTATTTATTCACTTCAAAACTGTAAAGTCTATATGAGAAATCTCCACCAAGCGATTTTCCTGCAGTCTGAACTCCTATATTACCACGCCAACCACGACGATTACGTTCATTTGGCCATAGAATCAACTCCCCACCAAATTGATCTGTTCTACCAGTGAGTGATTTCCTGTCCCGTGTATCAAAGGTATAACTCAACGATAATATACTTTGTTGTCCATCTTCAATACGTAAATTTCCGTTTTTCACTCGACTTCTAAAGAAATAACTCCAATCAGTCGTTTTTGCAAGATTGTCATGTTGCTCATGCCGATACCCTAAACGGAATTGCGATATATTTCCAATTGGTTTAGAGAACCAATATTGTGTCCCCATACGTTCATAATAGTTTTCAGAGGAAGATCCATAAAGAGCACCCAAAAGATCAATATCTGCTGGTCTTAACCTAAATACTTGTGTACTTGAATCTGTTAATCTATATAGACCTATACCAAATTTCATAGGAAAAAAATCAAACACTTCATCTTCAATTCCAAATCGATAATTCCATTTCTCACTTGTAAAACCTCGTCTAACTGAAACGAAGAGTTGTTCATTACCCCAAACTTGTGTAGACAGAGTACCACCTGCACCAAGCGTAATTCCATGAACTCGGTTAAACCCAAAAATAGGAAACCAACCAGGTTGAAATCTCGGTTGTTCTTCTATATCAATTATTAGTAGATTCTTACCACCTTCACGTTGCACATACCAATCTCGAATTGACTTAAACTCATCATTGTCCTTACTCAACTTTTTCTTAAGGTCATTTATTTTTGACTGTCCCAGAGAGTGAAAGAAGACTTCATCCTTATCGAATTCAAAAGCTTCTTTCAAATCGTATTGTGATATACGACGATTTCCAGTAAAACGAATTTCATCTACATAACCTTCCTTAATATTTAAGATAAATTCATCATTCTTAATCTGATCGGTTACCTTGGCAAAAGGAAATCCTCTATTAATATAAAAATCCTCAACCATTTGCTTCTTTAAGTTGATACTTGAATCAACAAGATATCCATCCCTAATGTTAAACCAATTCATGATAAAACTGGATGGAAAATACTTATTACCATCTATGTTAATTTTTCTAATATATTTTATATGAGCTTCAGTTATATCTAATTGTAGATTCACCTTTAATGAGGAACTATTTTGATGATTGAAATCTTTCCCATTTGTGTTGGCTGTATCAGCTCTATTATTAGATAAATCCTGTTCTGAATTCACTTGTTCTTTATTTTCTTTATTCTCTACAAGTGTCGATTGTAATCTTACCCCTTTAAACCAGTCAATAGTAGATAATTCATCTAACATCCAACTGAGTTGTACATTAGAGATTATATTTCCAGTAGAATAGGGTAGACGTTTCATTATGATATCAGGTGGAATTGTATTGTTTCCCTTTATGTCAATAGAAGAAATTTCCAAATTATTAGCATAAGTGTATGATTCATCTATATTTTCATTCTTATCGAAAATCAGTATACCCATAACTTCTCTCGAATGAGGCCACCAAGGATGTTCTTCATTGTGTATTGGAAGCCAATAACTATATTCTCTTTGAGTTATTCTATCTATACTTTGATTATCTTTCAGACTTCCTTGTGCCTTTCGGTGGATATTTAATAGCCAGGTATTTGAGTCTATGTCATCTTCAGGTCTCCGTTTTATGGCAAGTTCCAAACTCCAAAAGCTGGAATTAATCTTGGTTTCCGCAATAACATCTGAATTCCATGAACTATCACCTTTAAAATTCACATAGTTATGTTTAAGATTAATTTTTCTTGTATTATTTGGATGGAATTTAATAGTAGGATAACCTACTTTTTCAACCAATTGATCAAATACTGCCCCAATAGGATTGATTACAATATGTTGATACCTCTCTGTATCTGGATTCATATCAAGGAGTATCTCTATGCATTCATCTTCCCATATAGGAGAATCCAATTGTGTTTGTGATACTCTGGGGATTATATTGTTTTGAATGTATATTTTAGCCCCAATATAAAAGAACTTTTCATCGTACATTAATGACACATCTGTTTGAGAATCAATTCCTTCTTTACCATCATGACTTTGGAATGGAGTTAATTGAGTAGAATAAAACCATGCTTTCTCAGATAAATTCCCATCAATTTTAGGACGAATTGATGTCTTAGGAATGTTGATATTTATAATTGAGGACATGTCATCTAAAATATCAGATTGAGAATCATCGGTAGTTCCTTGAAGGGTTGGAGCTGGTAGAATAGAAATCATTCCTGTCGAAGTCAAATTGAGTAATGGTCCACCATCATTTATAAGACCCGAATTATCGTCAATTTCTGCTGGCACGTTAACTACAATTTGTTCTTTAACACTATTATATGAAAGATCAGCAGGGTAATCTTTAGGAAGTAGTAAACGGATCCCCCCACCAAGTGCAGTTAATTTTAATGGTGCAGCAAGGTTATCAAGGACGATGAGTTCAATTGAACCGTTTCTTGTTGTAATATTAGATTGATCCGGAGTTAACAATATACTTCCCTTGATATATCCGTCTGATAAAATGATGTTATATGTTCCTAAAGTCTCAAAAAGGTTGATATTTCCCTCATCAACTGTAATCTCAAGGTTTCCTCTAATATTGTAGACGTTAATATTTCCTTTGGTTGCTGTTATCTTTAGGGAAACATCTGGGGGTGTAATAATTGAGTATGTTAAATGAGATCTGTCGTAATTATCTTTAGGAATATATAATATCTGAGTGTTCAGTCGAAGTGTTCCTTCGTTTAATACACCATCTAATATTATACTATCAGTAGGGAGTTCTGTATACTCTTCAGAATCTCCAACTGGATTCTGTATAATGTCTACCTTAATTGAGTTTGATTGTAAGTTATTATCCTGATTCGTTGTGATGTCAATATTTGCTGGAAAGTCAAGGTTAAGTTCAATTGCAAAGATCCCAATGTAATCAAAGGACTGGGTGGTAATTGTCTTGCTTTCTTGTGTATTTTGAGGAGTTGATTGTGTAGTGTCTTTTGTTGTTTCAGGAGATATAACTTGATGGCCGAATGCACCAATTGAATTAATAGAGAGAAATAACATTGACAACAAGAGACAAAAATGAAAAGGAATTGGAGATATATTGATGGTAGACATGGAAGCCAATACAGATTAATTTCTTCGTGATTTTCTTCGTTTTATGAAACGAGTGTAATAATGATATATTTATATAATGGCATGATTATGAATTTCTTAGTTAGTCAAAAGAATATAATTGTCTATGGTACAACATAGACAAACAGGGAAATTGAAAATAGAATCATATTAGAGTGAGAAATCGAATAGGGTAGATAGGGGAATAATACGACTGATAGTCAATCAATATAACCATTAGGTGGTCAATTAATGGTAGTTGGCATCCCAACAAACCCCATTATTACTCTCGCAATAAAAGGACTTGACACTTTTTAGATAATACTTTATACTTAAAAAAAAGTCAAGCAGTTTCCAAATATAATGGTAACTTATTCGTTGACAGAATCGTTAACGTTAGGATAAGTTGCCGTTGTTTTGTTGGGAACATATTTATTTTTGTTTTACATCGGAGTGTTTGATGTCCAGTTCGCAAACAGAATACCGTTTTTCCTTTGGACCATGGAATATTCATGAAGGGGCAGATCCGTTCGGACCACCCGTTAGAGAATCATACAGTTTTGATGAGAAAGTAGAATTCTATAGAGACCTTGGTTTTGTAGGTATTCAGTTCCATGATGATGATGTTGTACCTGATATTGATGAGAAAAACCATACCCAATTAATATCCCGTGCCAAAGAGGTTAAAGCACAAATTGATAATCACGGATTGATTGCTGAGGTAGTTGCTCCACGACTCTGGGAATCTCCTTTAACTATTGATGGGGCATTTACATCTAATTCAGAAAAAGAAAGACAGTACGCAATTGATCGGTCAAAACGATGTATTGATGTAGCAAATGAACTTGAGTGTAGGAATTTTGTTCTGTGGCTTGCCCGTGAAGGAACATATATTCGGGAATCAAAAAACTCTTCAGATGCTGTAGGACAGATATTAGATGCAATAAATGTCTTGCTTGAATATGATTCGAATATACGTATTCTGATTGAACCAAAACCCAATGAGCCGATGGATATAGCCTATATTCCAACAATAGGTCATGCTATTGGGTTAGCCTATGCCAGTAAGGCTCCAGATCGAGTAGGTGGGTTGATTGAAAGCGCTCATGCTATTCTTGCTGGGTTGGAACCCTCCGATGAAATGGGATACGCGCTCCAACATAAAAAACTGTGGAGCGTCCACCTAAATGATCAAAACGGTTTAAAATTCGATCAAGACAAAGCATTTGGTTCTGCAAACTTGCGGCGAGCATTTAATCAGGTGAGAGTCCTTGAAGAGAACGGTTATGGTAGTCGTGGAGAATTCGTCGGTTTAGATGTTAAGGTTATGCGTACACAACCCCGTGAGATTTCAACCAAACATCTTTTGAATAGTCGTAGGACATTTCTTAACCTACTTGATAAGGTACGTAGTTTGGATAGGAAAGTAGAGCAGGAATTTATTTCAGCACAGGATTACGAAGGATTAGATTACTATATTCTCGAACACTTACTTGGAAAGAAATAATAGTGTAAGTATTGACTAAAACACCTCCTACCAGAATGAATAAAACTCCCCTAAAAAATATAATACTATCAATGAGGATATTTTATATATGTCAGTAGATAAGGATCACCTATCTCCTGAAAAGATTATGTCTGAGGAATTAGAACCACGTTATAGATCAGTAGTTCTGGTCGGTCCACCTGGTGTAGGTAAAGGAACACAAGGCAAATTACTTGCCTCTATCCCCGGGATTTTCCATCTATCCAGCGGAGATATGTTCCGTGAACTTGATGATGAATCTGATTTTGGACAACTCTTTCATGAATACGCAACACGCGGAGACTTGGTCCCAGATGATATAACTGTTAAGATATGGTTGCAATATGTAAAGAATAAAGTTAATCAAGGTGTATATGACCCTGAGTCCGATTTACTGATTCTTGATGGAATTCCTCGTAACCTTGCACAAGCGGAATTATTGTCTCCTTATGTTAAAATCCTGAAAATCCTATTTATGGTTTGTGAAGATCGCGAAGTAATGTTTGAACGGATTCGGGGGCGTGCCTTAAAAGAGAAACGTCGTGATGATGCAGACGAATTGGTTGTTCGATATAGATGGGATTTATACAAACGCGATACTGAACCGATGATAGACCACTTCACCCAAGAAATGGTCCGTATTATTGATGCAGACATGATTCCTGCAGGTGTTCTACATCAGATATTATCCGCATTAGTTCCAATTCAGAAAAGCTGCTTCTCCCCTCCACACATATAATATATATCCTATCGTATAATTTCCACCCTTGGTAGATTGGTTTATTGATAAGAATTTTACGTTCATTTGGTTGATGGCCGTATGTTATACCAATTTTACTTAATTAGTTTACGTTAATAGCAAATCGGAGAAGGTAATTTTGTTCAAAGGGATTCTATAAACATTCCGTCCCTATGGGACTCAAGATAGCGGACAAATACCTTTTCTATAGACATTTCGTCCCTACGGGACTCATTTATCTGTATATGATTGTCCCTGTTTTACTTAAATCATAATGTAGGTATATCAATTGAAAATGGTATAACATACTTTTCTGGCACTCACTGTTGTGGAATGTATATAACCTACAATATCTGTAACTATTCTCATTAATCCAATCTTTTATATAGACGTATTTCTGGATGGATAAGTGAATTCACAGGAAACGGAGCAGCACTATCAGAAAATTCTATACCAAGAAAACTTGGTTTCCTATGAAAAGTCTTAACAAGTTGATATCTACTATCCTCTTTCCATATCAATCTATAAAATTCTAATGTTTCTTCTATATTTACATCCTCATGTGGGAACCAGTCAATAGGTTTAAAATCCTGTGGTTTCTCATAGTATTTCCGAAAAATATCGTTATCAGTTCGGGTAATTAGTATCCATTCAGATTCAACCTGAGTCATATCTCTATCTAATTCAGGCATCAACCAATCACATAAAACTTCTGGTGGACGCATTATTCCGCTATCTACTGGGATATTCTCTGATATCCATTCAGATGCTTCTTGTCCAGTAGGTTGAGTCCACATGACGGATGCAAAAGCACATGTATAGAGTAACGATGCAACCCATACAATACAACCCCAAAACAATACGATGCGTCTGTGAAATGAATATAAGAAAACAGAGGCAAAGATCATAAGAACAGGATAAAGGATGATAAGATGACGAGTGAAGGTGACCTTGTAGGA
Organism: Candidatus Poribacteria bacterium; assembly: GCA_965205025.1. Classification (GTDB taxonomy): domain Bacteria; phylum Poribacteria; class WGA-4E; order WGA-4E; family WGA-3G; genus MSPOR6. Next base: position 151,771 of record CBDBFU010000028.1, read on the forward strand.
ACCGATAAAAAGTAGATAAGTGATTATGAAGATAACTATCCCAAATCCCATCCTGGTATTGTTTTCTGGATTATAATCCGTCTGCAGTCTTTTATTATATATTCGTGAAAAGAAATTACGAATGCCTGGTATAGATTTGACATACTTTTCAAACTCCCATATTAATCCGCATCCAACGAGTAGTGCTAAAGGAAATCCCATACCCCATTTTATTAATGTCCCTAAATGTAAGAAACGATACATGAATCCAGTTTCACCGGTTGTGAATAATCCGAAATGTCCTTTATTATAATGACTTGACTCGTACCAAAAATCATTGAAGAAGTGATTCCACTCGGTTGAAAAAAGATCAATTATCCAATATGGACAGATGGCTGTAAATACTAAGACAGTCATACTTAGAATCAATAATAATTTTCGAAAAAAATGTTCTTCTTTTATAAAGGTGAGGATAGAGAAAAGAGCAAATATTGCAGGAAATTTTACGGCAATTCCTACTCCTACTACTAATCCCAATTTCAGGCATGTGGATATTTTTAGATTTGATTCTCGAGATAGTATATAAAAAAATGAAGTAATACAAAATGTTGCAGGTATATCTACGATGGCAAAACGGGATTCGTTTGTCGCATGTAGCATGGTAACTGCAAGAAATGCAGCAGAAATTATACCGACCTGTCTGTTGTATAGTGATTTTCCAAGTTTGTATGTTAGCCAAATTGTTCCTATTCCTAATAGGACATTTAGAAAACGTCCTATCAATATAACATTACTATTTGTTAGGGTAAAACCAAAGATAGAGAGTAGTTTTCCAACTATGGCAATCAGGTAGAACCAAGCTGTACCGGGCCAGTTATAAATTGTCGGAGGAGAGTCTAACCTGATGAGATTAAGGACATCTTCTGCAATTAGAACTTCACGTGGGTCAGGTGTATAGGGTAAACCTACTCCAATTCCAGGAAGACGGATAAGAAGTGCTATGAATATAATAGTAGGAAGGAGGAATTGTTTAGGTTTTAGTCGATAATGTTGGACTAGGGTAATCGACTTCATCTATGCAATTACCGAGATGTTTTTTCCCACAATTCCGGGGAAAGTAAATTACGAAGTTGTTGAATCTCATAATCCATAAATGGGAGATCTAAAGTTTCGAAAATCTGTTTCCAACGAGAATGTTGTGTAGCCTCAACATATAATGGAATAAATCCTAAATTGAGATAGGTTTTAATGGCTGGAATACGAAAATCATCAGTATCAAGCATTGAACAAATGAAACCGTTATCACGAAAATAATACAATACTGCAAGAGAAACCCATTTCCCAAGTTTGTGTCCAGTGTGTTTACTATCTACTCCGACCATATGGACATACCCCACTTCGGTTTCGTCAACAGACTGTCTCCAAGCACATGCTGTTCCCACAGGTATATCTTCATACGTTGTAAAAAAGAGTCCATCCGGTACAAAAACATCACGCTCAATAATTTCCTTGCGTGTGTCCTCAGCAGTCCGTTTTGATCCGCCAAAAGAATCTGTAATTATATTTGCCCAATGAATTTCATCCCCTTTGATATAACTTCGTAAACCGTATTCTTCTGGGATTATAATTTCCGGTAAATCCTCAAGATTCGGGCGAACCATCCTAAGTTGTCTGGACATCGTATATACTCCATGTTATTAATCCTACATTTAAGTATATTATAACATAGTGGGAAATCTTAGACAAAACTGCAAGTGAGATAAGAAGGTCATTTATAGTAAACAATAAAATGAATACTACATTTTCTATTGGCTCAACTTACGTTCGCGTCCCACACCTCTTCTGTAGGAGCGACCTCCCGGTCGCGACCAGGAGGTCGCTCCTACAAGTAAAGTGTCTAATTAAATCTAAAGTTTACTATAGTTCTTGGGTTGACGTTCCCCGGGGTTACAAACCACACTTACCGGGGTGAGGAAATATTTTTGTATCATCTAATGTGTTCTATGACTTTTTAATGACTTCTTAAGACTGTATCTGTATTTCTTGTTTTAAGGGGTAAGTGGCTATTGTTCTCATGGGATAGTATAGTAAAAAATTGTCTTGCATCTTTATACTGATTGACAGAGATATTTCTCTGTTTTAATTTAAAAAATAAATGGTAAGAAACTGAATTGTTAAATTGGTTATATCTTCTCTCCATTTCCGCAAATTCTGTATTCTTCCTGATATCTTTTGGTAATGTTGCAATCCACTCATCGGGTAGGTGTATTTTAATGGTCTTTTCAATTAGCATGGGATAACTTAAGTCAAGAGGAAAACTGCGTTCTGGTGCGGAAAATGAGTCTGCGAAACCTGTAAATTCATCTATGGGTAGGGGTAGTAAAATCTGATTTTTGATTCTTCTGATGTAATTATTTACACCAAAATTCAAAGTTATCCCTAATGGTTGTTCTATATTGTTCAAGTTCTCAAATTTCACTGATTCTATAGAGATATTTGGAAACAGTTGACTAAGTTCAGCAGCGAATGTATTGTTCCAATTCGATGGTGGAATCTGTTGATAATTCCATCTGGGATTAATGGTGTTTTGACCAAACATTGTCACCCGTATAATACCCTTTACTGAACCATCAGGATTTAACCACAATTCAGTATTAGATAAAAGCTTATTGTTTTCAGCCGGAAACACAGGGATTTCAACAAATATTCCTTGGAAGTCACCAATTAAGAATCCTATTCGTCCTTGGTCACTATAGGGTAAATCCTCATAACTGCAGGTTGACGAGGTTGGATCTAACCATATATAACTGTCCTTCTCCTTTGGTATGGCGACAATCATATGGTTGAATTGGCTTAAGGAAGGAAGTGATGTATCAATTTTCCCATAGGGAGATGTACTAAGCATTACAGGATATGCTCTGATACCGACAAGATCAAGCATGGAGATGAGAAGTGTAGTTTTATCCTTACAGTCTCCATATTGTTTTTTTAGCACTTCAACTGCAGGTGAGGGTTGATATGCACTCTGTCCCAACTCAATACCAACATATCGAATCTGCCGTGCTACATAATCGTAAATTGCTCTAATCTTAGATTCGTCTGTAGTGAAATACTGGGTTAAATCTTCAACAGTTTGCATTATCTGTTCATCCGGTGTATATCTATCTTTAGCCAGATTCTTATACCAATCATATACTCTTTCCCAAGACTGTATTGAGGAGTATGTTAATCGTGGGGTAACATCATTTATATTTGGCATTCCATCTTCTATTTTTAATGCTGGCATCTCCCCAACAGCCCAAATATATTCAATCGTACCATCTTGATTAGATGTTATCTGTGGTTCAATTTCGGAATTACGAACCTTCCACTGAATTGACCAATCTTGAGGTAACTTAAGTGCATAAGTAGTTGCAAGTGTTAGCTCTGAGGATTGGAAGTTATATCCTCCCGTGATCCAAGTTTCGTTGACTGACACGTTTTCTAATTTATCCTCAAGCGTGACCTGATATTCAATACACACACCGGGAGAGAGTCCAACCATAGAGATAACCTTCCACATCAAATCTGAGTAAAGATTTCGTGATAACAGTCCTGGTGGTGTTACATCATTATATGCTTCATCTGGTGGGGTATGTATCGTACCATCAGGTGCAATTGTCCGTGCTATATTAATCCCGATATTCTGTGAATTTGGTTGATATGGAATCGCGATATCACCATATTTATTAATGCCTCTCTCAGTCAGTATTTTTACAACCTGATGTGTAGTATATCGTGACTGCCCAGAAGGTAATACTTCATGTGAGAAATTGTTGAATAAAATTGCAACATCTGCATTTGGGTAATCGTCAGTAGTAGGTGCATCCGCTATAATTTGTAACACCTGTGGATTTAGGATTGTAACAGGTGGTACTGTTGCAGGTTGTGATCGATTTGGATCTAATTGTGATAAGGCTTGTAATCTTGTTACCGCTAACAGATTATCTGGATCTATTTCCAATAATTGTTGATATTGTAGCTGTGCCTCAAAATATCGGTGGTTTTCCTCATATAGTGATGCGAGTTGTTTTCTTGCCCAAACATCTTGCGGAAATAACCGTATGGATTCTCGAAATTCTGCGATTGCTTCACCAATATCTTCACGACTCAAATGAATTAATCCCAAGTAATTATGTAAGTTCTTGCTATCAGGACTTTTACATTTTGGATCAAGATCTAAAGCTTGTCTTAGAACATATTCAGCATTATCAAGCTGATTTAACTGTATATAGACCAAACCGAGATGGTTTAAGGCATATAGATTGTCTTTAGAGATTGCTATTACTTGCTCATAGTATTGGGCTGCGTATTCATAGTTACCCAGATTTTCAAATATATATCCAACATAGTTTAGAGAAACTATGTGATTTGGATGATGATGTAAATAATCAAGAAAAGCATCCTTTGCCTTTTCATATTCCTCAAGTTGAATTAATACCTCAGCAATCTTTACTTGTATATCACCATAGTTTGGTCGGATATTTATTGCATTTTGATATGCAGTAAGTGCATCTTGATAATGTCCGTTTTGTATTGCAGTCTTCGCTTTTGCAACCTCTTCACGCCATTGTTGATTTCTTATAATGAGAGGATCAACAATTTCTTCTCTGGTAGATTGTGATTTGGGTAAGAAAACACAACCTCCTAAGAACAATAGGAGCATTAACGATGAAAAATAGAAACATCTGTAAATCATTATTCTTTATCTTGATTTTGCTTTTGTAGTTTTGGATTATTGATATGTCGATTCTTATCCCGTTGTGTCTTTTTGTTCATAGATTGTATAAAAGCGTCTTCAAGTTGAACTCCTGTTTGGTTTGCGAGACAGATAAGAACAAACAGAATATCCGCCATCTCTTCTCCAATGTTTAGATCTTCCTCATTTTCTTTGAAACTTTGATCCCCGAATTTACGCGCCATAATTCTTGCCAATTCACCGACCTCTTCCATGAGGATTGCGGTGTTAGTTAATTCTGAAAAATAACGGACACCAATTGTATTTACCCACTCATCAACTATTTTTTGACAACCTTCAAGTGTATATTCCATTTATTAGTCCATTCCATTACGAACGTATATGGGTATTGTAGCAGCATAAGCAATTAGTAGTAAACTTTTTAATGGTCTATAGTTGTTGGTTATAGATAGTCTATCAATATCCGTAGACATCAGGTAAAGCACGCAAGGAAACACCTTCTTTAGTCAACCAGACAAGGATGGAGAGAAACCGTCTACAATCTTGTGTATCCCACACATAGACGTTGGGATACACCCGGAGAAATAGCAAGAGACTTTTACAAGCTGCGTCCCTGATGGAATGTGTGAGTTCTTGAGATTCTTCTGTTTTTCGTTTTTCATATATACAAAATACTATAATGTCTGTAAAATATCAATACAATTAAATGTAAACACAACATAGTAACCATAAAAATGAAAAAGCAGTTTTACGAGGTACATGTAATTTCGTTGTCAGATTCCAGTGGACTGAAAACGGCATATAGTATTTTACCAGATACGGAATTACCTAAATACTTCCTTAAACTTCATATACATTGTAACACGTAAATCAACGCTGAACATTTCTACATAAATTCGTTGTATTGACCTATATGATTCAATGTGATTAAAAATTGCACATACTTAGAAATAGTCCTACATAAATCAAAGCAGAATTTGATCACACGATTCGATTATCATAAATAATAATTGGAGTAATAATGAAGATATTTCTAATTAGAACACCTATTCTGATTTTATTTCCTATATATATATGTCTTGTTTTCACGAGAATGAGTTACGGACAGGTAAATCCTGCAGTAATCTCTGTGAATCCTGCTACAATTGAATCTCCAATGATCGGAGATGAATTAACAATCAGTCTTGATATTACTGGCGGAGTAAATGTCGCAGGATATCAAGTAACCGTTAACTTTGATTCCACTGCTCTCAGATTTATCTCAAGTGAGAATGCCGATTATCTTCCTGCGGGTGCATTGTCAGTACCACCATTAGTCTTGGATGATTCAGTAACTGTTGCTGCTGTAGCTATAGGTGTATCCGCGCCAGAAGATGAAGGCACCCTTGCCAGAGTAACATTTGAAGTAGTGTCAGTAAAAGACTCAACACTTAAACTAACCAATGTCATACTGTCTGATACTAATAGTTCCGAACTGCCAAATTCAACTGCAGACGGTATAGTTACCGCACCGGTCTCTACTGAAGTATTCTCAATTGCAGACATAGTACTGATTATAGATAGTTCAGGGAGTATGGAGTGGAATGACCCGAATATCCTACGGAAGACTGCTACGAAGTACTTTATAGATTTAATGGATCCTGGAATTCAAATTGCGATTGTAAATTTAAACGGAACAACAAAGACGTTTGCTGAACTCACTTTCGCGGATGGAACTGGAAAAGAACAATTAAAGAATGCTGTGGATAGAGTTGATTCTGATGGGGATACTGATATTGCTGCGAGTCTGCAGTTAGGATATGAGCTTTTATCTGCATCTTCCTCTCCAGATGCAAGAAAAGCAGCTGTGTTATTAACCGATGGTCAGGATTTGGAACCAAAGACTGCATCATCTTATGTTCAAAACTATATACTCCAAGGTTGGGATGTATATACAATAGGATTAGGGCTTGAAGTTGATAAAGAGTTACTTGAGGACATAGCTACACTCACTCCAGAAGGTGACTATTTTCCCGCTTCTCTTGATAATATACAGAAAATATATAATGAGATCTTCGCAAGAGTAACGAGAAAGGAAATCCTTTTTAACAACATTGGATATATCAATCAAAATCAACAAATTACCAAGAAGTTTCTCATTGATTCCTCAGTAGAACAGATGGTCCCTTCTGCGAATTGGCAGGGAAGTACAATAGAATTAATCCTCGTTGATCCGAACGGTTTGGAGATAACACCCCAAGATGCCCTCACGAACCCAAGAATAAAATATCAAGATGCCTCTACTTACGCTATCTATACCGTTGATGATCCGATGCCAGGTGAATGGGGAATGAAAGCAACTGGTACAGATATTCCACCGGAGGGTGAACAATTTAACTTAATTGTTTCTGCATCGTCAGACATTGTCACCAATTTCTTGAGTTTTGAACCGAGTTATAATATTGGAGATCCAGTACGTATTGGCATACGTGCCAGAACCAAAACAATCCAAAGTACTAACCCAGTATTAGGAGTACAAACCTCAGCCGAAATTGTTCGTCCGGACGGTGGTATTGACACCCTTGATTTGCTTGATACAGCAACAAACGGTGTTTATGTGAACGATTATTTCGGAGTAGATATAGAGGGAACATATCTCATCCGTGCGACAGTAGAGAATGGGTTTACTCGTGAAATACAAGAGCAAATTGTGGTTGGTGACATTTCTAATATATTCATTGATGGGAGCACATTGACACCCGCTGCTGGTACGACGCTTGACGCATCACCGAGTGTTATCAGTGCGGTTATTTCAGGACCAGCAATTCAAATTAATAGCGATACAATTGAACTACAAGTTAATGGATCAACTGTTTCCCATGGGTATGATAAGGTTAATCAACAGGTGTTATACCGTCCTCCCGGTCTATCTCCGGGTGAACACACCGTAAAACTGAATGTTAACAACGAACTTGAGACGACATGGACGTTTAATCTTGGGTTTTCTGAATCGCGTTTTGAATTGTTACTCGACCCTGGTCTTAATGTAGTCTCCTTACCATTAAAACCGAGAGATCCCTACACTGCTAAATCATTCAGCGAATTACTGAATGCAACACTTGTTGTGAGACACGATTCAACATCCCAGACATACATAGCGTATGTTGCTACAGATGACACAGATGAAGGTTTCATGATTGAAGGGGGCCGTGGATATATAGTCAATACCCCTGAGCCAACGACAGTTGATTTCATTGGTACAGCTTGGTCAAACCAACCGTCAATTGCAACCGCTCCAAGCAATACGACCACGACAACGACTTGGGCATTTGCAATTAATAGTAAATTGCAAATGATGGAACCAGATAGACAATACACACTTACAGCGAAAAACCTTCGTACTGGTGCGGTTGTATCTGAAAGCATATCAACTACCGGCAAAAGTTCCACAGCTGTATGGGCAGATATGAACCGTAATAGTGTCGTTCAATTAGGTGACATGCTTGAATTCACTGTAAACGATTCAACAGGAAATATCATTTCTGGACCTTTTAATCAGCTGGTCACTATTTCAGATATTCGTAATGCATATATGTTTGTCCAAATGACGGTAGGAGATATTCGTCCGAGAGATACACTTCTCGGTCAGAACTACCCAAATCCATTTAACCCAGAAACCTGGATTCCGTATCAGATAAGTAATCCAACTGACGTTTCGATCCTGATTTATAATCACACGGGACATATAGTAAAAACACTGGAACTTGGTATGAAACCAGTAGGTATCTACGTGGACCGTTCGCAGGCTGCATATTGGGATGGGACAAATGAAACTGGTGAATCCGTAGCAAGTGGTGTGTACTTCTATACGCTCATCGCTGGCGAATTTTCTGCTACACGCAAGATGTTAATAATGAAATAGCATAACTCATGGGTCATCTGATACAATCTATAGGTAATCTTTATTGGATGTGTAGCGTTATATTGTAATATTAGGTCAGAATCATTTAGTATCCTTAAACCTCATAATCAATATGAGCTTAATATAGAAGAAACTTAGTTTCGAATTCTTTAGTATCTTGAATTATTAATCATTATGGTTTATAATTCAGATAAAATTATTGTAGAAGGATCGGATATGGGAATTACAGATAAAGAGAAAGAATTTTATGAATCAAATGGATATCTATTGAAAAAAGGACTTGTCTCTGCGGAGGATATTGAGAGTATTCTTGAAGAGATTGACGATATCCATAATCGTATGGCAGAGAATCCCACGGAAGGTATAGGAATTTCGTGGGAAGTATACGAAGATGATCCTGATCATCCCCCTCTTATAAAACAATTAATGCATAGTGAAGTAGTTAGTGCTACACTCAACAAACTACTTAGATCTGATGATGTTCTCGATGTTTTAGAGGGAATGATGGGACCTGACATATCATTATATCACAGTAAGCTGCTTCCGAAGGCTGGTGGTGATGGTACTGCGATTCCATGGCATCAGGATTATGCTTATTGGAAGAATGATAACAATAAACCCGTGATGATTAATTGTCAGTTAGCAATTAGTGAAGCGAACCTTGATAACGGTTGCATACAATTTGTGCCTGGTAGCCATAATTGGGGATTACAGGAACACGAACGCAAACAACAGACCTTCGGTGTCTTTCTTCCCGGTCACTATCAGGAACGTGAAGATGCTGTTGCTGTTGAAATGGAACCCGGTGATGGTGTCTTTTTTAATGCCCTCATAATACATGGGTCGGCACCAAATCTATCCAAGAAAGATAGATTGATGAATACCTTTGCCTATAATGTAACGGGTAACGGTACATCTCAATCTCGTGAAGTCTTACGGGGCAAGGAACTAAATTAAAAATGAAAATAGGTTGTATTAGGATCTATCTCATTTTGTTGTTAATTGGAATCATCTGTGGTTGTGGTGAGGATGAAGCCGGGAATAAGAATTTAGCACCGGTAATTTCTGTCTTTGAAGCAGAATCTGAGTTGGTTCAACCGGGTGGAAATGTTGTTATTCACTTAGAAGCTGTTGACCTTGAGAACGATATTTTGACTTACGAATGGTCGGTTGATTATGGAGAAATACAAGGAGATGCATCTGGTGCGACTTGGACTGCACCTGAAACAGAACGTAAGTATCAAATACAGGTAGTTGTTAGCGATGGTGAGAATACTACGACCAGTTCACTTGATATACAGGTGTGGAAAATACGTCCTGGCGATTATTATCCTTTAGCTGTTGGTAATATATGGCGTTACAGAGACGATGCTGACACGCAAATCGTTTTTGAGATTGTTGATACAATACAGATCCAACTGGCAGGTGGAAAAACAGTTGAGAGTTATGTTCTGCAAAAATCGAGTTCAGAAGAAGGTTTAGAGAACATTGTCAACTATTCCTATTTGGGTTTTGATAGGGACGATGATGGTGAAATATCCGCCATCCTGCAACATGCCCAAAATACTAAATCCGGCACGGAAGACACGATTATGTTCACACCTTTTATTCCATTATATCAATTTCCTCTCATCACAGGGGAGAAATGGGAAGTTAATTTTGAAGCAGGATTAGTTCCGGAACTCTTTCCCCTCGGTGGAGGCGTGGATGCCTTTGAAGTCCTCTCTGAAGAAACGGTTTCTGTTCCAGTAGGCACATTTGATAGTGTCTTCTTAGTACAAGAGACATTTCAATGGGGATTCGATATTGGTGCCAATCAAGATTTTCCAATAGACTTAACTGTAGTTCAAAAATGGCTTGCTCCTAATGTAGGTATAATTAAATTTACGCAATCACAAACTCGTGGGGAAGAAAAAGTAGTATCTGTCTTTGAGCTTGAATCCTATGAGTTAAATCAATCTAATTAGAGAGTATTATATTGATGGGAGTAAACCGACCTAAAATCTTAACAACGACAGTGGGTTCGTATCCTGTTCCTGCGTGGTTACATGCAACACCAACAGAACAGTCCTTAATAGATGCTACCCGTGTTGTTGTAGATATTCAACGACAAAAGGGTATTGACCTACCCACCGATGGAGAACTCTATCGGTTTGATGTGAACCATCCTGAAACAAACGGGATGATCGATTATTTTATAAGACCTTTATCAGGAATAAGTTCAGAAGTAGGTCGACAAGATTGGAATGAGTTTAGACAGATGCATACTATGTCGTTTCGAGCAAAACCTGCAGGAGTTGTGGAAGGTGAATTAGGTGAAGGGACACTCAATCTTGTATCAGATTGTGCGCGGGCTGTTAGTGTTGCTGGTAGAAACCTGAAATTTACTGTTACTAGTCCATATATGCTTGCTCGTACTCTACTTGACAAATATTATGAGGATTTTGACGCTCTACTCTCTTCTTTATCTGAAGTATTAGCTGCCCAAGTAAAAGAGTTAGATTGTGAATGCATTCAAATTGATGAGGCAAATATCCCTGGTAACCCAAAAGATGGACCTCGTGCAGCGAAAGCAATTAATATTCTTCTTGATGCATTTGAAGGAAAAAAGGCAGTTCATTTTTGCTTTGGTAATTATGGTGGTCAGGTCATACAAACGGGTGGTTGGGAAGCACTTATTGATTTCCTAAACTCGCTTCGATGCGATCATCTTGTATTAGAGTTAGCACATCGACCTGAAGCTGATCTTGAAGCACTTAAAGGCGTAACCACCGATATTACACTTGGTATTGGTGTGATTGATGTAAAGGTGAACCCTATAGAAACACCTGATGATGTTGCTATGAGTATAGAAAAGGCGGAGAAGGTGCTGGGAACCGGGAGAGTCGGTTGGATTCATCCTGATTGTGGATTCTGGATGCTTCAACGTTCTATTGTTGATCAGAAGATAGAATCTCTTGTTAAAGGTAGGGATAAATATCTTGGCATAGATTAGTAGAGTTTCTCATAGATACCTATAATTGCAGTAGGTGGTGTGTGTTGTATCACATACCACCTATTTTATTAGTAGTTGGCAAGCAATATTCGGTTTTAATCTTTGTGTGTATTGGTAGGTATCATGATATTATACTATTTCTATAAATTATTGTCTCATTAGGCGGTTATTATGGTAGTCATTTTTCAGGTCACAAACTGAAAGTTTGTGGTACAAAAAAGAGACATTTTCAATTAGAAATGGTATTACCTAAATCTAACAGTTTGCAGTACATGACAAATTGTCATTCAACTTGCGTAAGACAGCACTTACGTTTATTCGATTAGTAGTTAGATATCAGTATGAAAAAGTATCAGAATATAGCGGGAATTGCAGGAATCATCGGATTAATTCTTGGGATAACAATTCCGAGTATAGGTATGTTATTATACAATTGGAACTGTCCGTTTGGAAACGGTATTCTACAAAGAATTGGTTTTCTGGTTGTTAGTGGATTTGGAAGTGCGGTTGTAATTGGTAACCTTGTTGGAATTTTATTGATTGGAATATTAAGATTATATTCTTATTTTCAACAAAAAGATGGAGGTTAGAATGGGAATAGAGATACTTAATCTGGATTTAATGTATATTCTGCTGCTTATGGGAGTTGGTATATGTGCAGGGTTTGTCAACACAGTTGCTTTCGGAGGTTCATTGTTAACTCTTCCTGCCTTAGTTTTCGTCATGGAAGCCATTCCCAGTTTTTCTTCTGGTATTCAAGTGACTGCCATTGCAAATGGAACGAATAGGATTGCGATATTTTTTCAAAATTTCAGTGCGATCTTAGGGTTTCGTAGCAAAGGTGTGTCAAACTTCCGACATGCCATCTCCCTAACTATCCCCGCCGTCATAGGTGCGTCAATTGGTGCTTTTATAGGTACCGAAATTCCAGATAAAGCCTTTAAACCTATTCTTGCTGTTGTCATGGTTTCAATGCTTCTATTGGCACTATTTAACCCAACTGAACTATTACAGAGGAAAGTAAATCCAAGTGGAGCTCAACATAAGATAATCACTACAATTGCACTCTTTTTTGTTGGTATCTATGGTGGATTCATTCAAGCAGGTGTGGGTCTGTTAGTTATTGCTACGTTACGTATTCTTGATGGTGGTGATCTTGTTATTACGAATGCACATAAGGTATTTATAATCTTTTTCTATACGATTATTGCACTTGGAATCTTTGTCAGTAAAGGACAAGTGAATTGGGTTTTAGGTATTTCGCTTGCATTCGGAAATGCTACAGGTGCATGGATTGGTAGTAATTTTGCAGTGAAGATGGGAGATAAGTGGATCAAAGTGGTTCTAATAATAGCAGTTATCGGGTCTGTGACGAAATTGTTGTATGATACCCTTAGAGTATATGGGGTGGTATAAAACAACGGTAGGAAGATTGGAAGAATGGATGGGTAAAAGAATAGAGATGTTTGGATAGTAGTCTTATTTTGGGATATTGAAACTTTCCAAACGGCAGTTGATTAATTCTTCTGTTGATATCTTAGATAATTCATGTAATAGTGTGAGTATTTCCATCTGGAGATCATCTTGTTTATGGGTGATTTTCAGATGGTTTTGTTTTAACTTTGATAGTTCTATGGGTTTTTGATTATTCGGTATAACTATAATGGAACCATCTACCGACTCAAATTCTTCTGCGATGTCTTTCCAATCGTAACTTTCATCAAAAACTGTAATGATAGGGTGAGGAAATCTAAGTATTTCTGTTTGTATATTACCAATTGCGGTACTTAATGCTAAAGAGGTATTATATAATTTTATGGCAGATTGACGTATTGGTAAATTCCAGAATGTGGCAGGTAAATTAAGACGTTGTGCAAGATTGATTAATCTATACAGTCGTCTCCAATCATGTGTTTCTTTAAGACTCTGTGAATTCCCATGAACTAATAGAATCTTCTGATTCTGCAGTTCAGCTAAGCCGGCAAATTCAAAGTTTCCTTGTCCGCCAGCTCTGTCCCCATAGAGTTGTATAGTTTTTGTAAAATGATTGTGATTATAGTTAAAATCAAGTGAAGACATTTTATACTACTATAAAAAAAGCAGGGAGGTGTAGTTTTCTGCACCTCCCTGCCAGAATGATCTAATGAATTTAATTATTCGCCGCTTCGTCCACCGATTGAACTAAGAACGAACCAACCGATTCCAGCGACAGCAGTTGTTACGAATACCAGAGCACGTTTTCCTGAAGATACCTCTTCATGTATACCTTTAGCATTCTTAATCATCATCTGTAATTCACTGATAGCCTTTTGATTTGTCTCAATTTTCATCAGAATAGATTTTACACTTTCTTGAATATTTCCAATAGAATCTTGAGTTGCCTTCAGATCTTTCTGAAGTGCTCCTAACATCTCATTAGAAGAATCAAGATGTCCGTGTAAATCTTCTAACTGTTTTACTATTGCATTCTTAGCATTTCTAACAGCTTTCTTGACATCAGCAGTGGATTCATCACCAGACTTCTTGACAGCATCAACGACTTTATCCTGTGATTTTAGGCTGTTTTCCAAAGCTTTAATTTGAGCTTGAAGTTTAGCAGTACTTCCCTTCATAGCTTCAATATCAGCCATCAATTTTTCACGTTTTGCCTCAGATTCTTCAAGTTCTGCACGTAGTTTATCTAATTCATCCTTTTCAATTTTTACGACATCTTCGGCATCATCAACAATTTCCTTTGCCAAGGAAACAGGAATACGCAACTTTTCACCTGGATAAATCAGGTCAGGATTGGTGAAGTCATTATACTTTTTCAATTCTGGCCATTTTGTAGGATCTTTTAAGTGTTCTTGACAGAGATCCCAGAGTGTATCACCCTTAACAATAGTGATTAACTTGGTTTCTTCATCAGTCTCCTTTGGAGTAATCCGTGCGGAGGCAGATAAGACATAAACACCAGTAAGAGCAACACATATATAGAGAACCAGTGTTAATTTTAAAGTGTTTTTAATAATAGTCATCAGTATTCTCCTCTTTGGTGTTAAAATTCATAGGAGACAGAAACATAATGGGTGCTTCCTGCTCCACTGATTTCACTTGCCATACCATCTTGTATAGCATAGTCAACCTGCAGTCCAGCAATGTTAACCCCAAATCCACCATAAAGCGTTCGTACATCACGTGATGCTTTCATCCCAGTACGTAGTGCGAAGTTGGTAGATCTGTTAGTGAAAAGGTTATATTCAACACCGCCGCGGAGGCTGGTTGCACTTTCATCAAGATTAACGAATTCCTGTTCAATATCAACGGCGAATGTTACAACATTCCCCATGTATAGATCATAAGCTACACCAGCATTCACTACCATTGGTACAGTTGCTTCACCTATAGAAGCCCCAAGGTATTTTGCGACCAACCCATAATGGAATGTTGGAACCATTGCCTCATGATGTTGGTTATGTAATGCTTGATCCATCATATCTTCAGCAACATCAATGTGTAATGCATGTCCCATGATCCCGATATCTACACCGCCTAAACCGCTTTGGTTTTCAACAGTATCAACACCAAAGTTATCAGATAGCATACGACCTGTTAGACCGATATTGAAGTTTCCGAAAGCGATTCCATAAGAGAGTGAATAAGCATTTGTACTATAATCTGCTGTTCCACCATAGGTTGCCGATGAATCGTATATTGGGTAATTACCCACACCAGAATTTAATGCGGCTAATCCTATTGAACCGTATGAACCGAGTGATTTTGTAATTGCGATAAAGTTATGACTTCTATCATGTGACAATCTTTGTGTAGAGAAATTTAGGCTTAGATCAGCCGCAGATCCCAGTCCGGCGGGATTCCAGACAGTTGCTGTGGCATCTTCTGCTATTGCTGTAAATGCGCCACCTAAACCGATAGAACGCGCACCGGCACCGAGGCGTAAGTGAGGCATAGCGTTAACCTCTCCCTCAGCAAAACAGACAGGCGATATAGCCATGAGAAGTAATAATACGGGGATAACACCGTATAGCAATTTTTGCTTTGTAGTAGACATTAATTAATATCCTCCTTGGTAGCCGTTATCGTAAGTTGGACATTCTGTCCAACTTACGATTTACGGACCATCTTTTACTTAGCGCGTCAGTGCGAGCTTTAGCATGACGAATTCAGGTTCAATACCATCATTCACTTCTATTTGACAGAAATAGATACCTCGAGCTAAGTCTTCGCCACTGCTGGATTTACCGTCCCAACCGATTGCATTAGAACCAGCACCGGCAGGATTCTTTGTATAGTTACCAGCATCCATTACCTCGTTATCAACAAGGACTCGGACTGGACGTAATGTAGAATCCAATATTGTGATACTAACATTTGCCCTGCGTGCGAGTACAAGAGAAATCCGAGTATTCTTACTGAATGGGTTCGGGTAGTTGAAGGGTGCTGCCCACATAATTGGGGTGTCTCCACGCTCGACAAAGAAACTAAACTCATAAACAGCTGTGTTAGCTTCACGAGCACCTTTATTCTTCTCAGAGACATTCCCCTGTTGATGTGCGTTGTCAGACACTTCTAACTTGACCACATATTTCCCAGGTTCCAAGTCAGCAGGAGGTGTATAATTCACCTGTGATGCAGACTTCTGCTTGGATGTGAGGTTAATCAATTGATCATTGAAGACAAACCTGATGGAATCAACATTGACACCTGTACCAGCATCAGAATAAGCAATCGAAATATTTGGTTTACGTTCTTCATCGTGTTTATATGTCAAACGAGAACCATTTTGTGGTGATGCCATTGTGATGATAGGTGCAGCGGTATCAAAGGTAACAGTGAAGCCACCTTTTGCGGTAGAGGAATTACCGTATCCATCTGTTGCTCGAACATTAATCGTGTATGTTCCCTCTTCAAGTGGAGCATCAGGATTGAAGTCTAAGCGTGTGATTCCTTCATTGGCTCTATCTTCGTCATCATCAGAAGTTTTACCCTTCACCTCTTTGCCTTCACTGTCCATTAGGGTAATAGACATTTCTTCTACACCAGTATCATCCGTTGCACTCGCCGAGATAGTCGGGAGTCCAGCAAGGACTGTACCAGAAGGTGTAATGTTTGTAATGGCAGGTGCTGCTTCATCTACTTCTACAGTGAATGTCCATCTGAATTCCTTCGAACCACCTTCACTTGCAGCTATCAATGTTATTGAATGTGTTCCTGCATTAAAACTATGCGTAACTTCAAACTTATTACCAGCATTATCAACTGGGTAAGAATGAGTTGGTGCAGTGTCATTAATCAGGTATTTCACACTCAAGAGATCAGACTCAGGATCAGAGATATCAGCGGAGATAGTTATTCCCATATCCTCATCAGCAACATCAGCTTTATTCAAGCGAACGACTCCTGTCGGAGCGTATGCTGAGATTATAGGTGCTGTCTTATCTTTCATCACTGAGAAAACGACCGAAGCTTCTGCTGTCTTCTTATTTGCATCAGTAACTTCAACAACAACAGTGTGCTCGCCGTCACCCAATGCTGGATCAACTGTATATGTGAGTTGGTTATCTTCAACTTCACCATCGGCATCTTCACCATTAATTGTAAATGTAGTTACATTAACTTCCGTGGAACCCATGAATTCAGCCCTAATCACTGGTGTGCCGTGATCATAGGTTTGACCAGAAGCAGGTGAAAGGATTGAAACAGAAGGTCCAGGAATATCAACAGTAAAGACAGTAGTTGCTTGTGCAGTCTTGCCATTGGCATCCGTCACTTCAACTGAAATTGTATGGTCGCCATGTGCTAATGCTTCAGCAAGATCATGAGTAAATTGATTACCATCAACCTTTACTTCTGCATCTTCACCGTTAATAGAGAGTTTCACTTCTACTGGAGCGACACCTGTGAATTCACCAGCAATAACGGGTGACCCATTATCATAGGTTAGACCTGCAGCGGGTGACTTAATTGTTACAGTAGGTTCAGGTAATCTTACGGAAAATACTGCAGTTGCTTTGGCTGTTTTACCATTCGCATCCACAACTTCTGCTACGACTGTGTATTCCCCATCATCTAAACCATCAGCAGGTGTAAATGTAAATTCGTTACCATCTACCTCTACTTCAAGTTCTTCATCGTTAACCATTACTGTCAATTCAGGATCCACACCTGAAAATTCACCTTGAAGCATTGGTTTACCATGATCGAACAATTGTCCTGACGCCGGTGAATGAATTGCTACTGAAGGACCAGGAATATCAACGGTAAAGACCGATGAAGTCTCAGCAGTCCTTCCATTTCCATCTGTTATTTCAACAGCAATCGTATGTTCACCATGACTCAGAGCATCAGCCGGAGTATATGTGAATTCGTTGTTGTCGTTCACAGATGCTTCTACTACATTACCATCAATTGTCAATGCAACTACAATCTCATCAGCACCAGAGAAATTACCAGATATGACTGGTTTACCGTGGTCTAAAATCTGACCAGCAGTCGGTGATAGAATTGCAACTGTAGGTACAGGTAAACTAACGGAAAATACAACGGTTGCTTTGGCTGTTTTACCATTCGCATCTGTCGCTACTGCGACGACTGAATATTCACCATCACCGATTCCAACTGGTGGGGTAAATGTAAACTCATTACCATCTACAACAACTGGAATAGCTTGACCATTAACTGTTACTGCAACTGTAGCCTCAACACCTGAGAACTCACCTTGAAGCATTGGTTTACCGTGATCAAACATTTGTCCTGCAGCAGGTGAATGAATAGCTACCGTAGGACCAGGAATATCAACGGTAAAGACCGATGAAGTCTCAGCAGTTCTGCCATTTCCATCTGTCACTTCAACAGCAATCGTATGTTCACCATGACTCAGAGCATCAGCCGGAGTATATGTGAATTCGTTGTTGTCGTTCACAGATGCTTCTACTGCATTACCATCAATTGTCAATGCAACTACAATCTCATCAGCACCAGAGAAATTACCAGATATGACTGGTTTACCGTGGTCTAAAATCTGACCAGCAGTCGGTGATAGAATTGCAACTGTAGGTACAGGTAAACTAACGGAAAATACAACGGTTGCTTTGGCTGTTTTACCATTCGCATCTGTCGCTACTGCGACGACTGAATACTCACCATCATCTATTCCAACCGGTGGGGTAAATGTAAACTCATTACCATCTACAACAACTGGAATAGCTTGACCATTAACTGTTACTGCAACTGTAGCCTCAACACCTGAGAACTCACCTTGAAGCATTGGTTTACCGTGATCAAACACTTGTCCCGCAGCAGGTGAATGAATAACTACTGAAGGACCAGGAATATCAACGGTAAAGACCGATGAAGTCTCAGCAGTTCTGCCATTTCCATCTGTCACTTCAACAGCAATCGTATGTTCACCATGACTCAGAGCATCAGCCGGAGTATATGTGAATTCGTTGTTGTCGTTTACAGATGCTTCTACAGCATTACCATCAATTGTTAATGCAACTACAATCTCATCTGCACCTGAGAAATTACCAGATATGACTGGTTTACCGTGGTCTAAAGTCTGACCAGCAGTTGGTGTTAGAATTGCAACTGTAGGTACAGGTAAACTAACGGAAAATATAACGGTTGCTTTGGCTGTTTTACCATTCGCATCTGTCGCTACTGCGACGACTGAATATTCACCATCATCTATTCCAACTGGTGGTGTAAATGTAAACTCATTACCATCTACAACAACTGGAATAGCTTGACCATTAACTGTTACTGCAACTGTAGCCTCAACACCTGAGAACTCACCTTGAAGCATCGGCATACCGTGATCATAGGTTTGTCCTGGAGCAGGTGAATGAATAGCTACCATAGGACCGGGAATATCAACGGTAAATATAGTGGATGTCATAGCAGTCTTTCCGTTAGCATCTGTAACTTCAACGGCGACTGTATGTTCACCATGACTTAACTCCATTGCAGGAGTGTAAGAGAATTGATTACCGCTTGTTTCCACTGCAACAGTCTCTCCATCAATAGAAAGTGCAACCATTACAGGATCAGCGCCAGTAAATTCACCCGTTATAATAGGTGTACCATGGTTATATACTTGAGTTGGTTCTGGTGATAGAATTGCCACTGTCGGAATAGGTAATGTAATTGTAAAGGTTAAACCTGTCTGAGATGTTAATCCACTACCATCCGTAACTTCAACAGAGACGTTATGATCGCCTTCAATGAAACCACCATCAGGCATATAAGTGAAGTTGTTTCCCTCTACATCCGCGGTTACATCAGCATCATTGACCATAAACTTCGTAATGTTTACCTCACCACCACCAGTATAGAAACCGGTGATACTTGCTGGACTTGCATCAAATTGTTGTCCAGAAGCAGGGGCAGTTATTACGACTGTTGGGTTGATACCTTCTACAGCAAATGCGACTGAATGATTACCGATGTTACCAAGACTATCACTTACCTGAACAGCGAACTTATAGGCTCCACCTGCAAGTTTGTCTATTCGTGTATAGACGACAGAATCGCCATCTTGTTCAACCATACCTTGGTCAACATCAATCGGCATCTCTTCCTGAGTGTCGCTGTTAGGACGTAGCCGTGCTAAACTTACAGCTGCTGTATTATCAGCACTTACACCGACACCTAAATCGCCATCGTTATAGGTCGCCTGGAGGGTTGGCAAGTCATTGACTGTTGCCCCTTCAGTAGGCGTTACAAATTCAACCATTGGACCGGTGTTATCAAGATTAATCATTGCTAATGGGAAGGCTACCGAACCGTTTCGTTTGGTAGCCTCACCATGGGGTGTATACCATCCGTCAACGACGCTGCCGAGTTCATCTGCCATTAATGAGAATGAATTCTCAGCATCACTACCAGCTGTATACATAACACGGTGACCATCAACAAGGACGCCAGTAAGATCATCAACCATCAACGAACCATTATTCACATTGAAACTAACGGAGATAGAATCACGGAGTGGGATCGTTTCTGGGAGCTCACCTTCGACAAGTTCACCATCAACTGCTGTTACTGTTAGATCAGTAATATCACTGACACGGAAGTTGAGGACATGTACGGTGACTATCGGTGAAGGCATATCAAGTTCACCTTGAACTTGCCAGTTCCCGAATTCGTCTGCAACAAGCGCATGATACATATATGTACCATTTGCCAACTGACCAACATCAACAGTAACAGTGCCGTCTTCCAGACTACCATCTGTTGCTGTCATGTTTCCATCGGCATCAGTTTGTACGACTCTGATACTACCACCTTCATAGGTAATAGGATTAGCAGTTGGTTCAACAGTGAATATAGCAACGGGTGTATCAACGGTAGGATCAACAATACCGCCAACAGTGTAGCTGTCATCTTCATTAGCTTCAATTGAGCCAGCGGCATCAGCAACATCTGTGATGTTTGTCGGACCGAGTGGTGGCACATCATCAAGATTGTCTAATGAGAAGGACGTTTCGACACCACCTCGTTCTAAATATTCATCCCGTTTTGGATATTCGACTTGAGCCAGATTTGCCGGTGTGAGTGCATACGCACGTACCACATACTGGTTCTCGTCTTCGACTACAGAGCGTTCAGAAGCACCATCGCCTCGGTTGATTGTATCATCAAGTTTGATGGTATTTTCTGCTGTGACGGTATCTTCCAATGCCAACTTACGCGTATCCACTTTATAAGACCATTTCCTAAGGGTCGCGGGACTTGTCCCTTCTGCCTCAGAAATGTCAACAAGTGCACCAATAACACCAACATTCGTAATTCCAGCATTTACCTCAGGAATATCGTACAAATCTGTAATTGGCACTTCGGATACATTCACAAGTTCAGATGGCTCTGCAGTACCAGTAATACGTTCCCACGTATCATCAACGGGGCGTTTAACTTCAACACGAATGCCTTCGGTTGGAGCTGAAGTAGTACCGTGCGTATAGACATCGAAAGTGAGTTCACCTTGCGGTGCGCCACTGTCCGGATTTACCATGCCATCTGAATTCACAACGGCAATTGCTAATACACCCGGATCAGGTCTGTAGGAATTTTGGACATTAACTGTGACTTTATTGTCAACAGTCTCAATGATTTGACCATCGGCATCACGATCATGGGATTGAATCCATTGCATATTCCCTTCCATGTCCGCGTCATAAGCCCTGGCATATACTTTAAAACTAAATACTTTGCCCTTTGGATTATAGATATTCTTGTCCGCATTTTCGATATATGCATCTTCCAAATATGTATCATTGTGGACATCATCATCTTCATCCATCAGTGTACCGACATCAACAGTTACAGTAAAGACACCTGCTTCAGTTTCGGTTATATCCCCGATAATAGCACCTGCAGGTAGATCTGTGTTGAATTCCACGGATGCGTAGGTATCACGTTTCGCTGTCGCTGTAATCGTGAACGTAACTACAGGAGATTCCGAGGTATATTTATCAACAAGACCGCCAACTGTATAAGTTCCGTCACCATTATCCATAAAGACAGAATTTTCTGGGTCAATGCTTGTTGCGACGACGTTTGTCGGACCGAGTGGACCAACGTCGTCATCATTGTCTACTGAGAATTTTTCGGTAAACGCATCGCCTTCAGCAACTCCAGCTTCATCCTTCCCCTCGGTGGTAACTGGGTACGCACGTACCATGTAACGGTTACCATCCAACTCTACATACGTCATGTCAGGATCGGATGCAGCGTGTGCAGCATCAAGATCAGCTTCAGTGATACTGTCTGCTAAAGCAGTGGTATCAACATCAACAGACCATTTGACGTAGCTGCTGGTTGAATCAACGTGGGTATCTGAAGCCTCATAGACAGCTGCTAAAGTTTTACCTTTAAACATGGCATCGGCTGTCATAGCACCATCAACAACATTATCACCATCAGGTGCAGTCTCGACTTCAGCAGTACCAACATCCATCCAATCGTTGCCGTCCATACTGACTTGAACCAGAATAGCAGTTGTCTCTGGCACTGTCCGACGTGCTGCATATCCATCAAGTGTGATTGTACCTTGCGGTGCACCACTATCCGGACTTCTCATCTTGATGGAATCTTGATCAACATCGGCAATCAAGACCTTCGGATCAACTGGAAGCACATCCGCATCAAGATGTATTTTGAACATCTCTGATGTATGTGAAAACTCTAATTCATTAGTAGTTACAGTTTGAATAGCGACTTCAGAACCGGCAGCGACTAAGTCTTGGAAATCTGTTACTGTCCAATGGACTTGGATAGTATCACCAGCTGTTTTATCGGCTTCTTTCAAGTCAAACGTATAATCAGGATCATCAGACGTTAAATCAGGATCATAAATTGTAACCCATTCTCCATCGGCATTCTGATACTGTACCTTGATTTTTCCTGGATGGACTGTCCGTTCAGTGAGTGTAACTGTTAGAGTGATCATATCAGTATTACTGTAGAGATGATCATTTTCATAGGAGTCAACTTTACCGTTATGGTTGATATCACCTAAACTTGCGGCTGTTACCTTTGATCTATCAGTCTCAGGACCAACGATTCTTAGTCTTGTTGGTGGCACATGAGAACCGACATTAAAGACTGTATCAATCCCCATAGCACGGATACCAAAATCACCAGTTAGGAGTGGTATATTTTCACCTTGGATAGGCATTCCCATGGGACGTGCCGGATCAAATACTAAAGGAATTAGATTAAAGTCTTGGATGACAGCTCCAAACAGGCCACCAATTAATTTTAGTTGCTCATCACTGAGTTTTATATTTAAATTAGCCAAGAATGGTCCTGCTAATCCTGCAATATCAGCATTTAGCAAACCAATCAATGCATTTACATCTAATCCTGCCAATACTTGGATATTTGGATCTGTCTGTCCTTGTAATTCTTCTCGGATTCGATCCCAAATATCTGATGCTAACATTGAATTTTCAACTGTCAATGGCAACCAAGTGCCTACCGGATTTCCATCAGCATCCAAATCAATTAACTGATAAAGGAAATATCCTGTAGCTGTATCAAAACCAACTGTGTCACCAATACCAACTGCGTTACTTGCATGTATGTTTAGTACAGATGGTAGTGATGAATCTTTAGCAGTAGCGACAAAAATACCATCTTTATTCAAATAACCTGCAGTATTTGCATCCGCGGGTTCGATTGCGATATCTGCTGTTGGCGCAGTGGTGTCAACCGTTAGGTTCGCAGTAATATGATCAACTGCAGCACCATTTGCATTATATACAACCGCTTCAATCTTAGATGTGCCACCTATTGGCGAATCTTCAATTGAACCGATATCTGCATACCATAGCGATTCAATAGCATTATCAACATCCCCTATAGTGAATACTGATGATAAACGCGGATCAAAATTGCCTTCAAATGTTGTAAACAATGCATTGGCATTTCGTAGTATCAACCTTCCCAATTTGTTTACATCACTACCTTTAATTTTAAATTCAGATGCAGGTTTACCCAATTGGGGTAGGACTATCGTTGCAACTTCTGCTGCGACATCTGGGGTAATCAGATCCTCAAGAATACCACGATCAGCAAATTGAAGGTTTTTGGGATCTGGCATTGACCAACTACTTATAGTGTATGTATTAGTAGGATCAAGGCTGTGTGTACCTGCTTTTGAATCAAGTGCTTCAAAAACTGCTTCAGGATTAATTACCTCAAGCATGACAGGTTCAACCAATGTAACTTCAAAGTAGTAGTAAGTACTACCTTTGGGAAGGATACCTATCTTACTTTCCCAAACAACGCCGTTTTCACCATGCACTGGGTCCATATCAACGGCGATGTAATCTCCATCCAAACCTGTCTCTGAATACCGTAGCACAACACCTGAGAAGAGTTGGTTGCCTAAAGCTGGCCATGCAGGTAAGTTAGTTGCAGCAAGTGATTCCTCTAAACTGAAGACATAAGGAATCGTATCAGCTTGAAATTCATCGGTAGTTATTCGTTTTCCTTCACCGACGATGTAGTCGTCGATCCTGAATTCAACACGTCCTCCTTCAAGTGTAGACGGAACACGTACATTAAGATTTAGACTATCACTTGTGAGATACTTCTGTTTGAACGGACCTTCTGGATCATCAAGGTTGAAAATTGCGCTCAGCAGTGAAGGTGTAATTCCATTTCCAAAGTTATCAGGGTCCAACTGATCTTCATTAAGAGGATAGAAAGGAGACCGTGGATTCCGTGCAGTGAGTACTTGTTTAATTTGTTTCTTTGGTAGGAACCCTTTTGGAACTTGTGCAAGAATAATGTCAACAACATCATCAACATATTCATCTGCTAAATCCTTAGATAATCCAGCAGCTTCAATCATATCTCTGATAAAGGCTCGTCCGTGTACTCTATTCAGGGAAAGTCCACCGAGTTTTGACTTGCCATTTATATTTGATGGAGTCAATTCAACAGGATCACCCATCCCTTCTTTTGGGGGGTCAGGTTTCACTGGTGGTGGTACAGGATCCACTGGTGGTGGTACAGGATCCACTGGTGGTACAGGATCCACTGGTGGTGGTACAGGATCCACTGGTGGTGGTACAGGATCCACTGGTGGTGGTACAGGATCGGTTGGAGTTGCCGCAGCAATCAACGCTGCGAGTTCATCAAGTGCAGTGGCAAGCTCATCACCCTTTAAACTAAGTAAAGCCACAGTGGTATTATCTTTTAGCACTGCTTGGACATCCGCATCTGCTATCAAAGCAATGTGATCATCAGTTAGTGTGATACCTTGAGCCGCAGCAATGCCTTTTAACGTGGCTCCTGTAGGATCGGACGTAACTAAAGTGATAGCAGTATTGATTAGGGTCGGTATATCAAGAGGTGAGCCCTTAAGACCATCCAAAAGCGGTGGCAGGTGAACTTTCACGTCATCACGCAAAAGTGTATCTTTATGTTCATCAAACACTTGTTGCGCTAAAGAGGCATCCTCTTGCGCTAACACAATGCCTGGGGTTAAACTGTGAAAAACACACAATGTAAAAATCAAAAACGAAACAAAGAGTGTTCGTTTTTTCATTAACTTTTCCTCCTCGTTAAGTCACGCTAAAACGAGACTAAATACTGAAGTTTTAAATGGGCGATAAACACGACATAAAAGACCGGAGGTAGGTGTTTGCCCATCCAAATAACATCCTACTACCAAGTATAAAAATTCTTTTTCCTACTACGTAAGTCAACCCAAAGATAGTGTTAACATATCTTGAATAAATGTCAAAAGCAGCAATTCTTGGCACCGAAGATTGTAGCATCCCAATGTGGATACGAAGCGATAGTTTACCTAATAGATTCGGTTGATTACGTATATCTAATGTTTTATTGACTGAAAATGAGTCCATAATAAAGGAACATCGGATATTTTAACAAATGTCAAAATAATACACAAGTATTTAATTGGAAAATAGTGTTTAATTCTTGTAAAAATATCAAATTTCCCATCCTATCATTTTATATCAACGATTAAATTATAGTCATAGATAACATATTACCATAAATTAAAATATAAGTCAAATGATTTTCTTAATTTATGTATACAAATTCTTACCTTTTTAGTATTGATATTTCCAATTTACAATTGGCAAAAATCTATTAATTGACAGAATACTATTAAAGGTTAAAATTGTCAACAAAGATTCATGTTGGAGAAAATAGGTATGTTAAACACCTCAGAAAAATCTCATCTTGATGAATACGGATATTTATTGTTGGAAAATATGATTTCAACAGATACAGCCGCGATATTACGGGAACGTTCTATGGAACTTGCAGAATTAGAACAAGCATCTGGTCATGGTCATACATATATGCAGGATGATCGTGCTCAACGAGTTTGGAATCTCATTGATAAAGGAGAAGTCTTTGAAGAGGCAATTCAACACCCGAATATGCTTCCTGCGATGGAATATCTTCTTGGTGGTGATTGTACGCTCAGTTCTTTTACAGTCAATATCCTTTATCCTGGAGCACCAGATGGTGGTCTCCATATTGATTATCCCTTATCATCGCTTCCGACACCTCGTCCAAACTTTCCATTGGTTGCCAACAGTGTTTGGTTTTTAGATGATTTTACACTTGAAAACGGAGCTACCAGTTGTGTACCAAGTAGTCATCATAGGTTGGAAGCAGTGCCTGAATCGGGAGTGGAATATGATGATGAGAAACAGATCTGTGGACCTGCGGGATCAGTTTTAATTGTCAATGGTGCGGTTTGGCATGGTTCATCAGAGAATAGAAGTGATACGACTCGTGTCGCGTTACTCGGCTTTTTCTGTCGTTCTGTTCTAAAACCACAACAGGATCATATTAAGATTGTATCTGATGAAGTAATTGACCGTGCTTCTCCGACCTTAAAACGTTTACTTGGATTTAATTCGTTGCCAAATTTGAATACGTAGTAATTGAATCTAAGAGGGATAGGGCAGCTTGTTCACCACTGTGGATACAATCTGGGATTCCGATGCCAGTGTATGCGTTCCCTGCTAATGTAATTCCTTTAATGTTTTTTATTATAGCTTGGATATCACTAATATTGCTCTGGTGTCCTACCAAATATTGTGCCATTGATTGGCTATGATGGCTGACAACTGTAAATATAGGTTCGGTTTTAATACCGAGTAAATTGGACACATCTTTTATAGTCAGAGAAACAACTCCCTCAAGACCCAAATTTTGCATTGTATTCTCACCCACGAATGCACGAATTAAGACATTTTCCAGAGGTACGCGATTCTCAAATTTAACACTGCTAAATGAGCAACCAATTAAATTCAGTTGTTCTGTTATAGGGACAACAAAACCCATTCCGTTGAGAGGATGTGAAATATCTTCACGACGGAAAGCCATATTAACTGTGGTTGAGGATGTGTATGGTATAGTATTGAGTTTTTCTGCTACAGTAGGGATTTCATTGTTTATGATTTGACTTGTACGTGGCGCGGGTAGTGCAATGCAGAGTAAATCTGTTTCTACAGTAGTATCGTTTTCAAGAACAACCTGCCAAGTGGAGTTGCCATCATATTTGTGAATTGTCTTAACTGTAGTGTTGTGTTGGATACACTCTGAGAGTTGCTCGGTAAGTGTATCAACTAAGGTCTGCATACCATTTGTGAAGGATAAGAATAGACTGTATCGTGGTCCACTTGTATCCCTACTTGTTTGGGATGCTCTCTTTTTTTGGTTAATGAGTGCTCTTATGATACTGCCATGTTCCTTTTCCATTTCCAAGAATCGGGGGAATGTTGCTTTCAAACTTAGATTTTCTGCATCTGAAGTGTAGATACCACCAATCATGGGTTGTGCCATACGTTCAAATGCTTCAGTACCAAGTCGGCGTCTAACGAACTCTGCAACCGATTCATCATCAGGATTTTCTTGGGGTGAAATGATCAGATCTAATAATATTCGGAGTTTACCTTTCAAACTGAATATAGGTGTTTTTATAAATGGTAGGAAAGATCCGGGAGCCATCATGTAAAATCCTTCTGGTACAGGAATGAGTTTTCTGTTCCGTACTACGAAGCTTCTTCTGACTTTGGAATTTGTACTGATCAGATGTTTATCAATCCCGAGTTCTTCACATAACGCTTTTGCCCACGGTTTTGTTGATATAAAGGCGTCTGGACCGTGTTCAATGACAAATCCATCTCGATGTTCTGTTTGTATAACACCACCAACTCTGTTGCTTGCTTCAAGTAACTTTAAGTCGAGAGGGATATCTCTTTTTTCTGCTTCAGTTTTTAGTCGATAGGCAGCTGCCAAGCCAGTAATTCCACCTCCGATGACGATGGCGCGTTTGTTTGGTTGGGTCATCATCTATGTTTCAGTTAAAATTATTCAGATTTCTCACAGACAAAATCTGCTAACATGGAGATAAAGTTCGGATGGTCTCCAACAGTTTGTGCCCGGATAAAATCTATTCCGTTTTCTTTTGCAGTTTCTTTTGCTTCAATATCAAGGTCGTATAACACCTCAACATGATCGCATAGAAAACCGATTGGTGAAACAACAACCGTATCAACACCTTGCTCCTTTTTTGTTTTCAACAGATCATTGATATCGGGTTGTATCCAAGGGATAGGACTGTTTTCTACCTCACTTTGATAAGCTAATGTGAAGTCAGATTTTGCTAACATTGCTGTTGTTGCTTCGGCGGTTTTTCTAAACTGTTGTGTATATTGTGAATTATCCGCGGCAGCCTGAGGAATTGAATGTGCTGTGAAAATAAGCTCGGATATCTCAAACTTATCCCCACATGCGGTCTTGATAAGATCTGCAATTGCACTCACATATCCATCGTGCGTATACCATGGCTCAAGGTAATCAATTGTTATGTTCGTATTCTCAAGAGCATCAATACCTTTTTGGACGGCATTTTGATACCATTCCCAACTGACTTTTGCTTGGTGTGGTGCCATAATAATACCGAGGATATTACGGTGACCTTTTTGTGCAATTTCAGCGATGACTTCCTTTAGGTAAGGTGTCCAATGTCTGAATCCTGCATAAACCGGTAATCGCAAATTCCGTTCTTCCAATGCATTTTGTAACGCTTTTGCTTGTTTATAGGTTAATTCGTTAAATGGTGAATATCCACCTAATTTAATGTAATGAGTTGAGATATCTCTAACCCGTTCTTTTTGTGATTCTGCATCCCCCGCAATCCCTTCAACAAAACAGTAGGCTTCCCCAGGACAAGAATTTATATTATACTTATTGCAACATCCCGGTGTTGGACCACCAAATGCGACCAGTAATACACAATCATAATTCATTATCATCTCCTATGTCATATTAGCAAATTGTGCTGGCATGAAACCAGGATCAGTATCAATTGCCTGTTGAAAAGCTTCACGAGCGAGGGTTTCATTTCCATTTGTACGATGTGCTAACCCAATTGAAAAATAAGCTTGAGCAAGTTTCGTACCCTCAAGACCACTGACTAAAGCCTTATAGATGGATTCCACACCGAGGTTAGGATCGTCTCCATTCCTGAAGGATGAGAGTATATGATTATATCCGTACAAAAGATGTGCAGGTGCGTATTCAGGATCTAATTCAAGTGCGATGTTTATAGCATTTTTTGCTTCATAGAAAAAATCACCTTTCTCCAGAACACTGGACACCGTTCGGGATGCTTGTATAAGTGTATCCGCGTATTCAGTCCATGCTTCTGGTAGGTTAGAGAATTTCTCTGTGGCACTTTTCATAATGGCAATTGCTAAGCCTAAGTCGTCCCCTTCTGCAACTTCTTCTGCAGTCTCCCTATACACATCATAGTCTTCTAATTCTTTTGTTTTTTGGTGTAGTTTTTCAATATCTGCTTTAGGTATTGCAGAAGGTTTATAATGTTGCCATCCCGGTTCAGGATCATCAATTAATCCTCTGTAGACGCGTAAAATGGCATACCGAGGTGTTCCCCATACCTCAGCTATTTCACTTATCCAACCCGGCATGTTTGATTCCATGTCATTTAATACATCTGATAAAGACAAGTCTTGCTCTACACGTTTACGGACTTCTGTAATGAAATATGATTCAATTTTAAGAAGTAAATCTATTTCCTCATCATGAGCTAAAGGACCGTGTCCCGGGAGAACATGATCTGGGGAATATGTCCTCAGTTCTTCAATTGTGTTAATCCAATCGTGATTCGCCATGAGTCCTTCATTCATAACTGGTTGTCCAAAAATCGGGAAACTCCCTGTCATGATGGTATCACCTGAAACAATACATCCTTCAGCTGGAATCCTAATGGCTGTAGCATCATCTGTTTCTGCTTTTCCTAAATGAATAAGGTGAAGCAGCTGATTTCCTAAATCGAGTTCTGTTTCGTATTCAAATGTATGTTGTGGAAGAAAAGGTGGATCTCCTAAAGTAAAACCACGGGAACGTAGAAATGCTTCCTGACGGGGAGCTCTATTAACCATAAAATCTTTGGTCAGTTCACGTGCTATAACAGTAGCACCCTCTTGTTGGAAGATTGTATTCCCATTTGTATGATCCCAGTGATAATGTGTATTGATGGCATAAAGAATCGGTTTATCAGTGACGGATCTAATAGCCGCAAGTAGACGTTTTCCCATCATTTGGTTAACTTGTGTATCAATTACCGCAACGCCATTATCCCCTATAATAATTGATGAGTTTACAATATTTCGAAACAGATAAACCCGATCTGTTATTTTAACGAGATGTCCATATTGTCGAGGGACAAAAGGATTTTCAATTGTCTTGTTCATTAATGTTCCTAAAAACTTTTTGCGATTTTTACAAAATGTTTAACATTTTCAAAAGGTGTATCTCTGTGAAGTCCGTGGCTTAAATTCAGTATATGTCCTATTTTTCCGCCTTGTTCTAAACAGGTGTGAACTGCATTAGATATATCAGAGAATGAACCATCCCTAAGTATATCGTTATCAACATTTCCTTGAAATGCGATAGAGCTATTTATGTCGGTCTTTACTTTCTTCAGATTCAAACATTTCCCAATGCTAAGCACACCCGCTCCACTTTGGTGCATCATATCAATATAAGGACACTCTTTAGCAAATAGAATAGCCGGGGTTTGAGAATTAATAGCAGAGAAAATTCGTTGATGGTATGGTAGGGCAAATGTCTTGTATATTTCACTGGATAATACATCTGCGATAGATTCGAATAGTTGAACAATCTGAACCCCTCGACTTATCTGAAAATTCAGATAATGTATCGTCATTTCTGTCAACTTATCTAATAAGCAATGCATTAAATTTGGTTCAGATTCCATCATTTGGAAAACAGGTTTAGCTTTTTCTGATATCCCTTCACCTTTTTTCATAGGACTCTCTCCCGCTATAAGGAAAAAGGCAAGTGTTAATGGAGCACCTGCAAAACCGATTAAAGGTAATTCACCATTCAGTGTTTCACGGAGGGAGTGTATGACATTACCCGTGTATTCCAATTGTATCTGTGGATTGTCAAGAGGTTTAAGTCCATCAATTTGTTCTTTGTTCCGTATAGGTGGATTCAAGAATGGTCCAGGACTAAACCGGAAGTGTGCCCCCATTGAAGCGAGTGGAGTCAGAATATCTTTATAGACTATAATTGCGTCAACACCAATACGTTTTGGGAGGAGGGAGATTTCAACTGCTAAGTCCACATCGGTGTGTGAATCGGGACCAGGGCAAGTACGGAAAAGTCGCTCTAATGGTAGGTTTTTCTCTTGTCGTATCTTTCGATATAATGGATCTGATCTACCAGCTTGTCGCATCATCCAAACAGGTACACGTTCTACAGGTAGACATTTTGCAGCGCGGAGAAGTAGATCGTTTTGTAATTGTTGTTCCATATTTTTAATGGATTTACCTTTACCGCGCTTTAATTGCAAGAAGTACTAATGTTAATTCCCTAAACACAAGTGAAATATAATTACTCTAACGAGTTGTGTTAAATAACTTTTAGCAACCAATAATTTCACATATATAATAGTTGATATGAATATCCTACATTAGTTAAGACTTTCTTTAGTCCCGTAGGGACGGAATGTCTATAGAAAAACGTGTTTGACCACTATCTTGAGTCCCGTAGGGACGGAATGTCTATAGAAAAACGTGTTTGACCACTATCTTGAGTCCCGTAGGGACGGAATGTCTATAGAAAAACGTGTTTGACCACTATCTTGAGTCCCGTAGGGACGGAATGTCTATAGTAAAAAAACAAAATCCGTAAAAACAACAAATACATTTAGTTAACTGGCACAAGTCGTTACTCTAAAGTTTAGTTAGACAAATTCCTCATTCTGTTATACGTTTTTTCTGATACCGTTCTATTAGTTGTCTTAATTTTGCATAACTCTTCACATTTTTCATGATTCTCCCACTTTCTCTTTCTTCAAGATAGAGTAAGAATCCCATAAGGTATAGGCTTGCAAGGAACAGTATAAAACCGGAACAACACTGTACTAATGCCCCATGGTTAGAGAGGTTTAAATTTATGTATGGGGTGACAATAACATCTTCGCTTAGTGAATCAGGTGATACCTGTTCTGGCCAATCGATTGAAACGAGGTCACCCCATCCAGTAATACCAATTGAGAGAAAAGCAATTGAAAGAGTAAAAACAATAAAGAACGGAATACCCATATCGTATACCAACTAAGAAGATACTTTTATCAGTCCCTTCGTACAACTATCTTCTCTATTACGAACTTTCGTGATACCTTCAACGAGTGAATCGAGTGGAAATTCATGACTAATAATCTTATCCATATCAACATCTCCACTTGAAATAAGTTGAACAGCTTCTTCCCAAGTATTTGGTGCCAACCAGGAAAATCTAATTGTCTTATCCATAAGGATAGTATCAAGTATAGGAACCTGCATTACATCAGTATCCCCGGGGAGACCGAAGATTACGATTGTAGCGTGTCGTCCTGTAACTTCAAGTGCTGTATGGATAGCATCAAGTGAACTTGTAGCAGTTATAGCACGATCAGCCAATTCACCTTCATTCATATCTTCAATCAATGCCCCAAGGTCTGCTACATAGTGTGGAGAATCGGTGTCTTTAACATTAACTACTTCATCTGCTCCAAGATCTTTACCACAATCAAGACGATAGTCGCGTGTACCTACAAGTAGCACGTTTTTCAATCCACGACTTTTCAATACCTGAACCATCATAAGACCTATTGGTCCTGGACCAAAAACAACAGCTGTCTGTCCTTCTTCTGCGTTAAGATTATTGACTGCATATAGTCCACATGCCAGTGGTTCGGTAAGAGCACCTTGATCGTATGTAACGTTGTCAGGTAATTTTACTGTCCAACGGTAATCAGAGACTGCATATTCCGCGAAACCACCATCGACACCTACACCCAATACACGTTTTTCCGGACATAGGTTGGATAGTCCTTTTTTACTCCAAGATGATTCTGGGTTGGATTGTACTGGATTAACAACAACGCGATCACCAACCTTAAATCCACCAGTTTTTTCAGCTTCGTTTCCAACTTCAACGACTTCACCAGTAAATTCATGTCCGAGAATTAAAGGTCCTTTTCCATCATCGGTTTCAAGTGAACTGTTCCCAAAATAGTATGCCACATCTGACCCACAGATGCCAACTGAACGTACTTGAACCAATAAGTCTGTATCGGACGGTGCGGGTACTGGTCTATCTTCAAGATTCATTGATTCTGGTTCATAGAATATTTGCGATTTCATTTTATTCCTCCTTATATGAACAGAGTTAGTGTATCATACCTATACAAAATATACAATGTAATTCCTTGTATGTTTATAACTGATTTCGTGAGTTTTTTTGAATATCTCAGTATATTTAATCAGGACTTACGCATTTCATCTTAAAGTCCCCCTGACAAGGGGCGGGGAATGCCCTAAGGCATTCATACCGTTGATTCTTTAGGGGGTTAAAACACTGAAATGACGGCTTTTTAAGTCAAATTTCACCTTTTTCTGCTTATATTGCGTAAGTCCTGGTTAATATTCTTATATTACAATAAATATTTCATTGTTAAGAATAGATAACGACTACAGAATTCTCCCATGAGGACTGTTATGATAGCTATGAAAAGAAATCCTGTTGCAGCTCGCGTTGCCCCTACCTCATCGCGTTCAACAGACCTTGGTCGTAGACAATCCCATGTAATGAAATATAGGAGTAGTGTAGCAGCAAAACCTAACCCTATTCGCATATAAAAAATCAATTTAATATGGAAACTAAAAGGTACCGTATTTGCTGCATGTGATCTAAAAAACAGACCCAGACAAAACAGGACTATAGATACAATCAGCACGACTAATAGAGTTGTATTATATCTTCTTAATAAATGTACAGGTAATTCGGGTGTTACAAGATACCAATGTCCAAACCACATACCAGTATGAACTATACCAATAAGTGCAGCGGAAATAAGGAATTGGAACGGTAAGATAAAATGTATTACCGGTAATTGCACCTGATTAATGTATGTTAAGGCACTGATAATAATCAAACCACACCCACAAAATGACCCACCACCAAATAACAGCATTCTGATAATTGGATACTTGAACCACCAGCTGATAGTATAGGCAAAAAGTAATAGGAAAAATACGATTATCAGAATAGCTTCTGTATCTTCCCAGTAGAAGAAGAAATTTGAGATACTTACAGACTGCTGATGTAGGTATAGATTAGCACACCTTGCTAACCCCACAACAAGAAGATATATTCCACCCATAAGACGATAAAAGTTTGCACCAACTACACCTTTGGGTATAAGGATAAGTACGACAAACCCACCAACAGACAGTTGTGTGAATACAAGGTAGAAGATTTCGCTAATACTAAACATAGTTTAAAAGAAACCCCATTATAGTAAAACCATAATGGGGTTCAGATACTTAACTATAGAAGGTTACCTTCATATATGAAGGTCTGATTTTATACTATATGATTTCGACTTCAGCACCGACAGCTTCAAGTTGCTCTTTAGTTTTCTCTGCGTCTTCTCTGCTTAAACCTTCTTGAATAACAACAGGAGCAGATTCAACTTTCTCTTTTGCTTCCTTCAAACCAAGTCCTGTGATAGAGCGTACCTCTTTGATAAGAGGAATCTTCTGACCACCGATCTCTTTGATTTGTACATCAAATTCGGTTTTTTCAGCAGCTTCTTCACCCTCACCATCTGCTGCTGCCCCTGGCGCAGCAGCGACACCTGCTACTGCCATTGCAGGCATGGCTGAAGCACTAACTCCAAACTTTTCTTCAAGAGCTTTAACTAATTCAGACAGTTCTAAGACCGTCATTTCACTAATCTCATCAATGATTTTTTCTAAATCTGCCATTTTTCAATCCTTTCTAAGAAAATTACAAAGCCTATTCAGCGGCTTTCTTTTGTTCGGCGACCTGTGTTAGGACAGATGTCACCTGACCGATTGTATTATTTAGTACATTCACAAACCCTTGTATCGGTGATCCATTGTTAAGCACATTTACAAGTCCATATAGAGGAGCACCTATTCCACCAATTGTTTTAGCAATAAGTTCATCTTTTGATGGCATATCTTGTAGTGCTTTAACACCATCAGCATCAATGACTGTTGATCCAAGAATGCCACCTTTAATTTTTAAATTTTCATGCTCTTCAATGAAATCGTATAGTAATTTACTCGATGCAGCAGGATCATCACACCCTGCAAGAGCAGTGTTACCTTTTAAGTATGGCGCAATACCTTCAAGTTCTCTTTCTTGCGCAACGACATTAATTAACGTATTCTTACAAACCTTATACTGGATATTAGCATCACGAAGTCGTTGGCGTAAATCGTTAACCTCCGCAACAGTTAGTCCTTGAAAATCTGTAAGAAGAATGACATCCGAACTTTCAAAAAGCTCGCGAATTTGTCCAACCTGCTGAACATTAGCTTCATTCGGCATAGGTTAGCTCCTTTCCCAATTTGGCTATTTCATCCGAAATAGAAAAACCCCCATTGGACTGGAGGCTTGACTCAACTACGGAAAGTAAAATGTTCTACTACCTAAGTAGTATTCAATGAACTCAATCCGAGTCTCGGTAGGTAATTAAGCCAAAGCCCCTACTTTCTACAACTCTATTCTGGTATGATAAATATAGTTTAAACCTTAATTATGTACCGTATGTATGAAGATTAAGAAAATATTTCGGTAATTCTAATTTTACCAAACCTGGTAGGTGCGGTTTCCTAACCGCACTGGATCTTTCTTTAAAATTACCGAATTTAAAAATTAATCTACATATATACGGCACATCTCCAATTTTTTTGGATTATTTGATTAATATCTGCATGTATGTGTTCTGGTATAGATAATAAGTTAATTTGGACAATTAAGTGTTTATGTAAATTGCTGTGGATCTATACGAATACCAACACCCATTGTTGATGAAATTGCTACACTTCTAATATACCGACCTTTAGTTGAGGATGGACGTGCCTTCACAAGAACATCCATAACTGTCGTCAGATTATCCTTAATTTGGCTTTCTTCAAAGGATGTCTTGCCAATAGGAACATGTACGATCCCTGATAAACGTTCAACACGATATTCAATTTGTCCTGCCTTAATATTTTGAAGTGTTTCTGTAATATCCATTGTAACCGTTCCGGCTTTTGGGTTCGGCATAAGTCCTCTTGGACCCAGAACTCTTCCTAATTTTGGCATAATACTACGCATGAGATCAGGGGTAGCAATTGTAGCATCAAATTCAAGCCACCCATCAGTGATCTTATCAACAAGTTCATCTGATCCAACAAAATCTGCACCTGCTTCTTCAGCTTCTTTAGCTTTATCACCTTCAGCAAAAACAACAACTCGAACAGATTTTCCTGTACCGTGTGGTAATGCAACTGTTCCACGTATATTTTGGTCAGCGTCCCTTGCATCTAAACCAAGTCTGGATGCCAAATCAATGGTTTCATCAAATTTCGCTGTACTTGTTTTTTTCAAGAGTGATACAGCCTCGTCAACTGTATATAAACTAAGTCGATCAACATTCTCCTGAATATCGTTATATCGTTTTCCTCTTTTCGCCATTTTACACTCCAAGTTCATTTAACCTATTCATCCAAGTTCATTTAACCTATTCAAATGAATAAAACCTATAATGTATTCATAGTCTATTATTTGATAGATTAACCAGTTATTTAGTTTATATTCAATCCCATGCTTCGTGCGGTACCTTCAACCATTCGGACAGCTGCTTCAATGTCATTTGTATTGAGATCAGGTAATTTCGTTTGAGCAATCTCTCGGATCTGATCACTGGAAACCGTTGCGACTTTATTTCGGTTTGGTTCTCCCGAACCTTTAGCAATTTTTGCTGCCGATTTAAGCAATACTGCAGCAGGGGGCGATTTCACTATAAAGGTAAAAGATCTATCGCTATAACATGTAATGATCGTGGTAACAACCATTCCAGTTTGCTGCTGTGTTTGTGCATTGAAGGTCTTAATAAACTCCTGCAGGTTGATTGCATAAGGTGCTAAACTCGGACCGACGGGAGGCTGTGGTGTTGCCTGACCAGAAACCAATTGAAGTTTGACTACACCTGCTACTTTTTTTGCCATTATCTTACTACTCCGTTACTTCTAAATAAAATTAAAGTCTTTCAACCCCTAAGAACCCTAATTCAAGAGGGGTTGAACGTCCAAAAATTGAAATAGAAAGGCTGAGTCGCTGCCTTTGCATATCAATTCCGAGTATCTCAGCAGTAAAACTACTGAAAGGCCCTTCAATAACACGTACTTTATCACCGACAGAGTAGGTAATCTCAGGCATAGGTGCTTCTTCTTGTACGGTGGAACTATGTAGCATGCGTTCTATATCTTCTGCCCCTAAGGGTGTTGGATTGGCATTCCCTAAAAAATTCATTACCCCCGGCGTTTCTTGGATAAACGCCCAACTCCTTTGACCGATTCCATTATCAACGTGAGGACCAATTTCATGTAAACAGTTTACAAGAACATATCCAGGATAAGTTGGTGATGTCCTTTCCTTACGTTTTCCGTCCTCATTCTTCACAGTGGTAGACATAGGTACGTTAATCTGGAGAATCTCCTCGCGAAGTTCTTTATCGGAATCAGAATCCGATGCAAGTCGTCTTTCTAAATTAAACTGTATTTTCTTTTCATGTCCAGTATATACCTGAACAATATACCAGAATCCGCTCATAGATTACTCTCGCTGTGATATGACAAGCTTAAGTCGTTTTATAGAATTTCGTACTCCGAATCAGTAGTAATATTAATGGGATTGTTAGAAAATCTATACTTTTTAACCTTTTATAAGGAATAAATTCCTTAAGAAAGACATTCCCCATCCTGACATAGGTTCATTTAGTTATAAGGAATAAATTCCTTAAGAAAGACATTCCCCATCCTGACATAGGTTCATTTAGGTTAAGTGCATAGGTCGTAATGAGTACAACTACTAATGGAATACAAGCAACAACAGTATAGTGTATACGGCGGTTCTCCAATCCTTTACCAAAGAAAAATACAGCAACAGGAATTATAACCAAGATAATATTAGCAGGCCATTCCCATTTTGGCTGAGCGGAACTACCATCCACTAACCAAAGAAAAAGTCCCAGTAAACCACTGGCAATTAAAACAACTACCGTACTACCGCGCACCTGTTCCCAATCAGGTTTAGACACCTTCTGCCATTCTAATATAATATTCTGTATGTAAGCTTTGAAACGTGCAATCATAAGTATTTAAAGGCAGGCCAGGAGGGATTCGAACCCCCAACATCCGGTTTTGGAGACCGGCGCTCTACCAGTTCGAGCTACTGGCCTACAGATTATATTCTACCGATTCTCCTTATGGAGTGTATGTTTACGACAGAAACGACAATATTTCTTACGTTCATACCGATCCTGTTGTGTCCGTCTATTACGTGTGGTTACGTAATTTCTTTGTTTACATTCATCACATGCTAAGGTAACAATATCTCTGGGCATTTTTCGTACCTCGTATTTTACTGGAGCCGACGACCGGGATTGAACCGGTGACCTCGTCCTTACCAAGGACGCGCTCTACCTACTGAGCTACGTCGGCAATTAATTATGCTTCACAAGCGGGAGACGGGATTCGAACCCGCGACGCATGGCTTGGAAGGCCAATGCTCTACCAGCTGAGCTACTCCCGCACAATCTGAGATGGGGGCGGACGGATTCGAACCGCCGTAGGCGTAGCCAACAGATTTACAGTCTGCCCTTTTTGACCGCTCAAGCACACCCCCAATATAAGCTGACGAGAGGAATCGAACCTCCAACCTAGTGATTACAAATCACTTGCTCTACCATTGAGCCACGTCAGCATTCTACTGTTCTTGTCTTATTATGTCAGAAAAACTAAACACCTCAAAATAAACTGTATCGGGAATCATTGGTTAAATAAACGCAGATTAACTTGTGCCTTACAGATATACATAAGGCAAAAATATACCCTTAAAGTATACTTAATCTTTAAGGGTATGTCAAGTAAATCTATGTCTATGTTTACCCTTCGTCCTCAATATCCGTTCCACTCTCTTCGTCAGTTTCTGATTTACTTTCCTCTTCATCACTGACTTCTTGTGCATTTTCTCCATATAGTTCTTCAAAATGTTCTTCAGCATCAACAGCATCAAATCCAGAAGACTCTGATGCAAAGATGGAGGGAGTGTCGGATTCTATTGGCTCAGGATCAACTTTCTTGTATAACAACTCACCAGCTGCTAACTCTTCTGTGGCGATTGAAACAGGCATCTTTTTCTTTGATAAACCTGCTCCTAAAAGTTCATCATTTAGTGCACGAGCCCTTTTGGCAATAATATTAACAGCAAGATATTTATTACTAACCTGCTCATCTAATTCTTCAAGATAAACAATTGGCATTGATCCTCTCCTTTATGCAAAGACTCCATTGTGTAAAGACTCGTTATACTCTAATTATATTCTTTATCTACATTGAAGTCAAATTTATTTTGACTTCTTAAGGGTTAAGATGGTAAAATTCTATATTATTAAATGACACTCAGGTATAAGGAATGACGAATGGATAAGACTGTCGAACACATTTTAAATAAAGCCCTTGAGGGTGTGCGTTTGAATTTTGATGACGCACTTACACTTTTTAAGTCTTATGACCTACTCCCGTTAGGACATGCAGCAGATGTTATTCGGCAGCGGAAACATTCTGAAGGGTTTATTACCTATATTGTAGATCGAAATATTAACTACACTAACTGGTGTTATGTGGATTGTGATTTTTGTGCATTCTACCGGCACAGAAAAGATCCTGACGCCTATGTCATGGAACGTGAAGAACTTGGACAAAAAATACAAGAAACTATAGATTTGGGTGGTGAACTCATCCTAATGCAGGGTGGATTGCACCCTAAACTCAAATTGGAATGGTATGAAGATTTACTGAGATGGATTAAGTCTAATTATAAAATTCATGTCCACGGTTTCTCTCCACCTGAACTGGATTGGTTTGCAAAGATCAACCGTATGTCACTAAGAGACGTTCTTTCCAGACTTCGTGATGCAGGATTGGATTCAATCCCTGGTGGAGGTGCTGAGATCTTAACCGATCATGCCAGAAATATTATTAGTCCAAAGAAGTGCACTGCAGATGAATGGCTTGAAGTCATGAGACAAGGTCATCTTGTCGGACTCAAATCAAGTGCTACAATGATGTATGGACACGTTGAAAGTTACGCTGAACGGGTTGAACATCTCATGAGACTACGCGATCTTCAAGACGAAACAGGTGGGTTTACCGCATTTATATGTTGGTCATTCCAACCCAACAATACTGAACTCTCACATATTCCCCCAGCAGGAAGTTTTGAGTATCTCAAGACATTGGCGATTTCACGCTTAGTTCTTGATAATATAGACAACTTCCAATCCTCATGGGTTACACAAGGTCCTAAAATAGGACAACTCTCATTAAAATTCGGGGCTAACGATATGGGTGGGACAATGATTGAAGAGAATGTCGTTAGTAAAGCGGGTACAGTCTATTGTATGCCGATAGAAGAGATTGAACGCACAATATCTGAATTGGGTTTTATACCGAAACGCAGAAACTTCTTCTACGACATTCTAAATTAAACGCGAGTTTGATAAAGTCCATTGTAGCGTAAACTTTCCAGTTTGCGCACATAGACCACAAACTGGAAAGTTTGTGGTACAAGAACAGTAAGGTGTGCCTTCCAAGAAAGGACATGTTTTGAGCTGATGCCATTTATTATCAAACTGGCGTTAAATTAACGATAATCCTCATGTATCCAAGGATTAGCCATCTTCTTCCGATTAGCAAACCAATTATCATAGGCTTGTTGTTTCTTAGTTTGAAGTAGGCTTCTCAGTCGGTCTTTTTTCTGTGTAGAATCCTTCTCAAACAGTTCTAAATCAGCTTCTTCCCGTTCAGTTAATTCAATAATATATGTAGATGAATCCCCAGCCAGTGGTCCTTTCACATCTCCTACTGCCATATTAAAGGCTGCAAACATAACTGCTTGTGAGTTCCCCATACCAGAAACATAAGAACTACCAGGTGTAAGATTAAATAGATTGCTTTCTTGAACTGTTTTCTGTTCTGAAGATATACCCTCTGGTGCAGTATATTTCTTAAGTAAATCATCCAGAGATTCGGTGTCTGTCTTTTGTTTAACCAACGCTTGTGCATCTGCCAAAGCGAGTTCTTTTGCTTTTATATCTCTTAAATCGTCGATAACCTGGCTCTTTACATCATCAAAGGAAGGAATTGCTGCGGGTTTTTTACCAAGTACTTTTGCAACATAAAAGGCAGTAACATCTCCATTGTATTTCTTTGATTCAATAGTGTTAATTACCCCGACCTCCATGTCAAAAAGTTCCTCAAGTAAACCCTGATTACTCCACTTAGATCCTATTTCTGGTATCGTTACAACATCTTTATCGAAAAAACCTGTTTCAGCAACACTAAGTGAAAGATCTTTATATCTATCAAGTCCAATGGCAGTCTCATAATCTTCTACTTCAATATCAAACAATAAATCATCAGCAACTCTTTTTGCCTTATCAACACCAACAATTTTAATCACTTCTTCACGGATTTGATTCTCTACCTCAGGAAAAGGCTTTATACTACCCTCTAATTTCTCCTCTAATTTGATGATATGATACCCATAAGAGGTTTCAACCAAACCGCTTACTTCGCCAGGTTGCAAAACATCGAAACAAGCTTCTTCAAATGGTTTTACCATATCTCCCCGTGCAAAATAATCCCCTGGTGGAAGATTAGGATTGCCACCCCGTAAAGCACCACCATTAGCCCCAGATGGTCCCTCTGAATGTGTTTTCGCTAAATCAGCAAAAGATGCTCCTGAAACTAATTCAGCATTAACTGTTTTTAATAATTCTTCAGCAGCAGTCTTTACTTCTGTTTTTTGTTCATCAGTCGCATTATCTGGAAACACTTTCAATATATGCCGTGCTTTTACAACTTCAGGTGTAGTAAATTTACTCTGATTTTGGTTGTAGTAGTCCTCAATATCAGTTTTCGTTACAAAATCCTCAGGTTTAATTCGTATGAACTTCACATTTAACTGTTCTTCGTTTTTATACTTCGCTTGGTTCTCTTCGAAATACTTTTGAGCTTCAGCATCATCAACATTTACTGTAGAACTATAATCACTATGTCGGAATTCGATATATTTGACCTTTGCTTTATTGGACTCCAGACGATATGCCTGTTCAGCTTCAGTATCTGTCACCAACTCAAGACCTTGAATATTATCTCTTAGGAGTGTAGAACTTAGTTGTTGACGAATATTCTGCTTATACAATTCAGCCATTCCGAAACCTTCGTACTGATTATATGCCTGAACACGGCTGCTATCACTCCGTATATATCGTTCAATCTCGGCATCACTAATCTTAGCACTACCTTCAATTGCCCTTCTGACTAAGAAGTCAATTATCTCTTTTTGTACAAACTTCTCATCTGGTTCTCCGCCATACTGCTGATTTCGACGGGATTGCATTTGGTCTGAAACCATCTTCTCAAAATTCCCGCGTGATACCTCTAAAGATTGTATCTTAACAACTACTTC
The DNA here is from genome assembly GCA_965205025.1 of Candidatus Poribacteria bacterium. Lineage (GTDB taxonomy): Bacteria > Poribacteria > WGA-4E > WGA-4E > WGA-3G > MSPOR6. The sequence continues at coordinate 195,040 of CBDBFU010000028.1, forward strand.
TTCCTCAGTACCATCACCTTGTCCACCAGAACCACTATATAGCATAATAGATCCCACCACGAAAACTATGGCAATGACCCACATAAATATCTGCGCAATGAATTTCTCCCGAAGAAAGATGATCATATATTTTTTATACTCCTCAATTTCAAATAATGCTAATATTAATGATACTCTATCACTGACTATATTTCAATTAATTTTTCTTTAACACTTGCATTTAGTTCTGTTTTATCATATAATTTGCAATCAGTGCCAATAATTTGCAATCAGTACCAATGGTAATAGATAATCTCAGGGATTTTTGTCTAAAATACACATTAGAATCCGGACAATCATTTAGATGGAGTCGTATTAATGATGCTTATTACGGTGTTGTTGAAGGTAGAATACTCAGACTCCAACAAAAAAATAAAAGCACTTTAAAAATTGAGAGTTCTCGGAATGAAGATGAAGAAATCATCACAAAATTCCTCTTTCATTATTTAGACTTGAATCGAGAATTGGCACCAATATTGACTGCTGTAAGGGTTGATGGGTATATTGCAAAAGCAATAGACCGTTTTTGGGGGATGCGTATTCTGAATCAGGAATTATGGGAAACTATAGCCTCATTTATTCTTTCTCAGAACAATAATATATCACGGATTCGAAATATTATTCATACACTCTCTGAAAAATTCGGTCAAAAAATAGAATTTAACGGCTATGTGAATTATACATTTCCAACACCAAATTCACTTGCTGATGCAGGAATTGATGAAATTTTTTCCTGTGGTACAGGATATCGAGCCAGATATTTATGGAATGCAGCAGCAAAGATCTCAAAAGGGGAACTCTTGCTGGATATGTTAAAAAGGTTGCCCTATACTGAAGCAAAAAATGAACTAATGAAGCTTGAAGGAGTAGGCGAGAAGGTCGCCGACTGCATTTGTCTATTTTCACTTGGACACCTTGAAGCATTGCCAATAGATGTATGGATAAAACGGATCTTTGAACAGATATATTTACGTAAAAAAGCAAGTATGTTTGAAATACGTCAATTCGCCAAGAATTATTTTGGTAAAAATATTGGATACGCTCAACAATATCTATTTCATTATGCCCAAAGTAATCAAAATTGGGCAGACCCCAAACATTTGGCATTAAAAGATATACAATACAAGAAATCATGATAAGTTGTAGTACATATATTATATATAGGAGAAATCAATGTCTGAAACAAGCAATAAAAACGTCGTTGCTATCTTAGAAGAACATGTAGAGCATGCAATCTCAACCGTCAAGACCTTAAGAGACCAGAAACTTGAACTTGAAGCAGAAGTTGCACGCCTTAATAATGATCTGATGCAGAGAGATGCCAAAATACAAGAATTGGAAACAGAAATAAGTGAAATGAAAGAAACCTCGGAATTAACTCGACAAGCAAGTGAAGAAGAAAGAGCAGCAATCCGACGACAACTGGAAGGACTCATGCTCGGTCTTGCTGAACCCGATGGAAACGAAAGTCAAGTTGAGGAAATATCAGGTAATACTGAAAACGAGGTCACATTTACACGAAAAAATGATGTATAGTAGGTCATTATAAAGTGAAGTGGTAAACGGTGCGTGTCTTAGTTCTTTCTCATTCATATATAATGAAACCGTACCGGAGAAAGTTCACCCTTATAGCAGCTAAACCAAATATCAGAGTACGAGTTCTCACACCCAATAAGTGGTACGAGAGTTTTCAAGAAATTAATTTCTCTCCCGATGAAAATACTGACTGTGATGAAGTGGCTTGTCCAATTCGCTTCTCTGGCTATGGAAGTCGCTTCTATTATCGTGGGAATATAGCAAAGCATTTTAAGGACTTTAAACCTGATATTATTCATCTTGAAGAGGAAGCATGGAGTCTTAATGCTCTACAGACTGTGCGTCTAAAACGTAGATATTGTCCCAACAGTAAATTCATCTTTCGCACCTCTCTCAGCATCCCTTCAAAACAACGTTTTGGCCCTTTACCAATCTGGATTGAAAAACGTGTATTCCGAGAAACAGATATTGCTTTCCCTCTAAGTAAAAATGCCGGTGAAATATTGAAACTGAGAGGGTACGAAGGCAAACAGATACCATTCCCTAACGGAGTAGATATTTCTCTATTTAATAAAAGGGATATGTACCAATTAAAAGTTATACTCGGTATTCATGACTGCTTTGTCATCGGTTATATTGGCAGAATAATTCAAATGAAGGGGATTGACACCCTTATTGAAGCTGCAGCAAAGTTAAACTTCCCTTTCAAATTACTGATTGTTGGTAAAGGGGAAGACAAACCAATTTTCGAATCCCTCGCAGCAAAGCATCAAATCAATGAAAAAATCGTTTGGATTGATGCTGTTCCCCCGGAAAAAGTCCCCGACTATCTAAACTGCATGAATACGTTAGTTCTACCCTCACGGACTACCTCGGATTGGGTGGAGTTTTTCGGTAGAGTCCTAATCGAAGGTATGGCATGTGAAGTTCCTGTCATCGGATCTAATTCTGGTGAAATACCACATGTAATCGGAGATGCAGGCTTGGTTTTCACAGAAGGAGACGCATCTGAATTAGCTGAGAAAATAAAAATAATTGCAGATGAACCCACACTATACAATACTTTTCAAAAACGTGGCTTAGAAAGAGTACAAGAATTTACATGGGAGACAATTGCAAAACGAACTTATGATGTCTATCAAAACCTGTTAGCAAATTAAGATTGGATCAGGAAAGTAAACCAGATAGGTTATATTGAGTTTGATAAGTTGGAAGGATGCCCCCGACTGGACTCGAACCAGCATGCCAATTAAGGCACAGGCCCTCAACCTGCCGTGTATACCAATTCCACCACAGGGGCATTGAAGACACTTATAATTATACTTTTTCAAGGTCTATTTGTCAAGTATTTTAAGGTATTCGGGTGTGTAAAGTTTATGGCATTAATTTACTTAATATAAACTGTATCAAATTCTAATTTCACACTTTTTCCATAAGACTTAAAAAAATTGAAGAAAATATAAACATCTAACAACTAACACACATATATCACAATAACATAAAATAAATTAAATATAATTGTCAAAATATAAACAAAATGTTATAATACTATATCGTTCAATAATTATAAACTAAAGACAATACATTACTTGGAAGATACGAAATATTATTTATACCGTGAAAGGGTAACTATTTTCTAATTATTTAGGCTTCTAAACTTTATGCCAAATTCAACCAAATCCACTATCTGGGAAATAGGAAAATCCATGTTAGAATTACAACGAAAATGTTCAGAATTAACACCTTATAAGCAGATACAGAGGAAAATCAATCCGAATTTAACCGAATATTTTTTTAGTTTTAAAATTTTACACCTATTACTCAAATCCTTTGTTATCCCAACCCCCAACAGGGTTTACGGCGCATTAAAAAATCATTTCTTAAAAAGCAACTAAAAAAACTTGAAAAACTAAAAATTAGACCGACTTCAAACAAAACAGACTATCATGCACACCAGAAAACTACAGTGTATCTCATTACTACGAATCGTCCATACAGATATAATTCTCTTCATAGGATCAAAGAGAAAAGTAAAAGACACAAAATTCATCACCACTTTATAATTTTTACAAATTCTTGTAACCTTAAAAAAGTGGCTCTAAACTTAGTATAGGACTAACGGGAGAGGGATTTTATCAATGTCACACCGTGTGACAAAAAGTGTAACTATTTTCAACACTATAATTTTGACAATTCTATTTCAGGGGGGAACTAAGAATCTAATGATAAGTCTATTTTTTGGAGTTTTCTATATCAAAAATACCGTACTCCAGCGGAGTACTATGTCTATAGAAAACAATATCGGAACAGGCTGCACTCCAGCGGAGTGCTATGTACCAATACACTTCGTATGAAAAACATCATATAGACACTTAATATACACTAAAGTTATATCATAATTAACGAATGTGATTCACGGAGAATTGGTATGTTTAAATTATAAACCCTTATAGAATAAGGCTTCGTAGAATTGCTCCGTGAAGGTTTCCGTGAAAGTGCAACCATTTCAAGACGACAAAAATTAACAGTTATTACAATACACAGTATCCATACATCTAACATGACTGGAGAATAGATGTATACTAACGCAAGCTTGATAAATAAGAAATGTCAGTTCTATAAACAGTATTTGTCATGAGGATAGCCTTTGTAGCACAAACTTTCCAGTTTGTGCACTCTGGTGTTAGTTTATACATCGGGTTACAATGTATCTTTTCAAACTCACGTTATACTAAGCAATATTAAATAATAATCTTGTGATTTTCAATAGGTGTTCAAACCGTAGGGGCGGGGTTAACCCGACCGTCATTGACGCACAATGTAAATATTTAATATTGAAAATTGCTTAAAGATGATACTTAAGATAAATATTGGTATCCAGGTACGATAGCAGCGTAATGTTTAATGACAAAAACTTTACACACCCGAGGTATTCCATAGAGACACTAAATAGGATTACAAACACATGCAGAATTCTGAGCAAGCATTAGAACAAGTCCTCACAAATGAAATTGATGGGGAGGTTAGATTTGATGCATACTCAAAAGCACTATATAGTACAGATGCAAGTCTATATCAAATTGATCCAATAGGCGTTATTGTCCCAAAGAACAAGCAGGACGTAATAAAAACGGTTCAGATTGCTGCTGAACGAAAAATTCCAATTCTACCACGCGGTGGCGGAACAAGTCTGGCAGGACAGAGTGTTGGTGAAGCAATCATTATAGACATGTCTAAGTTTATGAACGAATGTTTAGAAATTAACATTGATGAACATTGGGCACGCGTCCAACCCGGAATTGTCCTTGATGAACTAAATCACCAACTCAAACAACATGGACTGATGTATGCTCCAGATGTAGCAACAAGCAGCCGCGCAAACGTTGGCGGAACAATCGGAAATAACTCAGCGGGATCTCACTCCCTTATATATGGTAAGACTATAGACCATGTCATGTCACTCGACCTGATCCTTGCCAATGGAGATGAAATTACTGCTGTCCCTTTATCTTTCCAGGAATTAGCATCAAAAAAAGAATCCTCTACCTTGGAAGGGAACATCTATCGTGAACTCTGCAGGATTTGTGCTGACAATGAGGATGAAATTCGTAAGAGATACCCTCAAATTCTTCGAAGAGTTGCAGGATATAACCTTGATGAGTATGTTCCTAATGCTGGTTCAAAAGAGGTAACACCCTACCGTCGAGACGGATGTGATGCACATCATCCTTTTAACTTAACTAAAATAGTTGTTGGTTCAGAAGGCACTTTGGCAACTACGGTTGAAGCGAAAATCAATTTAGTTCCTATACCCATAATGACAGGTTTATGTGTTGTTCATTTTGACTCACTCATAACTTCAATGGAAGCAATGCAGACTATCTTAGACTGTAATCCTACAGCCGTTGAACTAATTGATAAAACTATACTTGGCATGGCACGTGGTTCCATAGAATTCTCAAGACTAACAAGTTTTATACAGGGTGAACCTGAAGCACTTCTTGCTGTTGAATTTTATGGAGAGAATGAAGATGAACTGAACAATCACATAGACAAGCTTGAAAATACATTGAAACGTGAGAATTTCGGATATGCTTTTGTCAGATGTTTTACTGCCGAAGAAAAAGCAAGGGTTTGGGAAACCAGAAAAGCAGGACTCGGTTTACTTATGGGGATGAAAGGGGACGCAAAACCGATAGGGTTTGTTGAAGATGCCGCAGTAGCAATCGAGAAGTTACCTGAATATGTCACACGATTCGATAAAATCGTAAAAAAACATGATACAACTGCATCATACTACGCTCATGCAAGTGTTGGACTACTCCACAACCGGCCTGTAATCAATCTAAAATCAGAAACTGATATTCATAAGATGCATAATATAGCAAGGGAAGTAAGAGACCTGCTTTTAGACCTTGGTGGAGCAATGAGTGGAGAACATGGAGATGGTCTGGTACGTAGTGAATGGATCGAAAGCATGTTTGGGCTGCAAATTTACCAAGCACTACGAGAAGTTAAAAACGCATTCGACCCTGACGGAATTATGAATCCTGGGAAGATCATCGATCCACCCCCAATGACGGAGAATCTACGTTTCGGTCCAAAATATAACACTATTAACATTGAAACCTATTTTGATTATTCTGCTCAAGATGGGTTCAACCGTGCTATAGAGATGTGTAATGGAGTCGGTGCATGTAGGAAGACACTCACCGGCACAATGTGTCCATCTTTCATTGCTACACGGGAAGAGGAACATTCTACACGTGGTCGGGCAAATGCTCTCCGTTCAGTTATTTCTGGAGCATTACCCACTAAAGATTTTACAAGTGAACGACTCTATGATGTTCTGGATTTATGTTTAGGCTGCAAAGCATGCAAGGCGGAATGTCCTTCTAATGTTGACATGGCTAAAATAAAGTATGAAGTGTTGGCTCATTACCGAAAAGCAAATGGACTTCCTCTTCGGAATAGGCTCTTTGGGGAAATAGGGTCGCTTGCTGGTTTGGGGTCAGCATTTGCACCATTCTCCAATTGGGCAACGAATAACCCCGTTTCAAAATGGATTGCTGAACAACTCATGGGAATTGACCGACGAAGAGACATGCCTTCTTTTGTTCATACTACTTTTGAAAAATGGTTTACAAAACGTTCATCCCAAAATTCTTCAGACAAAAAAGTTGTTCTGTTTCACGATACTTTTTTGAATTATAGTGAACCAAATATCGGCAAAGCTGCTACCTACGTTTTAGAATCCGCAGGTTATGAAGTGATTCTACCTGAGAAACGGTGTTGTGGAAGACCTTTAATATCTGAAGGCATGTTGGATAAAGCCATTGATAACGCACATTACAATATAGAAAAACTGCATAAATATGCTGTGCAAGGAATACCAATAATCTGTTGTGAACCGAGTTGTACATCCGCATTAACTGATGATTATGTTGATCTTATCAACACACCTGAAGCAAAGCAGGTTGCAGACGCAACTTATTCAATAGAGGAGTTCTGTATAAATGAGAAACAAGAGGATAATCTACAACTCTCATTTAATGGACAATCAAACGATATCCTATTACATGGACATTGCCATCAGCGCGCACTTGTCGGTACACAACCTGTTAAGCAATTGCTTGAAATGCCACCTGGGAATACTGTTGAAATAATTGATTCAAGTTGCTGTGGTATGGCAGGTTCGTTTGGTTACGAAAAATCACATTACGATATCTCAATGAATATTGGGGAACTCCGTCTTTTCCCTTCTATCCGTGAAAGAAATGATAACTTTATACTGTCAGCGTCAGGATTCTCATGTCGACATCAGTTAGAACACGGAACCGGTATTCTACCTAAACACCCTATCAAGGTGTTAAGCGAAGCTATAAAAGCCGATAAAGGGCTATAGGACACATTTCCCCCTACAAGGAGATCGAACAATGCGGAAGATTTTTGAACCGCTTGAAGACTTTAAAACTATTGATTTACCTGAAAAGGAATTACCGTTTTGGAAAATCGCTGGTCCAGGGGCAATCTTAGTTGGTTTATCCATTGGTGCTGGTGAAATTGTCATTTGGCCCCTAATTGCTGCTGAATACGGTGGGAGTATGGTCTGGGCAGCAGTTTTGGGTGTCTTTCTACAGCTTTGGATAAACTTTGAAGTCGGAAGATATACAATTGCTACTGGGGAAACTGTATATACAGGTTATAGTCGTATATGGCGGGGATTTGCTCCACTCTTCATCCTACTAATCGTCGTCGGTTGGATCGCACCTGGTTGGGCACGGGAATCTGGTGCTGCCCTAAAAGCTCTCATTTTCAATTCAAAATGGATGGAAGGAACATTCTGGGGATCAGATACTTTTTGGATTATAATTACCTTCTCTCTTGCTTCTCTCATTCTATTCGGACCAAAAATGGTCTATCAGTCTGTAGAACACACTATTGAGATACTTGTTGCAGTGGTAACCGTAGGACTTATACTTGTTGCTATTTTAGTCGGTTCTTGGGATACTTGGAAGGAATTAGGGTCAGGTATAATAAATGTTGGGTATAAGGATCCTAAGATGTCAGTAAAAGCCTTATTTATTGCTTTAGTTTTTGCAGGAGCAGGGGGGACCGCGAATCTATTCTATACCTTCTATCTACGAGATAAGAATATAGGTATGGGTGCGAGAGTTCCAGGTCTACGAAATCCACTCAGAGGTCGGACTGAAAAAGTTCCTGCAGGTGGATATCTCTTTGAAGATACCGAAGATAATCGTCGACGTTTTGCTGATTGGTGGCGTTACATTAAAAGTGATCAAATGCTTTTCTTTTGGGCACTTAATACATTTACAATTCTACTATTCATTTTCGGCGCACTGGCAGTCCTACGTCCAGAAGGAATTGTGCCTGATAAAAGTCAACTTATTTTCGATGAAGCAAATATATTAGGCAAAAGCTTTGGTGAATTCGGACGACGCATCTTCCTTATGGTTGGGGTTGCTACCCTGTTTGGAACACAACTCGCACTACTTGATGGTGTGGGTCGATCTATTTCAGATATAATTTATACCAACTTTAAAAAGGCACAAAAACGTGCAATGAGTTGGTGGTATCTACTCATAGTAGGGATCTGGATTGTCGCTGGAATTGTAATTACCTATATCATGGAACAGTTAAATGTTAGTGGTCTCGGTTTCCTATTCAGTGCCGCATATATGGGTGGATTTGCAATGGCAATCTACGTTCCACTAACTTTGTATATGAATTATCGCTTTTTACCTGGATTCGCAAGACCAAAAACTTTATCAACTATTATGATGTTTATTGCATCTGCTGTATATATCGGATTTGCAATCGCAAGTATAATTTGGGAGATTAATCGACTCATTGGAGGTTAAAATGGACAAGAATTCCCAGAAGGCCTTTTTTGAAAAGGAAGGCTATCTTATTGTTGAAAACATATTATCACAAGCAGAAGTAGTGGAGTGCCAATCAGAAATTCAACGCTTACATGAGTTTGCTGCAGGTCAAGAATCCGAAACAGAAAAAGATCGCGCAGATATAGCACGAAGACATGTACAGCACGAACCTTTCGCCAAAGACGAAACACAAGGGAATGAATTACCTGTTCTTAGAAAAGCTGAAAATACAAGACAATACTCAGACATTTTTCGTAATTTAGCACAACATCCTAATCTTGTAGCAGTACTTCAAAACCTTCTCGGTGAAGATCTACTCCTATTTAGAAGTACTCTTATGTTTAAACCTGCTCTTCACGGATCATCACATGGATTGCATCAAGATTCTGCATATTGGCCTATGGAACCACCAAGATTGGTCACTGTTAGTATTGCTCTTAACGACGCTACTCCTGAAAATGGGTGCTTTAAAGTTGTCCCACGCAGCCACTTATGGGGTGTTCAACAGTGGGGTGGCATTGCAAGACAACAGGATGCTGAACTTACAGATCGTGAAGAAGTCGCAAAACAGCAAATGGATGTTCCTCTCTCAGCTGGTAGTGCACTGTTTTTTCACAGTCTCATGGTACACGGCTCTGGTCCAAATACAACACCACATCCCAGAAATACCGCTCTATATGCATATTTTTCACCTGAGGTACGATATGTAACTAAAGATGGAAAAGGAGAACGTGCATTCCCTGTAATTTCCGGACTTGACGGAAAAGATGAGATGACGTTCATTGCACAGAAGGCATCTTAACGCAAACAAAAGGGGAACCATGAAAGTCGCCTTGGAAAAACACACAGCAATTGTCACTGGTGGTGCACAAGGGATTGGCAAGGCAATAGTACAATTGCTGGTAAAGAATGGTGCAAGTGTTGCCATTGTTGATATAGATGTGGAATCAGGTAACAAAACCACACAAGAAATCCGAGAAATAGGTGGAAAGTCTATCTTCGTTGAGGCGGATGTTGCAAATCCTAATCAGATGGAAGCAGCTGCAAAAACCATCATTACGGAACTCGGCAGCATTCAGATTCTTATCAACAATGCGGGAATAAATACACGCAGTGAACGTGTTCCAATACACCAATATACTTTAGAAGATTGGCATCGTATTTTACAAGTTGACCTAACCGGTGTATTCGTCGTAAGTCGCACAATCATCCCCTACATGCTTGAGAACCCACCAGGTCGTATTGTCAACATTAGTTCCATTGCTGGATTAGTGCCACTCCGTCTTCAAAGTGCATTCGTTGCAGCAAAAGCTGGTGTTGCAAATCTAACACGTTCAATGGCACTGGAACTCGGTCCACAAGGTATTCTGGTAAATGCTGTTGCTCCCGGTTCAACATTAACAAAAGGCACAAAAGCACTCTTTTACGGGGAAGATGGTGCCTATACAGAAAAGGCTGCAAGTCTTCTCTCTCACATCCCCCTTGGTCGACCAGGGAACGTGGAAGAAATAGCTGCAGCCGTTTTATTTTTAGTCGCGCCTGAAGCAAGTTATGTAAATGGAACTATTCTAACTGTTGATGGTGGATGGACAGCAGGTTATACTCGAGATTGGTGAGCATAGATATGTTCTTGGTCCGTATAATCAAGGATTTGGTGGTGAAGTGCAAATCAAAACTTCCAATGTTTCATCACCTGTGTTTTCTATCCCATGCTCACACCACGGTGGCAAGTGAATAAATGTACCCGCCTTTACTGGAACCTTCTCATCCGCAATAGTCATAGTGCCTTCACCGCGAATGATCACATAACACTCCTCAGTATGATGACTACCGGGTTCTAATACCACATGAGGTGGTACAAAAAACATCACCATCCCTAAATTCTCTGCAGGTGCTTTCGGATTGGCAGGATGAACAACACGTACCCCAATTCCATCACAACCAGGATATTTTACCGGCACACCATCCTGAACAGTTACGACGTTTGCTCTAACCTGTCCTTTAGGTTTGGATACAGGGGGTTCTCCTTCATATCCTTTAAACATTTTTATTTTTGCCATCAGATTACCTCAAAACTCAAGGATATGTTTACGACACAACACTGTTACGTAAAACACCAATTCCCGCAATTTCTACCTCAACAACATCACCTGATTTCAAAGCAGTTGTTGTGCCAGGAGTTCCTGTGTAAATTGCATCACCAGGTTCCAATGTTATTGCCTTAGATATGAAACTCACAATTTCTGGTACAGGAAAAATTAAGTCTGCCGTTGTTTGAGATTGTACCACATCTCCATTAATTCGTGTTTCTAACTGAAGATCGCTATAATCAAGATCTGTAACAACTACAGGTCCCATAGGTCCAAACGTATCAGAAGCTTTGGCACGCCACCATTGCAGATCATTCTTCTGCCATGTTCGAGCACTCACATCGTTCCCACAAGACACACCTAAAATGTTAGCAGCTGCTTCATCAGGATTGGCTTTAGATGTACGCTCCTTAATGATGACAACCAATTCACCTTCCGCATGCACATCATCATCACCATCAGGAAGGACAATCTCTCCTTCAGGATCATTAATACAAGATGGGGTCTTGATAAAAATCTCTGGATTCTTCGGTTCAGGTGCATCACCTAAATGACTCCGATAATTCAAGCCAACTGCTAACACTTTGGATGGTTTCGTCGGGGCAAGCAGTTTTACATCTTCTATAGATATAGATTCACCGGTCTCGTTAAAATCTGTAAATGGACAAGCATCCAATTTTCGTATATTATCTCCATCAACAATTCCATATTCAACAGTTCCATTCAAGTCATATCGAGCTAATTTCATATATAATCCTCCTTTGTTATTCTCACATATATATACCGTTTTGTCAACAATTCTTCCGATATATCACCTAACAAACTCCATCTGTCAAATCGTTCAGATAAACTGGACAATTGCATACTACTGACAAAACTTTGACTTTTTTATCTCTACGAGTTACAATATACAATATAGACTATTTACGAAGGTAATTGCATGACAAAAATCGGAATCGTCGGTGCATCCGGCTATAGTGGCAGTGAATTATTAAGATTTTTAGTTAACCATTCTGGTCAACTGAAGGTAGAACTTGTCACATCAGAAACCTACGCTGGACAACGGGTCGAATCCGTACTACCACACCTTCGAGATTTCATTGATCTTGATTTTGAACCATTAGAGATCGGATCACTAAAAAACCGTGTTGATGTTGTTGTTTTAGCTGTACCTCATAAGGTTGCAATGACATACACACCACAAATCCTCGCGCAAGACTTGCGAGTCGTAGATTTTAGTGCTGACTACCGTCTTAAAAATGTACAAATCTATAGCGATTGGTACCATACTGAACATACAAGTCCTGATCTATTCCAAAATGCTGTATACGGTTTACCCGAACGTTACCGTGAGAAAATTCGAGATGCGAAACTCGTTGCCAATCCTGGATGTTATCCTACCAGTGCTATACTCGCCACATTACCCTTACTTAACAATAGACTCATAGATTTAGATTCTATTATTGTTGATGCCAAATCTGGAATATCTGGAGCAGGTCCTAAACCCAAAGATACAACCCATTACCCAAATAGAGAATCTAATCTTGTAGCATACAATATTGGTAAACACCGTCATACACCTGAGATAGAACAGGAATTAGGTGCAATTGCTGGGGATTCAATTTCAATAACCTTCACTCCACATTTAGTTCCCATGACTCGTGGCATTCTCAGTACAGTTTACGCTCGATTGGAACAACCACTTGACACTGAAACAGTACTTGATGTCTATAAAAACTTCTATCAGAGTGAACCATTTATACGAGTTCTCGACATTGACGAATACCCCCAAACAAAATCTGTCCTGGGTAGCAACTATTGTGATGTTGGAATTGAAGTAGACAAACGAACACAACGCATTGTTGCTATGGCTGCTATAGATAATCTTGGTAAAGGGGCAGCGGGTGCAGCAGTTCAGAATCTAAACCTTATGTTTGACTGTGATGAAACTGACGGTCTAAAATCACCTGGACTGATGCCTTAGTTCCCTTACTTGACATTCGGAGTTTGCCATTACAAACCTATCCTAATGGAACTTATGATTGTCGCTGGTGAACCCTCCGGTGACCTACACGCCTCACACGTCGTAACTGCACTCAAGAAACTACACCCCGATATCACAGTATACGGTATGGGTGGAGATATGATGGAAGAATCAGGTGTGTCACTGGATATACACATCCAAGATTCTGCTGTGATGGGAATCTTAGAAGCTATCACTGTTCTCCCTAAATTCCTCAAAAAACTCTCACTGCTAAAGAAAAGACTCCGAGATAAACATCCTGATCTGTTGCTACTTGTTGACTTTGCGGAGTTTAATACCCCATTAGCAAAATATGCTCAGAAGTTAGGTATTAATGTAGTTTACTATATACCTCCAAAAGCATGGGCATGGCGTCCTGGTAGAGCGAAAAAAATCGCTGAACGCACAAATGTTGTTGCCGCAATTTTCCCTTTTGAATCAGAATTCTATGAGAAGGCTGGCGCATCTGTAAAATTCGTAGGACACCCTTTAGTAGACTTTGCCTACACTGATCTCACATCGGAACTGGCACGTGAGAAATTAGGAATTCAAAATGATTCCCATGTAATCGGTTTAATGCCCGGAAGTAGACGATCAGAAGTGCAACGCATTCTACCAATTATGCTCCAAGCAGCTGTAAATATCCAAAAAACATATCCTGATACTGAATGGATACTCCCCAAAGCACCAAGTATATCAGATGAACAGATAGAATCTTGTAAAATCGGAATTGATGATGTGCCTACTATTAAACTGATACACGATGATACATACACAGCAATGCGAGCTGCAACATTGATGTTCGTCACCTCTGGAACAGCAACACTTGAAACTGCTTGTATTGGCACACCGATGATAATACTCTATCGCACTTCACCCTTAAATTGGAAGATCGTAAACTGGTTAACACATTTAGAACACAGTGGTTTACCTAACCTAATAGCAGGTAAACGTATTGTACCAGAATTGCTACAAGAAAATTTATCCACACAAAGTCTAACAGATCTCACAATTAACCTGTTTCAGAATCCCAATCAACTTGAGATACAAAAAATAGCTCTAAATCATGTCTATAACCAATTAGGGGAGTCCGGTGTAGCAGATAATACGGCACAAATAATATTGGACCAAGCTGCATTGGCAACTAAGTCCTAACAATGAAACACATCCTCTATTCATTCATTACTACTAAACAACCTGGTTTCTTCACCTCTCTCTTTCGGATACTACTAACACCGTTAACATGGTTCTACGGAACAATAGTTTGTATACGTAACTTCTGTTACGATTCCAATATACTTAAACAGACAAAATTACCATGTCCTGTAATTAGTTTTGGAAATATAGTTGTTGGAGGAACAGGTAAAACACCAGCTGTTGAATCAACAGCAAAACTACTACAAGAAGCAGGATATAAGGTCGCTATTCTACTACGCGGTTATGGAAGAAAAAGTTCAGAAAAGATTTTGATCGTCTCGGATGGGCATAGATGTCTATGCACAAGATTAGAAAGTGGGGATGAGGCATACCTACTTGCACACAAACTTAATGGAATACCGATTATCGTCGGTAAAAATCGAGTTGATACCGGAAAAATTGCCTGTGACCAATTTGATTGTGATATTATCCTATTGGATGATGGATACCAGCATCGTAAATTGGTACGGGATATTGATATTCTAACAATTGATTCTACACAACTCTTTGGTACAGAATCACTACTACCAATAGGAACACTCAGAGAACCATTAGCATCGTTAAAACGTGCAAATATCATTCTACTCACTCGAGTAGATATATCTAACACACAGATTGCCAACTTGAAGAATAAGATTAATCAACGGATTCAAAATACTCCTATTTTAGAGAGTATACACCATCCATCATCATTGTATGAGTTAGGAAATCATTATATTCCGATTGATAAATCCAAAACAATTCCAATGAAGAATTTAGAAGGCAAACGGATTTTAGCAGTGTGTGGAATCGGAAACCCAGAGGCATTTAAAAAAACACTACTATATTTCAATCCAGAATTTATTGAGTTATTACCATTTCCAGACCATCATATCTATACTGATTCAGATATAGAAAAAATAATACAACAGTCTAAACAAGTCAATGCTGAATGGGTCATTACTACACAGAAAGATGAAGATAAACTATCATCACTATCACAACATATACGAGTTCTCGTATTATCAATTGAACTTATTATAACTGATGGAAAAGAAGTATTACTCAAAGAATTGCAGACTAAAATAAACTGAATTTAGGGTAATGGTTCACCCTCTTGTGAAGTCATTTCAGCATAAAGATCTTGTAATCGTCCGGTCATCTCTCCTGGACTCCCCGTTCCAATCTGCCTACCATCCACCTCTAATACAGGGCTTAATTCACCAACTGTTCCTGTAGTAAACATCTCATCTGCGGTATACACCTCTGTTAAAGAGACATTCCGCTCTATCATCGGAATCTGCGCGGATTTAGCGAGTTGGATAACATTACCTCGTGTAATCCCAGGTAAACAACTGTCTGCATGGGGTGTAATTACTTCACCTCGCTTGATTATAAAGATATTTGTCGCATTAGTCTCAGAAACAAAACCAAAAATATCAAGCATAATCGCATCGTCTACCCCAGCGACATTCGCCTCTATTTTAGCCAGTATGTTGTTTATCAAATTGTTGTGGTGGATTTTAGAATCTACACATTGTGCAGTATTTCGACGAATTGTAGAAGTTATCAAACGTATACCGGTACTTGCGTAAATAGGTGGTTTCCATTCTGCTAAAACAATTAAGCATGTACCATACTGATTTACCTGCGGATTCATACTTGAGGTAACTTTTTTACCTCTACTAAGGGTTAGACGTATATGGACTTCATCACGCATTCCATTAGCTTCTAATGTCTCAAAAATAGCCTTTTTAATGTCATCCCGGGATGGAATTCCTTCAAACGCCATTGCATGTGCAGAATCAATTAATCTATCAAGATGTGGATCCAAGGCAAATATCTTTCCTTTATAGATACGAAGTCCTTCCCATACCCCATCCCCACCTTGGACAAGACTATCAAAAACCGATATTTTCGCTTCTTCACGGGGAAATAATTCCCCACCAACATGAATTAATATGTTCTCATTTCGAGAATCAGGTAATTGTGGTTTCATTTACTCTCCTAATTTATTTCTGTTTCAATCATAGTATAGTATCTGAAAGGTTAATTGAATAAAATTTTCAGTTCCTTCCGATTAACTGGACAATTTATATGCATCTATAAAAGATGAGGCATAAACTTCTTAAAACATACGAATGATTCTCATATCCAACTATATACTGCGGAACGTAATACCAAACTCAATAAAGGCCAAAAACAACCCATCAACGCTTCACCTAATACCAATCCAATGAAGAATGGGATAGCCTTTCGGTATGCATTAATCCCACCGTTCCGCAAAATAATCCACTTCGTAACCATTGCAATTAAGAGTGGAAACCAAATAACATCTGTTGTACCTGGTGCCACTCCAATCACATATCCTGCAGGATGGAGTGGACACCATACAAAGCGAGACCGTAGAAACATTATTCCCAAATTCGCAAAAAAGGTTATACCGAGAACACTACTGGCTAACCAATCCATCGGCTTTGGATTTACTAACCATGATGATAGGAAATTATATGTATCTGCACCCCCCGCATGTATTTGCTCAGAACCCGCAGCAACACCCTCACTATAAATCGTATACGGATACAGTATTAGACTTGATAAGATTCCGACAAGACTGGCTATTACCAGAACTGTAAACATCGTCCGGTTACGGATACTTGTTCTTTCTGCCAGTTTAAACGCCTCAAGTTGATCAGGCATTGGATGTGTACGGAATGAAGCATAACTCGCACCACTCAACCAATTCATCAGAGAGAGCATCGTCAAATTCCCCGCACGTAAACGTCTGGTTCCAAGAAGTGAAATCATCATATATTGAGGTGTTAAATACCCAATAGCGTGTATTGGAGGACCCAGTTCCGCACGCATACGTGTTAAACCGACTACAATCAGCAAATATATCACAATAAATACGACAAATGCCCACAACGACATCCCTCCTCGAATACAAAATATAGCCAGCAATAAGAGTGATAGAGCTAAGATGATTAATGTTGTGCGATGGGATAATGCTTCATTCTTAGCTTCTAATGACTTTGGTCGAATTGCTTGGGATAATACCAATGCAAAATGCTTCCTACCATTCCAACAGGCAATTGCAAGTAACGCAAGTAATGCACCTGCTCCTTGTTCACCTAAAAAGGGGTATCCCTGTACTTTAGATACACCTGAAGCACTACCAAAAAGCAATTGGATCTTCTTCATCATATAGAAGAACGTACAGGAAAATGCCAAATCAAGTGGAAGAATAAACGAGAATCCTATCAGATAAGGATGAACACGAAGCGGAGTACTACCCATTGCATTCCACGGTTTTTGCGTAAAATACATGTTAAGATTGTATTTTCTGACAGGAATTTCTGGCAATATAGGATAGAAATACTGCAACCCATTTAGTAGATTAATACCAGCAGCGATACCAAAACCTATCCATAATAACTTACTTCTAAATACACCACGGTTTGTGGTTATCTCCAGTGGGATCTGTATAATTGGATATGCAAGTTTCTCATTCTCTATCCACTGCTTTCTGATTAACGATGTCAAACATAGAAAAATGAGCATCAATAAGAAAATCACCGCAGACCAGGACAGAATAGGAACTATCCAATAATTTAAATATCCTCCAGTAAAGAAGTTAACATTACCTTCGTAAAAATCATTGACTGTTTTTGGGTCTTTTACGACAAGCCATTCAGGCAGGTGATGGAATAACAATGCTTCCCAATCATTCTCTGGCGTAGCAAAACGATACGCATAAGGGATCAATCCCATTAATCGAGGCATGCAGTCATGACCTGAAAATGCACTCCCAACTGCAAGCATACTATACACAACAATAAGATCACGCTGCGAAAGTGAGATCTGCGGGGCAATGCTACGTAACCAAAGATTAATTACTGTAATCACAAAAATCCCAAACATCACATTCACAGACATTGCTACCGTCGTCAGATGGGCTGTGTGCCATATCATCTCAACATAAGCTATCCAGTAACTATTAGCGACAATTAGGAGTGTACCAATCAATACTGCCCTTTTCGCAATAGGACGTGTTGATTGTAAGTTTGTATGGTTCATTGAAGTTGGAAGGTAAAGGCCTAAATTCTGAAAATGTACTACTGAAATTACTGAAGGTATTACGAATTATTTGGAAAGATTCTCATAGGTATGGTATACTATAAATTAGAAGTATGTCAAGATGAAAATAGAAGAATATCCAGTATATTCTCATGGGTTAAAACCTTAGATCACAGATCCAATTGTGCTACGGTTTTAACCTTTAGAATAAGTACAGACTATAGACCATCCTTGACAATTTTTAACATTTGTTAAAATCACAACTTACAAGATTTTATGATTGAAGGTGTATCTATAACAGAGTTTGAAATACACTTACTCTTGTTTTCTCAATTTCTGCTATTCTAATGTATAATTCCTAATAGAATTTATATCAATAGGAACACATCAAACAATTAAACACACATTAGACTTAGGAACTTATGGATAAAACTCTATTATTTTAGCTTACACATTTTGAACTAATTTCTAAAACATACCAACCTATGGATATTGTGTAAGTTTTATTTCTTATCAATGACACCAGTATATAGGAGCTATTAATATGGAACTATCATTTGAAAAAGATGAACTTTTATATTCACTACAAGTTGTACAAGGTGTAGCAAGTGAACGCAATACTTTGCCAATTCTACAAAATGTTCTCATCCGGGCAGAAAACGGTAAAATCGAGTTTTCCGCTACCGACTTGGAAGTTGGTATAAGAGTTGTTGTGTTAGGCACAATCAAGGAAGAAGGATCAATCACTGTTTCAGCAAAAAAATTCACTGATTTAGTGAGAGAATTACCAAGTAAACCAATTGAATTGGCTACCACAGCAAACGATCGTGTCGAATTAACATGTGGAGAAGGAGTCTATAAAATGATTGGGCTTTCAGATGAAGACTTCCCTGAAATACCATCTGTTGATGGAGAATCAATAATTATAGACGGAAATATCTTGAATTCTGTAATTCACAAAACCGAATTTGCTGCATCCAGAGATGAGGTCCGTTACCTACTCAACAGCCTTTATTTTAATATTCTTGAGGATAAAACTGAAATTGTCGCAACTGATGGAACAAAACAACTCGCACTGACACATTGTGATCCGCTAAATACTCCTGATGAATCAAGCGGCTTTATCGTACCATTAAAGGCTGTCAGAGAGATTGAAAGGACATTTGCTGAATCTGGTGAAGTTAAGATCGCATTGGCAAAAAATCAACTTCTACTGGCAAATGACAATACCACACTCACAACCCGTTTGGTTGAGGGTGAATATGCCAATTACCAAGGTGTAATTCCTGAATCATCAGAAGGACGTGCTGTTGTTACAAAAGAACTATTATTGCGAGCAACAAGACGAGTGGCATTACTTTCAAACCCTAAGAACTATTTAATCTGTTTAGAGATTGATCCAGAACGCATAACTATTTCAGCAAACTCTCCAGAACTCGGTGAAGCACGCGAAACTGTCGAAGTAGAATCAAGTACTGGAAGTGTACGGATCGGTGTTGATGCACGGGTTCTCACTGAAGTCATAGCACACATCGAAACTGATTCTCTTATCATAGAGTTTTCCGGGGAATTTACACAATTTGCTGTGAAACCGCAGAGCGATGACACCCACACATGTATCATCATGCCAATGCGGTTAGAATCATAGGTTTTGAAATAAAGGATAATTAAATCAACCCTATGGACTACTTACAAAGCAGACCATAGGGTTGATTTCGTTTGGATTAAATCCCATAGGAACGTAATGGCTATGTATAGTTGTTTAGAATACCCGTATTCTCTGTGTAAACAGTGTAATTCGTGATATAATCACTAAAGAATTTCGATCTTTGTACCGCAAACTTTATGAGGATTAAGTAAATATTTCGGTAATTCTATTTTTCCCAAACCCGGTAGGTGCGGTTTCCCGGGGAATGCCTTATGGCATTCATACCGTTGATTCACCGCACTGGATATTTCTCCTGAATTACCGATTTAAAAAATTAATCTTCATTTAGTTTGCGACAAAAACTCATACCTGTCAAATGCAATACGTCCATTTAGGGTTGAATCCAACGTTCTATCTCAGACACGAATTCGACATTGAATCCAAAATCATACCTACATTTCTTCCCCTTCTTTCTCAGGTTTTATATCCGATAAATATCTATCTTTTTCAATAATTGCCATCTCAGTCATCTTCACCATTACACTCTCCGGATGGACTGCATACCACTTTCCATCTGCAAAAGTAGTTACGGTATGGATTCTTTCACTTATCTCAGATGATTCAGAGAAATAATCATGTGGCAACCAATTTTCAAACGTGACGCCTTCACCATTATCCCATTTCCATTTACCATCTTTTCTGTCAGCACTTAACCCTATCCAATAAAATGTATGTCCAAATACCGCACCTAACCACTCCTGCTCCTTGGAATCGTTAATCGCTACAAGATGTGCTTTTTCTTTTTTGGCTTGAGCAATTGCCTCATCTCGTGTTCTGCATATAACTCTTTTATAGGCATGTCCATTTAAGGGATTAACGATCCATACCTCATTAGACACTGGTAGCGGAGATTGTTCTGGTGTTGGGGATTGTTGTTTTTCATCTTTTACCGTTTTCATCTTTGGTGGCAACGGTATTGGTGGAATTGGATCACTATCAAATGTAAATGTTAACCCATCAAGCCGTTGTCCAGGTTCAAGACGCACCTCTTCAGGAGGAGTCTCTAATCTCTGATACCCTAATGACAATGTGTAAATTACAGTCTTATGCCGATTACGCAGATATTGGACGAAATTGCCTTTATCATCAATCCAAATGCCAACTCCTCCACCTCCAGTGCCTCTTCCACTATCATCTTCATAACGGTGTTTAAGGGCAATCTGAATACGTGCATTTGAGAGTGGTGTACCATCCTTAAACATGACACGTCCCCGAATCCGCATACGAGGTCGCACAATTACCTCAACGTTCTTGATATGTATATCAGGATCAATCCCAAAACCAATTTCATTAAAATCATTCCTAGGATAAAAATCTATATCATTTATACGGAGAGAGACCACTTTAACATCAGGTTCAAAATCGTTCTCTTGAAAGCCAAAATTAGTTTGAGTAAAACCATCAATATAGTCTGGATTGAATCCTTTGTCATACCATGTCAGATAATCTTTAAGAAAATCATAAATAATTATCTGGTAAACGTTGGTCGATATTTTTTGATAAGACCCCAAAATAATGTGGTCCTGGTGGAATACCCGTTATAGAAAAACTTCCATCCGCATTCGTCTCAGTTCGATTCATTTCAAAATAGTCATAAGGAAGATAAAGTGAAAATGTATCTCCATCATCAATTTCAAGAGGAGCGATATAAACTGGTAATTCAGCCATGGGATTACCTTCTGTATCAACTACACGTCCCGATACTGTCCCCGTACCTTCCTGACAAATACCGAGTAGTATGAATATACTGAAGAGTGTCTGTATTATTAGAAACATTACAATTGTCTTTTCTCTAAAACCCTTTTTAATCATTATTGCCTCCATATTAACTATGAGTCTATATTCCTAAGTTGAAACTACTCAAAGTTCCCGCCATTTTTTTCTATTAAAGCTGTTTGCATCCAACGCCATCCAACATTTTCTGGACCAATATCTTCCCATTTCTCACCATTCAAAACTACATAATCCTCATCACCGTTGTCATCGTTAGGTTCAAACTTTCCCCAATTGGTATATTCAAGAGTATCTCCATTCTGCCATTGCCATTGTCCCTCTTCATCTATATCAGTAAGACCAATTAATAGACGCCTCGGATTGAAAACCTTACTTATCCACTTCTGTTCTTCTTCATCATTTATCGTAACAAGATACGCATCTTCATCCTTTGCTTGTAGAATGGCATCTTCTGGACTGGTACAACTGATTTTCTTATAGGCATGTCCATTTGCAGGATTAACAACCCAAACATCTCGTGCGTCAATTCCACTATGAACTGATGCATTTGCTTGGAATTGAGGTTCCTCTTGAATATTCGGTAATATCGGTTCTGCCAAGGTAAAGGTTACTTCATATTTCCGTTCATTAGGTTTTACAATTATCGGTTTTAATAACACCCTTTGTGTTTTATATTCAATTGACATAATGTAAAATCCAGGACCATCTAATTGATGCCAGATAAATTGAACAAAGTTCCCAGCAATATCTGTCTTTTGTCCCCATGAAACCCCGCTTTCATCACCATCTAAATCCAAATGTTTTACTTTGAATTTAATTCGTTCATTGGCAACTGGTGTACCATCTACTTGTAACACCTTTCCCTTGACTTCTATGAATTGACGAACTGTAACTTCAATGTTGTGAAGTTTTTCTCTGGTTTTAGCAGCAAATACAATTCCACGCCCCCTTCCACTTCCAACAGTATAGAAGGTCATTCCCTTAGTTTTTATTTTTATGATTTCAGAATCCGGTTCGTAGAATGGTAACACTCCCAATAACACTGGTTCTGTGTATAGAGTCGGTATATGGAAACTACCGTCTGTATTAATTTCTGCTGGATATGCTAATGGGTCATCAGGCCAGTCACTATCATCTGATACTTCTTGTGGAAACCAAGCTCCATTACCGTCTTCAACAGGCATAATTGCGATCTTGACATCATCAACTGGATTTCCTTTCTCATCTATGATATGACCAGAAGCCGAATAATTTTCCTTGTTATTCTGTTTGTCACTATTGTCATCACTTTCATCTGCAGCATCTACTGTTCCAATCTGATTCTTAACATTAGGATCAGAGGGTAAATTTGAAAATACACTGGCATCTACAATGTCTACTGACATCTCAGATGTTGCTTCTATATTGTACGGTTTCTGAAATACAGCCTGACGTTGTGAACCAAATCCAAGCATCAATGCAACCAATAAAAACGTTGAAGTTGTTATAATCCAAGGCATAACTGGTTTGCCACCTGAAGACGAGGGATCAATCTGTATGCCAGTTTCTTTGATTGTTCTAACAATGTTCTCTGTTAAGTCTACTGAGGGTTGGAAACCCCCTAAAGTCTCACGTACCATACGATCCTCCTTAGCTAAACGCCTACGCGCACGATGAAGACGGCTTTTTACTGTATTCAACGATACACCTAAAAACTCACTTATCTCTTTAATTGGACTATCAGCGAGATAATGAAGTGTCACTACAATTCGTTCGCTTTCTGGTAACTTTTGGAGGAGACGTTGAACAAGAGCAATCCGTTTTTCTGATACGCGTTCTTCTCGTTGTGCTGACGCATAATCAGAATAATGCTGTTCCTCAAGTTGAACAATTGGAACAGTTTCTAAGGATTCCATTTTTTGCGGGGACTTTCTTAACCATGTATCACACATGCGATTTGCTATCACATAGAGCCATCCGGCAAACAACTGGGGATTCTTCAATGTGTTGAGTTTTCTATAAGCTCTAAGGAAAGTGTCTTGTGTAATCTCTTCAGCAATATGAAAATCACCAATCTTACGCCATGCAAGCGCGTGGACACGTTTCTGGTATCTCTGCACTAAAATAGTAAATGCATCTTGATCACCAGATAATGTCTGTTTTATCAATTGATAATCGGTAGCTTCCATCTGTCTTCTCCAAATGAATGTTTCATAATACAAAGACACTTAATTTCGATGCAAAGGTTGCATAAAATGCAAATACAACAATAATTTATCAATAATAAAGTGAAAAATATACAGATTAAGAATACTATCTGTCAAAGAAAGGACTACATAAGGAACGAAATAATATCATTATACTGATACCATTTTCAATTGACATTTACATTACGACATATCACTAAATAGAACAAATTAGCGAAAAAGTTGTAGTCCCGTATGAAGTTAAAAAAATAAAATAGGTAATTTGGACCCAGAGCTGGTAGGTGCGGTTTCCTAACCGCACTATAGGCGTCAATTTTAGAAAAAGGATGTCTGATTTTTCAATAATAATTATTGTTAAGTGAAAACACCTCCTATATAATGTATAAAAATATTACCTTTTACTTTATACAAGAGGTGTTTCCAATGAATACATTATCACAGGTTCCTGAAAAAATGCAACAGATTCTAACAACCATTGCTGATGAAGCAGCCCTTGAAACAGGATTTTGCAAAAGAAATCGAAAACTTGCGGGGAGTCATTTTGCTCAGACACTTATTTATAGTTGGTTAGAAAATCCTGATGCCACCTATACTCAACTTACACATACTGCTGCTTCTCTCGGTACTCCAATCTCACGACAAGCGATTGAACAACGATTTACTGCTGAAGCTGCACAAACCCTCAAAGCAATCCTTGACGCGGCTGCGTCCGAAGTGATTTCTGCGGATCCACAAGTTCTCCCACTCCTTGAACAGTTCAACGGTATCTATATACAAGATAGTTCCTGGATAACACTCCCTGATACGCTTCACGATATTTGGGAAGGTGCCAGTAAAAAGGATTATCCGAACAAATCCGAACTGAAACTCCATCTACGCTTCGATGTTGCTACAGGGACATTCGAACACTTTCAACTCACCAACGGCATCACCGCTGATAGCACTGTAGAAAAACAGATTGACCGGCTCCCCCAAGGGAGTTTACGCCTTGCGGATCTCGGTTATTTTTCGCTACAAACCCTTCAAGAACTTACGGACGAAGGGGTCTTTTGGATTTCACGGTATAAAGTTAGGTGTTCGGTTTTTGACAATACAGGAAAGCCTCTTTGTTTACATAAATGGCTCAAGTTTCAGACCGAAAACATTATCGAAACAGATATTTTCATAGGTTCAAAAAAGCGGATGAAAGTAAGATTAGTAGCTCAGAGACTCTCCGAAGAAGAAACCGAAAAACGACGACGAGATATCAACTATCGTGCTAAACGAAAGCATACACAAGCATCACAGGCACGACTCCAACTCGCAGGTTGGAATATCTACATTACAAATATTGGAACGGATCAACTCACCGCTGAACAGATATGTGTCATTGCGCGGATTCGATGGCAGATCGAGTTGATATTTAAGTGCTTTAAAAGCCTTGGAAAAGTAGACACATCACGAAGTAAAAAACCGTATCGTATTCTATGTGAAATATATGCTAAACTGATCGCTGCAATCATTCGGCATTGGGTGATGTTGGTCATAGGATGGCGATGTTTACGGCATAGTTTATCGAAAACAGTAGAGCTTATTACGTCCTACACACGCACAATCACAATAAGCTTTCGCAAGTCAAAGAGACATCTTAGAGAGACATTTGATGAGATAAAACAAGTATTCGAAAACGGGTGCTACATTGAAAGAAGAGCTAATAGAAAAACAACATTGGAATATCTTGAAAATGCTACAAAAAACCGCTAAATTGACGCCTATGGTGCGGTTAGGAAACCGCACCTACCGGGTTTTAGAAATATGAAAATTACCGAATTTAAAAGTTAATCTTGATGAAGATTGCGATACAAATATCGGGCGGGTAGACCCCGCCCCTACGAAGAGGAAGAGAAGAGTCGGGAATCGGAGTTCCCTCCTACAGAAGAGACTAATGAATAAATTAATACCTATGGTGACAAAAAGTTTACACACCCCATTAGTTGCTGTAGGTTGACTACTACCAATATATGTGATATATTAATTATGCATTTTTTGAAGAAAATTGATTAATGACCATCAAATATAATAATTTATGTCTAATTTTAAAATTAACCAATATCTGTTGTGAATGGAGTTGACTATTATATGGAGCGAATCGTTGCATTTATCCTGATCATAACCTTTACACTCATAGGTAGATTTGTTTCTGCGGATAACACCGATATACACGAAAATGCAGGCACACGCGCTATGACGTTCCTAAAAATCGGGGTTGGGGCAAAAGGTATGGGGATGGGTGAATCTCAGGTGGCTGCCACTGATGATATTTACGCATCCTTTTGGAATCCAGCTGGTCTCGTAAGACTACAAAGACCAGGACTCGCGTTAATGCATAATGAATGGTTTGCTGGAATCAATCATGAATTTGTCGGTTTTGCATTTCCTCTTACCAGCAATGATATCACTGGAGTAAGTGCTAATTTTTTATCATTTGGAGAATTGCAAGGACGTGATCAAGATGGGAATGAAACTACTGTTTTTAGACCCTACGATTTGGCAATAGCGGTATCATACGCACGGAAAATCCGTACCATGGCATTGGGTTTTAATGCAAAATACCTACGAGAACAGATAGCTGACGAGAATGGTACTGGAATTGCATTTGACTTCGGTGGATTATATACATTCACACAGGTTCCTGTTTCAATAGGTTTTAACGCGCAAAACGTTGGTCCACGAGTTCAATATGTTGAAGATGCATTTGAATTGCCTTTCACACTCAGATTAGGTGCAGCATATACTTTGTGGGATGATGCTTGTGTATTATCTATAGACTTCATACGTCCTACAGATAATGACAATGGAGTAGGTGCTGGAATAGCATATAATATTGCTAATGTATTGCAAATCAGAACTGGGTATAAATATACATTTGGAGGAAATGACTTAGGTGCTTTATCAGGTCTTCGCTCTGGATTTGGATTAACTCTCAAACGATTTCAAATAGATTATGCACTTATTCCTTTTGGTGTCTTGGGATTAACACACCGATTTTCACTGATTGCTACTTTTTAACATTTAGACTTACCTAACGTGAGTTTGATAAGACACATTGTAACCCGAACTTTTAGTTAACACCAGAGTGCACAAACTGGAAAGTTTGTGCTACAAAGACTATCTTCAGGGCGAAGTTCTGTTTGTCGAACTGACATTTTTTATTATCAAACTGGCGTTACCTACCATTATATTCTGTTGCGGCTTCTATAAATGCTTTGAATAATTTGCGTCTGTGCTCCTTAAATTCACCTGAAGTAGTCATCCTTTCTGGATGATATTGCACTCCAACCACAAACCTTTTACTCGGATCCTCTATAGCCTCAACGGTATCATCAATTGTACATAATGCTGTCACAACAAAACCTTCTCCCAGTTTCTTCACAGACTGATGGTGGGCAGAATTAACTCCATCCATCTCCATTTCTATTACTCTACCAATTAAATTCTCTTGTTCTAATTCAATTTTTATTGTATGTTCTGAATCCGTTCCATCTCCTCTTTTTGAATGTGAGTCTATATGTTGGTGAAGACTACCACCTGTCGCTACATTCATGACTTGAATTCCCCGACAGATACCGAAAACAGGAATGTCCTTCTCAATAGCCTTTTCATACAAGTCAAATTCCAATTCATCGCGGTTTATATTCACATATTGTGTTCTTGGATCCATTTCTTCATCATAATAATCTGGATCTATATCTCCGCCACCAGGCAATAAGAGTCCTTGGATGTCGTCAATCTGTTCTTCAGTTGACTTTTCATCACGAATTAATAGTACTACCTCTCCTCCGAATTCCTCCAATGTATTCACATAATTTGCGAAATCATGACTACCATCCCTGTTCACTACTGGAATGCCGATTTTTGGTTTCATCTATATTTCTCCTTTCAAAGCAATAATGCTTTTCTATGATTATCATACTAAATTTAATTATATCCAATACCTACATTGATAACAAGCAAGAGTTATGGGAGGCAAACTCTATGGTGTTTGCAAAAAGAGGGCATGCATGTTATAATATAGCACATGGAATTTATGTTGGACATGGATCCTGGAAGTACAGTTTCTATCACTGAGGATGGAGAATCTATACTCACCTATCATTATGGTGAATCTGTATGGCATCCATACTTTCATCCCGTCTATGCACCAAATGGAGAGTTGATGACTAACGAGATAGAAGGAACGGAACAGAAATATCCATCAGGACTCTCTTTTTCATTTCGAACAGTACTTAATATAAAAAGGAATCCTGTTAAATTAACCAAAATTACCGACTTGATTAATCAAACACCCTCCGAAATAGAAGATGTGGTGGAGTTTACAAATTCAGTCATTTGGGAATCCTCGGAACTAAAATTACTACAGACAAATAATATCTATCTCTATCCCCTCCAAGATGGTGTTCGGATTATAGATCTATCAGTAGAAATGTCCACTAATTCAGATACTCTGTTGTTTGAGGACGGTCTGGGTCTGAGTTATAATGCTGTTGATATGGAGCATAGGAAGGTAGCAGATTCCGAAGGTAGAATCGGAGAATCTGAAGTAAACGGAAAAGAAGCAGACTGGGGAACATTGTGTGGTATTATTAATGATACTCCAGTTGGGAGTGCAATTCTACCTGATAACTCTAATGGTAAAACAGTTTTTCATTCCGTAGATACACAACGTGGATACTTGTCTGCTCAGTACTCACCATTGACCCTCAATCCAGACGTAAAGCAGGCATTTAATTTTCGTTTTTTGGTCTATCTTGGGGATCTATTTACCTTTGATGTACAAAAACACTTTACAAAATATATGAATGAGAAACATTAATACTCTTACTGGAAAATCGTTCTCTAACTCATGAAAAATAGATCACCACTACCCATATATATTCCTAATTCCTCATCTTTGCCAGACGAGAAATTGATGTATAAGAACACTGATGTAAATAACAATACATCAAATGATTCTGGTCAATCTACTCGCAATGTTTATATTGAGACTTATGGCTGTCAGATGAATGTCAGCGATACCGAGTTAATGTCAGGTATTCTTACACAAGCTGGCCACAAAACTGTTTCACATATTGATGATGCTGATGTTATCCTACTAAATACTTGTGCCATTCGTGAAAATGCTGAGACTAAAGTAATTAATCGATTGGTACATTTAAATCATCGAAAACGCCGTAAAGAGGATCTGATTATTGGGGTCTGTGGATGCATGGCACAAC
This sequence comes from Candidatus Poribacteria bacterium, assembly GCA_965205025.1. GTDB lineage: Bacteria > Poribacteria > WGA-4E > WGA-4E > WGA-3G > MSPOR6. Next base: position 224,270 of record CBDBFU010000028.1, read on the forward strand.
ATCTGCGCGACAAACTGTTAGAAGCTGCACCTTATGTTGATCTTGTAATGGGACCGGATGCATATCGAAATCTACCGTTGGCTCTAAATGCAGTTGTTACTGGCGATCCGTTTCTCAGTTTACAGTTAGATAAAAACGAAGACTATGCTGACATCGCACCTATTCGTAAAGAAGGAATCAGGGCATGGTTAACTATCCAACGTGGATGCGATAAAATGTGCACATTCTGTATTGTTCCATTTGTAAGAGGGAGAGAAAGAAGTATTTCATTAGAACTACTTATAGATGATGTTAAGAGACTTGTAGATGAAGGTTTCAAAGAAATTGTTCTACTTGGACAAACAGTAAATTCATATAACGATGGTATGCATGATTTTGGTGAAGTCTTATGGCGTATTTCAGGAGTAGATGGTGTTGAACGTGTCAGATTCACTTCCCCCCATCCTGCTGATGCTACTGATAGTATGATAGATGCATTACAAAACTGTCCAGAGGTATGTAAACAGTTACATCTTCCATTACAATCAGGATCAACACGGGTTTTGCAGAATATGCGTCGCACATACACAGTTGAACAATACCGTGATATAATCTATAAGTTACGAGATAGGGTGCCACAGATTGCACTTTCTACGGATGTCATTGTCGGATTTTGTGGAGAAACTGAGGACGACTTTAGACAGACTTATAAACTTATGGAAGAAGTCAGATTTGATTCTGCATTTATGTTCAAATACTCAGATCGTGAAGGAACGTTAGCTAATAAGATGCTATCGGATGATGTGCTTGAATCTGAAAAAGCCAGACGATTGAATGAAATCATAGACCTACAAGAAGATATTTCTGCGGATATCAACTCAGCATCAATTGGGACAACCGTACCTGTATTGGTTGAAGGAAATAGTCGACGTAATGATGAAGAATTTCATGGAAAATCAGATACATTCAAAACAACTGTATTCCCAAAAGAGAATGCAAAGATCGGTGATATTGTCAATGTAACAATTCATTCCACAACAGCACATACATTAATTGGAGAAATTGCTTGATATAAGGTTATTTAGTAAATGGTTTTGGCAAACATACTTCAATATGAGAATAAGTATATCTAATTTTTCACAAACTATTGCGTAAGAAAAATGCAAAAAATTAGAATCAAAAATCGTTCAGAAATCGAGAAAATGAAACGGAGTGGTCAAGCTGCTGCTCAAGTTCTACAAACAATTGCTGACGCTATTGAACCCGGTATTACAACCTATGAATTAGAAATGGAATCCCGTAAAGCAATTGAAAATCAAAACGCCACCTCTTCTTTCCTAAACTATGCAATCCCCGGACATGAACCCTATCCCGCCACAATTTGTGTCTCTGTAAATAACACGGTCATACACGGAATCCCAAAAAAGAGCGAAGAACTTGGTAACGGTGATATCATCGGTGTGGATACCGCAGTGAGTATAGATGGCTTTCACGGTGATAACGCTTATACCTTCCCCGTTGGAAATATCTCACCAGAAGCACAGAAATTGCTGGATGTATCAAAAGCATCTTTATATGCAGCAATATCAGAAGCGAAACCGGGTAACCGTATTGGTGATGTATCTTTTCAGCTTCAAAATGTAGCAGAATCAGAAGGTTTTTCAGTGATACAAAACTTTTCTGGACATGGAATTGGACGCAATCTACATGAAGAACCTCAAGTACCAACATCCGGTTCGCCAGGTAAAGGAGTTCGTTTAAGAGCGGGGATGGTGCTTGCCATTGAAGCTATGGTAAACCAAGGTAATCCTGATGTGAATATGTTAGAGGATGGTTGGAGTATAGTAACCTCAGATGGAAGTTTATCTGCATTTTTTGAACATACGGTGGCTATACTACCTGATGGACCTGAAATTCTTACAGGGAGTGGGATATGGGAAATGCTATAACAACGAATGTTTCAAATCCACGGAGACTTGATCAATGGTTAGATAGAACGCACACCTTATACGCTTTTGCTGCAATACTCATATTCTTATCAATCTATCTAATTTTTGGATATGCTGAGGTAGAAAGAACTATGCTGGAGGTACAGAAGATCTTTTTTTTTCATGTTTCCGCTGCTATGACTCTCTATGTTGCCTTCGGTGTAAACTTTCTTTTTAGCCTATTGTATCTAATTAAACGTAATCCTGATTATGATCTTCGTGCTGCTGCTGCTGCTGAAATTGGATTAGTCTTTTGTACAATTGTACTCCTCTCTGGACCTATATGGGCTAAATATGCTTGGAATACATGGTGGAACTGGGAAGCCAGACTCACGAGTACACTTGTCCTTTGGCTTATGTATATCAGTTACTTTATTCTACGGTCCGCACTCCTGGATGACAAACGTAGAATCTCCTCTGCTGTTCTTGGGATAATAGCATTCCTTGATGTTCCAATAGTTCATTTTGCAACGAAATTATGGGAAGAAAAAGCACATCCAAAGCGTGGCGCAAAAGTCGATGTTGAACCTACTATATTACATACTTGGATCTTTGTCTTAATCGCATTTATAATTCTTCTTTCAATACTCTTTATATTACAATATAGGATAACAAAGACAAATGAACGGTATGAGATAATTCGACGTAAACATCTTGAGGAGACATCTTGATACGTATAACAATTATAGTCAGTTCTGTTATTGTATTGGGTCTTTTGTTTGCCACAATCCAAGTGCCGACATTGGATCAAGACACAGTAAATAAAGCCATTGATGAAGCAATATCCCAAATCAAAGTGACTCCTGAAAATAGGAATATTGTTGAAAAAGCCGTATTCCTTACTGTTGAGAAACTTGAAACTGGACAGCAGAGAAGACTCAAATTCCTGGTTTCTGCATATCTTGTTATCTGGTTAGTCTTTATGCTTTATTTGTTTAGATTAGGGAAACAACAACAGACTTTAGATCAGAGAATATCACAATTAGAGGAAGATACCTCTATTCAAACTGAAGAAACTGCTTAGTGACATAATCTTAAATGGGGTGGTTGAACAATTATAAGTCACTGACTACTATCTGGAATATCCTCCCAATTGTGTTCGGGGAATATCCCAAATCATCTTTAGATTTCTTCCAATCAAATCGTGAATCGTTTCGTCCTGCCACTGCATTATACGCACCGTACGATACTTCTTCGGATTCTATAGCACGGACAACACATTGTGCAACATCTCTCGGATCAACATAGACAAACCAAGGATCTGTTACATTATTAGGTTCTGAAGGACCAGGATTTAAACCATCCCCGGCAATAACTCCTGGGCGGACATGGATTACCTTTAAACCGTGTGCTTGATGATAGGCTAATCCAATTTGCTCTCCAAGATATTTTGATAGAGAATAAAAGAGATCCCCACCACCAAACTTAAAATCATCCCCAACTTTATACGGCAAATCAACCCCTGGTGCAGGTGGACAAGTAGAAATACTGGATATATTAACTAATTTCTCAACACGTTGTTGAACACAAGCTTCCGCAACGTTCCACGTTCCTTTTACCATGATATCAGCATATAAGGATAGAGGTTTTCCATGTCGTTCACGGACTAAAGCAACAAGGTGGATGACGGCATCCTGTTCTGCACACGCGTCTACAATTTCAGAGGTTTCAGTTACATCAACTTTTCTGAATGTTGCCCCATCATACTTTCGATCAGGTTCTACAATGTCAGCAAGAGTTAATTGGTATTCAGTGTGGAGTCGTTCAATGATAAATTGTGCAAGGTAACCAGAAGCACCGGTGATTAATATCTTTTGAATTGCCATTGTTATTAGTTCTAATTGCCGAATGGTATTTCGGAGTAGAGCGTCTCATTGTAACCAACATAAAACACATCACCTATACGAATAGTAGGTGCGCGTAAACTCCCACTTCGTCCTAATACTGCTTTTATGATAGATTCCTGATTTGCTTCATCTGGTTGGAAGGTTTCAACACTCTTACCTTTTGCGATAACTACCTGTTCTGCAGATCCCAGTAAATCCCATACTGCATCTGCTTCTAATTTCTCTTTTCTTGCATCAGTCCGATTTTCCGCTTCAATGTTATGTGACTCAAGTACCTCTTGAGCTTTTTTACAAGAGGTTCAGCTATTCCGATAATACATCCAGTCAACCATTATAATTCCTCCACCTTAATAAATCTTCCTGTATTACGACTTTGTATTGCAGCATCAATGAGGCTTAGGGTGTGAAAAGCATCAGAAAAAGATGAACGGATTAGTGTTTCATCACCTGTTTCAATTGCACGAATCCATGCCCCAGTTTTGTCTAAACCGATACTATTTTGTGATATAGCAGGTTCATCTATTTTCTCACCATTAAGATAACCCCGAATGGCGTTATTTGCCATGGTAGCTTGTAGTCGTAAATGTGGTCCTAGTACCTCAACATCAAAACAGAAACCTTCTGTACCACAATGATTCATATGTGTTCCGAATACACCGTTATCCATCTCGTAAGTCATCTGTATAGCATTTTCAGCATCAAATTCATCTCGTTCTAATGCCATATTCTTTATTGCAAGAGCGTGTGCTTGTATAGGTTTTGGATCTCCTAATACATAACGGGCACAATCTAAAACATGAATTGCTTGTTCGGCTAATGGACCACCGCTAATCTCTGACTGCAAAAACCATGGAGGCATTTGAAAATCAAGATAGTAGTTTATTGTACAAACAGTTCTCACAAGATGAATTGTTTCTGAAGCAATTATGCTCTTGAGTCGTTCATACAGTGGGTGATACCGTAGTTGAAATCCTACAGCTGCAATGCTATTTGATTTCTCAATACATTCAAGGCATTTCCTTCCTTCAGACACATCATACGCAGGAGGTTTCTCAACCAATATGGGTATATCCCGTTCACAAGCCATCTGGATCGGTGTTAAACGTACGGGGGGTGGTGTTGTTATCACCACCCCGTCTAATTCTATATCAAAAAATTCATCTAACGAATCTGTTATTACCTTAGACTTCGCTTCTGTTCCAAGGTCTTGTGCAGCCTTAAGATGAACATCGTGAACAGCAACAACATGTGCACCATAACTGGTGATTGCATTGTAGTGATGTCTTCCCATCCTACCCGCACCAATGATACCTATTGCTGCGGAGTCATTGTTGATAGTTGCATCCGTAGATGAATTCTTATTCATTACTTACGCTTTAGGTTGCCCCATGTTACTGCGGCTTTACCTTTTGGTTCAACAGGTGTTGGATTAAAATCTGGTGTTACAACAATTACATTGTCAAATTGAGCGTGTTCACCTGATCTGTCACCTCCACTCATGCGGAAGCCAATTTTACCTTTTGGATGTGCATTCTGTGAATCAGTCCATTCACTCACAAGCTCAAGTTCATCAACACTTCCACCAACGGGTCCGATGTAGGCTTTGAATTCGTGTCCAGAACGAATTTCAAATTTGATACGGTACCAAACATTTGCATCACGGTCAACGTCGTCTTGGAATCCAAGAGCATCAACTGCCCAACCGCCATTGACTCTACGGTGCCAGCGGATATGTTGAGGAGTATGACCTGATGCTCCTGTGGATACTTGGTGCATATAAATGTTGTTACCATCAGTTCCGTTGAATACAAAACCTGCTAAACCTCCATCCATTGCTTTAAAATCTGCGTAATAATCATAATCAGATGGAAAATCGGTTACACTTAGACCAACTCCACCACCCCAAACATCAATGACGTGGTTACCCAATACAGCATGACCATCACCATTATCTTGAATCAGCCAACTTCCTTGAGCAGCCCATTTTGAATCGTCAATGTTTCCGCTTTCAAAATCATCTTGAAATAGAATCTCAGCAGAAACGGTTCCAACAAATAAAATCATAACTAAACACATGAAATACTTCATTACTATGTATTCTCCTTTTAAGAAATGACAATCAGTTAAATATACGAATTTGATTACAGAGTATATTCAATAATATTGATAAGTGATTAATTTTATCCTTGCAGATTATAGCATAAATAGGACTTTTAATTAACTTTTATAGAATCAATATGAAAATATTAATTTAAACCAGTTTTTACGTTTAATGGTCTTTCAAACCACCCCAAGTCACAGCAAGTTTATCTTTAGGTTCAACTGAAAAGATATCAAATCCAGGTGTGGAAACGACAATATTATCATATTGTGCGTGCTCTCCGGCACGATTACCACCACTCATCCTAAACCCAATTTTACCTTTGTCAAAGGCTTTGTTGGTATCTGTCCATTCGCTGACAAGAGTAAGCTCATTTAGTTCTGCACCAACCTCACCGATAAATGCTTTAAAGTTATGACTGTTACGTATTTCAAATTTAACTCGATACCAAACATCCCTTTCACGATTCTTTTTATCCTCAAATGGTTTGGCATCTACTGCCCAACCGCCACCAACTCTTCTGTGCCATCTGATATGTTGAGGTGTGTGTCCTGACCCAGCTGTGGAGACCTGATGCATGTATATGTTATTTCCATCTTGTCCATGGAAAACAAATCCTGTCAGACCACCATCCATTGTTTTGAAATCTGCGTAATAGTCCAACTCCGCAGGAAAATCTTCTGTACTAAGACCAACACCGCCACCCCAAACATCAAGGACCTTCTTACCAAGAACATCATGCTCATCATTATTGTTCTCGATTAACCAACTACCTTGTGCTGTCCATTTGGCTTTGTCTATTTTCCCACTCTCAAAATCGTCTTGAAATAGAATCTCAGAATAACTTGTGCTGACACATAATATGAGTGCCAGCAATATTACATACCGCATTATTATCACCTCATTATAAAGTTTGATTAGTATTTATTTGTTTTTATATGTCCCCAAACAGTTGTCATTTTAGCTGTTGGATCAACTGCCATGGGATCACTACCACCATATATTTCTATTTCATCAATACGTGTACCAGCATTGGTTCGTATGTGAATACGAACCCATCTTGCTTCCACATCGTCAAAGGTAAATTCTGTGGTTTTGCTAATGTTATCTCCTTTGTGTGTATACACCTTTTTCCATGTGCCAGCTTCGGAGTTTGGATCTGCCTTCGCTGTAGCAACAAGGATATCAAAGTCCTTTGCCATTCTATCAAGAAATCCTTGTGAATGATCACTACCAAAATAGATTGTGTTTACATTTGCAACTGCCCCGATATCTATCTGTGCCCATCCAGGTAATGCACCAATAATCCAACTTCGACAGTTATTATAAAAACCATCATTAAGATATTCTATGCAGTGGCGTTGAGGACACCAACCATTTAATTGAGAAGATGCTTCTGGTTTGGCATCTTTCAATAATGCTAAATTCGGTTGTTTATCCCGAACAGTGGGAACATACTCAGGTCCAGGCTTACCACCGGCTTCACAGGCATCCGTTGCAGCTTTGATATCTTGCTCTTTGAATTCATAACTACCAAACTTTTCTGGTCCTTTATCCTCATCGTGTACAGCATAGGCAATTGTTACACACATTATTGTTAGAATGACACTCAAATAATATAAAGCATGTTTCATTTTAGAATCCTCCTAATAGAAGATATGTAATGGTCTGATTCAATTTAGAGTTACCAGATATATATTTATTGTGGAATGATTAACCACATTCTTGTTAAATATGGTTAATTTTACTCAACTCGGGGTTGTCTTGCTGACGGATTTCTATCTAAACGTATTTTTGAATTCTCAAGTGGTAATGGGATTCTGGCACCGTTATTAAGGTGTGATTCAATTATACCGAAGATCAGTTCTGTGCTGGCGTATGCGCATCGAACGCCTCCTCGTGTAGGTTCACCTGTATCTAAGGAGTGAACGAGATCTTTAATCAAGTTTGCTGTACTACTTTCTCGGGCAAATTCAGGGAACGTGTCTGGTACATTACATCCACGCCAACCGGGGACATCTTGCTGCTTACGTACATGCCACTGCCACCCATTGTTCCAACAGGTTACTGTACCACCATCGCAAATTGCCTCCCATTCACTACCACGAGGAGTAAGTAATGCATGTGCAGTTACATCGTTCTCAAATTGAATTGTTCCACCACCAGTTGGGTCAACTTGGAGTATATCACCGTCAAAAATCGAATTGCCTTGAGGGAGATAACCTGTAACCCAAGTTGCAGATACATCACTATTCAATCTTAAGATAAGATCAAGATGATGACTTGCAGAGTTGAATAGTGTACCATTTGAATAGATAATAAGAGTACGCAGCTTCCCCAATTCACCACTATCAATGATCTCTTTCATCTTATCAAAACCATTTTCCCAACGTCTATTGGTGCCAAGATTGAAAGCTACGTTATTCTGTTCAACAGCAGAAACCATTGCTGCAGCTTCATCCATTGAGGATGCCATAGCTTTTTCTGCATAAATTGCTTTTGCACCATGTTCTGCCACATATATGACAATTTCCGCTCGATGTTCTGGCTGTGTAGCAACACTGACAATATCCGGGTTTTCTTTCTCAATCATCTCACGATAATCGGTATACTGATTTGCCTTTGGCACATTATATCTTTCGCCAAAATATTCCATTACCTCAGGGCGTAAGTCTGAACAGGCAATCAGATCAGTGCGTTCTTCAGCAAAATAGCCTGCTGCATGAGAATATGGCAATTTAATCGCTTGATAATCCGGAACTTCATTATCTATGAATGCTCCCATTCTACTACAACCAATAACGGCAGCACGATACGTTTTCATAACTTTTCTCCTTAATGCTATTAACAAACGAGAGTGTAATTAATTGTTAAAATCTCAGTATGAAATAACCAATTTTGGTATCGGTGTAATTCCTAAGTGTATCGGTTATCAATACAGAAATTACGGTTCGGTTAGGAAACCGAACCTACCAGCACTGTGGAATGTTATATTGATGCTTATGCTCCATTTCCTAACCGTCATGATTTAGAAATAGAAATAACAGGGTAAATGCCATATTTCTCTTATAGTGAACTTATAAAAAATTAGGATTCAACGAAATACTTGTTTGCAACCTTAGTTGCGAAATTCTTACCCATAACTCTATATCCCTCTGCATCAGGATGTACATCATCAGGCAATAGTTCTATATATTCTGAACCGAAAATATCTAAACCGCTAACATAGTGAATATTCTCGTCACCATGCGAGACAAGTGCTTCCGCAGCAAATTGGACTTCTTCTCTCATTATCTGTAGATTAAAACCAACAGAATTCTTGTTTTCTTCTCTATTGGTTGCAAAAATAGGAGACATCAGGACAATTGGTATATCTGTATGTTTTTCACGGATAATCTCAACTGCACCAATGATAGCAGGACGGAAAGCACGAGGTCCTAAACTGGATGCTCCGAGAATATTTATACCAAGACACATAGAAATATAGTTTGCTGGTAAATCCCGTATCATTCTGATTATCATTGGGTCGAGATGGCACTGTCCACCATACCCCAAACATGTAAGGTTGAAATTACACTCACGTGCTACAACTGCAGGCCAGGTCTGCGTGGGTGATGCTGCGGCTCTACACTGGGTAATAGAACTACCATAAGTTACCCAACGAGGACGTTTATCAAGAAACGGATCTAACGATGCACCATCATCAATATCTAAATGTTTCAATTGAAATCTACCGTATTGAGGTAACCATAATTCTATTAACTTATCCTGATCAGATAAGTTATCAAATTTAAAATGATTTTCTCCTTTTAGGTCATAGGATGAAATAAATTCTCCGTCACAACATAAATCTATCATTCCAGTGTCACCTTGTTCAATGATGCTGCCTGAAATATGTGTAGTATTACTTCGTAAGCTAATTCTTACACCAGCAGGCATTGCAGAACGTTCCAATAAAGGCTTTGGAAAAAGGACATGTTCTTCGTGAGGAGTTCTCCACGGCATCAGCGAATTGTCTACCCTCTCAATAGAGACAACTCCCTGCCAATTTACATGTGGTGCATCAGGTTTCACCTGCATTATGTATGTTCTCCTTTATGTTTTGTGTTAACTACAGATTATCAACAACTGCTCGTAGTTGACGAATACCATCTAACATCTGTTCTGGATTTCCCCAATGTTCAATACTTGCTGCCCCAGTAAATCCATCATCTATCAGTGTTTTCAACAACTGTTCGTATGTCAAGTTTGTGTCACGAATTGGATCCAAGTTCTTCTCACGATTTGGTTTCACATGAACATGTCTAACGAGACCTTTAATGAATGAATAACCATCCGGTAAAGGGTTTTCTCCGCAATGTATGCCGTTATTCACATCCCAACATGATGTAAGAGCAGGACTATTGCCAAGTGCATCAATAACTGTACGTGTTTCCTCACATGTACCGGCGAGTGTGGCATCTTCATTCTCGAATGAAAGCGTTACATTTGCACTTTCAGCTTTTGGAACCACAGGTGAGAGCTTTTCTACAATCAGATCAATATAGTCGTTTATATCTGGTCTTGAAGTTTCTTTCATTTTGCGATTAGGATTCCAGAATGCAAATCCTCGGATAATCTGTGTATCAAATTCATGTGCTAATTCGACCATTCTATCGAAATGCTGCAGGTGCTTTTCATATTCTTCAGGATTATCAATAGAACATTTCCCAAAGGGTGAACCTATACTCGCAACACGGACATTGTATTCATTTAATACGTCTTGAGCACGTTTTACATCATCATCGTCGATTTCGGTTACATGTTTACCCCAAACACCTCCACGGACTTCAACAGTGTTGGCACCAGCTTCGACACCAAGTTTAATGGCTTCCTCGAAATCATCCCTGGAAACTTCATCAGCGAAAAAACAAACGTCTATCATTTTTACATTTCTGCGGGTTCCCATTAATTTCATCTATGTTAGTGATATTCGAAACGGTGTTTACATGGAATGAAACTATTGGGAATGCAGACTCCTTTCTAAAACTATCTAATATACAAATAGAAGAACTAAACTTATTACTGCCAAGATTAAAGCTGAAATGGAAAAATCGTCTGATTTCCCGATGAGTCCAAATATACCTGAGGTAATGATGTAAAGACTTGTAAGAAATATAATTAGAAAAGATATATCAAGACTGCTACGTTTATGATATAGTAAATAAATCTCTATTGCAGCAATAAATAATCCTAACCCTATCAAAATAACATTAGTTCCACGAAGTATCCATTTTCCACTTGACTTAATGGTAATTGGTTTCTTATAAAATATTATATTACTCCTATTAAAATTTTAAAATTGCTGAATAAGTGGAATTAGTTTAGACATAACCTCAAGTGGTGTGTCTTTATCAGAGAGAATTGATCTAAAGACCGCTTCATTATCTTTGACAACAATCCATGCCAGAACTCGGGATGTTTCTTCAACTTCTTTAACGTCATCTTGTAATTGCAGAGGATTTTCAACCATTTCTAATAAACTTAGTAAATCAAAGTGCAATACTACGAGTGGGTTTTTTGGGATTCCTTTAAGATATGTTAATTTCTTTTTATTTTCAATTCTATCAAGAATAGATAAAATCTGGTTCTCAGAAAAGCTTAATATCGATACACTATCTTTTTTGGCAAAATGTATGTTTGATGCAAACCTTGATACCTTGGTACCATTATATTCGGTTTTTGAGACTGAGATATTTTGTAAGTTAGAAAGACTGTTTTGTATTTGATTCCATTTGTTTAAATTACTGGGTATATAGATTAAACCACCATTAGTTTCGACATTTGATGCATCTATTGTAAAGGAGTTTACTGACTCCAATTCCAGACTCTCAATTGAACTTGGTTCAAATTCTTGGAAATCATCTACGGAAATAGCATATTCTCCTGTAAGTCCAGAAATAATATCGTTGTTTAGATCAAGGTTCAATAATCCCTCAATGTAAGTAATAAAGTCATAGGTGTCTTGATTAGCATTATTTTCAATCTCATTTTCTAAAATCTGCCAAAGCGTCTTTACTATACTGGGTGAAACTGCAATAAACAGGTCTTCATCACCTGATATTCTGTTTATGGATTCTAATTCTGTACCTTCTGTCAGAAACTTAGAAATATAGTTATCGGGTAAATTTGGGTTAAATTCAGTGTGAAGTTGTATGAGTCGGTGTCCTTCAAGAAGATTTAGATTTACAAAAAGTGTATTAAATGTGTTAAGTTGTTCTTGCAGATCTTCAGACAACTCACCTATATTAGGTAGTACTTCAGGGGTATACATAAATATAGAAAACTGCCCATCACCATATTTCTTTTCTGCTTTTGTATATGCGTTATTTTTCTTTATTGATGGTCTCTTCTTGCGGTAGGTATCAATGAGTGTCTCAATACTATTCTCTCCAATACCAACAACAAGAAACTCACTTACAAATCCAAATGTGATGAATATTTCGGGGAACTGTAGCGAACCATATTTTACTTTATCATGTTCTCCAGCATTGAGTGTGAATGTTGCTCCAGATGTTCCCATCATACCAGTTACAATTTTTGTCATTTTCTGAAGGGTAGTAAGATTCCCCCCACTATGAATAACTATACCACCTTTTATTTCTTCTGGATTTAAATCCCAGAACGTTATTCCAGAACGGTAACCTATAGTATCAATAATTGTTGCTGGATCCGTCATTAACAATGTCTGAATAAATAAAATAAGTTCTTGCAAGTCCTGTAAATCATCTTCAGGAATTAGATTATTAATGGCATTGTCCCAACTTTCTGATATCTGAATTTCTGTATATATTTCATCAATATCCTTGAGTTGTAGGTAAAGTATACTATCTATAGGCATGAAATCTGTTATCTGGGCTGCATCAACAGTAATATTTGTAAAGAGAATGGTTAAAATTACCAGAACAATAAAAATACCGAAATGAGAACTGGGTAAATTAGCAAATAATTGACTTTTATTTATATTTTTCATTTTATATTTTATTCTTTGTTATGTTCTAACATCTAATTTGGTGATTTTCTAAGGAACACGTATGTCTTCAACTAAGGCTTGAACTTCATCGGGTGGTGGTGGCGTAAATCCAGAAACTATGAATGCTGTAATGAAGTTCAGGACCATGCCAAGTGTACCAATACCTTCAGGAGATATTCCAAATAACCATTTATCGGATATATTCATACTATCAGGTAGGTAAAGAGGTAGTATAAATTTGAAATAGATGATGTAAGCTGCAGTAAATGTTATTCCTACAATCATACCGCTAATTGCCCCTGCTTTGTTCATACGTTTTGAGAATATCCCTAACACAATTGCTGGAAAAAATGAACTTGCAGCAAGACCAAATGCAAAAGCAACGACCTCCCCTACAAAACCGGGTGGATCAATTCCAAAATAACCAGCAATACAGACGGCTACACCGGATGCAATACGAGCTGCGGCCAATTCCTGTTTCTCTGATAGACTCGGTATTACACATCCTTTTAGTAAGTCATGAGCGATAGCAGTTGATATAACTAATAATAATCCTGCGGCGGTTGAAAGTGCTGCAGCCAAACCACCTGCAGCAACTAACCCTACAATCCAATTCGGCAGTTTCGCTATTTCAGGATTTGCCAATACCATGATGTCTCTATCAATTTCTAATTCATTCTCTATATCAGATTCTTCTCCCCTATATTGTATGGTACCATCGTTATTATGGTCAGTGAACTTAATTAAATCAGTTTTTTCCCAATTCTTAAACCATTCTGGTACATCATCATATTTAACATCTACTAATTGCCCATTTTCTTGTTCTGTGGTTACTGTCTTTAGTAAGTTTGTTCTTGCGAAAATTGCGACTGCAGGCGCAGTTGTGTAGAGAAGAGCAATAAATAGAAGTGCCCAACCTGCAGAAATACGTGCTTCAGATGCTTTACGAACAGTATAGAAACGTATAATTACATGAGGGAGTCCTGCTGTACCTAACATCAAAGCAGCAGTAAAGCAAATTACATCTATCTTGGATTTACTTCCATCTGTATACTTATCAAACCCAAGTGCTTCATTCAATCCGTTAAGCCTATCCAACAAGTACATGCCAGATCCATCATTCACTTTTGCCCCTAACCCCAGGTGTGGAATAGGATTATCAGTAATCAGAATTGAGATGAAAATAGCAGGTACCATGAAGGCAAAAATGAGGACACAATATTGGGCAACCTGTGTGTATGTAATGCCTTTCATTCCGCCAAGCACAGCATAGAAGAATACGATCCCCATACCGATGATAACACCAATCGTTATATCTACATTAAGGAATCGCGAAAAGACGATGCCTACACCTCGCATCTGTCCGGATACATACGTGAAGGAGACAAAGACTGCACAGATAACAGCAACTATACGTGCTACTTGGGAATAGTATCGATCCCCTACGAAATCTGGAACTGTATATTTACCAAATTTCCTTAGGTACGGTGCTAATAGTAATGCTAATAGGACATATCCTCCTGTCCATCCGAGAAGATATACAGAACCATCTCGACCCATAAAGGAGATGAGTCCAGCCATCGAAATAAAGGATGCAGCACTCATCCAATCTGCAGCTGTAGCAAGACCATTTACAACAGGATTTACATTACTACCAGCGACATAAAAATCTCCTGTTGAACGCGCACGAGACCAAATTGCTACACCAATATATATGGCGAATGAGAGTCCAACCATTACAAATGTCCAAGCTTGTACATTCATAATTATTCTGACTCTCCCTGTTCATCCTCAACACGATACTTCTTATCTAATCTGTTCATCAACCATGCATATATGAATATAATTTCTACGAATATCCAAATTGATGCTTGTTGCGCAAAATAAAATCCAAGACGGAAACCCCAAAATTGAATTTTGTCCAATTGTTCAACAAATACTATAGAACAGAGGATGGATGTAGTAAACCATATACTCAGTAGAATCGCGAGGTATTGTAGATTTTTGCGCCAATATAACTTGGAGTTATCCGATTTGTTCACAAACTAACCTCCCTGAGGTAAGAGACTTTGGCGAAAATTGAAGGGTATACAGCATAATACCAGTAAACGCTTAGATTGTCAATAATTCTCAGGGAACATCAGTCGTTCTATATGTTCTATAAGAATGTGGATTACCTTAATATGGATTTCCTGGATTCTATCAGCAGTATTCCCAGGGGCAATTATGGCTCTATCACAATACTGTTTCACTTTTCCACCATCTTTACCGAGTAAACCGATAACCTGCATATTCAGTGTTTTTGCTGTCTCTGCTGCACGGATAATATTCGTAGAATTCCCACTGGTTGAGATGACAATTAACATGTCTTCTGATTGACCAAAAGCCTGAACTTGCCTTGAAAAAACTTCATCGAACCCAAAGTCATTAGCAATGCATGTAAGATTCCCCGGATCACTGAAGGCTATGGCAGGTAAAGGAATCCTATTATTACGGAATTTTCCCGTGCATTCCTCTGCAAAATGGATAGCATCACACATACTTCCACCATTCCCACAAGCATATACTTTCCCGCCATTATCAAATATCTCTTTTATATCAGTAGCCATATCTGAAATGGTAGTCAAATTGTTATGATCATGTAGGAATTGATTGAGTAACTCTTGTGCATCCAGTAATGCGTTTCGGATGCTATCTATCATTTCCATTGTTCCTTCTTCTGTAGGAGTGGATTCCGAACCCGAATCTTCAACATCCTATTCCTACCCCTTGGATAGTGTATATCCTCATTTATATATAAATAACATAAGAAAAATATGTATATTGCCATAAAAGTCTATGAGTTTGACTTTAATTTGATATCCGCATCTAATTCCTTAGCTTGTGTAAAATCCGCTTCTGCCGATTCGTATTGTTTGAGTGCTTGTTTTGCAGTACCACGATTCTTATATGCATTAACATGTTGAGGATTTAACTGAATTACAGAATTATAATCATCAATTGCTCCAACATAATCACCAACTTTCCTCTTTATATTTGCACGATTATAGTACGCACTTACATCTTCAGGACTTAGTAAATTCACACTATCATAATCAGCAATTGCTCCCTTGTAATCTCCCAAAGGCCTTCTTGCATTTCCTCGATTATAGTAGGCACACACATCAAGATTAAGTTCAATAGCCATAGTGTAATCCTCTATAGCTCCCTTGTAGTCCCCCAATTCATCCTTCGCATCTCCACGATGAAAGTAAGTAATAGCTAATTCTGGATTTAGCTCAAGTGCTTTGTTATAATACACTATTGCTAACTTATACATTCCAATCTTTAAAAAATGATTACCTATATCAGTTTTAGTATAGGCGCGTACTCTTGGGGATTTGCACCAAACCTGTATAGGTTCCTGTTCACTTGAACTCTCTATTAATTCCGGAACTAAATTCACAGGAATAGCATTTATGAAACCGTGATTATTTACTTCATCTGATATACTTGATTCAACAACTCCTATTAATTCACCTTGCTCATTTAACACAGGACCTCCACTATAACCATCACCATCGGATTCCTGTAGATCTTTAACCATAATTGAAAACTCATTGTTTTTATTATTGGGAATAGAGATAATTCCAGTTATGCCTCCATACTTCTTGCCATCATAACCGACAATATAAGCTTTATCACCATTCTTAAGATCATCAAAATTCGCAAGGGAAAGTGGCTTCCCTGTTTCTGAAACTTTTAGTATAACAAGGTCTTTCTCTGCATTATACGCTACCACACCTTCAATTGTGTAGGTTTCGGTGTCTTGACAGGATAGAGTCTTAATGAGATTTGCATTTTTCTTGACCTTCGAATAATTTGAATGTATGTTGAATAATTGATAGAATTTGGAACCAAGTGTCTTAACAAATTGGTAGAAAGTAGAATCTTCTTCGATTTCCGAGGACCTTGGATTTCTTGCAATTACTTTTCTACTACCTTCAATAACGTGAATATTTGTTACAATCTTATCTGAATCCAGAAAAAAGCCACTTCCTGTTTGAGTAGTCAGTCCAAACAATTTGCATTTCAAGAAAACAGTAGACTGCTTACTGTTCTCAAGAATTCGTTCTAAAGTCTTGTCTCTATCCTGTTCCATAAGGTCTTTTCCTGTTAATATTGCAATAATTCACCCAAAGTGGTACAGACAAAATTGAGATCTACCATCATTTTAATGTAATAGTTTATTTCTCTTATAGACAGAATACGAGAACTGATTTATCAAACTATCTTCAAGACTAATAATCATTCCAATGATGTATTATAATTCCAAGATGTATTCGGAAATGGGGAATAGTTCTCATTAACATTCTGTTGTTGCTGTTTTTCTTTTAGATATATTGTTACCCAATTCTCTGAGACTGCATCGGCTTGTTTTAATAGTCTTCTTGGACCAAATTCAAGATCATCAGGATAATCAATACCTAACCAATCCATTATTTTAAATGCAGTTTCTTCATACTGTAACACAAGATCTTCATAAATCACTGTAAAAGGAGTGATACTGTATTGCGAAAAGTATTCCTGCCAGGCTGCTTCATGAAACATGATCTCTTGAGCGAGATAATCAATAGCTTCAAAGTTGTATTCCGGTTCTTTATCTAATATCGGGTCAGGATCTCCGATTCGTTTCCACCATACAACAGTCTGCAACCCTTTCCATAATGAAACAGCCTGACGAACCTTATCTCTACGCATTATCCAAATATAATGTAGGTTTGGGTATAACTCATTTAATACATCGTTTGCTGATAGATCTCTCTTCATGAATTGTGGTGTTTTTCGTACCTTACCGATAAATCTATCAAAATATCCCCACATGAGTTTTGTACCAAAAACACCATTTGGTGTTGTACTATTTTCAACGACTTTATTCAAAAAATCGGAATAGCCAGTTGCTCCCCACTTTTCTCCCCATTTTTTATCATCCCAAAAGTATTCACCTGGTATTCCAGCAAAACCTGTATTCTCCAATGCCTCAAAAAGTAGGTATCCGCCACAACGCGGTGTTGCACAGATTAAATATGAGATTTTAGGTATCACAAAGGCATTTTCCTTTCAATTAGAGTTGCTCTTCGTAGCGTGGGATCTACCCACTTGTTTTTCAAATTTAGAACATGACATGAACATGTTCCTATCCAAGTTGGTATACCTAATTGTAGTTTTATACATTGGATTCATCCAGGTTAGAATCCGTACCTGTCGAAATATGAGATTTTAGACTTTGGGAAAACGTTGAGTGCAATTTACAGTGAGTTCGAGTTGATATTACTATGGGATAAGTTGAACTTTGATTGAATCTTTGCTATCTTTGACCATTTCAAATGCAGTTAGGTAATCTTCCAATGGCAACTGATGTGTTACAATATGACCTACATCAATAAGTCCATTGTGGATATAATCTATGGCAAGAGGGTATGTGTATGGACCTAAATGAGAACCGTGAATGTTCAATTCTTTTGTGTCACCAATGATTGTCCAATCGACAGTGACAGGTTCCCGCATGACGCTGAATTCCACAAATGTCCCTGCTTTGCGAATCATGTGTAGACCTTGCTCAACAGCTTTCGGATGACCTGTTGCTTCGATATACACATCACAACCGTACCCTTCTGTAAGGTCTAATACTTCTTGGACAACATCAGTGTCAGACGGATTGAATGTGAGATCTGCACCTAATTTCTTCGCTGCTTCTAACCGGTTAGACTGTAGGTCAATTGCAATGAGTAATCCAGGATTCTTCAGTCTTGCTGCCCCAATCATACCGAGACCGAGTGTGCCAGCACCTGCAATTACAACAGTGTCTCCAAATTCAATTTCACCGCGTTGTACGGCGTGTATTGAGCAGGAAAGTGGTTCAATCATTGCAGCGTTTTCAATTGGAATATCAGATGGCACTTTGTGGACAAGAGCATCCGAAGGGAATTTCATGAATTCAGCCATTCCACCATTGACAACTGGTTGGAATCCGAAGATATTGTGTAATTGACAAAGCCAATACTTCCCTGTTTTACAATATCGGCAATCCCAACATGGAACTATTTGTTCTGCAATTGCCCTGTCCCCGATCTTCAGACCAGTCTTTTCAGCTGCCTTACGTCCAATTTCAACGACTTCACCAATGAATTCGTGTCCAGCAATTACCGGTGTTTCCACGTAGGGTTGACGTGTCTCATCACCCCAGAAGAGTGGTGCTCCAGTAAAACATTTAATATCACTTGCACATACACCACATGCATTTACCTTAATTACTATTTCCTCGGGTTCAGCATGTGGAATATGAAGATCTTCAAGCCGATAATCATGCGGGGCATGACACATAACGGCATTCATTGATTTGGACATTCGTTGTATTTTGAAAGCAACTATGCTGCCTTGCGTTGTATAAGTCTTCTCCGTGCACTTGCCCGCGCTATTCCAACATCAATTGAGATATGCTGATAGGTAGTCATTCCAAGATTAATGGCGTGTGCAGTATCAAGATTAAAACCCCATTCAATCCATTCAGGTTTATCTTCTTCAGGAATATCTCCAGCTGCAATAACCTTCATGATACTTATTCCTTTGTCAAGGTCATAGGCACGTTGGATATATTCAAGGTGTTGCTCCATGGTACCACCCTCTAACATTTTTCCTTCTTTGTTAGCAGTAGCAAGGATAACATCAATTTCGGGGTGGTCAATTACCGCATCCATTACATCGCCGGTGTATACATGTGTCGAACATCCAATAAATCGTATTTTTCCGTCGGATTTTGCTTCACGGAATGCATCAAACGCGCCATCACGTTCGCGCGCTTTAAGGTCATCGCGAGATGCAATAGCGTGTAACAACATAACATCAATATAATCTGTCTGTAATTCAGTTAGTGCTTTTTCAATACTCTGTGCAGCTGTTTTATCCTTCACAGCAGTTTTTGTCTGAATAACAACTTCTTCACGATTAATCTGTCGAATTGCTTCACCGAGATGTGGTTGTGTACCATATCCTTCTGCAGTATCCCAGAAAGTGATACCTTCATCAAAGCCTTTCAACATGAGGGTAGCACCAGATTCAATAGTTTTGCAGGTATCCTGTATTCGTCCTGCCCCGTAGCAGAGACGTGAGATTTCCAAACCTGTTTTTCCATAAGTTAAATATTCCATAGTGCCTCCACCTATTATATAATTGTATTTACACATTTATCTTTTAAGACCATCACAATAATACATACATTATCTGAAATAGCGTAAAAATGCAACCCTTTTTTATTGCAACAAAACTCCGATTAGGTTATTATCAAAATTACATATTTCAAGTATACAATTATTTTTGTAATAAAGTTATACTATTTCTATAATTATTGTTTCATTAGGCGGTTATTATGGTAGTCATTTTCAGGTCACAAACTGAATGAAGATTAATTTTTTAAATCGGTAATACGGGCGGGTTAACCCCGCCCCTACGATAAGTTTATGGACTGGATTACCGAAATATTTACTTAATCCTCATAAAGTTTGTGGTACAAAAAAGAGATGTTTTCAATTAGAAATGGGATTATAAAATGAAGATAACTGGGATTTTTATAGTTGATCACAAACCATTAGAAATTACTTTGACGGAAACATCTGTAGAATCTGTAAAAGCTGTAAGCCAAGCATCAGTCAAGAATGATTACTTCATTTCTACTGCTTTGGTAGACATCCAAGTGAACGGGTTTTTTGGTTATGACTTAAATGTTCCAACAGTGACTGATACTGATGTTTGTAAAATGGTGCGTGAACTCTGGAGAGTTGGTACAGGTTTGATATGTCCTACCATTGTAACCAATTCATTTGAAAATATAAGTAACTCACTAAGGGCAGTTGTAAACGCTTGTGAGTCTGACCAGTGTATTGCAGATTCAATTCTTGGTATTCACCTTGAGGGTCCATATATCTCAGATGTTGATGGACCTCGTGGTGCACATCCTTTGGAATATGTTAGAGATCCGGATTGGGAAGAGTTTCAACAATTACAGAATATTGCTGAAGGTAAGATATGTCTTGTTACACTTGCTCCTGAGAAAAAAGGAGCAATACAGTTCATAGAAAAACTGGTAGAGAATGGCATTGTAGTTGCCATAGGTCATACAAATGCATCTGCTGAAGATATACAAGATGCAATTTCTGCTGGTGCGAGTCTGTCTACCCATCTCGGGAATGGTGCACATGCTGAGATACGTCGTCATCCAAATTATATTTGGGAACAACTTGCAGCAGATGAACTCGATGCAAGTCTTATCGTTGATGGTCATCATCTTCCACCTTCTGTTGTTAAGTCGATGATAAGAGCAAAACAACCAAAACGGTGTATTCTGATTAGTGATGCTGTCTCATTGGCTGGATTGGATCCAGGAAATTATGAGTTTGCTGGGAGTGCGGTGGAATTAACAGAGGATAGAGTGGTTCGTTTGTCTGGTACTGAATACCTTGCCGGTTCAGCAATTGAATTAGTGAAAGGAATTGAAAACACGATTAAGTTTACAGGATTAACTTTACAAAAAGTAATTCCATTTGCCACTATACATCCGCTTATACTACTTGGCGAAATTGAGAGAATAGAAAAATTGAGAGATCTATTTGTATTTAAATACGATTATGATAGGAAAGAGATTACTCCTGTTGCTACTATTATAAATGGGGAGATGGTGTACCATGTAGAGGACGTTAATGACGTATAGAATATTAATTACATTATCAAAGGATTGTCTATCATGTTGACGAGTTCTGAAATTGATTCTTACCTTGAAAATGGTTATCTTATTCGAAGAGATACATTTTCTGACTCCGATTTAGAAAATTATCGTAAGGCAATAGATAGGTTATTGCATAAGTGTCTTGTAGATCGTGTTCACGATGGATATCTACGTTATATAGATGGAGAACGGGATGATATTTGGGGTGTGAATAATGTTTTTCATCCAAGTATTCGCGAGGAAGCACTTGTACATTCATTAGCAAATCCACAGATATTGGATGTAATTGAATCACTCATTGGGAACAAGTTGCGATATCACCTTTGTACACTCCTTGTTAATTCAGAGAAGAAACCGTATCATATTAATTGGCACAGAGATGCTGCACAGGATGGTGAAGTTCCACTGGAAGTTCTTAATAGTCGGTTACGAAGTCATGTACAACTTAACGGTGCACTTTATGACGATGACTCATTATATATTGTTCCTGGCAGTCATTCTCGTGAACTCACTGATGATGAACGTGCTGTGTTACAAGAAAGACCAAATGAAGAAATGCCGAACCAACTAAAGGTTGAACTGAAGGCAGGTGATATTGTATTTTATAATTCCAGTATTTTACATAAGGGTAAGAATACAAATAGGAAGATTCGTCAGACTTTACACTATGCTGTTGTTGCGATTTCATCAGAGAGTCATCCGTTAAATCCAGATAATCCTACGGATCAAGAATGGTTGAATGATCCAGAATTTCTTGATAATTTGCCAGATCGGTTGAAACCTTTATTTGATAATTGGCTGAAATATAGGTAGGTTTATTATGTCTAAAAATAGAGGCATAGTTATCGGTAAGATAAATGGACTAAAGAATATCTATTTTTTATGACATATCATTGCTGTGATCCAACAATATCGTTTCAGAAATGGAAGTGACTTTAAAAGTAAGGAATCTATTACATTTAGTAAGTAGAACGACCATCGATAGAATGGGGTAATTGGTATACATTTCTGCCAGAATAATGACTTCACAGAAGAGAAATGAAATTCCGAATGTTCCAATAGGTCAAAATGTGTACCTGCTGATTCTATATCCTGCATAGAGAAATAGTGTAGTTTGCGTGAATATTTAATGAAGAATTTTCTGTATAACCAGACCAGAGGATGGTGCCGCATATTTTCTATGAAAATTGCTTTACCTCCCGGTTTTAGTACACGGTAACACTCTTTTGCTGTAAGTGTATGATCTGTAAAGACTAAAACAGATTTTGATATTATAAAATCAAATGTATTATCTGGAAAACCGAGATGCATTGCATCCATCAAAGCAAATTCTATAGATTCATCAACACTATGTTGTTTTGCTCTGACTTTAGCTTCATCTATTCGAAATGGTAGTAGATCGATCCCAATGAGAGATGCACCTCGTTTTGCTAATAATGTTGCTGTGCCCCCTGTTCCAACCCCCAACTCAAGTATACTTTTCCCTTCAATGTTTCCCATTTTCGGTATAATATATTCAAAAACAGGTAGGTAAAAGTCTTCCCACCAAAGAAGGAGATTAGATTCAACAGAGTTGGCATGTTGATCAGATAGAGGTGCATCCGATGTGTCCAAATCTATATTTTCTCCATTCTACGTAAACCTTCAATGCAGCGTTCAGCACATTCAATCGGTGGATAAGCATAACTTTCTTGTTCAACGATATACCATTCTGTTCCACCAACAGTTTCACATGCATTGAATACATCATCCCAAGGAATATCACCTTCACCAATAACAGCTTTGTCATTCGTTGCAGAGAATTCTTTGATATGTACCAGTTTGGATCTCCCTGGATACCGTTCAATGTATGTAACATTATCTGCCCCGGCACGAAGGACGTGACCTGTATCTATCTGCGTTACGACACTATCATCTGTATTACTACAGAATATATCCCATGGCATTTCACCGTCCATTTCTTGGAATTCACCTGTGTGGTTATGATATCCTGTGAACATACCTTGGTCTGCGACTTTCTCAGCAATCTCATTAAATATCTTAGCAGTTTTCAGCCATGCTTCTTTTGAATTGCTATATTCACCTGGTAAGCCGGGAACAATCAGATAGGGGTTGCCAAGTGTTTTGTTAAATGCGACAGTCTTTTCAAGTTCATCACCGAGAAGAGTGTTGATTCCAGTGTGTGTACCGACGATTTTTAACTCAAGGTCATCACACATTCCCCGTAATTCTTCTGCTGTTCTGTCGTAGTATCCAGCAAATTCAACACCTTCATATCCCATCTGTGCAACGGCTTGAAGGGTAAGTGATAGGTCTTTTGCACAATCATCTCTGACGGAATATAACTGTAATGCTATAGGTATTCTATTGCTCAATTAGTTTCTCCTTGGTTATTAAGTATGAATATATACATAAATATAGTGAAGTGCGTTATTCAACGCGCTTCACTATTGAAAATAATACAATTACATGGGTAAGTTAACGACTTGTCCACTATCGGATGAAACCAATCCTGCTTCTAAAATCTCCTGAGCATCTCGACTGACTTTAGGGCAACATAAACCCTCAATAGGCTTTTCATTTTCGATGCAGTGGATCAAGTATTCAGGTGCGTTTCTTCTACCTTCAGGTATGGGATCAGGATCAATGATTTGTGCATCTTCACCAGCAGGATGTAGATTGACCTGGTTGCCAGTGACAGACAATGCCCCTTCTGTACCGTAAACAACAGGATTTGGTGTGATATAACCCGTTTTTTGTGTCCAGGAT
This sequence comes from Candidatus Poribacteria bacterium, assembly GCA_965205025.1. Lineage (GTDB taxonomy): Bacteria > Poribacteria > WGA-4E > WGA-4E > WGA-3G > MSPOR6. The sequence continues at coordinate 248,724 of CBDBFU010000028.1, forward strand.
GCTTCAGTTATTCCAAAGGCATTCCCGTATTTCATCACGATGACAGCATTGTCATCTGGTAATGGATAATCTTTAACGAATGTTCCACGGAAACCGGTAACCTGTTCTGGTATACCGAGTAGGAATGCACACATATCAGCACAATAACAGCAATAATCCATTAGTGCTCCAGCACCATTTTTCTCTTCATCGTATAGCCATTCATAAAAGTACTTGGAACAGCCTATTTCTTTTGGTCCGTTATGTGCGGAACGCCACTTGAAGTAGAAAATGTCCCCGATTGCCCCATCTTTTATCAATTGAATGGTCGTGTTTAGTGCAGGACTCCATGCAGTCGGCCAATTAATCATTAGGTATATGCCAGCCTTTTCTGCAGTCGATAGCATTTCATCTGCTTGTGAAAGTCGTGCAGCCATCGGTTTTTCAGAAAGAACGTGAATTCCTTTTGCTGCTGCCTCACTAACAATCCCAGGACCTGCGTTGTTTTCACCACATGCTTGAACGATGTCTAATTCTTCATTTTCAATCATTTCCTGCCAGGAGTCGTATACATTATCAACTCCTGATTCTTCTTTGAATTGTTCTCTTAATTCCGCGTTGACATCTCCCGCTGCGACGATTTCGACGTTTGGGTGTTTTTTCCATTGATTTAACTCACCCCATACATGGTCGTGTACTAAGGAAGCGAAGCCAACGCGATAGGTTTTTGCCATGATTTTCTCCTAAATGATAAATAATACAGTTTATTCTTCTGCTCGGACGGCGATTTTTATGGCAGTTTCACCGTTAATACGGTACCCACCATCAAGTGCTTTAAACCCGTCTTCAACTTGTGAAAGTGGTAATTCGTGACTCACCATATCAGCAAAAGGCAGGTCACTTTTTTCAAGTAGCGGCAGTCCTCGAACGAAATGATCGTAATTACTCCCCCAGATTGCTTCAAGTCGAAGGTTTTTTCGCATGAGGAGTTGGTTTATATTGAAGTCGATTGAACCCATGTCAACAAAATGGCCGACCTCTACAAATGTACCACTTCGTCTTGTATATCCTAATCCTTCTGGAGTAGCAGGAAGAAAACCTGCACATTCAAAGACAACATCTGCCCCTTCTCCACGTGGTGTTTCTGACTTAACGAGTTTAGTTCGTTCTTCGACTGAGGTGACTTCTTCAATATCTATTGTTACATCTGCACCAAAACGTCTTGCCAATTCAAGGCGTCCTGCAGGACCACCCACCATGATTAATTTACCTGCACCACTTAATTTTGCACATGCAAGGGTTACCAATCCGATTGCTCCAGAACCTTGCACTACGACAGTATCTCCAAATTTGATTTCGCCTCGCATGACTGCATGCACGCCGACAGTGAAAGGTTCGGTAAGTACAGCAACTTCAGGAGATGCTTCGGTTTTCATAAAACAGGTATTTGGGTATGTAAGGTACATGTAATCCGCAAAACCACCTCGAAAATGGGGTGCTTCATCTGGATTCCACTGAAAACCGTATCCTCCGTAGTCTGTCCCCGGTGCGAAGATAACCCTATCACCCTCTTTTATAGGTTTACCAACATAGTCTTCTGATACACCATCTCCAATAGCTTCGACGATTCCCACATTTTCATGTCCCAATAGGATCTCAGTTTTGAATCCGTTTTGCCAGTTATGGAGATCTGTACCACATATTCCTGCTAATTCTTGTCGTAAGAGAATGGTTTTTGGTTCAGGATCAGGAACAGGATATTCACGTATCTCAAAATCTTGACCGTATGCGACTACAGCACGACCAGTTCGAGCCATTTTTCCTCCTTATAGTGTGTGAATAAGGTGTTTCAAAGATCTAATGGTAACATTCCTAATAATTAGACAAACTTTTTCTTTTTACGTGAACTTATTATATATATTGCAATTAATCCAACAATAGTAATTATTATCCAATACTTTTGGAATATTTCAAAGAAGATATTAAAACCTATCCAAGCTGCGACCTCTATCCCAACTATCATCAAAGCCTTCCCCCAGGGAAAATCAGCATTATGATGTTTTTGTAGCCGATAGGCATAAATCCATGAGATGATTAATGTTCCCAGTACAACTAATAAGAAAAGTAGATTGACAGTTGATTGAATGCCTTCGAGTAAGAAGTTCATAGGATACTCCTGTATTCTTGACCTACATATTGTGTGTTGTAGGTTCTATAGTTTGTATGTAATTTAGAGACACTACAACTGAAAAAGATAGGAATATATATCATATTGAATAGGATGGTGATGATTGTTATTTGGATGTTTGAATTCGTTCAGGATGGGTATATACAACCATTCTTTGGTCCCGCAAGAATCCAATTAACGTTATATTTCCATCTTCTGCTAAGTCAACTGCGAGTGAGGAAGCAGCCGAAACAGCGACAACTACAGGTATACGCGCAAATAACGCCTTCTGTATAATTTCAAAACTTGCGCGTCCACTCACCATAAGAATATGTTTGTCGAGTGGCATCATATCGGACAGTAGTGCTTGTCCAATGACTTTGTCAACAGCATTATGTCTACCTATATCCTCCTGTAAAATAAGGAGTTTTCCGTATTCATCAAAAAGTCCGGCTGCGTGTAATCCTCCGGTTTTTTCAAAAACTATCTGCGCTTCAAGGAGACGTTCATTCAGTTTATAGAACACCTTTCGATTTAATTGAAAAACCGAATTAATTGGATCAACCTGAATTCTAACGGCATCAATCGTCATCTTACCACAAAGACCACAGCTTGCATTCGCATGAAAATTCCGTTGCCAACCCTCCTGTTCATCAAGGCTTAACTCATCAGTTAGATATACATTGACAATGTTTTGAAATGATGATAGATGAGAATGTTCTTCCTTAGATATTGTATTTTCATTTTCATCCTCACAATAGGTGATAATTTGAATGTCATCTATGGATTTAATTAGATTTTCTGTGTATAGAAAACCGGCTGCCAGTTCAAAATCATGTCCGGGTGTTCTCATTACGACGATTAGACTCTGTTTACCTATCCGAATTTCAAGTGGTTCTTCAACAACTAATTCGTCATCTAAAGGAATTGCGTCTAACTGATTCCAGCGTATGATCTGTCTCTTAGATGTTTGTTCCATCATTATATATAGGATATTCTACAGTATACAATACCCTATTCAATTGTTTCGGTGAATTTCTCCTTTTCTAAGGTTAACATACCTTTAGTTGTCCCAATCCATATCCGATTATTGTCAACAGCAATGCATTGTATTGTAAGACCTTCGACTAATACTTTTGGATATTCTATTGTTCCATCCCATTCAGGTGTTCGTGTATAATCGTGATTAATTGCAAGATAGTCGCTCAATGCAAGCCACAATGTAATTCTTGATGTTTCATTTTCTTCATCTTGAAATATTGGTTGAGGTATTGTATTTTCAGCAATGCCAGTTATGAATATATCATCCAATTGCGTCAAGTCTTCTATTCCAGAGGATACAGGTGTAGTAGAGACATTTGAACCATTCCAATCGGATTCAAAATAGCCATTGGATTTTTCTTCTTCATTCACATAAGAAAAGAATGTCATATTTCCAATACTATCAAAACGTACAATTCTGATCTCAGGGTTAAGATCAACAAATCCAATTGGGTTCCATACCCCCTGCTGACGATCGTAAATTGATATATCCTCTGCTGATGTTCCAACCCATATTGTCTCAGGAGACATAGTAATAGAGTGTATATCGTCTGGTATATTATGGTCTTCTTTGTTGTAATGGAGTTGAAATCCAGTTTTTAGATCCCGTCGAATAATTCCGGCATCAGTAGCGAACCATATTTCCTTTTCATCCATTTTAATGTCCCGAATCCACATACTTGGTAATCCATCGTCCATCGTATAATTTGTTACTGCCTTTGTGTCTTTATTGTAGTGTATAATCCCTTGATTTCTTGTGCCTATCCATACATCAAGTGAGTTGACAGTAATTGCACGTACATCTGGAATTGAAGTGAGTTGTTCAAATTCATTAATCTTCCATGGAATAGCTTCATTTATCTGCCATTTCCCATGACCATTGGTTTCGATTTGTACAATTCCTTTGGGTGTACCAACCCAGAGGGATGTTCCATCAACAGCAATAGCCTGAATGTTTGTATCAGGTAGATCTTGTGTATAGATGTTCCATGCGCTTGCTTGTCTAACATCCTTTGCTTGATCTATTATAGATTGATCATCTGTAATTTTTAGGATTGCCTGTGCAATGTTTACGGCATTATCCTTATTACCTAATTGCAGATGAATGATGGCTTGTTTCAAGTATGCATCATCAACAAATTCGCTGTATGGATAGAGTTCAACAAAATTTCCCAACGTTCTTAAGGCAGTATCCAAGTCTTCAGAATCTGCTTGTAAACTTCCTATAAGAAATACAGCTTTCTCATGTTGAGGTAAATTTCGAAATTTACTCACAGTTTCCTGCAAGAGTTCAAGGCCAGAATCGGTATCATTTAGGTTTTCAACGAGTAGAAATCCTGTGATATAACTTAGTGGTCCTACGGAATCATGTTCAGGATAATAAGTCAGAATTATTTGAAATGCTTTTACAGCATTGAGAAAATCTTCAGATTCTATAGCCTTCGTACCAATTTCTTGAAGTATCTGTGGTATGTTGTTATATTTTTCAGGGTCAATTATTGCTACAGAACGAAATCTTTCAAGTGCTTTATCTATGAGTTCATTAGTGTTATATAGTAATCCAAGTTGGTAATGTGCATCGACGAATTTTGGTGATTCTTCCAAAGCTTTCTCGAATTGTCTGATTGCTAATTCGGGGAGTAGTAGATCTAATAGGTCGCGTGCATTACGATAGTGTTTTTGGGCTGCTTGATTTGGTAGGTTATCTAAATTTGTAGTAAAATTAAGTATATTACCTTCTAAAGGTAACCTTATTATTTGTCCATTATATTCTATCTCAAAATGTGTATCATTCCCATTTAGCCATTGTCCTGTTAGTCTATCACCATTCTGCATTTCTACTATTACAAATGTTTGGGTGTATCCATAAGATGTGAAAAGTAATATTAGAACGAGGAAGGATACATAAGTATATTTTTGAATATATTGACGCATATTTAACCATAGATATTATGTGTTTTAATATCAAGCAATGATAACAGAATAATGTGGTATTGTCAAGATGGTTTACTCAAGTGAAATTGAAATCAGTGAAGGTAATTAAATCGTCAATCGATCAATGATGGTATCTATTACATCATCAGCACGATTACGGATTTGATCTGGTGTCAGACTTTGGATGGGATGTGTGACTGTTAACGGTTCTAAATCAGTATGACCAAGGACACGTGCTTGTACCTTACCAGCAGTATAAAATACCTCAGTACATATTGCTACACTGGGTACACCGCGTTCCTCTAAGATACTGCCATCGTGCATACTGCACGATATACATGATCCTCAGTCAGCAAGACCTTCAATAACAAAATCAACATGATCAGCAAGATCAGATAGCAAGTCTATAGGGGCAGGACGGGAGAAAGTTGGTTTCTTTACACGAATGACTTCAGATACATCAAACCGGTCACATATCAATTCTTCTAATCTATCAAGAAAAATATCGCTGCCATTTTTCGTAATATCCAACAATCCCATTACTTTACCGTTTAATGAATCAAGTCGTGGAGACAAGTATTTCACAGGAACTTCTTCTTGAGCAGTAGGATCGAGTAAGATAGTTTTTTCCATTGGTTTTCTATGTTTATTCTGAATCTTCCATCTGGATCTGTTGTGATTTTGCCATCGCATCCTCTGCTTCCTGTATCATTCCTTTACGTTGGAAACAGATGGAAAGGCTGGTATATGCAAGGGGGTCATTTGGATCGATTTCTATAGCTTTTTGAACAGCCGTTATTGCTTCATCGTATTGACTAAGCCGTTCATAAGCGTGTCCTAATCCGAGATAACCCTCGATATAATCTGGGTAAGTTTCTATGAGTACATTAAATGCTTCAACTGCAGCTTCAAGCTCATTTTCAGCAAATAACGTCAATGCCTTATCATATAGTTCTTCTTGGGTTGCCATTTTTTATTCCTAATCAATTTTAAACCAGTATATCAAATTTCGAGACATATTACAATCTTTTTAGGTGTATTTTATGATTAGTATTAACAATTTGACATTTACACTGCCTTATGTTAAAATATGGCATATCAGAAGGAGTAGTTGCTATGGCCTATTATATAACTGATGAATGTATAGGATGTACGGCATGTTTAACTAATTGTCCAGTTGATGCTATTACTGGTGATCGGAATATGTTACATATCATAGATCCGAGTATATGCATTGATTGTAGTGCATGTGGATTGGTATGTCCAGTCGAAGCAATTAGGGACCAATTCGGTGCAGTCTGTAAATTCATACCTCGTCCAACACATAGACCTATTGCTGTCATTTATGAAGAACTTTGTTCTGGATGCGATTTCTGTGTACATATTTGTCCATGGGAATGTCTCGAACTTAAAGATCCAGATACTGGTGAACATGCCGAGAGTTTTTTCGGTATTTGTGAATTAGTGAAACCGAAGGACTGTGTAGGTTGTAAATTGTGTGAAGAGGTATGTATTAAGGACGCTATTAGAGTCGAATCACCTGTATTATTAGAACTGGCTGAAGCCACTGAAGCAGCAGATTAACTTTTTAAATGTATCTGACATGCGTTCATCCTCGCTCAATTGTCAAAATTTAGTGATTGTCATTTCTGGACCGTCTGGTGGTGGTAAAAGTACAGTCGCTCAAGTATTATGTGAAAATGATGATACCTTGCGACTCTCTATCTCTGCTACATCTCGCACAGCCCGTCCAGATGAAATTGATGGTGAAAATTACTATTTTCTAACAAAATCACAATTTGAAGAGAATATCAATAGAGATTACTTCATAGAATGGGCGAAATACAGAGAGCATTATTACGGAACACCGAAGTCTGAATTAGAAGCATCCCGCCAAGAAGGGAAAGACACAGTCTTAGAAATTGATGTTAAGGGTGCCCTTCAAATCAAGAAACAAGACCTTACTCCTGCCAGAAGCATCCTTATTTTTCTTATCCCTTCAACATACGAGATTCTGGAAAGACGTCTCCGGGGAAGAAAAACCGAATCAGAAGACGAACTTAAAAAAAGATTAGAAATAGCTAAGACAGAACTCAATCAAATTACCCAATACAACTACTGTGTAATTAATCCAGAAGATGATGTTAAACAAGCAGTGATACAAGTTCAGAATATAATTTCCGCTGAACGATCCCGTATTAACCCAGATCAAACAACACGATTCCTTCAAACCTTTGGTTTACCACAATAGGTGGATTTTTCTTTAAGATAATTATGGAACTGAAAGATAAAACTATTCTTATAGGGGTAACGGGTGGAATTGCTATCCATAAATCGCTTGATTACGCCAGTCAATTGGTAAAATGGGGTGCATCAGTTCATGTGGTGATGACGCAAAATGCAACACGGTTGATTAACCCTTTACAATTCCAAGTTTTATCGCGTAATCCTGTCCTTCTTGACCTTTTTGATACTCGAGAAGATTGGAAACCACCGCATATTGATCTCGCTGACCGTGCCGACTTACTGGCAATTGTTCCTGCGACTGCTAATATATTGGGAAAAATGGCAAATGGGATTGCTGATGATGCACTCTCTACAGTAGCTGTATCTGTCCATTGTCCAATTCTCGTTGCACCTGCAATGAATGGACACATGCTACAAAACCCATCAGTACAACACAATATCAATACCCTTAGTAAAAATGGAGTAAAATTTGTTGATCCAGAAAGTGGTGATCTCGCCTGTGGATATCAAGGTGACGGAAGATTGAGTTCTGTCGATGTTATACTTGATTGTACAAAAGATATTCTCACACAACAAATTGACCTTCAGGGGAAAAATGTGCTTGTAACTGCAGGTGCTACGAGGGAATACATAGATCCTGTCAGATTTATTACAAATGGATCAAGTGGTAAGATGGGGTATGCCATTGCTGAAATCGCAGCATCCCGTGGTGCAACTGTCCATTTAGTAAGTGGACATACAACTATTTCTCCACCACCTGGTGTTAAGACCATTACTGTAGATACTACCCAAGAAATGCATGATACAGTCGAGAAATTATTTGATAACTCGGATGTAGTTGTTATGGCAGCAGCACCTGTAGACTATAGTCCCAAAGACTACTCTCCACATAAACTTAAAAAGAAATATGACACACTTACTCTTGATCTTCAAAAGACACCTGATACAGCATATACAATTGGTAGGAAGAAAACACATCAACTGACAGTGTGTTTCGCTGCAGAAACAGAAGATGTTCTTGAAAATGCCAAAGAGAAATTAATTCATAAAAATTGTGATTTGATAGTAGCCAATGACTTACTTGTTGAAGGTGCAGGATTTGCTGGTGATACAAATATAGTTTCTCTTTTGGATAGAGATGGCAAATGTGAACAATTACCCCTTTTAACAAAACGAGAAGTCGCTCATGTAATATTAGACCGTATCGTAAAGATGATATGATAGATTGTCATTCATCTCAAATACATATATTACAAATGGTGTCATCATTAGAACTAATCATAGGCGTCAATTTAGTACTTATACCATTTCTATTTATAGTGACTATCAGAATTAAAGAGACATTTTTTGTATTTTGTAGTAGAATGTGTCTATTATGGCATATTCAACAGATTTACGCAAACGCGTTTTAGATTTTATTGAAGCTGGCGGGAAAAAAGCCGAAGCTGCCCGTCGTTTTTCTCTGAATCGTTCAACGATTTATAGATGGTTAGCCGCTGAAGACCCGCTTTCGACCCAAAAACCGGGGCCCAAAAGCATGAGAGTGCTTGACGAGGCAGCACTGAAAAAACATGTCGCTGATTTCCCAGACTTGACGCAAAACGAACGCGCCTCACATTTCGGTGTTTCAGAGTCTTCTATAGCCTATGGGTTGCGGAAACTCGGCATCACACGAAAAAAAAACAATCGGATATAAGGAGCGGTGCGATGAGAAACGGAGGGGCTACCGTCAGACACTCACCGAGAAACACGCCGCTGGTAAAAAGATAGTTTATGTTGATGAATGCGGTTTTCGTGCTGAAAGTTATAGGCGTCATGGCTATGCCCCGAAAGGTGAATGTGTCTTAGGTTTGATCTCAGGCACAAGAACACGAACAACGACGCTGGTCGCAGCGCGTATCGGTTCGACTTTTACGGCACCTTGTTTGTTTGATGGAAGCTGCGATTCTGCGTGTTTCAATGCGTGGCTTGAAGCCTATTTATGTCCACGGCTGTCTGTCTCAGACGTGGTTGTTCTTGATAATGCGAAGATCCACAAGACGCTTCGGACGCGTGAGTTGATAGAAGCATCGGGAGCAGAGGTATTGTTTTTACCACCTTATTCACCGGACTACAACCCGATTGAACACGACTTTGCGAATATCAAACGTCTCAGAGAATACAATGCTGATATAACCATTGATGAAGTTATAAACATGTATCATTAATTCTAAAGTTTACTATAAATAGTTCACATTACGGGTGTTCTTTGTAATCCCTGATAAGGAATTAGGATATTTCTTCGCTAAGTAATGAGCTATCTATATATTGAAATGGTATTACATTTCAGATTATAGACATTCCGTCCCTACGGGACTCAATTATAGAGTTTTACACATTTTCTATAGACATTCCGTCCCTACGGGACTCATAATCTGTGTATGATTGTTCCTGTTTGACACAAATCATAATGTAAGTCTATCAATTGGAAATGGTATTAGATTAAATGTAAATGGACTCTTATGTAGGAGCGATCTCCGAATTGCTACCCCAAATACAGTCGAAAATCGGAGTTTGCTCCTACAGAATAGAAGATAGGGATCGGAATCCGTTCCTATAGAAGAATATAATGCTTAAATTGACGGCTATTGTGTCATCATTAGAATTAATAGATTGGAATAGTACTTAAGATGACACTTCTGGATCAAGTTAAAACCTACCTACGAACAAATCGTATACACCCAAGAAAACAATTAGGACAACACTTCTTAATTAACGAAGAGGTGTTGCCGCTAATTATTCATGCAGGTATGGTATCCAATACCGATGTTGTCATTGAAATTGGTGCAGGTCTTGGATTTCTCACGACAGAATTAGCAAGTTCCGCAGGGAAGGTAATAGGAGTTGAAGTAGATTCTAATCTATATGCAGAATTAGACTCACTGTTTGCTAATGTTTCATCTGTTGAAATCATACACGGAGATTTTCTGGAATTAGATATTTCATCACTAATACCGAAAGACACACATCCAAAGGTGATAGCGAATTTACCTTATGCTATTACAACACCAATATTGTGGAAATTGTTAGAACATTCCGATCAACTTGAAAGTTGTGTTTTAATGATGCAGCGTGAGGTTGCAGAGAGGATTGTGGCAAGTCCTGGTGGAAAGGATTACGGTGCATTAACTATCGGAATATCATACCGTGCTGATTCTACTATAATAGGCACACTAACACCCAATAACTTCTATCCAGAACCAAAAGTAGAATCGGCACTACTAAGATTATCAATGCTTGAAACACCGAGAGTGGTTGTAGAAGATGAATCTTTCTTCTTTAGGTTAGTTAGGGAGTCATTTCGTGGAAGAAGGAAAATGTTAAAAAATTCATTGAAACGATTTGCCCCCTCAGATAGATTGAATGAAGTATTGTCAAACTTAGATATTTCACCACAAAGACGACCAGAAACCTTAGATATCACTGAATTTGCAGCCTTATCTAATGTTCTATACACCAATATCTATACGAAGTAATTGCCAATATACAATTTTCCAATCTGCACCCTCCCGTCGTAATTCAAACAAACATCTTGCCTGTAGATGACGTAATATCTTATCTTCTGCGCCTTCTGTATCTACATCTAATAGAAGTTCAACAGCAGCTTTTCTGGCATCTGTAATATTCATTTCCTTATCTTTAAAGACAAATTCTATCCATGAATATTTTATGAATAATTCGGTTATAGTGGGAATTACACTGTCATAATTTGGTGGGATGACACCCGATAGAACGCCGAAAGTCGTTACAGGATCGTCAGATGCCACGTAGGATTCTGAGAAATGTGATTCTATGGCAGGAATATTCTCTGAATCAATGGATTCAATCAATTCAGAAAATGAATTAAAAAACTCATTTAACTCTTCTTCGGTATCTATTAGAGGAATCATATCTACAGTCACAGTTAGACGTTCAGTTGATACCGTAATCCTCTGTATGAAGGTTTGATAATAAGAATCCGTTACCCTTAGTTCTTGTTCTTCATGATATGGTATTCCTTGAAACACGAAAAGCCCGTCAGGTTCAGTCTTAACTTCTAATCCGTATAATTTTACTACTGCCCCAGTTAAAGGATTATTTGTATTGGCATCAACAACTTTACCAGATACAGTACCATATAGAATGGGTTCCGGTTCAATTATCGGTTCAGGAATGTCTTCATTATCCTGACTACACCCCATGAAAGTAATAAATAGTAAGAATATTATTACTCTATTTTTTGAAATATAAATTTGCATTTTGTTGTCTATATGTGTTATTCTTATAAGTACTAATTGGTATTAGAAATTATATACTAAGGAGGGTTTAAAATGGCACGAGTATGTAAAGTATGCGGTAAAAAACCACGAACTGGACATCAGATTAGCGCTTCCGATCATCGAACAAAACGTCGTTGGTTACCCAACCTTCAACGTGTTCGCGTATTAACCGAAGTAGGTACAAGACGTATAAGAGTTTGTACATCCTGTATTCGTGGTGGCAAGATTAGTAAAGTAATCTCTGGTATGCCATCCTAAGTAATTACTAATCTACATTCTCCTTACCACACTTACGACACCCTTTAATTGTTTAATTGCATCCATCACCTTTTTCAGTTGTTCCACCCCAGTAACATCCAAAGTAAAATAATCTGCTGCTGTATCATCAATAGTAGTAACAGTTGATGCTTTGAAATTCCCTTCTCTAATGTTGACATGGTATTGTGCAATGGCAGTTGTGATTTCCCGTAACATTCCAGGTTTATCATCACATTCAATGAATATTTGAGCCGGATAGTTCGTCCCTTCTTCTACTAACCAATTTACTGAAAGAAACCGTTCAGGTTCATCAAGTAGTCGTGCACATCCTGACAGATGTACCGAAACACCTCTGCCCCGTGTTAGATATCCGACTACATCATCACCCGGAATTGGATTACAACATTTCATTACGCGAACCATACCTAAATCAATTCCATTGCCCAATTGGATAGTTGGTTCAACTCGCTTCTTGTCAATTTCTTCATCTATATCATCAACAACATCCGGTTTTAATTGATTGATTACTTGTGTAGCAGATTCACTTCCATTTCCAATGTTTATATAGAGTTCATCTAAACTTTCATGCCCAAGTTCATTAGAAATCTCAATCATCTTTGATGATTTCATAATATCACTTGTGTATAAATATGACACTTGTAGTTCTGCTTTAAGTAATTTTTTACCTAATTCAAGTGCATCCGTTCTATCCTTCTCTTTAAACCAATGTCGTATTTTTGTTCTTGCATTTGCGGTTTTCACGCTGCGTAACCATGCACGACTCGGTTTGCTATTTGGATGTGTAAGTATATTTACACGGTCACCATTCTGTAGGGGTTCCCGTATTGGTGTCAGGACATTATTTACCTCTGCCCCACAGCAGGTATTCCCAATGTCTGTATGAATTTTATATGCGAAATCGATGGCTGTTGAGCCAACAGGTAATGCGTGAATATCTCCTTTAGGTGTAAAGACATATACCTCATCCTGAAATAGCTCCAGTTTCATTGATTCAATAAACCGATCGGGAACATCTTGTGTATCTTGTATATCCTCTAACATCTCTTTATAATTAGCAAAGATGGATAAAGCCTCTTTTGTTGTTGGTACACCTTCCTTATATCCCCAATGTGCTGCGATACCGTTTTCAGCCACCTGATGCATCTCTGTACTGCGAATTTGAATTTCAATTGGTTTCCCATCATCTAAAATTGTAGTATGTAAAGATTGGTAGCCATTCTTTTTTGGTTGACCGATCCAATCTCGAACACGATCTGGTAGGTAACTCCATCTCAAATGTAATACCCCAAGTGTACTATAACAACTCCAATCGTCTGGTACGATAACTCTAAGACCTACCAAATCACAAATTTCTTTAAAAGGTGTCCCCTTTTGGTGCATCTTCTGGTAAATACTATAAATGTGTTTTGTTCTTCCTCTAACTTTAGCAAAGATCCCGTGTTTTTTCAGTTCAGCATGTATTATTGCTTCCATCTTCTGACAATATGATTGTCGTTCATCAAGTTTCTCGTTAAGAAGATCTGCTATTTCTCTATATGTTTCAGGTAATAGGTATTTGAATGAAATGTCTTCCAACCGGCTCATTATTGACCAAATCCCCAGTCGATGTGCAATAGGAGCATATATTTCCAAAGTCTCTTTTGAAATCCGTTGTTGTTGTTCTTCAGATAAATGTTCAAGAGTTTCCATATTGTGGAGTCGATCAGCGAGTTTTATCATGATAACTCGCATATCTTCCGCTGTTGCTAACAACAATTTACGATATGTTTCAGCCTGACGTTTACGTTGTCCTCCGCTGAATTTATACCTTCCTATTTTCGTTACACCCTCAACTAAATTTGCAATGTCCTTACCGAATCTCTTCTCCATTTCTGAACGTTTGATACCCGTATCTTCCAAGACATCATGCATAAGTCCTGCGCAAATGGTGTCCATGTCCATTCTAAGCTGTGCCAGTATTTCAGCAGTTCTTATACAGTGAATGAAATATGGATCACCGGATTTTCGATATTGTTTCTGATGTGCATTCTCACCAAAATTATAACATTCTGTGAGAAATTCAAAATCAATTTCAGCATCCGGATTATGAGTTTTTATTTTTTCAATTAGAGATTCGATACTCATTTTTAATTTCTTCCCAAATTGGTTGGATATTATCTTGATTCTGAAATTTGAGAAAATTCTGACAGTTCAGTTTTAACCATTCACACTTCTGAAATGTTGGTGATTTATCCAAACTACTCTTAGCCGATTCTACTAACTTGATAGAATTCGTTCCGTTATTACGTGTATTTTCAATTAATGATAGTTCTTCGAAAATATCCAATCCTGTCTCAAGTCCTTCTCTTGAAATTATGTTTAATCTATCTGCTAATGTGTCAAAATCAGTATAACCGTTATTGATAATTCCTTTTAATTCAGTATATATAGAACGGAGTTTATCCTTATCCGGATATCTGTTATTCACCCATTTATTCAACATGTCCACATCCGATTCGTCGTTGTAGAGTAAATGTAATAAAGTATCATTTTGAGGAAGAGATAATGGAAAACACCTTTTAAAGAAGTTAGAAGGATCTATCTCAAGATGACAAAACAAGACATGTTCAATAATCGGCAATTTCTCTAATGCGGTGTTAGATATAACTGATTCAGAAACGATTGTTGATAATGTACCAGTTTTAATTTTCTCTAATAATTCAATCTCCTGATTTTCCGTTAATGTCTTCTCATGCCTACCGATTACAGAAGCATTCTCAGGTATTAACTTGGTTAATAGCAGGTCAATCATCTCTGAATTCTGAACATATATAATCGAAGGTTTATTCTGATTCAATACCTTAGAGAGATAACCTTTTTTATCCGTAGAACGACTGTCAACAATCCTGCCTGTTGAATATGAATCTGTAGGAGGAAAAACACTAAATTGCGGAGTACGATCAACAATTTGATACTCTTCAAAGGTTAGTTCAACTGAACGATTTCCGTTATACTCATTAATTTGTGAAGAATAAGCAAGATTAATTGAGATATTTGGACTATTTAAGATAGGAATATGTTTAGCTTTTCTCCACCCGATAGTTCTTTTTGGATTTGCCCCATCACTGACATGCATATACATGTGTTCTTTCTCTTTACCCATAGGAGAAGCAGGACTAGAAATTCGCAATCCTTTGGTTACAAATTGTGGTGACGGATTTTCTGTTCCAAACGGTTCTAAGTTTTCAAACTGTTCTAAAGTGTCTAACGTAAGAGAGGATAGGTTTGTTTCAAAATCCAAGTATAGCTTAGGAACCAAATCATCATCTTTCAAATTCTCAGATGCATATTCATCGAATGCTTCCTTAAATTTTGTTATTTTTTTAGTTTCCAATGTGACACCTGCTGCTGCTTGGTGTCCACCATGTTTAATTAGCAAATGAGAGCAGTTGTTAAGACTATCTGCCAAGTTCATACCTTCAATACAACGTCCCGAACCTGATGCATTCTCTCCATCAATTGCCAAAACAAAAATCGGCCGATAAAATTGTTCAAGTAAACGAGCAGCAACAATACCTACAACACCTTTTGCATTATCCCCCCATTTATCACTTGCTACCACCAAACCTTTGGCTTCATTCAGGTTGTATTCCTCACTTATTTGTTTAACTGCTTTTTCTTGTATTCCTTTTTCTTGTTCTCTTCGATTTGAATTATATTCGTCCAATTTTCTTGCATATTCTTCTGCCTTATCAGGTTTATCTGCAATCAAGAGTTGAACTACAGTCTTAGCCGTATCCATTCGTCCTGCAGCATTTAAACGTGGACCTAATTTGAAGCCAAGAGAAGATCCAACAATAGGTTTCCCATCAATTCCTGCGACATCACACAGTTTTTGTATCCCCAAGCGTTTCCCTTTGTTGATTTCTTCCAATCCAAGTTTACTTAATACCCGATTTTCACCTGTGATGGGTGCAAGGTCAACTACTGTTCCTAATGCAACGAGATCCAAAAGTGATGTAAGATACTCTTGATCATCTATGAGTCCTTGTGCTAATTTGAATGCCAAACCTACACCCGCTAAATGTTCATAAGGGTATTCGTTTCCTGGAATTTTAGGCGAGATGATTGCATAAGCAGGTGGTGGATCGTCTACAGGAGGTTGGTGGTGGTCTGTTAATATGACATCTATCCCAAGACTATTGGCTACTTCTACTTCATTGACAGAGGTAATACCACAATCCACAGTAATTAATACTGAACAACCATTCTCAGAAATTTCTCTTAAAGCGTTCTCATTAAGACCATATCCCTCCTCATATCTATGTGGTATATAATATTCAGGGGTGTAATCTAAGTGTTGAAAAGCATACATTAATAAGGCTGTAGCAGTTGTACCATCAGCATCATAATCACCATAAATGCATATCTGTTCACCATTCTTAATTGCTTTTTGAATTCTTTCTACTGCTTTAGCCATATCAGCTAAATCAAACGGTGAATGTAGGTCTTCATAAGTTGGATATAAATAAGTTACACCTTGTTTAACAGTGGTAATGCCACGATTGATTAATAATCGTGCTATTAAAGGAGTGACACCTAAACCTGCAGCAAGGGTGAAGCTCAAATCAAGATTGGGGTTTTGGTAAATCCATTTCTTATCGTTTTTCATAGATTTGATATCCAATACCTCTCATAACTTATACCATTTCAGATGATGATTACTCATTACTAATTGAAGAGAAACCCCCTAAAGAATCAACGGTATGAATGCCTTAGGGCATTCCCCGCCCCTTATCAGGGGACTACTAAGAGTGATCGTAATATGAACTATTTAAATAGAATTGGTATTATTTACAAAACTGATATATGAAAACTGCAATAAATATAGCATATATATAGACCTGTTGTCAAAGTAATCACAAGGAATGTGTACGTAAATAATTTGTCACCATGGGTCAATTTAGTGAGATAAGCTAATTTTTATGTTTGTTTGAGGTGTCTGAATCACGGATTACGCGGATTACGCGGATTACACGGAGAAAAGGGTTTTGGGTTCGGATTGTTTTCTTTTCTGAATCATGGGTTACGCGGATTATGTGGATAAGAGGGTTATTGTCTGTAGGAATTTATTTCTATGCTGGAACTTCGGCACTGTTAGAAAACTATCCTACCAATGTGTCGGAATAGGACCT
>CBDBFU010000029.1:0-75298 GCA_965205025.1 Candidatus Poribacteria bacterium
AAGAGGAACCCGATCACATGTCCAAATACCTGGTGATCTATCCGAATTTGGAGCTTTCTTGGCAATGATCTGATCCCAACCACCAGAGTTAGCTTTTGTGAAATTCACCCAAAAAAGGAAAGTATTATCCTTATATGACTCTAATTCTTTAAATGAATCTACAGTTACACTTGAGGAATTAGTATCGCATAATAATGCACCTTTTCCGTGCACAGCATCATCAGTGACAATTTTCGCGTCAGCAACAATTGTTGCATCATTGCCACCACCAGTTTCGTCAATAATCTTACCACCACTCTCTTTGTCAAAACTGAAGTACAGGATTAAACCGTCGTCTTTAACAGCCGCATCTGCAGTGTGAAGTCCACCCATTAATAGGATTAGGACAGACAAATATACCACTAATTTCATTTTTTACCTCCGTGATTGAGTTTTGGTCCAATTCTTATTATCACTATAAAGAACAGTTTTATAGTCTCATTATACTATATTAGAGTAGATTAAATGTCAAGAAAAAAGCGTTGATGGATGTTTAAATAATTTGTTATTAGTATTTATAATTTTCTACCATTCCTAATCTGTATTTTCGCTTAATTTCTTTTGATTGAAATGTAATCTGAATAATGGTGGGTGTGTAAAATATTTGGCATGAATATTACGGAATCATAGGGTTCTTTTTTCCATGTATTATATTGAACCGAGGGTAATTTTACTGTAATTTTGCTGTTTTTTATATTCACAATAGTAATATTTTAGCTATTTATAGGTTGAATAAAGTTACACTTTTTGTCACATGGTGTGACATTGATAAAACCCCTCTCCCGTCAGTACTACAGTGGGTTTAGAGCCATTTTTTTAAGGTCACAAGAATTTGTAAAAATTATAAAGTTGGGTTGAATTTTGTGTCTTTTACTTTTCTCTTTGATCCATTGATTTAGGATTGTTTGAATGTGAAGTTTCTTATCCATCCATTTTGACATGGTATTAGAATATATTCGATAAATCATAGATTCGGAGGATTCTTTGTACGTGCCATTTGCTATATTTTGAACCAACGGACGGGGAAACACCAATTCTATGAAGAGAATTATATCTGTATGGACGATTCGTAGTAATGAGATACACTGTAGTTTACTGTTGTGCATGATAGTCTGTTTTGTTTGAAGTCGGTCTAATTTTTAGTTTTTCAAGTTTTTTTAGTTGCTTTTTAAGAAATGATTTTTTAATGAGCCGTAAACCGTGTTGGGGGTTGGGATAACAAAGGATTTGATTAATAGGTGTAAAATTTTAAAATTAGAAAAACTAAAAAAATATTCGGTTGAATTCGCATTGATTTTTCTCTGTATCTGCTTATAAGGTGATAATTCTGAATATTTTCGTTGTAATTCTAACATGGATTTTCCTATTTCCCAGATAGTGGATTTGGTTTAATTTGGCATAAAGTTTAGAAGCCTAAATAATTAGCCAAAATAATTAGAAGAGAGTTACGCTTTCACGATATAAACAATATTTCGTATCTTCCAAGTAATGTGTTATCTTTAGTTTATAATTAGTGAACGATATAGTATTGTATCATTTTATTTGCATTTTGACAAATATTTTTAATTTATTTTATATTATTGTGATATATGTGTGTTAGTTGTTAGACGTTCCTATTTTCTTCAATTTTTTTAAGTCTTATGGAAAAAGTGTGAAATTAGAATTTGATACAGTTTATATTAAGAACATGTATTTGATCCGTTTCTATTACGTAAATTAATGCCAAAAACTTTACACACCCCTACTGATTATCTTATGAGTGAAATGTAATCTGAATAATGGTTGCACGAATTTCATATTTCATATATGATTTTAAATATATGATTTTAACTTGACAGATTTAATCCTATCTTGTAAAATTGTTTTAATTATATGAAAAGTGTGTTTTCTTTAATCCTGAAGAAAATATACAGAATCCTAATAATAAATGCAACTGATTCTCAGGATCGTATAAACAAGCTTTTCTCACCAAACTAAATAGTAGTTATTGTATATCATGAGGAGGAATTAACTCATGCGTTTTTTGATTTATCTTTTTGTTGCTACGCTGTTCTGTGTTGGTACAGTTCTCTCCACAGAAGCTGCATTGGATGATAAACTCGCGCTTTACTTCAGTTTTGATAAAGACATAGATGGTACAGTCTATGATGGAACTGGAAACGGAAATCACGGTACTATTAATCTTGCAACTATTAATGCTGATGATAAAAAAGTTGGATTAGCATCATTGGAGATAAAGGATGCTAATGCCAGCGTTGAAGTTGAATCGTTTTTTGACTTAGAAGTCTACCAAGATAATAGTTATGTATTTTGGCTTAACTTTATCTCAGCTCATAATGGTGCATGGAGTCAGATTTTTGCTAAAAAAGCTCCTGCTTCTGATCGTTCTCCCGGTGTCTGGATTTGTCCCAACTCTCTAAATATCCATTATAGATTTAACCCTGGGAACAAAGGTACCGGTTGTGTTGGTCCTGGAGGTGAAGGTAAATTATTTGAAACAAATAATTGGTATCATATTGCTGGTATCAAAGAGAGTGGTAAATTTAGATTCTTCATAGACGGTGAACAAATTGAAGAGCACGATGTCCCATCTCCGCACGCTCAAGGTCCAGAGAAACTCTATATCGGTAAAACAGGTTATCGATCCGCAACATTCTTAATGGATGACTTTTTCCTTTTCACAAGAGCAATTTCTGCCGATGAAGTGAATGCGATTATGAATGGTCAACTCATAGCTGTTGAACCGCAAGATAAATTAACCACTACATGGGGCATTATCAAAGCAAAACAGTAATCAAACTAATACCTCATTCTTATTAGTGTTATTCTTGAGAGGGGAAAATTTATGTTTATTTTCCCCTCTAATCTTTATTAATCTACAATTGGATTTAAGCACATGAAAAAGTCGCTTCAGATGTGCTTATATTTGTTAATATTTTCTCAAATCGTATTATGCTCTGTTTGGTGTGAAACTAATTTACTACCGAATGATCCTGTTGATCTTGGTATACACTATTTAGAGATGGAGCAATATGATAAGGCTTATGATGCATTTGATGCTGTAAGAAGAAAAGAACCCAGTAGCGGTATCTATTGTCATATTGGAATTGTCCTACAAGAACAAAATAGACTCAGCGATGCAGTAGATGCATATCAAAAAGCCTTAACCTATTCCGCACCCAAACCAATCCATTCCTCTGCCCACCTGCATTTAGGAATCGTCTACAAAGCACAAGGGAAATTAGAGCTTGCAGAAACACATCTTCAGGAATCCATTGCACGCGTACCTAATACAGTCCAGGCATATATCCACCTTGGTGAAACATATCTTCGACAAAATCAATTGGACAAGGCTAAAAAAGCATATCGTCATAGTATACAATTGAGCTCTATTTATACTGAATCCTACTATGGTTTAGGTAGAGTAGAAGAATTACAAAATAATTTCAGCTCTGCAATACAACAATATCGTCATGCCATTGAGAAAAATCCATACGCTCCTGACGCATATTATCGTCTTTCATTAGTTCTTCGGCGTATAGATAAGACTGAAGAAGCTGAAGTAGCCATGCAACAGTTTAAGAAAATGAAGAATTATACTGATAATGTTCACAGATTCCGAGAGACGATTTATAAGAATCCGAATAATCCTATCTTGTATCTGAAGTTAGGAGAATTACACAAACACCATGATAATCAATTTGATGCACAACGTGTTTACCAGATGGCAATCTCTCTATATCCGACTTATCTACCTGTATATCACAGTCTTGGTGAAGTCTTAATCCACAAGAGAGAGTTAGAAAAGGCAACGACTGTTTATCATAAAATCACGGAAATTGAACCTGACGATGTCCAAGCATATCTGAAATTAGGCGTGATATATATAAATCGTAAGCAATATGACCCAGCAATAAATTCATTCAAACAAGCAATAAAAGTCGATAAAACCTCTGCTGAAGCCTATAATAACCTGGCTCGTGTTTATGCAGGACTTGGAGATAAAACAGTTGAAGCAATTCATCTGGCGAAGAAAGCAATTGAGATTTCACCGATCTCCAGACATTATGACACTCTTGCTTACTCATATTTCCGCAACAAACAATATACTGAAGCCTTAGCTGCTATCGAACACGCACTCACATTGTCACCAGGGGTTAAAGCTTATGAAAGTCTTCGATCTGAAATCCAAGAAAAAATCCAAGAGTAATTAAGGCAATTGATTAGAAAGGACATTCCGTGTTGATGTATGAATCCATCAGATTGAATGAATCTTTTCAATCTCCTTGAAAGATAATATGGTGGATTGAAGGATGTTTATTTATGAATGGTGAACAGATTAATGTCGTCGGTCTCTGTGGGAGTTTACGTAAAGGCAGTACTACACATGCAGCCTTAAGAATAGCTCTTTCAGGAGCAAAAAATGAAGGTGCTAAGGTAGAATTATTAGATCTTAATGAGTATAAATTAATCTTTCATGGTGCGGTAAATGATGAATCTGATTATCCCCCAGATGTATTCAGATTAAAAGAAAAAGTGAAAAATGCTCACGGTATTCTCCTTGGTACCCCAGAATATCATGGTAGTTTTAGTGGTGTTCTAAAAAACGCATTAGATTTTATGTGGTACGAGGAATTTGAAAACAAAGCGGTCGGTTTGATAGGTGTTTCTGGCGGAAGAATGGGAGCAGGGAATGCACTCTCTATGTTGAGAACAGTTGGGGCTACACTCCGGGCATTTGTTATACCAAAAGAAGTATCCATCTCAATAGCATCCGAGGCATTTGATGCTGATGGAAACACACTCGATCCGGAATTGACTACACGGTTGAGATCTATTGGAGTTCAAGTGGTCCAATTTGCAAAACTGTTATTATCAACTTAGAAAATACATAAATATGGATACAATACATAACTGGAAAGAATGGATTGGTACGGATGAATCTGGAAAGGGGGATTACTTCGGTCCTTTGGTGGTCGTAGGGGTTTATGTAAATTCTGATTGCACAGAAAAATTCAAAGAACAAGGAATTGTCGACGGTAAGAAAATAACCATGAAACGGATTCAGAAATTTGCTGAATGGCTATGGAAACATTATGAAGAAAATATAGTTGTTATAAAAAAAATGCCAAGTGACTACAATTCTGTATATGATAAGTTGAAAAAACAGAATAAAAATCTGAATGATATGCTTGCAGATATGCATATTGAGACAATAAGAAGACTTTCATCACAGACAGGTATAAAAAACGGAATCATAGATAAATTCTCATACCACGATATAATCACTCCAAGATTACAAGGGAATAATTTTCAATTAGTATTGGTGCCGGATGGAGAAAGAGACATTGCAGTTGCTGCTGCTTCCATTATAGCACGCGATACTTTCAGAAGAGAACTAACTTCCTTATCAGAAGATTACAAGTTGAATCTACCACCAGGTGCTAATAATGTTATCAATGTTGGAAGAGAATTCATACGAATACATGGTGAAGAGAACTTAAAGCATATAGCAAAACTACATTTTAAAACAACTTTACAAGTTCTAAATCAGAAATCTGATTGAAAGGTATTACAATTTCCATGTTAACACCTGAATTTCATAATAGGTAATATCAAGCCTATCCATACATGTTATTTATGGATACTATATTTTGTTTGGAATCAAATTTATGGAAAATACTGATAGATTTTTTAGTATACATTATGCCGAAGTAGGTCTTAAAGGTAAGAATAGAGCGTATTTTGAAAAAAGACTCGTTCGAAATATCAAGTTATCTCTTCAAGGCACTGGATACACTGAAGTGAGAAGACTTCACGATAGGATATTAGTCCTGTTGGATAAGAATACAGACATATCTGCAATAGAAAAACGTTTGAAACGAGTCATGGGGATTGCCCATTTTGAACTTGTAAATCTATCGGACAAAGACATGTCTGCAATTAAAGAAATATCCCTTAAATCGATCGAGGGAAAAGATTTTGAGACACTCAAAGTTGAGACAAAGAGATCAGATAAGAATTTTCCTTTAACATCCCCTGAGATCAGTAAAGAAATAGGTGGATACCTGATACAGAATACAGGATACCGAGCAGATATGCACAACCCTGATTTGACAGTACGCATAGATATTTCTCGACATGATGTATATATTTATTCGGATAAACAAACAGGGATTGGAGGGTTACCAGTGGGTGTTAGCGGTAAAGTACTTGTAATGCTATCTGGGGGTATTGATTCACCTGTTGCAGCCTGGAGAATGATTAAACGCGGAGCAAAAGCAGTTTTTATTCATTTTTTTAGTTATCCGTATACAGATAAGGCTTCATTGGAAAAAGTAATGGAATTAGCACGTATTCTATCAGAATCCAATTATCGAAGTACAGTCTACCTAATTCCATTTGCTGATCTTCAACAAATTATAGTATCAGAAACACCTGCCCCTTATCGAGTCTTACTTTATAGAAGATTGATGACACGCATTGCTGAACGTGTTGCAATTCTTGCGGATGCAGAAGCACTTGTAACAGGAGAAAGTTTAGCACAAGTTGCCTCCCAGACTCTTACAAACCTTAGATCGATCGAATCAATTGCAGAAATCCCAATTCTACGTCCATTAATTGGGGATGATAAAGCGGATATAATAGAAAAAGCTCAACAGATAGGCACTTTTGATGTATCCACTTTACCGCATCAGGATTGCTGTTCGTTGTTTGTTCCAAAACATCCCGCAACACGTGCATCTGTTGAGGATTTAGATTATGCAGAAAAGGGGTTGGATATTACTGCTCTTGTTGAAAAAGCAATAGATGGAATGGAAAAGAAGATTGTCGATTATGATTATGAGTATTAGAGATCACATAAGATGAACGTGAGTTTGATAAGACACATTGTAACCCGAACTTTTAGTTAACACCAGAGTGCACAAACTGGAAAGTTTGTGCTACAAAGACTATCTTCAGGGCGAAGTTCTGTTTGTCGAACTGACATTTTTTATTATCAAACTGGCGTTAAGATGATAGTTCCTAAAATTAAATGAATCTCAAATATTATACTCGGTTAAAACCATGGAAAAGATACTACTGATCCGCCTCAGTTCCCTTGGAGACATAGTATTAACAACCCCTGCTATTCGTGCGATTCGATCACATCATCCCACTGCATACATTGCAATGTTGGTAGCCAAACAATCTGCTGATATATTGCATCATAATCCCCATCTTAATGAGATAATACTTTTTGACAGATTAGCGAAAAATAAAGATACAGGAGAGATGTACCGCATACTCCGAATATTAAGAGCACAGAAATTCTCTCTATCCTTTGATTTCCAACGTAAATTCCGTACTGAACTCCTTATGTACTTATCTGGGGTAACCGAACGGGTTGGTAAGGGAATTCTTTCTACTATACGTGTTCCTGAATCTGGTAACAAACACGCTACTGAACACTATTTTGATCTGTTAAATGCTGCAGGAATACCTGCTGACAATAGACAATTAGAAGTCTTCCTTCATGAGTCAGAACGGTCTAAGGCAGGTAAATTATTCAAACATGAAGGTATTGATGATGAGGATTTAACAGTTGGATTATTCCCAGGGGCAGGTTGGAAGTTGCGTGAATGGATGCCCGAACGTTTTGCCGCGATAGGAGATAAACTTGTTACTGAATTCAATGCAAAAGTAGTAATATTCGGTGGTCCTAACGATGTAGATCTTGTGAATCATATATCCAACACGATGGATGAATGCTCGTATAATTTTGCTGGAAAACTTAACATCCGTGAATTAGCCTCATGTGTAGAAAAGTGTACCCTTTTTATATCAAACGATACTGGACCAATGCACATTGCTACGGCTGTAAACACCCCTACTGTTGCCCTCTTTGGGCCAGGGAATCACATACGGTTTCAACCAATTGGTGACATTCATACACTTATCAGGTATGAGGTACCCTGCAGTCCATGTAAACAGTTTACTGATAAATGCAAAGATAATATCTGTATGAAAGGAATTACTGTTGATGTTGTATGGGAATCCATTTGTCAAGCACTTAATTGAAGATAGGTGTGCCAACTATTTATCACTTTACTAAATACCAATTCGTTGTTAACATCATAAAATGAGAATTCTTAAAAATTAAATTGCCCTGACTTATTCACGATAGTAATGCCTGTTGAAATTGTATGTTATCTGTGATATTCTACTGCTAAATTATGCCGAATTTACAACCTAAATCTCATAAGATAGTCATACTTGCCGAAGGCTCATTTGGTGTTCTTGAATCCAAGACTGCTACTGTTCTGGTTCGCTATCTACCTGATAATGTTATCGGAGTGATTGACAGTACAAATGCGGGGAAAGATGTAAGTGAGGTAATAGAGATTGGTAAAGGTATACCAATCCTAAGTAGCTTGTCTGCAGCAATGGAATTACAACCAACGATGTTGGCTATCGGTATTGCTCCACCAGGTGGTGAATTACCACCTGAATGGCGTTCTATTATATGTGATGCGATTGAATCGGGATTGCATGTTATGAGCGGTCTCCACCACTTTTTGAGTGAAGATGTAGAATTAAGAGAATTGGCAGAAAAACAAAATGTCACCCTATGGGATGCACGTAAACCACCAGATGATTTACCTGTTGCAACCTGTAAAGCTGGGGATGTAGATGCCTCTGTAATTCTTACTGTGGGTTCTGATTGCCGTGTTGGTAAGATGTTATCTGGAATAGAAATTACAAAGGAAGCAATTGCCCGTGGACTCAATGCGGAGTTTTGTCCCACAGGACAAAATGGAATCATGGTATGGGGATGGGGTATTGCGATTGATGCTGTAGTCTCAGACTTTACTGCTGGTGCTGCTGAAGAGATAGTGCTTAAAGGAGCTAAAGGACACGATTTACTAATTGTTGAAGGACAAGGGTCATTAGTACATCCTGGATACTCAGGTGTCACCTTAAGCCTACTACACGGGAGTATGCCAGATGCCATGATTTTTTGTCATCAACCTTCAAGAGAAATAGTTGCACGATATTCAGTTCCTTTACCACCCTTAACCGAAATGATAACACATTATGAGATGTTAACTGCTCCGATTAAACCCGCCAAGGTAATTGGTATCGCTTTAAATTGTTACGATTTGTCTGAAACAGAAGCAGAAATAGCAATTGACTCAGTAGAGAATGAAACAGGACTTCCAGCAACGGATGTTGTTCGGTTTGGAGCGGAAAAATTGGTTGATGCCATACAAGAATGTAGTATGTAGGATTCGTTTTAGTCTATATAATTTAATTACTACCATTTTTAAATAATGATCACCCTTATTAATTAAAGAAACCCCCTAAATCCCCCTTATCAGGGGGACTACTAAAAGTATTCATAATGGGAACTATTTAAATAGAAATGGTATACTTTGGTAGTTAAATTATATAGTTTCTCTGGACCGAAAACAATATCTTAATTCAAATACCAACCGACTAAGTATCAATACATTCTAACTCTTATTATTCTTATAATCCGTAATCAGTTTTATTCAGAAAGTATTCGATTTCTGGCAGTAACTTCCCAGGTGTTCCTACAATATCCATCAGACTCTACTACATAATAAAATGGATGTAAAGCTACACAAGGACAGATATGTGTAGGACATACATATATTTCTTGTCCGATTTTTAAACCTGAAGTATCGGGTATATTAATTGCCCAATGTT
Organism: Candidatus Poribacteria bacterium; assembly: GCA_965205025.1. Taxonomy (GTDB): domain Bacteria; phylum Poribacteria; class WGA-4E; order WGA-4E; family WGA-3G; genus MSPOR6. Next base: position 9,754 of record CBDBFU010000029.1, read on the forward strand.
CTTCGTGTTGCTTATCCACCTCAGCGTTTTCGATATTTAATATCACCCCGCGTACACCATCGGGATCCGCTGCGATTGCTTTGTGTCCTAAATCAAGCGTAATTCTATGTGAAGTGGGAATACTGATAATACGACTGAGTAATAATGCAGCCGGGGTAAAACCTAAATCTGGATAACGATTTGTGTATCCGTAGTCATGAAAGACAAATGTACCTGGGGAAGCTTCTACATTGGGTGTTTTAGCATAGATAGGAAATGTTGGCGTTCCACCCATGACAATCAATGGTATAGGAAGTCCTTTAGCTGATAGTAAATCATTCATCTCTTTAACTTGATCGATGCTGTGTAGACAAGATTTAGCTCGGTCTTCTAAGTCTTCATCATGTATATGTCCGTCATAGACGTGTAAACCCCACGGTTCTACGCCTTCAGACTGATCAATAGTCTCATATACCTTAACTGCATCATCCCCAACAGGAACTCCAGACCGATGCATGCCGACATCAAGATCAAGCATGACTTTAATGTTCAATCCGTATCTTGTACTTTCAGACGAGAGTTCCTTTACAGTTGAGATATGGTCAACGATTACTTTAAAATCTGCTTGGGGATGTTGTCTCTGTAATGATACAAACCGCTTGATATTCGGACCTACCATTTGGTAAGCAATCAAAATATCTCCTATTCCGTTCTGGGCAAGCATATCAGCTTCTTTCAAGGTAGCACATTTATGCTTTAGAATTCCAGCTTCCCGTTCCATGACAACAATCTCCGATGTCTTATGTGTCTTTGCATGGGGTCGGAGTTTTGAAACATCTCCATCTACAATATCTATAGCACGTTGAATATTCATTTTAACTTGTTCAAGATAAACAATAAGGGTAGGACTTGGTATATTCTCAACGTTTTGTATTCGATATTTCTTATCCACGACTACCTCCAGTAGGCTTGGTAATGAAAAACATTAATCGTTTACAGTTCAAGAATATTCGTATAGTAAATGTATCAACACCATTTCATAAAATATCATCACACCTATTGCCGACTATTGAACTGGTTCATAGTTGTAAGAGCTCCTTCTGTGATAAATATCTCAACTGCATCTACGGCACGATCAACCGATTGCTTAATCAGAAGTTCTTCGTCATCTGTAAATTCAGATAGCACATAATCCGTTAAGTTGCCTATAGGTTCCCCAATCCCAATCCTTAACCTTGGGAACTCATTTGAATCTAAGTGATATATAATAGATTTCATGCCTTTTTGACCTCCATCACTCCCTTTCTGTCTAACGCGAATTATACCTATATCCAAATGGATATCATCGTAAATTATGCATACATCAGTAATTGAAAGATCGAGACAATTAACAAGTGCAGCAACAGCCACACCGCTGTTGTTCATGTAGGTCATAGGTTTTGCGAGAGTTACAGGGATCTGCTTCCATTCTGCTTGAAAGACAAGTGATTGACATATAGATGTTGCACGTTTTGAAGTGGGTTGCCATTCACTTTCTTGGGATTTCATTTTATCATAAATAGTATCAATTACACGAAATCCTATATTGTGTTTTGTATTTTGATACCGTAATCCAGGATTTCCAAGACCAACAATCAGTTTCACTGCTTCTCTCCAAAGGTGTTTCTATAATAATACCATTTCTATAAATGATTCTCCCATGATTAGGTGATATTTATGTCTTGAAATACTACACAAACTGGATGAAGATTAAAATAATAATTCGGTTCGGTGAATCAACGGTATGAACGCCTTTTGGCGTTCCCCGGGAAACCGAACCTACCAAGTTTGGGAAAACAGGAATTACCGAATTTAAAACTTAATCCTCATGAAGTTTGTGCTACATTTAAGAGATTCTATAAATGAGATTTTAATTACCAGAAATGGTATAGCCTTATATTAAAAGCGAAGAGGGTTGGAAATATCCAGATGACCACCAAGTTTCTCTACCTCTTCACCATCAATTAGTATTTGAACATGTCTTATTTCATCAGGAAATGCTTCAAACACAGTATTGAGAATCGAGGAAACTGTAATAACCTCTGCAGTAGTTCCTCCAATCTGTCCGTCAGCGAGATGATGTGAGAAATCTAAATAGGCAGTCATCTGGTTATCAATATAAATCTCATTAAGTTTCGTGCCCTCAGGAATTGGATTCCTATAATTTGGACGAGTTTCATTAACTAATGCAGTAATAATCTGCTTCATTCGTACTGTTGGATCATGGAAGAGACGGAGTTCTACATATACCGCAATCAGTTCTGATAGAGTTGGATCAAAGAGGAACAATTTTACTTGTGAGGATGGTGGTAATTCGTCTGAAGTATTTGCTGTTTTTGGTAACACTGGCGGTGCATCTATGACTACTGTTTTCTTGGAATTAGAGATTAACAGCAACGTAACCGCAAGGGTAATTACGATTACGACTAAGGTAATTACCCATATAATAAATAGTCTGGAGTGTGTTATTCTACGTAAGATATCCACATTAACATTGTATAGGACTTATTCATCGACAGTCTTAGTATTATCTTCAACCGATGTTGCATATAATTTTATAGAGCGTACAATAGACTTTGCCAAATTGGATATATAGTCAGGGTTGGATAGTTTAGTAGCATCATCAGTATTAGATAGGTATCCAAGTTCCAACAAAACTGCAGGCATATATACATCAGCCAGTGCAATCATTGGAAATTCTTTGAGTGTAACCTGATCTTCAGTGAAGAAATTCAGTTCGTTTTGTAGTATAGTAGCATAATCTCGGCTTTGTTTTAGATAGTTGGCTTGGTTAAGAATGTAAATTCCTCTCTGTCCAATTACTTTTGTAATACCTGCCTTGGATCGGAGATGTCCGTTTGGATTATTAATGTATAAACGCATACCTTTATGATTTTCAGCATAGGATGCGTTACAGTGAAGACTGAGAAATAGTTGTCCTTGCTTTCTATTTGTAAATTGGACTCGTTGAATGCGGGTTTTATTAATATCTTGCTCTCTGGTTAGATGTACAATTAACCCATGTTGTTTACTAAGTGTTTGTATCTGCTTAGCTACAGCAAGGACAATCTCCTTTTCAACCATTCCATTTTGGCTTTTACATCCAATATCTTCCTCCCCACCATGTCCAGGATCAATTATAACAGTAAAATGTTTAACATCATCATCAGTATTTCCATCTTCAACAGTCTTGGGAATAATTCGAACACGTTGGAGATTAGGGTTGTATAATACAACAACATCATCAAGAAGGTGTAGAATATTCTGAAAGAAATTTATAGGCAACATTGGTTGCCCTTGTATCACCCGTGGGGGAACATTAATTGGAACATTCTTGTTATCAGAAACTATATTGACGGTATCAGATCCCATCCGTAAACGAATTTCCTTCCCTTTTGTTTTGAGAATAAGTTGTTTTTTTGGTAGATGGTAATTATAGGTCATCTCCGAATCGAAAACATCTTTTACCGTCTCAACCGGTAGATAGACAGAATTCTCATGAAGGACAGCTTCTACCTCTGCAATTATCTCTCCATTCATATTAACAAAACGCACGGTAGGTGCTTGCGCATAACCGTGCGTTTTAATAGAAATAATCAGAATGATATGTATGAGAAATAGGAAAGGATAGGAGCGTAACAACGAATTATAGTTATTCTGCGTCTTCATCCTCGTCATCACGTCGTCTACGAATAAGTTCAGGTTCGGTTCTTTCCTCTTCGGCATCTTCAGCAGGTGTGCCTTCTTCACCTTCTTCACCTTCTTCGCCTTCTTCACCCTCTTCTTCTTCAACTACCTCTTCAACAATGACGCGAGGTTGACTGACTGAAACAATGACTCGTTGAAGTTCATCTAATAATTCAATTTCATCATCAAGTTCAATATCCTGTACATAAATAATATCACCAATCACCATCTCTGAAATGTCAACAGTAATATCATTTGGCATTATGGAGGGTAGACAATTAAGTGTAAGATTTCTAAGTGGAAATTCGACAACTCCGCCTTCCTGTATGCCGACCGGTGTACCCTCCAATATAATTGGAACAGTAGATGTTACCGGTTCATCTAAAGAAATGCGTATAAAATCGGCATGAAGCAAGAGTTGTTTTTCAACAGGATGGCGTTGTATATCTTTAATTATTACCGGTTCAGGATTACCTTGTGTGATTTCCATATTAATGATTACATTTTCACCATATGTTCGGAGAAAATGCTTGAAAGCCCGTTCATTAATTTGGATGGCAATAGATTCCTGTTTCCGTCCATATAGTACTCCGGGTATATCTCCTGCACGTCTTATAGCTTTTGCATTCTGTTTTCCGAATGTATCTCTTTGTTGTACATCTAGTTTTGCTTGTTGCATTTTACCATTTAAACCTTTAAATCTGTGAATAAGAAACAGGGCGGGTAGGATTCGAACCTACGCATGCAGGTGCCAAAGACCTGTGCCTTACCGCTTGGCCACCGCCCTTCAATTGTCAATAAATACCCCTATTGAACTGGTTTGTGTTATAGTACAGTAATTAACTTTATTCTTGAAGTATGTCTCACATAGTTGGGCTGCAGATTTATCCTCCATCAATGCGAAGAGAGTTGCACCACTACCTGACATTAACACTCCTAAACAACCTTCTTGATTTGATACCTCATTTTTTAATTCAGAAAGTTTGGGATAGTTTGAAAAAACTGGTATCTCAAGTAGATTGTATAGGTTTCCTGCAATTCCAAATATATCACCAGTTTCAAAGTAAGACTTAATAATTATACAGTTATTTCCACTTCTTGTCAAGGGAATGTTTAAATTTTCGAACACTGACTTCGTCGTGATTTGTATTCCCGAATTTATTAGAACTATATATACATCTGTCAATGGAGGTAATGGATCTAAAATATCTCCTATCCCTGTTCCGAATGCTGCTCCACCATGAAGACAAAAAGGAACGTCCGCCCCTAATTGTCGACCAATTTGTTTAAGAGCTTTATCTGATAGACCAAGATCAAATAGTTGATTGACACCGACAAGTGTTGCGGCAGCATTGGCACTACCACCTGCCAGACCTGCAGCAACAGGAATTCTTTTGTTTATATGAATGTCAATTCCACCAAAACCCCCAACTTTATCATATAAGGATTGTGCGGCAAGGTATGCTAAATTCTGTTTGTCTGTTGGCACATCTGAATGTGTACAATCAACAGAAATCCCATTTTTTGCACGTTTGTTTATAATCAGTTCATCATTCAGACCAATTGAATGAAATATCGTTTCGAGATTGTGATATCCATCTTGACGTTTACCAACAACGTCTAAGTATAGGTTTATCTTTGCGTTTCCGATTACCTTTATAGTGTCTGTAGAACTCATTCAGGTGTATCTGATTTCTCAGGATCTGAAATATGTGTAATCTTCATATCATCATTTAAAAATGGCTCAAAATCAAAGTGACTATCATCGATATCTACATTTAAATGTACATCTGATATTTTGATTATTACACTTGTTTGTTTAAGTGGTCTTTCAATTTCAACGATATTAGGTCTCAGTATGCCGTCTACTTCGCGATAACCAGAGAAAACTGCTCTTTGTTTAATAGTATCTTTAGAGTCCTTAACTACCCATTCAGTTACACGTGGTTCGTTATTCTTTACTTGGACAGTGATGTTTTCTGTATGTTCTGCATCTAATCCGGGACGTGTAACAATAAAATGACCTCCTGAAGTCGTAACACACAATTCCTTAGTTCTACCATCAAGGAATGGATTTGCGAAAATGGCACTTAACACATCGGTTACGCGTAAATCTATACCAAATATCTCATGTAAGATACTATCAGATAGTTTTCCGACGTAAACTTCTTGTTCATCAAGTAAGGCAAGGAGAAATTTTTTTCGGTTTGCTATTGCCACCCCTTTCGTATCAGTAAACCCTCCTAATGCTTGGATTCGAAGAAGTTCACTACCATCAGATGTTTTTTTATACCATAACATCTCATGTAATTCTTCAGGAGGAGAATCTGCTTCTTGAATCCTAACCATCATCTTGGTAGTTTTTAATGAACCTGTTAAGTCATACCGTTCCTGTAATGTTTGTAAGTGCGTAGAAAATTCGTCTGATAGTTCCGTAGAAAATGAATCAGTGTTTGATGTAGTTACCACACATCCATTAAAGATAGTTACAACAAAAAGAGTCATCCAATAACAAATCAGTGCTATTGGATGATTGTCCTGCCAAGAACTTGAGGTGGTAACTTCTATATTGATCCGTTTATTCATTTAGTAAACCTGTGACATAGACTCTTCAACTATGTTCACTGCTTCTTCTACGTGAGCAGCATTAATATTCAAAGGTGGTAGGAATCGAAGTACATAGTCGTTTGTACAGATGGTAACCAGTCCATTTTCAATACATTTTGCTGCGAGTGGTTTAGCATCTTCAGACATGACGAGACCTCGCAACAATCCTTTTCCACGTACTTCTTCAATTGGATATTTACCTTTTAGTTCCATTAGACCACCTGCCAGATAATTTCCCATTTTCACAGCGTTCACGGCAAGATTCTCATCAAGGATTGTTTTTACTGTTGCACAGGCAGCAGCAGATGATAAGAAATTACCTCCGAATGTTGCCGCATGTGTACCTGGAACAAAACTATCAGCCACCTTCTGTTTTGCCAACATTGCCCCTATAGGAACACCACTTCCTAATGCTTTTGCCATGGTAATTACATCTGGAACAACACCATAGCTTTGGTATCCAAAAAATGTACCTAATCTACCCATTGCTGTCTGAACTTCATCAAACATGAGTATCAGGTCATGTTGATCACACAATTCACGTAAACCGTGTAGATAACCATCGCTGGGTATATTTACTCCACCTTCAGACTGAATTGGTTCAACTAATATAGCACAAGTCTTTGAATTCACAGCTGCGGCTGTTGCGTCAAGATCATCAAAAGGAACGTACTTAAAGCCTTCCAACATAGGTTCAAAACCAACGTGGTATCTTGGCTGTGCGGTTGCTGTGATAGTAGCCATTGTGCGCCCATGGAATGAGTTATCCATGGTAATTATTTCATAAGCATCTGTTTTGCCATTATCTTTTGCGTATTTCCGTGCGATTTTTATTGCTGCTTCATTGGCTTCTGCCCCACTATTACAGAAGAAACATTGATCCATATCAGAATTATCAATCAACATTTTTGCTAATTCTGCTTGAGGATGGATATAATAAAGGTTCGAGGTGTGCAATACATTTCCTGCTTGCTCACGAATTGCTTCTACAACTTTAGGATGCCCATGTCCTAAACCGTTAACAGCTAATCCACCTAAAAAGTCAAGATATTTCTTTCCATCTGCATCCCATAAGTAAGGTCCCTCACCTTTGACAAATGCAAGACTTCTGTCTCCATAGGTATTAATTATATATTTTGTAGCCAACGATTTTATTTCGGCTGTATTCATAAACTACTCCTTAAGTTTTCTTAATACCAACTCTAATTGATTAGCTTACATTATTGGCATTAGGAAATAGTTATTTATTTCAAAGTTATTCCTATAGACATTCCGTCCCTACCAAATCAAGGAATCAAGAAATCAACGGTATGAATGTCATATGAAGATTAATTTTTAAATTCGGTAATTTTGGAGAAAGATCCCGTGCGGTTAGGAAACCGCACCTACCGGGTTTGGGAAAATTAGAATTACCGAAATATTTACTTAATCCTCATTAGACATTCCCCGGGTATGAATGCTATTTAGCATTCCCTGGGTGTGAATGCCATTCAGGCATTCCCCGGGACTCAAAACCAATAAATCATAGTCTAAAATTGACGCCTATGAATCAACGGTATGAATGCTATTTAACATTCCCCGTGGTTAGGAAACCGCACGATTAGCGTCAATTTAGATACACCTTTCGCCCCGCTGGGGCTTAGTGTTTAGGATTTGTACGTTTTCTACACACCTTTCGCCCCGCTGGGGCTTGGTATATTGGTGATAACGATTTCTATAAACATTCCGTCCCTATGGGACTCAAGATAGTGGATAAACACGTTTTCTATAGACATTTCGTCCCTACCAAATCAAGGAATCAACGGTATGAACGACATTTAGTCATTCCCGGGTATGAATGCCATTTAGGCATTCCCCGGGACTCATAAATGCGTATATGATAATCCTTGTTTCAGATAAGTCATAATGTAAACCTATAAATTGAAAATAGTATAACAAGACTTGGGAACAATACCATGAAATTGGATGTATATATTTTCTATTATCTACCAATTTGTAAAAGATCCGTCATCTCGCGTATAACCGTATGGAGGTCCATATTCTTGTGATGTAACATTCGTAAGTGCATCTTCGTTGAATTCAATCCCTAATCCTGGCGATTCAGGTGGTAATAGATAACCTGATTCAAAAGGCACTTGAACAGGAAAGACATCGGTTAGAGAGGACATTGGAGGACGTGGGAGTTCCTGTACACCTACTAATGGAGAAGATAGGCATAGATGTAAACATGCCGCAGTAGACACAGGACCCAGGGGATTGTGTGGTGCCAAATATATATAATGTGTTTCGCACCATCCAGCAATCTTCCGTGCTTCTGTTAGACCACCAGCAATACATAGATCTACTCGGCAAAAGTCTAATAATTCCTCTTCTATTGCTTCACGGAATTTCCATTTACTATCATATTGTTCTCCAACTGCAATAGGAACAGATGTTTGCTGACGGAGGCGTCTTAGACTTCCAGGATTTTCACTTCTGAGTGGATCTTCAATGAAGAATGGGTTGTATTGTTCAACTTTGTTGCAAAAATCGAGCGTATCTGCTGGATCTAAGCGAGTGTGGACATCAACAAGGATTTCAATATCATCTCCAAAAGCATCTCTAACAGCTTGTACTTGTTTTACTCCGTATTGTACTGCCCGTCTTGGTTCAAATGTGTCACTCCCAGAACCATCAGCCAAACCCCATCTAACAAATTTCCAACCTGCTTCGTGAGTTTTTCGACAGTTCTCAACAAGAGTCTCAGGTGTAGCACCTCCATTATGTGGATAACAGACGACCTTGTCTCTTGTGCGTCCACCTAATAGTTCATATACTGGAACATTCAGTGCTTTTCCTTTAATGTCCCATAAGGCTATATCTACTGCACTGACTGCTGCTGACTGAACAACACCCCCTGGAAAGAATCCACCTCGGAACATTACCTGCCATAGGTGTTCAATCTGGAACGGATCTGCACCGATAAGAAATGGTTCAAATGAACGTATTACCTCTGCTAATGCTAAGGAACGTCTGCGAATACCACCTTCACCTACTCCATAAATACCTGTATCCGTTTCAACTTTAACAAAGAAATGACCTGCCTCTGAAACAAAGGATTTGACATTCGTGATTTTCATATATTTTCCAATCGATTATATATAGATGTAATACGGACTTACACAGCATCTAAGGATGGTGTATTGTCTTGACAGTATACAGGACGGAAAAGAGTTTGCCGTTTAAATGGCATCTCAGCAAGTTGTTGTGGGTTAGGTTCCCATTTATGCCATTTATTTCCAACGGTATTGTAGCAGTTAAAGATTGCCACACGGTCAACTTCTTCATCTGTCCATTTTGCTCCAGTATGAGTAATAGCTTCTGTGAAAATTAGAACCGACCCTGCCGGACAACTGTAATCTTCCCATAATGGTGAATTTCTATCTTTAGTAGATTCAGGGGCAGGAAATGCTCCTTTATGACTTCCCGTCAGGAACATAGTTCCACCACCACCTTCCTTAACAGGATTGAGTTCCCAAACCACACGAGTTAATCCACTATGAGCTTTGTCATGGTGTAGGTGGTAAGTATGCGAGTTGCCAGGAAAATTCAGCATACCCCTACCACCATGGGGTTGGAAGTTATCGTGTCCATTTCCTCGAATTGTCAGAAATGAACCTTCAAACCGAAAGCCATAACAGTTTTCATTGGCATATCCAGATGTCAGGAATTCATTCATGAATCCTAATACAACAGGATGATCCGTTAATTTTTCAAGTGGACCTCCAATAGAAGAACGGTGGTGTGAGGGAACTGATTCAGGATCTTTCTGTAACTGATAACAGAAATCCCGCATTTCTTTGGTTTCTGTTTCAGTTAGTACACCTGGGAAACAGAGCCATCCGCGTGTATCAAAGAGAAAACGTTGCTCTTCGGACATTGGAATTGTAGGTAAGTTGTCAGCATTAGTTTCAGGATTTGGCATTAGTAGCTCCAATATAAAACTTAAATAGTGTGTTTATGAACATATTTTTCTTTAAATTGTAGAATCTATCCTTTATTTTGTCCATATAACCGTTCAGTTTCAACTGTCAACCATGTTCCATAATCTCGTGGCATCTCCTCTGGAGATCCGAGATTATTATCGTTACGCCATTGTATTAAGGGGTGTTCACGATTCGTTTGGGGGAGTTCCACCCGTTTACCATAAATAGCGGACTCAAATATACCCATAAGAATCTCCAGGACATGGCGTCCCTCTTCTCCATTGCATTCATGTTCTCTGTCTTCATCAAGTGCATCCACATATTCGTCAACCATACAGTAGTCATCTGCATCTACCCCACTGGTGTTGTCATAATGTTCAGGATATATTGGGGTAAGTTTCTCCCATTTGTCATGTGTACCATCAGGTATATAGTGAGGTGTTGATAATAACCATGCCCCTTTCAATTCAGACCAAAACAATCTACCTTCGCTACCATAAAGTTCTAAAACATAAGCATCACTTTCAACTCTTGGAAACCTTTGTTGAATAAGTGTACCTGTAACATTATTGTCAAATTGTAGTGAAGCAGTGACATATTCACCTGTGACAGTTCCCATTCCTGCGGGAGAAGGTAGTACATCCTCAGGTGTTAAATTACGTCCTCCTGCAGTAGCTTGCGTAACCAAACTTCTACAATGACCACCGAATCGGATCATATTATTGACAACATGTGTGCCTATGTTCATCAATCCGTATCCAGCATAATAACCTTTTCCACAAGCATAAATATACCGTAGATCTCCGATTTTACCTTCGTCAAGTTCTTTTGCGACGGATTGCATTGTAGGACTAACACGGCGTTGATGATGGACAACAACACGTGCATTCTTCTCTTTGGCTTTTGCCAGAACAGCATCAGCCTGAACTAAATCAGTACAAATTGGTTTCTCTACCTCTATATTTACACCATGTTCAAGTACCTGCATACATAATGGATAGTGTAAGTCTGTCGCAGTAGGGATTGCTACAATATCAGGCTGTGTTTCTTGTATCATCTCATCAATATCAGTGAAATGAGTTGATACGTTTACAATTTTCCCGAGTTGCTCCATTCTCTCAGGAAGAAGATCACAGAGCGCGACTATTTCAGTTCTTGGATGTGCATGATAGGCTTTTGCTGCTGCTGTTCCGCGACTACGGCATCCTAATATTCCAATGCGGTATGTTTTCATAGGTTTTCCAATGCCCCTGAAAGAATGATTCCATTCAATAAATTCTGTAGTATGTATTATGGTTAATAATATCTAATTGATTTTGCTCTGTCAAGTTTTTTAGATTATAGGGTGTTTAAAATTGATACCACAAACGCTATTCATATTTCCAAAGTGAGATATAATACCCAATTATGTTAGATGTATGGTACCTGTGACTGGGAAAAGTGTTAATATTTATCGTTTTGAGATGATAGCACTTTCACGGAAACCTTCACGGAGCAATTTTACGAAGCCTTATTCTATAAGGGTTTATAATTTAAAGTAGACCAATTTTCCGTGAATCACATACGTTAATTACACTATAACTTAATTGTGTGTTAAGTACTTATCTGTTTTTCATAGGAAGTGTATTGGGACATAGCACTCCGCTGGAGTGCAAGGTGTTGATATAACTTTTTCTATAGACATATCACCCCTCATGAAGTTAAAGAATTTATTCGGGTAATTTCCAGTTTCTTGTAGAATCCGTGCGGTTAGGAAACCGCACCTACCAGCTCTGGGTCCAAATTACCTATTTTATTTTTTTAACTTCATCTGGGGGTGAGGAAAGTATCTGAAAAACTGTGTTGTAACGATCAAATTCGTTGGTGGTAATACCATTTCTATTTTGGTGGTAATACCATTTCTATTTATAACATATCTCATAAATCAGATATTTGGGATGCTTTGATCTTGCCATTTGCTATATATTGAAACAACGGGCGGGGAGACCCCGGCCCTACGAAGATAAATTATATTGGCACGAACAATTCGTATTTATGGGATACACTGTATAATACAGACATTTAATCCTAAATATTCAGACAGTAGATCGTGTTGTTGTTGCATTTCTCTATGCATCGAAAAAATGAAAAAAGTTACACTTTTTGTCACACAGTGTGACATTGAAATTGGTGTAAATTACCCCTATAACCCCTGTCATAGACTGGCTTCACTCCACTTTGAATTGACTTTATAAGAAATTCGAAAAAATGTGATTTTGTGTTATTGTTGTGCTTCCTGATTTTGAGATTCCCAACGGTTAAAAAGGTATGCTTTTTTGACGTATATGAAACTTTGTAATTAGGATCGATTTTATAGATAGTCATTAGTTTATAGTTATTGATTTTTAGTTTGTGTTCTAACCCTTAATTTTCTTCTTATTTTGATAAATACTATTAAAACGTATTTGTGTTTTTGTGATTTATGTATTTAGTTGTTAGAGATGGGTGTTTTCTTCATTTTTTTATATTTGATTGGTTTCATTTTCTTCTTGTTAATGCCATATACTTTATACACCCGTTGTTATGTATGTCTTGAAGTCCTTCACAAACTGGAAGTTTATGCTACATTATGTTTTCTATAGACATAGCACTCCGCTGGAGTGCGCGCTCTACCTGTATCGGTTTTCTATAGACATTTCACACCGCTGGTGTGAAGAACTCTAACGATCACAAGGAAGCTAATAAACATCAGCATTCCAGCTATCCTATGGATGAAGATTAATTTTTAAAATCGGCAATTTTGGAGAAAGATCCCGTGCGGTTAGGAAACCGCACCTACCGGGTTTTGGGAAAATTAGAATTACCAAAATATTTTCTTAAACTTCATTCATAGGATACTATTTAGATGAAACATTAAAAATACTTCTGCCAAAACCTGATCTTATTGTTATTGAGCAAATCACACAGCATCTCGTTTCTATCGGTGCTATTCGTCACACACAATTAGAACTAAATCCATGATAATTGGCGAAGGTATTGATACTATAAAATATATTTTTTACGATTTTGCACCTTTTGGGGTATAAAACATGTGTCTTTAATTATAAAGGGTGTCATATTAATATTTTGTTAAAAGTGCAAATTACGAAGGTAGATTATATGTGATAGAGAATTTGAGAGCAAACGTTCTCGTCTTAAGTATCATTTCGTGTCTACAAATGGAAAGGTATGGTAATCACTGAAGAGGAATCATCACGACTGAGAATTTACATTTTTTTTACGATTTTGCACCTTTTGAAGTATAAAACATGGGTCATTTAATTATAGAGGCAGGTAATATTTTTTGTTGGAATATATATGTCAAGCGTTGCTAAGTATTTAGGATGTTAGAATCTCTATGATTAAGGCAACACATTGACGCACATATATGGAGACACCGCCGCTATAGGGCAAAGTTATGGTTATACATAAATGTACCCAGTGGTGTCAATAAAGTCTCCAATCAGATAGATATAGTTAAATCATATCTATCTGGAACAACATCTTCGCTAATTATCTGAATTTTAATTGTTCTACTTAGCAGTATGATGAACATAGGTAAATATCTAATAACCTTTACATATCTTATTACATTTTTACTTGTATCAGTAAAGCCTGCAACAGCATTAACCATTTTCTATTCTGGTGAAGAATATGGAAAACTTGGTTTGCATGGGTGTGGTAGCGAGCAAGTTGGCGGATTAGCACATAGACATACACTTATATCAGAGTTACGTACAGATTTTGATGCAGTCTTGAATCTGCATACAGGTAATTTCATAGATGCCACAGATGAAAATGCGGAGTGGATTTATCAGATAGGTCTTACCGCGTTAGATCCGATGGATATTGATGTATTTTGTCTTGGTCCTCAAGAGTTATCTTTCAGTTCAGAAACACTTGCTGCACTACACGTTAATTATCCAGATATTGTTTTTACTTGTGCAAATGCAAAACAGAGTGTTGGGAATCGCTATTTGATTCATAAAGTGAATTCAATCAACGTCGCAGTCGTCGGTTTAATATCTCAAACCTATATCAAAGAACTACCAAACCTTGAACTGACACAACCCCATACGACTTTGACTGAATTGAAAGCGGAACTTGACACCAAAAGTGAAGTTGTGGTTGTTGTGTTTCATGCTACACAAGATGAAGCACAAACTTTAGTTGATGCGATGCCATGGATAGACATTCTGATTGTTGTAAACAGTGAACAATCGACATCTTTGAGTTATGAACGATTGCCTGATGATAAGGAACTGGCAATTGTAGTTAATGCCACAGAAGGTGCTGCTGTTGGCGCATTAACGGTGGAAATTGATAAAAACGGACAAGCACAAGCAGTTGAAAACCGATACTATAACGTCTCTGAGAAAATAACACCTAACACAAACATTTCACATCTTTTAGAGGCTTATGAGACGTTGACAACATCTGAATCCTTTGACACCGTTGATCATCAAGAATCTGATAATTCAATACATATTGTCTATTTCCACAAACAGGGCTGCCATAAGTGTGCTCGTGCTGTGAAGATACTCAAAAGATTAAAAGATAAGTATCCGCAGATTGTTGTTGACCAACGCAACCCTAAAACAGAACAGACACTTTTTGAAGCGATGGGTACACTTTACGATGTACCTAAAATTAAACGGCTTACTACACCCGCTGTTTTTATCGGAGATGCGGCTTTTATAGGGGATTTGGATGAATATGGACTTGAGACTGTTATCCAAAAGTATCTTACAATGGGTGTAACTTCTCGAATAAAGGAGGCAGAAACATATAAGGATACTGCTGAAACCGAGATTGTTAACAGGTTTCACGGATTCGGTATTTTGACAGTTGCGGGTGCCGGTTTGCTGGATGGGATTAACCCGTGTGCATTTGCTACGATTGTGTTTTTCATCTCTTATATGAATCTGGTCGGACGTGGACGCAAAGAGATGTTGATTGCTGGAGGTGCATTTGCATTTGCGGTGTTTGGTACGTATTTGCTTTTGGGATTAGGTACGCTTTCGTTTATGAACTACATCAACCAATTTTCTGGCATCGCGAAATGTATCTATCTGTTAGCTGCTACTGCTACATTTGCATTGGCAGGACTCAGTTTATATGACGCTGTTAAGGCAAAGCAAGGTAAAACGAAAGACATTTTGTTGCAACTACCTCGCGCGCTGAAACAAATGTTTACGCGGACCATAATTTTCTGTTTACTCGCGGTGTTCTTTTCTGTAAGTAACATGTTGTATACCGATGCATGGGAGATGGCAGAGGCAGACAAACGGTGTAAAGAAGAGCGGCATGCAAGATGGGATCCTCACGCTTGTGGTGCTTTTGGAGTGGACAATTGTGAAGGTAATGAGGTTGAATTCAAGGCGGATCCCGGCCCCTGTATCGGTAATTACGAAGGGTGGGAATGCGACCAGAATGGTCCGACAGAAGAATATTCTGTTGGAAAAATAAAATGTAATTTGATAACGCCTAAACATCCAAAGAAACCATTTTGTAAGGGTTATGACAGAGATCTTCCAGACCTTAAAGATGTTCCGGCATGCAGGGATAGGAAAAAGTCCTAATTCGCTTCTTGTCCCGCAGGGATCAATACTAATTGGGCAGAGACATCGGACTTTCTTGTTGCGCAGTCCTCTGCCCTTTCCTTCAATAAGTGATTTAAAATGAAGCCAGTTTGTATTCTATTTTTTTTCATGTTGCTTTTACTGACAAGCATTCAAACCGGAGGTGGACAAATGGATACCGAAACGCTTATTCAGTTCTTGAATTTTTCTCAAACGCTCATTCAGGATGGAGAACTCAAATTGATGATGTATAATAGGTTTCCTACTCCTCCGGAAGAAGTTGGAGCGGAAAGCCGCAAATTGGTGGCCGGGTTTGAACGCGAGCTCCGCGATCTTCCTCCTGACGCACCTAATTTTGATATGCGCCGAAACAGAATTATTAAATATATTGAAGAAGAAAAGAAGTACGGTGGTTCACGGGATGCAGACTATAATTATCAGTTCTCGGAGTTGAACCTTACGTTTCAGTTGCATCTTGATTCTGGAAGAGTAGATTACAGACTTGAACGTATTCTTCCACTTGAACACTTCCCATCACTTGCGTTGAAACGCTTCCGTGGTGCTGGTGGGCAGTACTTTTTTTTCTCAAATAGGTTTCAGTCTCTTAAGATACGGCCCCCTAATCCTTTCAAGAATATTAGAAGCATGGCAACTATTTCTAAGTTAATTAAACAAGATAAGGACTGGGATATGGATTTTCAATATGCTGTAGTTAACGATGCTACTACATTTCCGCCCGTGTACTTGATAGATATTAATGAAGCACAAGTCTCACAGTATGAAGTCAATGGCGAAGATGTCACCACCATTACTCATGTCTTGCCCCCATCTGGTGACGCGGCAGTGAAGATTGTAGTTTATATCCGCTTTGTCTCAGGGATACCACAGATATTCCGAGAGGAGTTCTACTATCAGAGCCAGTCTCCTCGGATGGATAAAGATGGTTTTTGGTTACGAGTTGTTTATGACTACAGGGACTTTGAAATAGTTGGAAATTTAAATATCGCTATCCCAAAAGTAAAGGAAACGAAAGAGTACCGCAATGTTGATGGGTTCGTGCGTTTTCATTCTGTTCTCACAATAAAAGAGATGAACTTCAATGTGGGATTCCCCGCTAACTTTTTTGATTGGGATGAGAAAGAACTCACAAATGATAATGGAGAAAGCGCAAACATTCGTGAGTTGAAATAAGTTCAGGAAATAATGGAAAAAATGAATTATTATTTCGCGTTTCTAATGCTAATATTTTGCAGTAGTATATATTTGTTACAGGGCTGCACATCTGATCGCGCCTCAAAAGTTGTGTTTTCAAAAGAAACACATAATTTCTCAGAACCTTTCATTGTCGGTTCAGAGATTGTCACCACCTTTTCTTTCACCAACGAAGGCAACGCGTCATTGCACATTCAAAAGATAGATTCGGATTGTGGATGTGTTGCTACAAATACCTCTTCGGATAAGATTGCGTCGGGTGGCAAAGGGAAAATTCGTGTTGCTGTTGAACGGGATGTTGGTAGGTTCAGTCAAAACGTATTTGTTTCTACCAATGATCCTACTACACCGATGGTACGGTTAGAGGTTTCAGGTGTAATTGTGCCGCCTGTGGCATATCCCAAGAAAATCGAAATCGGAAAACTTGAAAAAGGAACACGTGTCTCTAAAAAGATTACGTTTACAAATAACTTGGAAAACGCAGTTGAGATAACCGGACACACGGTGAGCAACAAAAACATAGTTGTCAAGCTACCTAAGAAAAGCATCCCAGCAGGTGAGAGTATTGAATGTGAAGCAGTCTTAACACTGAACAATGTAGGTTTATATAGCGAGTCAATAACGATTACTGCACAAGCACAGGAAGTACTCCCTGGCACCGATTCTAAGGAATTGGAGATGTCCATTCAATTTCAGGGACGTGTGTTAGGTGGGATTGTCGTGTTACCGCAGAACCTGTTCCTGGGTGTACTGGATGGCTCAGGCAAGAGTCTGCAGAAGCAGGTTCAAATTAAGACAGATGGCAGGCGTCCCTTCGTTTTGAAAAAAGTAACCGCCGATAACTTTTCAGTGGCAGCGTCCCTTGCGAAGGAACCGCAAACAGCGCATGAGGTTGAACTTTCTATCACACCAAAGACTGACACTACATCATCAGGACTTGTTGAAGGCGAGATCCAAATATTCACAACCCATCCGGATGTACCTGAGATTACCATCCCCGTTAAGGCAGTAACCCCATGAAAAATATCTTGTGGATACTATTTTTAATATTCGGCATAATCATGGCTTGTGAACTCCCTGGACCACAACAAGATGAACCGAACAAGGAGCAACAGATGGCACAAACTGAGATGATAAAAATAGAAGGTGGCACGGTAGACCCTTTTGGTACTGGAGAAACAGTGAATGTACCCTCATTCTACCTTGACAAACACCTTGTCACATATCAAGAGTATAATCAGTTTATTGAGGATGGAGGTTACAAAAAGAAAAAGTATTGGTCAGAAGAAGGACGCAAATTTCTTGAAAAATACGAGTTTTGGGTGCCATCTACGTATCATGAGGACTATCTAAATCGTAAAAATTTACCTGTGACTGGAATAAGTTGGTATGAAGCTGAGGCTTATGCGAATTGGCGAGGGGCACGGTTACCTACTACTGCGGAGTGGACACTCGCCTGCCAAGGCGCCACGAAGCAGCGTTACCCATGGGGAAATGAATTTGATTTTGAAGCAATTGATTATCGCGCACGTTTAGCTCCCTATGCTGTTGGAACCCGCGAAAAGAACGTCAGTCCTGTAGGGGTATATGACCTTGTTGGGAATGTGTGGCAATGGTGTTCGGATGCTTATGAGGGTAAGGATTTTCGTCTGGAAGCAGAACCGACCGGCACAAAACCGGGACCGTTGAAAATCCTGCGTGGTGGTGCATGGATGTCTCTTCGAAGACACTTTGAATCGGATTATCTCTATTACGATAAACCTTTTCACAGACTCGCAACGTACGGGTTCCGATGTGCAAAGGATGTTGAATAGGTAGTTATATGCGCGCTACCCTTTTTCAATGGTGTCGCACCGGCAGTTATTTTTTAGGTGCTCTCTTCTTTCTCTGGCTTGGATATTGGATCCAAGAGCATTTTGTTGTCCAAGACAGTATTCATGATAAGAACGTGCTTCTAATTTTTAGAGAGGCACCATACCAGTCACGTTATTGTCCTCTCTGGTGTGCCAATCTAATTGCTGGTGGACTTCTGTTATGCGCGCTATTTTTGATTGTGCCGGTTACCCGTGTTTTGCGCCTGCGATGGTTTCATTTCGCTATTTTTTGTTTGTTATTATTAATATGTGTATTGCCGATACAGTTACACTTTGATGCGGGACGTTTAAAACATGACACTCTTCTTACTCGCCTTTCATACCGTCTAATTCTTAACAGTATCGGTATAGTTTTATGTTTTCGAGGCTTAGTTTGTATGCCAAGACCGATAAAACTCCATGCTGTGCTTGACCGTTTTTTTCTATGGATAAGCAGCATCCGTCAACGTGCGTTTTTAGTCGGATCGTTTATCAGTTGCTTTATGATATGCGGCTTCCTCTCTTGGTATGTTTTCGATGGGGTGCCAGGATTCGTTGACTCCTGCGCATATATGTTTCAAGCCCGCCTATTCGCGCATGGTATGCTTTATGCACCGCTACCTATTGAACCTCAATTTTTTGAAGCCTTGCATACCATCCTCTCTGACAAATGGTATACGGTGTATCCGCCTGGGTATCCTGCAATACTTGCGATAGGCGTGATTTTCAGAATATCTTGGCTTGTAAATCCGCTTCTTGGTGCTTTTACAATCGTTTGCATTTATCTACTTGCAAAGGAACTTTACGGAGACAACATTGGAAAACTCTCTGCTATATTAGCATGCGCGAGTGTTTTTTTTCTGTTCATGTCTTCAGAATTTGCCTCCCATACTTCAACTCTCTTTTTTATTACGTTAGCATTTCTCAGTTTCGTGTGGATGGTTAAAAAGAAACGTCCACACCTTTCAGCAGTCGTCTGTGGAATATGTTTAGGGGTTGCACTCTTGTGTCGTCCTTATACAGCGTTCTGGATTTGTGTGCCGATGGGTATTGCAGCAATTGCAACACGAAAAAAGTTGTCGCTTCGGCTTGTTCTCATTGGTGCGATACCCCTTCTTCTTGCATGTTTAGCATTTCTTGCTTACAACTATGCGACAACAGGACACCCACTTCTTTTGGGGTATATTCAGATGCATGGTAAAAACCACTATCCAGGTTTTCACCAAGAGCCATGGGGACATCAGGTCCACACTGTAAAACAAGGATTCAAATATGTTTTTGAGAACCTGAATGCACTGGACTATTACCTATTTGAGTGGCCGATCCCCGCTCTACTTTTCGTATGTGTTTTCCTTGCGTATGGCAAAAAGAGACTCTGGGAATGGTTGCTGGTTGGATGGATAGTAACGTTGTTCGTGGGACATTTTTTTTATTTTTTCAACCAGTTGGATTTCGGACCGCGCTTTGTATACGAATGTTTACCAGCGTTAATTCTATTAACAAGCCGTGGATTATCATTGAGTACGCAATTTATAACTTCACGGTGGAAGACTTTATCTGATGCACACGCTCGAAATATCCTCTGTTATACGCTTTTTGGCCTTTTTGTGTTTGCATTTCTATTCAATGTCCCGTCAACAGCAAAGTTCTATCAAAATCAGTATGGACCAGATGTGACAATTCAGAAATATCTTAACAAAAACGATGTTGCACAAGCATTAGTCTTTGTAAGAGGGATTCGTTCCTATCAGGTGCATTATCCATTCAACGCGCCTTTTGCCACCCCGCATATCTATGCCAAAGATAGAGGCAGTGAAAACAAGAAACTTGCTGAAGAGTTCCCAGGCTACCGTTATTTCATTGCTGATCAAGGAAAGGTTGAGGAAGTTTCGGTTGATGAACTCTGACAATAAGAAAGGTTGGTAAAACAATGCTTGGTATCAATTCATTGAGGTTAACAAAACAAAACGTAGTAACAGCACTATTTATCTTATTTCTCATTTTACTAACGTTTTTACCGCGCCTCTTTTCACTGTCAGTGCATTGGGCAACCGATGAGGACTTGTGGATGCAACGTTCACGCAATTTCTACTTCGCCTTGAAAAATGGTGAGTTTGAGGACACACACGTCGCATATCATCCGGGTGTGACAACGTGTTGGTTAGGGAGTCTTGCTATCTGGTTAACAGCTCAACCCAGTTATTTTAATAGTTGGTTGCATTCTGATCAGTTTATGTCGCCAGGTATGCTTGCTCGCGTGAGATTTCCAATAGTCTTTTTAAGCGGGATTCTTACTTTGATAGCAGGACTGCTTCTCTATCGTTTGTTCGATGCATTGCATGCATGTATAGGTACGCTATTTTTAGCAATTGAGCCATTTCTAATTTCTGAGAGTCGCCGCGCACATACAGATGTGTTGACAGCACTTTTCTTGTTTTTAGCATTGCTATTATGGTTATGCTATTTGGAAGGTGAAACGCGCAAACCTCGATGGAACCTCGTTTTATCGGGCATTTGTTTCGGGTTAGCATGTTTGACAAAAAGCCATGCGGGTGCATTGACAATCACGCATCCAGCACCAACTCCATTTTTGGGTGTGAGTCGTTACAATCCTGGTTTCCTATTTTATCCAGTGATGTGGTTTGTATGGACAGGGATTTTGACACTTCCATTAATCATCTTCACAATGTGTCGAACTTGGCAGATACGGCAGAAGGAAGGAAAAATATTTCGGATTGTTGTTGTGATGTTGTTATTTACCGTATTTTATTTAATTGGATTGAGTTTTGTCGCCCAAAAAACCTCTCGCTATATCGTTATCTTCCTGCCAGTTATAAGCCTTTTAACAGCAATGGGGGTGATGCAGCTTGCACAACTTTTACATAAGAGATGGCTCACTTATCTTATTCTTATAACTGTGTTTTGTATACAAGCCGTTCCAATCCTTCGTCTTTATCCCTACTATCGTGCATATTATCATCCTCTTTTATCTGCAAAGTGGGTTGAAGAAAGGACAGCTCCTATTACAGGGGCAGGATTAGATCTTGCAGCAGACTATCTTAATGCAAAACCTGACGCTGAACGGCTTCGTGTTAGGCATACTTGGTTCTGCAAAGATTTTGCGCGCTACTTTATCGGTGAAACAGGCTACTACAAATATGATCCTTCAACTCACAATTTCGATTATGATTTGGAGTATCTATACGATAGACAGATTATACATACCCCCATGGATACATCTGAGGATATAACTTACCGGAGAACAGCACTAAAACGCGAGCGAACAGTGCGTCGTGAACTGGAACATGTCGTAAGTTTGAATGGCATTGATTATGTGTGGATCTATCGTATTATTAAGCCTGAATCTACAAATAACACTGACAAGTCATCAGAGTAACAATAAGTTTTTAACGTTCCTTATCAGTCTTTCGGATGTTTAGGAGGTCTTGTTGCTTTCATTGGTGTTATTATACTATAGTTTGGACAGTATTAAGTGTTACGCATTTCGTCCCGCCAAATCAAGGAATCAACGGTATGAATGACATTAAGTCATTCCCCGGGTATGAATGCCATTAAGGCATCCACCGGGGCTTAGTGTTTAAGATTTGTACGTTTTCTACACACCTTTCGCCCCGCGAATCAAGGAATCAACGGTATGAATGACATTAAGTCATTCCCCGGGTATGAATGCCTTATGGCATTCCCCGGGACTCAAGATAGTGGATAAACGCGTTTTCTATAGACATTTCGTCCCTACGGGACTCATATGTATATGATAATCCTTATATCAGGTAAGTCTTAATCTAAATCTATCAATTGAAAATGGTATAATCTTACTAAATTGACGCCTATGGTTCACTGGGAAACCGCACCTACCGGGTTTGGGGAAAATAGAATTACCGAAATATGTTCTTAATCTTCATTTGTTTGTGCCTAATGGTGACGCAAACTAAAAGTTTGCGGTACAAAGAGAAATCCACAATCTTGTGCATATTGGTTTAAACAAAAGGATACTTTCATTGGAACTGAATTTACCAGAACCAAGAGCATGATAACCTAAAATTGACGCTATGAATCAAGGAATCAACGGTATGAATGCTATAAAGCATTCCCCGCCTACCGGGTCTATGAGAGTAATATTGTGGGTAAAATGAAGTTCATATACCTATTATCAAACTCACGTTCTATGTAAAGAATTCCTCATTGTAGGGTCTTACATCTACTTCGAAACTCCAAGCACTGCGTTCTTGTTGTATAAGTGCCCAGTAAGTTTCCGCAATAGAATCTGGAGCAAGTAATGGTTCATTAGGTGATAGTTGATACCTTTCCCGTACATCAGGGGTGTCAATAACACCGTCTATAATGACGTGTGCCACATGAATTCCTTGTGGACCTACTTCACGCGCAAGTGAAGAGGCTAATCCTCGCATTGCATATTTTGCACTACTGAATGCGATTGCCCCTGCTCTACCACGTACGGCAGAGGTAGCACCAGAAAATAGTATGTTACCACTCCCTTTTTCTATCATTCCTGGTACAACCTGCTTAATACAATGAAAAGCTCCGAGTGTACAAACCCTCCAAGCATTTTCGAATGCCTCTGCTGTCAGTTCAGATAGATTCCCCCAAGCAGCATTTCCAGCATGGTTTACGAGTATATCAGGTGCTCCTAATTCCTCTCGAATCTGTTTAAAGGTTGCTGCCACTTGTGAGGCATCCGTAATATCTGTTGGTATTGGAAGTATTTTTACACCAGTTTCTTCCAATCTATTTGTTAAGTTGATGCTATATGCTGCTGAACGTGCAAGTAATGCAAGATTACAACCTTCACTTGCGAATTTCCGTGCGATTGCTGCACCTAATCCTGGACCGACACCTGCAATCACTGCGATTTTTGACATGTTATTTACCCCGTAATTTGTAAATATAAATAGTAAGTATTGTCTTCTCTATTCGTAAATTATTCGTGCCTTAAAGCGTCGATTGGATGCAATTTTGCTGCTTTCCATGCTGGGTATGCACCAAAAAACACACCAACAAGTGCACTTACAATAAATGAAAGAATACCGTAAACTGGAGAGATAACTGTACGCCATTCCCATATTGATGGTACAAGTAATGCTCCACCTATTCCGACTCCTACACCGACGATTCCACCTATCAATGCTAAGGTAGTTGATTCAACAAGAAATTGGACAAGGATATCTAACCGTTGTGCCCCCACAGCCTTTCGTAGACCAATTTCTTTTGTCCGTTCAGTAACCGATACCAACATAATATTCATAATACCAATACCCCCTACAAGTAAAGATACTATAGCAATTCCCAAAATCATATTAGTAAAAGTCTGTCCTGATGCTTCAAACATTTCCATGAATTCTGCTTGATTTCGAACGTGAAAATCAGGTTCTTTATTTGCAGGTATTTTGTGTTGTTTACGTATTATTTCCATAACTTCAGCTTCAGCAGTTTCAAGTTCTTTATCTGAATTTGCTTGGACACTAATACTTGACAAAAATTCATTTCCAAATACACGTTTCATTGCAGTAGAATAGGGAATGAAAACCTGATCATCTGGATTCCTCCATCCACTTGCCCCTTTCTCCTTCATCACCCCTAAGACATGGAAACTTACATTCTTAATTTTAACTGTTTTCCCAACCGGATCTCTGTTGCCAAATAGATTGTCAACAACTGTTTTACCAAGAACACAAACACGCTGTCTGTAGATGATATGATTTTCTGTGAAAAACATACCATTCTCAATCTGGAAATTAGCGGTGACAAGATATTCTGGAGATGTACCTACAATGGTTGTGTTGGTATTCTTATTGAGATATTTCACTTGTGCCCGACTACTGATTTCCGGTGTAGCATAACGGAAACTCTTTCCGCGGACTCGTAACATGTTTAGATCTTCTACAGTAAGTGTTCTACGTGCATCAGCTGATCCCCGTCCACGAAACATGCTCTGACCGGGACGAACAGCAAGGATGTTTGCCCCCAACGTTTTTATCCTATCGGTAATATCTGCTTTCGCACCTTCACCAATTGATGTCGTTGTGATGATTGCACCAACACCGATAATTACTCCTAACATTGTCAGTATTGAGCGAAGTTTATTAGCCAATAATCCATGAAAAGCGTTTGCTAAACTTTCTAAAATGCTCAAAACCTATCCTCCTGGTATATTTTATCTACCTCTGGATCCACCACCCATGCGTCGTACAGTGGAAGCAGGATTTGACATCATTCGTCTAAACATTTCACTACCGGCATTACCTCGTTGGAATCCACCAATTGCCACCATATCCCCTTCTGCGAGTCCAGAGATTACCTCTACCTTATCAAAGCTACTCACACCAACAACAATTGGTAGTGGTCGTTCTGGTTGACCATCAGGACCAATCTTCCTGACCATTTTATTTCCTCGCATATCAAGTATCGCTTCTGATGGCAGAGTTAGAATACCAGTTTTACTCACTGCTGAGATCTTTACACTTGCATTCATTCCTGGTTTTAGAAATGGCATCTTAACGGATTCAGTCTGTTCTTGCTGCGTAACGTCTATAGGTGGTGGACTGGGTGTATCCTCTATGAGTCCACCGAAAAGAGCACCCCAATCATCTTCATCCTTATCCTCTTTTTCTTCAACGGCTTTTATTTCGTCAGGTTTTTCTGTAGTTGTCTGCTGTGGATTAGCTTCTTCTATCGGATTCGCTTGATCACCTGCTGGCTGTCGTTGTTGACGCATTTGACGGAATCGTTCTCTCTGTTCCTCAGTCATTGATTCCATACCACCGGGTCGTCCAGCAGTTCTATTACGCATTCCTTGACGTGAAACTGGTGCTCCAACATTTTTTAACTCAGATGTAACCTCAAAGGTAGTAATATTCTGAATAACCTGTCCTAAAGGAGCGATTTTCAACACCTCTCCATCAAACGGCATATCTGGATATGCTTCAACGGTAATTGTCACAGGTTGTCCAATTTGGACTTTTCCAATATCGGTTTCATCAACCTCTGTCACAACATACACAGTATTAAGATCTGCCATTGTAACCAATGTTTGTCCTTCTGAAGAGGCAATTGATGATAGACGAGAAGTGATAACCTGTCCCTCTTCAACTTTCTTTTCAAGGATTGTTCCGGATATGGGAGCTTTAATAATGGTGTCTTCGTATTCGATTTGACGTAGGTCAAGTTGCCCTTGACTCCGTTTTAGAGATGCTCTTGAACTTTCTAAGTCATGTTCTTTTCTGTCAATCTGTTTCTCATTTGTCTGTGCGAGTAATAGTGAATCCTCAGCTTGAGCGATCCGTTGTTGCTGTAATTCAATATCCATATCTCTGGATTCTTCCGCTTCAATCTTCTCATTTGCGACTTCCAGTGAAAACTCCGCTTTTCTAATATCTGCCTGTGCCAATTCAAGTTCGACTTCACTTGCGGGTTGTTTAACTAACTTTAACTGTTCTACAGAGGAATCATATCTTGCTTTAGCCGATTGAAACTGTGCTTCAGAAGCATCAAGCGCTGCCTTAGAAATAAGCTCCTGATCGTGTAATTCAGTATTTCTTTTATGTTCTTTCTCCGCTAATTCCATACTGACTTTATCTTGTGTTACTGAAGCTTGTGCGCGTTTCTTCGTTTCGTCACGCACCGTTTCAGATGTAAGAAGTTTATACCTTAGATTAGCAATTTTTAGGCTATTTTCTGCATCTTTGACACCTCGTTTATTTGCTATCTTCTCAAGTCGTATCTGCTCTTTTAGTTGTTCTAACCGTTTTTTTGCTTCACCGAGTGATTCTTTTGCTTGCCGTATCTGAATTTTGGATTGCTCTTTCTGTAGTTGTATGTCAATTTCTGATTGTTGAAGTCGTGCTTCTGCTGCTTTTAGATCAGCTTGTGCTTGATCTAAACTAATTTCAACATAGGTCTTTTCGATGACGGCTATGATATCGTCCTTTTCCACATAATCTCCAGCGTCAACTCTCAACTCTAAAATCTTTCCACTTGCTTTTGAGCTGATTTCAACAATATTCAACGGTTTGATTGTGCCAGTTGCATCAATTGTAACGGCAATATCCCCACGTTCAACAGTTGCTGTTTGTACAGCAGGAGCGTTAGAATCTTTATCTCCATTCTTCGTAGCAAAGACCATGCGTCCGACCACAACTGCAGCAGCAACGACAAGAACAACCACACCCACAATAGTAATTAGTTTCCACCTTCTCATCGAAATACCCCCTAAATAAAACTCTTATACAACGGTTACCTCTGTTAATTTTTATTATTCTCTTATTATATTATGTCAAATAAGTTATTGAATAGTTCGTATTATATTACAAGGTATTATTTATTGTTATTCAAAAATTTATTTTATCTAATTGGCATATTAACAGCCTTATCTCTGCGTTCATGCATATTCTTTTCCATAGACTCAGGATATCTGTCAGTTAGATAAGATATGTCATTCAATCTATTGAGTTCTTCATCATTTAACTTGCATCCATCAACGCCAAGATTATCCTGTAAATGTTCAATTCTACGTGCCCCGACAATTACAGATGTCATTGCATTTTGTTCTAATACCCACCTGAGCGCGATCTGCGCGGGACTATATCCCAATTTCTCCGAAACATCAAGGAGTGTTTGTAAGGTTTCAT
Organism: Candidatus Poribacteria bacterium; assembly: GCA_965205025.1. Taxonomy (GTDB): domain Bacteria; phylum Poribacteria; class WGA-4E; order WGA-4E; family WGA-3G; genus MSPOR6. The sequence continues at coordinate 37,362 of CBDBFU010000029.1, forward strand.
CTGCATTTGATGCGAAATAGCGTTGTGGAAATGCCCATCCTTCTTCTGAACGCGATCCTTGCTGCATACGTTCTCCAGGTTTATATTTACCAGAGAGGAATCCGCCTGCTAATGGACTCCAGACAACAATCCCTAATCCTTTGTTTTTACAGAGTGGTACCAATTCTTGCTCTATATCACGAACAACAAGATTATATATGGGTTGATAACAGACAAATTGTTCAATGTTATTGGACTCGCTAATCCATAATGCTTCAGAGAGTCTCCATGCTTGATAATTGCTGCATGCAGTGTATCGCACCTTCCCTTGACGAACTAAATCATCTAATGCTCTAAGCATCTCATCCAAAGGTGTTTGTGTGTCTACATGATGAATATAATATATATCAACATAGGTCCGTCTGAAGTCTTTTAAGACTATCGTCGATGGCTTGCATAATATGAACTCGTGACATGCCAGAATCGTTTGGGACCTTTACCCATTGGATTGAAAAACTTAGTTGCAATAATTGCATCACGCCGGCGTCCTTTTAATGCATTCCCGAGTATTAACTTCTGATTCACCATCTCCATAAGAATTGGCAGTATCAAAGAAGTTGACGCCAGCATCCAAGGCGAGTTGTACCATCTGTTTCGATTCTGCTTCATCCGTTCCGTGTCCAAAGGTCATTGTTCCTAAACAGATTTCTGATACCTTTAGTCCAGATTTACCAAGTCTTTTATATTCCACTATACCCTCACTTATTAATCTACATATTATTCCCCGGTACTACTTTTTCTGCTACTTCCAAAATTCCATCAAGGACGTCTATTACCTCTTGGTCAATTTGATCTATTGCTACAAACTTTACTAATGAATGGTAGTTTGATTTTTGCATGAGATTAGGTAAATTTAACCGTTTGTAAAATGATGTAAAAAGCGGATCCAAAAAATCACTACTTATTTTCATATCTGGAGACCATGGTGACCTTTTTCCAAGTGTAATCAGTGCATTCTCGATTTCTTCGATTGCTTCTTCCATTTTAGAAACCCAGTCCGTAATGAATAACTCTCCTTCCTCATTTGCTGCTTGTGCCCTTACCCATTCAATTAGTACATGCTTGCTATTGATGATATAATTCTCTATCTCACATTTTTTCCAAGCATATTCTGTTAATTCTAACTGTGAATGGAGTTCATCTGGTATTCGATCATATAAACAATAACCAACCAAATCAGGTTTTGCCTCGCGTAACCCATAAAAGTGATCTCGTGCCTTCCCAGGTTGATTACCGACATACACTACAAAGGGAGAGGTAAATAAATCTTTTACAGGATGATTAAGTCTTTCAGAAAATGCTCTGAGAATTGCAAGATCTGTCGCACCTTCAAGGTAAAGAACCCATCCTCTCTGTTCTGCTTGATAATATTGCTCGAAACCTATATTTTTTAATGATTTTAATACTTGACTGCCGCGGTCATCAATACGATGTGGTTTCCCAAGAAATGCAATGACCACATCTCGTTCTGCTGCCTCAGTTAGAATTACCTCAGAATGACTGGCTGCAATGATTTGACAATTGAATTCAATTGCTGATTCAATTAATACTTGATAAATCTGTCGTTGTCGTAGGATTTCAAGATGTGCATCTGGTTCATCAAGAAGTAGAACTGAACCGGGATTTGCAGCAATATAAGCAAGTAATAGTAATGTTTGTTGTAAACCACGTCCAGATGAAGAAAGGTCTAATGATATTCCTGACTCATCTTGGTAATCCATCGTCACTTCTCCCCGCTCCTGAATATAATACGGATTATTCACTTGAACGTCGAATAATTCATAGATTTGTTTAATGAGTTTATCCCATTTTTCGGCATCCTGTGAAACTTGGTAGCAAATATTACGCAAGACCTCAGCTGTCCTTCCTTCTCCAATCCGAACTCCAATAGTTCCTTGTTCTAATCTGATTTCGTTTGAAGGCAAGTCCAGACAATGGTGGGAGAAAAGCCACTGATAAATCTGAAGCTTCCTCAGCAACCGGCATCTGTTGTTCTACTTTACCATCAATTTCTTTAATTCTGAGAGGTCTGCAGTAAAAGGATTCTTCGTTTGCATAATCAAATTCAAAACCACATTCCCATGTTTTTCCATCAGTAACACCTTCAACAACAATATCTATCCGAATGTATTGAGTGGTTTGCTTACCTTCAACTCTTCTTACATCGCGAACATGCAAATTCCTCCAGAGCAATCGTGCATTGGGTACAGGAATAGAAATTAGATCACGGTGGTTTATAGCAACTCCTGAGCGTTTCTCTGGATTAGGTTTTCCTTTTCGTTTTTCATTCCACCGTTTCAGTCCTATTTCCCACAATGCCAAAGTCTGTAATGCTGTAGTTTTTCCCGAATTATTTGGACCAATGAATACCACTGGATTCCCCAATTCTATCTCAACATCACCAAGGTTCTTGAAATTATGACAAATTAACTTCGTTAGCATATTGCTCCAGAATCAACATATACTATAGTTTGGACACATTCATGCGTGAACTCAATATAAGAAATCGGTTTACTTTAACTGTACTATATTCTGACTCAGTATATAAAATGAAACCCTGATTGTTCCAGCGGAACGGTATGTAGGGAATCGACACATAGCACTCCGCTGGAGTGCAAGATTGTGCCGATCATGTTTTCTATAGACATAGCACTCCGCTGGAGTGCAGTATTCTTGTAGGGTTCCACTGATATATTCAACGTACAAAAAAGACTTATCATTAGAAGCTCAATTTCCCAATGGATAAGAATTGTCCAAACTATAGTAATACCAACTCTAATTGATTAGTTTATGTTATTGGCATTAGGAAATAGTTATTTCTATAAACATTCCGTCCCTACGGGACTCAGTATATGTTAATGACGTATATTCTATAGACATTCCGTCCCTACGGGACTCCAATTCTTACAACTAATTAGTCCTATTTAGATGAAAAATCGTAATGTAGATATTTCAATTGAAAACGGTATAATACCATTTCTAAAAAATGGGTTCGTATTACAGGTTTTTGTGATATGTAATCTGATACGCCACAAACTAAATGAAGATTAATTTTTAAATTCGGTAATTTTAAAGAAATACCCCGTGCGGTTAGGAAACCGCACCTACCGGGTTTGGGAAAATTAGAATTACCGAAATATTTTCTTAATCTTCATACAGTTTGTGCTACAAAAAAGAGACATCTTCAATTAGAAATGGTATAACATATAACCTGATAGAGTTTTTCAGGAAATGACAACTGTATTTCGCTCTGAGCGGAGTGCAGCTTCATAAACCTTCATAACCTCTAATGCGAACTCAAGCGAACCTTTTTCGGCAGGTTTACCTTCTAAGATACAATCACAGAAATATCGCATTTCTTGATAGAATCCTTGAATAAATAGACCCTTGTTTTCCAGTGACCCAAGTGAGAATTGAGGTTCCCATACTATTGCTCCACTATCAAATCCTTTCGTCATAAAACTTGTACCGCCCGAATAATCGTACTGCATACCACGTTGTAATAGAACTTGTGTGCCATTTCTAATTTCTGCATGGCATCCATTACCGAAGAATTGGTATAGTTCTGAAGGTTGTCCATGTCTTGCTCCATCGGCAAGATGAAAATTACCGAGAACTCCATTGGCAAATTCTATGATACACACCCCACCACCGTGTTGACTTCTGTGAACTGTTACAGACGAAACCTTGCCACCGACAGCCAATAAAAGTGATAATGGATGCACACCATTCTGTAGCCAGTTCGTATGTTTACCTTCACGGATAATACGTTCACCATCACTTGGGATGATCATTGGGTAAACTCCCAACATTGTTCGTAATGGACGGTATTGCTCTGTTTGAAAAATCTCAACAATCTTTTCGGTTGCCGGCATAAATGCCTTCTTGAAACCTACAACTACAACCCTATCCTTTTGATGGTGGATCATCTCCTCAATTTCACTTGCAAACATTCCTGGCGGTTTTTCTAACCACACATGTAGACCAGCATCAAGTGCTTCACACGTCAGTTCTGGGTGTAATCTTGGTGGTACACAGAGAAAAATAGCATCTAAGTCTTCATTTTGAAACATCTCTGCCATGTTGTCATAGCATGCTTTTACTCCGTATTGCTGTGCAGTAAGTTTGGCACGGTCAATATTTACATCACAGAATGCTTGTAACTTTACAGGAAGAAAGGTCATTGTTGGTAGAACATTGCGGTATGCATGGGAACCAACACCAACGACTGCAACGTTTAACCTTTTTTCAAAATCTCTCTGGTAACTCATACTATAGTTGAACAATTTTCAGATATTTTAGGTTGATCTAATACTAAAGCAGATGCTTGAATCAAAAAAATATCAATACACATTTCGCCCCGCTGGGGCTTGGTTGTGGGCTTTATCCGTTTTCTACAAACATTTCGCCCCGCTGGGGCTTCTATTATTTTACATTGAAATATTTTCTTTGAGTAAATTCTGTGTGTATATGAAGATTAAAATAATAATTCGGTAATGTGTTAGAAATTCGAATCAACGGTATGAATGCTATTTAGCATTCCCCGTGGTTAGGAAACCGAACCTACCAAGTTTGGGAAAATGGGAATTACCGAATTTAAAACTTAATCCTCATTTACACACAGAAATATAACTATACTTGAAAGTATAACATGTTAGTGGCTTAAACTATCCAAATTATAGTAACTCATACAGTTTTTTAATCAGAAAGAGTTGCTTCAAGATAAGCATCCAAATCGTTTTTCATTTTCTTAAGTTCATCCATATCAATATACATCATGTGTCCAGCACCATAATATGCCATAGTGATGTTATCTTGTAAGGACTTATCCAACCCGAGATGTGTGAAAGTGTATTCAGTAGCTAAGAATGGTGTTGCTAAATCGTAATAACCGTTAGCAACGAATACTTTTAGTGAAGGGTTTGTTGTCATTGCTTTGCGTAGTGTATCTGCAACGTTGACATAAGCATTTTGAAATCCGCTATAATCCCACGGGTGTACCCGTCCACTTAGAATTTCATAGGGTAGGTCACTTTCGAACTCAAGATCACCACGTACATAATCGTTTAGTGTAGCCGTATATGCTCCTTGTATAACAGCAGAACTTGGGTCATACTCATAAGTTTCGCCAGCAGTGTCACGGTCAATTCCAGTAAACCGACTATCAAACCGTCCCACAGTTTTTCCTTCTTCACGGAGTAATTCTTTTGTAAATCGGAAGATCTTGATCCGTAGATCAGTCTTCTCAATATATTCCGGTGATAGTCCGGTATACATAGCTAATTTCTTAACTATGGTTTGTCTTCTACGATCCGAGATGTTTGAACCCTGCATCAAAGCCAAGGTATAATCACCTAAAGCGAACTCTCTGACTTCGTTCATGATCCGTTCAAAACTGCCTTTTGATTTAGTATCTAAGTCAGTGAGTTTATTGTGCCAAAAAGCTGTAGCAGTATAAGTCGGTAGAAATAAAATATATGGCAATTCATTTCCAAGTGTAAAACTAATAGTCTGGAAGTTCAATACAACTGAAACGAGCATAATCCCGTTGAGATATGTTCCATTCTTGTCCTGGAGATAACCTGATAAACCTGATGCACGTGTAGTGCCATAACTTTCTCCAATGAGAAATTTAGGAGAGCGCCACCGTTGATACCGTCCTAAATAGAGAAGAATAAAATTACCTACAGATTCAATATCTTGTTGGAATCCGTGAAACTGCTTTGCTTCTTCACCGGGTACAGCGCGACTAAAACCTGTGCTTACTGGGTCAATAAATACCAGATCTGTTTTATCTAAAATAGAAAATTCGTTGTTAGTTAATTCATAAGGAGGTTGTGGCGGATTTCCATGTTCGTCAGGTTTGACTCTCCGTGGCCCTAACACTCCCAAATGCAGCCATACAGAAGATGAACCTGGACCTCCATTGAATGAAAATGTGATTGGACGATTTGAAGCATTTTCTACATCATCTAAAGTATAGGCAATAAAGAAAATAGACGCTTTTGCTTTCTCACCCTCTTTGTCGACTTCTTTCTTTAATACAAGTGTCCCCGTGGTAGCAGTATACTTATATTCTTTATCATCAATGGTAACACTATGATGTGTAATAGAAAGATTATCCTCTGGAATTGAGTTTTCATTATCCTCTGACTTTTTCTCTTCAGAATCTTTATTTTCTTCTTGACTCATATATGTTTCCTTTATGTATAGATATATACTATCATCATAGCATATAATACAAAACAGGTATATAATTATGTTTGAAGCTAAGCCCCAAAAGTGGTAAACTCTAAGGAAGGAGGATGACAATGGATAAACCGTTACGTTTGGGTCTAATTGGTTGTGGTGGAATAGTACAAAAGACACATGCTCGTGCTTACCACTCTCTTTCAGATACTATAATAGTCAGTGCCATTGCAGATGTCGTTGGAGAAAATCTACAGAAAATTGGTGAAGAATTTAACGTATCTGAGAATAAACGATATACAGATTATCGAGATATGTTGGAAGATGGTGAGATAGATGTTGTTACGATTGCCACACCACATTCACTGCATGCTGAGCAAGTGATTGAAGCAGCAAACGCTGGGGTAGCCATTATATCTGAAAAAACCTATGGCTACCTCAATGGAAGAAGCAGATGCGATTTTGGAGGCAGTAAAGAAACATAATGTCGCTTATACAGTAGTGCATAACTATCTTTATACTGCGGGAATGCAGGCAGCAATATCAGAATTACCAAATATCGGTAAGACCTACTATGGTCGTAGTACTGGTATGGGATTAAGAGGGTCAGATTTTAATGCTAACCATCCAAATCCTGCTTTTGCATGGCGTGCCAGTAAAGCCACTGGGGGTGGCTGTGTAAGTGATTCGAGTTATCATGAGATTTATGCTGTTTGGACATTGGTGAATTCACCCGTTCGGTATGTTGAAGCACGTGTTTTAACGATGCGTCTTAACATTGATGTTGATGATTTTGCAATGTTAATGTGTGAACATGAAAATGGAGCTATATCAACAATCTCTGGTGCATGGTCAGTTCCTGCCCAGGAATACGGTTGGTGTGAAGTTCACGGTGAGAATGGATCTCTCCGTGTTAAGCATCGCTATAATGTCCGTGATGCCTACCAGAAATTTACTGGACCGACGGGTTGGAGACTGCAGGAACTTCCTGATCTTGATGATGAAGGACTCAAAGATTCCAGTGGACATGCAGGTTATTTTAAAGCAACCTTCAATGCGCTTGCTAAAAGTACAGAACTACCAATCAGTGCTGACAAAGCGTATCATAATCTTGCAATTATTAATGCTGCAAGAAGAGCAACGGTAGAAAGGCGTGCTATTGAGATTTAAAGTATGCTGAATATAACACACGACATACAATGCCCAACCCATATAAGCTGAATATGATTCAATTTAGATGAATGTGCGTGGTGTTAATTCGAAAGAATAGAATTGAAGATTGTTATGAATTGAACAGAAAATAGTAGGTTTATATTAATACACACAACAACATTAAGAGGAGTAAAGAATGCATATTAGTTCAATGTTTCATGTTTTTGTTTGCTTGATGATTTCTTTGGTTTTCAGTTTTCCAATGATAGGTCTTGCTCAACAAAATACTATACAACAACAGGCTATTGCAGATGCTGAGCAAGATGTTTCAACGAATGTAAATGGTAATCTTTGGTTTTTAGGTGGATGCTTTGGTAATATTACAGTGATTATAATCGCAAATGTGTTTGAACCAACTCCACCAGCATCACGACTCTTGGGTAAATCACCAGAATATATAGCTGTATATACAGATACCTACAGAGCAAAGGCAACGAACCTTCAAACTTCCAGAGCTCTTGCTGGTTGTCTAACTGGAACTGCTGTAGCTTGTGTTGGATACTCATTCCTTATTATTGCTGCTATCAATGAATCATCAAATTCAAACTTTTATTGGTATTAGGCTTAAATGATATCATGGCGAAACATAGAAGATTACTTATACTCTTTCTATATTTATTTGTTCTCATACCAACGGTAATTGCCGATCAATTAGCGTCATTATCATTAGAATTTACCCGTGAGGTTACGGAACAAAAGAAGACCGAACATCTCGCTGGAATCCTCCATTATGATGTAAAAGCTGCACGAGTAATTGTTGAGGTGACAGAACCGATTCAACAGATAATGATAGTGAAAGACCGTGTATTAGAAATCTACTATCCTGTTGAAGGACTGGCATTCCGATTTATTGCTGAAGGTAGGATACCACTTCCATTCATAGAATCCATCCGTCAGTCTACACAAGCGGAATACGGATTAACCGCAATAGGGTATACTCTGGGAAAACATGAAATGGTGGATAAGATACTCTATACCCATTGGAATCCTCCTGAGAAGGCAAAAGAAGAGCTTGGAACTGTTATCTTAGGTATGTCGGATGAAAAGCTTATGACGACTGAGGTGAAACATCCGGAAGGACATATAATAGCAAAATCACTCTATCAGAATCATAAAAAGTTTGGGAATAATTATATCCCTATGAAGGTCACCTCAAGTACATACGGCACCAAATCTGAAATCCTACTTCAGGAACATGTTGTCTATAGCAACCCACAGACCAATACAAAAAACCCAATTCTTAGTTTTAAAATCCCTGAAACAGTATCTGTCAAGGAAGTAAAATGGTAGAACATCGTTGGATTCTTAATAAGGTTTCTCAGATTTTTAATTCAATTTTTCCTATTCTCCTTATATCATTCATCTTATCTATACCGACTGATGCAGGAGAGATAGAGGATTTACTCTATATCCGGCAAACCAACCCTATATTGAAAGAAAACTTTGAAAAAGAAAAGAGTATTAACTTGACTAAAACATCAGAACTGAAATTAGTAGCCACTGGAATGATACGGTTATATCAGAAGTTTATTTCAAGTCAGGATGGTCCTACCTGCCAATTTGCACCTACCTGTTCCCACTTTGGGATGGCATGTATTCATGAGTATGGAATGTTTCGCGGAATTCTCCTTGCAGCTGATAGGTTAATTCGTTGCAATGGTCAACAATCAAATTTCTATCAATTAGATTTTACAATGAATAAATATTTAGATCCGATTACTGATTATGCCAAATAGACATATTTGTGGATTATTGCTTCTAATACTTTCCATTACAAATTTCACCTATATGGCAAATTCGGAAGATCCACCTGACTATTACAGTCCTGAGAATGTACTTAAATTCGCTAATTACCTATATGAACAAGGTGATTATCTACGGGCTGTTAATGAATATCAACGGTATCTATTTTACCAACCTGATGATTCTAATAAGATCAAATATAGAATTGCTTTATGTTATCGTTTAGGTGGAAAACCTGAACGATCCATTACAATCTTTAAATCATTTCTTGAGAATTCAGAAAACAGTGAACTAATTAATAATTCCTATTATCAGATTGGTATATCCTATTTTCTCATGAAGCAATATGAGAAAACTACCTCCTATCTTACCAGTTCAATTAACAACATAAAAAACGAACGGTTACGTTCTGAATCACATCAACTGATTGGACTATCTTTGTTGAAGCAGCAAAAGTGGTTAGAGGCAGAAAACAGTTTTAAAGGACTATTGAATTCTGATATATTGGAGGTGAGTAGGAAAGCAAAAATATATAATGAGTTTGCACTGGGGGGCAGACAATTACCCAATCGAAGTCCGTTATTAGCAGGACTTTTCTCCACAATACTTCCTGGTTCAGGAAGACTGTATACTGGCAGGATAGGTGATGCATTAAATAGTGTGTTTATTATCGGAATATCAGGGTGGCAGGCTTATGATGGATTCAACCGTGATGGTCTTTCATCTGTTAAAGGGTGGACACTTGGGACAATTTGTGGAATCTTTTATGTTGGAAACATCTATGGTTCAGTCATCTCAGCACGTGTATTCAATGACAGAATCGCAGATGAGTATTTAGCGACATTATATATAGAATTACCGTATTAAGATTTGATTTATTTCGAAGGTAATATGTATATTGTAATTATAAATCCTCGAGCGGAAACTTCTCAGTTATTAACATGAGTGGATTCTGATTTGCAAGGATTCGGTAGGTTCGGCTTAGAAATAGTTGTCCTTCAAAATGTGCAATACTACTTGGCAATCCTGTTACTCTTTCTATTCCCCACCAGAGTAGATCTCGCCTTGTCTCTAATTGGCTATTCTGTAAGAGAGCACCTAAACCCACAATACCAGCTTCAAGTCCATCCATTACGTTTTGTGGTAAACGTTCATAGACAATTTGTGAGACTGCATAGACATGGGTATGAGGAGTTTGATTGTTAGCAGAAGGTGTCTGTAAAACGACTTCCCGTGCTATGATCTTTCCTCCTGACGGATGCTTTAGCCATGTGTGTTCACTTTTGAGTGTTCGTCTGCCTTGATATAGAAGTATGACATCTACAGGAGATAATTTATATGCCTCAATAAACCGCGTGACCGTACCATCAGTAATTAGTAAAGCCCGATGAAACGGAGACAATTTTGTAAGACTTATTTCCTTTAATGCATCTGGTCTTTCCGACTGTGCAATAAAAAGTTCTTTTACTTGTGTGTTAACAAAAACATCATAATTTGATAGTGATTTAATTTTCATTGTAATTTTTTTAAATTAAACGACATTCCTATTTGTTTCTGATGATTTATGTCTTATATAGCATACCTTAAAACAGGCGTATGCTGCAACTTGAATAGAGTAATCTATCGGGAAATTTAGCAACAATTTTCATAATCTGAGAAACTATTGATATCTAAATAGACAATGGCAAGGTAAATATGTTCGGTAACCAACATCTACAGTATGGAATGTTGTAAGATTTATAGAGATTATGGTAGACTATGAATTGCAATTTCAACACTTTGGTCATAATGACTTATATAATTGCATACGAACTGAAAATATAGTAATAATCCAAAAAGAATTTTGAAACAGATTTTAACATCTCTCATCATATATTCCTTTCTACTTTGCACCTACAATTCACAGGCGGAAGTTTCTCCTCTTGCTCTTGCTGACCATTATGCCAAATTGAACAATTATGATGCTGCAATCACAGAGTTCAAACGGTTTCTCTTTTTTCATCCAGATGATGATAAAGTTCCTGCAATTTATCATCGTATAGGTATTCTTCATCGAAATCAAGGACTACTAACAGAAGCAATTGATTCAATCAGACAAGCTGTAATCCGTACTTCAGATAAAGACCAAAAGTCTGAGTACCAAATAGATCTTGGGGTAACCCTTATAGCTAATAAGAATTATGATCTTGCTCGTTTAGAATTAATTAAGGTGTTATTTCGTAATCCATCTGAAGCATTGTATAAACGTGCACTCCTTTTTCAAGGGGTAACTTACATTTATCAATTCCGATGGGAAGAAGCACAAGAAGCATTTAAAAATTACACACAAGATGAACAACTTGACGAATTTTTCCTGAAAACAGATAATCTTCCCTATAAATCCAAGTTAGTTGCTAAAATTCTATCTGGAATTCTTCCGGGGAGTGGACAAATCTATGCTGGAAATTGGAAGAGTGGGTTAAATGCCCTTGCTCTTAATAGTGCACTTGGATATGTAACTGTTGATAGCATTTTAGATCAGAATTATGTAGATGCTATCTTGTGGACATATTTCATCTTCCAACGGTATTATAAAGGGAATTTATATCGAGCAGGTAGAGCAGTGGATGAATATAATGGTGAAGTGAATCGTAGTTATGCTGATAGTATCCTGACCCGACTTCAAGAGATTACAACCTCACATTGACCTATATTCATGATTTCTTCTGAATATAGGAGACAACACCGAGGATTCCCAGTCCAAGAATAAACATCCAAATCACATTTGTAAATGCGAGGAACGTCGATAGAGCCAATAGAATTGTTTCATACCAGTGTGTTTTCCGTATGAAGTATCCCATCGTCAGTATTGAGAATATAATTGTACCAACTAATGCAGTCGCAACAGAGAATGTATTTTGTATGAGTGTACCTTCTAAAAGTATGTGTGTATAGGCAAAAAGAAGCGGCATTATATACAACATTTTTGCGAACTTAAAACATGCCCATCCAGTTTTCCACGGGTCTGCCCGTGCTATTGCAGCACCAGCATACGCCCCTAATGCAACAGGTGGGGTAATATTTGAATCTTGACTCAGCCAAAAAATAATTAGGTGTGCGACAATAACGGAAATCCCTATCTCTGTGAGTATTGGAACTGCTAACTGGGATGTAATCAAATAAGCAGCGGTGACCGGAATTCCCATTCCTAAGACTAAGGATGCTGCCCCGAGCAGTAATATTGCGATTGCCCGGTTATTTCCTGCTACGGAGAGAATCAATTCTGGGAACATACCACCCAATCCTGTTAAGTCAATAACAGCAACAATAATGCCTATTGTTCCAACTGCTCCACCAATGGCAAGTGAGTTTTTCGCTCCTGTCACCATTGCTTCCCATATACGTTTAGGGGTTAATCGGGTTTCAGTTCGGAAGTAGCTTACTATTATTGTAACAAGTATTGAGAAGAAAGCTGACTTATATGCTGAATACCCCTGCATAAGAGAAAGAATAAGGGTTATCAATGGTAATAAGTAAAACCATCCGGTCTTTAGGAGTGTTGTGAATTTTGGGATTTCATCTTCTGGAATAGGTTGAAGACCTTGTTTTTTTGCCTCAAAATGTACCATCACCCATACAGATAAAAAATAGAGTACTGCTGGCACAATAGAAATGAGAGCGATTTTGCTATAGGGTAAACCTGTTCTCTCTGCGATCAAGAATGCCCCTGCCCCCATAACGGGAGGTAGAAATTGTCCACCTACAGATGCAGATGCTTCAACTGCCCCTGCTATATGAGGACGAAATCCTGTCCGTTTCATTAAGGGGATTGTAAATGCACCCGTAGTGACCGTATTTGCAATAGCACTGCCAGCAACGGAACCGAAGAATCCAGAGGTGACAACCGACACCTTCGCTGCACCACCAATTGACCTGCCTGTTAGGGACATAGGTAGGTCTATGAAGAACTGTCCTACACCAGATTTTTCTAAGAATGCACCGAAAAAGATAAAAAGAACAACATAGGTTGCCATGACCTTTGCCATGATGCCAAAAATCCCATCTTGACCAAAGAAGCAGTGTTCAATAATTCGACGAGGCGTAAATCCTTGGTGGGAAATTACTTCTGGCATATATCGACCAAAAAGTGCATATAGAATACCAACTGCGGCAATTATCGGTAATCCCCAGCCTACTGTACGTCGACTTACCTCTATACTTATAATGAGTCCAATTGCACCCATCACAATATCTAAGGATGTATATTCGCCAGCACGATATGCGATATTTGTGTAATCTATTATCCAATACCCAATTGAACAGATGCTCAATATCATGAGTATGGTGTCAAAAATCGATGGTCGTGAGGAGGGTGATTTTGAGGAGACCTTATAGAGTATTCCAATAAGAAAAAATGTGAGGAGAAGATAGAAACCGAGATGATACTGTTCTGAAGCGGAACCAAAACCTGCGCTATAAATATAGAAACCAACGAAAAAGACAGCAATGACTTCATAAATCCATTTTGAAACACCTTGTAATTCGTTTCTATGTGCTTCAAAACCTATTAACTCTTTTGATTCTGTTTGTTCCATTAGATTAACTTTCAGATATAGCACAAAAAGATTATACTTGACTTTTAGATCAGGGGAATATCATCCGGCATAATAAACCCCCAACTTAGGAGACTACCTTGTGTTAACATCTTATCAAATCTACTATGTACTTTCAAATACTTCTTTTCAAATTTCAGAAACTAACCACACATCCGGTAGAAACACTGTTTTTGCTCTAACTTTCCAAAGTTTGTCAGATTTTGGATTTGATAGAATACTCATTCATAGTGCTACGACAAACGCATCAAACCTATAAAGAACTGTAAAGTAAATTATACATTTCACTATAAATTTCCCAAAATTATATTATATCTCAATTTATTTTCATTTTTTTCTTGCTTTTTTTTTTTAAAACTTGGTAAAATAGTTACATTAAGACATTTATGTTTTACAAGTTATTATAATATATTCTTAATATGACTGATTTGTGAGACAAATTCGATAATACAATGAGTAACAATTTTATTGTTGATAATGAACCTATCAATTGTGTCGAATTTTAAGCTAAAATGATAATTCATCAAAAATGACAAATTATGTGAATTTTTGATGGATATATGTATCAATACCTTCACCAAAAATACTTGAAATAAATCCAGGATAATTGGTGAAGGTATTGTCAAAGTTTATGTTATTTTCATGCTGAATAAAACAGGTAATCCAAAATCAAATATTTATTAGGCTTAACTTTTATTTACATAGTATTGATTATAGGATGCTATTTTTGGTATCAGTGGCATGTTCAGTCTTTTCGTGAATCAATTATTGATGACAATGTTAATTCAAAAAAGACTATCAATAATCAACATGATCCCGATAAACCTGCCCAAAATACATCCGATAAAATTAATACTATATCAAATGATCAATCTATGACTGTAATTGAATCCATAGATAAAATCGATATTACCACAGAATATCAAGCTGAAAATAAAACTGAACTGCTAAATCAACCCCAAGCCCACCCTGAAAACAACATTGAAACTGAACCCGTTTCACCGTTCGGATTTGGGCATTATCCAAAAGTGCCAGATGGATACCCATATCAAAATCCATGGATCACTAACGGACTAACAGAAAATGAGGCAAAAATATCTGAACTGCTTGAACGTGTCCGAATAAAACTATGGAATCAAGGTGAACCTCCAGAAGGAATATCTTGGGAAAACGGCAAAGTTTATCCGATTTATCCAAATACAATATATGTATCCTGGGACTATTCCGAAAATGAAGATGGTGTTTTAGAAAAATATCCGGGAGAAATTATTTCTGGTACAATGTCTGATGAAGCAGATATGCTTTTAGATGAAGGCGTAATACCTGATGGTATTACCGTATATGAAATGAGCGAGGCAGGTATAGATCCCTATACCTTTCTCAATTTAAATAAATGAGGTGAAAAATGAGATTTATCGTAAGTCTTACTATCTGTGTCATGTTGTTAATGCCAATAGGCAATCATTTAGATTCAGCAATAAATCGAGACGGAAAATTAACCGCACACGCAACCGCTAAAAAATCTAAAAGAGATAATCGTCTTAGATGTCTAACTAAATCAATAAGTGATGACATCAGAATTATTAACGGTTGGTGGGGTATGACAATCCAAATTGACGATAAAACCTGGGATAGACCTACTGGAAGCGAAAGCCCACAGTATAAAGGGAAAATAAATAGACGAATGTATAAACGCGAAAGAACCCATAAGGATAAAGGATATGCATGGGCATATATCAGTGGTGTTCATACAAGCGGTAAAGGATTTTATGCAGGCGCCTATGACGATGATATAACAAAGTGAAGGGTATGTAAAGTTCATGGCATTAAAGCATTGGAAGGTATGTACTTTGACTCACGATACGTATGTAGTTAAGATCGTGGATCGGAATTTCCTCACACAGAAGAGTTTAATCATTAATTGGTTTAGAAATTGGTGCTGACACCAACCATGAATGTAGTCTTATGTATTGGTTCAAACTCAGAGATTCCATCATCCGTTACAACGCGTCTGAACCGATATTCATTAACAACGATAGTTTCAACTGGGGGGAAAATGGCATAGCGGATCTCAAGATTAAGGGCAGATTTCTCATCTAAATCAAAGAGATCTTGAAAAAAGTTGTTGTTGCTATCCTGTCCAATATTTCTCTTGGTGTAATAGGCGCGGAAGCCGAGACGTGGTATCAATCCAGATTCTGAAACTCCTAAATATATCTTTGAGGTGTCATTATTATAATTTTCAAATGCGGTTAAGAAATAGAGTTGTTTCAGTGGATGCCAAATGAGTTGTGTGAAGAAACCGTGCCTTGCTTCAATATCCTTTTCTAACCCCCAAAATACAGGCATTCCAGTTTCATAAGTATAGTCAAATACACCTGGTATATATCCATCACTAAAAGTACGATACTCAATCTTGAAAAGTGCTTTTGTATGAGCGAACCCGAAACCGACAGCATTACCCCATGCCAATTCTAATGTAGATAAATCATTGTCCATATCGGATTTTGATGTTTGTTCTTCCTGTACCTCTGTTTCAACTGCTTCTATATCAAGATTCTGTGGATTTGGTGGTGGATTTAGAACAGCATAGTCATTGTATAGATCTAATCTAAATGTACTTGATTCATAAATTGGGAATCCGATATCTGCTCCTACTGCGTTAAGGGGTTGTTCATTTTCTTGAGATGAATCAGGGTCAATATCAGTAAGATATGTTGCACCCAGTTCGAAGCGTGTTAGGAGATTGTTGTTTTCAGTCTGTAGTATTGGTCTCACAAAACCCCGTCCACCGAAGATTGTAGGATTACCGAGATCATTAACCATCGTTTCAATGCCATACCTACTATCTGATTCTCTCAAATTCAGGTGTAATCCACGACGATCATGATTAGCGTATCCGGACATAATTGATCCATGTCCGATTGTTAAATAATCAAATTCTCCTAAGCGAAAATAGAATGGGTCGTAAGGACCGGCATAACTGATATACCGTATCAATCGTAGCCATGTGCTCGGACTATCCCACTTCTCCCCATCTTCAGCAAGGAATTGGTCTTCGCCACTTTCAGCATAAGGATTGTAAAGTAGGACAAGGTCAAAACCTAACCCAACTTTACCTAACGGAATTTCAGGTTGTAGTTGAAGACGGACATAAGCATCGCCATTAATGAAAGTTAATCCACCTCCATAGAATCCACTTGTTAAGAAATTTTGTTCAGCATAAGGTGTTAAACGATCTTGTGCTGAAATCGACTGACTTAAGGATAAAATTGAGATAAATAAAATGGCAACTATAGTTATGAAACGGGAAAACCTATTATCAATATTTAAGATGCAATTATCCTCCCATCTTTCATTTGTATCACTCTATCAGCGTTTTCTTTTAACCCTTCATGGTGGGTTACGATTGCTATAGTTGTTTGTTGTTCTTGTCGTATTTCCTGTATTAGGTTCATCATGTTATCGCTTTGACGACTGTCTAAATTTGCTGTTGGCTCATCAGCGAATATAATTTTCGGTTGGTTGGCAAGTGCTCGTGCAAAAGAGACACGTTGTTTTTCACCACCCGACATTTGGGCAGGTCGATGATGGAGACGTTCACTTAATCCTACCCGTGTGAGTAATTCTATTGAGCGTTTTTCTGATTCAGTACGGCTTGTTTTTGTTATGTCCATAGCAACCATTACATTTTCAAGTGCTGTTAGGTAAGGTAATAGATGAAACAATTGAAAAACAAACCCTATTTTTTCCCGCCGGATCACACTCAAGTCTTGATTTTCTGGATCAATCACTTCACCGTCAATTCGTAACTCCCCAGAATCCGGTGTTAGAATACATCCAAGGAGACTAATCAGTGTAGTTTTACCACACCCACTGTCTCCCATGATCATTACTAATTCGCCTTCTTCTATTTGGATATCAACAGAATTAATTGCATCAACAGCGGCATCTCCAATACCAAATTGTTTATTTAATCCAATTCCTTCTATAATAGTAGCCATAATTAATTCCTTATTCTATGCATCATGCATCAGAAAGTGCGAATGTTTGTACTTGAGGTGTATAACCCATATCAATTTCGCCACGAAATGCAATCATTGGATCAACACCAATCGCCCTACGTGCCGCAAGATAACCGCTACCACAGCAAACAATTATACTAATGACGGCAACAATGATTGACTCAGTAAAGTTTATTGCAACAAATATCGGAGCTGCTGCAGCGAAAATATATGAAAGGCAAAATCCTAATGAAACCCCGATAACTGAGATAATGGCTACCTGCTTGAGCAATAGTGACATTACGTATTGGTTAGACCCGCCTATAGCTTTTAAGACACCGATTTCTTGTGTCTTCTCAAGCATTGTTACATAGGTAATCATACCTATCAATAAGCCGGAAGCAATCCACAACATAACTCGTAGGAATTGTACCGCTTTCATCGGTTCGTCAACATAATATCCAATAATATCATCAAGTGTTTGTTTTACAGTCCGTGCTTCAATAGCATCTGAAGCATCTAAATTAGCCGAAATTGTAGCAGCTTGATTGGTTTTTCCAGGAATTACACTTGGTTTTGATTTAGCAATCATCATGTTAACACGAGGATAGTTCCCAAGAAGAACTTTTTGTGCGACCCGAATATCCATAAAAAGCAAGGGTGTATCTAATACAAACATAAGACTCTTTGTTTTCCCAACGACTCTCAGAGTGTCTGTACCTATAGTAATTTGCTCTCCAATTTGAATCCCCATTTTTTCATCAACAATAACTTCATCAGGCACAGGATCTTCTGGTCGGTAGTCTTCAAATTTACTTGATTGGAACATTTTTCCTTCAATTACCCCGGTTGGACCACCAAGTTTGTCTGCCATATATCCAACAATAATTGCTTTAGTAGACTTCCCTCGTATCAAAGGACGCGCTTGTGCAAAAATCAATGGAGATACAGATCCTTTTTCTAAGTCTTGTGAAGCATTCAATGGTGCCATATTTTCTTCTATAAGTAGTGAAAATCCTATGAATGCCCCGCCCGATCCTTCTGCAGAAATCCAGATGTCTGCGCCAGTTGATTTCACGTACTGTTGTGCTTGAATACGCATACCGTGCATAATACCTCCAAGCAAAAGGATGAGTGAAACCAACACGGTTATACCTACAGATGTAAGTATCACACGTGTGCGCCGGTATCGCATATCTTTGAGGAATAGTGTATTCATTTATCTACCTTTATTATGAGGATAGTCTTTCTGGCATAATTTGTCTTTTACGTCTATGGAGTTGGACATGGTCATTGTATGTTCCGAAATCTGCATCTGTACCGGATTCTCGGTCTAAGAAAAGAGGAAATTCGGATGCAGGAGGTTTTGCATTATGGTATGCGTGGTTATAACTCCGCATAATGATGCGTTGTTCACGGTTAAGGGTATCTAACCATTCAGGTGATGAATGAAACCGATCAGCCGGTGTTACCCAGGATGGACAATATGCAACAAAGATGTTGTAACGAACAACATCACTTTCGTTAGTCTCAACACGGTGCCATATACTGGAATGCATAACCGTCATTGTTCCTTTTTGTAAGCAGACAATTTTTTCTCTGGGAATACTCTCATGGGTGTCGTATTCATCCATATATTGGTGACGATGACTACCGGGTAATACTACAAGATTTCCCATTTTTTCTTCTGGTAGGTCTGTTAACCAATAACCTATTTTGATTTGTAAGGGTAATTGTGGTGAGAATACTCCGTAAGGAAGTGCACGCGCTCCATCTGGGTGCCATTGGTTATACTGTTTGCCTCCGGGTGGACGAAGAAAGAATTGACTCTGATGTAATTTGAGTAGTTCTCCAAACAGGTCGTAGGCATACCCAACATGTCGTTCATGGTCAATTAAATTTGAAAAAACTGGATCACGTTCGACTATATTTTCAAGATGGAGATATCCACCAGGGGTGTATTTTGGATTGTTTGCTGCTGTTCTATCTATTGCATCCTTATACATCTGGATATCTGTTTCAGGAATGGCGTTTTCAATGAAGATGATACCGTCTTCATTAAATGTTTCCCACTGCTGAGGTGTGAATCCTGGTGGTGCGATGCGATATTTCTCTTGCTTATCCATTGTATTTCTCCAGATTGGTTTTATTCTGGTTCTACTTCTGAATGTTTACAAATTCTCAATTGAACATTTATATAATCACAATTCAAGGATCAATATTTGAATGAAATCACATTAGGCATGCTTCTGAAAATTGGAGAAAACAAATTTCCTAAGATCGAACTACAAGATAGCATACTTACTCTTCACTCCAACACTGAATTCGGTGAACATAGTTATTACCTATAACCGGCAAGTAGTTCTCATTCAACCAAAAACAGATTATCCGCATCCAGATTGTAATTATTCACGAAACTAAATCTATGCAATCACATAATATCTTTGCTGTTTTCGTTGAATAAAATAAACACATTATGAAGCTGAATAAACCAGTTATGGTGAATTTCTCAATTGACGGTTATAGGTTAAACTTATGATTTAGATAGATTCAACAGTAGATAGTGGTAACATAATGCAAATACCATACCATACTAACTATTTAACAAGGATATTATGGATTGAAACACTAAGGCATTCGTCAAAATCAATCAAGAATTAATAGCAATATCTATGCCAGTCTAACTGTTATTGCCATAGCCATATTCTAAACAATATGTTCATATCTAACTGCCCTAATTGGTGCAGTATATCAACAGAATTGCACATCATAGGGCAGAGTCGTAATCGATTCAATAAACTATTACCAGTTTACCTTTATCCAGTAAATAACTCTATGTAGAAAATAATATGAGTGCATATTATGGACTATTATTCTCCAAAATATCTACTAAGTGAGGGTGTATTTCTACATCATACGGTTCAGAAATTATCAAACCTTTATGAGTTTCACGGAGTCTTGAGAGACCATTATTTGTCTGTTCTTGGATTTCTTTCAGATGTGGGAAATTATATACCAATTCTCCATCCTTGACAATTGGTATTAAGAGTGGTTGACCATCAGAAATAGGTTCATCCCACAATGCTATACTGTCTTTACTATAATAACCATCCGTGTCAACATATCTATAGACTTGCTTTCTCCCAGGAAGAGTTGCTTTATCGGGTTCATCCAACGATAACTTGCCAACCAGAACTCCATCCTTTTCAACTAATTTATACACACCACCGAGAGCAGCCACACCTCCTTTATGGACTTCGGATGTGTCACCTGTTGCGAGCCGTGTGCCGACACCAAAACCATCTATTGGTGCACCAGCCTGGAGTAGTGATTGGATGTGATATTCATCGAGTTCATGACTTACTATAATCTGGACATAATTCAATCCCTCACTGTCAAGTATACTCCGTACTTTTCTACTGAGTGATAATAAATCCCCGCTATCTAATCTTACTGAGCGTAATTTTGCCCCTTTAGCTTCCATCTCATGTGCAACGATACAAGCATTTTTAGCACCTTCAATTGTATCATAGGTATCAATTAGGAATGTAGTATTATCAGGAAATACATTCGCATATTCTTTAAATGCTTCGATTTCGGTCTTGCGTTCCATGACGAATTTATGTGCCATTGTACCGACAAAAGGTATGTCAAAATAACGACCTGCCTGAACAAGAGATGTACCGCTTACTCCACCGATGTAAGAAGCACGTGCAGCTAAAATACCCGCATCCCTACCGTGTGCGCGTCTTGCACCAAAATCGTAGACTGGTTTTCCTTGTGCTGCATATACAATACGGGAGGCTTTGGTTGCAATCAACGTCTGGAAATTCATTACACATAGCAAGTATGTTTCAAATAGTTGTATATCCCTTGAACGTCCGGTAATGTTAATGATAGGTTCATTTGGGAATACAAGTGTCCCTTCAGGGACAGCATAAACCGATCCTTCAAATCGGAAATTCTTTAACGATTGAAGGTATTCTTTTCTTAAATTTCCATTTTCTAATAACCAATTGAGAATCTCATCAGAGAATTGAAGGTTCAGAACATAGTGAATTGCTTGTTCAAGTCCAGCTGCAATGAGATATTCACCTTGTGGAATCTTTCGGACATAGTAATTGGCAGTAACGGTAGAATTGTTCTTGTTAATAAAATCTGCTTGCCCCATGGTGAGTTGATAGTAGTCAACAAACAACGCTGTATCTGATTCAGTTAATAATGCTGAAATTGGAGAGAGATAGGGATCGGGTTGCATAGGAATGGTTTGTGGTGGAGAAAAAATCCACTATGGGTCAGTTATTGGTTATATATAGTCTGATTATGGTTTCTGTGTGATTTCGATCTGCTGGTTAATATTTATATCATTCAGAGATTGTGTTTTTCCGTTGGTCCAGGTGATCTGAATTGAGTCTACCTTGGCTGATTTTCCTAAGCCAAAATGAGCAATGTAACTATTAGATGACATATAACTCTCTCCTGCATAGATCTCTCGTATCTGATTTGCATTCGTAGTTTTCAGCAGTATTTTTGCCCCAATAGCGTTCTATTCTTATTCGTCCCAACCAATTTAACCTGTAGCCAATTATTACTATTCTTGGATTCGATAGTGTTATTTCGCAACAGTCTTGCTTTTGCATAGTTATTAACTATAAAAATATCTATATCTCCATCATTGTCATAGTCTCCAAATGCTGTACCGCGACTAACCCGTGTAGGTAAAATGCTAATACCAGAACTCTTACTGATATCCGTGAACGTACTGTCACCTTCATTGCGAAAGAATTGATTGTGTTGTGGTATAAGCACTTCAGGTTGGTCAAGGCGTTGAAATGTACTCCCATTTGCGACAAAAATATCTAAATCCCCATCGTTATCATAATCGAAAAGAGATGTACCCCAACCGATTTCCTTTAATGTAGCCTCCGCAAGCATAGCAGAATAAGATTCATCAACAAATCTAATACCTTGACTTGAGGAATTTAGAGATGTGTTTTCCTCCTTCAGCAAGTTTCTATATATGACATACTCTTGATCAATCCAGTGGCTAATAAATAGGTCAATATCTCCATCGGCATCGTAATCACCTGCAGCCAATCCCATTGATCCACGAAAATCTGCAGCCCAAGAATCAGCACTTACATCTGTAAACGTAGCATTTCCTTCGTTCCTATAGACGTGGTTATCAGAAGTATCATTTGCAACATAGAGATCCGCATCGTTATCCTCGTCAAAATCGCTGAAAATTGCCTGCATACTCCTACCACCAGTTGCTGCTACACCTGCCATTGATGTAATATCTGTAAATGTTCCATCCCCATTATTTCTATAAAGCACGTTATCTTGCGGTTCAAAAACAGTAGGATTCAATGCGTTCGGTACGAATTTCCCTGATTGTAAGGATTCTTCCTTTTTATCTTCAAATTTCACCAGATCAAAATCTACATAGTTACAGACATATAAATCCAAATCATTGTCATTATCTATGTCAGCGAAGCAGGCACCAGTACTCCACAACGGACAATCAACTCCAGCAACATCGGTTACATTCGTGAAAGTGCTGTCTCCATTGTTCTTATACAAGACATTATTGCCAAGATTAGTCACATACAAGTCTACAAAACCATCCCCATTATAATCAGCGAATACACAACCCATTCCATATCCTGTATCCCCAACTCCTGCCGAATTGGTAATATCCGCAAACCCACCATTTCCATCATTTTTGTATAATACGTTTCTTGATTTTGGAGATAGTGTTGAAGGATCTGTTATATACATCCCGGGAATGTTCACAATATACAGATCAAGGTCACCGTCATTATCAATATCAGCGAAACCAGCACCTGAACCCATATCTTCAGGAAGCATACTTGTCCGATCTCCGTTGGAGTGGCGAAAGTGTATACCTACTTCCTTAGTCACATCAACAAATTCGACTGCCAGAGCTATCTTAGGAGTTAATAAGATAATGAATATAGACAGGATAAGTAGAAAATTACCTACCAGACTTCTACTTGCAGTTATTGGAGAATTTGATATGAGAATCAGATGTATGGTAGAAAAAGCATAAATTATATATACTTGCCACAATCTGAGAAATGTTAATGAAGATTTTGGATAGACTTCCCCAGATGTTTGACGAATAGGTGTCATGATGTTTCAAGGAAGTTAGTAAAAATTGTTCTATTTAAAAAACGTTCATCATTTAATATATTCAAATGGAGTGGGATAGTCGTTTTGATGCCATCAATTTTGAATTCAGAAAGGGCGCGTTTTAATCGAGCAATGGCTTCTTCTCGATCTCTACCATAAGCAATGAGTTTTGCGACAAGGGAATCATAATGGGGTGGTACTGTATATCCAGTATAAATACAATCATCAACTCTTATGCCATTCCCCCCCGGTGGATTATAATGTGTAATTAATCCGGGTGAAGGCATGAATTGATTTGCAGGGTCTTCTGCATTTATTCTACATTCAATTGCATGTCCTTTTATATCTATATCCGACTGCCCATATCCAAGTTCCTCTCCTGCAGCTATCCGTATTTGCTCTTTAATTAGGTCAATACCTGTAATGCTCTCAGTAATGGTATGTTCAACTTGTATACGCGTATTCATTTCCAGGAAAAAGAATTTTTCATCCTTATCCACAACAAATTCAATTGTTCCTGCATTTCTATAACCGATTGATTTTGCAGCTTTTACCGCAGCTTTGCATATTTCATTTCGAACTTTAGAAGAGATTGAAGCGGATGGTGCCTCCTCTAAAAGTTTCTGCTGTTTTCGCTGAATTGAACACTCGCGTTCCCCTAAATGGACTACATTACCGTGTGAATCCCCTAAAATCTGTACCTCAATATGTCGTGCATCCTCAATCCATTTTTCAATATAGACATCACCATTACCAAATGCTGCTTCACTTTCCGCTTTTGCTATATGGAATAAGTTGAATAAACTTGGACGATTATGTGCGATACGAATACCCCGTCCACCCCCACCAGCAGATGCCTTTATACCGATCGGATATCCAATTTTCTCAGCAAGTTCAGCTGCTTCCTCGGCTGTTTCGACAGTTGCTTTTTTATCTTTTTTCCGTTTTCTCCCTTGACTACCCGGGACATGTTTCAAGCCAGCTTTAACAACAGTCTCTAATGCGCGGACTTTGTCACCCATTGTCTCTAAGTCTTCTATAGATGGACCGATAAATGTAATTTGGTGTGCTTCACAAATTTCAGCAAACTGTGCATCTTCAGCAAGAAAACCTGCTCCAGGATGAATGGCATCAACATTAGCAAAGTCAGCGACTGTTGTGATATTTGCATATTTTAGATAACTCTCTTTGGAAGGAGGTGGACCTATACAGATGGCATCATCCGCATACTCAACATGTAAAGCATCTTTGTCTGCAGTAGAATAAACAGCGACGGTTTTAATCCCCATATCTTTACAGGCACGAATTATGCGGATAGCAATCTCACCACGGTTTGCAATTAGTATTTTTTTGAACATATTTTATAGTTGCTTTACTCGAAAGAGAGGCTGATTATATTCGACAGCATGTCCATCCTCTACCAAAATCTCAAGGATTTCGCAATTGAAGGGAGCTTCCACATCATTATATGTTTTCATGACTTCAAGTGTCGCCAATGACTCCCCCGCAGTAACTGTATCACCAATTTCAACAAATACGGGTTCATCGGGAGAAGGGGATCGATAGAAACGTGCAGGCATTGGAGAAGTTATAATGTCGTCACCAGATTCATCCTTTCCTGCTGGTATTGTTGCTGTACCTGTCGGTAGGGATGGTTGCGATGTTATTGAGACCGATTGATCAGATATCCTTGATATTTCTATTTCCACTTCTCCATCCCGTATCCGAGCAGAAGCCAAATCAGCATCTTGTACTATGGATATAAGTTTTTCAAGACGTTGGAGTATTGGATCTAATTCAGCATCAGTCTTAGCAGAGGACTTACCGGGTTCATTCTGTTTCTTTTGCTTCATACTTTATACCCTTTCAACATATTTCCCATTCCGAGTATCAACTTTTATAACAGTGTCATTTTTGACAAACAGTGGGACATTTACCACTCCTCCTGTCTCTAATTTTGCAGGTTTAGATCCACCACTCACAGTATCCCCTCGCAAACCGGGATCAGTTTCAACAATCTTTAATTCAACGAATGTTGGCAATTCCACTGCAAGCGGAGTGTCCCCATCCATTTTTACTGTTACAGTTTCACCTTCTTTTAGAAACTTTAACCCATCACCGAGTAAATCGCTATCAAGTGAATGTTGATCAAAGGATTCGTTATCCATAAACCAAAGTAAATCACCTTCACTATATAGAAACTGCATTTCTTGATCCGTAAGTCTTACAGTCTCAATAGTCTCATTGGTTCGGAAAGTTCGGTCTAATACTGCACCATCGGTGACACGTTTAATTTTTGTTCGTGCAAATGCCCCTCCTTTACCAGGTTTTACATGTTGACAATCTACAATCGTGTAGATGATATTATCCAATCTGATAACTAATCCATTTCGTAAATCATTTAATGCTGCCATCTTCTTCCTTTCTAAAAGACACCTATTTTTTTGTATAGTATTTCGTTTTTCTTATATCGGTTTAATGTTCTATAGGTTATTCTCAATCAACCGTATTTATCTCGTTAAGATTTAAAGTTTTAGGGTTTATTTATGCTTTTCCTAATTAGCATCCTATAATAAATCAATTGTCTGACGTAATGCATCACTTCTATGACTGATTCTATTTTTAATTGTCTCCCCTAATTCGGCAAATGTCTTCTCATAACCATCAGGAACAAAAATCGGATCATATCCAAAACCATCCTCCCCTGCTGGTGAATGGGTAATATATCCTTCACATTTCCCGACGACAACTTGTATATTGTCTGCTATCGCGTTCTGATTTAAGCTGCCATTTCGTATTGTAGGTTCAACGATAGCAATAGCAGCTACAAAACGTGCCTTACGATTTGCAGCACCATCTAATGCTTCAAGTAGTTTTTGAATCCTGACGGTATCAGTTACATTCTCTCCTGCCCACCGTTTTGAATGCACACCTGGAGCACCACCGAGTGCATCTACCTCCAAACCGGCATCATCAGCAAGAGCCCGGAGTCCAGTATATTGTGCTATAACTGAAGCCTTCTTAAATGCATTTTCCTGATATGTCTCCTTATCTTCCTCAACTTCAGGAGCATCAGGAAAATCTTGTAGTGAGAGAACCTGTATATTCTTAAGATTCCGATTTTTCTTAGAAGATTCTCGACTTGCGGTCAACATCGCTGTGAGTTCTTTCACTTTACCGAGGTTACGCGTTGCCAGAACTAACTTCATTTAAATTCTCAAGCATAATTTTATTTTGTAATCGGACAAGTTCTTGAATCCCACTAACCGCTAAGTCAAGCATTTGATCATATTCTTCACGTGAAAAGGGATTATGTTCGGCTGTTCCTTGTACTTCAATAAACTTGCCACCACCCGTCATAACGACGTTCATGTCAACATCTGCTGTAGAATCCTCTGTATAACATAAGTCTAACATTGGAATTCCATCAATAATTCCAACACTTGTTGCAGCAATATTTTCTATAATCGGCAATTCATTTATCTTACGCTGTTCCTGAAGTGTTTTACATGCATCCCAAAGTGCGAGAAATGCCCCCGTGATTGCTGCGGTACGTGTTCCACCATCTGCCTGTATAACATCACAGTCTAACCAGATTGTCCGTTCTCCTAATGAGGAAAGATCAATCGCAGCCCGTAGAGATCTACCAATAAGTCGTTGGATTTCTTGTGTTCTTCCACCGAGTCTACCTTGTGATGCTTCTCGTTGCATTCGCTCAGATGTTGATCGGGGTAGCATAGAGTATTCAGCTGTAACCCAACCTTGATCTTTTATATTTTGTTCACGCATGAACCGGGGTTGTCGTTCTTCAACAGATGCAGTGCATATTACCTTTGTATCTCCAGTTGTGATTAGAACTGCCCCCTCTGCATGTTTTATATATTCCCGAATTATTGTCACAGGTCGCAACTCATCAGTTTTCCGGCCATCTTCCCTACTCATAAAGCCTTTATTTAACCTTTCTCTTTGATTTTAAAAACAACAAGACTTAACTGCCATTCAGTTCTTTTAGGTAATCCAATGCTTTTGTATAACTCTTACGTTCAAGATAATGTATTAGTTGCTTCGGAGCAGTTGATTCTACTTGCTTGGCTAACTGGTGTATTAGGAGAAGTGGTTCAGTAATGTCATCTCCTGTAGAGATATTACTTAGCATTGTTTCTAACGAATTCTGCAATTCAGTGAACTGTTCTGCCGTCATTTCACTCTCCCCCTTCTGTCATTGGAGGTAAATCCTCAATAGCCTTACAGAAACGTGAAGAAATTCTCTTGGGAGGTTCATCATAACCTTTCCAGGCATAGGGATCAACACCAGATACAGGAATGATACACCTTCGATCAGCATCCGCAGGGCGTTCACCTTCCTGGATTGACCATGGTAGTAAAGACCACGAATTACAATAATGATTTACCAGAACACGACGGAACGTATCTCCCCTATTCTTACGAGACCGGTGAAGTAGATAACCATTAAAGAAAACGAGTGCCCCTGTTTCGACTTCAACAGGAATTTCGTCTGCTTCATCAAAACCGAAACTCTCCTGTGCAAAATCAAACTCATCAGGATTTTCATGATTTCGTTGAGGATACAGATAACCTTGACGATGTGATCCCGGTAAAACCCATAAACAACCGTTATCTGTAGTAGCATCATCCATTGCAATCCATGCACCGATAAGAGAACGATCTCGAGTTGGTATATATATTTCATCCTGATGCCACGCCTGACCTTGAAAGTTCGGTGGTTTCACGAATAGCATTGACTGCATACACTTTACACTCCCATCCCAAAATGGAAGATGAGCAGCAGTAATTTGGCTCAGAATACCACAGATTTTTGGATGTTTAACATACTTTTCTATGGTCTCACTAACAAAATGAGGTTGATGAATACAAAGAATTCTACCAATAGCCTGTTGATCAGTAAGGTTATCAGGAACAGGATCAATTCCCTCGCAGTTATACTCACCCCGTGCAAGGGTAACAGTATCTTTTCTTAGTTCTTCAATCTCACTATCTGAAAGAAGACCTGGCACAACCAGATATCCATTCTCAATGAAGAATTGACATTCTTCGTCAGATACTATATTCGGCACATCAATTCGTTCAGATGTTTCATTATTCATTGTTTTCTTTCCTTCTCAATATACAGAATTATATGTACATTTGTTCTATGATATTAGGTTAAATGCAGCATATAATTCTGTCTAATGATGTTTTGGTCGTTTATAGTTATACCCTATTCGCCAGAAACATTTCAGAAATAGCTAATGCAAAGACAGCAAGGAGTATATATGTAGAAATCCCTTGATTCTTTTCTACCCCTTCGTGGTATTCTTGTTCAATTTCAGGTGTAATTTCAACTGGTGTACGTTCAACCTCGTTTGAACCAACCAACATACTGGTAAGTTCTTCCGAGTTGCGAGTTGTTAGATCAGACTCAATAGAATCCACATTTATAACAAAATACTGTGGTGAATCTCCAGAGCTATGTATAGAATATATACCTGGAATATTCGTATTCTCATAGAAGAGATTTCCTTGATCATTTAAAGTCTTACGGACTTCTTTTTTATCAGGATCATAGACAGCTACTTCTTTCCCTGCTGTATCTTTAGATCCTTTATATTCAATTCCATCTCCCACCATATAATCGGGAATGTCAGTTCCATGTGCTATTGCCAGATATCTTATGGTTTCATGTAAGAACGGTAGGTATACACCATGTATAGGCATATCATTCCATTCACGATCAATTGTAGATGTAAAACATAGTACTCTACCATTTCCATACATTTTTTCAATTAGAGCGGGATTCCCATTATCAAAGGTAGCGATGACAGTTGCTTCAGGTGTGGGAACAGCCTGAAAATAACGGTAAAATCTTCCCTTACCAAAATCACCATGGTTTGGATTACTAAATGACACGAAAATCGGATGACGATAATCTACACTTGCGATGACTTGGAATTCATCTTTACCGATAGGATCACCAACTGCTTGCATTAATGTACACGGCATTAGAGAAGTATCAGTACTACCTAACAACTGCTGATATCCACTTGAGTCGACCTGATCACCTACTGTAATCATTATGGTTCCACCTTCATTTACATAACTCATAATTCTCTCAGCTTCGACTGATGTAATTCTATTTAAATTTGCTAAGATGATTACATCAAACTGTTTAATAGAATCAGTTGATGGAATTGTAGTAGATTCGGTATATTTTATTGGAGCGGCTTCCGCTCCTGTGTTCTGAAGTGCTTTTGTCAGATAAAAAGTCTCATCTTCAATTTCAGTTCTTCTCTGTTCTCCATTAACACAATGAACACGAATAGATTTCATGCTCTGCACTGTAAAATATTGTCGATTGTCTATTTCAAGTTCATCTGATCCAATTTCTACCCAACCCGTATGAACTGATTCTGTTTGGAGATCAATTCTCATATTGAAAGCAGCGTCAAAACTACTTTCTGCTTCAATATCAATCTCTGTTGATTCCACTTTTTTATCATCAATAAATAAAGTAACGTCAAGTTTTTCGACTTTCTCTGTACCGAAATTGTGGATACGGGCAACTAATTCAGTATCTTTTTGTTCAATTAGGACGACAGGTGGTACGTTAATATCAGTTATTGCCAGATTTTTGGATTGCTCTACACCTACATTTACAAATTCGATATCAATATCTGCCGCAAGTCGATCAATTTCAAGGAAATTATCCCAACCTGATTTCTGTAAATCACCAATTAGATATATCTGTTTCAATCCTACAGCGATACTATTCAGTATTTCTTGAGAAGTTTGAATGGCATCAAGATAATCTGTGGTGTAATATGTAAGTTCTGCATTTTCTATAGCCGATTTAATATGGTTGCGTTCCGAATCGATTGGTAAAATTTTCTTGACTTTGTCTGCGGATAGTATAAGTGCTACGGGGTCAGCAACATCTAATCCTTCAAGACGTTTGATTGCCTCTTGTTTAGCAGTTTCAAATACATCTGCATACTGCATACTGTAAGATGTATCAAGTATGATGACAGAATTACGTATGCCACCTAATTCAGGTGCGGAGGCTGCATCCTGTGCAAAATATGGACGAGCAAATGCAAAACCGAGTAAGATCAGCATCAATATACGCATGAGTAGTAACAATAAACGTTTCAACTTGTGCCTTTGTACGTTTGTCTGATGAGACATCTGGATAAAACGGACTGTACTAAACACAAGACGGCGCGCGCGTTCTCTATTGAGAAAATGTATGATTAGAGGTATCGATGCGCCGATCGCACCTGCGATAGCAAACGGCCAAACTAAAAAAGCCATCGTGTTTCTCCTGAATTCTATGTCACTTAGTTTGTGTCAATCCTATTATACGAACCCTTGACGT
Organism: Candidatus Poribacteria bacterium; assembly: GCA_965205025.1. Taxonomy (GTDB): domain Bacteria; phylum Poribacteria; class WGA-4E; order WGA-4E; family WGA-3G; genus MSPOR6. The sequence continues at coordinate 68,690 of CBDBFU010000029.1, forward strand.
TTCGCAAGATAGGCTGAAAGAGATCGGTCTATTGGGGTTGATGTATTAATTATATTATAGTCGATATCTGATTGATTCAATGTTGTACGGTAATGGTCAATAAATTCATTAAAGTTGCTGAGATAACTATCCCTTATAACCTGCGGAGTTGTTATAATTTCCTGATCGTTTTCTGCATCAACAAAACGGATGAGTTTTTCAAATTCAAAGTCTACCTCTTCTTGAGCAAGTAAGTGAAAAACAATTACCTCGTGTCCTTCATAACGTAAATGTTCAAGTCCTTCAATAACCTCATCAGGATTCTCATCGTAAAGATCGGAAATAAGAATAACTAAACCTCTTTTCGTCAATCTCTCAGCAATTTGGTGTAATGGTTCTCCGATACGTGTCTCTTTTACGGTTTGTATGTTTTCCAGTGTTACTAAGATAGAATGCATGTGTGATGCGCTACTACGTGCAGGTAAGTATTGGTGTACTTTTTCATCAAAATACGCGAAACCTACTGCATCACGTTGTTTCGCCATAAAATATGACAGAGAAGCAATAAGAAAACTGGCATACCTTAACTTGGATAACGGTTCTCCATTATTGGATGAATCCCCTTGTTGAGATATATCCAAATCTTCTAAATCCTCCGGTGAAGGGTGTGCCATAGACTGACTGGTATCAAGCAGCAGGTAACAATTCAGATTCGTCTCTTCTTCAAACTGCTTTATGTAATATCTATCTGTTCGTCCATAAACTTTCCAATCAATATGTTTTGTGTCATCTCCAGGCATATATTGTCTATATTGAGAAAACTCAACACTAAACCCATGGTATGGACTTTTGTGTAACCCAGAAATAAAGCCTTCAACTACAAACTTGGCTATAAGTTCGAGATTTCCAATTTGAGCAAGGATAGTAGGATCTAGGAATCTTCGACCTTCCGTTCTTTGTTGCATCTTTCACCACCTATTTCTTCCGCAATACAAGCAATGTCAAATCGTCGAATTGGTCGGCATCACCTTGAAAATCAGTGACTGCCTTTTGTATAAAGTTACATATTGAAGGTGCATCATTATCAGCACATGATATTGCATCTTGTTCCAGACGTTCTTCATCATAGAATTCATCATCAATATTAACAGTTTCTGTAACACCATCAGTATAGTAGACAACAACATCTCCACTTTCAAGTTTAACCTGTTCTGCTTGATATTCTGCAATCGCTGGTACCATTTCATTTGGGAACATACCTAAAGGAAGTCCCCCAATTTCTTGACCAAGCCATTGGATATTCCCCTCTTTCCTAACAATTAAGGGTGGATTGTGTCCACCATTCAAAGATGTAAGTATATCTGTATCTGGATTGAGATGGCTATAGAAAAAAGTGGCATATTTCTCTTCAGTTCCACTCACATACAACAGTGAATTCAGAGTCATTGCCATATCAATTAATTCATCATTCATATCAATTAATTCACTATTTGTACGTGCTTTTGAGCTTGAAATTTCAGAAAGTAGACCTGCTCGAAGGGTTGCCATCAACAATGCTGCCTGCATTCCCTTTCCAGACACATCCGCAATTGACAGTCCCCATCCACCGTTAGGTAATTCGATACAGTCAAAATAATCACCACCAACAGGACCTCTTGGTACATAATAACCTGCTACTTCGTATCCAGGAATTTCAGGGAGGGTATCAGGAATAAGGTTTTCTTGTATTTTACGTGCTTCCTCCATTTCTGACTGTAATTCCCGTGCTTCAAGTGCTTCTTGATGAAGATGTGCATTTTCAATAGCTACTCCAGCTTGTTTTGCAAAGGAGTCCAATAGCATTTCATCCTCTTCGGTAAATTCTAAGGTTCTACCACCTCGCTCCTCTTTATCTCCTACTACAAGTACTCCTAAAATATCACCATCACGTCCTTGTATCGGACCCACCATTAAATTTCTTCCACCAAAGATATCATCCATTTTTGCTGAACATCTGTTTGTCCGTCCTTCTTCTACTACACTGGCTAACATATTTAATGCTGATTTATTTTCTATTTCTGTTGATGCCCTGTTGATATCTTTCAAGGAAATAGACTGTAGATGGTCCCCATTCTCAGACATTATTGATTTTGGAAATGCATCGAGTAGTTCCAGCATCTGCTGTTCTGGGTGAACTAACATTAGACATCCCATGTTTGCGTCAAGTAAAGCAACTGCTTGATGAAGAACTTGTTCAGCAGCATCTTCAGGTTGAAGGAGTTGACAAATCTGTGGTGCACTCTCAGCTAACATAAAAAGTCGGAATTTCTCACTTTGAATCCCTTCAACTATACGCGAATAGGCAATAGCAATTGAGATTTGATGTGCCAATATAGTTAGGAGTTCCTGTTCCCATTCTTCTAATTTCTCTCGCCCTAAGAATTCCCCCAACCCCAAAATACCGAGAAATTCGTCATGGATTTTTAGGGGTACCCAAAGACGATGCATCGCAATACCGTTGAATATGTCGGCATTCCTATTGATGAAATTTTGGAGTTCTTCTGGAGGTGTCCCAATCTCAACATGTGAGCATTCAAGAAAACTGGAAACTTCGTCGGGTTCAATTTCAATCGGTTTAGATTCAAGATTGGGGGCTGAAGCCGCAACCGTCAGGTAATTATCAGTTGGATGATAGCATAGGATGGCACCGCGAGTTACCTGAAGGGTTCCAAGAGTAATCCGAAGGTAGGTTTTGCTTGATACATTGAAATTACTATGTCCAGATATCAGCGTCTGACCTAACTGTTCCAATTCGGATAAACTGAATATCAACCTTTGTATAGTTTCTTCTGCAGAACTGGTGGGCATATAATTTTTTCCTTTATCTTCTGCATTCATACTAATGTGGTGTAAATACTAAAATATCCGTACTGGGTTTATAACAGTTTGAGTTAATCTATCTAAGATTTAGGGTGTTGTTATCTCTTATACTTACTGGAAATCAGCAACAGCAGTTTTCTCATCGGGGAATATTCCAGCATATTTAGCAATAGCCATCATACGAAACGTACGTTCTTGAGTAGCAGACAAACCACAGAAATTTAATGTTCCTTCTCTTTCATCAAGAGCTTCAATAATTTCTATCAGAATGGATATCCCAATACTATTAATAAGTGCAGTTTTTGCCAAATTAATTACAAGTTGAGTATATCCTTTTTCTATTAGGTCTTGTGCTTTTTGTGATAATTGCTCACCGAGAGCATCATTCAAATAACCTTCTGTCTCTAAAACTGCGTACTCTTGCTCAGCACGAATATTTATGTCAAATTTGTTAGCCAAACCCTACCTCCTTACAATACAACTGCTCTCATGAACTCTCATTAGTCTTCTTCTTGACCATACTAATGGTAGTGCCGTTCTCCCCACTTCTAATATCTACTTTATCCATGAGAGCATGAATTATCTCTAACCCCCATCCACGCTTACGCATTTCTGGATATAAGTCTTGCTGGCCATTCTGACGAACCGGGCGATTCTCTGGACTAAAACCGACTCCTTGGTCTGTAATTTTGAATTCTAATTCATCTGCTCTCATGATGTACTCAATGATTACATTCTGATCTGGACTCCTGCTATGTTCAAAAGCATTAATACAGGATTCGATCATTGCATATTGAATTTCTTCTATCTGTTCATCATTAAAACTCATAGATTCTGCGATGAAAGATGCAAGATTAGCCGCAGCAAGTTCCATATCCGGGAGCATCGGTATTGTCAGGAGCACTTGGTCTTTGGTAAGTGTATTTGCCACGCTCAGTTCTCCTCCTTATTAAATTAACTGATTATCCTGTCTATGAAAAATGGAAGCCGTAAATAATGATATCTTTAGCATCTAAAAATACCAGAGTTTTTACTATATGTCAAGGATTTACAATGATTCTCATGTGATTAATTTTAATTTCACAACTATAATTATTACATATAAAAGAGGCATTCGTCAAGATTCTTTTAATGTGTAAAAATTCGATTTTCCATTCTCATTGTATGTGTTTCATATTCTATATTTTGTGTTTCATAGAAAAACCTATATATAGTAGATTTTGTTGTCAACTCTGGCAATTCTTACTGATTGTCTTAATGACTTATAATAAGTTAAGAATGTTCGTCTAAATGTATTCTACAGGACTTACGCAACTTAAGCAGAAAAAGGTAAAATTTGACTTAAAAAACCGTCATTTCGGTGTTTTAACCCCCTAAATCCCCCTAATCAGGGGGACTTTAAGATGAAATGCGTAAGTCCTGTTCTATATTAGATGATCAATTGGAAGATTAACTAAGACCGATTTACGACATAGTTGTTTTAATTATCCAACGGGCATCTGTCATTCTTTCATCTGCTTCAGATGTATTCGGTAGATAGGAAGCAAACTTGACTCGATCACAGTTCTTGAGAAAGTTTTTCATCCTGTCAATACAAGGCTTATCCACCTCATAGCGGGTCATCTCATGTAATAGACTTGAAGTCGTCAGTTCCAATGCAGGAATCTGGAAACGAGCAGTTATATATTCCCGAATAACATGCGAAATTTGTATGTGATAAAACTCCATATCCGTGTTTTCTGTTTCAAGTGCATTTAATTGTTCCAAGGCAATTTCATGTGCAGGACGACTTTCGACTTCTTCAATAGGAATTATTGGTCTATTCTGTCTTCGTTTTCGTAAATACAATACTCCAAAGATTACCCCAACGACAATCACAAGACCTAAAATTATAGAGGGCATGTAATTTGGCGGAGGATCAAAAGGGGGTTTGATATCACGTATAGTTTGAGCGTTGATAGGTGTTTGCAGAATTAATTCTGAGAGTAAGAACATGCTGCTATTGTGATTGCAGAATGGGTTGAATCACGATAGATTTTGGGTCTGTTGGACAGGCATATTGACATACTCCACATCCAGTACAACCAGAATCAAAGACTTCTACAATATTTTCTTGTGATAATACGATGGCATCTTCTCCAATCGGACAAGTATCAACACAATATGAACATTCGACAGATTGTTTTCGTAGACATGTTTCAGCATTGAAAACAGCAAGCCCGATTCGGATATCTTCTGCGAAGACAGTCTGTAGAGCACCAGTTGGACAAACATACATGCATGCTAATGAATCACAGATAACACAGGGTTGTTCTTCAGGATCAATATATGGTGTGTTAACAAGGTTTGAATCTTGGCTTTGGAGAGGTTGTATAGCATTTGCAGGACAGTTTTTTACACAATTCCCACATCGATGGCATTTTTCTAAGAATTCTTGTTCAGGTAATGCCCCTGGGGGACGAAAAATAACATCAGTTGGTGGGTTTTGCGGAACACCTACACCCATAGTATCATCAAGCAGTTCTGCTACAGGTTTAATGATTTGCGTGAAAGCATCCTTGAAGAAATCACGACGGCCTTATTTTCAGACATTGAAACTACCTTATAGACAGATTGGCAGATGATACATTAATGGAAGTGGTATTCTATTTTTGTGACGATTGTTCATCGGTTGAAGATTCTTTGGTCAATTTTGAATCATCAGTTTTTGGGATTCGGTAACAACACTTATGACTACCCTGTATGAGATGGTCAACTCTGTAGACCTTCGTTCCTAAAGATTGTCTAAATAAACCCAATTCAATATCACAGACAAGAGGATATTCCTGTGCAATCGCTACAATAGGACAATTGTGTTCAGTCAATACATAATCATTCTCATCCTCTTCAAAACGAGCCATATAACCTTCTTCATCACGAATTCTGGCAAGTTCCTTTATACGATCTATCAGTTCTTTTCCGTCAAGTCGTTCCTTATACATCTGGAATTGTGATTTCATACGACTGCGGAAAATCTTATTTATGAATTCAGGTCCATTGAATTTAGCAACCTCATTCATCAGTCCTACAGCAAAGTTAGCATAAGTTGTAGGGAAAAGGCTGCTTGCATCATCAGTCAGACTATAAATATGATGTGGACGACCACGTTCCTGTTTTCAATGTAATATTCGACCAATCCTTCTTCTTCAAGGATTGATAAGTGTTGTCGAATACCCATAGAACTAATATTGAGTGCTTCTTTGAGTTGATTAACAGTCATATTGCTGCGCATTTTCAGAAGCTGAAGGATACGCATGCGTGTTTCACTCATTTCACAATTCACTGTATTTCCCTCTTACTACATAAGATTATGAAATTATACCATAGTGATATTAAGTTTTTCAAGTATATCCATGTAAGTGTGTGAATATTTTAGCATGTGTATCACGGAATCATAGAGTTCTTTTTTTGCCATGTATAATATTGAACCAAAGGTAATTCTTGTGTAATTTTACAGCCTTTAATATTCACAACTGTTATATTAAAATTTTCATTATGTTGAACAAAGTTACACTTTTTGTCACATGGTGTGACATTGTTAAAACCCCTCTCCCGTCAGTACTGTGTTATGTTTATAGCCACTTTTTTTAAGTTTACAAGAATTTGCAAAAATTACGATTTTTGTGTCTTTTACTTTCTTCTAATCCATTGAATTGGGAACGTATGAATGTGAAATATCTTAACCGTCCATTTTGACAAGATATTCGAGCTTATCTCATAAATCATATATTT
>CBDBFU010000030.1:0-73337 GCA_965205025.1 Candidatus Poribacteria bacterium
AGTATTCTGACCTTTTTCGGATTAGCATCCCGTTGTGTTGGTTGAAAAGTCTCTAAATTTACACCATCAGGAATAACTTTAATTTTCATGTTAGAATCTGTTTCATAAGCAAGATCCCGAAGACCATCGCTACATGAAACAACCATCGCAGCATTATCCCAGATACTTCTAATGATAGGCTTCAAAACCATGTATAACCAACGATAATACGGGGGATCAGGATTTGGACGGGGGACGTCTCTCCCTCCCAAAAATACAACATAAGGCACATTATTGTACTTTTGTAAAAGGTAGGCACCACCACCGGCAGGAATACCGAAGAAAACTTGAACGATATCTGGTTTATATTTTTTTGCGAATTTTAAACCATAAAAACTGGAACTTATGGCATAAGTAAACATCTCATGTACTGCACAGACATTCGGGTTTTTACGCAAAGCACGTACACGGTGGACATGAATATCATCCATTACTTCCATCCTTGGACAATTGCGAAATTGTGAGGTAATTAGATGTACTTCATGTCCTGCTGCTGCAAAATGTTTACCTAAGAAATAACTTACCTGACCACCTCCACCACCAATTGGTGGAAACTCGTGGTTGAACATCAATATTCTTCGTTGTGGGGAACTCAAATAATTACCCGAACCTTAGGTAATACCTATTTTCTATTTTCAACCAATTCAACTGCATACTGTATCATTTTCTCTGCGATATTTATACCCGTGACAGATTCCAATTCCTCAAACCCAGGTGAAGGATTTACCTCCAAGATGACAGGTCCATCTTTAGTTTGGAGCAAATCCACCCCAGCGATACCTAATTCTAACGCTGACGCAGCGGCAATAGCTATTTGACTATATTCATCAGTCAATGCCATTGTCTGACCATTTGCTCCTTGATGAATGTTTGCCCGAAATTCCCCTGGAATAGCACACCTTTTCATTGCCCCAATTACTTCTCCGCCAATAATTAGAATCCGAATGTCAACACCTGCTGCCTCTTGTACAAACGACTGAATAACATAATCACGATGGAGGTCACACATTGTTTCAACTGCGGACTTCAGGGAAACAGGTGTATCCAATAACATCACTCCTATTCCGTGTGTTCCATAGAAGGGTTTCATAATATACGGATAATCCCCTAAATCTTCAACTGCAAGATCTAAAAATGATGCAGAACCGACAGTAAGACTTGTGGGTATTGGTAATCCATGTTCAGCGAGGATTCGTAAAGAACGAAACTTGTGACGTGCTGTCTCAATGGCACTCGAAGAATTAACAACAGGAGTTCCCAACCATTCAAAATGTGAAAGAACTTCTATACCATATTTTGCTGTTGCACTTGATAGGCGTGGTATAACAACATCAATTTCTTCAGAAGGAATTCCGTCATAGGAAATTTTGGGACCGGCACCACCAATTTGGAGATAGAAACCGAAAGGATCTCTAACTGTAGGAGTGTGTCCTGCTTTTTCAGCAGCTGTAACGAGACTACGTGTTGAGTGGTTCTCTGGACCCCGGGACAGGATGGTAATATTCATAGTTAATAACTTTCAGTTATCAGTCTCGGTTTTAAGTAAAAATAAACTGTATAGGACAAACCGTAAACTATCACTGACAAATAACAAAACAACAATATTTTAATTCAACTATTTGAGTATGTAACATCAAGAAAGTCGTTTAACTCTTCAAAGGTATCAAAAATACGATCACATAAGTTCTCAAAGAATATACTACGCGTCTCATTGTATACAGCGTATACGGGTTTATTATGTCGGGTAGCGTAGTTCATTTCACTAAGAACACCAGGAGAAAGTTTATCCGTAGGATAAATCACCACGACGAAATCACTTTGATGTACAAATTGATAATCCCTGGAAATAGTACGCGTTTTTATCTGTTCGATCACATCATCGTCCAACTCACTCATTGTTTCAGGTACATTTAACATTTCGTCATCACTTGATTCTTTTGAGGATGTTACGAGTGCCATATCCTTAATTGCTAAAGGATCGAAACAGATATAAGATTGTGAGAGTATTTCACCTAACTCTCGAATTCTCTTTATTTCCTCTGGTGTGTCTCTTAAAAGTGTAATTGGATAACTGAGATAAAATTTCGGTCTGTCAGAAAATAGCAATTCATAGAAATTAGCAAGGTCATGTTGTCTTGCGACGGTGTAGTGTGGTTTTTCTGTGAGGTGTGCAAGTTGTCTTGTCAGGAATTCTTCCTCGTCTAACCAGACATTGAGTGCAGCTTTTCCAAGACCAGACCATTGTGTACTTTTCTCCATACGACCAAAAATATCCGCAATATTGTCAACGACGTTAATATACATGTCTGCTGGTAATATCTCTATATCCTTAAATGAAAAACCTTCAAGTAGACTACCGCGCCAACGAAAACATGTGTGTAAACCTAAGATTGCATGTTCATAATCTTTGGCATCTCTCGCTATTTCATAAAACGCAGTTCGACGGGCTAAAGATAGGACTGCTGGATCGGAATCAAGGACTTTTTCAGTGAAATGGACGCGTGATTCTGCAGCAACACGATGCATATAATCACCCACATTGAAAAAACCTATGTTAAGTTCTCTCTGCAAACATAGTGCTTCAAAATCTTTAATTAATTCTTTTCGTCCTGAACAACTTATACCTGTACAGAATATGTTCATGGGTTGTAGCCTTTAGTTATTTGAAACTCCGCTACTCAAATCTTATTATGCTTCAAATCTCTAAAAATATCACGTAGTTTTATCGCTATTTCCTTAATAGTTCCTTCATCACCAAGACTAAGCAATCCATCTTTTTAGTTTTTGGAGGACGGCACGTGGAACGTTCCTACTACTATGCATATCGGTTTCGCTTTGCTCTATCCGACAGTCGGATATTAGATTTTATTAGACCAATTTCCACTCACAATTAAATCGTTATAATGTCTATTCACTCAGTATCCTCTGTCCCCTCAAGATCAGTTAGGTCTTCAACATCAGCAATATCCGCTAACATTCGAGAGAATTTACGCAATTCCTCCTGTAGTGTAGCCAATTCGTCGCGAAAAACGGAGCGTTCTGTTTCATCCTCAAAGTCTCCTGCTATACTTTTTCGGTGCCACTTTGCGGTAAAAGGACGAACCACTTGGTTAAGAACAACAATTGCGATTTTTGTAAAGTTAATACACTCCGGTCCATATTCTCTGATAACTTCTCTTGTAGTTGCGAACAGTGAATACACACTATCTAAAGCTGTTTTTTCATCACCGTGTTGAATGGACAATGGTTGTGTCGTAATCCGTGTAAGCAATTCAATATAGAGTGCCCAAGCGGCATTTTTATCCGCAGGTTTTGGAGTCCACTCCATTTGTAGAAATGGCGGCGTGATTTTCAAAGATGTCATTCCCCATTTTTCAAGCAAGTTTGAGAAATTCATTTGTACCACCTCTCACCATGACGATTATTAAAATCTGTTTCGGTAATTCATCTAATTCTGTCCTTCACTGCTGTGTTGATATGTTTTGTGTCTCCTTGTATTCTTGCCAATATATTTACCTAATATGCAATTACTATTCCCTATCCGCTGCTAAGGATTTTAGTTTTGCGAGTGCTTCCTGTTCCTCTTTTATCCACGGACGGTGCGCGGGTTTCTCCAATCTTTGTCCTGGACCGCTGAACACAAGGATATATGCCCTCCGTTCTTGGTCTGTACTGTTTGGTGCAGAATAGTGTAATGTTCTACAGTGATGAAATGTGGCACCACCCGCAGGAATAGGACACACCACCGCTTCAGATGGGTCAACATCATCGGTAATTAAACCGTGTACAAGAGGATCGTTGTTGATATGACGATGCCAACGAACTTCACCTTTGTGTGACTTCGGGATAAAATGGAGACATCCACTTTCAACGGTAGCCTTGTCGAGTGGAAGCCAAACACTCAAACTATGAGGTAAGACTTCAGGATTCCAGTATGCTTCGTCTTGGTGCCAAGGAGTTTCATTTCCATAGTTTGCAGGTTTTAATATCATGTGTCCACCACCACCAACCTTTTCTTGTTCCTCTCCAAGTAGTTTTGCAGCGAGTCTCTGAGCATTTTTAAAATAGATTGTTTCTCTGAGTTCTGGAAACTGTGCTTCAGGACCTAAAACCTGTGGTAATGTCTCTCGTCCATTATGTGCGCGTGGACCTGCTAAATCGAAATAGCGTCCCTGGTCTTCACCTGTGCGATTTGTGAAGAGTTCATCATATATGCCTTTTAGCCATTCGATCTCTTCATCTGTGGTAATACGCGGAATGCTAAGATATCCGTTTTCTTGAAAGAAACTAAGCTCTTTTTCAGTCACATCTACATGAAAGTTATTATTCATTTTATTATCACCGAATTATAATTTCAAAAGGTAAAGCGGTAACTACCCGTTCAGTTTGGAATACAGTTAAAAGTGCTGTCAACTGATTCCAATGTTTTTTTAGCATAGACAATGTCGGATTATGTTGGGCAACTTGCAATGGGAATGGATTAGATAAGGATGCCTCATCCTCTAACAAACTTTCAAATATTTGCTCAAAAAATGTCTTTTGTTCTGGGAGTATCATCAATCCTAACTTATCTTCATCCGTAAATCCTGCTTTTTTCTTTGCAATAGATATTGCGGTATCAAGACCACCAAGTTCATCAATTAGACCAATTTCTTTTGCTTGTTTCCCTGTCCACACCCTTCCTTGTGCAATCGCCTCAATTTCTTCAAATGACATATTCCTACCAGATGCAGCCTTATCGACGAATTCGTGATAAATAGTATGCATCATTTTCTGAATCCGTTCACGTTCGGTAGGAGTGAAATTGCCGTAATCTGAATATATCGTAGCATTTTTTCCGTGTGTAATTATTTCTTTTGTTAAACCGAGTTTATTATAAAGTCCCTTCATATTTAACTTGCCACCATAAACACCTATTGAACCCGTAAGAGTTCCTGGATGGGCTACAATAGTACCGGCAGCCATTGATATGTAATATCCTCCAGAAGCAGCAACATTTGCCATAGACACAACTACAGGTTTCTCGCGTTGTGTCAACATTACTTCCCGCCATATCAAATCAGAAGCAATTGCAGAACCTCCTGGACTATCAACACGTAATACAACTACCTTAACAGAATCGTCGGAACGTGCCTTTTGGAATGCTTTGGATAATGATTTAGGAGTGATGACTGACATTGTAGAAAAGGATGAACCGAGATCTGGTAAAATTGGACCGCTTGCATAGATGAGTGCAAGTTGATTTGCAGCTGGACGTCGTCTTGCCCGTTGAGGTGGGTTTAGCATACTAAAAAACTGCATTAATCCGGTAAAACTGTTCATATTGGGCATCTTACGTTTCTTTTCATCCGGTTCAACGACCTCAACCATCTCATCTTCATTCTCTTGATTTTTGATATTTTCTAAAAGTTGGTCATAGTAAAGCAAATCATCTACAAGACTAAAATTATGAGCTTCTTGTGCAACAAAAGGACCGTTATCAATCAACTCAGCAGCCCTTTCAGGTGTAATCCCCTTTCTACCCGCAGCAATCTTTTCCAGCATTTGTGTATATAAGTCGTCCAGTATCCCTGTCATAGATTGTCTAAAAGAATCAGACATAGTGTCTCGAATGTATGGTTCAACTCCAGATTTAAACTCACCCATGGAAAGCATATCTGCTTCAATATCCAATTTGTCCAAAAGTCCTTTGAAGAATAGAATTTCGGATCGCAACCCTGTTAGATTGAGACTCCCAGTTGGCATCAGGACAATTCTATCCATGGTAGTAGCGAGAAGGTATTCGGCATTACCTCCACCTTCAAGATAACCGATCATCTCCTTTTCTGACTTTCTAAGTTCAATTAATTTTGCCCGGATTTCTTGAAGATTTCCCCATCCTATTCCAATGTTACCTATCTTAAAAATGATACCTGCAATGTCATCATCATTCTTTAATGTATCCAATTTCCGAAATAGACTACGAAGTGTCTTGGATGATGCAGTGCCTAAAAAGTTTACATCTCTTGTATCAGTGAACGTACCACTGAGTGAAAATTCAACATATTTTTTTACTGATTCTTCTATCTCTTCGGTATCTTCAGCATGTTCATCTGCAGACAATGGTAGAACAATTGTAATAGAGATAAAAAGTAATATGATTGTCTGACAAATGGTTTTAATCTTGTACATTGTTACTCCTTATGGATAGTATATTGGCACTATTGGAAGGATTTACATAATATTATATCATAGGAGGTAGCATGTCAACCAATAAGTTTGATGATGCAACCATTTGGTATCTGCTTCTATGCTTAATGTAATCATAGGTTAACTTATTAGACCATGGAGAATTAAATTACTCTGTGAGAGCGGTGGGTCGGAATTGGTAATCTCTAAGTGTAATTATGGGTTAAAGATGAATGTATCTTTTAAATTGCTTGATCCAGATCAAATACTCACTGTCTTTCTTAGTATCAGCAGAAACTCAGACTTCATCCCTTCAGGATTTTTGTTTTTTCGTGTACTAAAAAGTTGACGTGTTTTAATACGATCTTCATAGACCTTTTCAAATGTGAACCCGCGTTCTGTGAAGTATTCTGATATTATTCGCCACAATTCAACTTCTATCCCATCAATACGAGGATTCCCAACGAAAACACAAGCAACCCCATTCGGTTTCAATTGGTTAATTGAATTCTCAAGCGCATTCAGAGTATGACAAAAATAGGAGTCCAGACGATTGCATAAATCTTTACGCGTTAGTTTGTTTCTGACAATATCTAATGAAGGTGTGTGAACAATATTATCTGATTTTCGATATGGTATTTCAAGTCGAGATAATTGTTTAATCTCATCATCGTTATGACCTAACCAATAGAGATCCATCTTAGTAGAACGTATATACTCTTGTGCTTGAAGATAAGGTGGGGATGTAATTAAAGCATCATACTCACGAGATACTGTGAAATTTGAGGAATCAACACCTCCATAATACTCAACCTGATTCCCATGTGATTGTGTCAATGTCAGAAAATCATTGAGTTTTTTTAATGTGATTAATGTATGGTCATATACGATCTGAATTAATTGGTCTCGCCAATTTGTTTGTAGAAGTTCGTCTATAGACGCTAATTTCCGTTTTGATCTTGCAAGTTTCGGTGTTCTATGTTCTGTATAAGAGAAACGTTTACTAACCTTCAACAATGCTGTTTTTATGATCCGTGTATATATATTGTCTTCAATGTTATAGATATAACCCCAATATTGAGATAACAATTTTAGGATTTCTGGGGCATACCAATATTCAACATTTGACCAAGCGGGGATAAACTGGTTTTTATAATCGGTCTGCATCTCCTCCAGTAGTGTGTGCAAATGTTCTTTACGTAACAGGTCTTTACCCTGAAAAACCTTCATCGGCATAAGGTGATTTAGAAGTAAATTGAGATCCAATAGGACGGCGTTCCGTTTGCATAGATATGCTTCAACACCCACAGTTCCTGAACCTGCAAACGGATCAACTATCCAATCATCCTCTTTGGTATATGTGCTTATTGCATATCGAACAACTTGTGGAATGAACTTTGCTGGATAGGATACAATAGCGTGAGTCAAGTAACCGGTATCAGTAATTTCTGGAACTAATTCCCGGAAAGAGACTAATTCTATCCCATCAGATGCTACGGTTTTTTTTGGGATAACAGATTCGGTTTTTACCGGCACAAACTTCTCAGGAAAATAGATTTGCAATCTTCACTAACTCCATTCTGGTATAATAAAAAGAAAGTCACCAAAAATTGGTGACTTGGATATAATACTATCATCTGGTTTTTGTTATGAAGGTTATCGTTTTCGCTGTGGGAGGGGTTCCGTAAATTCCTCACCACGTGCTTCAGCCTCTGTTTTTCTTTTTTCCCATTCTTCAATTTCACGATAAACTAAGTTTCTACCTTCTTCCCTACCTACTTCCCTACCTTCTTCTCTACCTACTTCCCTACCTTCTTCTCTACCTTCTTCTCTACCCACTTCCAAGCCTTCTGCTCTTGCTTGTGCCCTAATTTCTCTTTCTCTCTGGATTGCTTCTCTGAAACGTCTTAACATAATATCCACTCCTTCACCAATAACAATCATCACCGTTGATGAAGCAACTATTTTTGAGATATGCTCCCCGACAAAATAGAATGAATCAATTACTTTGTAATTCTTGAGAAGACATTGATGGAAAATAATACCAATAGTAAGGACAATAATATAGAAGCAGAACCACAATATTGTGTTTTCAGCATCTTTGACAGTAAATATGGATGATCTCTTGTTCTTTTCCTCCACAATGATTTCTTCTCTAATTACATTCCCTTAGATCTGTTTAAGTAAGATAACATGCTATATGATATATTTCAAGTGAAAAATATCAATAACAGAACGAGTCAAGTCTGACATAAATGACCTATACTCTGATACATATAAGATTTACAGACTTGCATAGAATGTTTCATTACCAGAAATTCCACACGGATTCAAAGTTATTCTACCTAACTTATCCTCTGATTACTGTCTGTGAAATAGTTGATATTTTGCCAGTTAACTTATGAATTCTATTATTGTAATTCTTCCTCAGTCAAATTGAACTCAAACACATCTTCATCCTCTTCGGCTTCCGTATCAACTTCAGTTGGGGTAATCTGTTGAACAGTATCAGAAGGTGTTTCTTCCTCCTGAGTTTCAAGTTTTGGCGCACTTGCTCCAAGAATTGTCAGCCCAACAATCGCGACTACACATACACTCGTAACCGTCAAAGCGATAGGACGTTTCCATAATACTTCACGTTCACCTCTATCTAAAAAAGGAAGAAATAATAGTAATAACATCCCTACTGTTGGAATGACGAAAGTCCCGATAATCTCAAATGGACCTTGGAAATACTTTAGGAGTTGAAATAGGAATAGGAAATACCACTCGGGACGTGGATCGTATTCTGCATTAGTAGGATCAGCAACATCTTCAAGTGGGACAGGAGCAAAAAGCGCTGCACATGCGAGTATAATAAAGAGTATCAGCATGCCGACTACATCTTCAAATACTTGATCAGGATAGAATGGCTTACCTGCTTTCATCTCCTCTGGAGTATTATTCGGTTTACCAGAAGATCCGTAGAATCGAACTAAGAAAAGATGTATACCTACCAGACTAAATGCTATCCAAGGTAACCATATTGTGTGTAGTGCATAAAACCGGGACAAGGTAACAGCACCAATTTCAGTTCCACCCCGGAACACTTTCGCAACGACATCTCCCAACCCTGGGGCAGTACTTGCTATTTCAACACCAACAACTGTTGCCCAATACGCCTTTTCATCCCATGGTAGTAGATAACCTGTAAACCCGAAACCGAGTACAACCAATAGGAGTAGAACACCAACTACCCATGTCAGTTCGCGTGGTTTTTTGTAGGATCCGTATAGAACAACACGGAGTAGGTGTAGAAATACAATAACAACCATGGCACTCGCACCCCAATGGTGTAACCCGCGTACGAAACTACCAAACGGAACTTCCTCAGTAATATACTTAACGGCGTTATGAGCATGGTCAGGTGAAGGAGAATAAGACAAGGCAAGGAATGCCCCAGTAGCAGCTTGTAGCAGCAGTAGAAACATGGCTAAGCTGCCTAATGAAAAGAGAAGGTTTATATGTTTAGGTAAAGGCTTACGCAAATGTGCCATCACCTCACCTAATGGAAGGCGATCATTAAGGAACTGAATCATTTAGATCTCCTTCACAAATAAAATTCCAGATTCTACTTTAACTTCAAGTTTCTGTAACGGTTCTGGCGGTGGCCCAGCAACTACTGCCCCGTCCTTATCAAATATTGCACCATGACACGGACAGAGAAAAAATTCCTGACTCTCATCCCATCGAACAAGACATCCGAGATGAGAACATGTGCGAGTAAAAACACTCCACTCACCATTCCCTTTATCAGTGACATAAACAGAACGTTTTTTTGTTGCTTTCACCCAGCCATCTTTTGCTATAAAAGTATAATTGACCTTTTTATATTGACTGTTTTTAAGACGGTCAACTAAACCGATGTTAACCCATTTAGATTCACCTTTTTTCCACGCAGGTGAGATAGCAAATCCAATTAATGGGATTCCTGCTGCTAAACCCATTACTCCGCCAATGATGGCTGTTGCGATTTGTAAAAATGAGCGTCTATTCTCGTCCACCATCTCTTCTCCTTAGCTCTTACAAAATAAAAGCTTCATATTACTTACATCAAACTCAGGTTAATATTATCTTTTCCGTGTCTGCCCTTCAAATGGAGTACGTAAATCGTACCGACCTTCCTCTAATACAGGAAGAGTTCCATCATTTACCATTAGTTCTAATGGTAATTCTTTCGTTTCAAGAGGCATATTTACAACATCTTTGATACGTAAGGATTCATAAATTGCCATCATGATTTCGATTGTATAACGTGCTTGTTCTCCTCTCCCGCGATGAGTAGGGATTTCCCCTTCAATCCACTCAATCAATTCTTGAAATTGATTTTTTGGTTCCGGAGGTGGTGTAATCTCTTGCCACCCTTTTGCATCACTATTTTGAAGTAAAACTGTACCATTATCACCGTTCCGAATTTGTCCTTCTGTTCCAGCAACTCTCGGCATAGATACAGCAGGATCGGGAAGGTCACCTTCATAAATAGCGCGTGCCCCACCTTCAAAACAGATCAATCCCATGCAGAGATCTTCACATATCGTCCTACGTTCCCACCGATCAGTTGTTCGTGATGTCTGACCAATTACCCATAAAGTTTCTGGATCAGACAACAGATAACGCCAACCATCAATAGCGTGCGTACCAGTATTTAGTAAACCTGCATGTGCCTTTGCTCTATGGTGAAGGGTTGTCGGTTGTCCAATTGCTCCATCAGCGACAAGACGACGGATTTCAGTGTTTTGTGCACTATACCTACCTTGGTGTCCAATAACCAGTTTAACATTATTCTCTTCACATGCTGTAAGCATATCATCTGCCTGTCCTAAAGATGCAGACATTGGTTTTTCTCCGATGATACCTTTGACACCTGCTTTCGCTGCAGCAACTGTGGCTTCAGCCCGTGGTCCTTGCCAGGTTGTTATGCTAACAATGTCCAAATCTTCTTTTGCTAACATTTCATCAACATCAGTATAAGTAGCAGGAATGCCATTCTCGGTAGCAACCTTCTTGGCAGATTCTTCATATATATCCATTGCTGCTACGATTTCTACGTTCTGTTGTTTCTGCCATGCCCTGGAATGGGATCTACCCATTCCACCACAACCAATAATTCCAATACGATATGTTTGATTCGTTGCCATTCATTTTTCTCCTATGAGGTTGTCGTTCATACTGTCATGTAATTGTACTTTACCTATTTCAATCGTTTTCGTCAACAACTTTTCATGGATAGAGGGTATAGAAATAATAGACGGAATTTCATTTTATTATATTTTGCTATGTGTTTTTAGTTCTGAATAATAGTCTATTAAATATACTCTTATCAAACAACTTGAAAACTAAAGTAGCAATTTAACGTATATATTTATCCTATTAGATAGGAGTTTGTGTGTCGATTTATAATAAACCTAAGGAATTAAATATGACTATTTTACTCATAAAAAGAATTGACAAAGTTGTTATAATATGGAAAACTTAAGGCATAAAAAGTCAAGGAGATCATCATGGCAGAATATGAAGATAAAGGCTCACAAATTCGAGTAAAGAATCTTGAAGCTTACCCAATGGGTGAAAAAGCTTATGTAAAGATTGAGACCAATATGGATGTCACAGGCTGGGGTGAGATTAACAATATGGAAACCACAGTCACATGTGAATTGGCACGTTCACTGGGTGATTTAATTATTGGTGAGAATCCTACTCGTATTGAGCATCACTGGCAACGTCTATTTCGTGCACATCGCAACATACGTGGTGGTGGATTGATGGTTCATACCATCTCTGCAATTGATATGGCATTGTGGGATATCGCTGGAAAGCTCTGGGGTGTTCCTGTGTACCGGCTTCTTGGGGGACCATGCCGTGATAAAATCTGGAAATATCCAAGTCCAAAAGCAATTAAAACTGGACCAGGAGGATCCAAACCATTTGCTGGAACACCAGATGATATCTCTAATATGTTGCAGCGAATCCACGATACAAGGGAAAAAGTAGGTCCTGATGGTGCAGTGATGTTTGACGCACATAGCTGCTTACCACCACCTATCCTTAAACAATTTGCCGGTCATCTCAAACCGGACGACCTACTTTTTCTCGAAGAAGCATGGGTACCAGGAAACATTGAGGTTATGCGAAAAATCCGAGAATCTGTCCCCGTTCCATTAGCCACTGGTGAACGTGACAGAACAATATGGGAAGTAAGAGAAATTCTTGAAGCACAAGTAATTGACATACTTCAACCTGACTGTGGACACGGTGGCGGCATCACCCAAGTTAAGAAAGTTGCTGCACTTGCAGAAGCACACCACGTTCCAATCGCACCACATTGTACAATGTCGTATCTTGGACTCACTGCAAGTTTCCATCTATCCGCATCCGTTCCTTTTTTCCTAATTCACGAAGGTTATGAGAATGTACTTCCAGCTGGGGTAGCACACAAAAACTGGGAAATGGATAACGAAGGTTATGTATCTTTACCTGAAGGTCCAGGTTTAGGAGTACAGGTGGATGAAGCAAAAGTTATTGAAGTCAGTAACCAAAGAAGAAAATTTAATTGGCCAAACAGTAGATTATCTGATGGTTCAGTTGCTGATTACTAATACCCTCATCAGTACATATAGATATCAAGAATAGTTTCTATACCTAAAAACATTTTATATCCCTAAATTAGTTTAAACAGACATATAATGAAAGGGAAGAAGCATTCCTTGAATTAATTATTATTTTATTGGTATTGAATATGAATACTGTTACAGTAATACTATTAAGGAGTTGAATTATATAGAAAACTGTTATCAAGTAATCAGACACATTGTTATATAGTAATTATCTTAGATATACGAATATTTGGTTCGGTTTACTTTCTGAACCTGTATATGTTACGTTAGAAACCACCTACCCGAGAATTACATAATTTTAGTTTCTTACTATATAACCGTCAACGAACGATATATTTAGCATATCTTTTTTCCATAACACATTCTAATTATTCGATATGTCAAGAATCCGTAATTGAATTTTGGCACATTACTTTTATATTCAAGGTATTAACATCTAAATATTCTATTAGAACTGTATGAATGATATACAAGGAGTAAAGTCAATGAGTCTATTAACATTAAGAAAACATCCGGCGATAATTGCAAGTATTCTTGTTGTTTTGAGTCTATTAGCACTTATTCTGGCATCAATATATAATATAAGAGACGACAGTAAGAGTACTCTTTCTGGTAGAGTAGTGAATATGAACGGTCACCCAATTCCAAAATGTCGATTAGCAATTCAACCATTAGAGATTATTAATGGAGAACTGTGTCAGGTTTCCACACTCTCTCACCAATCACAGACAGACTCAAAAGGATTCTTCAATTTCAATCATATCTTGCCGGGACGCGCACAATTTGTGGTAAAACCTGAGATGGGACACACTAACAGGGACGTTGAGATACAATCAATTAACTATGAAGGTCTTACTTTTTTGCGACTTCAAACATCTAAGTTGCAAGTAACAGGTGAACATATACAGGAAGTTAATAATGTTGATCCACGGAAATTGTCAATTATTGGGGGTATTCCATTTCAAATAAAAGCTGGATTGAACCTAAAAGATATAATAATCGAAGTAACACCAAGGATGTGTATCAGGGGTCAAGTCCTTCTATCGAATGGAACACCTTTAACCAATGCACAAGGGAAATTAAACCTACAATATCAATCTTTAGATGGAATGAATTGTGATGATTTGAGCTTTTATCCAACATATACAGATTCTAATGGGTATTTTTTGAAATATGTTAATTTGCCAATGGTGGCTATAGTTTCAGTAGAATATAACGGATCTGCAGCTACCTCAGAAGCCATTAAGATCTCAGATGAGCAACGCCGGCATGATTTAGTTTTCCATCTGGATTAAAATGTCATTCATAAGGTTGATTTGCGGATTCCTTGATTGCTTGATTCACCGTACCGACTACAAAAATATGATTTATCAAACTCACGTTATTCAACCATCTCTTGCTCTTGCCAATCTAATGCATCAGCATTCCACTGAAATTGCTGTAATGGACCGAACTTTAGATTGACAGTCAAACTTTTGGGAGTAGGTGAACTGTCAAACAAATTGAAGTCTCTTATAACGACGAATGTGTGCTGTCCATCAGTGATTGTCTTACACGCTTGAATAAAATCGTCCAAATTTCGGATCTGTTTACCATTTATATTCAATATGACGACTTTTGAATTCCCGTTACGTTCTTGTACACCAACCCGTGAAAAACTACTACCGGGCGCAGCATGCGGCAAATAAACACCATCCGCTTCAAGGTACAATAAACCTCGTAATTGTGGGGTGATATCGTGGAAAACTCCACCACCGAATCTCACAAACCTTTCAACTTTCTTCTTTTCTAAGTCTTCAACAGGAACTTCAATACTCAGATTTTCTCCATTTCTATAGATATTCAAAGTAACATCCTGCCCGACATTCTTATTCAAAATAGCATCAAATGTATACAAATCATCACGAATCAGTTCATCATTAATACGATAAATTATATCAGATGCGAGAAGAAGATTCTCTCCAGTGGTTCTGGGTAAAATGGATTCAATTTGAATCACCTTTGGGGTACCGGCTTTTGAGGGTCCAATCTCTTTCCGCAATTCCTCAGGAAGATTAAAGTGTTTTATGGCTTCACCAATAGAGATAAGTTCAAGATCAACACCGATTTCACCGCGTTGAATTGGTGTCTTTTCCTGAATCAGTTTTAGTGCATCTATGAGGTAATCAATTGGGAGTTCAAAACTGGATGTATCCGTACCACGAGCATGAATAGCAATTACATCACCTGCTGTGTTCCATACAGGACTACCACTGGATCCTCCTGTTCTGTCAAAGGTAGTGTGTATATAACTGGAGTGTCTGTCCCCTTTGTTGACATTCAAGTTTGCAATTGTGCCGAATTTGATGGAGTACTCTTCCTTTTCGTTGTTTCCAATCAGTAATAGATCGTCCCCTAAAGAAAGTGTATCCCACTTCCCAAGTACAACCGACTGCAGTTCAAAATCAACTTCAGAAGGATCAATCTTATAGAAACCAAAGTCATGGGTTGGATCATAGTAGAGAATGTTTGCTTCAGTAAAGCTTCCGTCGTGAAAGTTTATTTTTACATAGGACGGACTGCTACCTGTGACATGTCTGTTGGTAGCAATAATACCTCGTTCCGCATCAACAATGAAACCAGTGGCGAAACTCGTGCCTTTTGTTTCTGTTTCAAAGACTATTTCGGATGCTGTTTCTATGTTTACGACCATAGGTTTGAAACTTGCAATCTGTTCTGTCCAGTTGTGTGCTGCATTGGCATGTGTTGTAATCAGTAGTAGTAGTAGTGATAGATAGAAAAGTGGTTTTTGCAAGAACTTATTCATGATTCTCCTCAAAGATTTCTTAATGAAGTAATTTTTCTTAACAATTGGAATGGTAACATTATAATATTTAGAACGTCAACTCTTTTAGACTAAACAATATCGTAACTGTTCATTTAAAATAAAATTGCATAGTCATTCTTCTGTAATTCCTTATATTGGATGACTGTAGACGCAACATAGTGGATATGGTATATTACTGGGAATACACCCTCATTCAAAGGACATTTGCAATGGCAACACATCAATTTAAACCTACAGTTTATTACACAGCAATTGGCACACATGCACCTGTACTTCATATTGAAAGTGGTGACACAGTCTACACAACTACCGTGGATAATGCGGGACACGATGAAAATGACATACAAGTAACCGAAAGAGGTAATCCGCAAACAGGACCATTTTACATTGAGACAGCAGAACATGGTGACACATTATCAGTACATTTTGATCGAATAGTTCCGAATCGTTCGATAGGTCGGACTGCAACTGTGGTTGCTCCTAATGTATTGGATCCATACTATGTGGCAGCAGGAACGCTGGAAGGCTCAACAGTGGAATGGCATGTTGATGTAGAAACATGGACTGCGACAATGGTTTCACCAGAACCCCAATTAGAAAAACTGGTACTACCACTTGAACCGATGGTAGGTTGTTTTGGGGTTGCACCTCCGCGAGGACAAACTATTTCTACTGCCACCTCATCCACTCACGGTGGAAATATGGATTACCGTGGGTTTAAGGAGGGCGTAACCGTCTATTTTCCTGTATTTGTTCCAGGAGGTCTTTTCTTTCTTGGTGATGGTCACGCTGTTCAGGGAGATGGTGAAATTGTCGGTACAGGAATTGAAATCTCATTTGATGTACAATTTACAGTCCAAGTAATAAAAGATAAAACCATCAATTGGCCTCGTGCTGAGAACGAAGATTATATTCTTACTGCTGGTAATGCACGTCCTTTAGATCAAGCGGTACAACATGCCACAACAGAACTACTTAGGTGGTTAGAAGAACTTGGGTTGGAAAAACGCGCAGCACATATTCTGTTAGGTCAAGCAGTTGAATACGATATGGGTAATGTATTTGATCCCGCCTATACAATGGTATGTAAAATCAAGAAGTCGTTACTCCGTGACATAGGAATATGGAAATAAGATTCTTTTGAACCTAAGTTTCGTTACCCTATGACTTATTCATATCTAATTCTGACATAGACCTTAAATTTAATAGAGGTGTCATCACACCACCGGATGCAGGTAGTACAACCCCTGTATCGTAAAGTCGCATGGCAGCGATTGTGGCATGTGCTACATCCTCAGGTGTTCCGGGACGCACCATAAATATATAGCCTTTCTCTGCGGCTTCTTCATAATCAGGAATACGCACCCTTGATAAATCGGTATCAATTACACCTGCGGCAATACCATTAACTTTTATTCCATGCGGTGCTAACCTTCCTGCATACGAACGCATGCTCATCTCTAATCCTGCTTTTGAAATACAGTATGCTGTCCGGTTGTCCGAAGCCATCGAATCAGATATAGAAAGTGTGTAGATGATACATCCTCGTATCTCATTTTCTACCATATAATTTGCCACGCGTTGGGTCAAAAAATGAGGTGCTTTTAGGTTTGTGTTTAACAATAGATCAAACTGTTCTGGGGTCTCCTCAAGTATATCTGCGATCCGTGTAATTCCCGCATTGTTAATCAGGATATTCACCTTACCGAATGCCGTGTGTGCGCTCTGTAGTAGCTTTTCGTGTGCATCTATATCACTTATGTCAGTTTGGATGATAATCCCTTTCCGTCCTAAACCTTCTATCTCAGATTGTACCTCTTCGGCGGCATCCTTATTCTGGTTGTAATTGATGAGGACATCCGCACCTTGACGGGCTAATTCAATAGCGATGGCACGACCAATTCCTCTACTTGAACCTGTGACAATGGCAGCACTATCTTCAAATGAGATGTCCGTTGCAAAAAAGCCAAGATCCGTATTTGTTGACATATAGTTTGTTCCTTTCAATCATTCTCAACACGTTGTGCAAGAGAATCGGTAAAGAGATTCAATTCATTGGAGAAAACCTGAAACAGTTTATTGATACTTTTTGCATGTTTCTCTGTATTTTCATAAATTATCTCATCCGCATATATGTTATTCACTTTATGCCGATATTCCAAGAGTGCTTCTAAAAGTGTTAGTGTTTCTTGAGAAATAACCGGAGGTCTTTCGGGACGTTGGATTGCCATCTGTTGAAGTAAGTCTTTATGCCACCTACTACCACGAGGTAGGGTTCCATCTACTTCAATTGCAATCCGTTGAAATATCCTCTCCATTCCACTATAAACATCAGCAAGTTTATTAGTAATTGATTCTTCAACATAATGTTTCAATGATGAATCTACTATTTCAATATCTCTTAATGCTGTTACTATTCCATCAACTGTAGATTCAATTTTTTTGTTTTCATCGTCAATACGTTGGAGCAACCTATTTCGGTTCATTTCATATATCTCTTCCTCTACAACAGGTAATACTTGGTGTTGCAATTGGTGGTATTGTTTTTTCCATACTATAGGGGTTTCCTCATTTTTTATAGGAATTGCTTGCTGTTGTAATCTTTCTCGGAATACTCCTTTCGTTGTATCAAAGTTTATTAGATCTATTTTGAATCCGATGTCAATATCCATAATTATATCCTTAGCTTTTGTATATACTTCATCAGATAATCCACAGACTGCAATATCAATATCTGATGATTTCGTGAAGACTATGGGTTCAGTAAGTGATCCAAATACAGAAACCCGGGTTGCACCGAATTCATCATAAAGAATTGTTGCTATGTCGCAAACAACCTGCCATGCACGCTCCAACAGTTTATTATCAACTATTCTACTTTTCCATCGACGTGCAAGTTCTTTCCTGCAGGAGGTAAGTTCTTCTGCTGTCATCTGATTGAATTGTGACATAACTAAACTCCTT
Organism: Candidatus Poribacteria bacterium; assembly: GCA_965205025.1. GTDB lineage: Bacteria > Poribacteria > WGA-4E > WGA-4E > WGA-3G > MSPOR6. Next base: position 18,652 of record CBDBFU010000030.1, read on the forward strand.
GTAACTCCAGTTCTTCACTCAAATGACATGCGACTTTGACACCAGTAGATATTTCTCTAAGTTCAGGTGATTCCTGTTTACAAATTTCAATTGCATATTGACATCTGGGATGAAAGTGACATCCTGTTGGTGGTTGAGATGGATCTGGCACATCTCCTTCAATGCGAATCAAATCACGGGTTCGTTGAAACTTTGGATCTGGTAACGGAACTGCGGAGATCAACGCTTCTGTGTAAGGATGTTTTGGAGATTTGTAGAGCGTCTCCGCATCACTAATCTCAACAATCCTTCCCAGATACATAACGGCAACACGGTCACTAATATGTTCAACAACACTAAGATCGTGAGCAATAAAGATATATGACAGTTGGTATTTCTCTCTTAATTCCACCAGTAGATTTAGTATCTGTGCTTGTACAGATACATCAAGCGCGGAGACAGGTTCATCAGCCACAATTAATTCAGGATTCAAAGCTAACGCTCGTGCAATTCCTATTCTTTGCCTTTGTCCCCCACTGAATGCATGAGGGTAACGCTGCATATCTTGGGGTGTCAATCCTACCGATTCCAGAAGTTCTGCTATACGATCCTTTCGTTCAATTCTTGTAGCTGTTCGATTTACTCGTAAGGGTTCTCCCACAATATCTGCTACTGTTTTACGGGGATTAAGTGAGGATTGTGGATCTTGAAATATCATCTGAATACGTCTGCGATAGGGACGGATTTCCTTTGACGATAATTCTGCTAAATCTACTTGTTCATCTCCATATTTAAAGCTTCCACTGGTTGGTGTCATTAATTTGAGAAGACATCGACTTGCTGTGGTTTTACCACACCCACTTTCACCGACCAGACCGAGTGTTTCGCCTCGTTTTAGATCGAAACTGATTCCATCCACTGCCTTTACATGACCGATAGTTCTTCGAAGAATTCCCTTACGAATAGGAAAGTATTTTCTTAGGTCTTTTACATCAAGGAGTGTTGACATTTTCAGTATCCTCATTCAGCCAACATCTCACATAATGGCCGTTTTTCTCAATAGAGTCTTTGCTAGCATTATTGATTGTTAGATCAGGCATCTGTTCACAAGCGGTCATCCGATCAACACATCTTGGTTGAAAAGAACAACCTGCTGGTAGTGCCAATGGATGTGGAACCGATCCAGGAATTGATGGCAATGTATCTTGGTGACTTCCACCAAGTGTAGGAATAGATTTTAATAAACCACAGGTATATGGGTGTTGTGGATTATAAAAGATGTCATCAACACTTCCGTTCTCAACGACCCGTCCTGCATACATTACTACAACTTCATCAGCCATATCTGCTATAACACCTAAATCGTGCGTAATTAACATGATTGCCATACCAAATTCCTCTTGTAATTCCTGCATGAGAGCCAGAACTTGTGCTTGAATAGTTACATCAAGAGCAGTCGTCGGTTCATCCGCTATCAGTAAGGCAGGTGCACAACAGAGAGCCATAGCAATCATCACACGTTGACGCATACCTCCGGATAGTTGATGTGGATATTCATCAAAACGTTGTTCAGGGGCTGGAATCCCGACTCGAATCAGCATTTCTATTGTCTGTTCGCGTGCCAAATTCGAGGATCCTCGTAACCCTAATCGTTTAATTACTGAGGTATTTTGTTCTTGGTGTAAGATAATTGCTTCTGATATCTGTTTACCAATGGTATAGACCGGATTCAATGATGTCATCGGTTCTTGAAAAATAATAGCGATTTCATTCCCACGTATCCTACGCATTAACTCACTTTGAGGGGATACTTGTGCTATATCCAAGGGTTCATCTGTCTCGTTTCGATAGAAGAGAATCTCTCCATCTTCAATCTCACCTGGATTAGGAACAAGCTGTAAAAGGGAAAGACCTGTGATACTTTTACCGCACCCACTTTCCCCGACAACACCAACGGTTTTACCCCGTTCAATGGAAAAACTAACATCGTTGACAGCATTCACAAGTCCAATATCGGTTCGAAATACTGTTCTTAAATTTGAAACTTCAAGGAGTGGGAGTGCCAATTTTTACACCGAATAACGTCGTTTTGTATTGTAAATATGTGTATATTTTATAGAAAAATGACCATGTAAGCAAAGGTTTTTAGTTTTTAGTTATTGGTGCTGTAATGATATATTAAAAAAAGGGACACAAGATGTGTGTCCCTTTTTTAATAATCATCACTTATTAACAGATTTGCTTACGACATTCCTCCGTATTATAAATTTGCCTTAATATCACTCCAGAATAAAGTGAGTTTATTACTGATGGAATTGGTAAATTGTCCATCAATCACGGTATCGTTAACTTCATTAGCAGTCCGTGTATGCCATAAATCAGAAACTGGTATACCAGCGAATTGATCAGGTAGGTTCCCACGATCCTTACTTGGTGTGACAATTGTCTTTGTATTATTTATTGGCTTAATTCCATGTTTCATAGTTCCCCAATGCGATGGTGAAATGCGTATGCGTGGTAAACGGGAGTCATTTATGGCAGTCATTGCAAAATCATCTTTAGATGTATCATCGAAAAATATGACCTTAACTAATAAAACTGAAACCAATAGATAACAAACCATAGCCACACTATTTACTAACTTTGGAGACAGATTAAACTTGAATATGCCAATAAACCATGAAAATGGTGCAGCAAAAATGGCAGTATTTTGCTTTCTATGGAGTTCACGAATCTGCTCTTGTATTCTTCCCAGTAATTCAGGTGGTGGATCAGGTAATTCAAGATTTTCTAAAACCGCAGCAGTATGCAACAACCCCTCATATTCTGCTTGACATGTTTCGCAACTGCGGAGATGCTCCAAGAACTCCTGCTTTTCATTACCTTTAAACATAGATTCTTGACGATGTAAGACGAGTTTTTCACGAGTCTGTTCACAATTCATAAATAACAATCCTCGTATTTATTGAATTAAAATTGATTTTTACATAACACTGTTAATACTGAAATCGATCTAATTTTTGCTTTAGATTCTGCATCGCCAGATTCAAACGCGATGCGACTGTTCCGATAGAACAATTAAGAATTTCCGCAATTTCTTTATACTTCAACTGTTGAATATAATAGAGCGTAACAATTTCACGTTGCTTCGGAGGCAATCGGTCAATCGCAGCTTGTACTTGTGCTTTCTGTTCCGTTTTAACAACCTGTCGTTCGGGTATCTCGCGTTCCTCCGTCATCCCACGCGCAGCAGATTCTTCAGTGTAAGCCTCTATTAACCTATCTCGACTTTTTGACTTACGTAAATGTTGCTTACAAGTGTTTAAGGCAACCTGATATAACCAAGTTCCAAATTTAGATTGAAATCGAAATGATTTTATGGACTTGTACGCTTGCAGAAATGTCTCTTGTGTGGCATCCTCAGCGTCTTCGGTATTCCCGAGCATTTTGCTCGTGAGTCCATATATTCTGGCATGGTGACGACTGACCAATTCATTGAATGCCTCAACATCACCTTCCACTGTTTTATGCACCAATACATCATCTGGAATCATAAAATATCCACCTTACGCAGATGTTATATACTTAGATGTAAGTAATTTATATTTTCTTCATTTTTTTTCAAAAAAACTTCTATTTTTCATAGAAATTCGTTAATTTTTCGCACATTTATCACAAATTAACATTAACCGTTTCGTTCCATTCTCTTCAAATTCTGTTTCATAGTCATACCTAACAGATACATTCGATGTTCCACACCAATCACATCTTCCTTTGAATGTGTCTGTTTTTTGAGCGATTAATTCCTGTTTCTGATATTCTACATCTTGGACGGTTTTGATTAGATCCAATGCCTTTTGTCGTAATTTCGGGTCTGATTCGGTTTTAACAATCTTTTGAAGTAGCGGTTGCAGTCTCGGATCATTTGGATTTCCACCATCGTCCAGTGTATGCCATGCTGCGCGGCGCACTCGAATATCATCATCCAACATTCCTTTATAAAGTGCTACCCAGACAGCATCAATTCTTTTTCTTACGTGACAAGGACAAAGATTCTCCATTGCGAGTGCTCTGTCATCCGGATTTTCAGAATATGCAAGTGAAAGATAATAGTTGACATCATCACCCCGTAACCGATCTTCGCGTCGACGATGTGATCTTTTCTGGTGTTTGTTCATACCTGTCATTCTTTTTGCCATCTTCTAATTTCCCTAATTCTTCAAAGTCTGAAATGATAAATTTAACCCACTACTGAATAGGTGTAACAATAATTGGGTCAATCCTATTACTAAAGTTTGGACAATTTCTGTGAGGTGCTTCACCTATTCTCAAAGTGTTTCTGGTTTTACGTCCAGTTTCTCACGCAAATCCAACTTAAAGAAAAATAAACTCGGATAAACCAAAGCGTAGCCCCAGCGGGGCGAAATGTTTGTAGAAACATCATATCACCCCAAGGTCTAAGCCCCAGCGGGGCGAAATGTGTATCGCTTAAAAACTATCCAAACTATTATATATTAGAGTATACTCTTTAACGTTTAATATCTCAACTTGCGTTTACTTTATAAGTTGATCTACCTAAAATCATGTTTGAAATTTTCATATAGAATAATCACCCAATTTGAGTAAATATCTCGCAGAATGTTACGAAATCGTAACTTTTTTCTTAAAAATTGCAAGATTCTATCAATTTCTTCTAATATATTTTTATCATAAGTTAATATATTTTTCAATATATAATTATTAGTAGAATAGTGTGAATCCTATAATAACATATTATTTCACTGGTGTCAAATTTATTTTTTAGATTCTAAGATGTTGTCAGTTTTTTAATTAGTTGTAAGTTATTTTGTATTTCTTCAATAAAAATGTAATTATGTGTATAAAATTGGGAAGGAATAGGTGCCAATCTAAGAAAATTGGGGATTTTTTCAAAGAACTGGAATATATGATTTTAAGGATTGTCCAAAATCAATTAGGCAAAGGAAGGTGTAAAGGTCTTGAAACTACTTTTTAAATACTTCATCACGATGGTATTCCATAGCTTCTTGAGCAGGATATTCTTCGGGTTTTCTGGGTAATAATATCTCGTTTCCTTTCAAAGTTTTTAACAACCACTGATCAGGTCCGCGTTCTACCATTAATTCTGAAACAATTACTGTATAGTCATTACTCAGAGAAATTAATCCTCTATCAAATGTCCAATGATGTAATTGACAAAGAGAAATTCCATTCCGAACATCATCATTTCCTGACACACTGAAAGGGATAATATGGGCTGCCTCCGTGACACTTACACTGTCCAGAGTCATGATATGTAATTGGCATACAGCACAAGTATAATCGTAAATACTCATGATTGCTCGACGGAAAGCTGCTTTCCGTACATTCATATCGGTTTTGAATGGTATGAATTTTTCTCCCGCTGAGAATGCATGTTTTACTTGTTCAAGTATCTTTTGGCTATACTCACTAATCTTGTGTTCTTCAATTATAAGGTCGGTGATTTCTTGCTTTTTGCTAACAAAATACTTCTCAATAATTGATTGCCGTATTAATTCTCTACTCTCTGGCTGTTTGAGTAACTCAAAAAGATCATCGTCAAAATATCCATAGGCAATAATCTCACGAAGTTTTGAAACAGTTTTAATTTGAGTAGTAAACTGTAATGCTCTTTCGTATTCAGGATTTGCCTTATGATGCCAGAATCCTTTTTTCGTTAAATGGTAAAAAGGCATTGCAAGATTCGGTTTCCTGTTTTCAACTATTGACCAATATTTTATGAATGTCTCTACTAATTCTGGTGATGGAATGATTATGTTTTCACAGACTTTCTCTTGTTCAATTAATTCGATTATTGACAACAAAAGAATAGGTTGGTGTGGAGCATTGCCATGTGCTCTGTCAATACTTAAATCTGTAATTTCTTGAAGATATTCTTGTAGGATATTATTGTTAGGCATCTATTAAGATATCATTCATATAAAGTTGATGGTGTCTCATAAACTTATCAATTCACTATAAACAGTATTATGTAACTCGGTACGAAGAGAACGGCGCGGTACTATATCTACCTTTACACCGAATAAATCCTCAAAATAGAATTAAACACCTATTAAGTCTATCAGAGTTGCGTCAGAATCAAAATCTACCAATAGATCCAGATCACTGTTTTCGTGGAAATCTCCTCGTACATAGGAACCAAAGATACCTTTGATTTCAACCTTGAACTGTTCACTTATTTCTGCTTTTGATTCTATGATAGAATGCTTAATTTTTTCAAGCATGGTTAAATCCTTCAATAACTATTGTAGTGATAATAGATGCTACTTATTCATCAATTCCTCAATCGCATCAATCTCTTTAGGAACAGTTTCAGTTAAGTTCTCATAACCAGACTCAGTAACAAGGATATCGTCTTCAATTCGCACACCAATACCAAGATATTCCTTCGGCACTTTTTTCGTGCCTTCCGCAATATAGAGGCCAGGTTCAATTGTAATCACCATTCCGGGTTCGAAAGTCTTATATTCACCCTCAGCATCACGAACACAATTTACATCATGCACATCCAATCCGAGCATGTGTCCAATACGATACATATAAAACTGTCTGTATTTTTCTTTTTTAATGATTTTCTCTGCTTTACCCTTTAATAAGCCAAGACTTAGCATTCCTTCTGTTAACAACTCAATTGATTTCTGGTGCGGTTCATCAATAGAGACGCCGGGACGAATCATATCAATAATTTTATAATGAGCATCAAGGACAAGTTGATATACCTCCCTTTGCGCTTCTGTAAAAGTGCCGTTTGCAGGAAATGTTCTTGTTATATCACCGCAGTATCGTTGGTATTCAGCCCCTGCATCCAAAAGAACAAGTGTGTCATCTTTAATTTCGCAGTCATTTGATGTATAGTGAAGTGTTGTTGCATTTCCACCACTGGCTACAATGGATGGGTATGCTGTCCCGTTTGCGCCACTACTCCGGAATGTGGCATCAACAAACGCTTCCAATTCATACTCATACATCCCCGGATGAACGGCAGTCATGGCAGCAATATGACCATCAACAGATATATCCGCTGCTTTCCGAATACGTTGTAGTTCCTCACCGTTCTTGATGAGTCGCATCTCACTGAGAAGCGGACTCGGATCCACAAGCGTATGGAACCCTTTCCCAGATCTTACACGGGATTTAACAGCTTGCTTATACAGATTCACTATTTTTGTATCAATGTTTGGATTAGATCCGAGATTATAATATAGACTCTTTGCTTCATCAAGGTATTTACTTATTTTATCGTCGAATTTCTCAATTGAATATGCTTTATCAGCACCATAAACAGCACGTGCGTCCTTAACACCGACACGTTTACCATTCCAGATTTCAGCATTTTTGTCTTTTGGGAGTACAAATAGGATAAACTGATGTTTGGGATGATCGGGGGCAATCACACAAATTGAGTCTGGTTCTTCAAACCCAGTGAGATAATAGAAATTCGGATCAGGATGATAATGGTGCTCTGTGTCGTGATTTCGCATCGCCACTGGAGCGTTTGCGAATATCGCAACCCCACCAGAACGCATTTTCCCAATGAATTTTTCACGATTCGCTTTATACATTAATTATTCCTAAGGAAAGGTTATTATTGTTCGTATAGTAATTTATACTTATACCATTTCTGGTAATTAAAGTCTCATTAATAGAATCTCTTTAATGTAGCACAAACTGTTAGTTTGTGCAGTATTTCAAGTCATACATAAAAATGTTGATGGGATAAACATTTTTAGAAATGGTATTACTTGTTGTTGATAAATCAGATATAACTGATTGGTGTTCCAATCTTTCCAATAATACCACCACTTGCCACCATGGGATAGATCGGATGTGACCAAAATATACCTTCTTCAGTGGATCGTATGGTTTCTATGACATGTCCAAACACATCTCTAATTTCGGCAATCGTATCTCGCGGTTTAATGTGATCATACAATCCCTTCTTGTAATAGACAAATCCTGCTTGATTACTGAGGATGGATTCAAATCGATTTACAACAACTTGCTGTTCAGGGATTTCTGTCTCACCGTCCACAAATTGGTAATGTTTAAGTACATTCATGACACCGCGCACACCTTTTTTGATGCTACCTTCATCCCATCCGTGTGTCCCACCCAACTCTGGATCAATAGTTGGAATACCAATTTCGGGAGCAGCTTGTGCGAGTTGTCCTTTTGGTCCCTTTTGATCAAGGATATAACCAATACCAAAAACCTGTGCTAATTCAAGACACTCATTATGTAATTGATGTTTTTCTCCAACCCGAACCCTAACCTCATCAATCATCGGTGAAACACCCCCTTGGTGTAGATCAATACAGTAATCTGTCTGTTTAATTGCTTTTTCAAACAACTGATAGGCTATCCGGTAACTCGAAGTTCCATCTGCCCGTCCTGGAAAACACCGATTCATCTTGAGATTGTCAACTGGACTATAGGCTTGCTTTGCATGGAAAGCGTGTATATTTAGGACTGGTACTGCAATAATTTGACCAGATAATTGCTCCATATTAATTTGAGATAATATCTCGTGAATAACAGCAATACCGTTGAGTTCATTTCCATCGCTTATTGCCTGAATGTATAGTGTTTTTCCCGGATTCTTACCATTGATGAGGATAAGTGGCACTCGAATAGGAGTTCCATCGGGTAAACTCGCAACCGGAAGACGTCCTTCAACACGTGTGCCTGGATCGGCAACAAATGTGTCGACGATCAATTTGTCTGATGTGTTATTTGGCATGTGGTGGGTATTAACTCTATTCTATGAAATTTGCTACTCTTAATATATCAGATTTAGGACAACCCTTCAACCTTGAATTTTGATTTGGTATTACATAAAATTAAATGAAGAAAACCAAAACAACTTACAACTAATACATAAATCATAATTACAATAGCTAAAAAATAGTTGTCATAATAGAAATAAATAGGTAAAATATTATATTGTGTATTAATAATATACTCATACTAACTAATAACGTGAGTTTGATAATAGGTATATAAACTTCATTTTATCTAAAATATTACTCTCATAGACCCGGTAGGTGCGGTTTCCTAACCGCACTGAATTCAAAAATTTGAGTTATCAAACTCACGTTAACTAATAAGTTCTAAATTCACTCTCTGCAAAATAGGAAAATCCATGTTAGAATTACGACTAAAACCTTCAAAATTATCAGCTTTTGAGAATCGTTCTCAAAACTTATATACTCATACTCTAAAAAAGCAGATACAGAGAATTATCAAATTGAGTTACACGATTTATTTTTTTAGTTTTTCAAGTTTTAAAATTTTACACCGATTCATCAAATCCTTTATTATCCCAACCCCTAACAGGGTTTACAGCCAATTAAAAAGTTATTTTTTAAAAACCGACTTGAAAAACTTGAAAAACTTGAAAAACTTGAAAAACTTGAAATTAGACCGATTACGAATCATCCAGATAGATATAATTCTCTTCATAGAATTGGTGTTTCCCCGTCCGTTGGTTCAAAATATAGCAAATGGCAAGATCAAAGAATCCTCCAAATATATGATTTATGAGAAATGTTCTAATATCTTCTCAAAATGGAGGGTTGGAATATTTCACATGCAAACGACTTCAAATCAGTGGATTAAAAGAAAATAAAAGACACAAAATTCATCACCACTTTATAATTGGCGCTAATTCTTGTAACCTTAAAAAAGTAGATGTAAACCCAGTGTAGTACTGACGGGAGAGAGATTTTATCAATGTCACACAATGTGACAAAAAGTGTAACTTTTCTAATCAAAACAGAATGTATATTATTACAACTGTGAAATAAGAATAGAGTAAATTTACAGAATAATTACACTTGGTCCTATATCATACATGGCAAGGAATTAAAACTATATTTCTCTTACATTGAATTCACTTTAATAATCAATTGACAGTCCGATTTCTGCATGATAGAATTCTTTATAATTCAATTTTCTTAAATTGAAAATACGGTAGTATCAATCTAACTCATGTTTACAATTTTCAATTATTGAACTACCAAATTACACTTATATAAGAGGAAATTTATGAATAAATACATTTGTATATTCTCAATCATGATATTGTCTATCTTTACTGTTACCAACGTCTTCTCCGCTTCATTAAAGAGCGATGAATTTGACGGTAGTGGTCAAGCTCTTTCTGATTTTTGGAATGTAAAAGATGGCGATAAGAGTGATTGGGAATTGAAAGATGGTTCACTTACTGTTGTAGCAGGATTTAATGCCAATGTATGGGCAAATGATGATAGCACACGTTATTCTCAGACAGTTGATCAAGATCAGTTTGACATCGAAACATCAATGATTGTCGATTATGGGGACGGATCTACAGTAGCGGGGTTGATCGTTTATTCAGCCGCGTCAAAAGACAGTCAAGGTCGCGACGGTGAATGGGTCACATTAAAGCTATGGGGACGGGGTGCTGCACAAGGTAATAACGCTGTCCTTCAATACCAACGTCGTCAAAACGATGCCGCTGCTTTGGGATATGTGGGAACACAACCAGACTATAACCCCGCACAAGGTGTTATTCCCATTGAAATGCGTTTAAAACGCGACGGCGATGTCTATGAATCTTGGTTCAAACCAAATGCAGAAGGCGACTGGGTTCATGTTGGGAAAGTAACCAATGAACTCCAAGAACCTCTTGAAGTTGGTATCTACGCAGGTATAGCTGATGCTGGTGGTGATGGTAAAATGACTGTAACGTTTGATTACTTCCGTGAAGCCTCCGCTCCTGCTCCAGTTGATCCCCAAGATCGTCTAACTGTTACATGGGGTGAACTTAAGAACTGGTAAATAGTCTCCCTTAATATTTAACGTGAGTTCGGTATAAGGAATATAGGCTTCGGTACGGTTAGAAACCGCACCTACAGTAGTTGTAAAAGCAGAATTTAGCGAATTACACACTTAATTTTCCTACGTTGAACTCACGTTAATATTTAGTAATAGGAATTTATGGCAACATATTATAAGGGAGCAGGTGTCGGTTCACATTGGCATATACACGATTCTCGTAAAATTGGATTTACAGCCAGGTCCCCTGAAAGGAATCCAACAACTGATGCCTTAATTGAACATATTTCTACAAGTACTCTGAATAGTCCTTATATTTCAGTCACACGGTCTTATGCAGTTGCTTGGACCTATGCGATGATTGGTGAAACAGATAGACCTACTACAAATAATCCGGCATACATTTACGAAATCGAAATAGATAATTCTTTACCATCAAATATTAAACTAATAGATCCAATTAAAGAAGTTGCTCAAAGTTTCTTAGAACCCATTGAGGTTAATAAACCAGAAGAGTATTCGTTTTACCAACATAATGGATTACCAAGTTATTTACGGGGAGTTGTTGATCCACAAGAAATGGGGGAATACCTGTTAGGCAGGTCACCTGAACCACCAGGACCTGGAACAGAGTATCCTCAACAACCAAAAACTCCATTAAAGACGTTGATTAATACCTTACGTGACGCTGAAATATTGATCCTTGGAAATATACCCAAATCGTGTGTGAAAAATAGGTTTGATGTGACATATTCTGGAGTTGATTAGATTATTAAAGTGGAGATACTTCAATGGGTAAATACATAAAACATATCATTGATTTGGAAGGATTACCAGACTACAAGTATATTCAATTTCTACGAGTAGAGATTCTTAATATTCAAGGATTTAATTCATCCTTCTTTGGAAGAGTGAGATATGCTCGTAACGGTATTGAACAAGATGAAGGTTTACCGATGGACCTCAGTAAAGGAATTTTCATTGCTACACTGAGAGATGACCAACTCAATGGAATCCCGCGTGATGAATTAGAAAAGACACTACAAGATGCCGCAGACGATATTACTAAAATCGTTCGATATAACTTACCTTTGGACAACCTCTATCACAACCACAATCACTGGGATGAGAACGAGAAACAGGTTGGTAAAGATATAGATAAAAAAACAATAGAGATTCTCAATAAGATACTTACAGAATATCCATATCTTACTTATGATGAGGATCATTCTGAACCTCCAGATATATTACGGTGTCGTGTAAAAAATGACTCTACTGATTCTCCTCGTCATGCCAATGACATCTTCCAAATTGTAGAGAAGTTAAAAACAGAAACAGGACAACCCTATAGTATTGGAACCTACGGTGGATCATTTAATGGAGATGACGATTTAGATAAAGTATGGACCAGGTTTTCTCTAAGAAAATTCAATTTTGAAGATAAAGCAAAAAACAATTAAAGGATATATCTGGAATGCGATGGATCTGTAACACGATATCTATATTCCTGATTCTTGCATGCGGAGGAATTACGACTGCTGAATTAAGTCCATCCGCTAAAAAAACACTCGCCACTATCGAATGGATCAGTATTCCTGCAGGTGAATTCGTTATGGGATCAACACCAGAGGAAGCAGAAGCCGCATATACTGATGCTAAATTAAGAAGTTCTCTCCTCGAAAGACATACCTTTGATGCTGAAGTTCCACGCCATACCGTCTATTTGTCAACATATCACATCTCAAAATACGAAATAACAAACGCACAATACCGCGCCTTCATAGAGGCAACAGCACGACCAACTCCCCGTGGACATGAAGGTGAAAAGACATGGAAAGATGATAAATTCAATGCAGATCAACAACCGGTTGTCGGTGTTACATGGTTCGACGCACAAGCCTTTGCAGAATGGATTGGTGCAAGTTTACCAACAGAGGCACAATGGGAACGCGCAGCGCGAGGGACAGAAAGACGGATATACCCCTGGGGGAATGATACCCCTAAAGCGCGACACCATGCAAATTTTGCACGTCGTTTTAACCAACCAACTCCAGTTGGTCAATTCCCAAACGGTACATCCTCAAACGGTATATATGATCTTGCTGGAAACGTTTGGGAATGGTGTCTTGATGAATATAACCCCACTTTCTACAAACTGAATGAGAAGGATGGTAAGAAAGATCCATTGAATCTCCGTTTTCGTGATGTTTTACGCGCGAGAGTAATTCGTGGAGGGGCATGGGATGTAGGTAGTGCGTTCCTACGGTCAGGTTTGCGGTTTAAATTCTATCCTCTCGACTCAACACATACGATTGGATTTCGCGTCGTCCGTCCAAGTCCAAAAATCAAAAAGTAATCTTCCAACCTTAATATCATACCTATACAGACTTGATGATACAAAAAACATATAACTTTTTCCTTATCCTTTTTCTTATTATATTCCCGCTAACAGTCTCTGCCGATCTGTATTTTCTGGACGTTACCAAGGAGATGAATCTTGATTTCCATCATATAAATGGCTTTTCAGATGAACGTCGTCTTGTTGAAACAATGGGGAGTGGTGGTGCACTTTTTGATTATGACAATGATGAAGACCTGGACCTATACCTTGTCCAAGGCAATTCACTATCCTCTTCATTAGACAAAAACACTGAACCTAAGAACAGACTATATAGAAATGATAATGGAGTATTTGTTGATATCACAACCACGGCAAAAGTAGGTGATACAGGATATGGTCTTGGTGCTGTTGCTGCCGATTATGATGGAGACGGTTATAGAGATTTATATGTGACAAATTTGGGAAGAAACATACTCTACAAGAATAATGGAAACAACACTTTTTCTGATGTTACTGAACACGCAGGAGTAGGATGTCCTTTACTAAGTGCCAGTGCTGCTTTTGCAGATATAGATAGGGACGGTGATCTTGATCTATACGTTTGTAACTATGTTGAATATTCCTTAGAAACAGATATACCGTGTTTTTACAAAAACGAATTGCGGATATATTGCGGTCCAAATGAATACCAAGGTATCGCTGATGTACTTTATCGTAATAACGGAGATGGCACATTTACTGACATTACAAAATCCGCTGGAGTATTTGAATCAACAACCCGTGGACTTGGTGTTGTGTGCACAGATGTTAATAACGATGGCTGGATAGATATTTACGTGGCAAACGATATGTCACCAAATACACTTTTTATTAATCAGAAGGATGGAACATTTAATGAAGAGGGTATCCAAAGAGGGGTTGCATTCAACGGTGATGGAATTGCCAACGGGTCTATGGGAATTGACGCAGGAGACTATGATAATGACGGGGACATTGACTTATGGGTAACGAATTTCTCATTGGAAGCGAACTGCTTGATGCAGAACGATGGAACTGGATATTTCGATGATGTAACCTTTGATACAAAACTGGCTAATCCATCTTTCTATGCACTTGGATTTGGAACACGGTTTATAGATTTTGATAATGACGGTTGGCTTGATATACTTGTTGGGAACGGACACATTTGGGATAACGTAGACCAAATTGACAACAAACTCAGTTATGCACAACCTGTGCAGTTGTTTCACAATCAAAATGGCTTATTTACTGAGATAACCGAAAAAGCAGGATTAAATCAAGCCGCCTATGTCGTACGTGGTATGCTATATGGTGATATCGATAACGATGGGGATACGGATGTAATTCTCTGCCAATCAAATCGTCCAACTGTTATCCTCAGGAATGAAATTGGTCATAAGAATTCATGGTTATCAGTAAAGTTGGTTGGTTCTGATGGAAATATTGATGCAATTGGATCTCAAGTCAAGTTAAAAGTAGGGGATCAGAATATCCTTCGTGAGGTAATTTGTGGGGCAAGTTATCTTTCTGGTAACGATCCACGACTCTCATTCGGATTGGATAATAACGAAAGCGTAGACAATCTTGAAATCCGTTGGTCCAACGGTAAAGTCGAGTACTTTGGAATGTTCTCATCCCATCAATTAATTACTCTTCGACAACGTTGACACTATATTACCTACAGGGGGTGTAAAGTTTTTGTCACTTGAAGAGCTTAACTTTGGGGTTGTAAAACTGTAGAAAAATGGTATCCTATCTAAATATTATCTATATTAAAAAAGAGAGGATACCGAGGTTTAGTTTATCATTAGAAGGTTGTGAAGTCAAAGAAATTGCAGAAGCTGCGAAAGTACTGGTTGAAGAAATGAACGATTTAATAGGAAACCTAAAACCGGGTTCTTGTGATTTGATGGAAGCGGAGCAGCGTGTATATGAAGGTGTTCAATCCATTGCACAAAAGTTGTAGAGATGTTTGTGTATCAACAGGCCTCTACCAAGGAGTCGGAACCTGTTGCGTGTCCAGAGTGTGATCAACCCTCTCATCGTTGGCGTAGAAGAGAACTACAGATTACGACGCTCTGTGGTGTCATCTGTGTTCGTCGTTGGGTGTATTGTTGTGCGTCGAAACATTACCATCAACCGTGGGATATGAGACAGAAGTTGCGAGATAAATACACGCATCGTGTTGCTGAAACAATGTGTCGTTTGTCTGCGCGACATACCTTTCGTGAGGTGGCTGATGAGTAATCTCGTCAAGGGATAAAAGTGAGCCACACGACCTTGAATAAGAAAGTGCGTGAATGGACAAAAGATTTGCGTGCACACGAACACAACGTGGTTAGGATATGGAATACTTGACTAACAACAAGGCATCTGTTAAAATGCGGTAATAGGAGGGGAATTGTATATGACACTAATATCTATGTTTGACCTGTCAGTTCAGCAGTTTGGAGACAAACCCGCATTAGCACATAAGCCAAAAGGTGGCACTTATCAGGACATAACTTATACGGAATTCGGTAATTCTGTTGATGCTTTCAGTAGAGGATTAAATACCTTAGGAGTAGAAAAAGAGGATAGAATAGCAATCTTATCTGAGAATAGACCGGAATGGGCAATATCTGACTTTGGAATTCTCAAAGCGGGTGGAATCAATGTGCCGATGTTTTCAACATTAACCGCCGCACAAGTTGGCTATATACTTAACGACTCAGGTGCTAAATTAATCTGTGTATCCACTCAAAACCAGTTGGATAAAGTTCTTGAGATTCGGGATGGTGTAGAGACTCTTAAACAGATAATCATATATGATTCAAGTGAAGAGGAATTACCTGAAGGTGTAATAGAATTTAATGAAGTATGTGAACATGGAAAAGAAGTTGATGAATTGAATATAGATGTGAATGAAGAAGACATAGCTACAATTATCTATACCTCTGGGACGACTGGTTACCCAAAAGGTGTGATGCTTACACACATAAATTTCTTATCGAATTATAACGCCTGTAAAAGCCTTATTGATGTCAGTGATTCTGATGTATTGTTATCTTTCCTACCGTTATCACACGTTTTTGAACGGCTTGGTGGCCATTATGTACCGATATTCTCTGGTGCGAAAATTGCGTATGCAGAAAGTACGTTTACAGTCGCACAAAATATGCAGGATGTATCTCCAACCGTAATGCTTAGTGTACCTCGCTTATATGAAACGATGCATGATAGAGTGTTACGAGCGGTAGAAGCCGGATCACCCCTGAAACAGAAGATTTTCCAGTGGGGAGTATCGGTTGGCTCTACTGTGAGTTCAGCAATTCAGCAAGGAAAGAAACCATCTGTAATGCTACAATTGAAACAGAGTATTGCGGATAAATTGGTGTTCGCAAAGTTAAAAACTGCTACGGGGGGTAGACTAAGGTTTTTTGTTTCTGGTGGTGCCGCATTACCGCAGTCAATTGCTGAGTTTTTCCATGCAGCAGGAATCCTGATTTTAGAAGGATATGGTTTAACGGAAACATCACCTGTGATTAGTATGAATTATCCAGATAAGTGGAAATTCGGTACTGTCGGAGCACCCGTTCCTGGGATAGAAGTTCACATTGCTGAAGACGGTGAGATATTAACACGTGGCCCCCATGTGATGAAGGGATATTTCAACAATGAACAAGCCACGACTGAGGTCATTGATCAGGATGGATGGTTTTATACTGGGGACATCGGTATGATTGATGAAGGGGGTTTTATTAAAATTACTGATAGAAAGAAAAACATCATCGTACTATCCAACGGTAAGAATGTTGCACCACAACCATTAGAAAGTCAGTTGGTCCAAAGTCCATATATTGATCAGATAATGTTGGTCGGTAATGAACGGAAGAATGTCGCTGCCTTGATTGTCCCGAATTTCGATGCAGTAAAGACTTGGGCAGGTGAGAATGGTGTTGATACATCTGATATTCCAGAAATGCTCAAGACACGTGAGGTACAGCAACTTATTCAACAAGAAATACGTGATCGTTTATCAGATTTCGCTGACTTTGAACAGGTTAGACGGTTTGTTCTGCTTGAAAAAGAATTCTCACAGGAAGAAGATGAGATGACACCAACATTGAAGTTAAAACGGAATATTATTATGGAGAAGTATAGAAATGTTATAGAGGGAATGTATCCAGAGGAAGCGTAAGATCTTAATTCAACAATCGTATTTTGAAATTATCGTCATCTGTGAGTTGCAATGAATACTGACACATCGCCAAACCTGCTAATCCGACAAACGTGCCAGTATATTTTTTGTTTCTCTGGAGATATAAATGCGTGTAAAATTTACATGCGATATTTATGGATACTACATACTCCTATGATAAAGTATCAAGGTTTTCCATGATAAAGCAGGATTCTTTGCTAAGCACGTGGTAAAGGTGTTGATTGTATCTAATACCAAGAAGTAGACAATCCATTAGTTGGATTCCCACAAGTAGTTTATGTTGAATTTTGCTGTGCCTTCAATACCAGTTATTCCACTCATTTGAATTCTTAGGTCTAAGAGTTCTGCTGACTCCGTTGGATAGAAAAACTGAATCCCTCTTTCGTTCTCAGGGGTGGTGAAATATGCAAAACCTGTTATGTCAGCATCGGTTAGTAGGGATCCATTTATGGTAACCGTTACCTGACTTTCACTCAGTTTTGTGGGTGTACCGAGAATTGTTCCCTTTGGATAGTATACCCAGATTATCCATCCGTGTCCATCGTTAGGTTCGGTGTCACGATTTGGATTGGGATCACGATTTGGGTTAGGGTCACGATTTGGATTGGGATCACGATTTGGGTTAGGGTCACCAGTTGGATTAGGGTTACGATTTGGGTTAGGGTCACCAGTTGGATTGGGATCACGATTTGGATTGTCGTTGTCGTCCGGACCATCTCCATTTGGTCTACCATCTCCGTTTGGTCTGTTATTACTTCCTGGGTTGTTTTCATCGTCCGAACCATCACCATCACCATCGTCCGAACCATCTCCATGATCGCCATCACCATCGTCCGAACCATCTCCATGATCGCCATCACCATCATCCCCTATGTCAGGTATCCATTTATCCCTAATATCTGTTGTATCTCCTACTCTTTCCACTTCCGCAATAGTTCTGCCTTCATGATAGAACACATAGAGGAGTTTTTCTGGATAGATGTGGATGATTGGTCCATTTGCGTCTACTCCAACACCTGTTAGTGGGATAAGATTTCGGCAAGTGGAATCCCAGTCGTTGTAAATGCATAATGCACCTCCTGTGGTTGTAATTAAATACTCATCTATATCGTCAGGTGTTAACATCGGGTTTATGTATGTAGTGATTGATCCTGTGGGAGTAGGGTCTGAACAACCTACTATATTGAAAAGGATGAACAGCATACAAGTGATTAATCCGAATGGTAACAGAGCGGTCTTCGTCATTGTTTTATACCTCGCACTCATTGTTTTCGCGGCGGTTACTATTTTATCAGGAGGATATTAGTGTTCTGATCAGATGTTGTACTATTTGCACTGATGTGGAATGTTGCTGTCTTATTGGGAATTGCGCCTATGAGTTGTATTGTAATCTCCGCAGCCTTTGTTTCAACAGCGAATTGGACACCATCTTCAAGCTGTGTTTCGTTGCGTATCTCAAGGTCATCTGCTCTGTTCCTACCAATGCTTAATCCTTCTACAACTCTGGCATTCATTGGGGCAGTGGAGTATATCTTTATAGTCCAGCCTACAGGTATAGATGTTGTATCACGGTCATTTAGATTATTACCGTTTGCAGGTAAATTAACCCTGCCTGCGTCTTCTAATTCACGGACAAGTGCATCTGTGTTCATGGATCGTCTTGCGCGTAAAATAGGTTTCCCTTGATATTCGAACACAAAAGCGACGTTTGTCGGATGAACGTGGACAGTTGGGGTAAAGCCTATGTCTGTCAAATCGACTTCAATGTTTTCTGGGAATAATTTTACGCAAACAGTATCAAACCCATCTTGAAGACAGATTGTATCTTGTTTAATTGTGTCAAGATAACTATCTACACTGTCAACGGAGAGGATCGGACCTGTATAAGGTATTTCGGAACACCCTATTACGCTCATAAGCATAATTAGAGTGCAACCGATTAAACTAAAGGTTAAACTTCCATTTTTCTTGATTATATCGAATCGCGTTTTCATTGTTCCTCCGTTCGATTAATGGTCTGTCTGTTTGTGGCATTAAAATTCGTGAACACGCATATTTTCACACGCTAAATGTTCAGAAATGTTATCAATGTAACCGACTCTGTGAAGAAGTGAAATACTCATTTATACAGGGAAAATGGTAACTAACATAGCATTTGTGAGAACATACCTGGCACCGATTTCGTCTGTTGATTCGGTTCTTTTTATCAGCACTATCGCGCACCTATGAACGTGAGTAATCATCTTTTGTTACAATGCCCCGTTGAGATTTTAACGACGCTTGCGAATAATAGGTTTCACAGGAGAATCTGTAGAGACTTACTTTAAATCACATTCCTTTCTGTAGTAGTATCAGTTTTGAATACATTTGCTTTGTTCATTTCTGTTACTTTCCATGTTAAAACAAAAAAACACGTAAGGTCAATGTGCTATCCTTACGCGCCTCTATGTTTCACAAAGTTTGTAGTTTGTCAGAGTGACTCACAATGCTATCAACGATTTCAACCTTGTAATCACCTATAACTACACCTCATCTCAACATACTCATAGATTTCATTATGATAACAATAGCTTAAATATAAAGGATTTTATTTAAGAAGGAACAAGAATCGTGAGTCCATGTTTGATAATCTCAATAGTGGCAGGAGTCTTACACATAGGTTCACCATCCGCATAGATCATTATCGGTGGATCGGTCTCAATCTTCATACTTCGTGTTTGCTGTATATCAACTGCAGGATGATTTACGTGTCCACCCCAGAAGAGCGTAGCCATAAGTCGGAGTACAGTGAATTTCGAAACAGGACGAATCACACAGACATCAAATAATCCATCATCATGCACTGCATTTGGAACAATCTGAAATCCTCCCCCATAGCTTTTCGTGCTGCCAGTTGCTGCAAGCAAGAGTGGACCTTCATACCTACCAAAATCTGCTTCAATTCGGACAAATGGATATTCATAGTAAAACAATGTTACAATTGCCGCATAAATATAAGAAGCAGTCCCTGAAAATGGCGTTGAACGTTCTGATCCACGTCTGCTTACCTCTGTGTCATAACCACATGTTGCGATTGTAGAGAAATAGTGTTCACTACCCTCATTAGAACGGACATAACCTAAGTCAATACTCTTCTTTTTTCCTCTGAATAAGGTATCAATTGCTTGTTCTGGTTTTCGAGGTATACCGACAGCTGTAGCTAAATCATTCCCACGACCGGATGGAATTAAACCCAAAGTGACCTCTGGGGTATTTGCAATACCATTGATCGCTTCGTGAAGTGTTCCGTCCCCACCACAGACGATTACCCACTTTATTCCGTTTGAGACTGCTTCCTGAGCAAACTGTCTCGCATCTCCAGATCCTGTTGTAAGTCTAATCTCACCTTTAAACTCTTTTTTTGTTAGGACAGCATGTGCTTGTTCCGCAACAGTTTTTGCTTTACCTTTCCCGGATATAGGATTTGCAATGAGAATAAAATCGTCCATAATTTGTTATAGTCTATGGAAGGTTATTGAAAATGCCTTTCTTGAAACATGAGATCACTTAATCACTGCTATTTTACCAACTTTTATCTGTGCTTCAAATTCCAGGATATAGATGTAAATACCTGTAGCAATATCACCGATACTACCATTTGTTAACCACCATTCTTTACTGTTGCCATCACTTTCAGAAACATGTAACTCTTCCATAAGTTCCCCTTTTGGCGTGTATAGTTGGATCCGTGTCCCGATCGGTACTTTATCAAATGTAATAGCACCTTTATCGGAAACGTGGGGTTGGATTGGATTTGGATAAACGCGTAGATCAGAAAGATTGGTGATATTCACCTCATCAATAATTCGTTGTATCTCAACGAGTTTTGTGCTATCCCTAATCGAATTTTCATCTATATCCGCTAAGTTAGTTACAACAATCTCATATTGATTGGTTGGATCGGCAATAAATGATCGTAATTGTTCAGTATCAAATGCTAATAATACCCGTGTTCCCATTCTGTCACGTATTGCAGACACAGGCAGTAAGCCACCTAACTGTTTTTCAAGCCGCAAATTATATCTTCGTTCATCACTAATTGTTGTATCCATCCTTCGATCAAAGGTGACAACAATCCAATTTGGTTGTTGGTATGTAGCACTAAGAATTTTTGGTGCTGTACGTGGTGTTGCTGAAACTGATTCAGAACGTCTTGTCTCAATCCCTTTTTCATTCTTTGCTGTCACTGCATACCAGTAAGTAGTATCTATTTCGACAGATCTATCCAAATATCTGGGTGTAGATAGATCCATTGCAATAGCCTTATACTCAGTATCGAGTGGTTTTTCCTGTTTATCTCCGTTTGCACGATAAATAGTGAAAATGCTCTGGACATTAGGATTTTCTACCGATTCCCATGTAATCTGCACTGCTCTTGATGTTATCGGTTTTGCAGATAGATCCCAAGGTATTAGTGATGCAACTGAGTTTTTGTTTTTTGCAAGTGAAGATTCTATATAACCAAGTCCATCTTCAAGATTAACATAGAATTCGTGAAAACCATTATCGTCCATGTCAGGAGTAAGGAGAGTGGGTGTTTCCGATACTTTTTTATGAAATACTGGTATGAAAGTATTTCCATTCCACTGCATTATGTATAGGTTTGGATTCGTAATAACAATCAACTCATTGGTTTGGTCCCCATCCACTTCAGCTATTCCCATACTATTTCCGTTGAGACGATAGGGTGCAATGTTCTGTTCCCATAGTTTCCTATATTTCCCTGATATGAAGGTGTAAACAACAAATTTCCATATAGGTGAAGCAGCAGTAATATCAGGATGAGAAATTGTACCTCCAACCACTAATTCTGGTTTCCCATCACCCGTTAAGTCTCCTGAGATTAGCTGTCTTACAACATCAATATCGGTTTTGACAGTTAGTTCTAACCGAAAATTATCGTTAGTAGTGGCAGTATAGAAAAAGAGTTCACCTTCACTATCTCCAACAACGATGTTGTTCTTCCCATTACTGTTGAAATCGTCAATGACAATATCTGATGCATATATATTCTTTCCATCGGTTTCATTAATTAACGCTGCTGACCTATTAAACAGATTATTCCCTCTATTTTCAAAGATAAGGATGCGGTTATTGCTATTATCAATCCCAACAATTTCCTTATGTCCATCACCATCAAGATCATCAATTTTACCACCAGAAATAAAAGGTGTCTCCCATATTATTTGGGTGGGAAAACCTTCAGGTTCACGGTTTTCTATCAAGAAAGTACGATCATGATCATAAGCAAGTATTTCGAGTAAACCATCGTTATCAGAATCTTCCACTGTTGTTGGTACGAAAGTTTCTATATCAATATTTGGATTTAGTCCACTTGTTGTGTCAACTATGTCAACAATATCTGTGAGACTATGTACAAGATTATATCTTCCATTCGGTGCACGTTCATAGATAACAAGACTTGTAGTAGGGGAGAGATCGGTAGAGATATCGAAAAGGGATGTACCAATGAATTCTAATAACCCATTCTTATCAAAATCGACAACAACATCAGCAAGATGGAGTAAGGGAATACTGAGATTTCTTTCAATATATCCATTTGGAGAGATTAAATGTCCCATAACATCGACGGTATAGTATTTTCCGTCATTGTTATCAACTGTATTTAATCCAACGGTATTTCGTGCAGAAAAATAGAATTGATATTGTCCTTGTTCCAGTGCGAGTGAGAACAAATGCTCCTTCCCAATTTCATTCTCTTCAATCGATGCAAAAGGTGTGATATTTCCAACCCGACGATAGAAGACCTTGTTTCGTGTGACATCATCTGTTATCCAACTTAAGATAGTCGTAGAACCATCCTGATATATCGCTTCAGTCACATTAATTGAGTCTATTTTGGGTGGTGTGCGGTCAACTGTTAAAACGACTTGATCGTGAGTTTCACTACCATCTCTATCTGTAACAACCAGACGAACAGTATACACATCCTCTGGAATATTTGTTGTATCCCATTCAATTAATTTCTCATCCATTTTTTGTGTGGTAATTACATCAGTAAACGGTATGAAAGTTGTAGGAACAGAAGAACTACCATAAAACATCTGCCAAGATTCGAATTTATACCCTCCTGCAGTGCCGTTAAATGGTATTGATGTGGATCCACCACTATTAGTTTGTGGGGACTGGATTCTCGCTTGAAGAACACCACTTGCCAACAGTGCGCGTTGTCCATTAACTGTACCTGCACCAGCGAGCGTTGTATCTGGTTCATCACTATCCTTTTCAAAGACAAGATCGGTTGTATTTATGAGTATATGCCTTATTTCTTCATGCGTGAGTGCTGGACGTTTTGCTTTCATCAATGCAGCGATACCCGTAATATGTGGGGCTGCCATTGAAGTTCCGGTAAGTATTCGATACTTGTTGCCAATTTGTGTACTAAGGATTGCATTTCCCGGTGCTGCTATATCAATGGAAGCCCCATGGTTCGATTTATAGTATCTTTGTCTGTGTTGGGTTGTTGAGGCAACTGAGATAACTTTACGGTATCCCGCTGGAAATATACTCGTTGCTTCACCATCATTACCAGCGGCACCAATTAACAAGACACCCCTATTATGGGCATATTCAATAGCTTCTTCTATAACAAAGGAATGTTGGGAACTTCCCCAACTCATATTGATAATACTTGCACCGTTATCGACAGCGTAGACGATCGCTGCGGCTGAATCATCATCTTGCATCCGTGAACTCCCACCAAGTGAGAGACCAGCACGTACTGCCATGAGTGGTGAATTCCAAGCGACACCCGCAATACCAATACCGTTATTTGGCATTGCTCCTGCTATTCCGGCAACATGCGTTCCGTGTCCAGATTCATCAATGGGTTCATTATCTCCTTCCAAAAAATCCCCTTCCGCTTCAAGATTTGGGGCATCTGTAAAATCCCAACCATGCATATCATCAATATACCCATTTCCATCATCATCTAATCCGTTATCAGGAATTTCGTCAGAATTAACCCATATTTTCTGTGAAAGATCGTCATGTCTATAATCAATTCCAGAATCAATAATGGCAATAACTACCTCGCGACTCCCTTTCTCTATTTCCCACGCTTGTGGCATATTAATTAACGGTAAGCTCCATTGTTCTTCATACTTTGGATCATTTGGCACTATTCCTTCGACTAAAGTTGGACGGAGATAATTATAGGATACCTTCTCAATAAGTTCACTGACTTCAAAGGAAGTCTTGAGTGCCACCAAATCTACCTGTAGAGAGAATCGTAGGAGATATGTTCTTGAGATGTTTGAATTATCATCTGATGGATTGAAGGAGCTACGAAATACAGGTTTGTAGGATTCTACATTATGTAATCTGAATAATGCAGCAGCATTAGATTTTGATTGTAGACTTTGGAGATCATCATAAGCATTAGGGGTTAGAAGAATCAATAACTCGCCAGGTGTAATGTCTGGGATAGCAGCATTAACAAGTGGAAAGTAGTTTATGCTTAAAATTACTAAAAGCAGAATATAGAGTTTTTTGTTGAACGATGTTTGAATCATAGGCTAATTCTCAGATAAAGATGATTCTGTATGACCATCACCCTTCAATATATTAATAACCTTCCCTGTCTGGTCATCTATAATGACGATTGCAAGATTCCCCCAATTATGGTTATAAAAACTCACAGTCCATGCAAAACCTTGAAACCAAGGATATGCATGATAGTTTTTGTATTCTTGTAATAGTGATTTTATCCGTGAATCAGACTTAGCGGTTTGTAGTATGATGTCCGAGTTCTTGTGTGATGCCCTAATTTCTGGTTGCTTAAAATGTTGAAGCTTGCCGTAGTTTGCTTCATTAGGTAGAATCCTGTAAGTTTTCTGTGAGAGAATTCGCAGCAGTGTGGCGTGTTTAAGGTGATTATTCCTTATTTCTTTATATTCGTTTAGACCGTTTGCAATTGGGATTTTCTCATATAGTACTGCGCAAATTTCTGCTGCATGCGCCTCAATTAGGAGTATTTGTTTTATGTTGTTTTCAGTTTCTGCAATCTCCCGTAGTTCCCTAAAGAAGGTTGCGTATAATCCAAATTTGTAAAACCTGTTTGGATAATGTGGTAGCCATGTGGAGATGAATTTAGCAATTTTTTCACGTTCTTTTGTAATAAGGTCCTCTGGAGTTATGGATTTCTTCCAAGCCTCTTCAGCTTTATCAATATGAAATCTTAGTCTTTCCTGAATTTCACTCGTTTCTTTCTCAGTCCGTTCCACCCATTTATCGAACCCGTTATTCTTATAGTAATCGAGAATAATCTCATTCATAGGTATTGAAATTAGTGAAATACATTGGGCAGCTGTTTCATGCCAAAGAGCAAGCCTGCCGAAATCTTCTTGTTGTTCGTATAGTCTAATAAAGGTGTTAGCGTTTGTAGAGCCTTCATAGATAGCACTACAGGGAAAGGTTTGTATGAAAAGAATTGAAACAAACAGTAATAAGTAAAGTCTCATCTTCTCTTATCTTTGTCAGGTGTTTTTGTGAGGTATATACGAACTTTTGCGGAAAATGTCTCTTCTGGAGATAGTACGATTATGCCAGCGGGTATACCTTTTTCTTCTAAATTAATAGCATCTGTTGGGCAGGTATACGGTTCAAAACAGATGGCGTCTCTTCCTGGCGGGGTATAGACAACAAGTTCCCTAAAGACAGAATCTGATTCCATAACCATACCATATCCCGTATCCAGATTTTCTATTAGACAACGACTAATTCCGTCCTCCATTATTACACCGGTAAAGACATGATCCAATTTCAGTTTTCCAAATGGTTGTCCATTTCGCAAGTCCAACTCTCCTGTAACATCCTTTTGTATTCCTGTAGGTACAAGGACATCATCAAGTTCCCAATATCTGTCAGCGGGAACAGTAATTAGTGCTTTAGAGGCATCTGCTGTACTAGTAAGATTAGTACTAAAGTATGGATGGATACCGAATCCCATCGGCATGTTCCAATTACCAGTGTTTTCAATTGAAACACCCATCTCAAGGATGGAATTCTTCAGAATATAAGTTATTTCCATGGTGAAGGGGAATGGAAATTGTCGGTGCACATCTGGGAAATCCTCTGAATCTAATGAACAGACAAGGATTGCCTCGTCTTCATTGGCTTCGTGTTTATCAACATTATATGGAAGATTTAATAAAAGACCGTGTATTGTTGTTGGGGAATCTGGAGTTTTGTCAAATTGATATGTCTTACCTTCAAACTCCCATTTGCCATTTCGAATTCGGTTTGGAAAAGGAAATAGAATCGGATTTCCAAATGCAGTCGGACGTTCTTCCAACGTTGGCAAATCTGGCGGTGGATCTATCAAATTGATCCAGTTGCCATTATCACTAACCTTGAAAACGAAACAGTTATTACCAAGTGAGGGTGCTATTTCTGCAACAGCATTTCTCTCTTCTTGTAAGTAGTATATTTGGAAACCGTCAACTGTTTTATCAATCACTGAATACGTGGAATGTGCCATAACGAATCCTTTATGTGAGTTAACAAGTAAGAGTAATATAAGAAAAATACAAAGCTTTTCAAGTTGGAATATGTTTGTGAAGAATATACTCTGACGAGGTAGAGAGTTAATCAAGAAAATACTAATGTCATCCTTAGTTATCTTGGGCACACCATTCAATTCCTTGTTGCAATACTTTTCGGAAGTTCGGATCAGAATATGTGACATTATCGTGTCCACTTTGTAGACAAAAAATACGAGAGTTGCCGTATTCACGTGACCAACCTATAACATCCATACTGTTCGGATGATCTACAGTAAGTAAAATCGTACTATCCTCACCTGCGGACTTCATCAAGTAGGTTTCATCACCCATCTCCCAATTATCAAGACCTTTTGTAATCGGATGGTTGGGATCTGAGACTTGAACCTGTAATGTTTGTCTTGGTGAGTAGTCGAAATCTCTATCAAGAATCCCACACATATCGGAATAAGATTCCCATTCTGGAAATGCAAGAATGGCATGATGTAGGATAACCAGCCCTTGTCCACGTTCTGTCAGGCCAAGTATGGCTTCTGCTTGTTCGTCTGTTGGATAGGGTCTGTGGAAGTTATAGAAGACAACTGTTTCGTATTCTTTCTTATCTGGATCATCAACAAAGACATCCAAATCCTCACGGATAAATTCAATATCTTCCATGCTCCGAAATACTGCATCGAAATCCTTCTCACGAAAACCATGTTCCCCAGTAACAATTGCGATTTTCATTGATCTATCTTCTCCTATAATCTTATGTTATCAGTCTATCACTAATCTATAATAGATTGGTAAGTTAATACACGGAACTGCGCATGGAACGGTGAATCCCCAATCAACTGTGTCATGAAAATAGCAATTAACTCTTCCATAGGATCAATCCAAAATACTGTACTCGCCAAACCTCCCCAACTGTATGTACCAACTGAACCCAAAGTATGTGTATCTGCAAGATCAGTAACAACTGCAAAACCAAGTCCGAAACCACAACCTGTCCTTTCCAAAGGTTGCCAGTCATTAGATATATGATTGATCGTTATGATTTCGACTGTTTTTCTTCCAAGTAAACGTACACCATCCAATTCACCATCATTGAGCATCATCTGGCAAAATCGGAGATAATCACCCGCAGTTGACAACAGTCCAGCTCCACCTGAGTGATGAAAACTAAGAGGACCACTTGATACAGGAGCATCTTTAAGTACTTTAATCCCACCATCTTCAGTTGGTTCGTATAGTGTTGCATATCTGTCTGCTTTGTTCTCTGGAACAGAAAAATCAGTATCAACCATTTCTAAAGGATCAAATATACGTGTTTTAAGGAACTCAGCAAATGGCATTCCTGAGACGACTTCAACAAGATAACCGAGTACATCGGTAGACATTCCGTAATTCCAGGCATCTCCAGGTTGATGTAGGAGTGGTATATCACCAAGTTCTTTTGCCATATATTTGAGATCACCACCATAAAAATCTGCTTCAGAATATCGTTTATTTATCGGGTGATCCCATTCACCACCATATATCAATCCTGCAGTATGCGTCAGAAGATGTTTTATCGTCATCTCTCGTTCTGTATCAACAATTGCATCTCCATGGTTTGCATAAGCTTTCATGTCTTTGAATTCAGGAATAAATTCAGATACAGGGGAGTTGAGTTGAAAAAGTCCTTCCTCAAATAGCATCATAACTGCAACACTGGTAATAGGTTTCGTCATAGAATAGATGCGGAAGATTGTATCAAATTCAATAGGTTTTTCAGATGCAATATCTTGATGACCCACCTTTTCAAAATGGACAAGTCTTCCTTCGCGAGCAATCATCGTTAATGCCCCAGGGATTTTTCCATTATCTATCCATTGTTGCATTACAGGTTTAATGCGTTCTAACCGCGCTGTGGACATCCCCATGTCTTCTGGAACCGCACGCGGTAATCCTTCATATTCTGCCATATAATCTCCTAAGTAAGTGGTTGTAATCTGTAAATTATTCTGTAAGTGCTTGATAGGTTAACACTTTAAATTTCTGATGAATTGGATACCTGTTATTCATTAATTGGGTCATCAGCAATGCTATCAAATCCTCTTCAGGATCAACCCAAAATGTGGTGGCTGCTGCACCACTCCATCCGTAATTTCCTACGGAATCGAGTGTGTTTGGAGGATCTTTCCGTGTAACAACTGAAAAACCAAGTCCAAACCAATTGTCGTGGTGAGGATACCGCATCAGTTCAACTGTTTTCTTCCCTAAAATGCGTACACCATCCAATTCACCACCGTTTAGTAGCATCTGCGCAAATCGCATATAATCTCCTGCAGTTGAGACAAGGCCACCACCACCAGATGGGAAAAAACTAACATCATCTTTCGCAAGTGGGGCTTCTCCGACACGATCCAGTCCATTTTCGTTGTTAGGTCTGTATAAAGCAGCAAATCTATCTACTTTTTCACTTGGTACAGAAAATCCTGTATCTGTCATTCCAAGTGGTCCAAATAGACGTGACTGGAGGAAGTCCTCAAATGGCATACCTGAAACTACCTCAACAAGATAACCCAGTACATCGGTGGATACTCCGTAAGTCCATTTTTCACCCGGTTTCATGTACCAATGGTATTTCACTGAGTTTTTTTACCATGTCTGAAAGTGTTGAACCACTGGCAAGGACTTTCAATTCTCTATAACGTTTATCGACAGGTTTGCCTCCCCACCCGTATGTAAAACCGGCGGTGTGCATAAGAAGGTGTTTTATCTTGATATCTTTTTTTGGCATCAAGGATTTCAGTTTGATCACCATTATAGACCTTCATGTTTTTGAATTCAGGAATGAATCTTGAGACAGATGTGCCGAGTTGAAAGTGTCCCTCTTCATAGAGCATCATCACAGCAACACTTGTAATCGGTTTTGACATGGAATAGATACGGAATATCGTACCTGCTTCAACAGGTTTGGCATTCTCAACATCTCTCATACCAATGGGTTCAAAATGGACTATTTTACCTTTTCTTGCGACAACAGTAAGGAATCCTGGCAAGTTGCCATTATCAACATAACTCTGCATTACAGGACCGATCCGATCAATACGTTCAGAAGATACACCGACCGTCTCCGGTACTGCCAATGGAAGTCCCTTGTCCAAGTGCGAATGTTGTTATACTAAATAAAAATAAAATCAGAAAAACTAATCGTTTCAATCTTTTCTCCTTAAATATTTAGATATACTACTTCATGTGTTTTAAATAACCCCATCGTGTAGCAAGTTTTCCGTGGGGATCAACGCTGAGTATTTGTGCTAAACCTACATCCTTAGCTTCTTTTATCTCCGCTTGAGAACGTGCAACATCGGATATACGTATTTCTTCTATTAAACCCTTTAATCCGTTGGCATTATCAATATTTGGTACACCGATTGTAATTGGGTCATCACTTTGAAATGAGGCTTCGTTTGCTTGTTCAGATTCCAATTCTCCATCTACATATACACGTCCCTTTTCTCCATCAAAGGTAAAGGCAAGATGATGCCACTTATTATCTGTGATCTGTGTGGTGCCATTTATATTGAATGCACACCCACCATTTGCCCCGATCTGTGCGTGGAGGACTTTCTGATTGACTTCTACCCATATACCGTAGTTTCGATTTGTGCAACCTGCTTGTTGTTTACAAACAATCCCTTGCCATTTTCCTGTTGCTTCTGTTACCTTTACCCAAGCTTCAATACTAAGGGTTTCTAATTCAAGCTTTTTGGAAGAGTTGACCACAATGTACCCTCCCTTGTCTCCAGGGAATTGTAGTGCTGTTCCAATCCTACCCTTAACCCATTTAAGCGTTCCGATTATTTCACCATCGTGTCCGTTTCCAGAGTCATCTCTTACTTTTTTTCCACCACCCTCTTCAAAGAGCCATACCGCCATGGTGTTTTTGTCAACTCCTGCCTCTGTCTGAAGAGATAAATATAAGGTCAATATTAGAACAATAACATACTGTGGGATATAGATATATCGTTGGTAGATGTGATGCATGTTTTCCCCTTACATTGTCTGTTTTGGCATTATAAACCTGTTTCAGGATTTCCTATTGATAGCACATAATTTCATTACAAGTCAACAAAGATAGTTAGCAACTACGTTAGGCATATTATCAGAAAATGTGGTTAATGTCAATTTTGGCTTTTACACATTTTTACTTTCGATTTAGCATTACTATTTGACAATATATTCTTCAAAGCATTCAATACAAAATAACATATAGCTTCAGAACAACTCTATACATATATCTTAGTTCACAGATAAAATCGTTGACATCATCATATAGATTCTATACAATTCTCAAAAGAAATAAACTCATGACATGAAATGAATGTTGCATTAGATTAGGTGTTTCTTGAGTTTGTGAGATATTTAAGAATGTTCGAAACTGAGAACCTTAAAAACGTATGTAGTATTGCCTAAGGAGGCATCAATGGCAGAACGAATTAAAATGGGTTTAGTCGGTTGTGGTGGTATGTCCGGCGCACATATGAACGGGTATCGTGAGTTATGGAACAATGACCTAAAGGAATACGATATTGTCGCAGCATGTGATATAGATAAGAATAGAGCAGAAGAACGTGCAAATCAAGCACATGAGTTTCAAGGTGGAACAAAGCCATCTGTTTATACTGAAATTGATGAAATGCTTGATAAACATCCTGATATGGATTGTATAGATATCTGTGCGCTTCATAGTGCTCATCATGTTCTTGCTGTACCAGCACTTGAAGCAGGTAAACATGTCATCTTAGAAAAACCTTTTGGTATTACGATGCGCGCTTGTAAAATAATGATGGAGGCGGCCGAACGGAACAATAGGATTATATCGGTTGCTGAAAATTATCGTTTAGGACATATGGAACGGACCCGTAGTTGGGTAATTGCCCAAGGACGTATCGGTGACCCTCGTATGTTCTTCTGGATTGATGTAGGCGAGGCATTAGGTAAATGGGGTTGGCGGAATTTCAAAATGGATGCAGGTGGTGGATGGGCATTAGATGGTGGGGTGCATTTTACTGATCTAATGCGTTATATCCTTGGCTTGGAAGCAGAAGAGGTCTATGCTATAAATAAGGCTTATGAACCCTATCGTTACGATAATCCTGGAGCACGTGAAGGCGGTTATTCTGTTGATGTAGAAGACGCAATGATATCTACGATTAAGTTTGAACAAGGTGTTACTGCCCAATGGACATGGGTTGGTTCCGCACCTGCACACGGTTTCGGACAAAAGGTTATTTACGGGAGCGAAGGAGCACTTGATTGGGGAAGAGGGTTAGTTCCACGCGGTGGTGAACCAATTTCTAATGATGATTTAAGGAAGGAATTCAGTGATAGTTTAACTGATGAGGAAAGGGAATATTTTTTTCCTTCAGGAATCGGAAATTCGGTTGCAATTGAACTAAAATACTTCGCTGATGCAATCAAAACTGGTGGAAAACCAGAGGTGGATGCAGTGGAAGGGATGAAGTCTGAAGCAATCTGTATGGCAGCCTATGAATCTGGTTATTTCGGACGACCTGTAACAATCGCTGAGATCGAAAGTTGTGAGTTGGAAGGTTATCAGAAGGAAATCAATGATAAGTTAGGTATAGAATAAGTTTTCCGATTTCTTGACACCTAAATTGTCATTTCTATATTTAGCTAACAATCTCATATAAGAGAATAGCAAATTCGATAGATAGGCGCGCTATCTTAGCGCGCCTATCTATTAGAGTTTACTGTTAATTTTCTTCTATAATTCTTACTTAAACTACGGTCAAATCTAAGAATATACATATATTAAACAAAGCTATAAGGAGACTTGCGTGAGGATGGTTGTATCGCAATTATCTCTATTCGGGATAATTGCTGCTATTTTCATGTTATCTTTTTCTGAGAATATATACGCTTTCGAAGAAAGAAACATAATTTCAAATCAACAAAGGATAGGACGAAGTCCAAAGAAACTTCTCGGTAGACGAAAAGGGTTTGTTTTTGGAATTGGTGCAGGTGTTGGGAATGTCACATATACCGCTCCTCTTGCGAGGTATTGGGGGAGTAGCTATACAGGCAATTGGCCAGATCCACGGGAGATTAGATCAGCATTTGTAACTGAATTAAAAGTTGGTCATGGTTTTTCAGACCAATTTCTTCTATATTATTCAAGTCGTATCACATGGTTGCCATTGTCAAATCTCTACAACGATACAATGATTGTTAATGGAATGGCTGGTTTGGGAATGATGCTTTATCCGTTGCGAAGTGCAGATTTTTATCTGGTTGGATCTACAGGACTTGCTGTGTTGACAACATATCAACCACCATTCAGATTAGAAAGGGCAAGACAGACTGGACTTGCGGTATCGTGCGGATTAGGTTATGAGCTTTTGCCACAACTTACAATTGATTTTTCCGTATATTTTGGCAATGCAAAAAATACACAATTTGATGTAGAGAACAATATAACCCTTACAGATGAGATAGTCACTTATCTGTTGACTGTAAACCTACTTGCTTATTAGACATCCGAAAATAATGTCCGATTTCAAGACACATACTTTTATACTAATACTGTTTTCAATAATTGTAATCACATTTGTTAGTGGCTGTGGAGACTTAAGCGATGAGGAGAAAATTGATCGAATCCGATTCACTGAATTTTTACTGTTTCCTACAGCTCCCTATATAGATCAATCTTACATTGAGGTAGAATCAGAAGGTGATGTGTCATCTATCGAAATTGATGCTGCTGTAGAAATTCAAGCTATTCAAGAGGTTTATAATGCCTTCATTAATGCTTATGTACAAGAAGATATGGCAGAACTTATTAACACACTGGATACTGCAGCAGGAATGGAGTACGGTACTTCAAGTGTCATTATTCACGGATGGAACAATATTAAGAACTATATTGAGGTTAATTGGACTGGACAATGGGGAACAGATTGTATAGCTGATCCAAATTCACAACTCACAGATTTTCATATTCGTCCAAAAAATGTCAAAGTTCCCTGGATGGAAGCAAGTGCTAAAGGACCAATGTTCTATTACCATCCAGATAGACCAGTATGTTATCAGGATATAGGAGAATATTACTTTACAAAAAAGTCAGGAAACTGGCGGATTCACCAGGTTGACGGTTCAAAGTTTTTCACCGACTCAAGATACAAAGTTCCATAGTGATTAGTAATTACAAAGTAAGCGTAATCCATAAGGAAAAAGACAATGTCAAAATCTACAGATATACAGATTGTTGATGTTCAGTTTGAATTCGAAGAGCATCAATATAGAACACCTCTCAAATTCGGAGGTGTTCCTACAGATCATTGTATTCTCTTTAATGTCAGTCTACAAGTGCAGACTCGCGATGGTAAAGAGGCACAAGGAAAAGGTTCTATGCCACTTGGGAATGTTTGGGCATTTCCACCACGATACGTTCCGTTTGATCAAAGTCTCAATGCAATGATAAGACTTGCAGAATTAGCAGTAGACAACACACTTGAATGCACACTATGTGCACACCCGCTTGAACTCTCCGATGAACTTGAACCAATCTTTTTACAAACAGCGGCTGATTTGTCGGAGTCAATGCAGCTTGCAACACCAATACCTAAGCTTTGTACTGTTGTAACTACGAGTCCTATTGATGCTGCGATACACGATGCTTTTGGAAAAGCAAATGGCATTAACAGTTACAACGGATTGGATATGGATTACATTCAATCAGATTTATCACACTTCTTAAATGAAGAATTTTCAGGCAAATATCTTGATCAGTATACAACGCGACATCCAAAACCTAATATGCCGATTTATCACCTTGTAGGTGCTTTGGATCCACTTACAGAAGCAGATATTGACGAACGACTTGACGATGGTCTGCCAGAGACACTACCAGAATGGATTCAAGCCGACGGCTTGACGCATCTGAAGATTAAGTTAAATGGAGATGATTTGGAGTGGGATGTTGCCCGTGTTCTGGCGATTGATCAAGTGACTGCAGAAACACAAGCCAAAAGAGGGGTTCAAACATGGAATTATTCTGCTGACTTTAACGAGACATGTAAGGATGTGGAGTATCTACTGGATTTCCTTAATCGGATACAAGAGACAGAAGCACAAGCCTTTGAACGACTTGCATATATCGAACAACCTACTGATCGCGATCTGGAGTCTCATCCTGAAAACAAAATGCATAAAGCTGCAGAAATTAAACCTGTTGTAATAGACGAATCTTTGACTGATTTTGAAACACTATTATTGGCACGTGATCAAGGATATTCCGGTGTTGCACTTAAGGCATGTAAAGGGCAATCACAAGCACTTCTGATGGGGGCAGCTGCACAGGAATTCGATATGTTTTTGGCGGTCCAAGATTTGACTTGTCCGGGTGCTTCTTTCCTACATTCTGCTGGACTTGCCGCGCGTATACGCGGGGTGACTGCTATTGAAGGAAATGCACGTCAATTTTGTCCGGGTGCGAATGATGAGTGGAAAGAGGAATACCCATCAATTTTTAATATCAATGATGGCACTGTAGGGACACAAATACTCACCGGTCCAGGACTGGGTCATTAACATTTTCCGATATCGTGCCAAACGAAAGCATACACAAGCATCACAGGCACGGCTCCAACTCGCAGGTTGGAATATCTACATTACAAATTTTGGAACGGATCAACTTACTGCTGAACAGATATGTGTCATTGCGCGGATTCAATGGCAGATCGAATTGATATCTAAACAATGAAAATACTTGCATCTTTTAACATATTTGATATAATCAAATTAGTAAATACAGTTTAATAAATATCAAGTATGAAAGGAGATTTTGCCTATGCAAGCATTTGAATACATTGATGCTAAAACGGTATCAGAAGCAATCACATTGCTTGGTGAAAAAGGTGACAAAGCCGGACTGCTCTCTGGTGGGACGGACCTTATTGTACAAGCAAGGGAAGGTAAAAAGAATTTAGAATGGATTATAGATATAAAATCCATACCCGAAGTCAACGAATTAACCTATGACTCGAACTCTGGATTAACACTTGGTGCAGCGGTACCGTGTTATCAAATCTATGCTGTTGATACAATTTGTGATGCTTATCCCAGTTTAATAGACGCAACCAAAATTATTGGTGGTACTGCTATTCAAGGACGCGCGGGTATAGGAGGAAACTTATGTAATGCCTCACCTGCAGCAGATGGTATCCCACCCCTGATCGTATTAAACGCTACTTGTGTAATCGCCGGTCCAAACGGTGAACGTGAATTAGCAGTTGAAGATTTCTGTACTGCTCCTGGACAAACTGCACTTGAAAAAGGTGAAATGCTTGTTTCTCTAAAGATTCCTGCACCACCAAAGAATTCCAGTTCCTTCTATCTCAGATTTATACCACGTAATGAGATGGACATTGCTGTTGTTGGTGCTGGTGCATCTGTCGTATTAGATGAAACAAAACAACGTATTGTTTCTGCGCGTATTGCTCTTGCTGCTGTTGCTCCCACACCTTTATTTGCTGAAGAAGCCAGCTTACTCCTTGCAGACAAAGAGGTATCAGAGGATGTAATTGAGGAAGCCGCACAAGCCGCACAATCTATCGCACGTCCAATTAGCGATATGCGAGGAACTGCAGAACAACGCACACACCTTGTCGGTGTATTGACTCGGCGCGCTCTCAACGGAGCAATCCAAAGAGTAATAGACGCTGCGTAATAAACATTTCACTGAAATATCTCAAGAAATTGAAAACTCAAAATCTATCTGAAGGAATACTTACCGGTCTTACAAAACGCGAAAGGAAATCAAAATTATGGCGAAAAAATCGCACGTTCAAACCACAATCAACGGCGAATCGGTGGAATTCCTCTGTGAACCACGGCAAAGTCTACTCGAAGTACTCAGAGATGAACTCCACCTCACTGGTGCAAAAGAGGGATGTAATAACGGGAATTGTGGTGCATGTAGTGTCATTCTCGATGGCAGACTTGTCAATTCATGCCTTGTTCTTGGCGTCGAAATTGAAGGACAATCTGTTGAAACTATTGAAGGTCTCGCGGAACCTGACAAACTACATCCAATTCAAGATGCTTTCCTCGAAAACGCAGCGCTTCAGTGTGGTATCTGCACTCCCGGTTTCATATTGAGTGCAAAAGCCTTACTTGACAACAATCCTAACCCAACTGAGCATGAAGTTCGATACTGGTTGGCTGGTAATTTATGCCGCTGTACCGGTTATGATAAAATCGTACGTGCTGTACTTGATGCAGCCGAAGCTACAGAATAGGAGCTCCTTATGACTGAAAACAAAGATTATAAAGTTATCGGAACCCGTCCCATCCGTCACGACGGTGTAGACAAAGTCACCGGTAGGGCGATATATGGGGCGGATTTTCAGATCACTGGACTCCTGCACGGTAGAGTGCTCCGGAGTCCACACGCACACGCAAACATTCTTTCAATTGACACATCACGTGCTGAAGCACTTCCCGGTGTGAAAGGTATCGTCACAGCAAGTGATTTACCTGCTGCTGAAGACAAAATGACGGATCTCGGTGAAGGTGCTGTTAGTCTAAAATACCTCTGTGATAACATTTTAGCCAGCGACAAAGCACTTTATAGAGGTCATGCCATTGCTGCTGTCGCTGCGACAAGTCCACATATTGCCGAAGAAGCCTGCCAACTCATTGATGTTGACTATGAAGTTCTCACTCCTGTCATGGAGGTGCGTCAAGCAATGGAATCAGACGCTCCTTTACTGCACGAAGGGCTAAAAACATCATCACTCGGTGAAACATCCGAAGAATCCAGTAATGTTGCAAGCCATATCCAACATAAAAAAGGTGATATTGATAAAGGATTTGCTGACGCAGATATCGTTATAGAACGTGAATTTGTTACGGGTACAGTTCATCAAGGTTATATTGAACCTCATAATGCAACTGCACATTACAATCAAGATGGTCACTTAACAGTCTGGTGTAGTACACAAGGTGCATTTACTGTACGAGAACAGCTTGCTGAAATTCTTCAATATCCAATTTCAAAAATCAAGGTTGTTCCGTTGGAAATTGGCGGTGGATTCGGTGGTAAAATTAACGTATACATCAAACCTGTTGCTGCCCTACTTGCAAAGAAAACGGGGAAACCTGTTAAAGTGCTCATGAACCGCGCAGATGTGTTTGAAGGTACAGGTCCTACACCCGCCTCATTTATCACAGTTAAAATGGGGGCTACGAAAGATGGAAAAATCACCGCAGCCCAAACATCTATGGCTTTTGAAGCAGGCGCATATCCCGGTTCACCTGTTGGTGCTGGAGCAATGTGTATTTTCGCTCCTTACAACATTGATAACGTCCTCATTGATGGCTACGATGTTGTTGTTAACAAACCGAAAAGTGCTCCCTACCGTGCACCGGGTGCTACCAATGCAGCGTTCGGTTCAGAAACCGTGATTGACGAACTTGCTGAAGAACTAAATATTGATGCGTTGGAGCTTCGTCTTATGAACGGTGCAAAAGAGGGAGACCATCGCGCAGATGGACCTGTTTATCCCCGTATCGGTTTCATTGAAACACTGGAAGCAGCGAAGGAACATCCACATTATAGTTCCGAAAACGGTAAAAAACATCACGGTCGTGGAATCGCTTCTGGGTTCTGGTTTAATATCGGTTTAGAATCAAGTGTTACAATTAACGTCAATCCTGATGGCACTATAAACCTTGTGGAAGGTTCCACAGATATAGGTGGCACCCGTGCATCCATTGCCATGCAGGCAGCCGAGGTATTGGGTATTCCTGCGGAATCCGTGAACCCCTCCGTGGTTGACACGAATTCTATCGGTTATACTGCTGTAACAGGTGGTAGTCGAACAACCTTCGCTACCGGTTATGCTGCCTATGAAGCTGCACAAGATGTTAAAAATCAGATGATCGAACGCGCAGCAAAACTTTGGGATGTTGATGAAGCTAACGTCCAGTTTGCTGATGGAGAATTCTCCAGTATCAACGGCAAAGAGGAACAGATTAGTTTCCGAGATCTCTCAGCAAGACTCAGTGAAACTGGCGGTCCTGTTGTCGGCAGAGCCGCAGTGGATCCTCCTGGTGCTGGCGGTGCATTTGCTACGCATGTTGTTGATGTTGAAGTAGATGTTGAAACGGGTAAAGTTGAAATACTACGATATACCGCAACACAAGATGCAGGAAAAGCGATACATCCGAGTTACGTTGAAGGACAGATCCAAGGGGGTGTGGTACAAGGTATCGGTTGGGCATTAAACGAAGAGTACA
Source organism: Candidatus Poribacteria bacterium (assembly GCA_965205025.1). Lineage (GTDB taxonomy): Bacteria > Poribacteria > WGA-4E > WGA-4E > WGA-3G > MSPOR6. The sequence continues at coordinate 57,929 of CBDBFU010000030.1, forward strand.
TTTATAATGAAGAAGGAACAATGACCAATGCAAGTTTCCTTGATTACCGCATGCCAACCTGTTTAGATCTACCCATGATTGATGCAGTTATCGTAGAAGTGCCTAACCCAGGACATCCCTATGGTGTACGCGGTGTAGGAGAAGTTCCGATTGTTCCCCCTCCTGCTGCAATTGCTAACGCTATTTACGATGCTGTTGGTGTAAGGATGGATGAACTTCCCATGTCGCCTGATCGACTCTTAAAAGCAATGGGTAAAATCTAAATCCAATTATAGTAAACTTTAGATATAATTAGACACTTTACTTGTAGGAGCGACCTCCCGGTCGCGACCAGGAGGTCGCTCCTACAGAAGAGGTGTGAGACGCGAACATAAGTTGAGCTAATAGAAAATGTAGTATTAATTTTACTACTAAGGCGAGGCACAACACCTCGCCTTTTCATTAAGAGATATCCACCATGCCTGTTGTTGGTATTCCTGCCCTCATGCGAAACCTGACTGATGGTGAAGACAGTGTCACTGTCTCAGGCAGCACTATCCGAGAAGTCATTGAAAACTTGGATAAACGTTATCCCGGAACAAAAGATAAACTCTGTGATGGGGATCGTATCCGTCCCGGTATCGCTATTTATGTAAACGGTATCCTCATCCGTGCGAATCTGCGTTCACAGATTGATGCTGACGCAGAACTCCACTTCCTTCCTGCCATCAGCGGTGGTATTTCATCAAATACTGAAGAACTTGATAAAAGATAACCTTGAAAATTCATAAACCTTGAGAATACCTAATCAAAGAACACATTTCTATAGATGTTTATCCCATTAAGAGTTGTTATGCATGTCTTGAAATACTGCACAAACTGGAAGTTTATGCTACATTAAAGAGACTTTTCTTATTATAAATGGTATAAGTACAGACAGACACAATATGAATTTTCAAAGACACTGCAACCGTTATCTACAGCAAATACGTCAAACACAATCCGACCCGAATGCAACCCCTGAACTCTCTCTGCACCCGAACCTCCATGAATTCTTGGAAGATGTCACCAAAGACGTAGAATGTTTTGACAAACTCCACATGACATTTACACACGAACCGAGAAGCATTGATCAGATAGGACGGCCAGACTTTATCGTATCAGATGGATTGCTAACCATCGGCTATATTGAAGCGGAAGCAGACGGTACGGATTTAAACAACCTGACAGGACATGCCAGAGAACAAAATCAACGTTTTATAGAAAATCTTGATAACTTTATCCTTACCAATTTCGTTGACTTTCAGTTGTGGCGGGATGGACAACTACGCGCATCTGTACATATTGAACATGAAACTGAAAATTTAGAAACACTTTTAGAGCTGTTTCTAAACGCTGGGCATGTCCAAATCACCTCTCCAGAGACACTTGCAAAATACCTTGCAAGACGAACACGCGAACTACAAACGCAGATCGCAACGACACTCACCGATGAGGACAGTGAAACTTACAGAATGTTCAACGCGTTCAAGGAGACATTGCTCGCGACACTCACCCCTGACGATTTCGCGGATATGTATGCACAAACTCTCACGTATGGGTTATTTGCTGCACGCTGCACATTGCCAAATGGTACAAATTTTTCACGGCACACTGCAGTCGGTACACTTCCGAGATCAAACCCGTTCCTCATAGAACTCTTTTATCACGTCGCCTCTCCGAGACTTGAGACGAATGTCACGTATATTCTGGATGACATTGCCACGTTGCTTCAAAACGTCTCAACAGAAATGCTCCGCACCGCTTTCTCAGCAAATAATCATCTTGAAGACCCAGTTATCCATTTTTACGAGACGTTCCTAAAAGAATACAATCCAGAACTCCGCTTTGATCGTGGAGTTTTTTATACACCGCCACAGGTTATCTCCTACATTGTTCGCTCAGTGGATAGTCTACTTAAAACAGAACTCAACAGACCCGATGGACTTGCAGACGATAACACGCTTATCCTTGATCCTGCTACAGGTACGGGTGGATTCCTGTTGTCAGTACTTGACCACATCCGAGAACACGTCACAACCAATTACGGTACAGGTGATTGGACCCGATATATCAACACGCATCTTGTCAAACGGATCTTTGGGTTTGAACTGCTTGTTGCACCGTATACAATCGCGCATCTGAAGTTGAGCATGTTTCTGCAAGCACAAGGATGGAATACGAATGAACGACTGGGAATTTATCTTACCAATGCATTGGAACAACCGGACGAAATGCAAGCACCCTTGCCTTTTGCTGCGTTTATCACTGACGAAGCGAATGCAGCGCTCGCCGTGAAACGGGACAAACCTATTCTCGCTATCCTCGGTAATCCACCTTATTCACGTCATTCTGCTAACCCAAGTCGTGATAGTAATGGTGAGTTAACTTTCATCGGCAACCTCATTGAGGATTACAAGCAGGTAGATGGAGAACCACTTGATGAAACAAACCCAAAAGCACTGCAGGATGACTATGTGAAGTTTATTCGGTGGGCACAGTGGCGAATTGATAAAAACGGTGAAGGGGTACTCGGTTATATTACCAATAATAATTTTCTCAACGCTTCTACCGTTCGGGGCATGCGCCAAAACATGTTAGACAGTTTCAACATTATCTATGTCCTCAATTTACACGGTAGTATCATAAAACAAGAAGATATTCCTGATGGAGAAGAAGACCAAAACGTATTTGAAATAGGGGTCGGTGTTTCTATTCTGCTATGTGTCAAAAAACTTGACAATCCTACACCTGCAAAGGTATATTACGCAGATATATGGGGAAGTCAAGAAGAGAAATACAGAATACTCTCGGAAACCGATGTACAATCTACGGACTGGTGTGAGTTACACCCCGAATCTCCCTACTACCTTTTTGTGCCGCAAGGAACAGACAACAGGGCTGAATATGATGATGGATGGAAAATTGATGACATCTTTCAAGTCAGTTCAATTGGTATTGTCACCGCGCGAGATAAATTAACAATTCATCGAACTGCTGAAGCGGTTCGCGAAACCGTAACCGATTTTGTCTCACTCTCTGTAGAAGAAGCGCGGGAGAGGTACAAATTACGCCAAGATAATCAGGATTGGCAGGTTCACCGTGCTCAGACTGATCTCCGTAATAATCCCGATGCTGAACAACACATAACGCCAATTTTCTATCGTCCATTTGACACACACTGGACCTACTATACCGGAAATTCGCGCGGATTTCATTGTAGACCTCGACCAGAAGTAATGCCACATTTGCTCTCCGAAAACCTCGCCTTATGTGTCTGCCGCATTGTCAAAAGTCCAATATGGCAACATGCTTTGATTATCAATAAGATCACCGAAAATTGTTATATCTCAAACACAACCAGTGAATCTGGACATGTATTCCCACTTTACTTGTATCCAAAATCAGAAGGTTTAGGACTTGACACAGAACGTGAACTCAATTTCAAACCCGAATTTCTCACAGCACTCTCGGAGGCGTTGGGATTACCGCAGACTGCACCGTTTGGACTTCCTGAAGATGTTACACCAGAGGAAATTCTCGCTTATATATATGCTGTGCTTTATAGTTCAACTTACCGTGAACGGTATTATGAGTTTCTAAAATACGATTTTCCGCGTATCCCTTTAACGCAGGATATTGATTACTTCCGCAAACTCGCAGCGTTAGGGCAGGAATTAATTGATCTGCATCTCATAAAAGATAGGAACATACCGCATCAACATCGGTTTGAGGGTGAAGGGGATGCCGTTGTCTCAAAGGTTCGTTATGAAGATGGTAGTGTTTGGATTAATGCTACGGAGCATTTTACGAATGTGCCTGTGGAAGTATGGGGATATGAGATTGGGGCGTATCAGGTATGTGAGAAGTGGCTAAAAGATCGGCGCGGAGAAGCGTTAAGTCATGCGGAGGTGCGTCAGTATCAGTCTATTTTGGTTGCTGTTGCGGAGACGCTGCGGGTTGTGAGTGAGATTGATGGAGTGCTTGAGTTTTAAGCAATCTAATACAACGTAGGTATGTTTTGTGTCAACATGGCGAATTTTGACAATTTGTTTTTGTGAATAGAAAAAGTGTTAATATTTATTGTTCGAATATGATCACACTTTCACGGAAACCTTCACGGAGCAATTTTACCAACCCTTATGCTATAAGGGTTTATAATTTTAACTATACCAATTCTCCGTGAATCACATATGCTAATAATTTATTAACTAAAGTGTGAATGGAATGCATTTTTGGTTTCATCTGATACCATTTCTACAAATGTTTACGTAATAAGTAGTTGAATACTTTGCCGTTGTTTCACATGTATCCTATGTTATAGTTATACCGTAAAAGCAAGTGCAATGCTTTTTTTAAATTTAACACCCGATTGTTTTTTATGAGGGATTATGGTATAATGTAAAGTAAAGTGTCATGTCACACTAAAGAGGAGGAAAAAATGAATGAAAACAATGTAACTCTCGATGCAATTCGGGAGGTAGTTGAAAAAGCGTTAGAAACTATTGAACAAAGGCTCGAAACTATTGAAGAAGCAGTGAAATCTAATCGGTTGGCAATTGAAGAAAACAGACAGGCAATTGAAGAAAACAGACAGGCAATTGAACGCAATAGAATAGCCATAGAACAGAATAGAATAACCATACTACGAAATAGAGAAGAAATTAAGAGTGTTTGTAAAGTGGTTGAAGCTACGTTGTCTGATAAAGCAGCGTAATTAAATATCTTTTATCCTACAATAATTCTAAAAAGGAGGAAAGTGTAGATTTTACACCTTTCTCCTTTTTATTTTAGAAAATTAAGAAATCCCAAAAAAGACTAATTCCGTAGCAAAGTCTGTTCTGTTTTGCGTAAAGGTATCACCGATAAGTCGTCCAAACTGCCATAATGTTCCATCGGTGACAATGCCGTACACGGGTAAGGCTCCACCGTCGTTCACTTTTCCAGCCTTTATTTTTTGGGCAGCGACTAACTCTGCCAAACATTAACCCCACCCCTGCTCAAAGTCGTTTTTCTTCGCCTCAACAAGCAGTATCAACGGACTTCCAACAACGGTTTTGCCTAATTCAGATTTAGTAGAGATAAAATAGTATTGTTTTAAAATCGCTAGACGCCATGATATTATTCTCTATTCAAGCAGAACATCTGTAAATCGCGTCTATAAAATCAAGGTAGGAATGTATTAAATTAACAAATTTTCAAGGTTTTTCAATTGCCACTTCTTAGCATTTCTCATTTAGATCGTAGGGACGGGGTTTCCCCGTCCCTATATTATGGTATAATAAGCCAGACCAGATAATTCGTGATTCCAGACAAATAACTGTATACTGAATAACCGAAACAATTTTGTTGCACCAATTTGTTGTCTTAGGTGTATTATGGTATATGTGTTAGGTCGGTAGTTTTAGAAATGAGTTATCAACAGATTTAAAACTTTTGTTTGTTCCGGGAGCGTAGATCATTATTATACCCCTGACCTTGAGCGATTTTTCTTTCATAGGAAATATGGTAACTACCCAGTATATTTATAATCAGATGAAAGCCAAAGATGCATTTCGTTCACACTTTAGTTAAACAAATATTAACGTATGTAATTCACGGAGAATTGGTATAGGTAAAATTATAAACCTTTATAGAATAAGGGTTCGTAGAATTGCTCCGTGAAGGTTTCCGTGAAAGTGCGATCATCTCAGAACAACAAATATTAACACTTTTTTCAATTTACATTATCCATACATCATTATTATATTTTAAAAGGAAGAGATAGATATGTTCAAAGAATTAGATGGAAGAATAATCATTGGTGGAATTATCATGGCAGTTCTTATCATAGGTGGTATCTTCGTATACTCTCAATGGAGTTATAATCGTTTTGCCGATGAGATTGGAGAGACACCACAATCTCAACCTACAGTAGCAAATAAAAACAATCCTACAAGTACTGAGATTATGCAAAAACCCAATAAAGCAAAAACCATTTCTGATGATAAAAACCAACCGATAAAAGAGATCCCGCAAAATCTCTCTATTGAAGAAAAACAGATCTCAGAAGAAAATAGTGACACATCTACACCTACTACCGATTTTGATCCGACACAACTCCTATCCGCATTTGGTATGCCAGAAGAAGTCACGACACTCCTTGATGAAAATTCTGAGGAAGGAGAGTTCGAACAGGCAGAGGAACATATAAAAGAAAAATTTGGTCAATCTCCAGCAGTTGAAGCTATAATAGACCAATTGAAAAATATGTCTGGTCGTCCGGTAGAACTCAATGAGCTAACCGCACTCTTTGAAGCATGGATTCAGGTTTTACCTGAGGAAGAGCAAAAAACTCGTCGACAATTAATGAATGCCATATCGCAACTGAATCAGTTAAAAGAGTTAGGTGGTGATGAGGTCCCTACTATAATAGCTATTGAGGTCGGTGAAACGGGGAATGCGGATAAATAGAATACTGTTTTCTCCTTCTTCATATATTACGACGTAATCCATGAGTATACCCACCTTATTCATTAAGCCCCGCTTGTTTAAGCACTTTTTTCAACGTCCCAATGCGCACATCTGATCCAGGTTTTCCAGAAACTGTTACAATACCCTTTTTTGTTAGGTGCTTAAAATGTCTATGACTCCCTTTCCTTCTCACTAAAATCCATCCTTCGTATGTTATGTAATAATACCCTCTTTTATGCATTATTACAAGACATTGATCAGTTTTATTCAGTCTTATGTTCCTTAATTTACCTTGCTTGGTAAGAGAAATATTGTAAACACTTGGTAGTTATGATAATCTTGTAGTAAATAATGAATATTCAAGTGTCATAGTGATGAACTTAGTTTATCTTGTAGGTTGGGTTGAACCGCTGGTGAAATCCAACATTCCTGTATACCCAACCTGAACCGAAGAAGTCGGGTTTCGCAAACTCAACCTAACTTATACCATTTCTAATTGAAAATGTCTCTTTTTTGTTCCACAAACTTTATGAGGATTAAGTTTTAAATTCGGTAATTCCCATTTTCCCAAACTCGGTAGGTTCGGTTTCCTAACCGAACCGAATTTCTAACACATTACCGAATTATTATTTTAATCCTCATTCAGTTTGTGACCTGAAAAATGACCACCATAATAACCGTCTAATGAGACAATAATTTATAGAAATAGTATTACAAGACAAACTCTAAGTAACACACATTAACAAGAAATTCTTAAAACTAAATAACCGTAGTTATTTGTAGTTGATTAAATGAGTATATCGTTTATCATGGTATCAACATAGAATGTGAAATATAACTCTTCAAATAAGACTAAATACTTAATACTATACGAATTTAAAATATCATGAATGAAGCGAAATCTAAAAAAAGAATTAGGATTTTAGTTGATACATCACGTGATACCGGTTGGTCGAACGGTTTAATCCATGTTAAACCCCACAAAATCTATCAGGCAACTAACAACCAAGATTATATTAAAGAAACAGTACTGAGAAATTATGATGTACTGACAATTTGCAACAATACACAACTAAAATACACCAAAACTGAACTTAAACTAATACACGATTTTGTAGAAAATGGCGGAGGACTACTCTTAGCAAGCAGCACAAGTCGGTTTAAAAGAGATGTCCGTGAACCAATTACAGAAATGGGAATTAATGACATTGCATCACAATTTGGGGCAAAGTTTCTATCGTTACCAGAAGGACAAGGAGAACTGGATTCAGATGCGAACCCATTACGGGGATATACAAAGAGAGTCATTAGTTTAACTGACCACGAAATTACACATGGATTGGGAATTGATGATCTTGGACTCACATATTGCGGTATTTTGGATAACCCGTCAGATGGAAAAGTTTTCCTACAACATAATGTAACGAAAAACCCAATTGGTTTATGTCTACAGTATGGATCGGGACGAGTCCTAATGATAAACACACAACTTTTTCAACAGGAAAACCACCTTGTATCAACACAATTCCTTGATTGGTTGGGTATCAATCGTATCTCTCTAACAAAAGGTACGGAGACAATTCCTGATGAAATTCCAATTGAAGAACACATCAGAGAGGATGAAAATATAAGCATATTCTATACAGACTTTGTTGCGAACCGAGTAGATACATGTATGGTGTTTGCCAAACAACTTGCAGAGGATATGGTTTCAAAATTCCCTTTGAGCAAGGAATTAAATTGGAAGATTCATCTTGTTCCATCCTGTACACATGATTATGGTGGAGAGGATTCGGTGATGACAATCGGGGGATGTGTTGACACCTCAAGACTCGCCTATTCTCTTGGAGTTGAGGCAAGTGATTTGATCGCGCATATTACGCCATTTTCTGTGGTAATGGATGTAATGTTTGACGGATACCCATTCTTATTTGGTATCTGGGGCATGAAGATTCTTGGGTTTGAGCAGGAAGCTGCAGTTATGCTCTCTCATGTAGAGCAACAATTTCGTGAAAATCCACAGAATCTGAACACAATTGACATAGCAAGGATTTATGATAAAAGATCTCTTAAACCAATTTGGATTCTGATGAAGTTAGTCGAGAGATATGGTGAAGATATATTCATCAAATTGGCTGTAAACAGAAGTGAAACTGATGAGAATATGCCACGCACAACATTTTCATGGATCGATTCACTAATCTATTTCATCAGTAGGGCTGTGGATGAAGACTTATTTCCTTGGTTTGAAGAGATTAGCACGACTGTCCACCCTCTACCTTTATTACCGGCAGACAGTGAGGAATTTGTTGAAGAAGTACGCTCATACCTTACCAGTATTATAGGGGATTCAACCATTGACACCAGTGAAAGAATGAATGCAATTGAGAGTCTTTGTGAGATCGCAGATGAAAATCAGAGAAGTACACAGGAATTATGTGCTAAGCTTAATGTTGAGGATCGATACGAACAACTCATTGCTTCTATTGAACTAATTAAGAAAGTCGATAATCGAGGTGTTACTACACTTGAAAAATTAGCAGTTAAAACGGAGGATGATGGATTCAATGCAATTGCTCTACTGAACTTAGTTAAGCACGGTATTAATGGTGATTATGTAGATCAACTCATTGAACTTGCTACCAACGAAGATTTTAATTACCAACTTGAAACTGGATACTTACTGGCAAAACTTGCTCATCCTGATGCACAGAAATTCTCTTATGATAAACTTACAGATGAGAATGATGAACCAATCCTAAGGTTTGAGACACACCACGATAAAGACCTAAATATCTATGCTTCGATAGATGGTTACCGTATTGCAATGTGTCATACAACCCTCTCTACCCACCATTTTCCTGATTACACACCTGTACCTGGAACCTATGTAACATGGTTACATACCAAACCACAATTTCGACGAAAGGGATTGGCGCGGTTATTGTTGAATGCCACATTATCTCATGAATTGGTACATCGTCACTCATGCATATCTCTACGAACATCAACACGCAACACCGCACATGCTATGTATAGGGATCTTGGGTTCGTTGATGGACAAATCACCTCAGTGTATACAAATACATTACACTCCGAACAGACTAAAGTGGTTGATGGTATAGTAATTCGACCTTACAGGGATGGGGATGAAATACCGATGGAGAATGTGCGTAATACGTTCTACACTGACACGCTTAACAGCAGACCCCGACCTGCGAAACGACACAGAATATCGGACACACAATTTATTTATATTGCAGAGATGGATGGAAAGGTTCTTGGGTATGTTAAGGTTCAATGTAATGAGGAAGCAAAGACAGTCTTATTCAAGGAATTCTGTCTAATACCTAATTCGGATGATAGCTCCACATCTCCATCCGGATCTTGCGAAGAAATTGGGGCAATGCTCCTATGTACATTACACAACGAACTGGTCAAACGGGAATATACAAAGATTAGTTGGTATTTAGATGGAGAAGAAAAAAAGGATTATATCAGGAAATTGTTCAGCAATTCTGGATATACCTTAGCGGATACGGATTGGGTTTGGATGTTTAAGATTATCAATCTACCGATGCTCCTTAGAGAACTAACACCATTACTCGAAAAACGGTTGAGGGAGAGTGATATATTCAAAGATTGGCAAGGGACAATTGGATTTAAAGGCACGGCACATCAAGCAAGTCTTAAAATAAAGGATGATATAATTCATGTATCTAAAGATATTTTACCAAAGACTGGAATATCTGTATCTACAGATGATGACACACTAACCCGTTTCATTTTAGGAGTTTTCACACCTTACGATGCATATCTACAGAATCAATTGCATATTGAACCAACTGTCAACAGATCGGTAGCAGGATTGTTGGAAACCCTTTTCCCTAAACAGTAGGAAATGTCATATTAAAATTACCAATTTGTTGGTATAATAACGTGATTTTGATAATAGGAATATGAACATCATTTTCTCAAATATTACTTCTATAGACATGGTAGGAGCGGTTTCTAACCGCTCCGAATATAATAATTTGAGTTTTCACACTCACGTTAAACTAAGTTGCTACTAACGGATTTTGATCGTTTCAACACAGTTTTTTAACACTTTCCCCACCCCAGAGGGGTGATATGTCTATAGAAAGGTGTATCAATATCCTGCACTCCAGCGGAGTGCTATGTAAGTAAATAGGTGGTAACTTGGGTTAAATAATAAACGTTCTTCTACTTTTATCTCTTAGGAGTATTGTAATGAAACATCAAAAACATATATATTCAATTGTTGTCTGTCTTATTTTCTGTATTGTTGGATTCTCAGAAATCGCTTGGTCAGATGGTCATATACAGATTAAAGAAAAAGAGAAACAGATTGTATTAAAAGGTCATATTTCTAAAGCCTTGGGAGAATACGATTCACACTTGAAAGGGGCAGTTGAATTTCTGATGTGCGGTCCATCAGGAAAAGAATATGAAAGTATTCTCGTTGTTGATGCCACCGCAAAAGAAATACATGAGGCTATGACTAAGCTTGATGTTAAACCTGGAAATCCTGTTGATCTTGATATAGACACAGACGAATTACTACCCGCTAAAGGTCCAACGGTAATCATATCTGTTGAATGGGAAGAAGATGAAAAAACAAAAAAAATAAGGGCTGAAGATCTATTACACAATGTGAAAACCAATAAACCTATGAAACATGTTGCATGGATATATACCGGTTCACGTATGATGTTAGATCTTGAAATAGAGGATGAAGATGTCTATATTCCACATGCCTTTAATACTAACGATATTGTCTCATTGAGTGTGAGTGATCCAAGTACTCTATTTGTAAATCCTTTATCTGAATCATCAGATGAGAATTTATACAAAAAGAATGATAAGGTTTTACCAGCACTTGGTACACCCGTCAGGATCACAATTGAGGTTAATCAGGATATGCAATTGTATGTGCTAATTAGTGGGAAAGTACAAGGGGTAGGTTTTCGTCATTTTACAAGAATCAATGCAACTAAACTTGGCATTAAAGGATATGCTAAGAATCTATCTAAATGGTAAGGTGGAAGTAGTCGCTGAAGGTAAAAAAGCACAATTATATGCTTTGATTAAGCAGTTAAGAATTGGACCTACACCATCAAAGGTTGATAATGTGAAAATTGAGGAACGTGACTATACTGGTCAGTTTGATTCATTCGGTATACGGTATTGAGATATGGCAAATCATCCACATCCTCAGATTGTTGCCATTTTACTTGCTGCAGGATTGTCGACGAGGATGGGACAACCTAAACAATTATTACCTTTCGGTAACAGCACAATCATTGAGACAGTAATTGACAATATGCTGTCATCAAACTTTGATGATGTGAGAGTGGTTTTAGGTCATTGTGCTGAGGAAATTGAAGAACTGATTAGAGATAGAGGTGTATTAACTGTATACAATCCTGATTATAGAGCTGGAATGCTATCGTCAGCACAAATTGGTATTAAATCAATCAAATATCCTAATCTATCAACTACTACAAGAGAGAAATCTAATGATACGAATAGGGATGCTTTTTCAATTATGTTGGTTGACCAACCATTCATAACTACTGAAATTATAAACACAACTATCGACGGGTATAGACAGACAAATAAAGGGATTTCAATTCCAAGTTACAATTATCAGAGAGGGCATCCCGTTATTTTCCACTATAAATATGCAAAGGAGATTGTCGCTTTAGACGAGAGTAGTGACGGCATGAGATCCTTGTATAAATCACATGCAGACGAAATACATTATGTGAATGTAGATACGGATAATATTATAAAGGATATTGACTATCCTGATGATTATACAAAAGCCATACAAGAGAGTGTAATAGAAAATAGTTAATGTCCAATACCTAAATTAATGTGAGTTTGATAGTAGGTATATGGACTTCATTTTCCAAAAATATTGATTCTATAAACCTGGTAGGTGCGGTTTCTAACCGCACTGAATACAGAAATCTGTTTTATCAAACTCACGTTAAATTATGTTTGAATCAATTGAAAACGTACAAAATTCATGTAAAAAACAGGATTATATAGCTGACAAAGGTTTAGCAACGACATTGTACCTTGCACATCATCTGAAAAAACCAATCTTTTTGGAAGGTGAACCCGGTGTTGGTAAAACTGAAGTAGCCAAAGTTTTGGCAGACGCAACTGAAGCGAAGTTAATTCGGTTACAGTGTTATGAGGGATTAGATGCAAATAGTGCTCTATATGAGTGGAACTATACAAGACAGATATTACAATTACGCATTGATGAAGCACAAGGAAGAGATAAACAAGAGATAGGCACAGATCTTTTTAGTGAGAAATTCCTCCTCAAACGTCCTTTGCTTGAAGCGATCCAAGGAGATGGAAACCAACCACCTGTACTGTTAATTGATGAGGTAGATAGAAGTGATAGTGAATTTGAGGCATTCCTTCTTGAAATCCTATCAGATTACCAAATAACAATACCTGAAATCGGAACTATCAATGCTAAACATGTTCCTTATGTCATACTAACTTCAAATCGAACTCGTGAAGTTCATGAAGCATTAAAACGGAGATGTCTCTATCAATGGATAGATTATCCATCCGAAGAGAAAGAGTTGGCAATAGTTCAGACAAAACTACCTGAATTAAATGATAACTTAGCACATCAGTTATGTCGTATGATGCAGTTCTGGCGAGAAGGTGATTACTATAAGAAGCCGGGGATAGCAGAGACCTTAGATTGGGGTTTAGCAATTTTAGCTCTTGGTAAAGAACAACTCGATCCAGAATCAGTTATTGAAACACTTGGTTGTGTTTTTAAATATCAAGATGATATACAACGTGCTTCAACTGAAGAACTTGATGAAATGATAAATTAAGGATGACAACTTTAAATAGTATTCAACTATACATTACACAAGATTTATTTTGATATCACATGGAGAAAACCATGACCATTAATCCTGAATGGAAACCTGCGGAACCTGATTTAGCATCTATCTGTAATACATATAAAGACCCTATCTATACTTTATCGCAGGCAGAAATACCTGCTATAATTCTTAGGAATGCATACTCTCCTGAACAGTGTCAAGGACTTATTGATAGATTCACGTATATGGGGTTAATGCGGGATGAAAACGAGTTAAATTCCGCGGATAAACGTACCCGTATTGATATAGGTACAAGCCTTGGTAATCGTGGAAGTGAAAAACAACATTTTCTTGCACATGCTGAGACTACACATCATCTATTTAAGTTCCTTTTTGAAGGTTTTGATAATCCTGTGGATTTAATATATGATTCTTTATCTGCTGTTTCACCTGGTAAGGACGTTAAAATCGCGAGAGAACCTGATGGTTCACTTTATGGACCTGCAATCTTTAGAGTACATTATGAAACACATTCCTATAAACCCCACATTGATAGTGTAAAATATCGTGAACAACGCACGGATTATGCAGTTTATCGTTTTCAACACCAATTTGCTGGTGTGTTATGTGTACAAAATGCTGATGAAAATGGAAAGGGGACACAGGCTATATTACATAGATGTCTCTGGACTGAAGAAATTCAACCCTATATCGCAGAAGAAACTTTTGATCAGTATGCAAATGAGAACAATATTGAGCATTGTCAAGTGGAATTAGAGCAAGGGGATCTCTACTTTTTCAATACGCAATGTATCCATGAAGTTCCACCTGTTCAAGGAAACCGTGCAAGAATTGTCTTAGCAGTATTTATCGGGTATTCTCCTGATGATAATGAGATATTTGTATGGTCTTAACTGAACCTTAATGTGTATGTTGATTTGCAACCTATCTATGAAGATATTAATCCATAGTTTTCGACATTTTTAACTATAATATTAACATTCGTGAATAATCTTTGTGGGTCGGGTAGAGCAGAGCGAAACCCGATATCTTTGGTTCCTGTTGAATTTCGCAAACTCAACCCAACCTACAAGATAAACTCCAAGTAACACACATCAACGATAGATTCTTAAAACTAAATAACCGTGCAAAGATAACTCTTCAAATTGACAATACCAATACTATATGGTATACTCCTAAACAGTTAACTAATGAAGGTAGCAGTCTGGTTATAAATACCACCTAAGTATGACATGTTCGTAATAGTCATATTCAGACACTTATTTTATCTGCATTCATATATCATCATTTAATGAGCACTCTCTGACTAATCAAATCTTTGTCAATTTTGACTTTCAATATGGTGATATAGATTTTTAGGAATTACCAATGTGTCTATCTTCGCATCATAAATCAGAATGGAGAATTTAATGAAAAGATGGTTTATTCCAATATTAATTACGTTTTTTTTGATTCCTACCTTTAATATATCTATAACACACGCACAAGATTTAAGCCAATTTAGTCTACCAGATAATGCCAAAGTGCGTCTCGGTAAAGGCAGACTTATGGGTTTAAATTACTCAACTGATGGAACACGACTCGCAGTCGTGAGCACCGTTGGTATTTGGCTTTATGATACAAACACTTATACGGAATTAGCACTCCTCACCGGTGATACAGAAATAGCTAACAGTGTTGCTTTTAGTGCAGATGGACAAACCATAGCAAGTGGGTATGCCGATGGCTTGATAAGATTATGGAGTACTTCAACAGGGGTTCTATTGGATACTTTGGATGAGCATACCGATACGGTTTTGAGTTTGTCATTTAGATCAGATGGAATACTTGCCAGTGGAAGTAGTGACACTACAATTAAACTATGGAATACGACAATAGGGGGACAACCACAAACACTTACGGGACATATTGATGCAGTGACAAGTGTTGCTTTTAGTCCAAATGGTGATACACTTGCATCTGGTAGTTTCGATTCCACTGTACAGATATGGGATGTTGCTACAGGTGAACAACTCCACATATTAACA
>CBDBFU010000031.1:0-113044 GCA_965205025.1 Candidatus Poribacteria bacterium
GCAGCATTGGTCCCACGTTCCTCGTTATCATCCCAACAACTAATTAGTTTTACATCATCAAAAGTCAACATCTGATTACAATATGCATTTGCATGTCCATGTGCAAAACTAACTATACCAATACCAATCTTTGAATTCATACTAATGTTATCCGATCTATAAAAAATATATGATTATTAAAATTGAATAGTTTACTTGTCTACTCAACCCTTGTAATTACAAGCTTCATCATCATTTCGCTAAGTCTATCTGTATATTTGTTTGTACACCTTTTTCATCGTAATTCACCGCAACAGTAATTGGTCCAAGAGATTCTAAAGGGAATAAATTGTCTTTTATTTGTTGCATTAACCTAATATCTATCTTCTGTCCAGAGAGCGACATGATTAGCGAAGCAATAGGTAAAAGACGTCTAACTTCAGGGATTAGTAGATGGGGTTGAATATATCCGGAAATTACATCCTCATTTAAAGGTAGAGGTATATCGGATAGTTCAGGTTTATTACCAATTCGTATATCGATTATTTCTTTCATTCCATTTAAGGTAGAAGAAAAAATAAAATCGTCATTGATTACAGCATATCCACCAATCAATGATAATAGAAAATTTAATCGTAATTTAACTGGTTGAACCGTAATGCCATTGTATTCTTGTGTTTTTAGAAATTCAAGCATATTACCACTGATCATAAAATTAGTTTCAGGTAAACGGCTAATCCTTTGATCAAATACAGATCTGTCTTGTATTGGCACTGATATTATCACAGAAGGGAATTTGGTATCTTCTCCATCAGTATGGGTTATCATTCCAAGTGTCATTTCACTCTTCAAGAGATCTGAAAAATTAGGTAGATCCGATTCAGAATTAATCCTCAATACTTCTTTCACAGAATTCCAAAGTAATGTCAAATCCTGCTGTGGATTGAATACTCTAATTGCAGTCTTTTCAGGTAAAGACGTTGGAAGTGATTTAGATTCTTTTCCAGGTGACTTTTTAGGTTTACCAAGCCGTAATTGAGAGTAAATCATACCATCAGAATAGTGATTGCCTACAGTACAATAATCATAATCATTTATCATAGGTAGAATTTGCTCTACAATAGTAGGTGAATTATCCTGCAATCCACCTAATAGTAATGACACACCAGAAATATCCAGATAAGCGGTATTTGAATCTTGATCATAACTTCTGATTATTTCATCGTTAATTGGATGTGATTCAAGAAATCCATTGGCTTGTTGTGTGAAATTGTCAATCACCTCCGCAATAAGAATTGGACTAAGACTTAAGACACCTATTTTTCCAATGAAAGTATAACTAAAATCCATCGGATATCCAGTGATAGTATTAATAGTTAAGTCTTTGTATTCAGTCTGAATACGTTTATATTTCGGATTAATAGCATCAGTGGCTGTTATTGCCTCAATTCCAAGCTTTTCTGGTCCCCCAACCTCTGATATTAGAAGAAACGATACTTCTCCTTCACGTTGATAAAGTGCAATTATCGCTTCTGTACCAAAATGTCCATTCACTGCACCCATATCAAGTTTACCACCCATTTCAACTTCCCATACTAACTTCTGATATACCAATTGCCTCCACCAAAGTTGGTTCTTTATATATGAAAGGATCGGCATTTTTAGGGATTGTTCACCAAATTTACTATCATTAAAGGTATTTACAAGACCATCCAAGTCTTTAAGTGTTAGATAACATATAGGTGATTTTGGGAGAAGGGTTATTAGACTCTGTTCAGGTTTCCAAAGAGAAGTTTTTTGGTATATAACGGATAGCAAGATGATAATTCCAATTAGGGAGAGAAGGATAATAAAGATGAGCTTTTTACGACTTATTTTCATATCATAGACAATGCTAACAGACTTCACTGTAACCAATTATGATTATAACATACACCTAATAATAGGACAATCCAAAATAGATTTGATGATTGTATAATTGTGTTATACAATATACAAGAATTATGCATGTTTCAGAACAAAACCCATCGAACCATCAAAAAATCCGATTTCTTTCTATCCTACTTATATGTATCTTAGTGCCACTAAATTGTTGGTGGGTTTCTACGTCCATTCTACAAGGTGGCGGCAGTCCAACACAAGTTTCATTATTCTATAATGCCATTTTTACAATTTTAGTCTTATTCGGTATAGGTCTATTCTTGAGTCGGTTGAATAAAATACTGGCATTAAACCGTACTGAACTATTAGTGATATATTCATGCATCTCTATTGGTGCTGGACTTGCTGGGGTTGATAGATTCCTGGTTTTAATGCCATTAATAGGACATGCACACTGGTTCGCCACTCCAGAAAATGACTGGATCAACCTGTTCCATTTACATATTCCGTCATGGTTGGTAGTCAGTAATAAACGAGCACTGGAGGGATATTACTATGGTTTTTCAAGTATTTATGAATCACAGAATTTATTACCATGGTTACCTAAAATCTTATGGTGGACATTATTTATACTTGCAGTGCATCTTGTTATGCTATGTATGAGTCTAATCTTCCGTAAACAGTGGGTTGAATCAGAACGGTTAAGTTATCCTATTATACAATTACCATTCCAATTGACTGCTCCAAAAAGTCGGTTTTTCAAATCACCTTGGATGTGGTTAGGACTTGGAATTGGAGCATCAATTGATATTATCAATGGTCTAAATTATTTATTTCCTGCTGTTCCAAGTTTGGGTGGAAAATTGTTTGATCTAAGAAGAATTTTCACTGAAAGACCTTGGAGTGGAATTGGATGGAGTCCAATTGGTGTATTCCCTTTTGGAGTTGGATTGTCATTTTTTATCCCTCTTGATCTCTCTTTCTCATGTTGGGCATTCTGGTTAATTTGGCGTGCAGAACGGTTATTAGGAACAATTGCAGGATGGCGTGGTTTACCCCGATTCCCTTATGAAGCAGAACAATCGCATGGTGCATACTTAGGATTATGTATTCTCGCAATTTGGATGAGTCGAAGATATTTGCTGGGTATTGGTCAATCAATCTTCTTTAGGAATAGAAAATACCAGAATGATCTTATAAAGGATAGAACAGAACCAATTTCATATACACTCATCCTTATATCATTAATATGTGGGATTGCTTTCATCATAGGATTTTGTCTTAAAATGGGTATGAGTCTTTGGGTAATTGTTATATATTTCATTATATGGTTTGCAATAGCAATCGCAATTACACGACTCAGAGCGGAACTTGGATCACCTGTACACGATTTACATTTTATAGGTCCTGATGAGATGTTACCTCGATTGGTAGGGATCCGTAGATTAGGTCCGATCAATCTAACAGGTTTTGCTTATCTCTACTTTTTAAACCGCGCACATCGATCCCATGCAATGCCACATCAACTTGAAGGATTCAAATTGGCTGAAGGAGCAAATATACCAATTAAGAAATTCGCTTTCTTAATGATGTTAGCTTCTGGATTAGGTGCAGTTGGGTCTTTCTGGGTATTTCTATCTATGTATTATGCAGAAGGTGGTGGACCAGGTTTTGGCAGAGAAGCCTTTGGTAGATTAGAGTCGTGGTTAACCTATGCTGCACCGCCAGATGTTCCTGCCATTGGGTTCGCATCATTTGGATTTATTGCTACACTTGTTCTTGCAGCAATGCGTATGCGATTTATTTGGTGGAATTTACATCCAGTTGGGTATGCAATCTCAGGGAGTTGGGCAATTAATCCCATGATTGGTTCCATTTTCATTGGATGGCTACTCAAATGGTTAGTATTAAAATATGGTGGAATCCGTTTACATCGAAAAGCAATTCCTTTTTTCCTTGGATTAGTTCTGGGTGAATTCATAATCGGTTCATTTTGGAGTCTATTAGCTGTATTCCTTGATAAACCGATGTATAGATTCTTGTTTTAGTATCCCAATATACATTGCTATTTTTTCTCTATATGATATAATATCTAAAACCATTTTCCGGTTAGAATTTTGGAATTAAGTCAAAAAGCACACATCATTTCTAATACACTTGAACAATTCATGGGTGTTCCAAAATGGGATGGAACAGAGGATGTCCTTGAATGTCTTATACTAACTATCTTATCACAAAATACTACTGATGTAAGTCGAGATAAGGGTTATGCAAAACTAAGAAAGAAATATCCAACATGGGAACAAGTTCTAAGAGCAAGAGTGAAATCTATTGAAGAACAAATAAGAATCGTTGGTTTAGGTAATCAAAAAGCTAATACAATAAAGAACTTTCTAACATGGCTAAATAAAGAGTATGGTGAGTTGAGTTTGGAGTTTATCCATAATATGGATACTGAAGAAGCCATGGAATTACTTTGCCAACATAAAGGAATTGGTATTAAAACTGCCTCTGTTACACTTTCTTTTGCATGTGGTAGAGATGTATTTCCTGTTGACACACATATACACCGAATTACAAAACGGCTTGGTTTAATTCAACCAAATTGCACAGCTGAAAAAGCACATTATGAATTACCTCTCATTATACCTAAAGGTAAATCCTACCCTTTCCATATGAATTTGATCTACTTTGGCAGACAAATTTGTAACGCCCGTAAACCATTATGTGACCAATGTCCATTAACTGACCACTGTCTATATTATAAAGAAATCAAACAATCTTAGGAGCCTGATACAATCAGACAGAACTAATGGATCATCTAAGAAAAATCACTTGGAAGCACATTTTTGTTGTCTTACTGATTTTACATATTTTACCATTATGGATTTTCACTTACTTTCCTTCTCAAGACGGTCCAAGTCATGTATATAACGCATTAGTCCTAAAAGATTACTCTGACCCAGCAAATTATAAAATCCGGGATCTTTGGAAACTAAATATAACTATATTTCCAAATTGGTTATCACATATCTTACTATTAGCACTTCTATATGTATTCCCTCCACTCTACGCAGAGAAAGTTTTTCTAACATTTGCTATAGGAGTGATTCCAATAGCATTTTACTACTTTTTAAATGCTGTTCATAGTGGAAGAAGCGAGAATTATCTCTATGTATGGCTGGGGTTTCCATTTGCCTATAACTACCTACTATACATGGGTTTTTATAATTTCACACTGAGTATATCCTTCTTCTTCTTTAGTTTTGGATACTGGTGGAAATACAAAGATATCATACAGGTAAAACAGCTTTGTATATTATATATACTGCTCCTTCTAACCTATCTATCTCATATCGTTTCGTTTGGACTTGTTGTATTGGGTATCTCGGTAGCTGCAGCATGTATATGGGGATCTGAATCAATTGTTGAAACTTGGAGAATTAAAAATAGACAATATAAAGATGTATTAACACAATTCTTTCTAACGATAAAACCTTTCCTTCAGTTTTTGCTCTATATGATTCCTATCTACTTTGTACTAATGGAATACTATCTAAAGAGTCTAAAACAACATCAGGAGGGTGGACATAAAGGTATGAAGTGGATATGGGAATACTTTATTGGAGTAAAATCAATAGTATATTTTACAGATTGGCACATCCCAGTAAATTATTTCCTACTTGCAGTTTTAGGTATATCTTTTCTCATAACAATATATTATCGATTCTACCGTCGTCAACAGATGAAATCTACCGATGTTTTTCTGTTAATTGCACTGATTTATACTTATATGTTTATAAGAGCACCATGGGGTTATGGTCCCGGCGGATGGATTAATGATAGAATTCATCTATACATATTATTAATATTGGCTCCATGGTTAATATTTGATATGCATAAATATCTAAGATACGGTATTTCATCATGTCTAATCATCTTTGCTTTGATACATTTTGGTAGGACTGCTTATGATCACGCACGGATCTCCCCTGAAATGGCTGAACTTGTATCAGGTACACACCTAATTGAACCACATACAACATTTAGTGTTATGAGTGCGGATGGACATAAATCTGAAGCTTTGGGGAGAGTTAAATATGTCACACCGTTCTCACATATTAAAGCATTCTACGGTGTATATACTAATGATGTCGTACACATGGCAAACTATGAAGCAAATTATGATTATTTCCCTGTTAATCGGAATAATAAAGATAGTGTTGGTCTTAATTATGTTCGAGCAGATTATGTGGTTGCATGGTATTATCCAGAAACTGAACCCTTTAATAATCTTAAACCCGATTATGAAGTAATTCATAAAACAAAACACTTAAATCTATTTAGAAGAAAGACTGCTGAAACACATGATTTTGACTT
Organism: Candidatus Poribacteria bacterium; assembly: GCA_965205025.1. GTDB lineage: Bacteria > Poribacteria > WGA-4E > WGA-4E > WGA-3G > MSPOR6. The sequence goes on from CBDBFU010000031.1 coordinate 6,241, forward strand.
ATGGGATAAATCTGAAAATGGAAATATGATTATTCGTTTTGATTTGCAGCCTGAGAATGGTGAGGTAGAACAAGGTTATCATATTGTTGGACCTAAGACTATGTATCTATCTGGAAAATATGGATGGGATACCGAATGGAATCCGAGAGATCCTTTAAATAAAACCAATTGGAGAATCCATCCACGGCAAGCATCTGTAGCAAACGCGGCAAATCCACCCCTCACAAAGGATGGAGTGTTTGGCATAGAAGATGCTGCTTTTAGAGTTGACTTACCAAATGGGACTTATCAGATTACTGCAGTTTTTCAGGAAGAAGCAGGGGCAGAACATGAAATAAATATGTTGGTAAATGGTAAGACATTTTTATCGAAATTAAATATACCTATAGGCAACAATAGAATTGATAAGAAAACTACTGTTGAAGTTACGGATGGATCTATCGTCCTTGTTATATATACATCCAAAATTAGAATTAAGAAATCTACAAGACACAATCATTGGATATGGAATGGATGTATAATTGAAAAGATTGATGAATAGGTAAAACCTACTTATATTGTATTTTATAAATTGAGTTTATACAGGAGTTTATAATGATAAAACCCCATGGAGCTGATACATTAACCCCACTTTATGTAACGGATGATGCACGCCGATCAGAATTGGAGAAACAGGCAAAGGAAATGCCGTCTATTCTTATCACTTCTGGTGCAGCTGCATCAGCCGTTATGCTCGCATCAGGATATTTTACACCACTTAAGGGGTATATGAATATCGCTGAAGCAATTAGTGTTGCTTCTGATATGAAATTGCTAAATGGTTTATTTTGGCCCGTTCCAATATTGAATTTTGTACAATCTGAACAACTCACAGATGAAGTTATAAATGCGGATAAAATAGCTTTACTCGACCCAAATGTTGAGGGTAATCCACCTATAGCAATTATGGATGTATCAGCAATTGAGGAACTCACAGATATTCAAAAAACTCTTATTATTGAGAAGACTTTTGGAACAACAGACCCTGAACACCCGGGTGTCCCTGCATTCTCGGATGTTGGAAATCATCTCTTATCTGGTTCCATTGAAGTTCTTAACTATTCCTATTTTCCACATGATTTTCCTGAAACTTTTCGGACTGCAGTTGAAATACGTGAAGACATAGATTCACGGGGTTGGGATACTGTTGTGGCATTTCAAACCCGCAATCCTATGCATCGTGCCCATGAAGAACTCTGTAAAATTGCACAGAAAAAGGTGGGGGCTGATGGTGTCTTAATACATATGCTTCTTGGCAAACTTAAACCAGGGGATATACCCGCATCTGTTCGTGATGCCTCTATAAGAGCAATGGTAAAACACTACTTTCCAAACAACACTGTATCTATCACTGGATATGGATTTGACATGTTGTATGCTGGTCCCAAAGAAGCATTACTCCATGCTGTTTTCAGACAAAATTCTGGGGCTACCCATTTCATCGTTGGACGTGACCATGCTGGAGCAGGACAGTATTACGGTCCATTTGATGCACAGATCATTTTTGATGATATTCCACCTGATGCATTAGAAATTGAAATCTTCCGGGGTGATTGGACTGTCTGGTGTCATAAATGTAGTAGAATTGTTATGATGCGAGATTGTCCCCACGGGGATGATGATTACTTCACAATCTCAGGTACAAAACAACGAGAAATTCTTGCAGCTGGAGACAAACTCCCCATTGAAATTGCAAGACCCGAAGTAGCCGAGATTCTAATGGAATTTTACCAGACTGAAGTTAATTAAGCATAGCAGTGTTAGCTATTCAATATAATAAAAGCATTCCACGCTATCTTCTAATGCGTTACATTGGCAAAAAGTGGCGTAGTCTCTATACATCTCCATTAGCAAGTATACAACTTATTGATATTCCTGAACCACAACTTCCTACACAACAGTGGGTAAAAGTAAAAACACGACTGAGTGGGATTTGTGGTTCAGATTTAGCCACAATTACTGCCAAAGGTAGCACATATTTCTCACCATTTACCTCCACTCCTTTTATTCTTGGACATGAAATCGTCGGTGAAATTGCTGAAATTGGAGAAGACGTAAACAGTCTTTCAATCGGAGATAGAGTCGTTATCGAACCTGCTCTATCATGTATAGTCCGCGAGATTAACCCTCCCTGTTACCAATGCCAAAACTCACGTTTTTCTAATTGTGAGAATATAACAAGAGGAAGTATTTCTGAAGGTGTCCAAACTGGATACTGCCGTGATACAGGTGGTGGTTGGAGTGAATATGTCCTGGCACATAGGTCACAGATACGCACTGTTCCTGATAATATCTCAGATGAATTAGCTGTTATCCTTGAACCACTTGCCTGTAGTTTACACGGCGTACTGCAAGTAGATTTCAACAATAAAGAGGATATATGTGTAATTGGTGGTGGTACAATTGGATTACTAACTGTCTCTGCTATCAGAATGCTGGGATATAAAAACCGGATTATCAGTGTTGCCAAGTATCCACATCAACAAGAATTAGCACGAGATCTGGGGGCAGACGTTGTAATTGCACCAAATAGAAGTAGATATTCAAATTTCTGCGAATTAACCAATGCAGAATCCTATCAACCAGAACTTGGAGAGCAAGTATTAATTGGAGGAGTAGATATTACCTTCGACTGTATAGGATCAAGTTCTACTATTGATGATGCACTTCGATTCACACGTTCTGGTGGTGATGTGATTCTACTCGGTATGCCAGGGATACCAAAAAACATAGATTGGGTTTCTATCTGGTATAAACAATTAAATGTAAAAGGTGCATACACTTATGGGTTAGAAACCTATAATGGGGAAACTATACATACATTTGATCTCGGTTTAAAACTACTACAAGAACATGGAGAGCAACTATTACCTATAGTTGGTTCACCTTTCTCACTCAAAAATTACAGGCAGGCAATACAAACCTCCCTTAATACAGGTAGGACTGCTTCAGTTAAAACTGTTTTCGATTTACGATAATTACATAGACTCTTCTCTGGAAGGGATTCCTATCCCCGATCTTTCTTATATTACACCATTTCTATAAATGATTCTCCAATGATTAGGTGATATTTATGTCTTGAAATACTACACAAACTGGATGAAGATTAAGTAAATAGTTCGGTAATTCTTTTTTCCCAAACCCGGTAGGTGCGGTTTCCTAACCGCACTGGATATTTCTCCAAAAATACCGAATTTAAAAATTAATCTTCATGAAGTTTGTGCTACATTAAAGAGTATCTATTAATGAGACTTTAATTACCAGAAATGGTATTAGATGTATGAACGATGTGATTGGAAAAAGTGTTAATATTTATCGTTCTGAGATTATTACACTTTCACGGAAACCTTCACGGAGCAATTCTACGAACCCTTATTCTATAAGGGTTTATAATTTAAAGTAGTCCAATTATCCGTGAATCACATTCATTAATATTTATATTACTTGAGAATGAATCAAGATTCGTGGTATTGTGTGTCCGTTTCGTGTTATCGGTAGTCCAGAGTTGATTCAGATTAGGTATGAATGTGGATTTGGTGATAAGAATGGTGCTGGGTTTGGGATGGTTAAGGTGTTAATATAAGTATACAACCATTCTGTTAGCGTGATTTCTTAACCACAGATTCTTACATTGTAGAAGGATCTAATCCTAATCATCTTGATTCAAGTTTATTTTTATTTCCTCCTGATTTCTTGTAATTCCTTCACCCTTTCATCTAAATCTACATCTATGCCTTCGTCTAAATCTTCAATTATTTTTTCAGCTTCAACTTTCCGTGCTAATATAACATCAAGCTTATCCGATGCTTGTTCAGAATATTTTGCAAGTATTTTAAGTGATTCCTCACGTTGATCATTAAGCTTGCTCAAATTCTGTGTTTCCACTTTAAGAGCGTCGAAGTCTATAGGTTCAGTCTTTAGAAGAGTTTTCATCTTCTCTTTCACTTCAGGAGTTGCTAATTGGACTTCATCATACAGTTTTAAAGCTGCGGTTGCTTCAGGTGGTAGATTTTCTACAATTATGTCTGTGAAAACTGCGTGGACAGTCAAATCCGCTGTATTTTCGGTTTCTTCGGGTGTGACACTATTGTCTATTGACGGTGTCGTCTCAGGTGTGTCCATCACTTCATCGGTGCCATCATCACTTAATATGGATGTGTCCTTAGGTACTTCCTTTGGTTGTTTTACAGTGGTTTTCTCCACTATTTCCTGTTTGATGGATGTATCTTTTGGTGATGTGTCCTGTTGTAAGGGTGTGTCTTTATACACTTTTATCGGTTCTGCATTTATAACTTTTAGATAGTGATGTCGCCAAAAACCGATACCTACAACAACAATAGCAATGAAAATGAGAATAATTACTAACCGAATTGGTCTGTTCATGTTAATACTACCCTTGAAGGTTTGAGTTGAATTACTTATCAGATGTATATTTCAGGGAGTGAACCGAAAAAGATGCAAGAATGAGTAAGACACCTTTCAAATTCGTGCTGTATCATTTCAACTAAAACCATGATAACATATATAACGTAAGTTTTCATTGAAAAATCAAACTTAGTGTGCGTAAAGTTTTTGGCATGAATATTACGGAATCATAGGGTTCTTTTTTCTTCACATGTATTATATTGAACCAAGTATAATTTTACTGTAAATTTGCACTTTTTAATGTTCACAATAGTAATATATTATTTATTTATATGTTTAAAATTGTTACACTTTTTGACACATAGTGTGACATTGGTAAAACCCCTTTCCCGTCAGTACTACACTGGGTTTAGAGTCATTTTTTTAAGATCACAAGAATTTGTTCCAATTATAAAGTGGAGATGAATTTTGTGTCTTTTACTATTCTTTTGATCCATTGATTTGGAATCGTTTTAATGTTAAATATCTTATCCATCCATTTTGACAAGATATTGGAACATTTTCCATAAATCATATATTTGGAGGATTCATTAGTCTTACCATCTGCTATATTTTGAACCAACGGACAGGGAAACACCAAATCTATAAAGAGAATTATATCTGTATGGACGAGTCGTAGTAATGAGATACACTGTAGTTTTCTGGTGTGTATGATAGTCTGTTTTGTTTGAAGTCGGTCTAATTTTAAGTTTTTTGAGTTTTTCAAGTTTTTTGAGTTGCTTTTTAAGAAATGATTTCTTAATGAGCCGAAAACCCTGTTGTGGATTGGGATAACAAAGGATTTGATTAATAGGTGTAAAATTTTAAAATTAGAAAAACTAAAAAAATATTCGGTTGAATTCGCATTGATTTTCCTCTGTATCTGCTTATAAGGTGATAATTCTGAATGTTTTAGTTGTAATTCTAACATGGATTTCCTATTTCCCAGATAGTGGATTTGGTTGAATTTGGCATAAAGTTTAGAAGCCTAACTAATTAGAAAACAGTTACCCTTTCACGATATAAACAATATTTCGTATTTTCCAAGTAATGTGTTTGCTTTAGTTTATAATTATTGAACGATATAGTATTGTATCATTTTATTTTCATTTTGACAAATATTTTTAATTTATTTTATATTATTGTGATATATGTGTGTTAGTTGCTATATGTTTATATTTTCTTCAAATTATTATAAGTTTTATGGAAAAAGTGTGAAATTAGAATTTGATACAGTTTATATTAAGAACATGTATTTGATACGTTTCTATTACGTAAATTAATGCCAAAAACTTTACACACTCATACATGAACCAAGAGTTGTCATTCCACCCTTTTTCTGTTATACTATCCATTAACCAATTTTCTGCAGCACCACCACAAATCAGAGATGTTTTTTGTAGTGCCACCGTGGCAGGGACATAAAAAATCGGGAGAAGTCCAATGAGTTTAGACATGTACTATTTTGACAAAAATCGAGAATTTGTCACACAAACAGCATCCAGTATGGAAGAGGCAATTGAAGAAGCAGGTTTCGATTTTGTTAATTGCACAGACGAATTTTTAAAGGAAATAACAGAAGGGGCGGGTAACTCGTATGCCAGAGCTCTTTTTGAGTACTTAAAAATTAGGCGAGATCTTCAAAAAGACCAGTCCTCCTGATTAGTATTTCCTGCACTGTGTAATGATTAACAACCTCATCATGAACAATTGGAATACCAGATATATCGGAACTTGACAGGAGATTGCTATGAATGAGTCTAAAACCTGATTTTAAACATTTCTCCACCAAAATGCCATAACAACACAATTGTTCTCATCCTTTCCAAAGAAAAACAGACTGAAATCCAACAAAAGATGCTTGAATCCTTCAACGGACGCAAACGCGCCAAAGACCTTCCGAAACACTCCAAACACGCCGTCGAAATCGCAATCGAACAAGACGAACAGGCTGCTATTGATTGGTTGGAATCCGTTTCTCATGGGGTATTTAAGAATTATGACACAATTGCAATTTTTGTCCTGTTATGATAAAATTTGTTTAATACTTGTTGCAACTCCAATACCGGGAGAGTGTCATGACAGACTCGGAGAAAGACATTATAGAAGTCAAAAAAGATCTTAAGAATGACATCAAGGTCATAAAAACGCATATCACGGCATTAACGGTTCTCGGCGTTACAAGTCTTCTTACACTGATTGTCTCATTATTACCGTATTACTAAAATGATATTCCACAAAGAAGGAAAGAAAGATGTCTAATGAACGACTCACACTTGAAGAGATGGAACAGAAATATCCTGACGAATGGCTCTTTATCATTGACTGTGAAATAAGCGAAAATACGGAACTACTTTCCGGCGTTGTTACTGCCCATAGCAAATCCCGTGCTGATATTTATGAGGTTTCAGGGTATTATAAAGGTGGTGCAGCGATACATTATACGGGTGAGCTTCCTAAGGGGATGAGGTACATGTTATAATGGGACATATATCTTTCAATCCGACAGATGAATTGATTGTCCTTCGACTAACAATAGACGGTATCAATATAGACGACTTCCGAAATGTGATTGTGACTTTAGACACCACCCCTTGAATTCCATCAATACTAACCTACCCATTATACTTTCTCCTATAATTTACGCTATCACACCAAGCACCTTCTGGTATCTGCCAAACGTGCAGTTGAAATCGCTATCAAGCAGGACGAACATACCGCTATGGATTGGTTGGAGTCCGTGAATATGTCTCATCCACATCTGCACTAAGTTTAGCTGGCAACTCACACTCAAATGATTTCAATATAGTGCTGAGCATTTCTAACCGCGGGGCATCCTCTTTAGAGAAGGTATCCGAGAGAGTTTCAGCATCAATACCCGTTCGTTTGGAAAGTTCAGAAATCGCACCCTGTGCTTCAACAACATCACGCAGTGCCATCCAGATCGACTCCGTGTTACCATCTTCCTTATAGTCCGATAAGGCTGACTCCAAATAATACATCGCTAACTCTGTATCTGTAAGGTCATTTAAAAGGTCGTCTCTAAAACTGGTAGTCTGCTTAAGTATTGTTTCCGTGTTCATTGTCCCTGCTCCTAATTTCGTTCCAATAGTTTTGAGCTCTTGCAATATCCCGTCGTTGCGTCCCTTTTTGCCCACCACAAAGCAAAATAACAATATGAGAAGTAAACGTGCCAAAATAGATCCTATATCCTGGTCCGTAGTCTATTCTCAGTTCATATAAATCACTCCCTAACCTTTTACAATCACCGAAGTTTCCCTCTTGTAGACGTGCAATTCGTCTCTGAATGTTGGCACGTGTTCTTTTATCTCGGAGTTGTGTCAACCACTGACGAAACGGGTTACGTCCTTCTGGTGTGATATAGTTCCTAACCTCTCTGGCAATGATTTGCATATATCGTAAGTATAACACATTCGCACGGCATTTTCAATTATGCATCGTGAAGATTCCAAATTGCCATCCTTCCATCCCATCTCTTCCAAACATACCCTCTTCTCCGCGTAATCCGTGGTTCAGACAAAGACATCCCTTCCATCCACTCCTCCTTCTTTGAATTAACACATAGAATATTCAACTAAACATAACAATCGAAAAATAATTGAAGAATTATTGAAGAAAACCCAACCAATAAACAACAAAAGAAAAAATATTGAAATAGTGTCCTATTACTTAGATAACAAATGTAAAGAATATTTAGAAAAACATCACAAAAACAAATTTTAAACTTGACACACGTGTTTTTATTATGTTACTATATATATTACAGAAAAAACATAGCATAAAATGTAGTCATGAAACTATTACAACTGTTGTAAAACTTTTACAACAGTTGTAAAATAGAAATTAAAATCTCATACCCTTACAAACCTATACCAGAACAGGGTTTAGGACACTTCTAACATGAACAGAGTATGAATTTTCTTAAAAAAATAAAAAAAATTAACATTTTTTTAGGTATTTCTAAAAAACCCGTTCTGGGACTGACTTTAGAGTAGTTTAAAACATGATGTTGTAAAAATTGTGTTGTAAAAATATTTCTATGGTGTATCTCATAAATTTGAACGTTCGTACAGTACATTCTTACACTCCAGCGGAGTGCTATGTCTATAGAAAACAATATCGGAATAGTCTAGCACTCCAGCGGAGTGCTATGTGCCAATACACTGCGTATGAAAAACATATAAGTACTTAATACATACTTAAGTTATAGTGTAATTAACGTGTGTGATTCACGGAGAATTGGTCTACTTTAATTATAAACCCTTATAGAATAAGGATTCGTAAAATTGCTCCGTGAAGGTTTCCGTGAATGTGTAAACAATTCAAGACGACAAAAATTAACAGCTTTTTACAATACACAGTATCCATAGATCTAACATAACTGGAGTTGAGATGTATGCTAAAGATTGATACTTGGGATAATTATGGGTATCCAGATGCAATAGCAGCATAATGTTTAGTGACAAAAACTTTACACACCCTCGTGGGGACGGGGTCTCCCCGTCCATATTTTAGATATATTATACAGGGCAAGAACAATGAATCCTCGAAATATATGATTTATGGGATATGTTCTAATATCTTATCAGAATGGATAGTTAGGATATCAATTATCCCAAACACATCCAAATCAATGACTTAGAAGAAAAGTAAAAGACACAAAATTCAGCATTTTTGTAAATTCTTGTTCTTATAAAAAAGTGGCTATAAACCCATTGTAGTACTGACGGGAGAGAGGTTTTATCAATGTCACACCATGTGACAAAAAGTGTAACTTTTTTCATTTTTAAACACCTATACTCTGAAAATACCACTATAGATTGGAAACAACTAAAAACTAAAACTAAATCAACCAAGATTTTAACCACAATTGAATATAACCTCTTGATATGATATACTACTATCATAAAATTTATACTATACCACTTATACTCAATACCAAAATAAATGAAATACTTCACATACTTTGGCAATCATCTTGTCAATGCAAAAATACCAGACAATTCTGATATATTCTATGCCAACCCACCCCTACCAGGGATTAAACGCGATGCGATTCGTGAATATACCCAAGATGCATTTATTAATCCACTTGATATGCCTCCATTAAGGGATCTGGTTGATGGTAATTCAAAAGTGTTAATTCTATTTGATGACAATTGCCAACCCTTTCCTGCCACAAAGAAACCTGACCTACGGCAGCTCATGATTGAAACACTCCTTATAATGTTATATAATTACGGAGTTGAAAAAGAGAATATTCAATTAATGTGTGCAGTGGCATTACATCGGAAGATGAAAGAGCATGAACTCACTTATATGTTAGGTAAAAACATAATGGATGAGTTCTATCCAAATCAACTTAGAAACTTTGATGCTGAAGATTCAGAACAGATCATTGAAGTTGGAAAGACAGAAAATGATGAGATTGTTGAGACAGACAAAGTTGTCCTTGATTCTGATTTAGTCATATATGTAGATATGATTCAAATTCCGTTGAATGGAGGACACAAATCTGTTGCTGTTGGTCTTGGGACATATAATTCAATTGCCCCGCACCATTCACCTCATATGACAGCAGAGAGTCCACATGTCATGCAACCTGATGGATCACACATGCATGCATGCATAGAAAGGATGAGTCGACTAATTCAAAAAGAAACACCTATTCTTGTCCTTGAAGCAGCTATGAATGGGGCATTATATCCTTTCCATCTTAAGTATGTTGGCAAACCTAATAAAGACTGTAATATTATTGAAAAAGTTGTAAAAGCGTTTACTCCCCCAACATTATCTCTCTTACCAGAATCTATCAGATATAGTATACTAAAGAGTGTTCGCACTGATTACGAGCCAATAGGCATTAATGCAGGAGATATTGATGCAGTTCATGAAAAAACATTAGAGATGATGAAGGAACAGTTATCAATTGATATTCCACGTCAGTATAGTACGTTAGTTTTTGGACTCCCAGATATGAGTCCGTATGCTGTGGATGCACGAATTAATCCTGTTCTGGTAGTAAGTGATATTTTAGGGTATGTATTCAATTGGTTTTATAATAAACCAATTATCAAAGAAAATGGGGTTGTCATTATAATGAATCCAACCTTTGAGATTTTCCACGATGAGTATCATGTTGCCTATAAGATGTTCTATGATGAAGTACTTTCAGATACCACTGAACCATTTGAAATGCAACAGAAATATCAAGAAAAATATGCAAAAGACGAATATCTAATTGATTGTTATAGGAATAAATATGCACATCATGGGTTTCATCCATTTACTGTATGGTATTGGGCAACCTATCCACTAAAATACCTTTCTAAAGTAATATTAGTAGGACCTAAAGATCCAAATGTTGCAAAACGATTAGGTGTTGATTGGGCAAAAAATTTGGATGATGCACTTGCAATGGCACGCGAAATATCTGGAGACGATGATGTAGTCGCATTGACTATGCCACCCTTTTTCTATGCTAATGTTTTAAGTTAACCAAACTACCAAGAGAGATAATTATAATCTTTATCTAATTTCAATTATGATTACAAATAAGAAAATACCAACTGAAGAAGATTTACAAAGAGAAATCCAAGAATTTCAAGAAAATCTAAAAAAGAAGTATGGTGACAGGATCGGTATAGGTGTTGATTTTCGAACTGGACAACCTCAACAAGATGCTACTGATGAAACAGAACCTGAACCACAGAAAACTTTTGACCTAAAATTTGATCTCAAACCTAAAGAGATTAAAAAGTACTTGGATCGGTACATCATTAAACAAGATGCTGCAAAGAAAGCACTTGCAATTGCTGTATGTGATCATTATAACCATGTTCGTGAATGCCATGAGAACCCAGAAGTAGCTGATGCTGATTATTCCAAACAGAATATTGTCATGTTGGGTCCAACAGGTGTCGGTAAGACATACCTTATTCGACATATAGCAAAGTTAATAGGAGTGCCATTTGTTAAGGCTGATGCTACTCGGTTTAGTGAGACAGGATATGTCGGGGCAAATGTTGATGACCTAATTCGTGAACTGGTATCCCAAGCCGATGACAATCTTGAATTAGCACAATATGGTATTATCTATCTTGATGAAGCAGATAAAATAGCAACCCCACCGAACATTATAGGACGCGATGTTAGTGGGCGAGGTGTACAAATAGGTTTATTGAAATTAATGGAAGAAACTGAAGTTGACCTACGAGCAGGAAATGACGTCGCTTCACAGATGCGTGCTGCAATGCAGTTTCAGAAACAGGGCAAAGTTGATAAGGAAGTCATAAATACTCGACATATTTTATTTATTATAAGTGGCGCATTCACTGGGTTAGAGAAAATTATAAAACAACGAATGCATCACAGTAGAATTGGGTTTAATGCTGAGGTGGCTCAACAAAAAGAAGATATAGCACAGTTTTTCGAACATGTGACACCAAAGGATTTTATTGATTTTGGTTTTGAACCTGAATTCATTGGTAGGTTACCTGTTCATGTCATCTGTAATGAATTGGAAGTAAATGATCTCTATTATATTTTAAAACACTCAGAAGGTTCAATTATTCGCCAGTATGAAAATGCTTTCAGGGCTTATGGTATTTCAGTATTCTTTTCTGATGGAGGATTACACAGAATTGCTGAAAAAGCAATTGAACAGAAAACAGGCGCCCGGGCACTTATGACTGTATGTGAGCGATCACTACGCAATTATAAGTTTGAACTACCATCTACCAATGTAAAGGAATTCGTTGTTACTGCTGATGTAGTAGAAGATCCTGACAAAGAACTACAAAATATAATTCAAGATCCTAATTACAATAAGAGAACTGTTTTATGTGAACAGGTTCGAAGATATGAATCCTCTTTTCAAAGTAAACATAATCTGAATATCGTATTTAACGAAGAAGCAACTAACCTTATAAGTGATAAAGCAATAGCAGAAGATAAATCTATACAGAATATCTGTGATTCTATATTAGAAAGTTATCAACACGGATTAAATTTAATTAAACAAAACACTGGTCAAACATCGTTTACCTTCCCAAAAGAAGTTATTGAAAATCCAGATCCTATACTTGAGGAATGGATTCGTGAATCATATAACACAAAACGATGATATGTATCAGTCCATATCATTATGAAATCAGAAAATAATAGAACACCTAAACCAGAAACACTTGATATCCGTGAAATTGGCACTCCTATTGATGGTGAACCACAATATAGTGATCGTCGTTTGTATTTCCAACTACACGTCTTTGATAATGACATTGACTCAATTAACGAAAATCTAAACAAGAGTAGTTTGAATTCTGTTCTATACGAGGATCTTAATAATCCTACAGGAATTGGAATTCTATTAATGGCTGAAAATCCATCTGACCTTTTAACTGAATCAACAAATTTAATTCATCTTTCAGACAAATTGTCTTACCGGTCAGATATGACAATGTTAGGTAGAACATATTCAAGTGGCAGAGAGCCTAATTTAGAAGAATGGTTAATTACCAAACCAATGTCTAATGCACTCAATCCTGATTTAACTTGGGCAATATGGTATCCACTGAGAAGAAAACCTGAGTTTTATCAACTTGATCCACGAGAACGTGGACGCATATTAGGTGAGCATGCTATGTTAGGCAGAAGTTATGCAGAGGGTGGATATGCCAGAGACATAAGATTATCATGTTTTGGATTAAATACCAATGATAACGAATTTGTCATAGGATTAGTAGGGTCCGAATTATACCCTTTATCTCGATTGATACAAGATATGAGAAAAACTGAGCAGACTACGAAATATATTGATTCTCTCGGTCCCTTCTTTATAGGTAAAGTGCGGAAGCAGTTTACCAAATAACCCAATAATAAACATGAAGAACATATTAGCAGTATGTACAAAAGAACTATATACATACTTTGTATCTCCAATTGCATATTTCGTCTGTTTTGTATTTACAGCATTATCTGGATTTCTTTTCTCAGTGATACTTATCTTGACAAGTGAAAAAAGTGGTTTAAGTTCAATTGTAATGCAGACACTTTTTTCACAAATGGCATTTATTCTCCTCTTTTTTACTCCTGTTCTAACAATGAAACTATTTGCAGAAGAACGAAAATCCGGTACAATTGAACTCCTTCTTACTTCACCAATCTCAGATAGTCATGTTGTTCTTGGCAAATACTTTGCATGTATGGTGTTACTTTTGGTAATGCTTACCCTAACTCTCCTCTACCCAATTCTAATACTCTTTTTTGGTATCTTAGACATAGGACTAATTATTAGTGGTTATCTTGGATTGATTCTCATCAGTTCATGCTTTATTTCACTGGGATTATTTATGTCCTCTATGAGTCGAAACCAGATAGTTGCAGCATTATCAAGTTTTGGTTTTATACTCATATTATGGATTATAGGAATTCTCTCCAACCGCGCAGGTTCAATTGCTAAGGTTCTGAGTTATTTATCATTTCATGTACATTACACTGAATTTTCTCGGGGAATAATAGTCTTAAAGGATGTAGTATTCTATCTAAGTTTTACCAGTGTGTGTTTATTTGCTACTGTTAAGTCAATTGAATCCTCTAAGTGGAGATAACAATGAAAGGCAGAGACTTATTGGGTTCATTTTTTGGCTTCATTGCCTTAATCTGTAGTTTTGTAGCAATTGCATCTATATTTCTAAAAGCATGGCTGCCATTTGGTATATTTCTGTTTATATCCATCATCACATTTGGTATATTCATAAAATTCCGTTCCATTGAATTAAAAAACCTAATTAAAAGCAGACAATTTCGTTATGGTCTAAATGTAGCTGTTAGTATAATCGGTATAATTGGAATAGCGGTATTCATCAATATCATTGTTTCTCAAAAGATAGACAGAAGTATAGATATTACAAAGTTTAAACATTATTCAATATCAGAACAATCAAAGCAAATTCTCAGAAACCTTGATAAAAAAATTAATGTTATAGCTTTCTTTAAAGACACAAATCCTGAAAAATCATTAGTTCAAGAACAATTAGAAGCATATCAACGTGAAAATAAACTCATAAATGTAGTTTTTAAGAATCCAGAATTACAGATTGATTTAAAAGAAAAATATGATATTCGTATTGATGGTACAACAGTCTTTGATTCAGGCGATAGATTCGAAAGGGTTACAATTGTAAATGAGCAAGCATTTACAACTGCTATACTAAAATTGATACAAGGTATTACACAGAAAGTATATTTTTTGACTGGTCATGGTGAACATGGGATTGATGGTTCTTCTAATTTTAGGTATAGTCAGGTTAAAACTGAACTTGAAAAAGTCAATTATACTGTACACCAATTAACTCTTCTAAAAGAAACCAAAGTTCCAGATGACTGTGATGTATTGATAATTGCCGGACCAAAGAAACCAATAAAAAAACAAGAAATAAGAATGATAGACCGCTATCTTAAAAACAATGGTAAATTACTATTATTACTTGATCCATCATTGAATTCAGTTGAGGATATACAGAGTGAGTTAGTATCATTAATGCAAAAATGGGGTGTGAAAATCGGGAATGATTTTGTTATCGACAGACAACATTTCTATGTTTTCTCTCAAGGGGCAATCGGATTAAATTTAAACTTTATCTATCATGAGATCACACAGCATTATGTGAATGAGACAATTCCATTTATCTATTGTAGATCAGTCTCCCCTTATCAGGACAACCAGGATAAATTAAATGTAAAGACCATCTTGGAAACAAAAAGCTCTGTTGGTATTAGTTGGGCGGAGACAGAACGTGATGCAGATGGTACATTTAGTTTAAACGGATATACACCCAATACTGATATACCTGGTCCAGTATCAGTAGGTGTTATTGTAGAAAAAAAGAAGGATAAAGTTAGATCTGATAGTAAAACAACACCAACTCGGATAGTGGTCATTGGTGATTCCGATTTTGCCACCGATGCCATATTTGCCACCGATAATCCAGATGTTCCAGCCTATGCTCCATTCATATCTTCTGTTATCAACTGGCTTTCTTATGATGAAGAACTCATATCTATTAATAAACCAAATCCTAAGAGTGAGATATTACGGAAGATGAATATCAACCAGATGAGAGTCGTACAAGTCATTTCTGTATTTCTTTTGCCTATACTAATTTTTATTGCAGGATTAGTTGTTTGGTGGTATCGTCGGGAAGGAGGAACACAGTGAGTTTCCGTTCAACCATAAGTATTATTTTTATATTGGTTGGTTTGGCAATAACATACTTCCTGTTTCTTCACAATTCTGAAGAATCCACTACTGAAAAATTTAAACCAAGGATTTCTGAAATCTATAATCTTTACACGAATGAAATACAAAGGATTGACATAAAATATCAGGATAGTGGATTTCAAGATTTAACTATAATTAAAGATACATACTCAAATTGGAAGATCACATCACCCTTTATAACGAATGCTGACACAAGTAAAATAAATGAACTAATCTCAGATTTCGTAGAAAAACAGATTAAAGAAAAGCTTGAAGTTACAGACTATCAGAAATATGGTTTAGAAAAACCAACAATTCAGATAAAATTATGGACAAATCAAGAAGGACAACCCAAGACTTTCTTCATTGGGAAAAAAGCAATCAATTACTCAGTATATACAAAGGAAACAACAGAAGATCATATTTTTTTAATCGAATCAAGTGCACTCCAAGATTTGTCTAAATCTCCAATCGACATCCGAGATAGGTCTATCCTAAGTTATAATCCAAAAACCATCACACAAATACAATTTGAGAAACCTGAAGAGTTTACCTGTCAAAAGGTAGAAGGTATATGGAAAATAATCCATCCAATTAATATAAGTGCTGATAGTGAACAGATTGAATCCATTCTAACCGAATTACATGATCTAAAAGTATCAACATTCGAAGTAGATGGGGACAAAGCTATCTCATTATTAGAAAATTATGGATTACTAAATCCGAAAATAAAACTGAAGATGAATCATGCTAACGGTAGTATTGATTTTGATATCGGTTCTAAAGTCAAAAATACTCATACACAAACTAATAATGAAGAAGGATTTGTTTACGTTCGATCATCAAATATAGGTGGAATATATACCGTAAGTGATAGAATCATTAGACTTGTCGATAAAACCATTCATGATATTCGGGATAAACGGGTGATGGATTTTCAACGGGAAGATACAATAAAGTTTGAAATAGAACAGGGACAGAAGAAAATAATTGCAATCAAACTTGATGAGTTATGGGAATTACATACTACTCAAAAAATCCATGCAGACCCTCAAGCCGTAAGTGATCTCCTATTTGGTGTAGATTCACTTAAAGCAGTATCCTTCATTTCTAAACCTGATAAACGACTATCTAAATATGGACTCAATCCACCAAGAATGTCATTGAAATTCACAATTAAAGGTGAAGAGAAACCGGCAATTCTAAAAATTGGAAATCTTGCATCGGAAGACACTGTGTATGTCATGACAGAAATATCTGCTGAGATTGCAACAGTAAAACGTGGATTGATTGATAAATTATATGAAGCAGAAAATTGGTTATCAAATAAGCAAGTTTTTAGATTTAAAATAGATGAACCCATTCGAATATCAGTTAAATATGATGAAGATTCATTAGAATCTAATTCAAGATCATTCACTTGTCAACAGTATGAAGGAAACTGGAGATTGACATCACCCGTAAAAGAAGATGTGAATAATGCAGAAATAAAAGCGTTCCAATATAGACTGATTGATTTAAGAGTAGATGAGTATTTAAGTAAGGAAATTAAAAAACAATTAAGTTTTTCTGATAGTATTACAGGATTGAATAAACCGTATTTACAAATTACTGTTGAGTTACAGGAAGAATCATATATACTACAAATTGGAAATCAAGATTCAAAAAAAAGATATTATGGTAGATTAAAAAATCAATCCGATCAAATATTTCTCATAAATTCAGAAGTCATATCTAATCTAATCATAGAACTTAATTGGATACGGATACAAGAATGATAAATTGAATTGTTATATCTTCGGTTTTCAAAGAAATGTATTCATCAACAGTTCAATGATAATAAGAAAAAATAAATTGTGGAAAACTATATACTTGTTGTAGCTTATGCATTATTCCTTGTAGAGTTTCTGATGATATGTCAATCTTTCCTATATACACGCCGGGAAAGAAAGTCTAATAGACCGAAATACTCACCCAAAGTCGCTATCATTGCACCACATTATGGATGGGATAACGATACAGAAGGACATGTAAAAAGTCTTCTACATCAAGATTATGAAGGGGATCACCACATTTACTTC
Source organism: Candidatus Poribacteria bacterium (assembly GCA_965205025.1). Taxonomy (GTDB): domain Bacteria; phylum Poribacteria; class WGA-4E; order WGA-4E; family WGA-3G; genus MSPOR6. The sequence goes on from CBDBFU010000031.1 coordinate 24,046, forward strand.
ATAACCCATCAGATGAATGGAGATGGATACGATATATCGTACCCACATCTTCAAAGACTTGTAGATGATGTGAATAATGCTGATGTTTACTTAGCACCAAACATTATTGATAATAACTTACCAAGATCACAAAAGATCCAAAACCTTATCACGGTTATAGAAACATTACCTAAGGATGTTGAGGTAATAGCTTTTGTTGATGCGGATGTAGAGATTCAACAAAATTGGTTATCATTACTTGTCACGCCTCTACAAGATCCAAATATTGGTGTCACTGTAGGCGGGAGATTTTATTCACCTCTAAATTGGAATTTTGCTACTTTCGTTGAAGCAGTCTGGGTAAATTACCAATTAGGATTACAAGGAGACCATCGTTTTGCTATGGTCTGGGGTGGTTCAAATGCATTTCGGAAAGAGATACTACATCAAGGTGAAATACTTAAGAGATGGGATAATGCCACAATTGAAGATTTAAATACAACAAAAGCTGTGAGAGACCTAAAATTGAAAATACATTTTGTTCCAGATTGTATCGCTGTTACCCGTACTCAAAACAGAACATGGAAACAAGTCATCGAATTCACCAACAGACAAATGATAATGACTTGTCATATGGGTCTATTAGCGCAATGGCTTGGTATTCTAATCATGTTTTTCCCTAAAGGTCTATTGATATTCGGATCAATACCATTTATTTACTGGAGAAAATCTCTTCTACCGATCATTTTTATTCCGTTTTTTGAGATATTTGTTTATCAACTTGTATGTCGAAATCTACCAAAATGGTTACGTGATAGACCTAATGTTAATGATATAATTCGGGTAAGTAAATATGTTGCACCCATCTCAATATTCCTTGCAGGAATCAATGCATTTTATGCAATATTTCAAAGAAAAATTGTGTGGGGAGGGGTACAATATAAAATCCTAACAGCAACAACCTGTAAGGTCATTGGTCGTATAAAAAAGGATAATTAAAAACTATAGTTAGTTTGGACTATTCTTCCTCATGAGGAAGTTGAGTTTCTAATGATAAGTCTTTTTTGCTAATTGAACATATCAGTGAAATCCTACAAGAATACTATACTCCAGCGGAGTGCTATGTCTATAGAGAATATGATCGGTACATTCTCGCACTCCAGCGGAGTGCTATGTGTTATTCACTACATATCGTTCCGCGGGAGTAATGAGGGTTTCATTCTTGATTTTTTTAACATAGATATGATAGTATACAATAAGACCTTGAGGAGTTAAATATGAGTGAAGGAAAAGTTGTTAAATCAGATGCAGAATGGAAAGAACAGCTCTCTCCAGAAGAATATAAAATTACACGAAGAAAAGGCACAGAACGGGCATTCAGTGGAGAGTATCACGATTGTAAAGAAACCGGTATTTATCAATGTATATGTTGTGGGAATCAACTGTTTACCTCAGACACTAAATACGATTCAGGAACAGGATGGCCGAGTTTTTGGGAACCGGTTAATCATGACTCTATTGCAACAAAGAAAGATTTTAGTATTTTCTTCATGCCTCGGACGGAAGTATTATGTAGTAAATGCGATGCACACCTGGGTCATGTTTTTGATGATGGTCCTAAACCTACAGGTAAACGATATTGTCTAAATTCTGCTGCACTATCACTTGTAAGATCAGATGAAGAATAGAATTTAAGATTTTCATTAGTAATAATTTCATTATATCAGCATTGAATAGGAAACAATAAGAAGGAGAATTAATGGCGTTAAGAAGTAGAATCTCTTCAAGATTCCTTGTGAACCAACTTGCTACTGCATTCTCTGAGGATTGGAATACATCGCAAAAATTTATGCGATATCAGTTAGCTAAGGAAACATTTAATTGGAGACATCCATTTGGTGCAAAACATGGTAAAGGGGATGCTGTTCAATTGGTAAGTCTTAGAATCACAGATATGTGCAATTTACGTTGCCACTCCTGTGGACAATGGGGAGATAACGGTTATCTTGTTGGAAAATCATTAAAGGAATTAAAACAACGAGAAGTTCCAGTTGAAGTATACAAGCAACTCGTTGATCAAGTAGTTGAAGCCGGATGGTCACCTGTATGGTATATCTGGGGTGGTGAACCGATGCTTTATCCCGGTATCATTGAATTACTTCATTACATTAAAGAAAAGGGTATGCCTATTTCTCTGGTCAGTAATGCAACGAATATAGCAAGATGGGCAGACGATATCTTAGAAACATGTAAGATTATCTACATTAGTGTTGATGGTCCGAATGAAGAAGTACACAATACACAACGACCAGGGGTAAGTGAAAACTATGATAACTTCAAAGATGTAAAAGCAGCATTAGAAACACTCAGTGCAGAAAAAGACAATAGAAATCAAGCATTTCCATATATCATACCCCTCAGTTGTGTAACCATGTATAACATAGATGTTGTAGTTGACCTTTATAAATTCACAAGTGAGTATGCTGACGCACAGATATTTTATCTAACATGGTGGATTGATGCAGAATCTGCACAAGAACATACTGAAGATTTTGAAAGACGGTTTGGGTTTAAACCTCAGACACATTATGGATGGATCGGAACATGGAAGGATTTTGATCATGGTGTTATATTAGATAGGTTTGAAGAAATGGAAAACTTATCTGAAGAACAGAAACGATGTCCTCCTATAATGATGCCACGGTTGAATTCAAAAGGGGAAATTCAAAGATACTACACAGATCATCAACAAACCTTCGGATACAATCAATGTGTCAGTATTTTTATGACCATGGAAATTGATAGTAACGGTGATGTGAGTCTGTGTCGAGATTATCACGACTACATTATTGGTAATATTAAAGAGGATAAAGCAGTAGATATGTGGAATAATCAAAAAGCTACTGCTTTCCGTCAGTCTCTAAGTACAGATGGTCCAATGCCAGTATGTCGTCGTTGTTGTGGTTTAATGGGATATTAAAATTGCACGATCAAATGGAAATATTTATATAAAACAGTAAGGAAAAATATGAAAATAGGTTTACGAATACCTGGAACAGCAAGACAATTACCCTTTGAAGACTTTTGTAAATGGTGTGCAGATAACGGTTTTGAAGCAGTGGATATAGGAGAAGCAACTCCTGAAGTCGTCAAAACTGCAAGGGATGCAGGGTTAGAAATTGGTACTGCAGATTTACCTGGAACGCGCGAACTACTCAGTACAAAAAAGTCTACACAGAAATCTGGTGCACAGAAAGCAAAAGCAGCTATTGATGCTGCAGCAGAAAATGATGTACATCTTATGTTTTGTGTTTTTGTTCCAGAAGATGCAAGTTTAGGACGTGGAGCAAACTATGATATTTGGAAGCAAACTGTTCCACCAATCGCTGAATATGCTGAATCTAAAGATATTACAATCGTTATTGAAGGTTGGCCAGGGGGTGCACCTTCATATCCTGCACTTGGATGTACACCGGAAATGTGGCGTGCAATGTTTGCAGATTGTCCCTCTACAGGTTTAGGACTCAATTATGACCCATCCCATCTTGTTAGAATAGGGATTGACCATATACGCGCATTATACGAATTTGCATCGAAAGTAAAACATGTTCACGGAAAAGACACTGCATTTGATGAAGAAGCTATGTATTTACACGGTAATCTGGGACCCAGCTTTAAAGGGGCGCGAGGATTCGGTGAAGACTGGTGGCGATACACTATTCCTGGTGATGGTATTGTAGATTGGTTAAGGGTTGTTCAAATCCTTGAAGATGAAGGTTTTGATGGTATATTCAGTGTAGAATTGGAAGACTACCGATATTGGCAAACATGGGAATCAGAATCTGAAGGTCTAATTCGTTCACAAGAATTCCTTTCCTGTTTTGTTAGGTGATATACATTGATACTATTTCCACTACTAATGCAAGCGAGGTATATATGCCTCGCTTTCTCTTTTTGGAGGTTATAATTGGCAATATATAGATTAGAGGGTAAAGAGACATCAGAATGTAAACTTATACATGCGAAGGAAACAAGCTTAGAATATGAGAGTCATATTGATGATTGGTTAGAAAATAGTCCATGGGCACTAATTCAGAATGAAACTATCTTATGGATTGATAGACAACCGAGTGCTAAAGATGAAGAAGGTACGATATATTCAGATCTATTGGGTGTTGATATCGATGGTAATCTTGTTATCGTAGAATTCAAACGTGGAAGAACACCAAGGGATGTTGTAGCTCAACTTCTTGAATATGCAGCTTGGGCACATGGACTTTCTGATGAAGAAATTCATAAAATTGCTGAAAATTACTTTGATAAAAATGACATGTATCAAGGAAAAGGGTTAAATGATGTATTTTCAGAACTCTAATTGCTCCGTAGGCGGGGAATGCTATATGAAGATTAAGTTTTAAATTCGGTAATTCCCATTTTCCCAAACTTGGTAGGTTCGGTTTCCTAACCACGGGGAATGCTAAATAGCATTCATACCGTTGATTCGAATTTCTAACACATTACCGAATTATTATTTTAATCTTCATATAGCATTCATACCGTTGATTCATTGGTGTCAATTTAGACTATGGTTTATTGGTTTTGAGTCCCGTAGGGACGGAATGTCTATAGAAAACGGATGAATTAACTGAATGAGTCCCGTAGGGACGGAATGTCTATATCAACATATAGGTGGAGTTTTCATGAGACGTATGACCTTCTATAAACATTTCGTAGACAGGTCTATTGAAGCACCCATATATCTTTAGAACGGATACAGTCCCGTCTATCTATAAACATTCCGTCCCTACGGGACTCATGAATATGAAGCAAGCATCTTTGCTATAAACATTCCGTCCCTATGGGACTCAAGAATGTGGTTTAAACATATCTTCTATAAATATTTCGTAGACAGGTCTATTGAAGCACCCATATATCTTTAGAACGGATACAGTTCCATTTTAATAACAAATTGATTGTATCAAAATAATTAGACCAACCATTTCATATTCTCACTCAATTATCTACCATTCAACATACAGACGAAAACATTGTTATGATATCTATTTAAAATTTCCTATTGCTAACTTTGTTGCTATGGTATTATAACCAATACTATGATACCAAGGTGTTCTGGTAATCAATTTTACCAGATAAGTCAATTTAACATTTCAAGTGTGAAACATCTTCAACTTAAAGATAGTCAAGTAATCCTCTTCAAATTATCATATAAAGGTTTAAAAATATGAATGTAGTACCAAAAGAATTTATCCGGGTAATGCCTGATGCAATGCGTGAATTTATCAGTTCAGCATTTAAGAAAGCAGGTACAACTGACGAAGATGCTGCCCACATGGCTCATCTCTTAGTTCTTACAGATCTTCGCGGTGTTTTTAGTCATGGCACACAGCAAACCCCTGGTTACGTTGGGATGATGCTTGATGGCAATGTAAATCCACAACCAGATATACAATGCATTGATGATTCTCCTACCACAGCAATCTACGACGGTGATGGTGGTATGGGACATTTCGCATCATATCACGCAGCAAAAGCAGCAGTAAAAAAAGCAAAAGAAATGGGTATGGGTGCAGCTACCAGTCGTAATCACTTTCATTTTGGAAGTGCAGGTAAATATACAAGACTTGCACTCGAAGAAGATTGCGTTGGTTTCGCAGTATCTTGCCACCGTTTTCGACATAGTCCAAGTAGTTCGATTACTACTGCTACCGGGGCATCACCTATGAGTTTTGCCATTCCATCAGGAGATCAACCACCTATTGTTGTAGATATGGCATTGAGTATGGATGGAGGTGTTGCTTTTGATCAATGTCCAGCAGCATTTTTCAAGATATTAGGATTAAGCCATGTTAGCCATACACTTGGTGGTTTTTTAGCAGGTATATGGTTATTCGATCAACCACCCGATCCTCCAAAAATTTGGGAAGGTGCAAATCAGGGTGCTTTTATTGCAGCATTTGACATTTCGCGGTTCAGACCTATTGACGAGTTTAAACAAGAAGTTGATCAGCATATTCATGATGCACGACAGATGCAACCAGCACCAGGTTATGACCGAGCAGACCTACCCGGTGGATTAGAATGGGAGCGGGAACAAGAATGGTCGGAAATTGGAATTCCTGTCGGTGAAGGACATCAGAATCAACTAAAATCAGTTGCTGAACGAGTGAATATCCCTTTACCATTTTAAGATCTGCCTTCAGGATTGTCAAAAATCGAAATAAAGATACAGCTTGGTTTTCAATGTTGGATAACGAATGGACATCTGTCAAAAAGAATATGGAAACCTGGTTGTATGAGAATCCAAAAAGAAAAATTTCACTTACAGCACTCAATAATAGTTAATAAGGAGATAAATCCATGAGCAATCTCAGATTCGCGTGTCATTTGATACAGTTCGGTGGTGAACAACAAGAAAATCCCGAAAAAGTGTTACGAGAAGTCGCTGATGCTGGTTGGGAAGGTGTCGAAAGTGTACCCATCAGCTCATCTGAAAGTCTTGTTGAGATGGCAACACTCGCTCGTAGTTTAGGTCTTCATATCGTTAATGCCGGTGGAGACGGTCTTGATCGTGTCAAGCATAATGTCACCTTAGGCAATTATGCTGCAGAAGTCCCTGCATTACGTCGCGGTGATTGGGGTGGTGCTGATCCAACTGATGAGGATTTTGAAAATGCTGCCCGTACGTTAGATCAAATTCTTGACTATTGTGTCGCACACGATATAAAAGGTTTTCACCATGCACACCTATGGACGTTAATAGAAACTGTAGAAGATGCAGAACGACTTTTATCCGTTGCACCAAATCTATGGTTACTATATGATACTGGTCATCTACTTGCTGCCGGTAGTGATCCAATGGATGTATTTGAAAGTGATATACTACGTAACAGAATTGGACATGTACATCTAAAAGACTGTCACGCCGATGACCCAGCTACTTGGGATTATAAAACACAACGTTTTGGTGAGAAAGCACGGTTTGCTGAACTTGGAGCAGGGAACCTTGGTCTTGATGTTAGGGCTGTACTTAAAGAACTTGAAGCAATCGGATATGATGGTTGGGTATCAAATGAACTTGATCGACCCTATCCTGAAAGACCACCAGCAGAAGCAGCTAAAGTCAATAGGGAATATCTAAGTAGTTTAGGGTATTAAAAAGAGAATCCAATTATGCTGAAACGTATAAGAGTAAAAGGATATAAGTCTCTTGTAGATCTTGAGTTAAAGCTTGAAGCACTTACTGTATTAGTAGGTCCTAATGCATCAGGAAAAAGCAATTTCCTTGATGCATTACAATTACTCTCACGTATAGCCACTTGTCGATCCTTATATGAAGCATTTGAAGCACCATATAGAGGAGATCCATTGGAATCATTCACTGTGGGACAGGAAGGAACAAGAAGTCTATTAAAAGAGGATATTATATCCTTCAGTATTGAAGTTGATATTCAACTTACTCCTGCTGTTATAGATAGAGTCAATCAAAGGATTAATAATATAAAAGAAACTATTAAGAAGGATTCAAAGAATTTAGTTAATCCTGTTTCACGACGATCTATATCAGTACGTGAGAAGGAACTACGATACAGAATCGAGATAGAAATGCTTCCAAAGATGGGAACATTACGCGTGTCTGATGAATATCTGGCAGCAGTTAATACTGAAGGTAAACCAAAAAAGAATAGAAAGCCATTCATTGAAAGAACCGAAGACCGACTGCACCTACGAATGGAAGGACAATCCCACCCACTATATTACGAACGTTATCTTGACTACAGTATACTATCAAGAACACATTATCCTCCACACTATCCTCATTTGATTGCTATGCAAGAGGAATTAACAAGTTGGTTAACTTTTTATTTTGAACCAAGGGAACAAATGCGTTTACCAAATCCTGTTAAAGCTGTTCACGATATAGGTCCAATGGGAGAAGATCTTGCTACCTTCCTCTATAATCTAAAGGCACACAATATTGATCAATTTCTGGCTATTGAAAAATCTTTAAATAAGATGGTTCCCTGTATAACTGGTATTGACATTCATCTAAACGATAAAGGTGAAGTTGAATTAGATTTATTTGAAGATAAAAAGCGATTTTCTTCAAGAGTAATTTCAGAAGGTACATTAAGGATATTAGGTCTGTTAGCCTTGTTAGGATCTAAAAATCCACCAACTATGATAGGATTTGAGGAACCTGAAAATGGTATACATCCTCGCAGGATTCGACGAATCGCACGAATTTTGGAAACTCGGATGATTCTTAAAGATATTCAATTCATTGTTACAACACATTCCTCGTTATTACCTGATCTGATTCCATCTGAATCACTATACATTTGTCGTAAGGTAGCTGGGAACACCGAAATCGAACCATATAAGTTTATGTATTTAGGTCCACATTGGAAGACAACAGAAATTGAGCTGGCATTAAATGACGAAGAAGCGATGTCTCCATCTGATCGTATTCTGAGAGGGGATTTTGATGATTAAAATCAACATTTTTGTTGAAGATGTTGTACATGAGGAATTCCTAACTGCATTAATTCAACGACCTGCTGATGAATATGACCTTACATATAAATTAAACACTTCAAGTGTTCGGGGAGGACGTGGAAAGGTCCTCTCTGAATTAAGACAATATATACAAGATTTACAAGATAATTTTGTGGAATCACCAGATTTAATTATCGTTGCAACTGATAGTAATTGTAAAGGAATTGTAGAAAGAGAAAGGGAAATCAACCAATATACATCCATATTTTCTAATATCGTGATTAATATGATTCCTGAACCACATATCGAAAGGTGGTTATTACTTGATTCAGAAGCATTTAAAAAAGTATATGGAAGGGGTTGTGCAAAACCTGACAATAAATGTGAAAAAGGAAGATATAAACACCAACTATTAAATGCAATCTATAACGCAACAAGGACTTCACCTATAGACGGTACTGAACGTATAGATGAGCTGATTAATGCAATGGATCTACAACGTTTAATACAAAGTGATAGATCTATACGAAGGTTTATTACTCAACTACAGCAGCGATTTAACATTCACAATTAGTCAGATAGTTAAGTCCTCAATCAAGATTCTACTAACGTATTCCATACCTATTAAAATTGAAATGGTGTTTTCGTGATTGTCACTTTTAAATCCACAATTTAAATATTGTTAATACAAAGGAGAAGACATGCGTCCCTTACAAATTGATAAAACAGCGAGTCATACCATTCTAAGTTTAACATGTATACTAATTTTTGTGATTGGAATAGTAACCAAGGTTGATTCAAAAACAGTTGCAATAGAGGATGGTTTAATTAGTTATTGGAGTTTTGATAAAGACACTGTAAATGGAAATACCATAGAAGATTTATGGGGTGACCAAGATGCTGAAATGGTAGGGAACTTACAAGTCGTCAAAGGTAAATTTGGTGAGGGTATACAATTACCTGGTGGTGCAGGTGCACGTTTAAAAATTACTGATGATATCAATAATGCCATACTACCTAAAAAGGAAATAACCTTAGAATTATGGGTATGGGATGAGCAGTTTATAGAATGGGGTGGTTATATCGTAGCTTGTCAAGACAATGGTGCATTCGAAAAAGGGTGGCTAATTGGCACTCGTTGGAGATCATTCAGTTTCGCACTATCTTCAGATGGAGCTGATGATGGTGATGGATTATTAACCTACCTTAGTACTGCAAATTCATACGATGTCAACCAATGGTACCATGTAGTTGGAACTTATGATGGTAAAGAAATGAAAATCTATGTTGATGGAAAACTGGAGAATTCTACAGATGTTCAATCAGGGGACATTAACTATCCTGATCGCATCTTCTTTACTATTGGTGCATACAAAGATGATAACGAGGATTTTTCACACAAAGGTATCATTGATGAAGTCCGAATTTATGAGCGCGCACTCAGTGAAAAAGAGATTGATAATAATCTTAAAGCCGAAGGATTAGCAGTAGAATCAACCGGAAAACTTAGTCTTACATGGGGTAATATCAAGAAAGATTCAATTAAATTCAGAAGAAATCAATGATGAATTCCTTTCTTCCTTATAATCCTGCTGCATGTCGATTTGCATCGGGATCACCAGCAGCATAATATATACCACTCTCTTTATCAACATACAACATCACAGGTACCGCTATCGGGTGTGATTTTTTATCAACCCTATGTCCACGATTAATAAGACCATCTATCACATCCTGACAAACGGTAGAATTTATACTTAATGAACCTGCTTTCTTAAATGTCCTCTCCCGTATTGGATTGGGATCGAATGAATCTTGGTGATGATCGGTTGCAAAACGTGGTGTTCTCACCGCTTCTTCAGGTAACATATCAAATTCAACAAAATTTAGCAGAAGATTCATCGATGTCTGGTCTTGTAAATCACCTCCTGCAACACTAATTGCCAATACTGGTTCCCCATCTTTTAATACCAGTGTAGGTGTCAGAGTAATACGGGGACGCTTTCCTGGTTCAATACAATTTGGATGATTTGGATTCGTATTTAAGCTACGTAAACGATTCCCCCAACTAACTCCAGTTGAACCACCCATATTTTCTTCGACATATACGTTAGCACTTGGAGTAGCTGAAACAACATTACCCCATTTGTCTGCAATAACACAGGTTGTTGTTCCTCCATCACCTGGACGGTATACACCATCAACTAATATGGGTTTCATGTTTTCAACATCACCAGGTCTCGCTTCATCCGATGCTCTTTGTATATCTATCAAAGATTGACGGATTTCAGTATATTCATCTGATAACAGTTTCTCAATTGGAACATCAACGAATTCAGGATCAGCATAATATCTATCTCTGTCTGCCATAGCTAATTTGAGTGATTCAATCACCACATGGATATAATCATCTGATAGATGTCCCATTCCTTTCAAATTAAAATCTTCAAGTAAACGCAACGCCTGACAAAGATAGGGACCTTGTGTCCAAGGACCACATTTACAAACTGTATACCCACGATAATCAATAGTCACTGGGTCTTCAACCATTGTCACATGTGCAGCAAGATCATCTTTTCTTAAAAAACCACCTTTCTCAATATAGTAGGATTCTAATTCTTCAGAAATATCTGGATTCACACCATTTCGACCATAGAATCGATCACTTGCGGCTTGAATTTTCTCTTCACGAGTGCCGTTTGTGTTTCGTTCTTCATCAACAAGCCGTCTTAAGGTATTAGCTAATTTTGGATGCCAATCAGCATTACCATCATCAAGTAATCGCAGTGTAGGGGTAACAATATCCTCAAAACTCATTGTCCCATAGAGTTTAAGGGTAGTCGTACATAAGTCAACAACAGACGGTACTGGTGCCATCTTAATATCACCGTTTGGTATACCGTTTTCCATATACCAGTCAATGGCTTCTTGTGATAAAGGTGCTCTTCCCAGACCAGACAGAGATTTCACTTCGCTTTTTTTACTATCATAAATTAGAAGTGGCACTTCACCACCAATAGAACAAGCAACATGATCAGTAATATTTAAAGCAAGAATTGTGCCTGCAGCAGCATCAGCTGCATTACCTCCTGCTTCTAAGATTTCTACTCCCGCTGCCACCGCCTTTGCTCCACCAGCAGCAACAACACCTTCTTTACTTTCTGCCTTCCATCCTATATTATTAACATCATGCATATTACTTCCTCTATGTCTATACTCATATCATAATAATTTAGAATAGAGCATACCATGAACATATAACCTTATCAATATCAAATACTTGAATCATTGTACAGTTAATTCGATCAATTTAACAGATTTAATCCAATTAACATATCAGAATGTAAATCATTTGTATAATTAAATCAACCACAAACTAAATTCTATAACAATATGAAACAATCAAAACCACGTCAATTTTGGCACGATTATGCTTCAAGATTCAAGAATCGAAGCTTAGCAGAAAATTACAAATTTCGACCACCATATCCAGATGAAATCTATGAAACAATACTTGTTTTATTAGAGAATGGAGACAAGAGAATTCTTGATGTAGGATGCGGTACAGGGAAAATAGCAAGAAATATTGTTGAATTTGTTGAGAAAGTTGATGCAGTTGATTTCTCTGAAGAGATGATAAGAGAAGGTAAATCCCTTATGAATGGTGATCATTCAAATCTACAGTGGATTCACGGTGATATTGAAAATGTAAAACTGTTTCCACCCTATAATTTGGTGACTGCAGGTGCAAGTATACATTGGATGGATTGGGATATTGTATTTAAAAGATTCAATGAAGTTCTGACATCAGACGGGTTATTAGTGATTATAGACGGAGACCGTCCAACACAATCACCTTGGTATACGGATGAAAATTCTTTGATTCGTGTATTTTCAACAAACCAACATTATGAAAAGATTGATTTAATTCAGGAACTCATTGATAGAAAACTCTTACATCTAATTGGTGATAAAATAACAAAACCCATTTGTTATTCTCAAGCTTTACAAGATTATATTCATTCTTTTCATTCAAGGGCAAGTCTTGGCAAAGAAGATATGGGTGAGAAAAATGTAATTGAATTTGATACAAAACTTGCCGAAATATTATCTCCCTATACTGATGATAATGGTATTCTAACATATAAGGTAGAATCAAGGATTTCATGGGGAATACCTATAAATTAAGACTCAATCCCAACCTATAGACTCGGCAGGATCGGTTTCCTAACCGATCCGAATACAAGATCTGATTTATCAAACTCACTTTTAATGTAGCACAAACTTCCAGTTTGTGTAGTATTTCAAGACATGAATATCACCTAATAATGGGTGAATCATTTATAGAAATGGTATTACTATTTTACTATTAAGGAATTCGACGATACAGACGATTATAATTCGTGGAATCAATCAGTTCATATTCCTCTTCTAAACCCTTGACATCACCATATTCTGTTCGCCACACTATTACATAATCTGCAGGGAGATCTTTATTCTTATATCTGAGTGGAAAATGATCAGTATTTGCTTCATAGTTATTTAAATATGCTATTCCCTTATTAACTATTAGATGACATTCAATATGACCAAACGGTTCAACGTATTTAGGCTCAAAACCTAGTTCATCTGCAGTGCCATTCCATTCCCCTGGTATACTCATAAGAATTGTATCTTCATTATCAATTCCATCCAATGATAAAGCCTCTTTAATATCTCGGTTTAACAGAGTATATGTATGAATGTTGAGTCCAAGATGACATAATGATAACATTATGATGATACCAACTATGACATGATTGACTTTCTTATGTACTGGTATAGAGAAAAATGGTAGTAATACTAAGAATATATAAAGATGAAACCTATCATTTATCCAACCCCCGCTTAACCCAGACCACGGGGTAATAAAATACAATATAGTAATCAACATTGATAATATGAAAAAACCATCAGTCTCTATAATGTAGTATGTCCAATTGGGTTTATTCTCATCAGATATTTCATTCTTATTGGTAAGTACTATCCTATAAAATATCGTAAGTATAACAACAATAAAAAATACCAGCAGTAAAACCTGTCCTACAAGAATATGATCATCACGAAATGAAACCAAAGACTTCATTGATAAGAAATAATCTAACAACCATTCAAACCCATTATATTCTTTATTGACATGCTTATCAGCAAGGTATAGATAATGGTTGAAAAACATAAAATATGCTGGTAAAAGAATTCCTATAAAGATTAAACATGATTTTACTCTTGATATAGATTCTTTCAGTCGTGACAAAAGTGTATTTGATTTAGAATTACTTGACGATATATCTATCACTGTTTCATATACAGATATATACATCGAAAGAAATGTCATTGAGAAGATTAGCAATAAATATGAATGAAAATGAGTGAGATACGTTATTAACAACAAGGCATATATGATAACAATGTTATAGACATTTATTTTTTCCTTGATTCGCCACCAATAACCAAGAGTGAAGAAAAATAGGGACATACTGATAACAAAGTTGTAAAACCCCATATGAAGGAGATAGTTATAAGCAAAGATGAAACCAACAATACCAAAATAAGTGTTTGTCTGCTTAAATCCTTTTAGAAAATAGAATAGTGATAAAGGAAGGAGTATTATACAAAGAGTGAGAACAATTTTTTCACATACAATCGGTGGGAAAACATACATCAATACCAATAGGAGCGCATGTGAAGTCCAGTTAGGGAATAATGTCGGATTCAATTCGTAAACTTCTCGTAATTGAGAGTTTTCTGGATGATGATATTCTTTCAATACATAAGCATTATAAATGTGACTGGCTCCATCTTGTGTTGGAAAATACCTAAATCCCCATACCGGTATCAGATGAAACACAGTTAAAACAATAACGAGAATCACCTCTTTTGACAATATACGTTCTTTCATCATCTATGTATCCTTACCTTAAATCATATATTACGATTCTATTCAAACTCTATTTTAATTGAATACATATATTGATACAACCCACATTTTTCTTAAATATCAGATCTCCGATCTTTATTCTGTAGCAGGGAACTCCGATTCCCGACTCTTACATCTCTTCTTTAGGAGGGAACTCCGATTCCCGACAGTATTTTGGGATCACGATTCGGGGACCGGTCATACAAAAATTAATACCAAACGTGACAAATTATTTACACACCCCTTACAATTTGTACTTTTGACTTTCTATTTAATTTCTGTTATTATCTTCAAATGAAATTTTGAAAGGTATCATAGAGTCATTGGAGTAATTTATGGGAGATAGCTTGTGAACCATAAGAGGAAGATTGTTGCAATCGGTGGTGGAGAATTAAAATTACTGCAAACCGCTGCAATTGATGAACGTATCATCGAGTTGACTGGAAAAACACATCCCAAGGCACTCTTCATCCCAACCGCAAGCGGAGATGCTGAAGGATATATTGAGAATTTCCATCAATGCTATGGACAACACTTCGGTTGTAAAACCAACACATTAAAATTAATTCAAAATCCTCCTCCATTAGAGACTATAACAGAACTGATATTAGGCACAGACCTTATTTATGTAGGTGGAGGAAATACCTACAGGATGATGAAAATATGGCGACGGTTGGGTTTAGATAAAGTATTAGCAGAAGCAGCTTCACGCGGTATAGTATTATCTGGATTAAGTGCTGGTGCTATCTGTTGGTTCAAATATGGACATAGCGATTCACGCTCATTTTCCAGTAATTCTGAATGGGACTATATCCGTGTTAGTGGATTGGGTTTTATTAATGCTATATACTGTCCACATTATCATGTCGAAAAACGGGAAAACAGTTTTACACAGATGATTGCAAGAAAAGGTGGAATTGGAATAGCCTGTGACAACAATGCTGCTATTGAGATCATCGGAGATAAATACAGGATTCTGACTTCTAAGTCTACTGCCAAAGCATATAAATTTTACAAGCATAAAGGTGGATCTGTCATTTCTGAATTACAACCTCAAACGGAATACACACCGTTATCTAAATTATTAGCACGTAGATCAAACTAATTTATAATGGATATTCCAAAAATTATAGTAATTGGAGAAAATTCTCAAGCGGGAACTTATGTACTTCGTATTCTGTTACATAAAGACATTGAGTTAAAATTTGGTCGATTTAAAAAAGGAAAACTTATTCACTTACCAGAGGGTGTTTATACCTATGTTGGTTCTGCCTTATCAGAGAAAGGGGCGACATCCTTGGCACGGCGACTTGTACGACATGCTACCCGGTCAGGTGAAAAACCACCACATAATATAAGAGATGAGATGTTATGTCGGTTTCAAGAAATTGGATTAGGACCACAAAACCCATTACCAAAGAATGGAAAGAAATTGTTCTGGAACATTGACCATTTATTAGATTTAGATATAGCCGAAATTATCAACATAATTGCAATAAGATCTACTGAAAGGTTAGAGAGCAATATAGCTGAATATTTAGAAAATGACCCTGAAACCCAAATTATAGAGAAAAGTTTGGGTGCTAATGACTCACCAAAGAATACACATGTATTATATGTCATTAATGACGAACAATGGTGGGTAACACTTTCAAACAATTTGAAGAAAATATTTATGAAGTAACGTCAGTTTGATAATAAAAAATGTCAGTTCGATAAACAGAATTTTGCCCCTGAAGATAGTCTTTGTAGCACAAACTTTCCAGTTTGTGCACTCTGGTCTTAACTAAAAGTTCGGGTTACAATGTATCTTATCAAACTCACGTTATGAAGTAACTATCAGGTAACTATACTCATTCTTGATATATAGAAAATACTATTTGCTATTTGATAAAAGAGAGATATATGTACGACCCACGATTTGATAAACTGGCGAATGTTCTAACGGCACATTCCACAAAAATCCAACCGGATGAGTGTGTACTTATAGAAGGTATCGAAATTCCCCAGGAGATGGTGATTGCGCTTATCCGATCAGTTCGGAAAGCAGGTGGAATTCCATTCGTTGAAATCAGACAGACCCGAATACAACGCGAAATTATTCTTGGTGGAACTGATGAAGGAATTAAACTAATTGGAGATTATGAATGCTATCGGATGAAACAAGTACAGGCTTATATAGGTATACGTGGTAGTCATAACATCACTGAAATGTCAGATGTTCCAACTGAAGCAATGCAAAGATATCAGAAGTATTTATCACGTCCTCTCAATGACATAAGAATACCAAATACAAAATGGGTGGTCTTGCGTTGGCCTCATCCTGCAATGGCACAACAAGCCTCTATGAGTACTGAAGCATTTGAAGACTATTACTTTGATGTATGCACTCTTGACTATAGTCTCATGGAAAAGGCAATGGAACCATTAACAGAAATGATGGAGAAGACAGATGAAGTACATATAAAGGGAGAAAATACAGATTTACAATTTAGCATCAAGAATATACCAGTAATTCCTTGTGCAGGAGAATATAACATTCCTGATGGTGAATGTTTTACATCGCCTGTCCGTGAGTCTGTAAATGGTAAAATCCATTTCAATACACCTACTATTTATCAAGGTACGACATTCACGGATGTCTGTCTTCATTTTGAAAACGGTAAAATAGTTGATGCTACAAGTAATCATACTGAAAAACTAAACAATATACTTGATACCGATGAAGGTGCACGGTATATTGGAGAATTTGCTATTGCATTCAACCCATATATTACGAATCCTCTACTGGATATTCTTTTCGATGAAAAAATTGCAGGATCTTTTCATTTTACACCAGGACAAGCCTATGAAGAAGCAGATAATGGGAACAGATCTGCTGTGCATTGGGATATGGTAATGATTCAAACACCAGAATTTGGGGGTGGAGAAATATACTTTGATGGAGAACTCATTCGAAAAGATGGTCTATTTATTCACTCAGAACTACAAGGTCTAAATCCTGACAATCTCGTCAGATAATATTGGAGTACTTATGTCACAAACACCAAATATACTTTTTCTTCTAACTGATCAACAACGATACGATTCCTTAGGGTGTAACGGGGCATCAATTTGCCAGACACCTGCAATTGATAGTATAGCAGCATCAGGAATGCGTTTTTCAAAGACATATACTCCAATTGCCCTCTGTTCCCCTGCTCGTGGTTCATTACTTACAGGATTATATCCACATAATCACGGACAACTCTCCAATATGGGTAACTTTAATGGCGTTTTTTCAGATCAAATTCTTGATAAACCTGCCTATCCTCAACTCCTTAAAGATAGTGGATATAATGTGTCATGTATAGGTAAATGGCATCTTGCTAAACAGGGAGACACTGAGTTTTGGGGTTATGATAAGTGGCATCCCTATAATGAATGGCATCAAATGCTAAAAGAGGATGGTATTGATTATAGGATTGATCAAGATGCTGTACAACCCTATGAATGGGGAGGTGATGCCCCCTTTTATGGCGAACTCCCACTTCCCGTTGATAAAACGATGGAAGCATGGACAGCTGATAAGACTATAGATCTTCTGAATGGATATAGAGACTCTGAAAAACCATTTATGATAGCTGCTAATTTTTTTGGTCCCCACTTCCCGTATGCTGTTCCTGAACCTTATTTATCAATGTATGACCCAGATTCAGTTGAACGATGGGGTAACTTTGATGAATTGTTCATCAATAAACCTTTAATACAACAGAAAGAGATGTTAAGATGGAATTCAAGTCATCTGACTTGGGAAGATTGGCAAAAGGTTATTGCTGCATATTGGGGATTCTGTACCTTAATAGACGATCAAGTTCAACGAATATTAAATTCCCTTGAAGAAAATGGATTGAACGAAAATACAATAGTTATCTTTTCTACTGATCATGGTGATATGCTTGGAAGCCATCGTCTATTTAACAAAGGATTCCACATGTATGAGGAAACACATCACATCCCATTGGTTATCAGATGGAATGAAGTCACTGCTCCAGGTACAACCTGTAATGAATTTGTTAATCTGGTTGATTTAATGCCAACCTTCTTAGAAATTGGGAATGCACCTATACCTGATAATCTTGACGGGAGATCCATTGTGCCATTGCTCAAGGGTAATACAGTAGACGATTGGAACGATGATGTGTTCGCTGAATTCCACGGATATGAACCGACTCTTGCAACAGTTAGGATGGTTCGGACTGATAATTGGAAATACGTATACAATCCATATAGTGAAGATGAACTTTATGATATGAAAAGTGATCCACATGAACTTCATAACCTGGCTAATCATCTCGGTTTTAAACATGTATTACGCCGTATGAAAGACAGAATGGTGAAATGGTTACAAGAAACGAAAGATAATATCGTAATGGAAGGTGGCTGGCAGAGCAACTCATTCGATTTACTTATCTCTGATCGTGAAAGATAAGTAGGAATACAATATGCTGGAAGAATCAATCGAACATTTAGACACATTTGGATATTGTTTGATAGAAAATGCCATTCCTGCTGATTATGCTGTTGAAATGGCGGAAAAATACTACCAACTCCATCAAGATCCTGTCAATAGAGAGTATTTTCAAAATCCAAACGATGACTTGTATCAAACTCTCTTTGGTGTTGCTAATCTTGATGAGATGTGTTGGGATTGTATTGCTCATCCACAAGTATTAGATGTTGTTCGACATTTTATTGGTGATAAAGTCCGTCTTGGAGAAGCATGTACAAAGTGGGTAAAACCGGGTGCTGGACCAGGGGGAATTCATACAGATTCAACCCATGACTTACCTAAGAATCTCCCTGAAACACCTTGGATGATTAATACTATATGGATGATAACAGATTTTACTGTTGAAAATGGTGCCACTGTTGTTGTTCCATTCAGTCATAAATCAAGACGAAGACCGACAGGTGCAGATCTTTCTGAATGTATCCCTATCCCAATATCTGGGAAACGGGGTTCTGTTCTATTGTGGCAAGGAGGAACTTGGCATGGAAATGGAGCAAATACCTCAAATAACCAACATCGAATGGCACTGAATATTGCTTATTATCCTGCTTGGTGGAATCTCATGCGTGAAGGTGGACATCAACCCATTTATCCTGAAGTATATGAAAGAATGCCTGTGACACTTCAGGAACTGGTCAAACACAAAGTAGCAAAGCGGAGAGAAGACATTTACGAAAACTAATACCAGTTCTATATACTAATCCCCTTACACTTTTTCAACAAAATCACAACCTTTTTGAAACCACTCTCTGAGAATTGTATTCTCATTATATGTACGTTTTGCTATATACCCACTTGCTTTCGTGAGATCTAAGGTTGTAGATATAACTGTATCACCAAAGAATCCTGCTTCTTCAATCACATTTCCATTCGGATGAATTATCTTCGAATTACCATGTGACGATCCTGGATCTCTTATATTATCAGGATTAGCAGGGGTGTTTGACATGACAAGATATATCCCATTTTCGGTTGCACGGGAAATAGGCATTGCTCTATAAGCTGACAACTTTGCTTCAGAGAGTAATCCTGATTCACATGAACAGAAAAAGCATATCTTCGCTCCCATAGCTGCAGGAAGTTTTACTAATTCCGGATACCGTACATCATGACATATAATAAAACAACAATCTACACCAGCAAGTTCAACAATAGGCAACTTTCCTGTATTATTCGTACACCATTTTTCACCAGCAAGGAACGTCTTTCCATATCTATATTTTAGAGTCCCTTGTTGATTAATTATAGCTAAGTCATTATGCCAATTCTCTCCATCATGGTGTGCTGATCCGACAATTACTGCAATATTATGTTGCCTTGCAGCCTCTGCAATTTTTGCTTCTGACTCTTTAAACGCTTGTGGAGAAATACTGTTCCAATAGTCGGTATCACAACAGTATCCAAACAGACATCCTTCAGGAAATGCAACTATTTCCATATCTTCATCAGCACATATTTCTATATAATGTAGTACCTTTTCGGTACTCGTGTTAACATCTTTACTTGTAAGTAATTGACACGCTGCAACATTTATTCTACCATTCTTCATATAGTTAATCCTTTTCTACATGTTTTGTGTAGACTTTTTCTTATATTTAATCAGTACAAAGAAGCCTCCGATTACTAAGATTGTATATGCTCCTATATAAACCCATAAATGAATAAATCGGGCTAAAAATAACACTCCTACCAATAATGCTAATGCAAATGTATAGAGAATTATAGATAAACACCCAGAACCAATTTCACCTTCAACAACTTCTTCAGAAAGAGGAAGACCAGATTCTGGTTTTGGATATGTAGTTATAGATAAGAGAAGAAGTACTAAACCTGGTAATACATAGAAAATTCCATATATTCCCCAAAAGTAAGTAGATGCTAAAAATGCAATCAATGACCAAGGAATCAAAAGATTGAATAAAACTGTAGATTCTACACCTCGCCACATCGCAGCAGTATTACCATAAGGAGATAGAGAGAGTATCCAATTAGCTCTCCAATGTTGTGAATAACGAACTGCTTGTAAGAATCCAAGCGACATTGTCATTCCAAAATATCCATAAAATGCAATAAATCCAGGACTTAGACCCAAGGCATAATTGTATGTAATATATTCAATTGGATATATTTTCCGAATAAAGAATATTATGAACATAATTAGCACAGGTAATGATCCAGCCCACACTTGACTAATGACTTTCTTGTCGCGACGCAGGTAAAGTGCACATAAGCAGAAACTCGCATAGGTTTCAGGAATTTTAAAAAATCTTGAAAGTATACTCTTTCTTATACGTAGCTTCTTCCTACTTCTATCTATGTTTTCCAAGAGAAATGCAAGATAAGCAGCATAAGTCTTGGCAATACTTCGAAGAGGAATCATTATCAATATAAGAGTTGATCCTAATGCAACTCCTGTAAGTAATAAATCCCTTTGAAAACCTGTTCTGTTGATATTACTGACTACAAGTGAGACTATACCAGCAAACCAACCTATAGGTAGATAACTAAGGTATTTAACAATAGAATCATAATGTTCCTGGAAGAATTCAATAGGAATTAAATAGAAACTAAGAGGAAATAAAATCGGCAAGAAAAATTGAGCCGATTTCGCGATTTTTTGTAACTTTCTAATTGAATATAGCTTTGTCAAATATCCTGCAAACGCTGCCATCACACCAATTGTAAAAAAGCCTGATAAGAATGCAACTGGTAGATAGAAGATAGGAAAAAAATAACGGACACTTGTAAGATCTTCCCCTTTTAAAAAGATGCCACACATTGAAGGGAAAAGATTTAAACAAAATAATAGGATGACGGACGATTTTAATATTTGCGTTAACTTCACCATAAAATATGTTCGTGAGGATATTGGTGTATGTGCAATTACTTGATAATAAATAGGACTAAGAAGATTATCAAAATATGGAAGTCCCCACATTGCAACTATACCCATCGACATTGAGACACCGATAATCGTGTAGATAAATACATCAATTCCTAAGAAAACAATAAGGGCAGAAAAAATACTTATGAAAAAACTAAAAACACAATATAGTGTCAGTGATAGTTTAGCAATACCTTGTTTTCCTTCATTGGCGCGGTCTTCAAGTACTCTTTCGTTATCCATCAAGAGTTTATAATGAACGGGATCTGCACCAAATCTAACAGCGAATTTTTCAAACATACTAAGTAGTCTCAGTTATAATACGAAGAGCTTCGTTGGTTCTATCTTCAATACCTGTTGTCTCAGTGAGTTGAACAAAAATCTCATTCAATGCATCTTGGTTAGTTTGTTGTCTCAATTCTTCAACAGGTGCATCAGCAATTAATTTACCTTCATTGATAATTAGTATACGGGGACATAGTGCTTCAGCCACCTCAAGGATATGTGTACAATAGAGAATTGTCATACCTAATTCTGCTAAACGTCTTAGCAACGACTTCAAAAACGTCACTGTAGTTACATCCAGATTAGTGAAGGGTTCATCAAAAAGCAAGACTTCTGGATTATGTAGTAAAGCACCCATTATTAGACATTTCTGACGCATTCCTTGTGAAAAACTACTGATTCTTTGATGAGCCTGTTCTTCCATTTCAAAAAGCTTGGTGAATTCAGTTATTTTATGTGTAATTAGGTGTTCCTTAAGATGATATAACCGACCAATTAGTTGCAGATGTTCTACTAAAGTCAGATGCTCATATAATTGCGCTTCTTCAGGTATATAACCAACGCGTTGTTTTAGTTCTAATTGGTGGGTCTTTACGTTAAATCCTGCCACAGTAATATCTCCGGACGTTGATTCCAGAAGACCAACTAACATCTTCAATGTAGTGCTTTTTCCTGCTCCATTAGGTCCGAGATATCCAACCATTTCTCCATTTCCAATTGTAAAACTGATATCGTCTACTGCTATATTTTGCCCGTATTCTTTTGTTAAATTCAATACTTCAATCACTTCTCTATTCCCTGTATATGTTTGATTAGGATAATAATGACAACATATATCTTATATCATAAAATCACCTAAGTTTCCACTTATTGGAATACCTTGGGTGTAAAGTTTCTGGCATAAACAAGCATAGAATCAATTTGTGCGGAATTTCAAGAGGAATCTAACAATTGTTCATGTTCTATCCTTGAATAATAGCATAGGGTATGGTAATATAGATATAGTAATTATTATGAATTATAAATAATATCTAATAAGCACCGGAGACCAAATGAATGCCACGCTGGTTAGTTTTAATATTAATTTTTAATATCGGATTGACTTGGAATTTTACTGGCTTTACTCAACTATCACAAGAACAGACAAATCCATCTCAACCATCCAATGATAAGATATCATCCAAAATCTTATCTTCTAAACTTATTGGGAGAATCGTATGGGAAGGATTCGATCTCTCACATACAAATGTATCTGTATATCGTGATGATAAGTTTAGAGAACTCTATACAAGTGGACTATCACTATCTTCTACCGGTAGTTTTGAATTAAATGTTGAACCAGGTAGATATTTTATAGTTGCTTATGTAGATCTTGATGGTTCAGGTAAGTTTGATGAAGGTGATGGATATGGTGTATTAGGGATCTCAGACTGGGAAGATCAAACACAAAAACATCAGGGGGTTGATGTTGGTGCAAACACTGAACTAAAAGGAATAGAAATTCAGATCACTGCACGTTTACAACGAATTGGTACTGGAAGAAAATTGGTTTCTGCTTCTAAATATCAACCCAGTGAATTTCAACAATTCAGGACAGAATTAAGCAAAGTAACATCTGGATGTCGTGGCATACTAAGATCTAAGTTAAACCTTACAGATATAAACCAACAGAAAATTGTCCTTGCTTATACAGATACATCTTGGAAATATAGAGCAGGCATATCTATTGTAGACAAAAGAGACTGGAACTTGGGAACTTCGATTGAAACCAGGGAAATATTACTTGATGGCTATTTATGATAGGAATTCCAGTAACAGACTTGATGATGGTGATGTATTTGGGTTTTATGGTGTACCAGATATTAAAAACACAGGGCGCATTTCCAGTTCCTGTATTGATTCAACGTAACACATTCACTGAAAACTTAGAAATACATGCTAATGCTGTATATAATACAAAACCAAAAACAGACACTACAAAAATCAATGCATATATTGCAGGTCGTGTTATACCTGTTCCAGAACCAGATAAAGAAGTACGTATAGAGGTATATCCCACTTCTGCCCTGGTTAATCCCGTTGCCAGTGGAATTGCAGACGAAGAAGGTAGATTCACATTTAAGTTACCAATTGGCAGATATTATATAATTGCAAATCATGATAAAGATGGTGATGGTCGATATAGTAAAGGTGATACACTTGGTGGTTGGGGTACAAACTCTATTTCTACAATTCCACCAAAACTAATCGTCCTTGAAGAAGGTGAAACAAGAACAATCAATATTCAAATGAGTGCACAATATGATACGAATGGACAACTCACTGAATTAACTGTAGCAGATGAACCCTTTCTTCCAGGTAAATTTGGTGAGAGTGGTTTGGACTGATGGAATCCCTGAAGGAAAAATGGGCAGTATAACAGGGAAGATTACATCATTTTTCTCTAATACACATATAACTATGAGAAGTCAGACTGAATCAACAAACAATGATTTGCCTAAACCAGATGGTATACTTAGTCTTTCTACATCACCAAAATTCCGTAATCCAACATGGGTGCCACTCTTTTTAGATGAAGATGGATCATTTCTTGTTGATGTTCAACCTGGTAAATATTACGTCATGGCTGTAGTTGATGTTAATAAGGATGGACAATCTGGTACATCAGATGGCATTGGTATATTTGGTACACATCAACCCGTTAGAGGAAATCCAGCAACGATTACTGTTTTTCCAGGTAAAACTACATCACATGTAGATATTGATATTATGGCATCCTATGTGGATGAAAAAGGCACAATGGCGGAACTGTCTGATGGTGGTCAATGGAATATAGCAAGAATGTATGGTGAACCTGAGGATATGTTTAAGTATACACAGAATGGGAAATCCGTTGAAGAATGGATGTATTGGACCAGAGGATTAGGCTTTACATTTGAAGCAGATGGATCTGGGTGGAAACTTAAAGAGAAAAAAGAATTCAAACCGAATTCAGATAATATACTACAAGATACTAAACAAACTGAAATAGAGAACAAAGATAACAACAATTTCAAGGATGATATTCCAATTAATGTAAACCCATCAACCTTCTCACTTGCTGCAGATAAGGTTTCTATATTTTATAGTCATGATGGTGTCTTATGGAGGATCGCTCCTTCCACAGGAATAATTCAGCCAGATAATAAACAGGGTGAACAACTCTCCAAACTTATAGATTCGCGAGTTGCCCCTCTGGGTGCAGGTTTCAATCCATCAGTCTCTGACAATGGTGCATTGGTTTATCATGATCTTGATAACAATGTGATTCTTCAGGATGTTATTACAGGAAATAGAACAATTCTTTTAGATAGCCGTGAACTTGCTAATGATGTAACAATTTCTCCTGATGGTGAATATATCGCATATTCTTTATCTAAAAGTCCTGAACGTAGTCGTATTCTTATACGACATATCCGTACAGATAAGGTATTCCAAATTCCTTCAACAGCAATGGAAATGACGAACCCTTCATGGAGAAGAGATGGAAAAATGATTGCTTATGCTACTGCTGGCACAATCGAGAATCCAAACTCAAAGGACAATAGAAATATTTATGCCTACGATCAAGTTAACAATAGTATAAAACCCGTAGTAATATCATCAGCAGATGATGCTGAACCTTCTTGGCATCCAACAGAAACAAACATCCTTGCTTTCTCCAGAAGTAAAGATGGACAAACACGTCAAATATGGTTAGTAACCTATTCATCCGATGGAAAACCTACAGAAAGGAAAATCACAGAAATGGGAGGAAGTAAACCTGTCTGGGTTCCATCTCAGGGAAGTTGGTTACTCTATGAAAACAATGGACAAATATGGACAGTTGATATCCATAATCTTGGCAGTGAATCACCATTAATGAGTAATGGTAAAGTTGTATTTGGCTATCAACCAGTAGCAATTATATCGGAGAAGTAAAATCATGTTAAAAAACAATTCGGTAATCTTTTTACTAATATTCTTTATATTTCTTGTAGTTGTTATCTCTAATGGATCAGCACAATTCTTACTTGTTCCAATGGATAACACCCAGACAAATCATCTGAAGGCTTATGGATTAACTTACTGGGCATTAGATGTACCCCGCGAATATTCATGCTTTTGGTGGTTAAATTATCGTGGCGGGTCATTCGTTATACCCAATGCCCCAAATGTCAAAATACGGGCTATACAGATGGGAGTAACAGTGGAAGCAATGACTCGTGCTGAATATCAGACAATTAAAGATACTGTCATACAGACAGAAAATATGGAGGAGATTCTATTAGAAAAAGCCCCTAAAATTGCCGTTTATGCTCCACCAGAAAAATCACCATATCAAGATCCATGGGATGATGCAGTCAAGATTGCTTTAGATTATGCGGATATTCCCTATGATCAAATTTGGGACTCAGATGTTCAAGAAGGATTATTACAAATAAAGGAATACGACTGGTTACATTTACACCACGAAGATTTCACAGGACAGCACGGTAAGTTCCATGCATCCTTTTCAAGACAGGTATGGTATCAGCAACGTATAGCTCTTTTTGAAGAGGCAGCATCTGAAGCAGGATTTAAAAGAGTACCAAGACATAAAGGACAGACCGCATTAGATATAGCAAATTATGTCGCAAATGGAGGGTTTATTTTTGCTATGTGTTCTGCACCTGAAACTTTGGATATTGCATTGGCAACTAAGGGGGGTGAAATAGATATAGTTGACCCAGTGTTAGATGCATCCCCACTTGCACCAGATTTCCAGGAGAATTTGGATTATGACAATACTTTTGCCTTTGAGAATTTTACGCTCTATCCAAATCCTAATAGATATGAATTTTCTGATATAGATAATCCTAATCCTGAACGCAGTCAACAAACAGGGGTAGAAGATTTCCAATTGTTTGAATTTTCTGCCAAACACGATCCTATTCCAACTATGTTAACTCAAAACCATGTTTCTGAAGTGCCGGGTTTTCTTGGGCAAACTACATCCTTCAACTTAGATAGGATCAATCCTTCCATAACTATTTTAGCTAAAATCGAAGGATCAAACTATGCAAAATATATACATGGAACATTAGGAAAAGGAACTTTTACTTTCTTGGGTGGACATGATCCAGAAGATTACCGACACCTTGTTGGGGAAGGCAAGATACCAACAAATTTAGATTTACATAAACATTCACCTGGCTATCGTTTGATTTTAAATAACATACTATTTCCTGCCGCTCGTAAGAAACCACAAAAAACATAAACTATAGGTTTTTATTCACTCACCCCAATTACCAAAAACAAATAATCATGATTAAGTTATCATAACAATGAAAGCAACTCTGGCAACTTGCAACCTTAATCAATGGGCACTTGACTTCGATGGTAATTGTGATCGTATAATTGAATCAATTATACAAGCCAAAGAAAAAGGTGCAAGATACCGTCTTGGATCAGAACTTGAAATAACAGGTTATTCCTGTGAAGATCATTTTCTTGAAGAGGATACGCTTCAACATAGTTGGGAATCACTTGGTAAAATTATAAGTAGTGGACATACAGATGATATTCTCTGTGATATCGGTATGCCTGTGATGTACCAAAGTATTCGATATAATTGCCGAGTATTCATCTGTAATGGTGAAATTCTCCTCATACGACCTAAAATGGTATTAGCTACAGAAGGAAATTATCGTGAACCCAGATGGTTCGTTCCTTGGCAAAAAAAGTGGAAAATTGAGAACTTTCGATTACCTTCAGAATTACAAGAAATTACAAAGCAGACAACAGTTCCATTTGGGTGTGCTGTCATAGAAACACAGGACACAGTCATTGCATCTGAGACCTGTGAGGAGTTGTTTGCACCATTCTCACCACATATTGAATTAGCTTCCAACGGAGTAGAGATTATATCGAACGGATCAGGTTCACATCACGAACTACGTAAACTTGATACACGTTTATCATTGATTCGAAATGCTACAGAAAAATGTGGTGGTGTCTATTTATATGCAAATCAGCAGGGATGTGATGGTGGTAGACTCTACTTTGATGGATGTGCATCTATTGCACAAAATGGACATATTCTCGCACAGGGTTCTCAGTTTTCTATTAATGAGATCGAAGTTGTCACTGCTACAGTTAATTTAGTTGATGTTAGATCCTATCGTGGTTCACGCATGAGTGGGGCTGTTCAGACAAGTCGTGCATCTACCATACCACGCATTTTTGTAGATTTTCTAATCTCAGATACCGAAAAACGTAATGTCACTATACCAATAACACAACTCAAAATATACATACCTGAAGAAGAAATCGCCTATGGTCCAGCATGTTGGTTATGGGATTATCTAAGGAGATCGGAAGCCGCTGGATATTTCATCCCACTATCAGGTGGATCGGATAGTGGTGCTGTAGCAACTATTGTTGGATCTATGTGCCAACTCGTAGCAAAAGCTATTCTTGATGGTGTACCCCAAGTCACACAGGATATTCAAAGAATGTTTGGGGATAAATTCTTAGAGAAAATCAAAGCAGACTTTCAGGATGTAATGCAAGCATCACAATATATTGCAAATCACTTATTATATACTTGTTACATGGGAACTTCAAATAGTTCACCAGATACCCGTCAACGAGCAAAACAGTTAGCAAGTGAAATTGGGAGTTATCATCTGAATATAGATATAGATTCTCTGGTAAGTAATCTTAGGAAGCTTTTTAGTAATATCACAGGAAAGACACCACAGTTTAAAACTGAAGGTGGAAGTTTAGTAGAAAATCAAGCACTTCAAAATATACAAGCACGTCTCCGTATGGTAATTAGTTATCTCTTTGCTCAAACTTTACCTTGGGTCCGAAGTAGAAAAGGAACGTTACTTGTCCTGGGTACAGGAAATGTTGATGAAGCACTACGAGGTTATTTAACAAAATATGATTGTAGTAGTGCTGACATCAATCCTATAGGTGGTATCAGTAAAACAGACCTACGTAGTTTTCTCAGATGGGCACAAGAGAATTTAGGATACCCAAGTCTTGAGAACATAATTGAAGCACCACCCACTGCTGAATTGGAACCTATTACAGAAACATATACACAAACTGATGAAGAAGACATGGGAATGACCTATGATGAGTTGAGTAGATTTGGTCAACTTCGTAAAGTTGATAGATGTGGTCCTGTGAGTATGTTTGAGAAACTCGTTGAGGAATGGAATCATATACCCCCATCTGAAGTCGCCGAGAAGGTAAAACACTTCTTCCGAAATTACTCTATAAATCGTCATAAAATGACGACATTAACACCCTCATACCATGCAGAATCTTATTCACCAGATGATAATAGGTTTGATCTACGTCAATTTTTATATAATACTCGTTGGAATCGACAATTCTATAAGATTGACAAACTGGTAGAGGAGATTGAGGAGAAATGAATTCCTATAGACTCCATATTACCAGAATTTATTTCTCAGTGATTGTCTACTGTTTCAGCATACTATTTCTCATACCAAACATAATATATGCAGTACCAAACCCACCTATGGATTTACAGGGATGGGTAATGGATACACTTGGAAAACTTGAGGTATCTGGAATTACAGATGGTTTCCATAGAAATTCTCTGCCACTATCCCGGCATGATATAGCTAAGATAATCAAACAATCACAAATGAGAATCAATTCAGGAGAAGTCACTCTATCTCAGATTGATAGAAAATTGTTGGAAAAACTAAAACGGGAATTCGATAGTGAATTAGCACACATCAATATATTCAATCAAGAATCTACCACTATACAGGAGTCAGACCTTAGGATTGATGGACAAATTAGAGGTACAGATCAATCAATTGCCCCTGGCTTACAGACAGGCTTTCATTATACAATAGGCAACAGAAATAACAAAATAACTGTTTATTCCGAATTGGAAGTATCGAATTTTAAACAAAGGCAGGATTTTGTAGAGAGTTTTTTTCTACCAAAACCACCTATACTTCTGAAATCCGCTGATCAAAGATATGAAAAATGGCATGCTGATTATGTCGTTGACTTCAAGCGGAGTTACCTTCAATACAGTATATCGGCATTTGAAAATACTGAATTTAATCTATTAGTTGGGAGAGATTACATCTATTGGGGAAGTAGTCCTTATAAATCAGTAGGAATCTCAGATAACTCACCCCCCTTTGAACTCATCCGACTAACAGCTACAATTCCATGCAAAATAGGAATACTCAAGGCAACATCATTCTCTGCTCAACTTAATTCAACTTGGTATGATGACGGAACGAAACGTTATCTTGCTAAACGTTATCTAAGTGCACATAGACTTGATTATCAACACAGTGATTGGCTTGAAATTGGTGTATCAGAATCTGTGCTCTACGGTGGTGATACCCAAACTATGGATTGGCACTATCTAAACCCAGTAATACCTTATTATGCAGTTCAGTATAATGCTGTTAAAGATGACAATCTAATGTTAGGTTTTGATGCATCTGTTAAACCAATTGTCGGTTTACGCCTTTATGCAGAGTGGCTTGCAGATGACTTTCAGTATCAAAGTGATTCTAATGATCCACATGCTGTAACCTGGCTTACAGGATTTGAATGGTATCCGCAACTTTTAAAAAGACAATTAGGTGTAAATTCTGAATATGTACGTGTAAATCGATGGGCATATACACATCTTATACCAGATAACGAATTCACTCATTTCGGCTCAATGATAGGTCATCCAATTGGTACAGATGCAGACATTTTCACAATTAATATAGCCTATGATGCTACATCTTCAGCACGAATAATTACTCGTTTTAGTCATCAAAGGAATGGAGAAGCTGATATAATGGATCGATTCCACGGTGAGGACTATCTGAATATACCTTTTCCATCAGGAATCGTTGAAAGAATGTCTGAGTTACGAATTGGTTGGAGGTATAGACCCAATTCAGCATTTTATGGTTCAATTGACTATTCATGGCTTATCATACAAGATGTCGAACACATCAAAGATAATACTGAGCAACAACATCGTATTGTTTTAATGTTAGCGTATGCATGGAAAAATTAGGGTGACACTGACTTATGCTCAAGATGACAAAACGTGCTGTTATACGTTCCTTAATTTGTTTGTTATTAATATTGGGATTCACTTTAGTGATTCGTGATTGGGTAGGAATTCGTCTGCTAACTACTACACCAAAGATTCTCAAATACCGTCCAATAATACAAAAACACGCATCACAACAGAAACTGGATTGGCTGCTTATCACTGCTTTGATTATTCAAGAATCTGGGTTTAATGAAAATGCTGTAAGTTCAGCCGGTGCGAAAGGTTTAGCACAACTCATGCCTAATACAGCAAAAGAATTGGGCATTTCTGATCCGTTTCACTCTGAAAATAGTATTGAAGGCGCATCACGTTATCTTCGAAGTTTGTACGACTTATATCCAGATAGTTCCCATCCTGATCGTATACGAATTGCCTTAGCAAGCTACAATGGTGGTCGTGGTCATATTCATGATGCTCAGAAAATTGCTATTCATCAAGAAGATGATCCTAATTCGTGGAAATCTATTAGTCATAGTATAAGTTTGCTTTCTGAGAAGAATAGAGATTTACATAGAAAAGTTTGGAGTGATGGAATACCACCCCATGGTTATTTTGAGGGTTTCCGTGAGACACAATCCTATGTAGAAAAGGTAATGATGTATTATGAAAGACTCTGTTATCTCTCTGATATAGTCAAGAAGATAAAATTCTCTTCAACTTAACTTTCTTCAATCGCTTCCACATTCGCTCGAGGTAGTGTTGTTGTTACTCCATTTTCAAATTCAACCTGCAATACTCGCACTTCCGCTTCTGTTTCGAGTTTCTGTAATCCAATAGGTAACTCAGTCACATGCCCTAATTTACCAAAGTGGGGTTCTCTGATGACTCTGACAGGACTACCAATCTCTAATGTACCTACACTGTTCTCATCTTGAATATCTTCTCCTTGAGAAACATAAGGTATAAGAATCTCTGGTCGAACAACTCCTGCGCGTATTTGGGTTGCTCCATTTATGGATGTTTTCATTCCTTCACGGGACTTGAGAATTGCAAATGTACGCTCTGCCATAGCAATTGTTCCAAATCCTTCTGTGATGACAAGTGTTATACCAACTTCTTCAGATCCAGTTATAGCTACGCCAAGTTCATAACCGAGTAGTTCTCGTAAATCATCATCATCTATACCTCCTGCAATGAGTCCTTTTACACCAATATCAACAGCTTTCAGGATAGTTTCATTAGATACCAATGAACCACCCACAAGAATCTGATCCCTATGCTCAGGTAATATATGCTCAGTCGTCAATATATCATTAGGTGAATTTACCACAACGTATAAGTTTCCAATAGTCTCTCCTCCAATACCGAAAATTCCTTGAATATAGGTCCCGTATGTCTCTACAGTAACTCCTTCATTGAGGACCGTTTCAGTGATTCTTCCATCCAAGTATGCTTTTACTTCTACTGGAATCGGGGGTTCACGAAGAATAACCTGTCCTGTTACATCAGAGATTGATTCGATTACTCCGTCAATCGGTGACCGTGCATGCGACTTGAATAAACCGAAAAGTCCTTTTGTCGATGCGATAATCTCATCCTTTGTAACAGAATCACCATTGGATTTAAGCATATTCTCTTCAATTTCGTTTGGTGTAACACTCAGTAGATTAGCAATATTCACCAATTGAACATTCCCGGGTAAATCGGCTTTTGCGACAACGTCCTCAGCCTTAACATCCGAACCTGTCTCAACAACAACTTCCCCTTCAAGTGGTAGACGTCGTTCTTTTTGAATTATTATTCCTTCTGTAACCTTTAGTCCTGGCGTATATGCATGTGCCATTAAATAACCTCAGTATTTATATAGTATTTCATTGTATATGTTGGTATCTATAAATGCATATCATATTATAACACTATATGATTACATTCTGTAATTGTTTTTATTTTATAGTAAAATATATCAAAATCATTGCTTGCTCTGAGGAGTGGAAAAAGACGCGGAATTGACAAGAAAAGAGGTCTTGATTTGTCAGTTGATGGCTGCTGAGAACAGAACGGTCTTTTTGTAAAGTCTAAAGCGAGATAACACCTCTCCCTGGTCAGGGGGTAGATTTTAGGTATTCTGTATGTCTTTAACCAAATATCGCCCATACTGCACCTTTGAAGTCCGTAACCGTAGATTATATCTCTTGGGTGTTTCCACAAATTACAAAGAATTCAAGTGTACTGCCATCGGAAATTTAGACCGCTCTCTAAACCAAGTTAGTGAGATTATACACTCTCACTGCAAGGAAAATCCGATGACGAAACGAAAACGAAGAAGATTCTCCCCGAGTCTAAAGCGAAAGTTATCCCTGAGGTACTTAGCGTAGGCATTTCAATAAGGTTAGCAAATAGAACGATTAGACTCACAAGGAAGGAAAAAAGGTCCGCATCCCAAAAGACTATCCAATCGTAGCCAGAAATGCGTTGATCCCAGAAAAGTCACATCTGTTTACCAAGGACAGACCAAATGCCATCTTTAGACTCATCAAGATTACGAGCGGAAAACCAAACAATGTCTCTACCAACACCCGTCCCCTCATTTGTACGTATGAAGTTTTTAGGATAGAATTACGGAAAGGAGCATATAACCTCTTATCCATGAAAAAATTGATTTCTATATTCAAATCAACTGCATCCGTATAATTCAGAGCAGACCAACGACTATAAAGTGCAGCACGAAACAAGGCTTCAATGTCGGAATAATAGCGATTTTCTTCAATAAACAGAGGAATCAAACCCAAACATTTTAGAGATGGATTTTCAACTGAAGGTGGTGCCTCTTTCAAGTCTGGTAACTCATAAAAAGGACGAAAACCCTCTTTTATATTTGGATTCATGCTATAATTATAGAATATAATACAAAAAATGCAAGAGGAAATATTTATGAAATATAACAGATTATTGTTTATCGTTTTTGTGCTGATTAGTTTAGGGATAATCAGTTGTTTTGACGAAGTAGAAAATCCAGTTGCCGTTTTAGAGGATATAACAACACAGGATGTGGCAGTCTTATCTCCACCACCAGATCACGTGTTTGAAGGAACAATGGCAGAATTCAGAGAAAGGAGAGAAGAGCTTTGGAAACAAGTATATACTAATACGGGGCCCGAAGAATGGAGAGCCGAATTTAAAAAAGAACTTGAAGAACAAAAACTTAAAGGCACCCCTATAGAAGAATTTAGTTTGCTTCCATTACAAAGGGCATTTTATACGAAATACATTGACGCAGACGGTATCGCTATTATAGCACCAGAAGGCGTAGACGATGAATTTATGCTACTGGCAAGAGAAGCTATTTTAGTGATGACATCCAAACGACCAGAACTCCGAGAAAGACTCCGTAAAAGCTATTACAATGTTTTAGTCCCAGATGATTTTACAAGAACAGGAGCAAAAGCATGGTGGAAATTACCAGAACTTGTCGGGAACATTCCAACTTCTATAGCAGGAAGTTGCATATCATCAATGGGACCAACCATGCCACACGTCGTAGGATTTTGTTTTTCAAAACTAAATTCGTGGCAGTTGAGCAACGGACTAAATTTAAAAACATTTATTCACGAATTCGCCCATGCATTAGATTTTGAAATACAGAGATTAGACCCAGACTTTAGAGCAAAATTATTGAAGGCTTACGAATCAGACCCAGAAGGTTTTTATTGTAAAAAGCCATGTCCTTCAGGTTTTTTTTCTGTAGCAGAATACTGGGCATACGCCGTAACAGAATGGTTTCTACATATAGGTCCCTATCGACGCAATAAAAGCCTTGAAGACTTCAGAAAAGCACATCCCATGCTAACTGAATTAATGCTGGAATGGCTACCAAGAATGTCATTGCAATTTGTATCAATAAAATATGGTGAATTCGACGAAAACCTTGAAACCCTCGGAACGCATTTTTAAGATGGATGACATAATAGAATACATATTTACCGCAATCTTTTATATATTCGCTGCAATCTTTATTATTGTTATCTTCACTGGATTATTTCTTTGGATTAGGGATAAATTTTGGGAACTGTTTCAAAAGGACGAAGTACTTATCGGATTAATTATAAGTTCTATTGGATGCGTTTTAGTAATAGCAGCAGGCGTTGTACTTGGAATGCTAATTTTTAGAGGTTGTTTTTAACATAATTGCAGATAAATTATAGGTGCAGTATGTGGTTTCGCACCGAAACATGTATAAAAATGAAAACATATTCAAACCGATTGGACGGGTGGAGATGAACGCATATCGGGAAACATTCCGCAACTCCCATGCATTAAAAGACGAGATGGCTACGCATATCAAACGCTTAAATCAAAATCAACGCGTAGATTTGGTCTTACGGATCAGGTAGAACAATTAATGCTTTTTTGGTGGATTTGAGTTGCATTTATCCAAGATCTAAGGATTTTTCAGGAAGGGAATGTTTAGGACAAAAGAACAGATTAAGAGTTTTCGCTATCTTCTTTTTGGTGAACTTCCTCATATTTCGGGAAGTCTATTTGTTGAATTTCAGGTGTATCGCTGGACTTGTATTTGACAATTGCTTTGACGATTCTCCTACGCAATTCAAAAGCCATTTGCATAGTCATATTGTCATTTTCACGCCTACCGAATACAGCTGAACTTCCTGAAAGTTGGACGATTACTATGTATCCTCCATGGGGAGGATAACGTTCAACATAGATGTGTTCTATGTGATTGGCACTAAGGAATCTTTCACCTACCAAAATCATAATTCTATACCTGTTGAGAGGACTGGTTGCTTTAACTCTTCGATTTTTTGTCTAAGTTCTTCAATCTGATGCACTTGTACTTGATTCTTTCTGCTATGCCATGCCATAACAATTTGTGGGATGCCTACAGCTACCACAATCAAGACTATTAGTCCGTATTTGGCGTATTGTACATGCGTGATTTGATTATTCACACCCTCAAATTGTTTATCAATACCATTGATTTTAAGGTTAATATACTCTTTGATTCTCGTCTCGGCACTCTCTACTTCTTTCTTTACTTCCTCTTGAATAACCAACCGAATTTTATTGAGGTCAGTATCTATCAAATCACCGAGTGCTGGTAGCGCGATTGCACAGAATATTATTGAAAATAGCAAAACAGTTTTCATGATGACTCCCTTCCTTTGTACTTAGTAATTCATATCTGTTATCGGATGTCAAGAAAAAAGTAATTCCCGACCCTTCTACCTATTTCTCACACCCATTCCCATGAATCATCCCAAAATAGTAACGTTTGTAAAAGCTATACTTGGTGAAGGTGTTATTGGATGTGGGCACATTATCGTCGTTGTGGCATTACTTTACGCTTTTGTACACCAGATGTTCAAGCTTCATACAGGTGGGATAGAGAAGGGGTCGTTGTGAGTGGAGAGGATAGAAATGGGAACTGGGGAAACCCACCACGTCCAAATGATGATTAAAAGTAGGAATTATTCTTGATACAAAGGAAAACTGTTTATATCGGATTACAAAATCCTAACTCACATAGTCGTTCAATCCAATACTCTCGCTTTTTACTACCTGTAAGATTTGCAATCCAATCAGGATGGTATATCGGTATATTCAACAGATTAAATTGTTTTGGAGTATTGGCACTACTCTTGGCTCTATTCCGTGTAGCTTCTTCCTCTTCTGAGGTCTTAGGATTGCTGTAATACACTATAGTGCACATCCTACGATCTTCCTTACCTCCCCAACTTGCATGCCAACACCTTAAATCAAAAGCTACCACATCCCCTGGATTAGATATACATATATAACTTGGTACATCACAGATGTCTAAGCCTAACTGATTTATGCTATCTTGTAAATTATTATGAAATGGAAGCTTATGTGATCCAGGAATTAACCGTAACGCTCCTGTTTCAGAATTCACTGGTTCAAGGTAATACGCGAACTTTACACCATAACAGTCTTTCTTTGGATCTGCATTATGGTCTGGATGCCATCCTGTATTACCAACATATCGGTTAGCATCAGATACAATACAATAGACATCATCTCCGTATAGCTGCTCAGCTACATCACAAAATCGCGGATCTTCTGGTAAATTCGAAAAGAATGGTGTTTCAGAACTCAACATTGGTAACCAATGCCGACGACTTCCATCAAATGGATCGTGATTATATGCTGAATCCATTGCCTTTTCGAATTCATCTTTAATAATATTCAATTCATCTTCACTGAATAGATTACGAAAGACAAGAAATCCGAATGTATGAAATTGTCTGATCTGCTCATGTGATAGCATAATGTTACCCAGTTATATTATTACCTTAACTTCATTCGCAATTTTGGACTGTCAACAACTTCTCTGTTTACTATCCACTGTGGCAATTTACCAGAAGCCACACTGATGATACTCTGGCAAGCACTTTTTCCATTCCCCTCAAAACACTCATCAGTCCAACAGATACTGTGTGGTGTAACAATTACGTTATCTAAACTTAATAGTGGATCATCATCCTCAATTGGCTCAAATTCGAACACATCAAGACCTGCACCTTGAATACGGTTGTTTACGAGCACATCTGTAAGTGCTTTTTGGTCCACAATAGGTCCACGGGCAGTGTTTATCAAATATGCCGTCGGTTTCATCATGCTTAAGTATTTCGCATTGATTAATCCTTGAGTATCCTCTGTTAGTGGACAACAGACACAGACAAAATCTGCAGTGGACATCAATGTTTCCAAGCCAACCAATTCTGCATTTACCTCTTCTGCATCATTTGGATTAACAAACGGATCGTATGTTATATGATTCATACCAAATGGTTTGGCAAGTTTGAATGTCTCTTTCCCAATATTCCCCATACCAACAAGACCAAGAGTTCTTCCCACTAAACCCATACCCATATAATCTTGTTTTTCTTCCCATCGACCAGAACGAGTTAGTCGATCTTTAATCAATAATTGATGGCTTAAAGAAAGTACGAATGTTATGATAGAAGTCGCAACGGGTCTACGCACACCATCAGGAGCAATTGTAAGGAGAACACCATTTTCAGTACAAGCATCTACATCAACTTTGTCATAACCTACGCCAAATCTTGCAATAATACTTAACTTATTTGCTCCAACAAATGTATGAGAGGTTATAGCCGTACCTAAAACAAGAAGGGCATCATAATCTTCAATCTGTTTCCCTTTTAAATCAGGTGTATTTTCATCGATATATTCCCAATCCAATCCCGCATTCTCAAATAGTGGTCTTGCAATGTCATCTAAATCAGAACTTCCATCTGGTTTCATGAAGTCACGAGTAATACCAACTTTAAAATCCTTCATTTCTATTAACTACACCTTGTAATCCTATATCATAGTTCTTACTTATTCAGACACAAATGATACCTTTCTGAGATATTTCCACCCCGATGGTGAAAGTTTTACATTTCTTACCTTATGATCAATAACTAATAACCGTTGGGCATGAACTAACGGTACCCATGGCACATCTCTATGGAAAATATTTTGAGCTTTTTTATACAACTCAATACGTTCACTTCTACTTGTACTTTTTCTTGCTTGATCTATTACATTCTGCATCTCTTCACTTCTATAAAAGGCTATATTTAATGCAGGTTTTTCAGCTGTATACTTACTTAGAAGATAGTAGAAGAAATTATCTGGATCTGCACTGGCAATCCAACCAAACATTGCCAAATCATGATCTCCGTTTTTGATTTTATCGAGATAGGTTTGCCAGTCATGATTAATTATTGTTGTTTTAATACCTATATTACGTAAATCATATTGAATTTCTTCAGCAAAAGTCATTCCATCGGGAATATATGGACGAGGAACAGGAAGTGCCCAAAGAGTTGCTTCAAATCCATCTGGAAAGCCAGCTTCAGCAAGAAGTTGTTTAGCAAGATCTGGATCGTATGGGTAATCCATAATAGAATCATCATAGCTCCATAATGATGGTGGAATTGGGTTCTTCGCTGGTATACCTGTACCTCCGTATAGACGTCTAATAATATCAGTCTTATCAATTGCATGATTGATTGCAAGACGAACTTTTAAGTTATTAAAAGGGGGTTTTTCCATATTCATTGCCAAATAACCTATATTCAGACTTGGTTTCATAATGAGATGAAGATTGGGATCTTCAAGTATAACCATTAGATCGGAAGGATTGGGAAATTCCATTACATGAATATTTTCCTGTTTTAATTCTAAGAGTCGTTTTGAATTGTCAGGAATTGAACGGAATACCAATCTATCAATTTCAGGTTTCCCTGTCCAATGATTTATATTGGAAGTGAGTATTATCCTATCACCTCTATTCCATTTAACTAATTTATATGGACCTGTTCCTACTGGATTATTTGAAAATTCATTACCAAATTTGTTTACTGCAGCCATACTGACAATTGAATTCTCTGTACCTGCTAAAAAACTAAGAAAAGGTGCATATGGAGATTTCAATTGAATCTGAACAGTATACTCATCTAATGCGACTATTTGGCTTATAAATTCATCAAAAAAACTACTTGTCTGAACATTTGAACGCAAAAGAGAAAAAACCACAACATCAGCGTTGAGTAAAGTACCATCATGGAAGTAAACATCCTGTCTTAAGTTAAATGTCCATGTTAATCCATCTAAGGAGTTATTCCAAAATATTGCCAAAGCTGGTTCTAAATCTGTTGTATTTCCCCTATACTGTACAAGTGTATCGAATATCATATCACAAACTTTAGCAGATTCCCCATCAAGAACTTGCGATGGATCAAGAGTGACAGAATCTCCACCACGACCAAAAACTAAGATCTTCTCTTGTCTGGAGTCATCACTACTGAACATTGATACTACATATACAAGATCCAATATATTAACAATTCCATCATCATTAACATCTGGATTGGCTTCCGTAATTTTGTCAAGACTATAACCTAAGTACTTTGCTATCAAAGTCATATCGAGAATGTTCACGACCCCATCTTTATTTACATCAGCATCTGCATTCACTCCTTGTACGTACACAGTTATAGTCAGTAGAATAGAAATAATGACTGAAATTAATTTAATATTTTGCCTTATCATTTTCACTTTCCTAAAGTTACATTTCTGAAGTATTTCCAATTCAATGGATGAAGTGTAAGATTCTTGACTTTCTTATTAATAACTAACACCTGTTGAGCATGTGCTAATGGAACCCAAGGAATATCCTGATGAAAGACATTTTGAGCTTTCTTATATAGTGCTATACGTTCATCCCTATCTGATATGCTCCGAGCTTTTTCTAATATCTGTTGCATTTCATCACTCTTATAGAATGCAATGTTCCCTGCAGGTTTCTCTGCTGAAGATTTACTTAATAAGAAATAGAGAAAATTATCAGGATCACCAAAGTCTGCACTCCATCCTAACATTGCCATATCATGTTCCCCATATTTCGTTTTCTCAAGATATGTACCCCAGTCATAAGTGACAATATTAGTCTTAATTCCAATTTCCCGAAGTTCTGATTGGATAACTTCAGCAAGTGCTCTTCCATCAGGAATGTAGGGACGAGGGACAGGTAGTGCCCACAGTGTTGTTTCAAAACCCTTTGGGTATCCAGCCTGAGTCAAAAGTTCTTTGGCAAGTTTAGGATCATATTCGTAATCTTCGATTGAATCGTCATAACTCCATAATGTCGGAGGAATTGGATTCTTGGCAGGAATCCCTAAACCTTGATAAAGATGTTCAATAATAACACCTTTATTAATTGCATGATTGATTGCCAAACGCACTTTAAGATTATCGAATGGAGGTTTTTCCATATTCAATGCTAAATATCCAACACTCATACCTGGTTGTGATAGTAAATCAAGGGATTCATCATCTCTTATCTGTTGTAGGTCATCAGGATTTGGGAATTCCATAGCATGTAAATTGCCCTGCTGGAGTTCAATAAGCCTTACTGAGTTATCTGGAATAGATAAGAAAATCACTCTATCTACATTTGGTCTACCTCCCCAATAATTCTCATTTGCCTTTAGAACTATTTTGTCTCCTCTATCCCATTGTTGGAAGATAAATGGTCCTGTGCCGACCGGATGATTTGAATAGTTATCACCTTTCTCTTTTACTGCAGTAGGGCTGACAATTGAAAATGATGTAATAGCAATAGCATAAAGAAAAGGGGCATAGGGTGAATTCAATGTAATTTTAACAGTATAATCATCTAATGCAGTAATTTCATCAACTATTTCAGCTAATCCTGTTGCTACCCAATAAGTATAAGATCCCTCAACGTTATGATAAGGATGATTTTCTTCGTGTTGTCTATTGAGACTAAAAAGTACTGCCTCAGAATTAAATGGTGTACCATCGTGGAATGTAACTCCTTTTCTTAATGAAAATGTCCACGACAGTCCATCCTCTGAACTCTCCCATTTTGTTGCCAATCCTGGTTCAATTTCAGTACTACCATCTTTGTAATGTATTAATGTATCGTAAATATTATCACATACTTTGAAGGATTCACCGTCTTCCTCAAGGGCAGGATCTAAACCAACCGAGTCACCTCCTCTTCCAAAAAGAAAAGTACCACCTGACTGATGTGAATCAGCAATAGCAAAATTTGTAATGAAAGGAAAAGTTAATAAATAAAATAAAATTAAGGAAAATTGCATGCTATATTTAGTAAACTTAAACAAGTTTATAGTTTTCGTAATCTTTTCTGCTGTATCAATGATTCTAATATACATATTGCTCCTAAATATCTCAATAAAAATGAATAGTAATATTATATTTTAAAATTAGGTATGTCAAGTCAATTCTATAGATAATATATAATTAATTGTCCAGTTTTTTCGATTGATTTAATAGGTTTTATTCAATTCACATATAATTTTCTATATGAACGAACTCCAATTCCCACCCAATATACGGAGAATACTCCTGCAGAAGAACTTACACATCTAATTTAGTCATATTTGACTATGGATTATTTTAATCAATTAGTTCCATTTCAAGTAATACCATTTCTGGTAATTAAAGTCCCATTACAAAAATCTCTTTAATGTAGCACAAACTTCCAGTTTGTGTAGTATTTCAAGACATATATATCACCTAATTATGGGAGAATCATTTATAGAAATGGTATAAGTAGAAATTCTATATGTTCATTTGATGTATCTATTAGAATTGGCAAGTATTAGATTTGGACGTATCAGTTTAATAATTAACTTCGTTAATTTAATGCTGAGTTATATACAAGTTCAAGTTTCTAATCCAAAGTTTTAGTTTTATTTAACTTTGTCAATTTACAATTCAATAGAAAAATTACTATTTAAATTATGTCATCTTTTGAACATCTTTCGGGAATAATCACAGATTCATCACAACCTATTGCCTCACGCCGAGCAGCAGTTATTGAACTTGCTGAAATGAGTAGTAGAATTGATGCCTTACCAATTCTATCACAAGCATTGTCAGATAATGCTGCAGGTGTCAGACGTGAAGCAGCAACAGCTTTGTTAAGGTTTAATAACGATGAAGTCACTGAAATACTTATAGATGTTCTTAGGATTGAAGAAAATGACCTAACACTTTGGACTATTATCGAGGTATTGGGAATAAAAGGCACAGAAACTGCTTTACCACATTTAAAAGATCAATTAAACTCCTCAGTTTCTCCACTAACACGAAGAGAGTTAGAAAAGAGTATCCAATTAATAGAAAATAGAATACCTACATATAAGACACCAGATGAGCAAAATATAAAATATGACGACGATGAAGAAAGTGAAAAAAATGATTTTCTACAGCAGTCTAATAGTAAGGATGTAATTGAAGTATACGAATCTGATGATGAAGATGAGGATGTTGTTGAGTTAATTTCAGAACAACTCGATCCACCACAAAAAAATATTCAGACAAACAATATTGATTCTGATAAAAAACAAATTGATGAAGAAGACACTTTATTCAATAATAATCAAGATAAAATTATTGATATTTCCATTAAAAATGATATACAGATAGAAGAACCACACTCCGAAGAATCAACTCAATCCGCAAAAACTGAGGATAGTGACGATACCTCCGACATTTTCATTGAATCTGAGCAGAATACCGTAAATAAAGAAAAAAAATATAATAGGAATACTTACACACCGGCTCTTCCAGTCTTAGTACCAAATACTTCTGTAGTAATATATGAACAGCAAGAGCATCTATATCAACCAAGTATATTTGATTTAGTTCTACGTCCAAATGAATATCTATCTAAACGATGGGTGTCACGCACACGACTCTATATAGTTGTATTCTGTCTATTATTTGCATCAACAATCGCTTTAATCTATTCTCAGGTCCAACGACTACCTCATACCCCCTATTCATCACGAACAAAATTAGCATTTGTTGCTGATCCAAACCCATATTTTGAAGATGGTGGACTATTTCTTCAACAAGAGGATTATCGTAGAGCAATTGATACTTATGAATTGATTCGATATTCTGATAATTTAGACCAAAAGGTTTATCCAATACTATATAGAAATTTAGGTTACGCATATTTCCAAGAAAAACGTTACGGTGCAGCAGTTGAAGCATACAAAGATTATCTAAAGACAAGTAATACACAAACTCAAACTCCATTTACCACAGAATATGCTTATGCATCAACCAATAATTCCTCTATTCAAAATGGTACATCAAATTACATGACATATATTTTTCTTGGTAAAGCATATAAAAACATAGGGTTTATAGATGAAGCGCGGGTAACATTTGAAAAAGCAATTGCAATCGCACCTAATGAAGCAGAAGCGTATAGTAATTTAGCTCTTTTGTATTCAAATGAATATCAACAAAAATATCTACTTGCTGAGGCTTTAGGATATGCAGCAATTAATCTCAATCCAAATATTGCTGCATATCAAGATTCTTTAGGGAGTATACTTATTGAAAATGGACGAGTAAACAAAGCGATAGATTTATTAGAATATGCAGTAAGATTGCATAGTGACTATTATCCTGCCCATTACCATTTGTCTATGATTGCAATGGAATCGAATGAACCTGACCAAACTCTAAATATTGTTATAAGGAATCTTCTAAGAAAATCAAGACCATTAAACCAAACACGTACTGCAATGTTAGGTTTATTAAGCTACATCTATGAGAATAAAGCAATAGAAATAAAAAGGCTTATTCCATCACTTTATAGTTTACGAGGAATTAATAAGTCAGAATGAAACCTATAT
Source organism: Candidatus Poribacteria bacterium (assembly GCA_965205025.1). Classification (GTDB taxonomy): domain Bacteria; phylum Poribacteria; class WGA-4E; order WGA-4E; family WGA-3G; genus MSPOR6. The sequence goes on from CBDBFU010000031.1 coordinate 68,551, forward strand.
TATCAAACTAAACCTAAAATATCTATTGAAGAATATCACCTTAAGACTGACACAGTTCCTACCTTTCGTCCATGATTATATTCTATTACATAAAGATATACTCCATTACTAATATCATCTAACATCCATACTTTTTGACATCTATTGCCTTCTATATTACTTTCTTGAAAATGTAAGGTTTCAATTAGATTTCCAGATACATTAAAAATGTTAATCTTTGCACCAGAAGGTAATTTATCAAATGTAATTTGATTTCCATCTGCAGGATTTGGGTATGCTATCATACCAATGTCGGTGAATGAACCTACTTCTACAGGAAAGAATCTTGAAGATTCTATAATTCCCATTCCATTCTTATCAGTTAGTTCAATAGTTTCAATCTTATAACTATTGCTTTCATCAATTTCCCCACTTAAAAAAGTCAATACAACCCGTGAATGGGATTGATCAAGTATTGCTGATATTGGTACATTCTTTAAAGTTAAATTTGGATGGATGTTTGTATCAAGAGAAGAATCAGTAACCAGATGCAATTTGTATCTTGCTGGATTAGCAGCTGTAATATCCATAGGTCTATTAAATTTGATTATAAGTTGGTTGGGTGGAGAATATATAGCTGAAACTACTTCCACAGGGGAATTGGCTATACATTCAATCATATCAGATAGCATGGACTGTTTTCCTGTACCACTCACAGATTTTATCGCATACCAATAGGATTGACCTGTCTTGAGTTTAGTATCTGTATAACTCATTTCCTTCACATTCATACGAATGGATTTTAGATTATCTTTTGTATCACCTCTATATATAATGTGATATTTCGTATTTTCTGATGAATGCCAATCCAATCTGATCGTGTTTTCATCCACAGGTCTGGCAATTATATTCCAGGGGGAGGCTATAAATTCCTTTTTGCCTAAAGTATCTATACTATGGTAACTATTCATCATATCATCAGAATTAAAAATAAGCTCATTCAAGGAATCATTATCCAAATCCGCTACAATAGGATTAAATGTTTGAGTTGCTGGATGGTGCCAAATTGGATGATAGGTCGATCCATTATACCTAATTAGATAAAAGTTTGGAGAAACTGCAATACTTAATTCATTTAATCCATCATTATTGACATCTGCTATGGTGATACCACTATCAGTATCACGTAATTCACGAATCTGTTGTTTCCAAACTATATCGAAACTATCATTTCCATTAGAAGAATATATTGAAATAATCCAGTGTTGTCTCGGTAGATCAAATTGTGTTGTCCATACCTTTGAACCAATAACAAACTCTGGTATACTATCACCATCTAAATCACCAGATGCGAATAGTTGTGGAATACCTTCATTGATTTTACCATTCCATGATAGATCATATTGGTCATTACTTTCGTTTTCATAAATATATATATCCCCATCAACATCCCCAGCAACTATTTCAATTCTACCGTCCCCATCATGGTCACCAGATGAAAACCTTGTAGCAATTGTATTGACTCCAGCTGTTGGATTATCAAGTCTGGTAACCAATCTATAATTACTATTTTTGTTATTCTCGTAAACCCAGATACTATTAGAGGCATCATGACGAGAATAAATTTCTGGTATACCATCCATGTCCGCATCTACTATAATTCCACCCCATATTCCTTGTAAATGCCAGATCTTCTTGTTGGGAAATTCACCCATCTTAGATTGTTCGAGTAAAAATGTTGTATCCGAATCATTACATAGTATTTCAATCAAACCGTCATTATCAGTATCTGCAGTGGTCCAAATCCGTGATACAATGTGTTGAAGAGAAGCAGTCATTATGAAATTATCATTCCCCTTTTCGTATATTAATGGGATAGATTGATTGTTAGTACCAGTTTTTACTCCAATTATCTCTAATTTTCCGTTACCATCTAAATCCTTTGGAGAAACAATTGCGTGCATCCCAATATCTGCTGATGCAGACTGCAGTAGATTAAATGGTTCAATTTGTTGATTTGTAATTGTAAGAGGGAAGAGCCGTCCTGCATTATCATAAATACGTGATTTCCCATTTCGGTTCTCTGCCTTTAGTCTATAAAAATAATCACCAGATGGTAAACCTATCGTAGATAAATTCGCAATATGCTGTAAATTGACAGAATCTGAAACGACTATTCGAAGAGAGGAATTCTCAATTTGGTCAGAGTTGATTCCTGTATTATATAATTCTAATATACCCGTTGATAAGACATCTGTTTTCCAAATTACAATCGAATCCAAGTTATTATCATTTAACCAGATCCCAGCTTCATGCCGTGAAATCACAGGTGAGGAATGTCGTATTTCAATTACTCTCTTATCTCTAATCGTTCTATCAACACCTTTCACACTTAGTCTAAGAGTATAAATTCCTTCATCCAATAATGAAGTTTCCCATTTTTGAAGTAATGAACTATATATTTGCTTTGTCTGAGGAAACTCAATTGGATACCATAGATCAGGTATTTCAGAAACCCCATATTCTAACCAGTAGTGAATAAACCCTTTACCTATAGCTGTACCATTAATACTAATTACTCCTTTTTCATCAGGCTTCGAAGTGAAAGATATTTGTGCATTCAGATGTAATTGATCTGTTAATGATCTATAGGCATTTACTACTCCCGCACCAACTAAATTTGTGATAGATAGTTCTTGGGCAGAGAATTTAAGCCATTGTCGAATATGTAAATTGTCACATGAAGGATTAGCTGATATAAGGAGCGCAGCTACACCGGATACATGAGCAGTAGCCATTGATGTACCAGAACGGATACGATAACCTTCTTTGTTAGAGGTATTATTAGGAAGATTAAAATCTGTACTAATTATATCTTCCCCAGGTGCAGCAATATCTACTGAAGAACCAAAATTTGAGTTGCCTAATTGTAAATTCTTATCTAATGAAGCTACAGAAATCACCTCATCTAATGCAGCAGGATAATATACCCCGGGTTCAGGTGAATTTCCTGCAGCCGCCACGAGAACACAACCACGATGAAATGCATACTCAACTGCTGCTTGAATTAGAAAAGCATTAACTGTGTCACCTAAACTAAGATTTATTACATTCGCCCCATTATCCGCTGCATAGACAATGGCTGCTGCAACATCGTCATTCTGAAGGAATGAACCTAAACCACTCCGAAATCCTGCTCTTAATGTCATAATTTTACATTTACTTGCAATTCCTGCTATACCTATCCCGTTATCTGTTTCTGCGGCAATTATTCCAGATACATGGGTACCGTGTCCTGTTTCATCATCTGGAGAATTATCACGTAGTACCCAATCTCCTTGACCAGGTAGAGTTGGAGCATCACTGAAATCCCAACCATATAGATCATCAACATAACCATTATTGTCATCATCAATCCCATTATTTGGTATTTCATCTGAATTATTCCATAATTGATTTTGTAAATCAGGATGATCATTAATTACTCCACTATCAACAACACCAACGATTACAGACGGTTTTCCTTGTTCAATTCTCCATGCTTTAGGTATATTAATTACTCTAAGATTCCACTGTTCAGAATAGTTTGGGTCAGAAACATCAGTATCAGAACAGAATTTCTTAAGATAATTCATTTCTACAGATTCAACAAGTACATTGTCAACACAAGATTTTAGTTTCCGTTCAATATTAACGTCCTTTGAAAACCTAAGAAGATAGATATCTTTTAATAATGGATGGCGTCCACCAGGAGTTTCTGATGAGAATACTGATGAAATCATATCAACATGCATTCTTTCGCAAAATGATTTTATTTCTGAAAAAGGAATATTTGGCTTAAAACGAATGATCAATTCATGAGGTGAAAAAGGATAATTATTATTAAATCCATTATAATTGGAAGTTGTCTTGATTGATGATTGCTCTGATATGACTGGATGTATACATAAAATAATTAGAATAAGAAGGAGAGTTATTTTTAATAAAGTACGCATTGGATATAATAAAGTACGCATTGGATATAATAAAGTCTGAATTTCTAAATATGTTGAAGTGACTTATGAATTTCTTCAGAATTTTTCATATATCTTTATATTATCCTTATTTTCATTAGGATTGTAATTTCGGTATTAATTTGTTATAGTTTATCAGTTAGAATTTCTTTAGATAAGTTATTTATAATTAGTTCTGTATAGTTTTATTTCTTATTGGAGAAAACACTAAATGTATATAATGCATTATATCAGTTGTATAGAATTAATATACTATACAATCAGTATAAAATAAGTTAGGAGTAAAAATGAAGGCTTCAGAACTGATGGTAAAATGTTTAGAAAATGAAGATGTCCAATACATCTTCGGTATACCTGGGGAAGAGAATCTGGATCTCATGGATGCGTTACTTGAATCAAAGATTGAATTCATACAGACTCGGGACGAACGTGGAGCTGCATTCATGGCAGATGTATATGGACGTTTAACTGGATTGGCAGGTGTATGTCTTGCTACACTTGGTCCTGGTGCTATGAATCTTGTTACTGGTGTGGCAGATGCAAACATGGATAGAGCACCTCTTGTTGCAATCACAGGACAGGCAAGTTTAGATAGAATGCATAAGGAATCACACCAATATATGGATGTAGTTTCTGTTTTTAAGCCAATGACGAAATGGAATACACTCATCCATTTACCTGATATCATACCAGAATCAATTAGTAAGGCATTTAAGACTGCAATTAGTGAAAAACCCGGAGCAACACATATTGACTTTCCTGAAGATGTTGCAAGTATGCAAATTGATTCTGAACCTATGCGACATGACTTTCCGAGTGAAGCTGAACCCGTAGAAGCATGTCTAAAACGTGCTGCACAACTCATAAATGAAGCTAAACAACCCATCATTCTTGCTGGAAATGGTGTTGTACGTCAAGATGCTTCACGTATTTTAACACAATTTGCTGAACTGACAAACATTCCTGTAGCACACACCTTTATGGGTAAAGGATGTATACCATGGACTCATAGACTTTCTTTGTTGAGTGTGGGACTACAAGCACATGATTATGTTTCTTGTGGCTTCGATAGAGCTGATCTTGTCATTGCAATTGGATATGATATTGTAGAATACCATCCACGCCTTTGGAACCCTAATCACGATAAAAAATTAATACACATTGATACTCAACCAAGTGAAAGTGATTCTTCCTATGTCACTGATGTGGAAATGGTTGGTAATATAAAACAAAGTCTTAGACATCTGATGAGAGAAGAGATTTTTCCAAAAGATTCTGAATATGCATCAAACACTTTAAGAAAGATAATCCTTGATCAATTATCTGAATACAGAGATGATAAGGAATTTCCTATAAAACCACAAAAAATCCTAAGTGATATACGTTCTGTACTTGCTGAAGATGATATTCTGATTTCCGATGTTGGTGCACATAAAATGTGGATAGCAAGGATGTATCCTTGTTATCAACCCAATACATGTATTATTTCAAATGGATTTGCATCTATGGGAATTGCTGTTCCTGGTGCCTTTGTTGCCAAACTTATTTATCCAGAACGAAAATGTTTGGCAGTCTGTGGTGATGGTGGGTTTTTAATGAATTCTCAAGAAATTGAAACTGCAACACGGGTTGGTGTTCCATTTGTTACACTCATTTTCAACGATGAAGCTTATGGACTTATCGAATGGAAACAGATGAATGGTTTCGGCAGACCCGCACATATTGACTTCACAAACCCAGATTTTGTTAAGTATGCTGAAGCATTTGGAGCGAAAGGTTATCGCGTAGAAGGAAGCGATGAATTGATACCAATTTTAAATGATGCATTTCAACAGAATGTCCCCTCTGTCATAGATTGTCCTGTTAATTATGCTGAGAATCTGAGATTAACGGATGAATTAGGACAGTTAACTTGTCCAATTTAAATTGAATATCTTATGTGATATCAACCAGATTTGAAACAATAGAGTGGAATCTCAATACAAAGCATTATATAAAATTTTAAGAAGGTGATTTACTACTATGGCTTTTTCAACAATTGAGTGGGATAATGGTAGGATTAAATTAATTGATCAAACATTATTACCAAATGAGTTTAAATATATTTATTGTGATGATCTACAATCAATATGGGAAGCAATTAAATCCTTACGTGTTAGAGGTGCACCGGCAATAGGAATTGCAGGGGCACTCGGGGCAGTACTCGGTATATGGCATTCATCTGCCGACAATTATGATGCTTTTTCAAGTGAATTAAAAGACGCTACCGACTACCTTGCAACCTCAAGACCAACTGCTGTGAATTTATTCTGGGCACTTGATCGAATTACACATACTGCAGAAAAAAATAGTAAGTTGTCTATATCAGAAATAAAAAATATACTCCTGGCTGAAGCACAAGCTATTATAGAAGAGGATAAAGTTATGTGTCGTGCAATTGGTAGACATGGTATGGCTTTACTCAATGAAAATGATACAATTCTAACACATTGTAATGCAGGGGGTTTAGCAACATCTGACTATGGAACCGCATTAGCAGTGATGTTTAGTGCACATGAAGCTGGTAAAAAAATCAGTGTTTTTGCTGATGAGACCCGACCGTTATTACAGGGGGCACGACTAACTACATGGGAATTAATGCAAGCAGGTATTGACGTTACACTTATATGTGATAATATGGCTGCACAAGTAATGAAAGAAGGAAAAATACAGAATGTAATTGTTGGTGCAGACAGAATAGCAGCAAATGGGGATACAGCTAATAAGATCGGGACATACAATGTTGCGATCCTTGCAGATGCACATGACATCCCATTTTATGTTGCAGCACCAACTTCAACTCTTGATTTTAATCTTAAAACAGGTGAAGAAATTCCAATTGAACAACGTTCATCTGATGAAATTACAGAAGGTTTTGGAAAGGTAACAGCACCAGAGGGAGTTAGAGTCTATAGTCCTGCTTTTGATGTTACACCTGCTTCTTTAGTCACGGCAATTATCACAGAGAAAGGTGTGGCAGAACCACCTTTTACTGAGAGTCTAAAGTCAATGTGTGTAATCTAATATGACTGTTCTTATTTATGCTGCTTTTACTATATTATTCCGTGTGCCCTCAATATCGAAGCATTCATATTGATTCTTATTCATAATACGATCGGCAAATGCCATTGCTTGTTTCTCTGTCATATATCCATCATCAATTTCCGCTTCAAGAGCCCGGCGAATTTCATTTCTTGCCTGAATAGCATATGCCATAGCACTTGTAGGCCAACCTGTGTCACCACCGAACCCGAATAACTTATTTGATGGTACAGCATGTATACACCTACGAAGGAAATCACGGGAACTATAAGGATCAATACTCCATGCCCAACAAAAATCAACCCATATATTACGATAATGTTTCGCTAAAGCAACCAACTCATCATTATATGGGTATGAGATATGCATTAGTACAAATTTTGCATCTAAGTAACGCGAAAACAATGCACACATATTTCCTGCTGGAATACGACTAACAGGCATACGATCATTCCCAGCATAATAACCTGTATGGATTTTAAATGGAAGGTTATGTTCAATTGTTAATTCTACACCACGTGCCCAACACCAGTCCCCAAGACATAAACGTGTTTCTACATCAATTTCTTCATTCGATTTTGTCAACACATTTTGTAATGCTGCCGACGCTTCTTCATCTGACCGTTCTACCCAGTTCAGTGTGCGATTATAGGCATGTTGGGATTTGACAGCAATAGCATTTGGACCGTGCTTAGCAAAAAGTGCATCCATACTTGATTTAAGTGTAGAGAGACTATTGACTTCAATACCTACTTCTTCATAAATACTTTTCGTATCTATTTGTCCATTACAGAATGTCGCCCAAGACAAATCATATAGGAAGAAATCTGGGCCAGAAGTATCAGGATCACAATTCCAGCTAAAATCATCTGTTTGAATATGATCAAGATTTGCAATGTCATGTAAAATTTCAAAACGTTTCCCAGGAATTTGAATTTTCTTTACTTTCTCCTGGGCAACAGCAAGGTTTTTACCTGTAAGTTCATCAAGACCATATATTTTTTTTGCTATGAGACTCACTGCTTCACCATAACCTGTAAATTGGGTTGATTCCCATGCATCTCTTATCCCTTCAAACCTCGATTCTATGTCTTTAGATGCATCCATTAGGTTACCCATTGCTTCAGGTGAGGCACCAGCGGTATTTAGATCGGCGGGTACATAATTACCGAATAAATCTTGAAGTATGTCAGGACCGTTTTCTACCCAATCATTTTCACGACGCATATGTTCATGTGTATCAACTAAGGATATAGATTGAATATGGCAAGTTAAATCAGTAGGCATTTGTAGACTCCTTATTTTCCTGTTATTAGGATATCAATTCAGGGATGATAAATTAACAAAAAAAGACAACTCATCAAAATTTAAAATTTGTTAAGATTAAGATTAATTTGATTGAAATAGAAATTCAACCTTGACAAACGTACTTAGAATAATGTACTATAATAAGAATTATAATAATAACTTTATTTCCATATATTCATTGAATATGTGTATAGGTGTTTGTGTATAGGTATTTTTATATTATAGTTTACTTTTTATCTATTTGAAAGAAAATAAATGAATTACTTCCCCGTATTCCCTCCACCAATATGCTATAACTTTAGACATCTTCCCATTTTCAAGAAAAACGCAGGAGCATAAAATGCCTACAGGACGGATTAAGTACTACAATCCGGATAAAGGATTTGGATTTATAGCTCAAGATAGTAGTGATGAGGATGTATTTTTACATAGTTCTGCCATAAAACATGCAGAATATGAAGAACTTCGTGTAGGACAACGTGTAAAGTACAACATCGTTGAAGGTGATAAAGGTTTGGTTGCAAAAAATGTCGAAGTTTTACTGACACCAACAGAACGTAGATGGTTACGACAGGGAAAGACAATTATCCCGCGCGGTTACTCTGGCTTTCCTTCTCAGAATCAAGATCAATATTTTGATAGTGATACAGAATACTCTAAAGATATTGATAATAACAATGTTAAAAACTACACCTATACCGATTCAGATGATGATCCAACAAAGAGAAAATCTCCTGAACGAACTGTACCTACCAGTATAGGGAAAGAACATACCTCCAGACAATTGAGTTTTGGTGATCTGTATATTCTCAAGCAAATTAACTTCGAAACTCCAATGTTTTTTTCGTTATTCGATCATTTACAATTACCTGCCATTGTATTACAGATGACCCTTTCTGGTTTGACTGTAAATTCAAATGGAAAGGAGATGGTAATACCAAAGAAAGACATAAAATATTGTTATAAGGATGTAGATGCTGAAAATGTCCATGCATTATTAATCTATAATGAAGATATTAAATCACAACAACTAAAACCCATAGAATCACAAAAGGATAGTTATATTATTGATTCAGAAATGATCCGTCGTGCAAGGAAAGATGGAACTTCAATCAAAGTCATACTAAGAGAAGGTGAGATTTTTCAAGGTACAGTTGACTGGATCAGTCCCTATGAGATAAAAATGGTATTGAAAAACGGTTCGAAGGTAGTTGTGTTCCGTCATGCAATTAGTGCTTTTTCAGTTATAGATGGGGAGATGTAAAATGTCTATTAAACCAAATCAAGTCATGTCAAAATATAAACAACTTGTATCTGAAATAAACCAGGATGTAGACCGAATCCGTCAAGAGTATGGTAGGTATCCTTGTCCTACAAATTGTTTTCAATGTTGCAATAATACATCGACAATTCCAATAAGTGAAGTAGAGGCAAGAGACTTAAAAATTGGATTAGATGCCTTACCTAAACAGATAAGGAAACATATACATCAAAAAGCACAAAAGACTATTAAGGTTTTAGAAAGTAAAGGTTTTACTTCAGATTCGATGACGAAAGATTCTGGGATAGACGCAATCAATATAATTAAAGGAAAATCCTATGGACAATGTCCTATGTTAATAGGTGGTGTTTGTTCGGTATATGAACATCGTCCAGTCATTTGTCGTGTATGGGGATATCCCATTGATAATGGTAATGAATTAGCTTGTTGTAGGAAGACTTTTATAGGACAACGCAGAGATTTCAATCCTGTGAAATACTCTCTTTATTGGCAGAAATGTAAGACTCTAAGTGAAGATTTGGGTGTATTCAAGAAAACACCATGTTGCTATTTAGTTACACAGCTGATAGAGGAATAGAAAATTAGATTGAATTCCATCACCATCCTATCTATTGTACTAAAAATGAAAAATCTGTCATTCGTCTATGAATCTATTAATTTACGTAAGAAATCATAGGTATATATACCTGTTTTGTGTCCGTCGCTCCACTGAATTCGAATAGCGTATCTACCAACCTTCTGTATATTCACAATTTGTAGATTTTCCCAATATTCCTCGGACGGTAATATCTGTAAAGGATTTTCTTCATTTCTAACTGCATCACACCTGGCACAAGGACAATTTTGTCTTAATATTCGGTAGGTGCATTCTGATTCAATCCCATCTTTCCATTCAATATATAGACTATTCGATAGACGTTTGATTTCAACTGGTTGATATTCATTCATATTATTTCAATCATCATATATATATAGGATTTACTAATCATGCTGTGTTGATTCTAAATTATAGAAAGTAATCAGCGTTGATTTGAGTGTAATGTTCCCACTCATCGGGAATATCTTCTTCCAAAAATATCGCCTCGACCGGACACTCAGGTTCACATACACCACAATCTATACATTCTTGAGGATCAATATAGAGTTGATTCACCAATTGATATTCATCGGGTTGATCAATTGGATTAGGTTGTATACAATCTACAGGACATACATCTATACATGCATTGTCTTTTAAATCAATACAAGGTTCGCATATTACATAGGTCATATTTTTTCTCCCATCGTAATAGAGTTTCGACATTATGAATTATGCGTAACTTTATTCTTGATGGTACCATTTGTATATAGTGATGTCAATCATGACAAAAAGCTTAATTTTACAGAAAATCCAATGTAGTGTTAAAATTTGTTTTTGAATAAAATGTAAATCAAGTAAGATACACTAATTAATCTACCGCAACAATAGAGATTTTCCATTTATCAGCTTGTGGATAGAGAGTATTTGGTTCCATAATAAAAGTTCGTTTTGCTTCTACTGCTAATACACTACCTTTTACAGAATGAATTGTCTTTAATGTTCCCATACCTACCGTTGGAACGTCAATACGAAAATCGTGATCTACTGATGCAGCTTTAGCAACAATAACCCCTTTACCACCCAATTCACCACCCCTACAGATTGTAAGGTCTGTCCCATCAATAGCTTCCGCAGCCAAGACAATTTGATTCTTTATTACAACAGTCTGTCCTATATCAAGATTCGCAATCTCTTTAGCAATTTTCATTCCTAAATTAATATCTTCCCATTGTGCACTTGTAGGTTTCCGTTTAGTAAGAACACCTGGGTCTGGTAACAAATGTGTAAGATAGAAATCCTGATTTAATATTGAAAATCCTGACTCCTCAAAGTGGCTAAGGATTGCAGATACGATTGATGAAGGATTTTTGCGATGTCGTGTTAATAATCTAATTGCGGTTGCATCGATTTCAAATGGATTTAATAAAATACTTGGGTCGACTTTACCAATGAGAATCAAATGCGAAACATTCAAATCCAGGAGTTTTTGTGTGATTTTTCCAATCTGTCCAACTCCATATTCATAAATTTCACAGTGTAAATCTAAATAACGATGTTGATCATCCTTTGAAACCTTAATAATTACGGGGTGTTGACCTTGTTCTATTGCACACTTAGCAACAATGAATGGGAGATCACCAACTCCAGCAATAATACCCAATTTATCAATTTCATTTCTCATACAATATCGGATTATATTTAATCATATTACTAACCTAATAAGGAACTACGTATGTCGAATTGCATCAATTGGAGCAAGTTTAGCTGCTTGGCTTGCTGGATAATAGCCAAAGAAAAGACCAACCCCTGTACCCGCTGCTACCGATGTCAGAACGGATTTTACCGTAATAACAGACGGCCAACTAAGAGCACCTCTCATAAATTTATCTACCGCCCATGCAAAACCTTGACCTACAAACGCACCTAAAATTATTCCAAGTATACTTCCAATGAGACATAATAAAATAGATTCTGTGAGAAATTGGAAGCGAATATGGTACTTCTTTGCTCCTACTGCTTTTCTCAATCCAATTTCAGGTATCCGTTCTGTAACAGATACAAGCATAATATTAAGTATACCTATCCCCCCAACTATCAGTGAAACAGAAGCGATTATTACCAATACCATCTCAATAATAAAAATCGTCTTTTTCGCACTTTCAATACCTTTCTGTGCTTGCCATGTCCTAAAGAATGTATCATCACCCCCATGGTTACGTCTAATGATGGTTTGAACTTCCTTAACTGCTTGATCCACTAATAATGGACTCTTGGCACGAACCATTATATGACCTACATTGTTGTGCCCCCAGAACCTTGTTTGTGCAGTTGTTATTGGAATAAATATCATATTGTCATCACTCTTTCCTGCTTCTAAGCCAGGACCTCGACTCTCCATTATCCCAATCACATTATATCGTTTTCTATTAATCGAGATTTCTTTTCCAATAGGATCCATACCTTTGAATTGTTCTTTCCAAACTTGTGATCCAATAACACAAACTTTATTCCATAAATCCATATCTGTATCTGCCAGAAATCTACCATATTCCGTATGCCATTGACGAACAGCTTGATACTCTACAGTTGTAGCACGCATGTATGTTTTCTGATGTTTTCCCTGTACTTCCAAGTCTATGTAATAACTACCCTCTACTGTTGCTACTTCTACTGATGGACATTGTTCCAACACATCCCGTAAATCATCCATATTCAAGTAGTTTGGACTTGTATTACGTTGCCAACGATTGTTTTTTCGAATATATCCTGGTCTATAGACTCCAAACATACTTGGACCACCAATCTTTTCAAACTCCAACATAATGAGTTTTTCCGCACCAGCTCCCAATGACATCATGGCAATGACCCCCGCAATCCCAATGGTAATACCTAATAATGTCAGGATTGTACGTATTTTACTGGCTTTTAATGCAGAAAGTGCGGTAAGAAGATTCTCTAAAATTCTCATTGTAATATATTATCATCTATGAAGTGAATTTATAGGTTAATCTCTATACTTATTGTTTATCTATAATAGTGATGGTATAATTAACTTTATTTTCTACTACTGTATTTCTTGTAAAGTATACTACAAAGTCTCTATAATATGCAACAATCTTCAGGTTTACAATTCAGTGGACACAAATAAATTGAATTCTCACCTAAATACATTCTTACAGTATCCAAAAAAAGAAAATTCCACTCTACATCAGTCAGAATTACAAAAAATTGCTGAGATTGGGAACAATGTTTGGATACAATTACCAAGTAATCTAATTCAAACACGTTATTATTTGAATGTAATCGAATTTAATTTTAATGAATCTGATACAACGAATTTCATAAGAGAAGAATTATTAAAAGCTACTACAGTTAATGAAAAACAGAAAATTCGTCTGTCATTCAGTAAGTTTTTTCTTATTGCTGAATCCCCATCACGCGGGCTATTTTATAACATTACAGAATATTTACAAGATTCTATTGATCCAGATGAAAAGGTTTATGATAGACTCCGCGGTAGAACAGTTCTTTACGTATATCAAACTGATTCAGGGTATAAAGATCTATTATCTGACACTGGTGTAAAGGAATTTATAGATGAAACCCTTAATAGTTATGTTGAGTACTATGGTAAAGACTTAATGCTTGGTTTCTCAGTTGAATTACCTGAATTCTTATCAGTCTTTCATAAAAATGGTTTAATGATTCCTTGGACAAATTCTTTCTATGAATATATTGAGAATAACTTACTTTTAGCTGAAAATGATTACCCCTCTAATTATAGTTTAAGTATATTACCATCATTATTTTATGAATCACATAACTCACCTATCATTAGAGGTATCTACTGGCAGAAGTTGACAACCCAGTTTCTAAACTGCTTTCTTGGTAATGTCAAATCCTATTGTAATAAAAAAAGTATCCATTTTGCTGTTACAATTCCTGAAAGTGCAAGATGGCTACAATATGATTTGGGAACTCTATTAAGTAGTATTGATTACCCAATTCTAATATCAGATGAATCTGATACCACACGACGTTTTGTTGTTGCAAAGTCAATTTGTAGTAATTCAAAAAGGGCTGTTATAGCAAGAAAGGATAAACATACCTTAAATCTTACTCTTGATGATGCTTCAAAAGGGTTTAATGAATGGATAAGTCAGGACTATCGTTATATTCAAACTATATCTAATACAGGTAGATATATCCATCAAAACCTAATTGGTTGTAATCCAATCAGACCTATACTCCTTTTAAACCCAATACAAAGTCTTTGGATGGAACCTGATGAGAAAAAATGGAATAAAATAACCGGTGCATTTGCATGGTTATGTGATATTGTATGGAAATTGGGTTATGACTTTGATATTGTTTCAGAAGAACAGTTGTCTAACGCTGACATTAATCGCTCAAATGGGACAATAACCATCAGTGATAATACCTACCAAATTGTTCTAATTCCATCGTGTATATCCTTACATGAAAATACAGTCCAAAGATTAACAGAATATACCAAATCTAAAGGTAGAATAATTGCTAATACTCCATCACCGTATCTTCTTAACGGAAAAATAGGGTTAGCTCCTTACAAATTAGAAAGGTTGATTTATGGTAGATCCACCTATTTAATCGATGGCACACATAGTGAAAGAAATCAAACATTAAAAAGACTATTGAAGAAATGGGTTAATTTGGACATTCAGGTATATTACTATAAAGAGGAAGATACAGTTGATGAAATAAAGGTTCATCAAAGGAGAATTGAAAATGGAGATATATTTTATCTGTTTAATTCCGATCGTAAAAGCGTCCATACTATTGTCGAAATAATGCGAGAAGACAAAGATATTGTAGAAGTTGATCTAAATACTGGAAAAACTAAAAAACCAAAATATTGGATAGCTAATAAGAATATTTATCATGATTGCATATTTTCACCGGGACAGGCACGTCTCTTCATAGCTAAAAATACTAAACATATAACATAATAATTCCAGATTAATATCAAACTAATTCAAACTATTTATTCCTAAGTAATTGATAATCTCTCTATGGATTGATATACTATATGGATCAAACATTCTTAAATAAAATTAAAAAAATGAAGAAAACACCGATCTCTAACAACTAACATACATATCTCAAAATACAGAAAAACATATTAATAATGTTTATCAAAATAAAAATAAATTTGTGCCATATTATATAGTTCATTTTATGTATTCTAATACAATGCTAACACAATATATGAAATACGATCCTAATTACGAAACTTCATTAACGGCAAAAATGCATACCTTTTTAACCATTGGGAATGTCAAATTCAGAAAGCACAACAAGAATACAAAATCACATATTTTCGAATTTCTTATAAAGTCAATTCAAAGTGAAGTGAAGCCAGTCTGTGACAGGGATGATAAGGATAATTTACACCAATTTCAATGTCACACCGTGTGACAAAAAGTGTAACTTTTTTCATGTTTTCGATGCATAGAGAATGCAACAACAACACGATCTACTGTCTGAGAATTTAGGATTAATGTCTGGTTTTATACACTGTTTTTTGTCTGTCTATTAGGATTAAATATCTTGTTTTATGTTTTTTAAACAATCATAAATATTAGTTATTAAAGAATATTCTCAAGACCAATATATGTCAATTATATACAAAGCCTTAAAGTGAAATAATGTCACAATGATACCGATCTAATACGTGAAATATGTGTAATCTGCGAATCCAAACACAAGATAGAAGAATTCATGCCAATTACTTTACATACCCAATTTCGGGAATGTGTAAAGTAATTGTCACTTTTACTTAACACCAATGAAATCTCAAGTCCAATTCATCCAGTCTGATTTCAAGAATTACAACTTATTCTTCACTACTATAATTTTGACAATTCTATTTAAGGGAAACTGAGTATCTAATGATAAGTCTATTTTTTGGAGTTTTCTATATCAAAAATACCGTACTCCAACGGAGTACTATGTCTATAGAAAAGAATATCGGAACAGTCTCGCACTCCAGCGGAGTGCTATGTGCCAATACACTTCGTATGAAAAACATATTAGTACTTAATACACACTTAAGTTATAGTCTAATTAACGTATGTGATTCACGGAAAATTGGTCTACTTTAAATTATAAACCCTTATAGAATAAGGGGTCGTGGAATTGCTCCGTGAAGGTTTCCGTGAAAGTGCAATCATCTCAATACGATGAACATTAACACTTTATCCATTCACAATATCCATACATCTAATATAATTATGAGATTGACAGATGAAGGTCTCAATGACATAATGGAGTTGAGATGTAGGTAAATGAACAATACTTGGGAAAAATATTGATATCCAGATACAATTGCAGGATGATGTTGAGTGCCAAAGACTTTACACACTCAATAATAATTGACAAATTATTATTGATGAGTAAAATGATAGTATACCTTTAGTCTCACATCATGATTCTTGTATTCTTATAAAATTGATAGATTATATTAATGTTGCGGAGATTCTAATGAATATAGAAACAAACATAGTCAATGAAAAAGAACTCCCAATTTTTCCATTAAATGTTGTTCTGTTTCCTGGTGGTTACTTGCCTCTTCACGTTTTTGAACAACGATATCGTGAAATGATAAAACATTGTATCAGAGATGAATCATCCTTTGGAGTTGTAATGATTAAAGAGGGTGAGGAGACTGGAGATTCTGCTGTACCATGTAAAATCGGTACAGAGGTAGATTTAGTTGATGTTAATAGATTTCCTGACGGTCGTATGAATATTATTACTTCTGGACATTCCCGCTTTGAAATCCTTGAAGTAAGTGAAGATATGCCCTACTTAGTCGCCCGTGTTCGTATATTAGATTCATTCGAGGCAGATGCTGATCCTAACCTGTCAGATGTAGCAGCTGAAACATTGAAGCTATATAAGGAATATGAAACTTTATCAAGTTACCTAATGTTTAGTTGGCAACCACCAGATGAAAATCCAGAACATCCTCAAAAATTAGCATACCAAATCGGTTCACGTTTACGTTTACCTCTTAAGGAAAAACAAGAACTTCTTGAATTGGAGTCATTCGACCTACTCCTTAGGAAAGAAATTCAGATTTTGAAACATCTAAATCAACAAATTGCTTTCCAATTAACTGCACGTAATAACTAATACATGTCAGATTTTACAAGTTGAATATACATTTCATTTTATAGACTCTATAGTGAATGTTGAGTAGGAATTTATTTAAATATAAAATAACAGATTAATGCAACAGCTTCGATGGTATTTTAAAGCACCAATACACCAATTTACTGATACTCAAGAGATAAATATCACACCACGACAATTTTTGTATATTAGCAATATACTATCAGCATTTAGGCTGGTAATTGTTCCATTACTTTTCATGTTAATATATCAGAAAAAATATACTATAGCGGTAGTTATTGGGTGTATAGCAGTAATTTCTGACATATTAGACGGTTTTTTTGCACGTTTACTAAACCAGCATTCTGAATTAGGATACATTTTAGATCCTATCGCAGATAAGTGTGCCATTGGTGCTGGTATCTTTGCTCTTATCTTATCCAGTCCAAACTTAGAATTTCCAATATGGGCATTTTTTGCTATTATATTACGAGATTCTGCTATCGTTATTGGTAATGTGATACTTGCGATTAAAGCAAAGATGATTACACGATCTAACCTATGGGGGAAGTGTACCAGTTTCTCTTTATCAATTACGGTGATTATCTACTTAGTATCCTATACAGAGTATCCGTTAGTAAATAATATCAAAATATACCTATTGTATATTTCTTTAATATTTGTAGTTATTTCATTTATTAGTTATTTCAGACATATGCTTAGGGCACTTAATCAGGTTAAAGCCACCTAACTATAAAATTATACATTATATGAGTCATTCTTTCATCATTCAATCTTATGTTACAGGTTAGTTGAATGGATCTTTATTTAAACCCTTCGGATGTTGCAGAGATAATTGGTGTTGATGAAGATATAATTACGCAAACATTAGAACGCAAAACACCAGAAATTGAACCTTATTTAAGGGTTATATCAGGTAGTTCTAACACAGAATCTGACACCGAAGCAATTCTCCAATTACGAATTGATGGTTTAGCACCGTTGATTACACAATTAAGTTATAATATTCCTACTAACGATATAATAGAGAATCTTATATGCCAGATAGTTCATATAGCATATTTGCGAGAAAGCATTGAAAAGTTGGAATTAGAAAAGATCAAACTTGACGACACTGTGCAAACACTACAACAAGAGAATTCGGACTTACGAATTGAGATCAACCAATTAAAAGAAGAAATACCTAAGAATTGGAAAGATCATATTAGACAAATGTTGAAATAGTTGCAAAAATAACTATCTTCACTTTTATTCCTCCCTGTCTACAAAATATTGTAAAATCAAATGATTATGCCAAGAATCTAATATCAATAATCATGTTAAGCAAGATTAAGTACTTTATACAACTTATGTCATAGAATGCATTTAAATCGGAATAAATTACTCTCCGTTATAGGTTTATTTTTCGGTCTATTTCTCTTATACTTTGAACTAAGTAATATCTTAAATAATTCAACAGTTTATACTCAAATTGATATCTTACTTAAAGGTATTTCATTTATATTATTAAGTATTTCGACAATACTTATGTCTGTTGCTTTTGAAAAGAAACGTGGAATTAACATTATTTCTTCAATTGGACTATTAATTGGATTAATTTTCTTATTCTTACCTGTACCCCAAGTATTTCGTAGTTCTTCTTTTCATTTATTATTCTGTTTCTCAATCCCATTCGGAATCTCAACCAACTCTAATAAAATTACTTCATTCATATCAATCCTAAGTATATTATTAGGAACTATTTTTCTTTATCTTAATCCTCTCTTAGATATAAAAATCCCCTCTCTCCATCTTCTCCTTCCAGGAATGATATTATTCTGTATAATCTTTTCTAAAATTGCCTGGTGTGAAAGATTATCAATTGGTCTGATAATTATTGGTTTGATTTCCCTATGTCAACCATTTTTAATATTATTTTATCAAACAGGATTACAATTAGTTCTTGCAGGATTGACAGGTTTTATTGTTGTAGCACACAGATAATTTACAACATAAATTTAGTCAGAACTCCAATAATGTATGTAATTATACTGAATTGAATTTTAATAGGTATTGATATATGTCATCAAGAAAAACTACAAACATAGTTATTGTTGGTGCAGGTATTATAGGGATCTCTTTAGCCTATAAACTGTCACAAAGGAAGAATACCTCAATAACAGTTCTTGAGAGTGAATATCCTGGAGGTGGAGCTACCGCTCATTCGTTCGCCTGGGTAAATGCTTTTGGAAAAGAACCGCGGTACTACCATACACTCAATCAACGGTCTTTAGATATGTGGTATCGATTTTCAGAACAATTAGATGCGGATATCGGTATCCATTTTGGAGGTGAATTGCGATGGGAAAACACACAGTGGGGTGCAAAAGCACTACTAAATAGAGTTCAGCAGCTCCAAGGTTGGGGGTATCCTTGTCGTATAATATCAAAAGATGAATTGTTGACTTTAGAACCAGAACTTACTCCTGGTAATGTATTAGCATGCTCATACTCAGAGAGTGATATTCATATTGAAACAGATAAATTTATTTCTGTATGTATGAATAAAGCAATAGAAAATGGTGTATCAATTCATTCTAATACCCGGGTTATAGACTTCAGTCATAATAACGGTAGAATTCACTCAGTCATCACATCGAAATCTGAATATCCTTGTGATATTGCAATATTATCAGCAGGAGTTAATACTACACATTTGGCTGCTCTTGTCGACGTACATATTCCACAGCAATGTAGTCCAGGGATTATTATTAACACGACAAAATGTAAGAAAGTGATGCGTCATGCTGCAGTTATTCATGCTCCATCAAAGAATGAAAAACACCAACATATTCACCTGAGACAGCTTGATGATGGAACACTTAGAATAGGTCGGGGAACACAAGAAGGAATTAATTCTGACGATTCTCAGGAACATGCTGATGTATTATTAGAATGTGCCAAGACATATCTTCCTATAATAGGTAATGCATCAGCAATAGCAAATCCAATCGGTTACCGTCCTATGCCAATTGATGGATATCCTATAATAGGGTTTACAGAATCAGTTTCAAATCTATATATCACTCTAATGCATAGTGGTGTTACATTAGCACCCATAGTAAGTGAAATGGCTACTATTGAAATAGTTGATGGTATTATGGTCGATTGGTTTAAACCATATCGTCTAAGTAGGTTCATCTAAACAAATTTCACAATAGCTATTACTCAAACAACACCAAACTCCCATCTTTGACAATCAACACTTGTGGTTCATAGACAGCATCACCATCTTGATTAAAAGAGAATTTACCTACTATGGTCTCTAATTCTGTAATATTTGCAAGTGCATCACGAATTGACATAGAATCTTTTGTAGATGCATTAGCAATTGCTTCAGCTAAGACATATAGTGCAATATATGAACGGGCAGCATAATTGTTCGGTGTTGTACCATACTTCTTATGATAATTCTGAACAAAGGCATGATTCAATGGATTATCAACTGCTGTACCCCATCCTGTGAAAGTGATTGTTCCTTCTGCTGCATCTCCTGCTGCTTCAACATCAGCATCAGTCAATGTTCGCATTACAAACCGAGCTGTAATTCCCAGTTCACGGCTTTGTTTAAGAATACTTGCTTTTTCAGGAGGTAAGGATGAAACAAATACCACATCAGGCTGTTCCATCTCTATTCGTGTCAACTGTTCTGAAAAATCATCATCACCACCATCAAAGGCTTCTTTTGCAACCACTTCAATTCCTTTTTCATCAAAAGTTTCCAGCAAGGCTTTTTCACTATCTACAGCAAACACGTCATTTCTATCATGTAGAGTTGCAACTTTCGAGAAATCAAGTTTTGTAAGTATTGCTTCAACACCATTAGGAATTAACACATCAGTGGTTAGTGCTATACGAAAAGCATAATCACTTAATGCACTCAATCCTCGGGCTGCAGATGTTGGACTGATTGCTACAATTTTATTCATTTGAGCCAAAGGAAATGCCTCTTTAGAGGCTGATGAAGTTGCTGGACCAAGAATCACTGATACTCCATCTTCTATAAATTTATTATATGCAGTAATTGCGCCATCCACTGTACTCATATCATCCTCTGTAATAAAGTTAATAGCAAAATCGTACTTCGTATTCTCATTGATTTCATACGTAGCTAATAGTAAGGCTTGGTGAATTGGTTCACCAAAAGTAGTAGCCAATCTACCACTCAATGGCAAGACTAACCCTATTGAGATATCTTTCTTCTTAATCTCTACTGATTCAATTACCCGAGGGATCCTTTCACATCCCAAAATTAAGAAAATTGAAAAACATAATAGAAAAAGAAACACAAACTTTGATATACTTTTATTGAACATATAAATCCTCATTACAATAAAGATTGGAAACTTAGAAATTAACATTATTTGTAATTCATATTATATTCAGGATACTGACCATGTCAATATCAAACTGCGAGATAACACGGTAATTTAGTTTTTAGTATTTCATGTTGATGGACTACGTAATGTTTAATTTGTGGGTTAGATTATGTTCGCGAAATCCTATATACATCAATTTATGCATTAAACTCTTTGTAGGAGGGGATTCTGATCCCAAATCTTAACTACAACGTATTGTGATTTGAAGAACATACCTTCCAGTTCTTTAATGCCATAAACTTTACATACCCATATAAACCTAAATTCTTGACCTCGGGTTGTAAATGAAGTATAGTATAATTTAATAATTAAATTCAGAAAATGTTATCAAATTGAAATATTATGAAGCA
This sequence comes from Candidatus Poribacteria bacterium, assembly GCA_965205025.1. Lineage (GTDB taxonomy): Bacteria > Poribacteria > WGA-4E > WGA-4E > WGA-3G > MSPOR6. The sequence goes on from CBDBFU010000031.1 coordinate 90,738, forward strand.
AGATGTCAAGTCACCTGTAAAGTGGGGAATACTCAGTACAGCAAATATAGGAAAAAAAGTTGGTAAGGCAATTAATAAATCTCATAATGCTGAATTAGTAGCAATAGCCAGTAGAACTGAAGAACGTGCTACTTCTTGGGCAAAAGAACATAAAATCCCAATTGCCTATGGCAGTTATGATGACCTAATCTCCGATCCAACCTTAGATGTCATTTATATTCCACTACCACCTTCGATGCATGCAGAATGGACTATCAAGGCTGCTGAACAAGGTAAACATGTACTGTGTGAGAAACCTTTATCCGCAAATACTGCTGAAGCAGAAGAGATGGCAAAAGTATGTAAACAGAATGCTGTTCAATTAATGGATGGTGTCATGTGGGTACACCATGATAGAACAAAAGAAATGAAGAAACACCTTGAAAAGTTAGGGGAATTACGAAGAGTTACAACTGCATTCACATTCAGTTGGGATAAAATTCCTTACAATAATATTCGGGCAAAACCCGAACTTGCTGGTGGTAGTCTTGGAGACCTTGGTTATTACTGCATTCGTGCAATACTATGGGCATTTGAAGAAATACCTACTCAGGTTTTCGCAACAGCCCGATACATCAATGGTGTAGATTTTAATTTATCAGGTATTCTCTGGTTTGAAGATGATCGAATTGCAACAATGGATTGTGGTTTTGATACTGCACACAGAAAGTGGTTTGAGATTGCTGGGACAACAGCATCATTGGTATGTGATGATTTTACTGTACCTACTTCAGAAGAATCCTCACGTTTTTGGATTCATGGAACCAATAATGAAAAGCATGAGATTGGAAAGTGTATTCAAGAAATTAATATGATTGAACACTTTTCAAATATAGTAATAAGTGGTTCTCTTGAAACACATTGGTCTGAGATCACGGAAAAGACCATGAAAATATGTGATGCACTTCGAAAATCTGCCCAGACTGAAAAAGTGGTTTTGCTCTAATTAGATTAAATGAATAAAACATTTTTTTCTTTTAACTCACGTTAACTTAATTATTATGAAAATTACCAATATTGATAGTTTTGTTGTAGATGGCGGATGGCGTCCATGGATCTTTGTTAAAGTGGAAACTAACGAAGGTGTTACTGGATATGGTGAGTGTAGTGATGGAAGAAATCCACATGGTATTGTAGGTTGTATCAGGGACTTAACCCCTTTATTAATAGACAAAGATCCACGACCTTACGAAATGCGGTTCTGGGATATGATACGCGGTTCAAGACAGAGTCCAGGAGGAGTTGTTGCAAAAGCTATTGCTGGAATTGAATGTGCACTTATCGATATCAAGGCAAAAGCATTAGGTATATCTGTGGTGGAACTGTTTGGTGGACCTACACGTGAAAATGTTAGAGTGTATTGGTCCCATTGTGGAAGTTCCCGTGTGAATAATTACGAACTACTGGGGGTTCGCCCGTTAAGAACGATGAATGACATTTCACTCTTGGGACGAGAAGTGATATCAAAAGGGTTTACAGCACTTAAAACAAACATAATCATTCCAGGTAATCCTGCTTCTGTCTATTTTCCTGGCTTTGGATCAGGACCAGGAACTACTGATGGAAATGTATCGAACCGTCTTCTTAGTCATATAGAGGAGTTAATTGGAACTTTCCGCCAAGCGGTAGGAAATGATGTTGACATTAATCTTGATCTAAACTTTAACTTTAAACCTGAAGCCTGCATGCGAATCGCTAAAGTGTTAGAAAAGTTCGACTTGCTATGGTTAGAAATTGACATGTATGATCATGAAGCAATCCGTCAAATAAAAGAATCTACATCAACAAAAATCTGTACTGGAGAAAATTTATATTATATGCATGACTACCTTCCGTATTTTAATTCCCGTGCAGCAGATGTTTTTATGATAGATGTTCCATGGAATGGATTCTCTCAATCTAAGAAAATAGGTGATTTAGCTGATGTATATCAGCTCAATATTGCTCCTCATAATTACTATAGTCATTTAGCAACATTTATGAGTGCCAGTCTTTGTGCTGTAGTTCCTAATGTACGAATAATGGAAGTAGACATTGATGATGTCCCGTGGAAAGATGTATTAACTACTAACGTGCCGGATATCTCTGATGGTTATATGAAAGTACCTACTGAACCCGGGTGGGGTACAGATTTAAATGAAGAAGTAGTAAATGCACATCTTTGGAAGAATACAAGAGGTGAATGGTAGTATGAAGGAGAAAACTGACTAAATGAATAGTGATAACACAAGTATAATACAAGAACTTCATGCTGCACGTGAGAAATTACTTGATTTAACATTACGAAACAAACTACTAAATTACAGAACAAGTAAACTTAGGACAATTCAGGTCATTGATGAGATCCCAAAAGAGATATTTGATATTCTTGTTCTAAATGAACAAGGGATGCATTTTAAACATAGAGACAAAACCTTAAATGAAATAACTTTAGAAACTTCAGATGAATGTGAAGATCTTGATATGCCGTGGTTATATGTTGAAGATGTATCAAGGCATCAGACTGATAAACTCCTGCAAACAAATTTGTCAAACGATGATCTTCAAAAACGTCTATATTATATTAATCAACAAGCACGGTCAGTGTTTGAAGAACAAGGATATTCAGTATTACATCTTGCTCTTGGTTTCTTAAAATGGTTTGATCAAGATAAAACCGAAAAAGAAAATATTGCCCCCCTACTCTTAATCCCTGTTGAACTTGATCGAGATAAGAATCGATCACAATTTACACTTAAATGGAGTCAAGCAGATCTTGTTCCGAATCTATCTCTTGAAGCCAAACTTGCTGATCAAGGTATCTCACTACCCTTACTTGAAAACCCAATTGATAAGACTGAAATTGATGATTACTTTCAGTCTGTAGGGGATGCAGTATCAAATTACAGTGATTGGCAGGTAATACCTGATATATTCCTTGATTTCTTCAGTTTTACTAAATTTGTTATGTATAAAGATTTAGAACCTGATGTATGGGATGTGAGTAATCATCCTTTACTGGGTTTAGTATTAGGAAATGTAGAAAATTCTTTAGATAATGAAGGTTTTAATGCTGCTGAAATTGATAACATATTGTCAAGTAAAGATGTATACCATGTCATGGATGCTGATTCATCTCAAATTGCCGTTATAGAAGATATAAAAAAAGGAAAAAATCTGGTGGTTGAAGGACCACCTGGCACTGGAAAATCACAGACAATTACGAATATTATTGCTGAATTACTTTCTATGGGTAAGAAAGTATTATTTGTTAGTGAAAAAATGGCAGCACTTGAAGTAGTAAAACATCGATTGGATAATGTTGGATTAGGTGAATTCTGTTTAGAACTACATAGCCATAAGTCAAATAAACGAGAAGTCTTACAAGAATTAGAACGCACTATGTCTACACAAATTAAAACCAGTTATGGACACATGGATTCATTTAGACAACTTGATTTGTTGAAAACCGATTTAAATGATTATGTTAATGGCATACATTTTCCTATAGGACAAACCCAAAAATCCTTGATAGAAACTTTCATTATTCGCGATAAAGCTAAACAACATTTTTGTAATCTTAAAAAAGAATTACCAAGTATAAAATTTCCCAACCTCAGCGATTCAGATCTAAGTGCCTGGGAAGAAGCTATAAGACAATTAGAAAAAATTGCGGTCATTATGCCGCGTGTCTCGCCGATCTCCGAACATCCCTGGCAAGGTTGTTTAACTGGAATTATCACACCAGAGAAACAAGAACTAATATATAAACATATTAAAGATCTACAAGATGCATGTAATAAATTATATACAGTTTTCTCACATTTAGAATCTGAATATGGTATTCGTATACCAAAAAATATTGAATCAATTAATCATCATTTAATGGCTGCAGAAATTGTAGATAACCCATTTTCGGTAAATCCTGAAGTATTACTAAACCAGAAATGGGATACATTTAGTGATGAAGCAAAAGATCTTATTGAAAAAGTAGAAATTATTGCGGAAGCAAAGAAAAAGTTTATGGCATGGACTTTGGAAACCGATCCAAGATTGAAACTTGATACTGATTATATCATGAAACTTGCTGAAGAATATGAGAAGTACTATTACCTACCTCGATGGAAAAGATACTTTAGTTGGACATATAGGAAAGAAATTAAAACTCCAATAAAGAGTTATTTTAAACATGCAATGCCAAAAGATCCAGATATTCTTAGAATTAACCTGAAAGAACTATCTGATTGTATCAACATGAAGGATCAGATGGAATGGGAAATGGCTGCGACGCAAATAGGTCCATCACTCTTTGGTGAACAGTGGAAAGAGGATGATAGCAATCCTGAAGTGTTAAGGAAATTCGGAGAATGGATCATTACATTTCGGCAGTTTTTACGGGATGGAACATTTACTGAAGAATCTGTGAATATTGTGAGTAAGCGGATTTTTGAAACACCACTGAATTCCATTAAAGACTATTTAGAATTAGCAATAAATGAATTCAAAAAACATTGTAATTTATTATATGAATGTTTAGGAACTGATACCGAGTCAATATTTAACACAAATCCTGAGTTAGTTTTCTTCAATGATCTTAATTCTCGACTTGAATTATGGGAAAAAGAAAGAGATAAATTACATACTTGGGGGCAATTCTCAGAATTAATTATCACTGGTAAGAAAACCATTGCAGCACAACTGCTTGAATATATTCCTAAACTAAATCCTGAAGACCTTGTTCCATGTTTCAAGGCAAACTATGCAGATTCACTGCTTCAGGATTCGATATTAAAAAACCAGTCATTGAGAGAATTTGTTACTGAGATACATGAGAACAAGATCACAAATTTCCAAAAACTTGATACTAACAGTCTTGAATTAAATAGAATTAGACTCATTTCAGAACTACAGCAACAACGACCACGCTTATTTGATGGGGCATCCAAAGAATCAGAAATCGGTATTTTACAAGGACAGTTTAATCGCAAACGTGGTCATATGCCAATAAGAAAATTACTGTCTGCTATAGGTGGTTTAATACAGAAAGTCAAACCATGTTTTATGATGAGTCCATTGTCTGTTGCACAATTTTGTGATCCTGCAAATATTGAATTTGATGTGATTGTATTTGATGAAGCAAGTCAGATTCGTCCGGAGGATGCTCTTGGCGCGATGATACGGGCAAAACAAGCTGTAGTTTTAGGGGATACACGACAACTCCCACCCACACGATTCTTTGATAGTATTGTTGAAGATTTCGGACACGATGGTGATCAAGATTACACAACAACAATAACTGATGTTGAAAGTATTTTACATCAATGTAGACAGAGTTTCCCAGTTAAACAATTAAAATGGCACTATAGAAGCAGACATGAATCTCTCATTGCAATATCAAACCAAGAGTTTTATGAGAATGAGTTATTAATCTTCCCATCACCATTTGATAATACTGACCATTTAGGTTTGAAGTTTATACACATACCAAATTCTGTATATAGTCGGGGTGGGAGTTCAGCAAATAGAATTGAAGCAGAAGTTGTCGTCCAAGCAGCCTTTGACCACTATAAAAAGTTTCCTGATAAGAGTCTGGGGATTGGGACATTCAATATGAGTCAACAACAGACTATACTTGATGAAGTCGAACGGCAATTACATTCCAATCCAGAAATGAATGAGTTTTTTTCAGCAACAAGAGATGAGCACTTTTTTGTAAAAAACCTTGAGACAATTCAAGGGGATGAACGTGATACAATTTTTCTTAGTATTGGTTATGGTAAAGATGAAAATGGAAAGTTGTATAGAAATTTTGGTCCTTTGAATCATGAAGGTGGAGAACGACGATTAAATGTACTTATTACACGGGCTCGTGAAAAGTGTGTAGTTTTCTCTAATTTTAAAGCAAGTGATCTTCATTTAGATGCAAATGCACCATTTGGAACAAAAGCATTGAAGATGTTCCTTGACTATGCAGAAAATAAAAATAATGTAAGAAGTAAAAATTCTGAAGGTGAGATGGATACACCTTTTGAGGATGCAGTCTATGACTATATTCATAGTCTTGGGTATGACATTCGTAAGCAAGTTGGATGTGCTGGATATAGAATTGACCTTGGAATTATAGATCCACAATCTCCTGGTCGTTACTTGATTGGCATTGAGTGTGACGGAAAACAGTATTTCAATGCACCTGTTGCAAGAGACCGAGACCGATTACGTCAACAAGTCCTAAAAGGATTAGGTTGGAATTTACATAGGGTATGGTCAATGGAATGGTACCAAGACCGTGACAATACAAAACAAAGATTGTTGAAAGCAATTGAAAAAGCCAAAACATCTATTCCTTCAGAATCAGATCCAACACCTATTCCAGATAATGATAAAATCAAAGTAGAGAGTGAACTTAAACCTAAAAAGCAACCTGTACTTGAAACTATTCATGAACCAACAATACCACACTATACCGAATGTAATGATTTAGCAATACCAATTTCTGGGGAATTACATCTTCAAGATCCACTCAATATTGCCCAAGCAGTTTCAAATATAGTAAATGTAGAGAGTCCAGTACATTTAGAACAGGTAGTTATACGGCTACGAACTCTGTGGGGGTTAGCAAAAGCGGGGAAACGAATTAGAATGACTATTGAAAAAGGAGTCAGTGTAGCAGAAAGAAGTAATCTAATAAAAAGAAAAGGAGTTTTTCTTTGGTCTGTGGATCATGAAGATATACAAATACGGAAACGTGAAAAACCTAAGATAGAATGGATCTGTGATGAAGAAATATATGAAGCAATCATCCTTGTATTAAAATTACAAGGAGCAATTACTCTGGATTCACTCATTTCTGAAGGAATCAAATTATTTGGATATAAAGCGACAAGTAATTCAGTTTCAGCGTATGTGAAGAATATTGTTAATAAGAGGATTTGTGATGGTGATTTAGAACTAACTGGAAATGGTATGATACAAGCTTCCACCAAAAACACATGATACTAATAGGTAATTAAGTCGCAACTGCATCACCACCTAAATTCTCTTGTATCCAAGCTCTAAGTGGTACATCTTTATCACCAGGTGATGTATACCCCATCCCACCAGTACTCTTACCAAGAATCTGTTGTCGAATTGGATCTGACTTCTCCATAAAATGTTCTACTGTCATATCATCACGGGGTTGTAACCATCTATAACTATATCCATAAAACAACACTTTACGTGTGATATCTGATGTATTTCGACCTACCGCATGCCATAATCTACGATCAAAAAATACAGCTGTCCCAGGCTTTGCATAAACAGGAATAGCATTTTCAGGATCAGTTCTATCATCATCTGGCATTTGTAGACTATTCAATTTTTGACTTCCAGGTATAACACTAAAATTTCCACGTCCTGGGACAGAAGTATCTGTTAGAAAGTAGGCGACTTTAAGCGAAACTCGTGGCCGTGGATTGCCTTCAAGTTCAATATTCAGACGTCCACTATCCTGATGCCATCCAAGACGACCTTTTTTCTTTCGTTCTTCTTCTGGCATAGGTGGTAAAGCAATCAGATGTGAATGATATAGTTTTATATTCCATCCTAAAATACCCCATACTTTTGGAAAAGTCTTATACCAATCCAATAACTCTATAAATATCTCATCTCTACCAACAAAGTCAAGTATATTAAATCTGGCATCAGATGGTAATTTGTCCTTACCAAGATGTTCTGCACCCACACGATCAAATGCAGTTATCAACTTCTCAACCTTATCTATGGGTAGAGCATCTTCAACAATAAAGAAACCATTATCTTCAAATTCCTGTTTTTCATCTTCTGTTATACAGTATTCTAAACATTGCCGATCCATAATTCACTCCTGTTCAACAAAGTTAGAAAGGATTATTCTATAGTGTAGGTTTAAGTTCGTTTTTTCTAAAGGAATCCATTTCATCTTTCTTAGACTTCGGATTATCTTGTCTTGAGATAATCTGTCTTATTTTATTGATTGAACACCAAAATCTCCAAAAATTAACCCCAGCAGCAAAAAGAAAACCAACCCCTATAATTCCAAATGTAATGCCACCAAAAATCCATTCAGGTTTTCTAATACTACCCCATACTGAGGAAAGAATTAAAAATAGAGCGATAAAAGTATCTGTAATACCGTTTTTTCTTGAACGCTTTTTTATATGATGTAGATTGTTTAACTTCTTCTTATGTATATATTCTTCAACATGTTCTATTTTAACTTGAGGTGGTTTAGATGAATCTGCATCAACATCCTGCACACATCTGAAACCGATATTATCTCCCATATAATCAGGTGGGGAATGTAAGCGATTTGCACATCTATAGTATCTCTCAGCAGTTCCATCACGTGCTTCCATCCATGATCCACCTCTTAATACAAAGTGATTTGTATTAATATTCTCTTGAGACTGGTTATTAGATACGGGATAGGACATATATGAATCTGATGTCCATTCCCATACACCTCCCACAGTATCACAAACACCATATAGGCTTATATTTTTAGCATACATTCCAATTGGAGTCAATTCAGTCGAATAATACTTCGAATCAACAGTTAAGGTAAATCTGGACCTGCGAACTTCAGGATTAAGAATATCTCCCCAAGGATAAATTCTTCCATCAGGACCGCGTGCTGCTTTTTCCCATTCTGCTTCAGTTGGTAATCTTTTACCTATCCAGTCTGCATACGCCTGACAATCGTACCAACTCACCTGTATCACAGGTTTATTCTCATCTATAGTCGATAAATCACCATTTTTCCAATGTGAAGGTGACGAATAACCAGTTTCTCTTACAAAAACAGCATACTCCGCATTAGTAACAGGAAACTTATCTATACGGTATGATTCTAAATGTCGTGCATGGATAGGAGCTTCATCGAGTTTGGCATATTTACATTGTTCTAAAATAGTTCCATAGAAAGGCTCAATATCTGTTCCCATAATGAACGCACCAGATGGAATAAGAATAGTGGTTCTGTTTTTTCAACCATTAAATTAAGTTACCAGTTGACTTATTGAAGTTCCATGCGTTAGTGATATATTTTGAATTAGCTAAATCATCAGCTTTGTTATATTCATTGTCTGTAAGTTCATCTGTAAAAAACTCAATATCAAAATCAAATGTATCAGATATTACCGAAATGAGTTCCTCTCTTAGGATGGATCTACCGTTCTTATTTACTGCAGCTGACTCGAATAATAATTTTTCTTGAATTATCGGATCTTTTGAGGCATTTCTAAGCATTTTTCTTGGAGGTATATTTAATGAAATATAGCCCTGAAATAAAAATCCATTTCTATTCCGTCTGACAGAAACACCTGCTACTTTATTACCATCACAGATTACATCATTCTCTGCAATATTTATAAGACAATTATTCTGTGTTGTAGAAACAGACTTAGATGAATTAATTTCTGTTGGAATTCTCAGCTTATTAAATGCTAATTTTAGATAATTTCCTATGAATCGATATATTTCTGAGACAGGTAACTCATTATTTTCACGTGGAAGGATTAATGTATAGGTTAAATCCCATCCATGTATGACTGTTCCTCCACCTGTCAGCCTTTTAACTAATTCGATTCCTTCAGAACAGCATAGGTCAACATCAACTTCGGATACAATATCTTGAAAATACCCAAAACTGTATGCAGGAGATTCCCAATCATAGAATCTAAGTGTAGGATTGGGATGATTGAACTGTGCTCTCATGAGAGACTCATCAATAGCCATATTCATTGCAGCACAGTTCTTACCCATTATCAGAAGTCGTCCTCTTCTTTTCATTAGGATAATGGAACACGACACACAGCAGTGGAATGTGCATCACAATACCAGAAATACCCATCCCAATATGTCATTCCATGAGGTTCCGGATGCGGTTCAGGTATATCAATTTTTCCAAGTTTAGACCCATCTTCAGGATTTAGACGGTATATAGCACGGTGGTTCGTTTCTATACACCAAAGATCATCATCGACCCAAGCCAATCCGTGTGGTCTGTCATCAGGTGCAGGTATGGTATGAATAACTTTAAAATCGTCGTCCACATCTACTTGATATATAGTAGCAGATGGTGGCACGGCAACCCATAATTTGTTATCACGCCATTCAAGCCCATGTGCACCAGTCTCACCTGATCCTGGTGTTTCATAGATGTTGATTGTCTCCCCATTTTCAGGATTAGCTGATAGAATTTCGCAACTATAGGTAGATGCTAACCAAAGTGTATCTCCAGTATCAGTTATACCACTTCCTCTATCTGAATCGGTATCAAAGGCTTTCTTTACTTCACCATCAAACGAAACCAAATGAACTTCGTTACTATGTTGATCAATTATCCACAAACCCTCTTCAGTAGCCTGCATACCATTTGGATGTGGTCCTGGTGAGTCAAAAAGTCTTTCTACTTTTGACATTATATTGCTCCAATTAAGAAAAATTTAGGTGAATTGTATGCACTATAAAAAAATGTGTCAAGTTATTTCAATCTTATATCAGGGTTATTTAGTTTTAAGAATTCTCATTTTATGATGTTAACCACGAGTTTAGGATTTGAAGCATAATATCTCATCATATCAGCAATCTGTGTAGCTCCTATGAACCGGAATACGGATAATGCTGTATTTTGCAATGCTGCCATAATTTGTGGCATAGCACCACATCGGACAGGTTATTTACATACCACCCCTGTGTTTATGATTGCTTGACAAAAGGGTTTTTGTGTCAAAAGTGCGCCTGTTGTGATGACTTTATTTGATGTGATAAAATACACCAGAAAACCGAAAACTAAATAACCCTGACTGAAAAAAGGCAGGTATCCAATAATGGATACCTGCCTATAAAATCTAATCTGATGTCAAGCAGACAACGTTAAATATCTTCTGCCCAACATCCTTTACCCTGCCTTTTCCGCTTTGGATCGTTGCAAACAGAAGGCCTTCCAGACCCACATACCTCCCACGTTTGACCGCAAAAACGACACGTCCGAGTCCTATGCTCGTTTACCTGATTTGCTTTACTCGGATCATAGGTATGACCATTAGCACACGTAGTACTCGGTGCTGGATACACAGGCGTATGACTTTGACAAGCATAAAAGTTTATTACTGTGCATGACTGACCATCCTTGGTATGAATAGTGCAAGACACCTGCATCGAATGATCTTTACCATCACACTTATAGTGACCACTTGTACCACAAACCGCTGCAGTATGCGTTTTACTGTCACACTGATAGTGTCCAGTTGTGCCACAACCCGCTGACTCATGATTACCCGATACCGTCGTTACATGCGTTCCACACGTATGGTAAGAAGGGGTAGGAGTAGGGGACGGAGCTACATAACCATCCGTTTCTTGATCGTCATCGCTACTATCCTCAACATCGGAGTGCTTGCTAAAAAGTGCCGGCAATAAATCACTGAGATTGTGGTCAAATACTTTCTTCATACACTTCCTAAACCGACGACCACAAGAGTTGTACTTAACGCCGTCCGAGTCTATGAAGTCTTTTACACACCACTTTATTTGATGGTTTGCTGCCTCTGTATCTATGTTTGCATCTGTATCTGCGTTATTGTCACAACTATACCAAACTTTGCCACAACCCTCTTCCAAAGAACGTCCCTCCAATACATAAGCATCGGTAGAATGCTTTGTACTTTCAAGACCGCATTTTCTACGGTGACTACTCCATGCTTCATGGGCAGACCGGAACATGTCAGTGCAGGGGCCTTCGCACTCATATTTGTCCGGCAGGGCAATGGTATTCCATGTGTTCCCCTGATAGCCACTCGGTGGCGCAGAAGGCCAATGTTTATAGTACAATTTAAACAGATAAGTATGTGAATCTACTTGCTCTCTACCATTAGTGTTGACTTCTGTATTCAGCCAATCGTAACTTTGGTTAATATGCTTTGCACATTCCGTAAGATACTTTTTGTAGCGCGGTTTATATCCAATCGTTTCTCGTGTTACGAGGGAACCGTCTATAAGAAGTTGTATAGAGACTATATTATCACTATTATCATCATCACGACCATCACCACTATAGGCTTTATTTACGTCCGACAGTGCACCATCCATCGCAGAAAGCGTGGTCCCCATTGCACTTATTAACTCCGCACTTTTCCAAGCTGTTTTAGCTGTCCCTGCTGCTGTTCTCAGGGCTATATAGCCGGCGAAAGCTGCAGGCGCGAGGGTGCCACCAGAGATAACAGATGCAGTTGCACTGATGATCGCACCAGCAGCAATCGTAACTGTCACTTCCACGCCTTTGCGTACTGCCTTCTGGTTGGTCTTAAAATCACTGTTCAAGGTATCCATCGCACCCTTGAGGGTATTGTAATTCCCAATCGTAGTATTCATTAACCCTATCGTGTTCGCAATACTGGTTTCATGCTGTCTTACCAAGTCAGGAATGTCAGCATAAGATACCTGTTGAATAAGAAAGAGGCATAACACACAAACGATGAGGGTGAATAATAAAATGCGTCTAAACATAAGAAAAGTTCTCCTTTTATTTGAGGGGTAGAGTGTGATTCGAAGAAGAAACCCTCGTCACGGATTCTTCCGGTGGTAGGTCTGTCCACGTTAATCTCAATAAATCCATTCTACGCTCAGCAGAGGGGTGATCTTCAATGGCACGAAGTTGTGATATATACTCCTCACCCGCCTTCTTGTAAATGGGGTTACCTTTATCTCCAATACTTTCATAGTAATGGCAGAGATATATGCTATGTGCTATAGCCTCAGCTTCTTGGTCACCGGGCTCAAATGTTGGTATCCATTCAGCACTCCAGTGTCCACGTTCTTCTGTTTGTAGGCGGAGTGCTTCCACAGGGTCTGTCTTTAGCAGTTCCTCGTGGTATGTAAGTGGACCGGTATACGCTGGCTTTTCAGGTTTAGGCACTTTGTCGGGCTGTGCTACCGGTGGATCATTTTGTGCGACCGGCACTTCATGCGGTTCATCGTGCCATTCATCGCCATGCCAATGTCCATTTGGAGAGGCACCGGGTGGCGGTTTCCTTGCTTCCCTTGTATTTTCAAGCTCTGCTTCTGTTGGTAGTTTATACCTCGTTTCTGGTTCCGGTTCGGGTTGCAACATAAAGTATACACTCACAACACCGATGATAAGAATGAGGGACGCTAACCCCCAATACATTTTCTTTCTCATTTGTTTCGCTCCTTATATAAAGAGCCACCCTTTTGTTTTACAGTGTCCAGCGAACAGGATGGTTTCGGATTTCGTTTTGGACAAATCGGAAATGGTTGAACTCTGGGAAACTCTCCCGATTTACACCCGCCAATAAGTGTCAATGGGGTCGGACACCGCTCAAAATTCGGAGAGTATTCACGAGGTAAACATTCCCAACCAATCCATCGTTCAACATTCGTAATACAACGTTGCGTGCTGTTTGCATCAACACCAAACAAAAATATACCGCCTACATAAATGCAGGTAAAAATAAATATCGTAATAGAGAGGACTTTGTAGTCTTGTCTCATGCTGTGCTCCTTTGAAGAATGAAGCAAGTTAAGTGTTTAGACAGACTACAGAGATTTGGAAGGAAAAGTGTCTATAATGCAATCCCTGTAGAGGTCGCTGGTCTCAGTTACACGTGACTTAGCAGTCAAAACGTGCTATCATAGAAACCAGCGCTGTCGTAACGGAGCTGAATATACGGCAGTGCTACGCATCGGCAGCGGGTATACTGCCGGTGCATTTTTTTAGCACCTCCGATGTCGTTCACGCATATCGTGAATTCCAACATCTTTTTATATTATAGAAAAAATTGTTAAAAATTGTCAACATTTATTTTTCTACAACATATTTATATACCTTACAATTTTTTCATTTTTAATGCAAGTCTTTTTTTTACTACTATATATATGGGTGTGTAAACTTTTTGTCACTGTATTATGATGAATATTGAAAAATTATGCAATTTCCTACCACGACATATTGGGTTTCTAACTACCACATCATAAGTGTTAATTTATGCATTAGGATGGGATTCCGAACCCCGAATTTTCAAGGTCCTATTCCGACACATTGGTAGGATCGTTTTCTAACAGTCCCGAAGTTCCAGCATAGAAATAAATTCATATAGACAATAACCCTCTTATCCACATAATCCGCGTAACCCATGATTCAGAAAAGAAAACAATCCGAACCCAAAACCCACTTCTCCGCGTAATCCGCGTAATCCGTGATTCAGACAATTCAGAACAAACATAAAAATAAGCTTATCTCACTAAATTGACACCTAAGGTGACAATTTATAGTAAACTTTAGATTTAATTAGACACTTTACTTGTAGGAGCGACCTCCTGGTCGCGACCGGGAGGTCGCTCCTACAGAAGAGGTGTGGGACGCGAACATAAGTTGATCCAATAGAAAATGTAGTATTCATTTTATTGTTTACTATAGTGATGAATTTTTACCAAAAAACTTAAAACTATATACCCCTGATTAATGGGTGTGTAAAGTTTTAACATTAACAAGCATTAAATGGAACGGATCAAACATTCTTATATAATATTCAAAAAAATTGAAGAAAACACACATCTCTAACAACTAATACATATATCACAAAATAGACAGACATATCAATAATGAATGTCAAAAGGGAAATATATTTATGCCATATCATACAGTTCATTTTATATATACTAATACATTACACAAAAACGATCCTAATTACAAAATTCTATATACGTCAAAAATGCGTATCTTTTTAAACGTTGGGAATCTCAAATCAGGAAGCACAACAAATACACAAAATCACATTTTTTCAAATTTCTTATAAAGTCAATTCAAAGTGGAGTAAAGTCAGTCTATAACAGGGCTAACAAGGGTAATTTACACCAATTTCAATGTCACACCGTGTGACAAAAAGTGTAACTTTTTTCATGTTTCCGATGCATAGAGAATGCAACAACAACAAGATCTACTCTCTGAGATTTAGGATTAAATGTCTGGTTTTACACACTGTTTTTTGTCTGTATATTAGGATTAACAATTCTAATTCATGGGAAACTGAGTATCTAATGATAAGTCTATTTTTATACGGTTTTGTATATCAAAAATACAGTACTCCAGCGGAGTACTATGTCTATAGAAAACAATATCGGAACAGGCTGCACTCCAGCGGAGTGCTATATCCCAATATACTTCGTATGAAAACATAGTACTCAATACACAATTAAGTTATACCGCAATTAACAAATGTGATTCACGGAGAATTGGTATAATTAAAATTATAAACCCTTATAGAATAAGGCTTCGTAAAATTGCTCCGTGAAGGTTTCCGTGAAAGTGCAATCATCTCAAAACGATAAATATTAACACTTTTTCCATTCACAATATCCATACCTCTAATATAATTATGAGATTGACAGATGAAGGTCTCAATGCCATAATGGAGTTGACATGTATCAAATGAACAATACTTCGGGAAAATATTGGTATCCAGAAACAATTGCAGGATGATGTTGAGTGCCAAAAACTTTACACACCCGTAGTACTTGACAGTATCAGGTTATCTGGATATAATAAATTTCTGTCAATGAATAAATAGAACCATCTCTAAGAATTTTAATCAGAATGTTATTAACAATCACCACAACACATACACCAGCAACGGACCTTGGATTTCTCTTACATAAACATCCTGACAGATTTCAATCATTCAATCTAAATTTGGGAAAAGCACATGTCTACTATCCTGAAGCCAATCCGGATAGGTGTACAGCAGCCTTGTTGCTTGATATAGACTCGGTAGGACTTGTCAGACGAAATCCAGGACAGAGTGGGGAGAATTTCTCATTAGCTGAATATGTCAATGATCGACCTTATGTTGCATCATCTTTTTTGAGTGTAGCCATTGCTAAAGTCTTTAGTTCTGCCCTATCCGGTAAATGTAAAGACCGGCCTGAACTTGTTGAAACACCCCTTCCTTTATCAATAAGATTCTCTATTCTACCTTGTAAGGGTGGAGAGAAATTCCTTCACCGACTATTTGAACCTTTGGGTTACAATGTTATATCAGAACGGCACAAACTTGATGCGAAATATCCACAATGGGGTGAAAGTCGTTATTATACAGTGACTCTTGAAAATACATGTAAACTTAGCAATTTCCTCTCACATCTGTATGTATTAATACCTGTTCTTGACGACGAAAAACATTATTGGGTTGATGAAGCAGAAATTGAGAAACTCATTAGATATGGTCAAAATTGGTTAAGCGAGCATCCTGATCATGAAATTATTGTGAGTCGATATTTAAAACACCAAAACAGACTCACTCGTCAAGCACTTACACAATTAGGTGAAATCTCTGTAGAGGAAGATTCAGATACTTCAATTTCAAATGAAGAGCATGTTGAACAAAAAATCGGGTTAAATGAACTTCGTCTAACTAAAGTGACTGAAGTTCTGAAAGAATCTGGAGCACAACGGGTTCTTGATTTAGGGTGTGGTGAAGGAAAACTTCTGAGAAAACTATTATCAGATAAACAGTTTACTGAAATAGTAGGTATGGATGTGGCACATCAGACATTAAAAATAGCACATGAACGTCTACATATTGATAGAATGACAGATAAACAAAAAGAACGAATTAATCTGATACAAGGTTCATTGAATTATAAAGATACCCGATTAGAAGGATTTGATGGTGCAGCAATTGTTGAAGTAATAGAACACTTAGATACATCCCGTCTTAGAGCATTTGAAAGAAACATTTTTGAGTTTTCATCTCCAAAGACAATTGTCTTAACTACACCAAATTTTGAATACAACCGTAAATTTGAGAATCTCTCTGACGGCAAGTTCCGACATAGAGATCACCGTTTTGAATGGACACGGGAGGAATTCAAGACATGGTCATTAAGAATTTGTAGTGAATTCCGATATACTGTTGATTTTCATGATATTGGTGAGATGGATGAAACCCTTGGTTCACCTACACAAATGGCAGTATTTACACGTTGTGAATAACTTGTATACACCTTAACCTCTCTTCTTAATTTCCAAAGATTCATTATATCTCC
Source organism: Candidatus Poribacteria bacterium (assembly GCA_965205025.1). Lineage (GTDB taxonomy): Bacteria > Poribacteria > WGA-4E > WGA-4E > WGA-3G > MSPOR6. The sequence goes on from CBDBFU010000031.1 coordinate 107,841, forward strand.
AAATATTACGAAGTATGCAGATTAGAATACCAAACCCCTCGCTTGTAATACTGATAGGTCCATCTGGTTCAGGGAAATCTACTTTCGCAAAACAGCATTTTAAAACCACTGAGATTCTATCATCAGATTTCTGTAGAGGAATTGTCTCTGATGACGAAAACGACCAATCTGCAACTGAAGATGCTTTTGATGTTTTACATTATATTGCAGCAAAAAGGCTTGCTGCTGGGAAGTTAACGGTAATTGATGCTACAAACGTTCAAGTAGAAGCAAGAAAGAAATTACAAGATTTGGCACGAAAGTATCATTATCTTACTGTTGGAATAGTTTTGAATATGCCTGCCAAAATATGTCAAGAAAGAAATGATAATCGTGAGGATAGAAATTTCCAACCTTATGTCATTCGCAAACAGATTAGTCAACTCCGTCGGTCAATCCGTTCTCTAAGACGTGAAGGTTTTCGCAACTTTGTTTATGTACTATCATCACCTGAAGAAGCAGATAATGTAGAGGTTGAACGACAACCTTTATGGACTAATCTGAAAGAAGAACATGGACCCTTCGATATTATTGGAGACATACATGGATGCTATGACGAACTCATTTCATTGCTTGTAAAGTTAGATTATGAAATTTCATCAGAACAAGGAACATCTAATTCACATCCAGATGGTAGAAAAGTCGTTTTTCTTGGTGATTTCGTTGATAGAGGACCAAAGGTTGTGAATGTTCTGAAGTTAGTCATGAAGATGCATAAAGATGGAATTGCATTATGTGTTCCTGGGAATCATGATGTCAAACTTGCTCGTGCACTTAGAGGTAAAAATGTTACTACCACCCATGGATTAGCAGAATCACTATCACAATTAGAGAATGAATCAGATAAATTTAAAGAACAAATTGCTGATTTTATAGAAGGATTAATCAGTCATTATGAACTTGATAATGGTAATTTAGTCGTTGCACACGCTGGAATGAAAAAAGAATTTCAAGGGAGAGCTTCCGGTCGTGTTAGAGAATTTGCACTTTATGGAGAAACAACAGGAGAAACAGATGAATTCGGATTACCCATTCGACTTGACTGGGCAGAAGAATATCGAGGGGAGGCTACTGTTGTATATGGACACACACCAGTTAATGAACCACAATGGGTTAACCGAACAATTAATATTGATACAGGATGTGTATTTGGTGGGAAATTAACAGCATTACGATATCCGGAAAAGGAGATGGTATCTGTCGCTGCATATCAGACATATTATGAACCAGCAAAACCGTTAATTGAAGATGAATCCATCCCAAGTTCACACGAATCATATCTGAATGAAGGTGTATTAGATATAAACGATGTGTTAGGAAAACGTATCATCAACACAAGATTAAATCGTAATATTACCATCAGGGAAGAAAATACTATACCTGCGTTGGAGACAATCAGCCGTTTTGCAGTTGACCCAAGATGGCTTATTTATCTCCCTCCTACAATGTCTCCATCTGAAACAAGCTCAAAACCAGACTATCTTGAACATCCATCTGATGCATTCAATTATTATAGGAATCAAGGAGTATCAACCTTAATTTGGCAAGAAAAACATATGGGTTCAAGAGCAATTGTTATTGTCTGTAAAGATCAAACCATTGTACAAAAACGTTTTGGTGTTGTTCCATCAGAATCTATTGGTGTGTGCTATACACGAAATGGAAGACCTTTTTTTGATGACAATACCCTTGAAATACAACTACTAAACCAAATTAAACAGACTATAGATAAACTTGACTATTGGGAGAAATTCAATACCGATTGGATCTGTCTTGATTGTGAATTAATGCCATGGTCCAATAAAGGCACAAGAACTATTACGGCAACAATACGCACCTGTAGGAATTGCTGGAAGTATATCCATTTCAGATTCATTGACTTCAATTGAAATGGCAAAAAAACCGAGGGCGTAGATACAATTGGAATGTTAGACGATTTTATTGAACGACAGAAGGCAGTGAATGCATTTATAAAGTCATATCAAACAGTATTGTTGGGATGTTGAATCTATATCTGATATAAGACTTGCACCATTCCATATTTTAGCTACAGAAGATAATGTGTATTTTAATAAAGATCATTTGTGGCATATGGAAATGCTTCAGGAATTATGTAGAATTGATGAAAATGACATACTATATTCAACTACTTATGGATCAGTTTCACTAACTGATGAAAAATAGTGTGAATTCAGCAATTGAAAAATGGGAAGAATTAACCGCAAATGGTGGAGAGGGTTTCGTAGTTAAACCTTTGGATTTTATTACACAGGGTAAGAAAGGTATAGTTCAACCAGCAGTGAAATGTCGTGGAAGAGAATATCTACGGATTATCTACGGTCCAGAATATACTATACCAAGATATTTAGAACAACTTCGTTCCAGAGGATTGTCCAAAAAGCGGTCGCTTGCAATTCGAGAATTCACTTTAGGGGTTGAAGCATTGGAGAGGTTCGTAAATTTTGAACCATTATCGAAAGTCCATGAGTGTGTCTTTGGAATTTTAGCTTTGGAAAGTGAATCAGTTGATCCAAGACTATAGGCAAAATTTTTTTACTAAAAATTGAAGAAAAACATAAACAATTTTACATCATACATTAATATGAAGAACGCATTTCTCACTAAATTTTGTATTTATTTCATTCTGTGTCTTATTTTATTTGGGTGTGGAGATGCAGATAAGTTAAATGGTGTACCAGATAAAAAGAACGAAGTCATACTTAACGACCACACTCTCTCAACAGATGAAACATGGACACCAGAACAAAGCTATACTGTAAACGGTGAACTTCGTATACCTCCAACTATTGAACTGGAAATTTCACCCGGAACAGTAGTTAAATTTGGAGTAGATGCCTATGTTGTGGTCAGGGGAACATTAAAAAATTGGTACTCCTATAACCCAAACTGTTCTGGATAAACTAGTCTACTTATCTTCGAACAGTGACTCACCGGATTCAGGAGATTGGCGTGGATTCCTATTTGATCATACACATGATGTTGATAGTTTCTTCAGAGGAGTTGTTATAGAACATGCTAAAATCGGATTGGATATTAAAAACCGCCTCACCTATCATCCTTGATAGTATATTACAACAGAATGAAACAGCAATAGCATTAGATGGAAGCAATTCAATAATACAACATAATAGAATAATTAACAATGAAGTTGGGGTAATTACTATTGGTCGTCAAACACGACCTCATATTGAGAAAAACAACATTCTTGAAAATGATTCAGGTATCATCTGTGAAAACGTGCAATCCCATAATCAGCAACAATAACTTTGAAAGGAATGAATTCTCACTAAGATTGCAAGTAAAGTTTGATCTTCACATTCCAGACAATTGGTGGGGAACTACAGCCGAAAATATAATTGATGAAATAATCCTTGATTCACAAGACTCGAATCTTATTACAAAACCCGTTGGAACTGTTAACTATCAACCAATTTCAGTTTTTTCATTTCCCTGACGCTGGACCTCGGGAGTAATATAAAATGTCAACAATCTTAAATATATCTCAAAATCATTATATTCAAGGTGGTTCTGACCGATATTTCTTCACAATGGGAGAATTATTAGAAAAATACGGACATACTGTAATACCTTTCACAGCAGCAAGTCCTAAGAACGAACCATCAGACTGGGAAAAATACTTTCCACGCGCAGCTGATTTTGTAAATCCAAGTCCACTTGACATAATACGATATATATATAATTCTAAGGCTGATAAATCTATTAGAAAACTCTTGATGACAACAAAGGTTGATATAGCACACTTTCACATCTATTATGGCAAATTGACAGCATCGATACTTAACAGTCTTAATAAAGCAGATATCCCAATGATTCAAACACTTCATGAGTATAAATTAACTTGTCCTGTTTATAGTCATTTATCCAATGACAAGATATGTGAAGATTGTGAAGGCAAACACTTCTGGCGTGCCATACCTAAAAAAATGTAATAGAGGATCTATGGCTCGGACCGCTTTGAGTGTTACAGAATCATACGTCTCACGAAAATTAGGAAATGTGGACAAATTCGATCACTTTATCTCTGTTTCCCATTTTCATCGTAAAAAGATGATACAGTACGGTATACCAGAAAAATAAGATCACTGCTATCCACAACTTTACAGATGTCTCTCTGTTTGAACCCAATTATTTAGTTGGTAAATATATACTCTATTTTGGGAGAGTACATCAGAGTAAAGGTATTTTTACTCTGATAAATGCATCACTTAAAGTTAAAGAATTACCTCTATATATTGTAGGAGATGGGGAGGCAATGACACAAATAAAGAAAATTAATTAATGAAAAATGAATGTAAACCATATTCATATATTAGGATTTAAACAAGGGGATGAACTTAGAGAATTAATACAGAATAGTATTTGTACAGTGCTACCATCTGAATGGTATGAAAAATTGTCCAATGTCTGTATTGGAATCTTATGCCTATGGAAAGGCTGTAATAGGGTCAGATATTGGTGGTATACCAGAACTCATTAAAGATAAAGAAGATGGTTTTTTAATTCCTCCTGCTAATGAAGATGAATTACGTAAGTGTCTTAAATGGGTATCTGAAAATAAAGAAAAAGTCGTAGAAATGGGAAAATTGGGACGAAGAAAAATCGAAACCGAATTCAATGCGGATATACATTATGAAAGAATAATGGATGTTTATAATAGATTTCTTTGATTATCACTTACGTAATTAATGAAATTCCATAAAATTTAATACCACAAAGATAATATTACTCACTGCCTACATCTTTGAAAAACATTATGATTATATAGTATAATATTAAGTAGTAAATTAATTGGAAGTATACTATGCCAATTTTATATTCCAATTTGGATTGATTAAACAAACGTTACTTATCATAGTATCAAAAAAAATTAGAATTATAATTAGGAGGTAATATGAATAAAAGTCATTTTTATCTATTAGTTATTTTGTTGTGTAGCATAGGTTTTATTTCGTGTGAACGAATACCTAATATGACAGAAACAATTATATCTGATGATAAAATAATAGAAACACCTAAGGACATGGATGATACTGATGACAGTCAAAATATGACTAATGGGATGACCATAGATGAAAACGGTTCCATGGTAATGGATACTAAAGATGATTCACCAATGAAAAGGA
>CBDBFU010000032.1:0-266570 GCA_965205025.1 Candidatus Poribacteria bacterium
TCAATACACAATTAAGTTATATAACAATTAACGAATGTGATTCACGGAGAATTGGTCTAATTAAAATATAAACCCTTATAGAATAAGGGCTCGTAAAATTGCTCCGTGAAGGTTTCCGTGAAAGCGCAATCATCTCAAAACGATAAATATTAACACTTTTTCCATTCACTATATCCATACATCTAATATAATTATGAGATTGACAGATGAAGGTCTCAATGCCATAATGGAGTTGAGATGTATGCAAATGAACAATACTTGGGAAAATATTGGTATCCAGATACAATTGCAGGATGATGTTGAGTGCCAAAAACTTTACACCCATCCATCACTTTTAATTGGTATTTCTCCATCAAGTTAGGTAAAATTACTCGTAAACTACTTACGAATAAAGACGTTAATTAATATGACAAGTCTATCGTAGAATCTTCCCGATATAGGAAATTAAAGAGTAATGCCTGAACCCAATAAACCCGAAGACTATTTGGATCGGCTTCGCCACTCTACCGCACATATAATGGCGTATGCCGTACAACAACTTTTTCCAGATGGAGAACATACTGTAAAACTTGCTATTGGTCCACCTATTGAAAACGAGTTTTATTACGATATGGAAGTTCCCCGTCCAATTACACCTGACGATTTTCCTGAAATTGAAAAGCACATGAAGACAATGATCAAATCAAATGTGCCATTTGAACAGGAAACATGGGATTATGACAAAGCACATAAATGGTTTGCTGAACGCGACCAAAAATTCAAAATTGAATTAATTGATGGGATCTCTGACAGAGAAGTAAGTGCATCAGATGAAGGTGTTGCTCACGAAGGGGTTTCTATCTATCATAACGGCGATTTCACAGATCTATGTAAAGGACCACATGTAGAGAAAACCAGCGAATGCAGATATTTTAAACTACTACGGGTTTCTGGTGCATACTGGCGCGGTGATAGCAATCGGGAACAACTACAACGGATTTATGGAACAGCTTGGGAAACTAAGGATGATCTGCAAGCATATCTAAAACAGAGAGAAGAAGCAGCCAAACGCGATCACAGGAAACTTGGACGGGAGTTGGAACTCTTCCAAATGCATCCTGAATCACCCGGCAGTGTATTTTGGCTGCCTAAGGGAGCACACATATACAACCTTCTATCTGAAAAGGTAAGAAAACTTTACCTGAGTGAAGGATACCAAGAGGTGCGTACACCTCTTATCTATGATAGTAGTCTATGGGAAACTTCAGGACATTGGGAACACTTTAAAGATGATATGTTTCTTATTGAAGATGAGGATGGTAATCAGACAAGTGCACTAAAACCGATGAACTGTCCAGCACACATGCTGATCTATAAAAGTACTCTTCATAGTTATCGGGATTTGCCATACCGCATATTTGATCAAGGTGTTTTACATCGAAATGAAGCTACTGGTACCCTAAGCGGGTTGTCACGGGTTAGACAATTATGTCAGGATGATGCACACAACTTCGTAACTGAAGATCAAATTGCTGATGAATATGAACGTATTCTCGAACTGTTCCAACGTATATACGGAACATTCGATCTGCCATTCAGATGTGATTTCAGTACGCGCAATCCGGATAAGTTTATGGGTGATATTGATGTATGGGATCGAGCTGAAGACATTCTTGAATCTGTCTTGAAGAATAATCAAATTGACTATGATATTGACCCAGGTGAAGCCGCGTTCTACGGTCCTAAACTTGATTTTCAAGTACGAGATTCTCTCAACCGAGATGTACAATGTGCTACAGTTCAGCTTGACTTCCAATTACCTGAAAGATTCGAACTCGTATATATTGCACCAGATGGATCCGAAAAGAGACCTGTTGTGATACATCGTGCAATCTGTGGAAGTTTTGAAAGGTTCATTGCAATGCTTATTGAACACTACGCGGGGGCATTTCCAACATGGTTAGCACCAGTACAGTGTGTTGTCATGACTATTAGTCAAAAATTCGTGGATTATGCCACTGAAGTTCAACAACTTCTGCATCAGAAAAATTGTCGTGTCGTTTTAGACAATAGTGACGATAAGATAGGTGCTAAAATTCGGCAAGCTCGATTACAAAGAGTACCGTATATGGTGATCATTGGAGAACGTGAACAGGAAAGTAGAACTGTAAGTGTCCGAAGCCGTGATGAAGGTGATATCGGTGCAGTGTCTTTAGATAGTTTCATTGACAAAATTGCCACCGAAGTCGATTTGGATTTCTAAGAATCTCATTACCTTTTAACAGATAATCTTTCTATTTTATGGTTAGTTAAAGAGTTTATGAATTAACTAAATACAAGGAGCGTTTAAATGTACAAAGTAATGTCCTGCTTATTATTCATAGGAATTATATTAATTGGTGCCTGTGGTCCCTCTACACAAGTTACACGGATAGATAGTGAAACAATCACTGATCTAACCGGTAGATGGAACGATACAGATTCTGGGATGGTAGCTGAAAAAATGATCTCGGACTGTTTAGGTCATGTCTGGATTAACAATCACAATCAGACATCCGGTGAAAGACCTGTAGTGATTGTAGGTGGTATCCGCAATAAAACTAATGAACATATTCCCACGCAAACGTTTATCAGCGATATTGAACGGGAATTCGTCAATTCTGGGAAAGTCGATCTTGTTTCAAGTAAAAGCGAAAGAAGTGAAATCCGTGAAGAGCGAGTGGATCAGAGTGAAAATGCTGCAATTGAAACAATCAAGCGGATGGGACGTGAAGAAGGTGCTGATTATATGTTAACAGGCGAAATCAATACCATTGAGCAGAGAATAGATGGAAAACAAGTTGTATATTATCAGACTGATCTCACATTGACAAACATTGAAACCAATCAAAAAGTTTGGATCGGTCAGAAAGAAATTAAGAAATTTATTGGACGGAAAAAGTTCAAAATGTAGACTTATCTAAAACATATTTGGCATATTAGGGGTGGGACATTATCCTACCCCTAATATCGTTAGAAAGTAGTAATTAAATGAGCAGAACATTACCACTTCTTCTTATCACACTTATCATAGTAGGGTGTGCAGGATATAAATTTGAAGAAGTTGAAACTGGTTTGAATGGTGGACAACCTGAAAATGCCTATAACTATCTTAAGAAGCATGAACCGAAGAATCCAGATATACCACACAAATATGAATTAGGTCTAACTGCACATTACGCCAATCAATACAATGAGAGCAGCAAAGCATTTGCCCAAGCAGAACAAATTGCTGAAGAACGGTACACCAAAAGTATTTCTACAGAGGCTTTATCTCTGATTACCTCTGATCGAATACGACCGTATGTTGGTAAATCTTATGAACGACTTTTAGCGCATTACTATCATGCGTTAAACTACATCAAACAAGATAAGTTAGACGAAGCATTGGTGGAATGTAGACGTGCCACAAATCTAATTCAATACTTCATAGGGGAAGAAAAAGAATACGATTACATTGGGGCAGGATTCTTGGCATATTTTTCTGGTATTTTATATGAATTTTCAGGAGAGCTCAATAATGCTCTAATCTCATATAAGCAAGCAGAACAATACTATAAAAGTGCATCTGATACTACTGGCATTGAAATACCAGATGATGTAGGTTATTCTTTAGTAAGACTTTCACGAAAACTTAATTTTGCAGATGACTTGGAACGGTATAGTATCCTATATGGGGATCCTCCTCAAATATCAGAAAATCATGGTGAATTAATCCTTTTTTATGAGACGGGTTATGTTCCTCGTAAACGACAACAGACTTTGACATTCCCAATTCTCAAAACCGACAAATTTGGCGAGGATGATAGTGATACTGTTGAGTTTGCTCGGACACTAAGAAGTCGAGAAGGATTAGTTGTTGAAGAAATCAAACTTGAATACTTATTACATGTAGCAATACCAATTATTGAATCCTTTCGTCCAAAATATAAAGGTATAAGAGTTTCTATAGAAGACACATCACAAGAAGCAGAATTGGTAGAGGACGTAGAAACAGCAGCCATTTTAACACTTAAGTCAGAAAGAACAGTTATATTAATTCGTACGTTAGTACGTGCATTGGGAAAATACTTAATTACACGGAAAGCTAAAAAACAGAATGAAATCTTAGGAGCACTTACTAATCTCGCAGGTGTTCTGACCGAAGGTGCTGATAGACGATCATGGCAGACTCTTCCTAATCAGATTTATATGGTACGTATGCCGCTCGTTTCAGGAATCCATAATGTAAAACTCTCCTTTTTAAACGAAAATGGGTATATTCTCAGTACTAAATCTCTACGAAATGTTGAAATTACAGCAAATAAAACAACAATTTTGAATTATCGAACATATAGATAGACATACTAAAAACAGAAAATCATAAGTACATAATTTAATGTCAGTTTGAGAATAAAAAATCTCAGTTCGATAAACAGAATTATGTTCTGAAGATAGTCTTTGTAGCACAAACTTTCCAGTTTGTGCACTCTGGTGTTAACTAAACGTTCAGGTTACAATGGGTCTTATCAAACTCACGTTAATTTACTAACGATATGGAACGAATTTATCTCGATTACAACGCCACAACCCCACTCCGCTCTGAAGTCCGAGAGGCAATGATGCCCTATCTCACTGATACCTTCGGCAATGGTTCAAGTATTCACGCTTACGGACGTGAAGCAAGAAATGCTATTGACACTGCACGTGAACAAGTTGCAGAACTCATCGGGGCAAAAAGTCCGAGTGAAATCGTATTTACTGGAAGTGGCACTGAAGCAGATAACCACGCAATTAAAGGGTTAGCTGAATTACAGAAGAGCCGGGGAGAAGGTAATCATATCATTACATCTTCTGTAGAACATCATGCTGTTCTACATACATGTCAATATCTGGAACAACGCGGTTTTGAGGTTACCTATTTGCCAGTTGATAGATATGGACGGGTAAATGTTGAACAACTAAAAGCTGCTATCAGAGATACAACTATTCTAATTTCTATCATGCATGTTAACAATGAAAATGGCACTATACAACCACTCGAAGAAATATGTCAGATAGGGATGGAACAAGAGATACCAGTTCATACAGATGCAGTTCAATCTATTGGAAAATTAGATTTGAATGTTCAGGAGATTGGTGTCAACCTTTTGGCACTTTCGGCACACAAAATATATGCTCCTAAAGGGATAGGAGTTCTCTACATCCGTAGAGGAATTCGTTTAGCTAATCTTGTTCATGGTGGATCACACGAAAGGAACAGACGGGCAGGATCAGAAAATGTACCTGCAATTGTTGGACTCGGTGTAGGGGCAGAACTTGCCAACAAAGATAGACAACGGTATGCCTTACATTTAGATAAGATGACACAACGACTCCGTGCAGGTCTTGATGCGAATATAGATGGATTGCATTACAATGGACATCCTAAATATTGTATACCGGGTACACTAAATGTATCATTTGAATCAGTTGAAGGAGAGAGTCTCATCCTAAGATTGGATATGGAAGGAATTTGCGTTTCAACTGGATCCGCTTGCACCTCTGGTTCTATGGAACCTTCCCATGTGCTTGCTGCTCTTGGATTACCCCCAAGGTTAGCACAAGGAACAGTACGATTTTCACTCGGAAGAAACACTACTGAAGAAGAAATTGACACCATAATCTCGAAATTACCAAATGTTATTAAACAGATGAGATCTTTGTATAGAGTATAATACTAAGAGTTCTTTTTCAAAACTTCATCCCTCTCAATTTTGATACTTCTATAAAGATAATCTTAATTCCCTTTATCATGTAATACCATTTATAATTGAAAATGTCTCTTTTTTGTACCACAAACTTTATGAGGATTAAGTTTTAAATTCGGCAATTCTCATTATTCCAAACCCTGTAGGTTCGGTTTCCTAACCACGGGGAATGCTAAATAGCATTCATACCGTTGATTCGAATTTCCTATCACATTACCGAATTATTATTTTAATCTTCATTCAGTTTGTGCCCTGAAAATGACTGCCATAATAACCGCCTAATGAGACAATAATTTATGGAAATGGTATAACTATTGCTAATGGATTCTGTACATGTTATGATAATCAATAATGTGTCATGAATAGATACATCTAATATAGGTAATGATATGAAAAAGAATGACAAATTATCAACTGCTGAAACCCTCTTCAAGGTCGGTAATCATAAAAGCGAATTAGAAGACTACAATGGTGCAATTATAGAATATAATCAAGTTATATACTTAAAGCCCGATTTCGGTTATGCATACTATAACAGAGCATGTGCAAAAGATAAATTGGGAAAGATTCGTGAAGCGATTTCTGATTATATGGTTGCTGCAGAATTAGCAGAAAAAACAGGTGATACTGCTTTGCAATTAAAAGTTGAAGAAAAACTACGTTTAAACAGAATTACTCTAAATCCCAAGCAGTGTGGGGGACGTCCATGTATACGAGGTATGCGAATACGAGTTACAGATGTGTTAGGATTATTGGCAAGTGGTCTTTCTTTTGACGAGATACTTCAAGAAATGCCTGACCTCGAAGCAGAAGATATTCTGGCATGTCTTCAATTCGCTGCAAATAGAATGGATTCTCCTATTCATTCTATATGAGGTATTGGATTGATGCACAACTCTCTCCTGCGATAGCACCTTGGATTACAGACACTTTTAATATCGATGCAGTATCTATTCAATGGCTTGGTCTCAGAAATGCTACTGATGAAGAAATCTATATGGCTGCTAAAGAAGAAAAGGCAGTTGTAATTTCCAAAGATCGTGATTTTATTCATCTATTAGATAAGTATGGACCTCCACCCCAGATTATCTTGATTACCTGTGGTAATAGTCCAAACTCTCTGGTACGAAAAATATTACATCAACACCTTGATAACGCTATCATACAATTACAAACTGGGATTCCTCTAATTAAAATTCCAGATTCATATAATATAACCCAATTTACTACTAACGGATTTTGATCCTTTCAACACAGTTTTTTAGACACTTTCCTCATCCCAGAGGGGTGATATGTCTATAGAAAAGGTATATAAACATCCTGCACTCCAGCGGAGTGCTATGTAAGTAAATAGGTGACAACTTAGAGTAGTATATCTTAGTTGATTTAGAACTCTACCTATTCTTTGGATTCCACATCGCACATATAACAGCTGTAATCGGTATTGCCAACACTAAACCCAGTGTCCCCGCCAACAACCTAACTACTTCTGCTGACACAACACCAACACTAAGCAATTGGACAGGTGGATCTTTAAACAGATCGATATTTGGTGCTCCAATTGTTATCACCAATAACAATTCGACACCAATATAAGCAAATACTAAAGTATTAATCATTGTGCCAAGGATATCCGTACCCACATTCAGTCCAGATGCAATCAATTTCCATGTTGGCATGTTTGGATTAGCACGACGGATCTCTTCCATACTTGATGCAACCTCAATAGCACCGTCAACCGCAACACCCAGAACACCCATCAACATTCCCGCCAATAATATCTGAACAAAATCATAGGTCTGTGTTCGTGTTGCCTCTACAATATCAGCTGCTATCGCATCCTCTAAACCTGTAAAATGTAACTGCTCTTGTGCCATGAGGACTATGAGACCTGCTACAAGGATACCACCCATTGTGCCGAACACAGCAGAGAATGTCTTGCGACTTGGTCCAATCACAAATACCAATGAAACGAAAGCAACCGCACCGGAAGTAAGTGTTACCACAAGAACAGCATTCATACCTTGTGAAATTAAGGGTAGCATAAAGAAGTAGATTACCATTCCAGATATTATCATAGCACATACGGTACGAATTCCCTCTATCCGACCAACAAGTACAATCAGTAGGAACATTCCTCCTACAAACCAAATTAGAAACCTATCACGTCCATACTCCTGCACAATGTTCACAAGACTAATCTGTTCAGGAATTCCATTAACACGACAGAGAACAATATCACCGGGTTCCGCGGGAATACTTAACAGTGACAATTTGTGGTCCACAATATTCCGGAATACTAAACTTCTCCCTTTATACATACCTCCGAGGATTTCAATTTCAAGAACATGGTGCTCTTTCTGTGAGTCATAGACATCAAGACTATCCGAGCCATCTTGAGTAATACGAACACTAAATGTTTGATTGTAATCAATGTCTTCAATTAACCAACGACTATCCTTCCACGGTTTAATTGAAACAGATATATTATCAGACAAACGATACTTTTTCTCTTCAAATGCCTTAAGCAATTCGGTAGGAATCTCCTTTCTGTCTAATTCTTTTGCATTTGAACCATTAATAGTGAAGAGATATTCTCCAGTGGATTCAAGGAGTCGTAATACCTTGCCTTTGGCATACTCAGATCTATGGTCTAAATTTCCCTGTTCATCATACTGCTCTGATATTGTGGCAGATTGTCGATGGGACTGATAATAAAAGATGGTTGTTCCTATTACCACCAAGAGCATAACTATTGGAACTGCGATTCGGCTTGGTAAAATACCATCAAAATCCGTAGCTTCACCACCAAACAATTCTTCTAATTCCTCTTGTGTAGGTATGTCTTCATGGATATCTGTTCGTTTTACTTTTATATATTTTGTTAGAAAACCGGCAACTGTTGCTGCTATAGGAACAGTAAGCACTAATCCTATCGTTCCCACGACTGCTTGAATAATAGCAACAGTTGTTGCCTCCTCATTCACTAATCTTAGGAACGGGTATAACATCCCTGACTCAGGAAAATCAATTCTTGGTAGCAACATGGTTATCATATGAGCACCAAGATAGGCAAAAATAAGCGTATCCGCCATTGTCCCCATAATGTCCCGTCCGACATTCAATCCCGCGCGAATTGATTGTCGGACACTTATGTTAGGATTTACCTGTTTCACCTCATGAACACTTGAGGAGATGGACATGCTAACATCCATCATCGCTCCTAAAGCACCTAAGATAATACCTGCAGAGAGAATACCCGCAAAGTTCCAATCTTGTGCCCCACTCCGCCATAATGCTAAGCCAAGTTCTAAGAAACCAAACTCCTGATCCATACCTGTAAGTGCCATAAGATTTTGACTCAGGATTGACAGAACACCAACTGCAGCTAATCCTCCAAGTGTTCCAAGTACACCTGAAATTACTTTAACACTAAAACCAGTTATAAAAAGAAATGTGACTACTGTCAAGAATGCAGCTATTATCAATGCGGCCACAATTGGGTTGAATCCGCTAAGCGTTAACGGTACAAGTAGGTACAAAATGGAGAATACAGTGACAAACAACGTCAAAATCGCACGTATGCCTTTCATACCAGCAACCAAAATCATGAGTATGCCTAACGCACCGGCAAGATATAATAACAACGGTGTACGGAAATACTCTCCCATAGAAACGGTAACTATTTGCGGGTTATTTGGACTACGTAATGGAATTTCAAGAAATAGTATCTCTCCCTTACTCATCACCCGATCACCAAAGGCACGTCCAATCCAGATGTTATCTACCTGAACTGTCTCACCACGGAAGGGACCTGATAAAATCTTAAAGGTTAAAATCTGGTCGACTTCTTCACTCGTATCTATCGAGATGACCCGACCAAGACAAGCCAACGTCTGAAGATTACCATCACTTGTAATTTCCGCATAACGGTATAACTTCAAATGCAAATAGGTGACACCCAACAGAATTAGAAGTATTCCGATTATCTTTATAATTCTTTCTCGCATTATTGTAACTCAGTGAATTTTAAGATTAATAGTTATTAATAAAACTTAGGTATATTCTTGATTATATCTACTTTAATAGCGAACCATTCGTTATTAAGCAAGTTATATGCCAATCAGGAATGCTATTTAGGTAGGAATATAATAGGATGTGGTAAATTTTATTGCACAATTATGTGCAGTTAGTTTGCAATAGTACATTAATGGGCAGGTAAAAGAGTTAGTCACTCTAAAGGTGTTTTCGGATATTTTCAGCAACACTACGAGGAATACCTTTCACTGAAAGGAGTTCATCCAGACTTGCATGTCGGATGGCATCAATTGATCCAAATTGTTGTAGTAATGCTTGTTTCCGTTTTGGTCCAATACTTGGAATCTCATCCAATACAGATGTGGTAAGGGCTTTCTGGCGGAGTTTACGATGGTATGTAACTGCAAACCTATGTGCCTCATCTCGTAAACGTTGAATTAGGTGTAAAGTTGGATTATCTTCCCGTAATACTATTGGATCAGGATTTCTTGGCAAGAAAATCTCTTCAATCCGTTTCGCAAGAGCAATCATTGGAATATGTGTTGGTATTGGTTCTAACTCAGACTGTGAAAACGTCTGTAATGCAGTCTGTGCAGCACTTAACTGTCCTTTCCCACCATCAATCAATATCAAGTCTGGTAATTTGCTAAATTTTTTATCGCCACTCTCTGCACGTCGAAATCGTCTGGTCAATACCTCTTGCATCATGGCGTAATCGTTTTGTCCTGATACAGTTCGTATCTTAAACTGCCGGTATTCACTTGACATAGGTTTTCCATCTTCCAATACGACCATAGATCCAACAGCATATCTATCACCAAGATTTGAAATATCGTACGCTTCAATACGTCTAAGCGGATGATTTATCTCAAGAAGTTCCTGAAGTTCCACGAGTGCCGGATCAACATCGCTACTATATACTACACTTTGTTCACGCTGCATGATAAGCACTTCTGCATTTTTCGTTGCTAATGTTTGAAGTTGTCGAAGCCTTCCTGCTCTCGGAACATGTAGAGAAACCTGATTCCCGCGTTTCTCGCTTAACCACTCTTGAATAAGATCTGAAGATTCTATAAGCATAGGTAATACAATTGTCTTTGGAACTAAAACTGCGTTCTGATAATACTGAGAAACAAAAGCACTCAAAGCAGTAGATATTAATTCAGGGTGAACATCATTTAGATAATAATGTTCACGTTCAAGTAGTTTTCCATCTCGCACATGTAATACTTGAACACATGCGACATCCCCCAGTCGATTCTGCAAGCCATGCTGAAATGCTGTTGCAATACCGATAACATCTTCATCAGCAGATGATACTTTGTCAAGATTCTGTTGTGTGGTAACAGCATCCTGAACGTCCTTCAACATATCACGATATTTTGCTGCCTTCTCAAAATCTAAAGACTCTGCAGCATCTGTCATCTGCTGTTTTAGATCTTTTACGACAGCATTCGTATTCCCACCAAGAAACTGACACACTTTGCGAACTATCTTTTTATACTCTTTAACACTTACCTTATTAGCACACGGAGCAGGACATCTACCAATGTGGTAATCAAGACACTCACGATAGTTATTCCCATATTCCGTAAGAGGTAAACTACATGTACGGATTGGAAACAATTTTGTCAATTGTTTCATAACTTGTCGGGTTGAACGGACACGTACAAATGGACCAAAAAACCGTGTTCCATCATTTTCCGTTTTTCTCGTAATCATAATACGAGGAAATGGTTCATTCGTAGTTACACGTAAAAATGGGTATCTTTTGTCATCCTTTAATTTTACGTTATAACGTGGTTGATGCGATTTAATAAGATTATTCTCAAGAATCAACGCTTCAATCTCATTACTCGTAACAATATAATCAACTTCAGTCACATAACGCATCATCTGTGCAGTCATAGGATTCTCGGATACACCACTTTGAAAATAGGAGCGTACTCTATTACGCAGATTAACTGCCTTTCCAATGTATATAGATGATCCATCGGAAGCTTTCATCAGGTATACCCCTGGTGAACTTGGGAGAGATTGCCACAATTTCGGTTGATTATCCATCATTCCCTCATTTATTCCACTAATTTCACCTTCGCATAAATTGCACGTAAAGCCAACTTACATTCAATTGAAGCTAACTGCATTACATCCTCTACTGAACGAAATACACTCAAAGACCATTCCTTACCTTTTCGTATATACTGTTCAACATTCCTATTGTTCTGAGAGACCAGAACATACTCTTGTAAAGATACAAGGGTTTGATACGAAGCGAATTTTTCATTTCTATCATAGGTTTCAGTTGATGGGGATAACACTTCTACTATAACTGTTGGATTGAGCAGTGTATCAAAATTATTGTCTTCAAAGTGTGGTTCATCACATACCACTACAACATCTGGGTATGTGTATAATCCGGTACCACTAACTTTCACTCGCATATCATTAGTATAAACTTCACATGGGTGATCTAATAACTGAATATGAAGACCGCTGGATATATTGACAGTTATAAGATTATGCTGACGGCTTGCACCCGGCATAGCAACAATATCACCATTGCGATATTCACTCTTGAAATCTGAGTCTCTTTCTTTTATAAGATATTCTTCAGGTGTATAGAGGGTTTTTGCTGTTGCAGTTGCCATATTCTCACCTTATCAACATTAAGATTCATATTCACAATTTCTTATATAGTTTACGGAAGATCTCTCTACCTTCTCTCTGATACTTTAATTCAAAATTAGTGGTGATATTTTCATACCCAGTAAATTCTGAAGGGTGTAGATTCGTCCACTTAGAAAGTCTTTCCTGTATCTCACTGAAATACTCAGCAAAATCTGTTACAACATATAATCTTCCTACATTTGATTTGAGTGTTTGCATAATAGCAGAGAGAAACTCCTTATTCCGGAATATCCTTCGTTTCTGTTGACGTGCCTTCGGCCACGGATCAGGAAAGTAGATATGATAGGCTTGTATTGATTCCTCAGGTACATACCTTGACAAAAAGTAATTAGCATCAGTCCAGACTAATCTCACATTCTCAAATACCCCCGAACTTTTATCAATAGTGTAATGACGGATATATTTCTTAAAACGCTCATGTGTAATCTCAACATACTTTTTTGCCCGTTCAACACCAATATAATTGATCCTCCGATTCTGTCTTGATACTTCAAGTAGAAATCGACCCTTCCCAAAACCAATCTCAATTTCTACAGGATATGTATTTCCAAACAGTGTTTTCAAATCGATCGGAGTAGATAAATCCTGTAGAGAAGTCGATTTATCACATATCACATCAATTATTTTAGAATAATAGGTGGTTTTTCTATAAAAGGTATCGTTGTAACGCGGTTCAGCATTCATGACTCGCTCTTCAAGAATTTATGAAGATGTGACTTAATCAAATTATCCTCAGGTTTATAACCTAATACCTCAATTGCCCCAGTGATGTCAAGATAACCTTGCTGATATCCATCTGTATTCGCAGAACGGCCATAAGTTATTAGATATTTGATAGGTCCATCGTAATCTACTGCAAGACTAAAGAGTTGGACGCAATCTCGTGGTGTTAAAAGTGTACTGCAGTGTCTTAGACCATTAGGTTCATAGGTGCCATTATAACTCCCTATTCTAATACTGATAAACCGCATATCATGAGCATCAACCAGATAACGACCAGCAATCTCAGCCATTCCTTTCATAGCACCATACCAACCATCAGGACGAAACTGGTCTCCAGTAGAGAACCGTGGTGGAGAACTCAGTCGTTCGTTCCATCCAGACACATGATTTGTACTTGCATAAACTATTTTTTTAACCCCACATTCACGTGCTGCCTCAAACAGATTCATTGATGCCCCTATATCACTTACCTCACCTGGAACTTTACCAAGTGAATCCTGCTTTATATAGGCTAAATGCACCAACACATCCTGATTTGTGCACAAATCTCTCATTGTAGCGTAATCTTTAATATCAGCTTCCTCTACTCTGGATGTTGATCCTTTGATAGAATTAATATCCATCAATGTTAATATATAATTGTCTTGTTTTTCCCATGCCTGCCAGAGAGTTGTTCCTACAGTTCCAGGCTGCACCTGTTATGAGTACTCGTTGTTTCATAGTTGATCTACTCTTCTGTTGGCAATTTTGCCAGTATTTGTTCTCGAACATTCTGCGGATCTGAAACAGGTTGGACATAAAATCTATCAATCGCTTGTCCACCCAAACCTGAACATCTACACATCTCAACATTTAATTCTAATTCAGCAAGAATCCCACTAAAATAGTGCAGAAATCCTACCTTCTCTTCACCAGTAACAACAATTTCGGTATAATTCCTTGCTGTTTCAACAACGACATCATCTACACGCCAAGTTCCACTTGTATCAATGTAATGTCGTTCAAAAATCTGTTCAAGAGAAACCTCTTGTGCCATTAGACTTCGGATATCAAAATCTAAATCCCGTTTTAATTCTTCATCAAGTGGGAGTGGTTCAGCAACCGTATGCGGAGGTTGATGAACTAACCTATATATTTCTAATTCCACACTTGTATCCTGTTTTGTATAAACCCGAGCATCCTGTACATCTATGTTATTTGCATAGAACAAACCACTTACTGTATGCAACTTTCCTACCCTACTATATCCGCATAGATGTAATTCTGTAAATCCTTGCTTATCTACAAATTGAAGTATTGCTGCACTTGGAATAATATCTAAATTCTCTGAGTTTGTTGCTTCAGCTTGTCCAATCATTTTCATATGCATGGAAATCTCTTCTGGAGCAACTCCAATACGATATGTAACCGGCATATGATGAAGAAATTCTTGAAATTCTTCTGGTGGGGCATGTGTCCCCCACTGAGATTCCTCTTGACCACCTAATCGTACACGAACCACCTCATACAATCGCTTAAGATTGTGTTTAGCAAGGTTATTAAAATTCTGGGATCCATTTGCTTTAGAATCACAATATGTTAACAAATAGAGAGAACATAATCTCTCAAGAGAATTAACTTTACTACAAAAATCAGTTATTGTACTTTCATCCCAATGATGATAACGAGCTAAAGTAATCATGGTTAGATGTTCACGAATTAAAAACGAAATCTCTTCGGTCTGTTGAGAGTTATACCCAAATTCTGGTGCAATACGCTTTGCTTTTTCTGCGCCAGTTTCAGGGTGTGTAGGATCAGGTTTATCAATATCATGAAGGAAGAGAGCCATATACAGTACAGTTGGATCAGAAAGTGTTCGTAAAACAGTATTTAACTCCTCCAATTCAGAAACAGTAGATGTAGTTGAATGTTGACCAAACTGCGGACCTCCAAATGGACTACCCGATTCAGTTCTACGGATCTCATCGAGATATCCTATTGCAATGAGAGTGTGTTTCCCTACAGTATACGGATCAAGGCTTCGTTCACTCCGAGTCATCATAGCTTGTTCAAAACGTGCACCACCTTCACCAAGTCTTGCTAATATACCAAGTCTATGTAAACGAGTGAAGGTCTTTTCAACATTCCCAGGTGTATTAATAAGTTCTGAGATTCTTGATTTGAACCTATCCAAGTCAAAGGCATCAACATAAGCGAAAATGAAAGTCGCAAGCGATGGATCAATCTCAAAGTCATACTGTTGAAAATAGGTGAAAAGCCTAAACAGTTCATCGGTATCAAGTTCACCGAAATTATTATCAATACAATATAAGACATCTGTACGGACACCTAACACATCAGAAACGGGAATACCGTTGGCAAGGAATTTACGGATTAGGAGTTCAGCTTTAAAATGTAAATACTTAGCCGTTGCATAATAATCTGACATAAAATCATAATGATTCTCATCAGTCTCATCGGAATACCCCAATGCCGTGGCTATTTGACACTGTAATGTATCATCTTGTTCTGGTTGATAGGAAAGGGAGTCGTGCGGAGCATTAGCTAACACATGAAGTAAATTCCTTACCTTGAACATGAAATCGAGTGATGGTTTTAATTGGTCATCATCATATCGTTCATAAAGTTCAAGTATTGGGGTGAAATCACGTAATCCACACATCCAAAGAGCATACTGGAGTGTCCTTAGTCCTCCACGACCAGTTTTTATATCTGGCTGATTAAGATATATAGTATCTTCAGACGCTTTAAAAGAATCTGCCTTAGATTGAAGTAAATCTAAAACAAGTGATATGTCAGACTTTTCTGAATAAACTGCCTTTCTAAACTTTTCCGTGAGTGTTGAATCACCAACAATAAAACGCATATCAATTAATGCCGTCATATCCTGATAATTCCACTTGGCTATATCATCCATCGGTCGATAAATAAAACTGAATTCAAAACCCGGAATTACGGAATGTAAACTGTCAAAAAAGTCATAATACCATCGTATAAGTTCCAATGTTCCTTCATCATATACATCCTCTAAATCCACTGATGATGTATATACTACATCCACATCTGAATAGTAACATAATTCATGCCTACCGTAACTCCCTACCCCATATAACGCCACATCCGGCAACCATTCTTCTGATAGTTCAGCATGAAGGTCACTTGATTTTACTTCGGGAATTTTCAGTAGTTCTTCAACCTGTTTAGTATATTCAGATTGAATTTGAAATGAAGCCACCTCATAGACTTTACGTAATACTGTATCCCATATCTGGGTATGTAACGAACACGCAGAAAAACCGCTTTCTCCAGTCAGAATCTGTTCTTTAAGTTGCTCTCGTTCAGATTGAATGAACGCACCTAATTGTTGTCTCAATACTTCCTGAGAAATATCCAAATTTGGAACGTATTGAAGTATACGGTTTTCCATTTATCAGCAGTCTTCCTTAGGGGTTTTTATATTTTGAAAGGATTCGTGATATGTCTGGAATTTTATGTCTCTATTTTGTGAATTATACACTGATTGTGTTTTTAAGACAATATCTTTCTATGAAGTAAATCAACTATATATACCTGTTATCAACATAAAACTGCAGACCCACTTATATATAAACAATGCTTATTGATGTCTTTTTTCTTGACACACTTTATAGAGGTTGGTAATATGAAAAAGTTCCTTTCATAATAACTTGATTCTACACTAAATAAGGAGATATCACCAATGAACGAAGACCAAAAATACCTTTTTGACTTGACGGGATATCTAATTGTAGAAAACGCACTCTCGGCAGAAGAGGTGGACCAGTGTAACGCAGCTATTGACCACCATATTGAAGGACTCAGAGAACGTGAAAGTTCTTTAGCAGGTGGTTCAGATGCACTCTCCGGTACTGCTCATCGTATGGATATGGGTGGTATGTTGGCATGGGAAAAACCTTGGTGTGAACCTTTTCGAGAGCTATTAATCCATCCAAATATAAGACCCCATCTTGAAGAAATCTTAGGTATGAAATATAGACTTGACCACGGTCCAGGATTAATCGCCATGGAGAATGGTACTGAAGGAGGCACTCTACATGGTGGTGGAATTGAAAGACCTAATTTCTCCGAAGCTTATTTCTTTAAATATGGTCGTATTTATACCGGTCTTACCGTAGTTGAATACATGCTTGCTGATGAAGGTCCCGGTGATGGTGGTTTAGCAATAATTCCAGGAAGTCATAAAGCTAATCTACCTTGTCCAACAACTATGAAACGATACGAACAATATCAGAACTTAGTGGAGGAAGTTAATGCTAAGAAAGGTGATGCCGTCATTTTCACTGAGACACTAACACACGGAACACTTCCGTGGACCGCTTCCCACCAACGTCGCGCATTACTTTATAAGTTCAGTCCTGGTTTTCAATCCTATGGGATCGGAGCACATACTGTTGTATATCCTGACTATATTGAAGATATGACACCAGACCAGCGAGAAGTCATGGAAGCACCACATATAAGACGATAATGGAGTACATAATGGCAAACCTAAGAGTTGCAGTTATTGGGTGTGGCAGTCGTGGACGCGGGCATATGAAAATACTTTCAGATTTTGAGGATACGGATCTAATTGCAATATGTGATCCGATAGAAGGGGCACGAAATAACGCCGGCGATGCATTCAATATTTCAAAACGTTATGAGACGATTGAAGCAATGTTGGATAATGAATCACCTGATGCAATTTTCGTTGCTACTCCTGCTCATCTCAACGCAGAAGCAGCACTTCCTTGTTTTGAACGAGGAATCAACACTTTACTTGAAAAACCGCCAGGAATGAGTGTTTCTGAAACTATCGTCCTAAGAGATACTGCCAAAAGAACTAATGCTAAAGGGATGGTTGGTTGGAACCGACGGTTTCACCCTATAATTGTACAAGCAAAACACATGGTAAAGGAACGTGGTAATATCACACAATTAGTAGGTGAATTTCATAAGAGTATTACACGGTTAGCTCAATCAGGTAGGTTCCCTGAACATCTTATGGATAATATGTTCCTTGAAACACCTATTCATGCATTGGATACAATCCGTTATTTAGCTGAAGCAGATGTCAAAGAAGTTCATAGTGTTGTTCAACGTACTATATCAAAGTACAAAGATGTTCATGCTGCCTTGATACTCTTTGAAAATGGTTGTGTTGCACAACACATTGCAAACTACACCACGGATGCGCGTCTTGAAAGATACGAGATACACGGTAGAGACATCTCAGCATATCTTGAAGGCGTTTCACACGGAAATGTCTTTTGTGATGGTACAAAGCATGAATTGACTGAACCGGGTAGCGGAGGAACGGTAGAGCAAAATAGGTATTTCCTTGATTGTGTTAAATCTGATACTCCCGTTTCACTTCCTGCAGCCAATTTGGACGAAGCAGTAAAAACTATGCAACTTGCGGAAGATATTTTAAGTGGAATATAGTAGGCATTCGTGTTATACGTTTTAGGAGGAAAACTTTCTCATGAAAAACAAACTATTTTTTATTTTAACTGTTCTTTTGACGATATTTGCCTTTACTTTAAACACCTTCGCTCAAGACCACACACGTTTGGGGTTACCCGAAGGCGCGAAAATGCGGATTGGTAAAGGACATAAACGCCAAATCGTATATTCCCCAGACGGTTCTAAACTGGCAGTGGCGAGTAGCATCGGTGTTTGGATATATGATGTACAAACAGGTGAAGAACTGGACCTTTATATTGGACATACAGAACCTGTCACAAGTGTAGCGTTCAGTCCGGATGGAAACACACTCGCAAGTGGAAGTGAGGACACCACAAGTCGTCTGTGGGATGTTGATACTGGCGAAGAAAAGAGAATACTCAGCGAACGTATATCGAAGGTCTTTAGCGTAGCGTTCAGTCCGGATGGGAACACACTCGCAAGTGGAACCAGCAACTGGACCATTACTCTGTGGGATGTTGCAAGTGAAAGAAATAAAAGAAATGATATGCTCACAGGACATGCAGGATATGTCTTTAGCGTAGCGTTCAGTCTGGATGGAAACACACTTGCAAGTGGAAGTGAAGACAATACCATTCGTCTGTGGGATGTTGATACTGGCGAAGAAAAGAGAATACTCAAAGGACATACAAAGATTGTCACAAGTGTAGCGTTCAGTCTGGATGGAAACACACTCGCAAGTGGAAGTTCTGACACTACAAGTCGTCTGTGGGATGTTGATACAGGTGAAGAAAAGAAAATACTCAACGAACATATATCGATGGTCTCTAGCGTAGCGTTCAGTCCGGATGGGAACACAATCGCAAGTGGAGGTGATGACAGCATCATTCGTCTGTTGGAAGTTGATACTGGTGAAGTAAAGAGAATACTCACAGGACATACAGGATATGTCATAAGCGTAGCGTTCAGTCCGAATGGAAACACAATCGCAAGTGCAAGTAGGGACAGCACCATTCGTCTGTTGGAAGTTGATACTGGCGAAGTAAAGAGAATACTCACAGGACATACAGAACCTGTCACAAGTGTAGCGTTCAGTCCGGATGGAAACACAATCGCAAGTGGAGGAAGGGGCGGCATCATTCGGCTGCGGGAAGTTGATACTGGCGAAGAAAAGAGAATGCTCACAGGACTTGGAGGATATGTCATAAACGTAGTGTTCAGTCCGGATGGAAACACAATCGCAAGTGGAAGTGTGGATGGCATCATTCGTCTGTTGGATGTTGATACTGGCAAAGAAAAGAGAATACTCACAGGACATACAGAACCTGTCGCAAGTGTAGCGTTCAGTCCGGATGGAAACACACTTGCAAATGTAAGTGTGGATAGCAACATTCGTCTGTTGGATGTTGATACAGGCGAAACAAAGAGAATACTCAAAGGACATACGAAAGGGGTCTATAGCGTAGCGTTCAGTCCGGATGGAAACACACTCGCAAGTGCAGGAAGGGGCGGCAACATTCGTCTGTGGGATGTTGATACTGGCGAAGAAAAGAGAATACTCAAAGGACATACAGATGACAAGAATAAGCCAGTAGAGGTCTTTAGTGTAGCGTTCAGTCCGGATGGAAACACACTCGCAAGTGCAGGAAGGGGCGGCATCATTCGTCTGTGGGATGTTGATACTGGCGAAGAAAAGAGAATACTCATTACACCTGCAGAATCTGCCACAAGTGTAGCGTTCAGTCCGGATGGAAACACACTCGCAAGTGGATGTGGGGAGTACACCAATGCTGTGTTGGATAGAGACTACACTATTCGTCTGTGGGATGTTGATACTGGCGAAGAAAAGAGAATACTCAAAGGACATACAGGAAATGTCACAAGTGTAGTGTTCAGTCCGGATGGAAACACAATCGCAAGTGGAAGTGAAGACGGTACCATTCTCTTATGGGATAACAATTCCCGATATGATGAAACTGATGATTAGAAAGATATAGATGAGCTGTTTTCTGTCGAGTCACGCGGCAAGAAACTTGTCACACTCGGTCAGATAAAGCGTACCCAACTGTTCCAAAACTATCCAAACCCATTCAACCCGGAGACGTGGATACATTATCGTTTAGAAAATGCCAGTGACGTGCAGATTACGATTTATGATGCGCGTAGCTTTGTAGTCGCGCAATTCATTGCGACTCTTATATTCCGGACTTATGGGCAAAACTACAAATCTCATAATGAAATCTTATTTATTAGAATTGGTATAACACTAAGACCAAAATATAGTCTAAATAGTTCAATAGGAAGGAACAATGACTACATTAGACCAACGACTTGAGGCATATAAAACTGATGGCTTCACTATTTTTGAAAAAGTCTTTGACGAAACACAGATGGAACTCTGGAAACAGAAGCACCAAGAACTTTCAGCAGCACACAATGGACAAACATGGTTCGGTAACACGCTTGAATTAGCGCCTGAGTTGATGTGGCCCGCTGTCTCAAATCCAACTATACTGGAGTTTCTTGAGAAGGTTATGGGACCATTTGTTCAATTGGACAACCTGACACTGGCAGCTTTCCCATCCATGGAACTTGAGAAAGCAGAAGGTAGGGTTTCAGGGTGGCATCGTGATCGGTGGGCACATGTTCCCTACACCGATGAATATCACCGACCTAATGCTATCAACGCAATCTCGTATTTACAAGATCTTACAGATGAATATGGTCCACTTCGTGTAATTGTTGGATCTCACCGAAAACCAATTACCATCGAACCTGATGGACGTGGGATACCCCATCCTGATGAGACCATAATTCACATGAAAGCAGGAGATGTAGTTATCACGCATAATGGACTTATTCATTCAGGTACACCTAACACATCAGGGCAGTTAAGATATTTCTTCAGTATATATTACAACCTTACTTGGTTAAAACATACAGATCATCATACAGGACCACATACACAAAACCTAATTGAACAAGCTAAAGCAGCAAATAATCATCAATATATGCGGTTACTTGGTATAGACGAACAACTTCAACCCAGATGCAATTCCGGTTTCCTCTCTTCAGATGAGGAACGTTGGAAGGAATGGGCAGATGCGGATCGTGCTGCCATTAAGGAGGAGTAGACATGGCTGAAGGACCTGTAGTACCACCAACGCTCAATGTTGAACTTGACCACCAATTGCAACAAGAGGTTAATTTTTTTCTAAAATGGGGATACCTTATTGTTGATGATGCCGCAACACCTGAACAGATTGAGTCGTTGCGCAACGCGCTTGATGAAAGTTACGAACGGCACAATAAGAGCCAATTCATCGGTGAACTGCTTGAAGAGGATGATAGATTTGCTTTTTTGCTTGACAATCCACCTGTGATGAAACGGATGGAAGCGATATTGGGGACGTGTGTGCAGCTTCACAGTGCAACTGCCCGTATCGTTGAACCAGGAACACCTGACCAAAACTGGCATCGCGATGGTCCATGGCCAGTTGACCCTTTCGGCACCCCCTATGGAAGTTTACCTGCCCAAATAAACTGCGGGTACTATCTTGACGAAGTGACTGATGAAAAAGGACCAACAGTCGTACAACCCGGCAGTCATAGAGCTCCATTCCGACCACCGCCAAGTCCAGTCCAGCTTCCTGATGAAAAGCGTGTGTTAGTTTCCCCAGGACAAGCTGTCATGTTTGATGGGTGGACGTGGCATCGTGGTGCTGCTAACACCTCTTCGCAAAGCCGACGCGTTTGTTTGATGTGCTATCAAAACGCTTGGATGAAATCTCGTGAACCTTTTAACGGACCGCGCGTAACAAAACTTCGCGAAGAAGGCACACCACAACAAAAGTTACTGCTCGGGGCAATTCCAAAGTGGTAAAATAGTAGGCGCAATCTTTGTGCCGTAACAAACGGAGATTTTATATGAACGTCGCTTATATTGTTATTGACACACTACGCTATGACTACATTGGTGCAAATGGAAATGATTGGATTGAAACCCCAAACTTCGATAACTTCGCATCTAAGTCTTGGGCATTTGATCGTGCATTCTGTGCCAGTTTCCCAACTATTCCATATCGAACCGATGTCATCACCGGACAATATGGTGCTCCATTTCACTCTTGGAAACCACTCAGACATGAAAGAAGAACACTACCATGGACTCTTGCACAAAGCGGATATGCAACCCAACTAATTCACGACACACCACATCTTGTCAACGGGGGACATAACTTTGATTGGCCATTCCATGCATGGACATTTGTCAGAGGGGCAGAAGTGGACAGAGATTGGATTATGGATACCCTCCCCATACCAGAAAATTGGAGAAAAGAAGAATTATTCGATTGTCTTGACGATAAAGCATCACAATCGAATATGTTACGGAGTTATGCTCGTGCCAACAGAAATAGAAAGAAACTTGAAGATTGGAACTGTGCTAAACTGTTTAACACTGCTGCCCAATTCCTAAAAGACAATGCAAAAAGAGAGAATTTCTTCCTGTGGGTAGACTGTTTTGATCCGCACGAACCGTGGGACGCTCCTCCTGAATTCATGAAGAAATATGACAAACGTCCCGGTTATGATGGTGGTATTGACCCACGAAGTCTCGGGAGCAGGAATAATCCAAAATTATCAGATGAAGCAATACAACATATAAAAGACCAATACGCTGCTAAATTAACTTGGATGGATCACTGTTTCGGACAGTTTTTAAATGCACTGGAATCCACAGGTTTAGATAAGAATACTGCTGTTATTCTTACAGGAGACCATGGCACAAATGTCGCTGATCGTGGTTCGTTTGGTAAAGGACAACCTATTCGGGAACAGGAAGGACATGTCCCTCTCTTTGTACGTTTACCAGATGGAGATACAGGTAGAAGTAATGTGATTGTTCAACCGCAAGATTTCTTTCCTACTATTTTGAGTATTCTTGATGAAGAACGTCCTGATGGTTTAGAAGGATACGATTTTCTAACACCTGCACGTGAAGGAAAATCTGGAGATAGACTGCTGGCACTATCCGGTGGAAGTATTGAAAGATGGAAACAAGCCTCTCAACGAGAGAATGCCATCCTGTTTACAGTATTTGACCAAGACTGGAGTTTAGAAGTGACCGCAAAACCGGAAAATTCCAAACTTGTCCGACTGGGTGAATTAGAATATGTACAGGATCAACATCAGGATGTTGTAACTCAGATGCATGCAGCTGGATTAGATGAAATAGAACGACGTGGAACTGATCCTGATCTTATTTCATGGTTACGAAGTGGTGGTGAGAGGGCGTTCCCCGAAGATCCCAATTATTGGGATGGATATCCGGGCCCGGTAGCGTTCCGCCCCTATTTCGGTAAGCTTTATTCTGGAGAGTAGCAGCTATCTGAAACTAATGTATAGAAATTGAGATTGCTGGTGAGTTTAATCCTCGCCAGTTTTTTTATTCCCAAAAGATATCCCTTGAAATTGACTCAGTGTTTTGATAATATATTTGTGAAGACCACCGCTAAATCCCAAAAAAAACTACTAATTGCATAAAATATACGAGAGGTAATTTTGATGAGGAAGCATGCTAAGTTAGAATCTTATGTAATGAAAAACTCGAGTAAATTATTTGGTGAAGAGTTCAATTTGAAGCCTGGAACTAAATTAAATGATAAATATGATTCAACAATCCAAAGTATTCGCAATGATTTTGAGAATGTTTTTGCAAGTCCAAATTACTTCTTGCAAAACTAAAAGAGGAGTATAAAAATGCCAAAAGCAAACCTAAAACAACAAGCGGTAACATTGATTGAACAACTCTCTAACGAAAAACTAAAAGTAGTGGTTGACTACCTGACCTATTTACATGACAAGGAAGCATGGGATGCAACACATGAATTGGCAAGCAATCCTGAAATCGTGAAAAGTTTAGAACGTGCTGAAGCTGATGAAAAAGCAGGTAGACTCAAAAAATGGAACGATGTTAGACGTGACGTTTGAAGTACAACTCACTGATGAAGCAACAACCCATTACCAATCACTGGATGCTAATATGACGCGCAGAGTTGATAATGTCATGGACACATTAGGTCGTAATCCGTTATTCGGTCCTAATATTGTCAAATTAAAAGGACAGTATGCCGGTCTATATCGTTATCGTGTTGGACGTTATAGGATAATTTATAGGATTGACATGGAAGACCATAGATGTATTATTAGGAGTATTTACCCACGCGGGAAAGCATACAACAGATAATTTAGAACCATATAGTTACTGAAAATCTATAAATGAATCTTCTTATTATAAAGGAAAAAACATGCCACAAACATATAAAGCATGCCTTATCGGATGTGGACGAATGGGTGCAACTATTGACGATGAAGTTGCAAACCGACCTGACAATTTTATCTGGCTACCCTTCTCTCACGCTGCAGCTGCAGTTGCTTGTGAAAGAACAAACCTGATCGCTGTATCAGATGTATTTGAAGATAAAGCTGAAGCCATTCGAAAACGTTACGGCGCAGAACGCGCATACACTGATTACCAAGAAATGATTGAAAAAGAAAAACCTGATATCGTCTGTATTGCAACTCGTCCCGGACCGCATGCTGACATAACTGTGTTTGCTGCAGAGAATAACGTCAAAGGTATATACTGCGAAAAACCTCTTTGTTGTTCTATGGAAGAAGCAGATACTATGGTTGATATAGTTGAAAAGTATGGAGTTAAATTCAACTACGGTACACAACGTCGGTTCATGCCACTCTACCGTAAAGTACGGGAACTTATTGATGCTGGAGAAATTGGAAATGTTCAATGTACTATAGCACAATACGGTGCAAGTTCTGCATTATGGGGATTAACACACGCTGCCGATATGCTTCTTTTCCTCGCAGGTGATCCAGAAGTAGACTTCGTTCAAGGTACTGTTTCATGTTCAGATTCAGATTGGGAGGGAAACAGATTGAATGTCGATCCCGCTATTACCAACGGATACATACGGTATTCAAACGGCGTTCATGGATATAACACTGCCGGAACTGGTCCTGAATATGAAGTCTGTGGAACAGGTGGTAAAATCCGTATTCAAAATAACAGTCGGGAAGTGCAATTCCGAAAAAAAGACGGAACATTCTATGAGGATGTACCATTTCCAGAAGTTTCCCGTGCTACGGGTACAGTCATGGGTATCACTGATGTTGCTGAAGCTTTGGATGAAGATCGTGAAACAAAAGGACCAATCCAACTTGCAAGAAGAAGTCAAGAGACTCTGATGGGAATTATAGAATCACATAGACTCGGTGGACAACGAGTTTCGTTACCAATGGAAAATCGCGGTCTCTATGTCGGCAGAAAAGATTGGTAAGGTTATTTGTTTGAAGTAAATGGATATTTTAATCTTATTGATAATAGACGCTGATATCTATGAATTTAGACACACAAATCCAAGTATTTCGTGATACCTTCTATGATGTCAAAACCGAAGTCCAAAAACGTATTGTTGGTCAAGATCAGATAGTTGAAGGTGTCCTGCTGTGTCTACTGGCAAATGGACATACCCTCATTGAAGGAATCCCCGGTTTAGGTAAGACACAACTCATCCGAACACTGAGTGAAACCTTAAATCTATCCTTCAAACCAATCCATTTTACACCTGATATGATGCCGTCAGACATCACAGGTACAACCTTTCTTATTGAGGACGAACAAGGAAGAAAGCAGTTTGAATTCCAACAAGGTCCCATCTTTGCCCAGCTTATCCTCGCAGATGAAATAAACAGAGCAACACCACGTACACAATCTGCTCTCCTGGAAGCAATGCAGGATCGGACGGTCACTGTTGGACGAACAAGTCATACATTAGAAGAACCGTTTTGTGTACTCGCTACACAAAACCCTCTTGAAATGGAAGGCACTTACCCTCTTCCAGAAGCGCAACTTGACCGTTTTCTATTCAAACTATTGATTGAATTCCCTGATGAAGATGAAATCCTTGAGATTCTTCGTCGAACGACAACTGATACTAAAATCTCAATTGAAAAAGTTACAAATGCAGAAACTCTAAATAACATGCGATCACTTGTTCCGCAGATCATCATCGCTGAACATGTTGAACGCTATATAATTCAACTTGTCAGAGCAACACACGCTGATTCTGAAAACGCACCCGATATTGTTAAACAGTACGTCCATCTCGGAGCTGGTATCCGAAGTATACAAGCAATTACACTTACAGCAAAAATTAAAGCTATCCTTGATCAGAGATATAATGTTGCTTTTGAAGATATCAATTCAGTCCTACATCCTGCCCTACGCCACCGAATTATACTCAACTTTGAAGCTCAAGGTGAACGTATATCACCAGATACTATCATATCAGAAGTCCGTAATTCCCTTCCTCCGACAACTTCCGAAAACTAACAATTCACGTTTATTTAGTTTTCGTATTTTCTACTATATTTTTCACATTTCAATAGAAACTACCTGTAGGTTGGGTTTCACCTACAGTTCAACGCAACCTATGAAATAAACTATCAGTAACATTCAGAAACTGATAATTCTTAATACTAAATATCCGTGTGAAATTTACTGAAGTGACGGGTTATTCTCTGACTGCACAAGGCACAATTATAGAATCCACCATACCGTGTATAATTTTCTTATCGGCAGGACATACAGCAGCCTGTATACCCCCAAGCTTAACAGTATCCCCAACAACAAAATAGTATGGACGGAGGAGTGGACGGCAAGGCATTTCCTGCATTTCCTGTGATTCAAAGTCGTAGTACTGCATCCGAACACGCATAGAAGTATAGAACTTTTGAAGGACATAAGGGGTCTTCTCAAAATTAGCAAGTCCATTCTCTAAAGATACCTCCCATTCTTCTGTAGGAAGATCATGACCAATGGATACACCACGACTACCCCATGAAAGATCTGAAAAACCGGACGGTTTGATGACTAATTCACGCTGTCGTTGGGTCACAGAACTGTATTGTCGCCAGTCTGTCACAGGAATACCTTCTATATCAAGATTAGGAATTACTGCATGGGGTGGTAAAGGACGTGCATCAAGAATCCAAGTTTCAGGAATCACTTTCTGTAGGAATGGATATGCCTTCTTACCAAGTTGACGTTTCCAGAATTCTTGAAGGGACGGATGATGGAACAAAGCAAGCCACAGTTTTTCTTCTAAGAAGGCTTTGGGGGGTGGTGTCATAACCACATTCCGTTTCTTTGCACTGTAAAATATTAACTCTGCCTTTGGTATATTAGGAAGATCAAACAATTCGTAGAATCGGTAGACCACATCAATATCTAACTTACCGTTTTCCGTCTCTGCAACAAGACCGTCTTCGGTGAAGATAATCTCTTGAGGATGGAGTGTGATAGCTTTGAATCCAGTTTCACAGAGTGCATTCGCAAGCCAAACCATTTCAGGACGATAATCTTCAGATTCATTGGAAACAACTATGGCGAGGGATGGATCATCCTTCTTGGCTAAGGCTTTGATCATCTCAGCATAGCCTTGTACCATACCATCTTTCCCACCGATGATGTTATACCCAAGTTTGGTATACATTCTTGCAAGACATCCTGTCCCACCAATGAAACCTGGGATAGAATCAAGTTCAGTTATGATGTGATTATCGTCTGTTGTGGGTAAAATATCAGGTCGAATGACACTCGGGATATGACTTTTAAAACGGTTCATCCTTCCATATTGGATGACGTTTTCAGGTTTTCCAATATCTAAATAATCAGATACCCAAGTAGGTTGAATTCCTCTCACACTTTGCGAATAGAGAAGGTTACAGGCACGATAAAAATTGAGTAGATGGAGTCCGAGTTCATCAAACCAATCTAATTCTTCTTGAGAAATCCAGAACGGTTCCGGTGAGATACGCCAGGATGTATTACAATTCGGATGAATTTCACGTTTTTCTGCTGAGAATAATTTTTCTTTCGGAATTTCATTATTAATTAACAAACATATCTGTTTGGCTTCCAAACTAAAACTCCCTCATAAGTATATTTCTATTTTAATCCGTATATCAGAGAATAACCTGTTTTGCAAAATCTATCTTGTTTTGTTCAGCAATTGTCTTTAATACATTTCGAGGTACAAGACTATCCACATTAATTAGTGTAAGTGCTACTTCTCCAATTCGCGAGCGTCCAACGGTCATATCAGCAATGTTAATGTTATGCTGTCCAAGAATTGTACCGATTAACCCTATCATCCCGGGTTGATCACTATTGTAAATGAGTAGTATATGTCCATCTGGCGTAGCATTCAGATGTAGTTGGTTGATCCGAACGATACGAATATCTTTACGTCCAAATGTTGTACCAGCAATAACTGTATCCCCTCGATCAGTGGTCACAGTAACAGTTATCAAGTTAGCGAAATCCGCTTCTGATTCACTCTTGGTTTCAGTTATTGATATACCACGCTGCTTGATTAGGAATGGTGCGTTAACGTAATTTACCTCTGTTAATACTGGTGTTAGTAGTCCTTTTTGTAAAGCAACTGTAATAGGTGTGACATCCTCTTTCTGAAAGAGTAAACCGCTATAATGCACTTTGATTGAAGAGATTTGTCCTTCTACAATTTGGGCATGGAAACTTCCAATCTTCTCTGCAAGTTGAAGGTACGGACCTAATATGTCAAATACTCTTGGATCAATTTTGGGTTGATTTATCGCATTTGCAACTGGTTTGCCTTGGAGAGCATTAATCACCTGTTGTGCAACTTCTATAGCAACGTGATCTTGTGCTTCTGTAGTGGAAGCGCCAAGATGAGGTAGGGCAAGAACATTATCAAGGTCAAGTAGTGGACTATCGACAGCAGGTTCATTTTCAAAGACATCAAGCGCAGCCCCAGATATCTTTTTCTCTCTTAACGCATTAACTAACGCTTCTTCGTCAATTATACCACCTCGAGCACAGTTAATAAGACGTGCGGTTGGTTTCATAAGTTGAAATTCAGTGTCACCAATGCTATGGTAAGTCTCCGCATCTAAGATAGTGTGAATAGTTATGTAATCTGATTCCCGGAATAAAGTCTCTCTATCAACGATCCTGACACCCATTTTCTCTGCTGCGCCAGCAGAGATATAAGGATCGAAGGCTATTAATTCCATTTCGAAACTGTGGGCACGTTTTGCGACTTCTCTGCCAATTCTACCAAGTCCTACAGAACCTAATACCTTACCGTATAACTCAACTCCCAAAAATTTGTTTCGCTGCCATGTTCTGTTTTGCAATGAAATACCAGCGGGAACAATGTTTCGAGATAAGGCTAATATTAGTGCAATTGTATGTTCAGCTGCTGCAATTGTATTACCTTCAGGTGTATTTACGACCAATATACCATTTCGTGTGGCTGCTTCAACATCAATATTATCTACACCAACCCCTGCACGACCAATTACCTTAAGGTTAGTTGCAGCATCTATTACCTCAGCAGTAACCCTGGTATCGCTCCTAATGAGTAGGGCATCATAAAATGGAATCCGATTTATCAATTTCTCGTGGCTTAATTCCAACTCAACATCAACCTTGAAATTTCCACTTTTTAGTAAGACATCCAAACCACGCTGGGAAAGTAAATCACTAACCAGCACATTATCCATTTTAAACTCCTCTGACCTACTAAGGATTTTGAAATTCTAACATCATAAGACCACCATGTCAATAAAATTGAGATGGTTCCATTGGTATCCCCGACTCTTCTCTTCTGTAGGAGGGAACTCCGATTCCCGATCTTTTATACTTAGTTCAGACAATTCTTCATCCGCTTAATCCGTTACCCAGACAACAAACCGCACCCCAAATCCCACTTCTCCACGTAATCTGCGATTTAAAAAAACACCTCTTTGTATCACGAACTTTTAGTTTGTGATCTTACTCCCTAACCTCTCCAAACATTTTTATCAGATTACTCCGTGATTCTGACACCTCAAAACAATAGGAAAATTAAAACTAAATAATCCATCCAAATGACAAATTACTCTTGACTTTTCTCATGTAAATGATTATGATTAAATAAGGTCTATTAATTCGAACGATTTAGAAGAGTTTTTTGTTTCATGAACCCAGTCAAAAAAGGTATCCGTCTATGGCCTTTATATATCATCGTTAGTCTCACCTTTTTAGCGATTGTATTGGTGTGGTTGATGGATGCTGGTCACCGTCAAAACCAAGTTGCACTTACTGTATTAATATTCATCATTACAGCTTTTTTGGGAATATCTTGGTTGCTGGGTTTATCCCGATTGACCTGGAAAACCAAACTTAAATCTTTTGCTGTCATTTGCATTAGCATAGTGGCATTTATCTTCCTGTTTCAATTTGATGGTTTCAGTGGTGATTTGGTTCCAAAATTTGAATTGAGATGGGTTGCGCGAACTATACCTCCTTCTTCGTTGTCTTATGCACAGGTTACAACCGATGCACAAGACACATCCGATCAACTTTCGACTGATTTTCCACAATTCCTTGGACCAGACAGAAACGCTACAATCACAGGTATAAAACTCAACACAGATTGGAAAAATAACCCTCCAGAATTGATTTGGCGAATTCCTGTTGGTGCCGGATGGTCAGGTTTTGCTGTTGTAGGAAACTCGGCAATCACCCAAGAACAGGAAGATGAGTGGGAAAAAGTCGTCTGCTATGACCTATACACAGGTAAAGAAAAATGGACTCACCGAGATAGAGCGCGTTACTACACATCCCTTGGTGGACTTGGACCCCGCGCAACACCTACAATTGATGGTAATCATGTCTATACAGTAGGTGCAACAGGTATCCTCAATTGTTTAGATTTTGAATCCGGCAGACTGATTTGGTCAACGAATATCTTCATAGAAAACAACGTAAAGGCACCACATTGGGGTGTAAGTGTTTCCCCTCTAATCGTAAAAGATTTGCTTATTGTCAGTGCTGGAGGTGCAGTAGCATATCATAAAGAAACCGGTAAAATAGCGTGGACAGGACATAGAGTTAAGAGTGCATATAGTTCACCAGTACTACTAACTTTAGCGGATACCGAACAAGTTGTGTTATTTGACCACGGACTTATCACATCACATCAACCATCTACAGGAAAACTGTTATGGAAACAATCATGGCCCTCAAGTGGTGTTGAAATTGCCGCACAACCAACGCCGCTTCCAGGGGATAAACTCCTTGTTTCAACTGCTTATGGAATTGGCGCAAAATTATTTCAGATATCAAAGGGTAACCAGTCAGATACATTCATCGTTGATTTATTATGGGAAACAATACGCTTCAAAGCAAAATTTACAACGATAATTCATTACGAAAACTATTTATACGGTCTTGACGATGGTATATTCGCATGTATTGACCCATCTGATGGTTCGCGTCAATGGAAAAAGGGACGTTATGGTCATGGACAAACACTTCTAATCGGAGATGTCCTCTTGGTTCTTACAGAATCTGGAGAGATTGTGTTACTCAAACCAGACCCTGAAAAACATAATCAGCTGGCACAAATCCAAGGCATAACTGGACAGACATGGAACAATCCTGCCATTGCAGGAAATCTTCTACTCGTACGTAATAGTCAAGAAGCCGCATGCTATCGATTACAGACTGAGTAAATGAAATTATAGACCTTCTATTTTCAAGACTTTTTACCACTCAAATGGATCATCATATTAAAAGAGGAATACAAATACTGATGAATGCATATTTAATCAACTTTTTCAGAATCTTTATTGTATGTGTACTCGGTATCTCACTTTCCGGTATAACAACAGCATCTGCTACCAAAGACAAGTCGATTGATTCACCCCTTGAACAACAAATTGATGATTTCGTTAAGCAATACCGAAGAAAGAATAAGCTGACCTACACCGATAAGACCAGTTTTGTTGTCTACGATCTATATCGTAATAAGAAATTAGTATCAATTAATGAAGATACGGAAAGAATGGCAGCCTCGTTAATTAAGAATTTTGTCATGCTTGTATATTTCCATGAAGTTAAGCAAGGACGTTTAGTCCATACGAATACGAATCGTCGCCACCTAAAAAGAATGATTGAGGTAAGCTCAAATACCTCAACCAACTATTTTATTAACCTAATTGGAAGTCCATACAAGGTTAACAGGATTCTAAAAGCCAATTACGGCTATTTTAAACAGACACGAATTGTAGAGAGAATACCCACAACAGGAAGGACATATAAAAATACCACAAGTGCGAAGGACTTGAACAATTTCTATGTACAGTTGTGGAATAATAAATTACCATACACAGATAAAATGAAATGGTATCTTGGACTCCAAAACGGAGATTATATCTATAAACGCACGAGTATCCCGTCATCTGTAAAGGTTTACAATAAAACAGGAACTGTTTACGGATTAATCGGCGATAGTGGTATCTTAGTTCTTCGTGATCCAAAGGGGAATCCGAGACCTTATGTCTTTACCGGAATGATTGAAGACAAGACGAAAACTAACTATCGTAGACGACGCATATCATTTGGGGCATGGGTTGGAAACCGAGCTAATATCCTTAGACGGGTTTCTGAAAGAGTATATGATTATATAGACAATTCCTACGGTGGGAACTTTATTTTACGGTAAATGTCTATTACAGGTGTTCTATGGCATCTATAGTCGATATTGGGAGAAGGGTAGAACTTGTTCCAATTGATACACACTTCAAGGATATTACAATAGGGCTCTATCGCGACCAACAAGAGGATCGTACTGTTTATCGTGTCCATACCTACAGTCGTTTAGAGGGTGTTCAAGAACGAATCCAAAATGTCATTCAGTCAATGCAAACCTTAGGGGGTATGGAAACATCTGACGAACTTCTCTACTTTCCTTGCGGTGAAGGACATCAAGCTGCTTGTCGCCGAGTTTTTTTAGAAGCCTGTAAGCTTCCACAAGACTCCCCAGCAGAACAACGACCATTGAATACACTGGATAAGAAATCTAAACTAACTATTACTGTAAATTCATTAGGGAGCGGTATCTATAAGGTAGCTGCAAATGGAGAAGGACGCAGTGCTGAACGGAGAGTCTCTGCTATTACAGGTGGATTAATGAAGTTAGGAGAGATGGAACCCGTGAAGGATAATGAGAACGATTCAGTCTCATTATCCTGCGGTTATTCTCACGATGCCCTTATCGGACTATTATTAGTTCGCGCCCCAAATGTGCGAGTTATTCTACGAGAAGATGAAGCAAGTGCATCTCGGGGCGTCTTAAGTGCTCCCAGTCAGCAGACATAGAATATTTGAAGAAATGCTATAGATAAACGGGATATCAAACCTATGAATGGACGAGAACGCGTCTTAGCTGCCCTCCGGAATGAACCCACTGATCGAACCCCAGTTTGCAATCCTACCTCCGTTGCTACTGTGGAATTGATGGATCTGGTCGATGCACCTTTTCCACAAGCCAATCGTGATCCGGAATTGATGGCACGGCTTGCAGCAACAGGTTATACAGAACTCGGTTTTGATACCATAATGCCAGTTTTCACTATCATTCAAGAGTCCAGCGCACTCGGATGCAAAATTCAGTGGGAACAGAAGGACAACTGGCCAACCGTCAGAATGCGTGAACCTATATGGGAAGATGTTGATGATATTACTATCCCAAGCGACTTCTTAACCCATCCAGATACACAATGTGTCCTTGAAGCCATAAAGATTCTAAAAAAAGAATATGGTGATGAAGTGGCTGTTATTGGTAAAACAATGGGACCTTGGTCACTCGGATACCACTGCTTTGGTGTTGAACCTTTCCTATTACTTTCTCTTGATGATCCAGGTAAAACGAAACTTGCATTAGACCGTATGAAAGAGGCTACTGTAGAATTCGGTATTGCGCAAATAGAAGCCGGTGCAGATGCCCTCACTCTTCCAGACCATGCAACAGGTGATCTTGTCAGTGGTGAATACTACGAACGATATCTACGCGACTTACATATTGAATTCGTAGATCGAATACCTATCCCTCTTATACTACATATTTGTGGACGTACAGTTGATCGCATGGAATATATTGCACAAACAGGTATGGCAGCTTTCCACTTCGACTCAAAAAATGAACCGAAAGAATCAATGGATATCGTAGAGAAACGGATCGCGCTGGTTGGTAATATCAACAATCCTGAAACTCTTTTCGCCAAAGACCCCGAAGATGTTAAGGCAGAAGTCGTTAAAAATCTTGAAGCAGGTGTACCACTAATCGGTCCTGAATGTGCTATCCCCCTCCAAACAACAATCGAAAACCTTCAAGAAATCCCAAAAGCCGTTCAGGAATGGCACCGTAATCAATGAACTCATGGCGAATTAAAGCTAATACCATATCTAAAAATGTCTATCCGATGAACAGTTGTTATACCATTTTCAATTGATAGATTTACATTATGATTTACGTGATACAAGGTTTATATATATTATGAGTCCCGTAGGGACGAAATGTCTATAGAAAAAGTGTTTATCCATTATCTTGAGTCCCGTAGGGACGGAATGTCTATATCAACATATAGATGGATATTGTGAATGGAAAAAGTGTTAATATTTATCGTTTTGAGATGATAGCACTTTCACGGAAACCTTCACGGAGCAATTTTACGAGCCCTTATTCTATAAGGGTTTATAATTTTAAGTATACCGATTCTCCGTGAATCACATTCGTTAATATTAATATAACTTAAGTATGAACGGAATGCATCTTTGGTTTTCATCTGATACCATTTCAATTAATGTTTATCCCATGAACAGTTGTTATGTATGTCTTGAAATACTGCACAAACTGGATGAAGATTAAATAAATATTTCGGTAATCCATCCCATAAAATTATCGTAGGGACGGGATTTCCCCGTCCGTATATAGCCGAATTAATAAATTAATCACTGAACACGTCATCTGCCAAATACAACATACCAACACCAACAACGGCAGTTAAAGGATAAAACCATTTTCTAAACTTCTTGAATTTTAGTTCCGTTCCATGTTGCTTTGATCTCATAACTTCCATTCTGGATAACATACTATCTCTTGTAGATGAATCAGCCAAATGATTGACAGGCCTTACCATCCTCGTTGATATTTGACATATTAATTAGGTCAAAAGGGATTCCATCTTCTCTTGCTAATCGATATAGAGCAAGTTTACATTTTTCAATATCTCGCATCCAAATCCCAAGTTGAGATTTGGCTTCCAATTCGACATAGTACTGATCTCTGTTTAAGCTACCAGGTCGAAGATTTTCCATTATATTGAGATAGGTTTCGTATTCGTTCTTTTCTATAGGGACACCTAACTCAATCTTTTCCATAAAATCAGCAACTATATGAACATCAGGTATATCACCGTATTCTTTGATAAGTCGTACGCGATTATATTCTGTCCATGCTTCTGGGTCTTCCTTTCTGATTTTCGCTACCGCACTTTGTTCATCATAATAAGTTGTCCTGTGAAATAATGGTATTTCTTTTGTATCTGTACCCTTGATCGGACTCTCAGGAAATAAGTAGTTGTGAGCTTGAACAACAGCTCTTAGTTCGTCATCTGTTAAAACAATACTGAATGCCCTTTTAAGAGGATAATCTGCAAGGACATGCACCTGTTCGATGTCTCCGAAACGCTTGATGAGTGATGCACGAAAGTATTCAGTGTATAGAATAAAGTCATCTGTATGTTCATAGATTTCATTTAGGTCAAGGATGACAGGTATACTTCCTATACTAAGTAGGTGTCGTGCATAAGCAGCACGTTCCACTGGATCTCTTGTCTTTTCCCAATCTCTTGGTACTCCGACTTCTAAATTCTCAAGTTTTTCAACAAAAGATGCAATCCTTAGTAACGGATCAGTTTCATGTTCAATTGGTGTCGGTGTGTCTTCCATTTCACCACAACTGAAGATGAATAAGATAATGGGTAACCATGCAAGTTGTAATAAGTACTTTTTCATTTATTATCCTTTTATTTACTATAGTTTGGACAATTTTAGTGACAAGAAGCGGAAAAGAGGTTATCCTTTCAAAAAACACTAACAACTTGAAAGGATCAACAAATGTAACCTCTTTCCCTCTTAGATGATATGTTATCAAAATTTATGGTACATTTCAAACACAATAACTTTACTCATTTTCGCAACTTTGTCTTAGGATTGATCAATAATCCATACCCCGCGCAACAGTGTCTAATGTGTATCAATCCGGTGTCAAATACAAGTCGTATTGGGCACAGTTGAAGTTTCTTTCTCGTGGCAAATGGTGTGTTGATAAGGTTTCTACTTTTCTGACACAACTCGTTCAAACGATCTATAACAAGGTGTTTATGTCTATGATGAAACACACGCTATCAAAACGGGTCGTAAACAATATGGGCTACATCTGTACGGACATCAGTTCGGTGCGCTCGGTTGGCTTTGTAAAACACCTATGGGACACGCATTTTCCCGCTCTGTGTGCGCGTGATGTGCCCAAACACAAAAGATACAAGTCTGTCAGTAATACTTGAAAACTCAACTTGAAATGGACATAAATTGTCCAAACTTTAGTAAAAGCAATTAGTGTATCAATTAAAACGAATTCTAATCTACCTACCTTCAAATTGCAAACAAGTTTTCAACACATAAAATCAAGTAAAATTCATTGGGTTCGGCACACACCAATAAGGTCTAACCCATGGTGAAGTTGCGTATCTGATACATGAAAATCTGATAATGTGATATTGGATATTAAGCTATCGTGAGTTGCTTTCATAAATGATTTTAACATTTTTCCACCAATATTAAAGCAGGATTGCAGCAGGCGTTTAGGAAGCCACTTACGCATTTTCAGGATATCCCACCTGAATATTTGCTGGACATACCGTGCTCGAATGTTTTGAAATTGTTGAACTTTTTCGCGGGCATGAAGTGCGTAAAGTGTTACATTTTTAAAACAGGATGAAAGGAGTTTGCGATATTCGTCAACGGAATACTCCCGTTCATGATAGGGCCACTCTATACCAGTAGCACTTCGAAAAG
Source organism: Candidatus Poribacteria bacterium (assembly GCA_965205025.1). GTDB lineage: Bacteria > Poribacteria > WGA-4E > WGA-4E > WGA-3G > MSPOR6. The sequence goes on from CBDBFU010000032.1 coordinate 37,678, forward strand.
GTGAATAACGGTTTGGGGTAGAAATCAACAGTATACCTGACTTTGATAGAAGTTTACTTATATCCGCTAATAAACGGGTCGGTTCTTTTAGATGTTCAATGACGTGAAAACAACAGACGATATCAAACGTTTTGTGGGTATATTTTGAAAGATTCTCAACATGTTGAACGTCAAAACTAAGGTTTGGTAGGGGATATTTTCGTTGTGCTTCTTGAATAGATTTCTTATCTTTATCAATAGCCAAAACATCTTTGGCGTGTTGTGCTAACAGGTGTGCTCCATATCCTTCACCGCACCCAATATCTAATACATTCATTGCTTTTATGAATTGCGTTGCATATTCATAAACAGCGCGATATTGACAATAAAAAGGATGATTTATTTTTTGAGATGGATCAGTTCTTTCTGCCATGTAGCAACTCCTAAAAGATGTTATAGCATTTTTATAAATGTTTATACCATGAACAGATGTTATACATGGATTGAAATACTAATGTAAGAATTGGGGGTCGGAATTCCTATAAGTGTCAATTTAGTGCATCTCCAGTATCGGTAGCTTCGGTTTCCTAACCGAAGCGGAATTACGCGAGGACCTTCAATCAAAAGGATTCTCACAAATCCGGTGCGGTTGGGAAACCGCACCATAGGCGTCAATTTAGCGGTTTTTTGTAGCATTTTCAAGATATTCCAATGTTGTTTTTCTATTAGCTCTTCTTTCAATGTAGCACCCGTTTTCGAATACTTGTTTTATCTCATCAAATGTCTCTCTAAGATGTCTCTTTGACTTGCGAAAGCTTATTGTGATTGTGCGTGTGTAGGACGTAATAAGCTCTACTGTTTTCGATAAACTATGCCGTAAACATCGCCATCCTATGACCAACATCACCCAATGCCGAATGATTGCAGCGATCAGTTTAGCATATATTTCACATAGAATACGATACGGTTTTTTACTTCGTGATGTGTCTACTTTTCCAAGGCTTTTAAAGCACTTAAATATCAACTCGATCTGCCATCGAATCCGCGCAATGACACATATCTGTTCAGCGGTGAGTTGATCCGTTCCAATATTTGTAATGTAGATATTCCAACCTGCGAGTTGGAGTCGTGCCTGTGATGCTTGTGTATGCTTTCGTTTAGCACGATAGTTGATATCTCGTCGTCGTTTTTCGGTTTCTTCTTCGGAGAGTCTCTGAGCTACTAATCTTACTTTCATCCGCTTTTTTGAACCTATGAAAATATCTGTTTCGATAATGTTTTCGGTCTGAAACTTGAGCCATTTATGTAAACAAAGAGGCTTTCCTGTATTGTCAAAAACCGAACACCTAACTTTATACCGTGAAATCCAAAAGACCCCTTCGTCCGTAAGTTCTTGAAGGGTTTGTAGCGAAAAATAACCGAGATCCGCAAGGCGTAAACTCCCTTGGGGGAGCCGGTCAATCTGTTTTTCTACAGTGCTATCAGCGGTGATGCCGTTGGTGAGTTGAAAGTGTTCGAATGTCCCTGTAGCAACATCGAAGCGTAGATGGAGTTTCAGTTCGGATTTGTTCGGATAATCCTTTTTACTGGCACCTTCCCAAATATCGTGAAGCGTATCAGGGAGTGTTATCCAGGAACTATCTTGTATATAGATACCGTTGAACTGTTCAAGGAGTGGGAGAACTTGTGGATCCGCAGAAATCACTTCGGACGCAGCCGCGTCAAGGATTGCTTTGAGGGTTTGTGCAGCTTCAGCAGTAAATCGTTGTTCAATCGCTTGTCGTGAGATTGGAGTACCGAGAGAAGCAGCAGTATGTGTAAGTTGAGTATAGGTGGCATCAGGATTTTCTAACCAACTATAAATAAGTGTCTGAGCAAAATGACTCCCCGCAAGTTTTCGATTTCTTTTGCAAAATCCTGTTTCAAGGGCTGCTTCATCAGCAATGGTTGTTAGAATCTGTTGCATTTTTTCAGGAACCTGTGATAATGTATTCATTGGAAACACCTCTTGTATAAAGTAAAAGGTAATATTTTTATACATTATATAGGAGGTGTTTTCACTTAACAATAATTATTATTGAAAAATCAGACATCCTTTTTCTAAAATTGACGCCTATAGTGCGGTTGGGAAACCGCACCTACCGGCCTGGGGGTGGGAAAGATCGAGGATCGGAATCTACTCCTAATAGAACTAAAAGCACAAACTGGAAGTTTATGCTACATCAAAGAGATCTTTGAATGTGACTTAGGATTTTCCATCATTCTGGTTAATATTATGCTTTGAAAGTTCATTTTCAGATTGTATGCGGCGTTCAAACCGAGATATAAGACCAATAATCAACTCTCCCAGTAGTCCGATAGAAAAAAACTGTGCACCAAGGATTAACATCAAAACAGAAAGCATAAGCAAGGGGCGAAAACCTACACCACCTTCTATAAACCACACAAAAGCAAGGTAGATCCCGATTAGCATACCGATAAAAGTGACAATTGCACCAATCATGCCAAAAACATGTAAAGGACGTTTAAGGTATTTTGTGATAAACAACACTGTGAGTAGATCAAAGAATCCTTTTGGTATCCGCTTTAACCCGTACTTAGAAACGCCAAAACGGCGTGGATGATGTTTTACTTTGACTTCACCAACCCGATAGCCTGCTTGATGTGCCAATATAGGTATATACCGATGCAGGTCTCCGTAGAGGTGAAGTTCTTTAGCAACTTCTTTCCGATATGCCTTGAACCCACAGTTCATGTCGTGAAGTTTTACACCGGTGAACCAAGCGGTAACGTTATTGAAAATGAAAGAGAAGGCGCGCTTTTCAAAGGGATCTTTCCGTGGAAATTTCCACCCAGAAATGACATCGTAGGCACCGTTGTGAAGTGCGTCTAACAACTTGGGAATTTCCTCTGGGTCATCCTGTAGATCAGCGTCCATAGTGATAACAATGTCTCCTGTCGCTGCAGCGAACCCCGCGGTGAGTGCTTCTGCTTTGCCCTGATTACGTTTGAAATGGATAATCTGAATTGGAGACAATTGTGCAGATGCAGCGAGAGCTTCCAACACCTCCGCAGTCGTATCGGTGCTGCCATCGTTGATAAAAACGACTTCTGCATTGTAGGAATGCGTTTTCAGGGTAAGTTCAATCTGCTGTAGTAAAACAGGAAGCGATTCCTCTTCATTGTATGCTGGGATAACAATTGATAATTGAGGGTCGTTATGTATTTCTTTTGACATTTTGCTGATAGATACTGATAAATTGTTCTATTGTTTTTGTCCAAGTTAATTCTTGCTGTATACGTTGTTGTCCTGCTCTGCCGAACTGTTCTCGTTTTGCGGGGTTTTCTAATAGCGATATAATTGCAGTTGCTAAATTGTTGACGTTTTTCTCATCCACTAATATGCCTGTTTCGCCATCTTTTACGACGATAGGTATTCCCGAAATGTCTGTAGAAACCACAGGTTTTCCGCATGCCATCGCTTCTAAAATTACAATTGGACATCCGTCCACATTGCCTTTCGGATCAAATACTGCGGGGAGCACAAACAGATCAGACATATAAAAATAGACGGGAACGTCCGCTCGACTTATCGTACCGGGAAACTGAACAAAATCTGAAACACCTAATTCCGTTGCGAGGGTTTTGAGACGAGACAGGTCAGTCCCATCTCCACCAATAATAACTTTTACATCCTGCACCTTTTCTTGGACATAGGGTAGTGCCTGAATCAGTACGTCGAATCCCTTTTTTAAAACGATACGTCCTAACGCAAAAACGACGGGACAATCATCTGGAATTGAAAGTGTTCCCCGCATCTCAGTAATCTTTTTCTGAGACGGTGTAGAAAATACACTGGGTGTTACGCCATTGGGTATCATACACCGCTTATGTTCTGGTACACCCAATGCTGCTAACTCGGGCAAAAATACGGGTGTCACACTCGTTACCATTGCAGCATGTTTAAGTGTCCACCTTGCCATACTCTTGAAGATAAAATTCTGTTTTGAAACAAAAATGTCTGACCCGTGGAGCGTTATGACAAATGGAATTTTTAACAATCTATTGACCACCGCGCTTATGAAACCGTTGGGTAAAAGCCAGTGTGCATGAATCACGTCAAATTTGTGTTTGCGACTCAACCAAAAAAGGTGGAATATACCTGAAATAAACAGAAATGGTGCTAATAGGTATACATACTTCTTTAGTGCACAATCGTTCACCAATGTATTGGAATACCCTAAACGTTGCAGCTGACGAGGAAAAAAGTAGCGATATGTACGTAGATTCACAGCACTATCTGTCTCGGAACGTTTAAACTGCGGGGTACCTGGTGTTAGAACTGTAATATCAACATCCTCTTGTTGCTGAAGTGTCTCAGCGATGGATTCAATAAATGGTGCCGTTGTGTCATCAGGAAAACGCGGATACCCATGTGTCAGTATACAAACCTTCATCTAATTGTCCTCAGGATCCACCCTATAAATCCAGACATGATCAATACCGTTGAGAGATATTTGGTGTTCCAATTCACCATTTAGTGTGCCAGTTTGCGGCACACGTCCGATTTGCGAATCTCGGATATAGACGACTTCATAATCGGGATTATATCCACGGTTTCTATCTGCTCGATAGACAAAACCTTGAAAATAGTAATATACAAATTCAGTGGCAAGTGGCGACACTTGAACGACGAGATCTTCAGCATTCGGTTTCTCATTCAAATAGTTGGCTGCGATATCCAACCCAGAGGCATCTCCTACAGTGATTATTTTCGTAATATCCGTGACTTTCCAACAAGGGTTGTAGTAAGTTCCATAATACGGGTGAAGACATAAAGCTGGCCATACCTGAATGAAAAATAACAAAATACAGGTAACAATGGTTAAGGAACGTTTGAAAACGAGTTCTTTGGATCCTAAGCGAGAATCAATAACACTATATAGCCAGCGGAGAATTGTAACGAAACTTAAAGCAGCAAGTATTTCTAAAATTGGAAATGCAGGTAGTAAATAGCGACTGAATTTTTTGCTTGTAGCAGAAAGACATACTGTAAAAATCAGAACAACCACAACTAAAGCGACCACTTTACGAAATTGAACTCCAGTTTCAACTGTATGTTTACGATTTTTCCAAAAAAGAAAAATACCGACGAAAACAAGAGGCAACATAAATGGTGTGCTTTTAATTGATAGCACAAAAGGATAGAATAACCATCCAGGATCATAGACAACTTTTCCGAGAAAAAAGTGTTCTACTTCATGCGGTGTTGTGACTGCCCAATTTACTCTGTCAAAAACACGCCACGCGGTATGCCCTATACAGATACATATTACGATTAGTCCTATGATTGCAGACAAGGTGAGTAGAAAGGACGCGTGTTTCTTTTTTAAAACTCTCAACATAAAAAATACAATAATTGAAAGGCATACTCCGAACATGGCAAAAGCAACTGTCCAAAAAACGGGCCAAAATCCAAGTACTGTAAGGAGCGCGCAGCTGAAAAAACATAGTAATGCTGCTACGAATGAAAGAAAACGTCGTCTGTTTTCTTTATCCTGGTTATAGAATAAAATAAAACACAATATTATCCACACGACCAGAATAAATGAATAACTTTTGGAAAGACATGCTAACCCAAAAGTTATCCCTGAAAAGGTCAAATAGTTATACTTCTTGGGCATCTCACAGTACAACAAAAATAGCAGAACCGTTATAAGAATAAATACGGTTGCTAAAGCGTCCGTGTGCACTCGCCTCGTCTGTGCTAAGAATAAGGGTGAAAAAGTTAGAAACGCAACACTTGTTATTGCTTCCCAAAGTCCAAACAAACGATTAAGGAGAATACCACAGACACCAATTCCAAACGATATTACGATACCAATCAACCATCTCGCAGCTGCTAAGTTAGCAAGATCAAAATGTGTTTCTAAAAAGAATGTCCGTAACCCCGAGACCCACATTGTTATTACACCAGGGTGATACGCAATAAGTGTTTCAGAGAAGTCTCCACGGGTGATAGCATCCATGAAGTCAGCACTTCGATTGAGCCACCGTGCCTCATCGCTTGACCAATGGGCAGACAACGTCAAAAACCTTGGCAAGTTTATAACTACAAAGATACTCAATGCGAATAAAAGCACCGTGTAGCGGTGTGAAAATAACGAACATGTTTGTTGTGGCATGAATTATTTGGAAGGTGTCTGGGTAGATTTTTGTTTTTTACTTTCCTGTTCTGCCCATGCTTGTTCCATTTTTTCTCGAAGTATCTTTCCACGCCTAATGCGTTCTTCTCGTGTTGGGCAGCAGCTGCAAGATTTCCTTTTCTTTTTAACAGCTGCACCTTGAGATGTAACAGAGTTTTCCTGCGGAATAGGTTGTATAGGTTTAGTGAGTCCAATTGTTGCGTAAACCATAAAACATGCAACGATTACACACAAACAAATAATTCCTAATATTATAAAAAGTCTCATCTGTTATCCCCAGTGTTTTTATAGCGACCTTGTCTTACATCCTCATAAATACGATCTAAGTGTTCTTGGTTTTTGGGTGGCCACGGCACATCAGCGGGAAGTTCAAGTTCTTCACGGCTTATCGGCGGTGGTTTTTTAGGAAGAATATTACCCATATCATCAATATAAACGACTTTCCAACCCCACGGGTGTTTACCCTTAAATGCAATGTCAAACATATGTTGCTCAGTAAGTTTAGCATTTCCACTACTTACTCCGTATCCCTTCAATCCTCTATTAATAATAACGCTTTTTTTAGGAAGTGGAAGAACGGTTCTTCCATCAGGTCCTAAAAATTCAACGGAGAATACGTTTGGATCTGCCTGCTTTGCGGTTTTGGTTTGTTGGTATTTCCAAATCTGTCTATCAATGTGAGCATCTTCAAAGGATTTCCAGTCATCATATATAGTACCGAAATACATTTTGGGAAGCCATTTCTCTGGATCAGATAAATATATACGCTCCTGATGCATTAAACCACTACGAAGCAACATCATATACTGATGGAAATCATTAGCATCTTCAAAAACAATGCCTTTATCAAGAATCCTTTGAATCCATTTGGTTGGAGGGTATCTCTCATTACATGCCTGCAACCATTCAATAGAGACATTATCAAATGTAAATGCTTGAAGAATAGTTTCAGGAGTTTGTGGTAGCGGGCCCTCATATTTGATAACTGGTTTCTTTATTGTTTGAACACAGGATATAATCATGCATAAACTGAAAATTAACACAACTGTCAATATAACTTTCATTTTTCCTCCAAGAGATTAATTTTGCTATTACTTCGTCGTGCAGGTGGTTGCCGCCGCATCTGACGTTCTAATTGTTTAATCATTTCAATATCTTCTGCTTCAAGTCTACGGAGTCCTTCTTCAAGTCCATATTCATTTAATGTCCTAAAGGTTTTCTGAAGATACTCCGGACTAAACCTTTTGTTAAGAGTCTCCTCAATGTTTTCTGCGGTAGGTGGTTCAGGTCGCAACAACTTCTTAATTTCTGCTTCAAATTCAGCATCGCTTAGGGTGGAGAGTCTAAGTATTTCGGTGTCTATGTTTATTCGATCAGGTTTCTTGGTACTTTGATTAGGAATACTTTCTGTGAGATATTCTAAGTTTTCTGAAGGTAATTTTTCTGCAAAGTCACCTTCAACAGATTGCGGTTTCCAAGTATCCGCAGGTGCACTAATCTCTTCTCGTGTTATCAAAGGAGGTTTTTCAAGGTGTGTATCTCCATCTTCGTTGATGTAAACGATGTCATAATCTGTAGGATGTTTTCCACGAAATAAAATGTCAAATTTTTGTTCATCAGAAAGTGGAGTGCCGATAAAAGAGCCTCCCCCTTTGCCTCTTTCGACGTAAATACGTCCGGGAATAAATGGTATGAAGGTTTCTTGGTTAGGACCAATGAAAATTCCTCCAGATATTTCCGGATTCGACTCCATAGCGACTTTGAGTTGTTGGTATTCCCATATCTTCCTATCTATAAAAGCAGCTTCGTAGGTCTCCCAATCATTCGTAGGTGGAATACCGAGATTACCCGATGCCCATTCTTCTGGTTGATGTTCACGTCGTGCTAAACTCCAGCGTGGTGCCATATAACCAGAATAGTCGCCATAATCTTCAATAGTGATACCTTTATCAAGGAGCATCTGAAGCCATTCAGCTTGAGGATACTTATCATCTATTGCAGGGTTGGCAATCATTTCTTCAAATGAAGTAAGTAGTGCTTCAACGGTTTGAGGACCCTTATGTTTTTTTGGTCCATCATCCGTTTGTTGCTTTTCAGGGGGTGGGAGTTCCGAAAAATCATAAACCCTAATAGGCGGCGGTATATCGGAATCTTCTTTTAGTCGTTTTGCCAACCTCTCAAATGTCTCTCGGGTTTGATCCCTTAACGTTTCAATCTGACTCAGTGCACCCGTAAACTCATGCGGCATTTCATTCTCAATCGTTTTTAAAAGCGCCTCGGTTTGGATATCTGTTTGTTCATCCAACCAAGATACCCACGGATCTGTATTCAGGTCCTTTTTATTTTCTCTAACTGTCGGTTCCACAGTAATTTCCCTAACCTTTGTTTGTTGCGGATTAACTGTGGGGATGTCTCTCTCAACAATCGGACGATATAGAAGAAAGGACACTATACCTAAAATAACTAAAAAAAGCAAAATATACAGAAGTTTTTTATGTTTCATTGTATAACTCCCGAATGAATGTGTCACCGGCAAAGTAGTTAATCTCTGCCGGTGAAAACATTAAATCCCTAAGAACTTGTAGAACACTCATCATAAATAGACTGATTTTCAAAAGTACCACTTGCTACAGCAGAGGTATCAACTGACATCCTTCCGTTTCTATCTATCTGAAGAAACCTACTTGCAGATACCTCCTGAGTATCTACTGAAATCCAAGTCCACCACAAAAAACTCTTTTCTTCTGCTGTTAGCCAAAATGGTTTCTCTCCCTCTCCATCAGGATCCCTTTTTGTGAGCCAACCCGCTTTGGCAATACAATAACCAGAACCTGTGTATGAATCACCATCTTGCTTCACTTTACCGTCAGCATAACTGATAGAAAGTGTGGCAGAAGCTGAATTGGAGCCACAAGAGGCGTAAGCAGTCGCCACAACTCTCTCATCACTGGATAGCGCTGATTTATTATCATCATCAGCATTGGATTCTTGATGGTTATAGATAACTATACCCAAACATAATGCCACTACGAAAGTGGCAAACATTACTTTATTCATATTTTTATCCTTTTTCAATGAGGGTATTAAGTAAATAATGATGCGTGTAACTATGGATAACCCTCTTAATCCTGCTGCATCATATTTTAATATATAAATTGACATTCAATACCTTCGCCAAATATGGCTGATGTTTCATAAGTTAACCTAAGATGAAGTTAACCTAAGATGCTTCTTATCCAGTAGGAATCCTTGCGATTCAGATCAATGATGTCCCATAGCCTTTTAGTCTGTGTCCACCCATAAAGTCAACTGGTGTGGAATATGGTCTATACAGGAATAAAAATAACTTCCGAAAAACCTGAAGTTATTTAATCCTGAAATTCCAGAACTTCTCTGAGCAATCGGTCTTACTCACTATGACAAGGTAACGGCGTAAAGTTCATTCACCCCGCTGTATCTCCACCCCCTCCGCCTATCCCTATTCACGTCCCAGAGATACACTGCCCCAGTATCATCTCCGATCGCAACGTGAATACCATCCGGACTATAAGCAACTGCGTTAATACCTTGAGCATCAGCAAAATTCAAACGCTGAACCTCCTTTCCATCGCTCGTCCACAAATGGACCACTACGGTGGCACCGCCGGCGGCGATGAACTTCCCATCAGGGCTGAAGGCAACTCCTTTAATTGCACCACCGATTGAGTGATGGTAGATCCTTTCACCGTCGCTAACTTCCCAGAGTTCCACATCACCCCCAGCATCTCCTGTGATGATATACTCTCCATCAGGACTAAAATCAACAGAAAGGGCGTCATGAGAAAGATTGTATAACTTGGTTTGAGCAATGATATTTTCAGCCATGCCAAACCAAACAAAGATAACCATTGTAATCCAAAAAAAGTTCTTTCGCATTGTATATCTCCTTTGTAAAAAATGAAATCACCTTACAATTGCCACACGGCAAAGGTTAAACCATTTCTAATAAATTACATCACGTTTTCGATCTTGGTTGTATAATCGTACTTTGTTATACTCTCAATAGCGATTTTCGTGTAACTTCGTATGATCTCAGTGAGTTTATCCTGCATCTCTTGTAATGAAGTCAGAACAATTTGAAATAACTTTGCTTTGATGTCTTGCCATAGTCTTTCAATAGGGTTCAACTCGGGACTATAAGGCGGTAGAAAGAGGAATACTATATTCTCAGGAACTTGTAGTGATTTCGCTTGATGAAAACGCCCATTATCAAGGACAAGGATATTCAGAGACGCCGGATACACCTTAGCAAACTCATCAAGAAATATTTGGAAACAGGTACTATTCAGATAAGGCATTTCAACGAAAAAACTTGTCTTAACTATGCTGTTTTTTTGGTCTGAATTACCGTTGGCACTTCAGTTTGTTGTTTTTGTCGCCTTATGTTTCTACCTTTCAAGGAAGATTGTAGATAGAACAATACCGCTTTGAAAACTGCAATGGATTCAGTTGTTTACTAATTTAAAATAGGTTTGGTAATACATCTAAAAGTATGTATTAAAATCACTTTATATCCAAGCCAAATTACAATACAGACTATATTTTCAGAATATACCTATTACTAATAGTATTTCTTAAGATCTCAATCTAATGTGCTGGACCGTCAGTTTGACTACCACCTGGCGGATATTTAACTTTCGATTTATGATTATGTGAAATATATTCATCATTGAAAGATGTGACAATACCAGCAAGAGATCTTGACTCATATTCAGGTTCCTGACTACCAAACCCAGGTACATCAGTCCAAGTATTATAGCGATAGGCATTTGCAGTAAATGAACCCTCTATACCTGGTTCTCCTGGAGCGACTTCTTTTCGATCCTCTTCCAAATGTGGCACATTTGCTACAACATAGTACCAACTTCGCGTTACACCACCATCAATTCTTGATGGTGCTGCAACATCAGCCGATGCCCTTGCCATAAAAAGAATAACACCAAGTGAACTTGATGTACCATTTATTGAAGCAGAACAAGTAGCAGTATTCCTGGGGCCAGAATGTGTCAACCCAATATTCCAAACAAATAATAACGTAACAAAAAACAATAAAAAAGCCAAAAGATAATGTTTCATTATATCTCCTTTTATTTTAATCCTAAAAATTCATACGGATCAATACCTTCTGAGTCGTAATCCAATATACGAATACTTTCTGGGGTTTCTCCTTCGGCTATTTTAACATATTCAGACGGCGTAATGTCGCCTCCACCGAATGAATCCGAGATTACTGAGAGTCTTGAAGGTGATCCGTTAGACATATCATCAATTACATCCAATTTACTATATCTTACATAAACAGTTCTTGGATACAATAAGTATACTTTCTGGTTGATATCAAATTTGAGACCGGTAATATCCCGTTCTCCATTATTCCATAATTTTACACGGACACGGGATAAGATCTCAAATGTCCGTTGTCTACTACTTGGCATTTTTGCTACCCCAGGATTTTCCCATGCTACATCGTATGGGTAATCTTCAGGGATTTTTGGATACGGTCCAAATCCAAAAGGAGAAGTCCGTAAATCACTCTGAAGTTTATTTTCATCTAATGGTAGACTCAGAGATCCATCATTTTGGGTTTCAACATTAGATTGCGTTTTTCTCTCTTGTTTCTCCCGAACTTCCTTAAGAAAACTCGTCCATTCATAACTCAATGAATCAGAAGTTGAATTAAGATATGTATCTTTCAGCGTTAAATCAGCATCTATCGGCTCTTGCTTTTCCTCCTCTTTAATTTTACTAAGAAACTTTTCATGTTCAAACTCACTTTGCTTGATTTCCTCCTTCACTTGACGAGACCAAACAAAACTACCAACAGTAATAATGATACAAGTGAAGATCACACCAGTAATGAGAATACGTTGCATTTGTTATTCTCCTATATTGGATTATTAAATAGACAGTATTAAGCAAATAATGGAGGCAAGACTCAATAATCAGTATAAGCAATTATTGAGTCTGCACTATTTCAATTTATCAAATTCAATACCTAAACTAATAATGACAGATTTTTCATAAGCTAATCTAAGTTGTTACTTGTCCAGTAGGAATCCCTCAGTTCTGATTGATGTTGCCCATAAAGAGTTAGTTTGTGACCCCATTAAGTCAACTGGCTTAGAATTTGGTCTTAACAAGAATAAAATCACTTCTTGAAAAACCTGAAATTACTTTTAATCTTGAAATCTCGGAACTTCTCTGAGCAATCCAATTACTCACTATGACACCCATCAACTAAAACTTAGATAATTGGCGCAGCTATTGAATTGTATACCTTCCTTTTAGATATGATTTAAACATATCTATCTGATTGGAGACTTTATTGACGCCACTGAGTACATTATGTATAACCATATCTTTGCCCTATAGCGTCAGTGGTCTCCATATATGTGTGTCAAGGTGTTGCCAATCATAGAGATCTAACATCATAAATACTTAGCAACGCTTGACATAAATACACCAACAGAAATATGACCTGCCTCTATAATTAAATGACCCATGTTTTATACTTCAAAAGGTGCAAAATCGTAATAAAAGAATATTTAATTCTGAATTATACTGTTTTCAAAAATTAATGCGCTGGTAAAAACAACAATATGATAATATTATCTATCTGATGGAGTATACTGCAGAAAACAAAACATAGAAGTTTCACTCCTGAATTTTAAGACAAACATCATATTGAAGCATCTGACGGTTAAAGTTCACAAATGGAATTATGCTGACAACATTGCCTTAACAAGAACAACTTCATTGAATTTTGTTATTATTTTCTATTAACCATTTAGCCTTAAAATGTTAACTAGCACAACGCGTAAGTATAGAAATATTATTGGTACATATATTGGTGCGGCAAAGATCCTCACGTGTTAGATTATTGTTAAAGTAAGACTTATTAATAGGTTGTTACCTTAATGTCAATTCCAAGTTCATTCGCGATTTTTTCAAGTACTTCTTTCATAGTAGTCGGACGTTCAAGACGTAGTATGAAATATTCTCCCAATTGTGATTGATTAAGAGATTTATCTTTTTCCTTCATAACTATATGTACCCCTTCATGTCCTTCAAAATATTTGTCAATAAACAGTAATTCCCGTTTATATATTTCTTCTAATCCTAAACACTCTATTGCTTGAAAATATGTATCTATAGGTTTTTCGTCTGTATACCAATTATCTCCTATTTTCACGTTCAATTTACCTCTTGGATCCGGTTCCCAATAATGCTTTCCTTAATTGAACCATCGGAGAATTGGACTCTAATGAAATCCTCTCCAATTTCGTAATTAGTGATTCCAGAATCGCCTCCAACATTTGCATATACTTCCATTTTTCCTCCTGTTGATTTTGCATTAATTTGTAAGGAAATTATATTTTTATTTTACAATAAATTTCTGTTGACCCACTGCGGTAGCTCCTGAATACAAGGAATTGACCAACTGTAGATCTTGTAAAAGTTACGTTTTATCACCATCATCGTTGGCGTGTAATATATCTTCGTTTCCAGAACAATTTAATTCCAGTAATACCAGAATGCCAAGATTTTAGTATTTCAGGTCTAAGTTTTATTTGTAGATACGAAATGATACTTAAGACGAGAAGGTTCCTCTCAAGTTCTCTATCACAAATTATCTATCTTCGTAATTTGCACTTTTTACAAACTTAAAAAATATGACCCCCTCTATAATTAAATGACCCATGTTTTATACTTCAAAAGGTGCAAAATCGTAAATAAGGTGTATTTTATTTTCATTTATACTGTTTTCGATAAATTTAAACCTATAAGAAACAACAGTATGATAATATATTTTACCTGACAGAACATGCTGCAGAAAACCAAAAGTAGAAGTTTTACACCTGAATTTTAGGCACAAGTGCTGTGTAAAGTGAGAGAGGTACGTTTTACCACCATCACCGTTGACGTGTAGTATCTTCGTTTCCTGAACCATCTAATTCCAGTAATCCCAGAATTCCAAGATTAGAGGATTTCAAGTCTAAGTTTTATGTAATTTCTTAGTCGTGATGATTCTTTTTCAGTGATTACCCATCCTCTTCATTTGTAGGTACGAAATGATACTTAAGACGATAACGTTTGCTCTCAAGTTCTCTATCACAAATTATCTATCTTCGTAATTTGCACTTTTTACAAACTTAAAATATGACACCCTCTATAATTAAATGACCCATGTTTTATACTTCAAAAGGTGCAAAATCGTAAAAAAGTATATTTTATAGTATAATATTCCTTGTATTTAGGTAAGTAACATACCTCTTTTATACCTCTTTTATCTTTTTGCACCTTTTGCCTCTATTTAAATGTGTCTTTATTAATAGAGGGAGTCTAATCATTAGGTGTAAATAAATCTAAACCTACCGTTTGTGATTTAATAATATAATATAAGGTTAATAGGGAGATGTATCATGGCAGAAAACAGTGTTGAATTAATTGCAAGAATTTTGGATGGCGACAAACAAGCATTTAATACTTTAATAAGCAAGTACCAAAAAAGAACTCATGCACTTGCTTGGAAGATGACAGGTGATTACGAGACCGCTGAAGAAATCACACAAGACGTATTTGTCAAAGTATATAACAAATTGCATACACTTAGAAATCCAAAGCAATTTGATGGATGGCTCTATGTAATTACAAGGAGATTATGCATTAATTGGATGGAACGGAAGCAATCCAATATGAGATCGTTAGAGCAGATTTCAACGGAGGAATTAGATGAGATTTCTTATCGGCAATATGAATTGCAATTAATAGAAACAAATACTATCGAAGATAAACAGGATATTGTCAAGGAGCTCTTGTCAAAATTGCCAGAAAGTGAACGAACGGTAATAACACTCTACTATATCGGCGATATGACGCCAACAGAGATAAGCAAAAAATTAGGTGTATCCGTGAACACAATTAAAGCCAGATTACTACGTGGACAAAAACGTTTACAAGCGAAAGGGAAATCTATAATTAATGAAAATCTTGAAAGTGTACAACTTTCTACCGATCTAACTGAGAGTATCATGAAACAGATTCAAGATCTCAAACCTGAGCCAGTTGTTGCCAAACCGTTTCTCCCATGGACTGTTCTCGGTGCTTCATTCGTTTTAGTACTTCTACTGTTAGGTGCGATGAACCATTATATCACTCACTTTCAGCAACCTTATAATTACGAGGCATTATCAGAACCTACAATTGAAATCGTTGAATCCCCTATAACTGTTGATATTGTTACAAATACAGTTGAGCGTAAACGTTTAGTTGGAAATATAAGTAGTAATAATAGCAATGGAAGAAGTCCACAGATATCTGAAACTGTTATAGATTCCAATAATCAGAATAACCCACTCAAATTATCTACTGCTGATTGGACATACATCGGAAAACCAAGTGGAACCACTATTTTCAATATTTTCTCTACTTCAGAAGATGATCTCTATGCAAGTGCAGGTACAGGTATTTATAAATTAGTTAAGAGTACAAATACATGGTCAAATGTCACCGCAGATATTCCTATTCATGGACACTTATCCCCAATAGCACATTATAAAGGAGCGATTTATGCTATCAACGGTTCCAATATACATTCTTCAACTGATAAAGGTAAAACTTGGGAGGTAATGTGTTCAATACCACAAGGAATTGAAATTGGATTAATAGTGCAAAATAATACCTCAGCAGGTAATTCAGACGATAATATTGTAATGTATCTCGCTTTAGAAAAAAAAGGAGTATTTAAATCAATTGATTTAGGTAAACAATGGACACCTATGAATAAAGGCTTGGAGGATAAGAAAATTACGGTCTTAGATACAATTGATAACGCACTAATTATTGGTACGAATCAAGGCATTTATCGGTTGAATTCAGGTATATGGGAAAAATTGCCAGTTGATCCGTATAGAAAAATCGAATCTTTGGCAGTATATAAACATAATCTTTATATTCTAACAGGTCCAGAGTCTCAAGAGGTTTCTAAGACTAACTCACAACTTTTAAGATCCGAAGCGAAACATGATAAATCGCGTCGTATTTTCCACTCAGAAAATCTGGGTGACTCTTGGAGAGAGATCACACCTAAAAACAACCTTTTATCAATTAAACTTTCAATTGGTAAATATACAAAGATTTCAGCAAACGGAAAATCACTGTATGTATATGGAACTTATACAATGCACTCAATGGATCAAGGGAAATCATGGGATGCGCTTCAACCCTATATGACTTCAATTAGACCAAGATATCCTTCTGTATTCTCACTGACCAAAGATACTTATTACAATATCAATATGTCCGGTCTTCACCGTTCAACTGATAATGGTACCACATGGCAACCGTTCATGGATGGCATTTTGGGAACAAGTGTCTTCGATATGATAGCATTTAATAATAGATTATATGTGAATACTGGTAATATCATTCTTGTACAGACAACCGATGAAAGAGGGTGGGAATCAATACCTGTTTATTCTTGGAAATCTACAGGGAAAGCAGTTCCAATTACATACCAACACCTCAACCATCTTACTGAATCAAAGTTTGCAATAGTCAATAATGTACTTTATGGAATTAGTCATCGAGGAAGTAAACTGTATATTTACAAATTATCGGCATACGATACTCATTTTTCATTGATAAAAATGATACCTTTTAGTCAACTTACAACGAATTCTGATAGACATTCTACCTTTGGCACTTTTACTGTAAGTGATAATATATTCTATATAGAATTCAATTACAGACTATTCAAATGGGAAGATGGAAGTTCAAAAATAGAAAATACAGGCATAATTGATACGACTAAATACTCTAATGTCAAATTTACAGGAGGATTAAAGGTCGCAGCTTTATCAGATACTGTTTATGTTGGCAAACGGGATGGAAGGCTTCTTCGATCAGATGATCGTGGGAACAATTGGCAAGACATGACATCAAATCTTCCATTCACTGTCTCAAATTTCAAAGATATTACCTTTGTTGGAAATACCGTTTATGTTTCTACAGACAAAGGTGTTTTGGCTTCACAAAACGGAGACCACTGGTGGAGATTAACTAATACTGAAGGGAAACATATTATTATAGATAAATTCACTATTCATAAGTCAAACATATATGGGGCAAGTGATACTGGTGCTTATTACTTAGATCAACAAGGTAAATGGGAACAAATCTATCCAAACATACAAGATAAGGTTATTTCTTTAACTTGCACTAACAATAAACTCTATATCGTTACTGAACAGCAAGGCATACGCTATGCATCCATAAAGAAATAAGTTCTTGTTCAACATTGAATCTTCACATATAGGTTATAAATATGAACAAAAATTATAAATATGAAGGTGTACATCTCAAGCCTCAAATTGCCGAAAAGCTTATTTTAAAACTATTCTCAGGAAAAACTGTTACCAGAAGCGAAATTGACACGGGGGTAATTCAATTTCATGAATCGGCAGGTGGTCTTCCATCAACTGCTAAGACAAACCCAATTCGTACTGCTCTGAGATATCTAAAGGAAAATGGTCTCGCAGAAAACATTTCCAAAGGACCTGGTAGCACTTGGCGGATATCAAATTCAGTAATTGTATCTTCTATGAATTTGTAGACCATATTTTGAATTGGCAATCTATTAGTCCGTTTTAGTAAAATGATAGACAGATAGCGTAAAGGCTACCTGTCTATACTTAATATTCGGTTATTTAATCTACACTCACGGATACAGAGTTTTCATGATTGAGTTGAGTATCAGGATTTAGTATAGGTTGGGAGTTAGAACCAGATTCTGCAGGATTGATCAATTCTACAGTAAGACGACCATTTGCCCCACTGTATGCTGTGGTTACACTAATGTTCTGAGGTAGATTACCTATTTGTGGTTGCCTAAACACATTCGTACTATATTCCCACCATGGACCATTAAATTTCTTTTCGATTGAAATAGAGTTTACTCCTACTATATTTATCGATGCCGAAAGACCATACTCTCCACTATAATTAGGACTATTAGCATAGGAATGGAAATTTGCACTGCAACTAAACACATCCTCACCAGCGTCTATTCTATATAAACCTTTCTTGATGTATCAACTTCTAAGGGACCGTCCCCATCCGCACAACGTTCCCAGTTGCCATCCCATATTCGGGAAATCATCAAAAGTTCCAGATTTCCTGAACTCAGAATCAGTTGCCTGAACTATACCATTAATTATCACTCCGCTGATTATTACTACAATTAGTAAACTATAAACAAATCTTCTCATAATAGAAATTCCTTCCTTATTTTAAATCTAAAAATTGATATGGGTCAATACCTCCGTCAGTAGAATCAATTATCTTAATTCCTGGAGGGCACATCACTTTCTTTAAGTACACCTTTTGTTTCAATGATATCTCTGAGAGATTTCCCGGCTTCTCTATCACCGGATACACCAGTTGCATATCTTTCCACGGTGCCGTCGGATCTCACTCGATCTTTCCATTCAACATAAACAGTACCGGAATATTCACATATATCTTCCCGTTTATCATCGCCCCACCGAGTGAATGTATACCTTGCTTCCACAATTTGATTTGGACACGCAATAGTAATTCATGTGCTACAGTAAGAGATTTTGGGTTATCCCAAATATTTCTGTGCCGGATAATCAACTGGAATCTCAGGAAAAGGACCAAAACCGTTGAATGAAACCGGTCTCTTTGTAGGTTCAGGGAATCGTTTCTCTGTTGATAGACCTATATCATCATGTATCACCTCTTTCACGAACAAGTCCGCATTTTCAGTTCGGTTCTCTGAAGATTCTGTTAGATTTTCCTCAGATTTAGACATCTCAGGCGTTGACACCTTTGGCTGCCTATTTATCTGATCATTTTTCGACAAAACCAATTGTGACCTAACATCAGTATCAGCAAGCTGCTGACTGAATAATGCTATTGAATGTTCATGAAAGAGGTAACACACACCAGAAAAAAGAACAAGAAAACATAACCCACCAAGTATCCATTTGTTTACATAAGTTCTTGAATCATATTTACCTCGTTTAAATAATTGTCTCGTTATAGTAGTAAAATATCTAATGCAGTTTAAAATTAAAAACATCAGACACCTTCTATAATTAAAAGACATATAATTTAGAGGTCATAAGGTGCAAAAAATGAATATGTAGAATTAAATGAATACGCAGATTTGTTATATTCTCACAATTCTGTGTTATAAAATTGAGCCATCATATTCTAAGATTAGATACAAGGACCTCCTAAGAAATACCCCATAGGCATCAACAATTAAGTCTTATGCCAACTTCGGTTGGACACTACATTAGGGATTTCTAATAGTACTAAACTTTGGACAATTATATGTGATACACATTTCGCACTGCTGAGGCTGCGTTTTTGGGGCATCTATAGACGTCAATTTAGTGAGATTAACGAGTTGTGCTAAATAACTTTTAGCAACCAATAATTTCACATATATAATAGTTGATATGAATATCCTACATTAGTTAAGACTTTTCTTTAGTCCCGTAGGGACGGAATGTCTATAGAAAACCTATGAAAAACCTAAGTTGAGTCCCGTAGGGACGGAATGTCTATAGTAAAAAACCAAAATCCGTAAAAACAACAAATACATTTAGTTAACTGGCACAAGTCGTGAGATTAGTATATTTTTAGTTTGTTTTGGGGTGTCTGAACCACGGATTACGCGAAACAGAGTGTTAGGAGAGGATAAGGAGTAACACCAATTCTAATAAATAATATGTCATCACATAAATTTTATGGAATTGAATATTGTTGGGAACTATCTTCTGTAGGAGCGACCTCTCGGTCGTAACATGGAGATTGCCCCTACAGAATTTCCACCCTCAAGGATGATCCTGAATTTGCTAAATACTCTCTCAGGACATCCTTAATGGTCAGACAGATAAGACAAGTCTATACAGACAATTCAGACAACCTTACAGTCTTCCCACCGGCTTCAGCAGATTGATCAGCAGCAAACACAACACGATGCGTTTCAAAGGCTGTATCGAAATCGGTCAATGGCATCGGTTCATTTCTACCAATACTATCTATAAACGCTTGAAACTGCGGTTCATACGGATGATCACTCACATCACCAGAATCTATCAGTGATGTTTCAAGGTTACTCCATTTACTCTTATCCATACCTTTCAGTTTAGCAGAATAGATCTTATTATCAAGCAAACTCCCTTCACTTCCAACAAGATGAATATGAAAATAATACGGTTGTAGACAATCTACACACGAAGTCACCTTACCAATCTTCTGTCCACCCTCAAACTTAAGTAAACTCACACTGGTGGTCTTATATTCATACGGTTGAAATACTTCTCCGGCAGATTGTGTATGATAACTGGTAACCTCTTCCACATCTCCATCCATAAAAAACAGAAGCGCATCAAGGGCATGACACCCTGCGGTTAACAAAGTACTGCCACCAAAATCCTTCTTGATATTCCATTCATACTGACCATACCAAGGTCCAATCCCATGGTAGTAATCCACTTCAGCGTAGTGTAGTTCTCCCAACAATCCGTTATCAATAACTGAACGAATCATCGTAAAATGAGCACTATATCGGCACTCAAAGCATACACACACATGCACACCATTGCTCTTAACAGCATCTCTTATCGCTTTTGCATCGTCGTATGTCAGACAGATAGGTTTTTCGATGATGAGATGTTTTCCTGCTTCTGCAGCAGCAATTGCTTGTTCCGCATGAAACGGATGTGGTGTACAGATATCAATAATGTGTACATCAGGATCAGCAAGCATCTTATCATAAGCAGTATACGCTTTTAATGGTGTACCGTAAGTCTCCTCTAATACTGATTCATCATGTTCACGACGCGAACAGATCGCAGTAACATCTGATCCTGCTATTGCTTTAAAAGCTTCAATATGTGCTCCCGCAACCCAACCCAGACCAACAATACCTACATTTAAGTTTGCCATAATTTTTTCTCCTTATTTCATTATGTTTCTGACATTTTACCACAAATCTTGATTTTAAGGATATATACATTGAAGAAATTAAAAATAATATGAAGAAAATATATTCATCTAACAACTAAAATACATAACACAATAACATAAGATAAAAATAAAATCTTTGTCATAATGAAAATAAAATTGTATAATACTATATCGTTCAATTTTTGTAAACCAAAACTAATAGGTTGTTAATAGGAATATGAGTCGGAAAGGATAAGGATACAAACTAAAAACCAATAACGAAAAACAAATGACTATCTATAAAAACGATCCTAATTACCAAATTACATTTACCTCAAAAAATATGCAACTTTTCCCTATTTGGAATGTCAAAATCAGGAAGGACAACAAAAACACAAAATCACATTTTTTTGAAATTCTTATAAATCAAATTCAAACTACTATGAACCCAGTATACGACAAGGGTTATAGGGGTAATTTACACCAATTTCAATGTCACACCGTGTGACAAAAAGTGTAACTTTTTTCCTTTTTTTCGACGCATAGACTCATGCTACAACAACACGATCCACTGTCTGAGTATTTAGGATTAAATGTCTGTTTTTATACACTATTTTCTGTCTGTATATTAGGATTAAATGTCTGTTTTTATACCTTCTTTAACAATCAGAAATATCAGTTACTGAAGAGGATTTTTCAAGACTAATATATGACAATATTTACACACACCTTCTCATATTCAGGTTGACGTACATACAATAAAATGATATACTTAAACGGATTTAAAATATTAACTCATAAGAATATTGCAAACTACTTGAGGATAGGACTAAATATAGAAAAATGAGACTTTTCTCTGGAGGAAATACCATGACAAAGGGTATATTTTATTCGTTTACCTTGATATTGTTACTATTTGTAATTTCGCTTGGTTATACTCAAAATGAATGGGTTAAAGTAAGTGAATCTCAATGGAATGCATCCTTTTCTGATGTGTTCTTTATTGATGATCAGAACGGATGGATTGTTGGTAGCAATTCTACCATACTCAACACTACGGATGGTGGCAAGACATGGAAAAATCAACCAAACCAACCATTACCCTTTAAAGTAGAATTAAAGAAAATCCGTTTTATCAATCCTAAAATCGGATGGGTTGTTGGTGAAAATGGTACAGTATTAAAAACGACAGACGGTGGAGCATTATGGAATAAATTACCCACAGATACCAATGTTGCATTATTGGGAGTATCCTTTGCTGACGAAAAACATGGATGGGCATGCGGCGATGGTGGCTTCATCATGCATACAAATAATGGCGGCGTCAGTTGGAAACAGCAGGAAATCGAAACAAATAATACCATTGAAGGTATACATTTCACATCTCCACAGACCGGTTGGGCAGCAGGGGGTGGTGGCACTTTACTCCATACAATTGATGGCGGAAATAATTGGGATTTCCAGACAAGTGCAACTGTCAATACACTGGATGCAATTTCAATGCTTGATGAAACTACCGGTTGGGCAGTTGGAGCCGGTGGGGCTGTCGTTTCTACAAATGACGGTATGAATTGGATCGTACAACAAAGCAATGTGCCAAATTCAAACGGAATGCCTGAACCCATTTGGGATGTCCACTTTGCCGATATGTCTACTGGGATTGCTGCCGCAGAATTTGGTGTGATCCTCATTACGCAGGATGGTGGTACTACATGGAAACCATATCCTGAAAGACCTGTCGCTGCTCGTTTGCAAGGCGTTCATATGATTAGTCCAACAGAATGTTGGATAGTCGGTGATAAAGCAACTATCCTCCACACAAATGATGGTGGCATGACATGGGATGTTATTTCAAATGCAAACGATTTACAAGCAGCACATTTTTACAATGATAACCTTGGATGGGCTGTCGGATTAGCCGGAAGTGTCCTGCATACAAACGATAGTGGTAAAACATGGAAACCTCAAAATAGTGGTGATGTATTTGAACTCTTTGGTGTAGGATTTGTTAACGAAAATAAGGGGTATATTGTCGGTAGTAATGCCGCACTGCTTGAAACATTAGATGGAGGCAACACTTGGCATAGTGTAAGTGATCCTGGAGACGAAGGACACGGTACCGCAAAAAGAATCAAATTCAGTGGTACATTCAGTTTCAAGAGTGCTGTGGGTTCATACGGATTGAGTTTTGGGACTGATAAACATGGATGGGCAGTCGGAGAAACTGGTAAGGTTATGAAAACTGAGGATGGGGGTGAAACTTGGTTTGGGGTAGATTTCGATACGGGTTTTACCGGCGCAGGGTTCAATAATTTATTCGGGGTTCATTTCATTAATAAGGATGTCGGTTGGTTAGTTGGTTTTGCTGGAACAATTGCAATGACCACAGATGCTGGACAAAACTGGACAATATCATTTGGTTCATCTGAATTACAAGATGTCTACGGCATTAACCCTACAACCGCATGGGTTGCTGGTAGCGAAGGAACAATACAAATAACCACAGACGGAGGAGCAACTTGGATTGATCAAACTGTTCCAACAAATGAAAATTTAAACGCTATACTCTTTATTGATGAAAAAATAGGGTGGGCAGCTGGTGATAAAGGTGTAATTGTCCATACAACTGATGGTGGTGTTACTTGGTTAGAATATCCATCACCTACAAAAAATAATATAAAAGATATTGTGAAAACACCTGAGGGAACTTTGTGGATGGTTGGGGATTCGACTACAATACTACGATATTAATATCTGTCATTTACTTTAAGAAATTCTAATACTATTTCTGATAATTAAAGTCGCTTTTAATGTAGCATAAACTTCCAGTTTGTCCTGAGAATCTCCTTTGTAGCACAAACTTCATGAGGATTAAGTAAATATTTCGGTAATTCTAATTTTTCCAAGCCCGGTAGGTGCGGTTTCCTAACCGCACTGGATCTTTCTTTTAAATTACCGAATTTAAAAATTAATCTTCATCCAGTTTGTGCACTCTGCGGTTAACTTAAAGTTCGGTCTACAATGTGTCTTATCAAACTCACGTTAGAAATGGTTTAACATACTACCTTTTGGAGGATTAATTTATGAATCCAATTAGGTTCCGTTACTCAATTTGGGTAGCAACCTTTTTATTCGTTATAGTATCAATCTCAATTCAAGCACAAGAATACAGAGAATTGACACTTGAAGATAGTCTGCAAATTGCACAAAAGGATAATTTATCTATTCAGGCTGCAGAACAAAAACTTATCGCTGCAAAGACGCAGGTAGATTTAGCACGTTCAGCATTATTACCAAGACTTTCAGCAAATGGGAATTACACCTATTTTAAAGACATTCAGAAATCCGTTATTCAGGCTGAAGGAGGATTTGGATTTCCTACGCCAGCACAAGAAATGAATCAGATGTCCACGCCAGATCCTGATAATGAGGCTGAGTTAATTGAATTGGAATTTGGGGCACATCATAATGTACAAGGAACAGTAAATTTAACCCAACCAATTTTTGCATGGGGACGGATCTATAATAACTATAAAGCTGCAACAATCGGATATACTGCGGCAGAAGAAGAATTATCATCTGCTTATGAGAATCTTCGCTTAACTGTGTATGAGTCCTTTTACGGTGTTCTGATTACCCAAGAATTTGTAAAAGTCGCTGAACAAAGTGTCGAATTGGTTGAACTGCAACTCGCTCTCGCTGAGAGATCTTTTGCAGTCGGAGCAACAACAAATTTTGATGTTCTACGCGCTAAAGTTCAACTCGCAAATACAAAATCACAGTTGATTCAGGCACGTAATAGAGTCAAGAATGCTAAAGATTCATATAAAACTATATTAAACATTCCTCTTACACAAGATATTTCTGTAAAGGGGTCATTCCAAATACAACAGATAGAGAAAAAACTCGATGAGTTAATCTCAATAGCTATGACCCATCGTCCAGAAGTAAAACAATCTAACCTAAATGAACAGATAGGACAAAAACAACTCAGTGTTGCTAAAACCCAAAACCTGCCTGATCTCGCTTTTTTCTCTAATTATCAAATATCCCATAGTGAAAGACTCACAGAGATGAATAGAATTTGGAGTTTAGGTTTACAAATTAATGTTCCTATATTCGACGGTTTCGCATCACGGGCAGCTGTAAAACAAACCGAATCTACACTTAAGCAGATTGAATTATCTTCAAAACAGATAAAATCTTCTGTAGAATTTGAGGTAAGATCCTCATATCTTGCATTACTTGAAGCTAAAACCCTTATAGACGTACAAAAGGAAACTGTTGCTCAAGCAGATGCAAGTGTACGTTTAGCAAATCTACAATTTGAATCAGGTATAATAACCACTGTCGAATTAACCGATGCGCAACTTGCACTATTACAGGCAAAAGTCAATCGATTACAAGCACAACACAATTATGTGATTGGTCTCGCAAGATTAGAAAAAGCAATTGGACAAAGGATACAGTGATATCTTGAAATCCAGAATCTATCATATTCACGGACACATTATATTTGAAACATACATTAAACAAAATAATCAAAGAACTCTATAAATAACCCAAGTTGCTATGAACGGATTTGATCGTTCCAACACAGTTTTTATTACATTTTCCTCACCCCAGAGGGGTGATATGTCTATAGAAAAAGGTATATCAATATCCTGCACTCCAGCGGAGTGCTATGTAAGTAAATAGTTGGCAACTTAGGTTATAAATAAAATTATTGGCAAGGAGACATCTATAGTGAGAACAATCTGGATTGTTATCATCATAATTGCAGTAGCCGCAGTTATTGCAATGTTCAGATTCTTAAAACCTGTGAAACCTGAACTTGATGAACTGGCTGATACATCCGTAGCTAAACCGGTAGAAATATCCAAAGCTAAGCGGGGAGAAATTAGGGCTGAACTACAATTATCAGGGACGATTGAAGCACAAGCACAAGTAAGTGTTTTCCCAAAAATTGCTGGAAGAATTATTTCACTTTCAGTCACTGAGGGAGAAATGGTTACTGCTGGACAATCCCTCGCTGTTGTAGAACATGAAGAATTGAAGTTGGCTGTTCAACAAGCTGAAGCGGTTTTAGATTCAGCAAAAGCTGCATATTCCCAAACTGAACAACTCGCTGAAGTTCGAGTACTTACACAGGTTTCACAAGCAAGTGCACAACTACAGGCGGCTGAAATATCATTGAATCAGGTTAAAGATCTTGCAGAAATACGAACTGTGACCCAGATAGACCAAGCTGAGGCTGGATTAAAGTCTCTTGAAGCAAATTTAGAAAAAATTAAATCGGGTGCAAGAGATGAAGACCGTAGACAAGCTGAAGCTGGTTTGAACCAAGCAAAATCAAATCTATTAAATGCAGAAAACAACTATGCTCGCATAGAAAATCTATATAAAAATGGGGCAATTAGTCAGCAATCCTATGAAAATACGAAAACACAATTAGACATTGTATCAGCACAACATAAGATCGCTACAGAACAGCTTCAACTCATTACAACAGGCGCGCGTGAAGAGGATATCACTGCAATGGAAGCACAGGTCGAACAGGCTGTCGCAGCTTTAAAACTTGCACAAACACAAGCAGAAACAAAAACATGGCAAAAGGACATCGCACTCGCACAATCACAAGTTGAATCCGCACAAGCAGGATTGACTTCCGCACAATCCTTAGTTAAAGCAAGAAGTTGGAA
The DNA here is from genome assembly GCA_965205025.1 of Candidatus Poribacteria bacterium. Taxonomy (GTDB): domain Bacteria; phylum Poribacteria; class WGA-4E; order WGA-4E; family WGA-3G; genus MSPOR6. The sequence goes on from CBDBFU010000032.1 coordinate 64,589, forward strand.
TGCAGAAATTACATCTGCCAAAACATCCCTCACACAAGCAGAGATTGCTCTCAAACTTGCGATAAAGAAACTTAAAGACGCAACCATAGAAGCACCAATATCAGGGATTATCTCACAACGTTTCTTAGATTTAGGGGGAATGGCAGCACCTACTGCCCCCTTATTTGAAATCGTAGATGTTGGCACAGTGAAGGCTACTGTAGATTTGATTGAATCACAACTTAGTCGTATTAAATTAGAACAACAAGCGGAAATTAAAATTGATGGTATTAACACACCAATTACCGGGGCAATTTCATACATCAGTCCTACTTTACAACCTGTTAGACGAACTGCTACAGTAGAATTTTCTATTCAAAACACTGAAGGAATTCTGAAACCAGGTATGTTTGCAAAAGTCACATTACCTGTTGAAATACGTCCCGATGCTGTTCTTATCCCACGTGTATCACTCATTGAAGATACAGTAACAAAAAAACGAAATGTCTTCATCGTAGAAGCAGGTGTCTCAAAACAACTTCCAGTCGAAATTGGGCTCACAAGTGGTGGAGAGGTAGAAATTCGTAAAGGCTTAAATGGTGGTGAATCTGTTATTGTTGCTGGACAACATTCCCTAAAAGTTGGGGAAAATGTTACTGTGGTAAACCCATAGAGGATATATGCGATAATCCTTATTTCATACATTCTGTAGGAGGGAACTCCGATTCCCGACTATATTGGACTTACGAATCGTTGATCCATTCTGTAGGAGGGAACTCCGATTCCCGTATATATATATAACCTAAGTTGCTACTAACGGATTTTGATCGTTTCAACACAGTTTTCAAACACTTTCCTCACCCCGGTGAATGACCTAATGTCATTCATACCGTTGATTCGAGGGGTGATATGTCTATAGAAAAAGGTATATCAACATCCTGCACTCCAGCGGAGTGCTATGTAGCATAACATACCGTAAAATATGAAAGTGGAACAACTGCATGGACCTGCAGTAAAACCGTCTCAAGTTGTTGAACTGGAATATCTTATACAATGCGATTCCCCTGAAATTTTTGGAATACATGGATTACAGAAAGAGGGGAGTATCATAGTAACACGAGCACCCGCGCGACTTGACATTATGGGCGGGATAGCAGATTATTCTGGGTCAAATGTCTTTGAGATGACATTAAACCGAGCAGCTGTCGTCGCTTGTCAATCAAGAGAGGATAATAATCTAAGAGCATTAACAATTCAACAAGTAGGTCTATTAAGACCATATTTTCAAATTACACTTGATGATTTTTACACTGATGGTTCATTGAAATCTTATTCTGAAATTCGTAGTTTATTTAATGATGATCCTAAAACATCTTGGAGCGGGTACATACTTGGTTGCTTCTTCACTTTACTTAAAGAAAATAAAATTCAGAATTTTCCACATGGCGCTGCTATTGCAATCAAAAGTGATATCCCAATGGGAGCAGGAATAGCATCTTCAGCAGCAATTGAAGTTGCAACCTTATGTGCTATAAATCACCTTTACAATCTAAAATTAGAGGGAATTGAGATAGCCAGACTCGCTCAAATTGTCGAAAATAGAATTGTAGGTGCACCTTGTGGAATAATGGATCAATTGACATCTGCTATTGGAACTCAAGGGAAGATTCTATCTATTCTTTGTCAACCTGATAAGATACTCGAATCCATAGAAATACCACATCAAGTTAGTTTTATAGGTATTCATACAAAAGTTCCTCGTAGTACAAAAAGTTCTGCCTATATTGACACACGAACAGCAGCCTTCATGGGATTACGTATTTTAAAAGAAAAACTTAACTGGGATAAATTAGATGATAATTATCTATGTCATATAACTGTTCAAGAATTTCAGCAACACTGTTTGCCATTATTACCTAATGAAATGAAGGGGGTTGATTTTCTGGAGAAATATAACGGGACAGACGATAAGGTAACAGAAGTAGACCCTGATAAGGTTTATGCAGTTAAGGACAGGGTTAAACACCCGGTATATGAAAATGAACGTGTTAAACAATTTATCCATGCCATAAAAAATACTATAAAATATCCCAATAATGCCACGGAGTATTTATCAGAAGCTGGAACATTAATGTATGAATCAAATGATAGTTATCGTGATTTAGCTGGACTGGGTTCACAGGAAATTGATGGACTTGTAAACATTGCAAGAAAAATTGGTGAAGATGCAGGAATATATGGAGCAAAAATTACTGGTGGAGGCGGTGGTGGCACTGTTGCTATATTATGCTATGGAGATGTATCTATGGCATTGACACAGATCATCTCTGCGTATAAATTGGCATGGGGAATCGAAACAGAAATCTTTGCCGGATCTACATACGGAGCATGTGAATTTGGACATATATTATGGGAGTTAAAAGAAAGTGAACCACCAACTCATTTCTAACATGTTTTACACACTACCCTGGTGCCTCTGGTCTCTAATACCATATTCAATTGATACTCTTACATTATGATTTAAGTGAAACAAAAACAATCATATACAGATTTATTAGTCCCGTATGAAGTTAAAAAAATAAAATAGGTAATTTGGACCCAGAGCTGGTAGGTGCGGTTTCCTAACCGCACCGGATTCTACAAGAAACTGGAAATTACCCGAATAAATTCTTTAACTTCATTAGGGAGGAAAGGTCTATAGAAAAAGGTATATCAACATCCTGCACTCCAGCGGAGTGCTATGTAATACCATTTCTATTTAAATAGTTCACATTATGAATACTCTTAGTAGTCCCCCTGATAAGGGGGATTTAGGGGGTCTCTTTAAGTTAATAATGGGCGATAATTATTTAGAATGGTATAAGTAGATAGGTGGCAACTTCAGTTAAATTAAGAGCAGCTATACAGAAGTACATCAGGATATCATAACAAAAGCATCCATGATGAACATAAAAAATTCAATTCAACTATAGATGGAATCCTCAGTAGATAATTTTACACAACAAAATAGAATAAGAGATTTTGGCGTCACATGGCGTGCCATAGTAATCGCTATCTTCCTAATTCCACCAAATGTGTTTTGGGTAATTGAAGTAGAGTGTGTTTGGCATTCAGGACATCCTACCACGATTTCTCTGTTTTGGAACGTTGTCCTGAATATATTTTTCCTTATCCTCATCAATCTTTTCATAAAGAAAGTAGCCCCAAACTCCGCATTAAAACAGGGAGAGTTGATTACTATTTATGCCATGCTATCAATCGCATCTGGTTTAGCCGGACACGATATGTTAGCACTAACTATCCCTGCCCTCCCACATGCATTTTGGTTTGCAACCATAGAAAATGACTGGGCGGATACTTTTCATGCATACATTCCACAACATCTTGTCGTTTCCGATAAAGAGATTATTCGAGGCTTCTATGAGGGAGATACACCCTTTTATAACCTACAAGTAGGTGGGGCATGGATCATGCCAACCTTATGGTGGACATCCTTTATTTTGGCTTTGGGTGTAATCATGATCTGTATCAATGTGCTTGTTCGAAAACAGTGGACTGAACATGAAAAACTGGCATATCCTATCATCCAACTCCCTATGGCAATTACTGAAGGAGGTGGCAGAGCACAACTCTTTAAGAATCGGATCTTGTGGTACGGTTTTATCATTGCAGCAGTCGTGAATATATGGCACGGATTAGCACACTTCTTTCCAATATTACCAGACTTTAGTGTCCGGCATAATTCCCGAAATTGGGGAGCATTCTTCACAGAAAAACCGTGGAATGCTGTTGGAAATATACCTGTTCCACTCTACCCTTTTGTCATCGGGTTAGGATTCTTATTACCACTTGATCTCTCATTCTCATTATGGTTCTTTTATCTGTTTGAAAAGATACAACGGGTTATGGGGAGTGCTCTTGGAATACCTGCTCCCTTCCCATATAGTAGCGAACAATCCATTGGTGGATGGATGGCTATCTTTCTCATTGCATTAATCGTCACACGCAAACATATTATGAATGTCATACGGACGATCTTCGGGATGAAGGGCGGAATTGACGATTCCGATGAACCAATTCGGTACAGAACAGCATTCTTGTTAATTGCCATTGCCAGCCTATACATAATATGGTTCTGCATAAAAGCGGGGATGACATTACCCATAATCCTTCCGTTTTTCGGTTTCTTCTATGCAATTTCTATCGCTATAACCCGTGTCAGGGCAGAACTGGGTCCACCGGCTCATGAAATGGCTGGTATGTGTAACGCTCAACAATTCTTAGTTAATATACTGGGTACACGCCGTATCGGTCCTAACAATCTTACTGTATTCCCATATTTTTGGTTCTTTAGTGGTAGAGGATACCGTGAACATATAATGCCACATCAACTTGAGGCATTTAAGATGGCTGAGCGAGCAAATATGAATACAAAGAGATTGGTATTTGCTATGATTATTGCCGTCGTTCTCGGTTCACTTTCCGCTTTTTGGGCAACTCTATCTGAACTCTATCGTCTTGGTGGCGCGGTAACGGGGGCAGGGGGTGGAATCGGACCCTCAGTTGGACATATCGGTCAATTTGGTTGGTTAGCAGGATTATTTGCTTTCCCACGAGACCCAAATGTACCGGCTATGAGTTTTATGGCTGGAGGAATGGGAGTTACATTCCTCCTAATGTTTATGAGAATGCGCTTTATTTGGTGGCCCCTACACCCAGCCGGATACCCTATATCAATGACATTTGGGGTAGGATATTTTTGGAGTTGTTTGGTAATTAGTACTTTTCTTAAATGGATGGCGTTAAGATTTGGTGGTCCTACAACATATCGAAAGATGGTATTCTTCTTCTTTGGTGTAATTCTGGGAGAATATTGTGTAGGAGCATTCTGGAGTGTCTTAAGTGTTATTATACGCGAACCTATATACGATTTTGCACCGGGGTAAAACAAAATGAAATTGACTTACTTCTTTCTATCTATATTGATGATTAGTTTAATCCTATCACATACAACTTTTGCTGCGGATGAAGGAGCACATGCAGCAGAATTCCTCAGCCACGGTGTCGGGGCAAGAGCACTCGGTATGGGAAGTGCATTTGTTGCTATCGCAGATGATTCCACCGCAACATACTGGAATCCTGCTGGACTGACAGATGTCGAAAACCACAGTTTTTCAGCTATGTATTCCGATACATTTGGATCCAGTGATGGCAGTTTTATTACAAATGGTCTCGTCAATTATAACTTTGTAAACTACGTTCACCAAATTGAAGATATAGGGAGTCTCGGCATTAGTTGGATTCGACTCGGTGTCGATGATATTCCACGGACAACATTTATTGATATCGACAACAACGGAAAACTCGGGGATTATCAGGATATTAATGGAAATGGAGTAAAAGATACAGGTGAGCCTTACATTGATAGACCTACAGTTGCAGGATATTTCAGTAATACAGATAACGCTCTTTTGATCTCTTATGCACGCAATATACAATCTGCAATCTCCGTTGGTGGAAGCGTGAAACTTCTAAAACAATCAATATTCGATTATAGTGGCAGCGGCTTCGGTATCGACTTAGGTTTTATATTTACCCCATATAAAGGACTAAGATTGGGGACAATGTTACTCGATGCAACTGGAACTCAAATTCGATGGGATACTGCTGACAATCCAATTTTCACACGCGGAAGAAGAATTAGAGTCGGTGGAGCATATCAATTTGCTTTCAATCGATTGGGGAACGGATCTATCAGTGCTGATATCGAAACTGACCAAGCTGATTATACTGAAGGTACAGACTCAGGGGGTGGCATTATCTATCGAACTGGTGCGGAATTTTGGTTGTTTAACACCCTCGCATTACGGACTGGCTGGAACGGACAAGGTCTATCAATAGGATCTGGTTTACAGTTAAGAATCAGTAGTATGACCTTCTTTGTAGATTATGCCTTTAATTCACATACCCTCGGCGGGTCACAACGCATCTCAGTCTCTGGACAATTCTAATTGAGTCCCGTAGGGACGGAATGTTTATAGAATAACTTGAAAATAAATAACTATTTCCTAATGCCAATAATGTAAACTAATCAATTAGAGTTGGTAATAGTTACATTTCTGTCTGTAATACACACATAATTTACTTAAAGAAAATATTTCAATGTTAAGTATTAGAAGCCCCAGCGGGGCGAAATGTTTGTAGAAAACGTACTGAACCACTAAACCTAAGCCCAGGTGAATGCCATAAGGCATTCATACCGTTGATTTGCGGGGCGACATGTGTATCGCTCAAACTATCCAAACTATAGTTTAATTATCAAACTCACGTTAAAAATATATAGAATGGTATCAAATGAAAACAAAAGATGCATTTCTTCCACACTTAAGTTATATGTATATTAATATATGTGATTCACGGAGAATTGGTATAATTAAAATTATAAATCCTTATAGAATAAGGGTTCGTAAAATTGCTCCGTGAAGGTTTCCGTGAAAGTGCAATCATCTCACAACAATAAATATTAACACTTTTTACATTCACAACGCACCCAGGTAGTTAAATTAACTTGACTATTACTGTTAGATTCTATATACTTTTCTATTTAATGATACTATTCATAAATTATTTAGAAACTAACCGTATTAAGCAGTTAATTATCAATTAAGACAAAGAAACTTTCCTATACAACCTTAACTGAATATTAAGGCAATAAGGAGTAAAGAATGGCTATTGAGAGCGCGGGAGCTTATGATGTATCTGTTATCCCACCAGATGTTGCTCGCGAAATTGAAATATATGAAATCAGACTTGGCCGCGCACAAGCAGGTCAAGGAGAGGAAAAAATCTGGACGGAATTTAGACTTCGTCATGGGGTCTATGGGCAACGTGATGATAGATCACAGATGATACGGGTAAAAATTCCATTCGGTGGACTTACCGCAGACCAACTTGAAATGTTAGCCGATGTCGCTGAAGAATTTTCCGATAATATCATTCACATTACAACACGACAAGATGTTCAATACCATTATGTAGATATCAATCACACACCAGAACTCATGAGACGCCTGGCAAGTGTAGGTATTACAACCAAGGAAGCCTGTGGAAATGTCGTACGAAACGTTACAGCATGTCCATTAAGTGGTGTGTGTCATGATGAATCTTTCGATGTCACCCCTTATTCAAAAGCTCTTTCCGCATTTCTATTGGGACATGAGGATGCAAAAGATTTTGGACGTAAATTCAAAATTGCATTTTCCGGTTGTGAAGAACACCCTTGCGGATTGGCAAATATGCACGACATCGGGGCAGTTGCAGCTGTAAAAGAGGTTGATGGGGAAGTTAAGAAGGGCTTTAAACTTTATGTTGGTGGTGGTCTTGGCGCTGTCCCACATCAAGCTAAAATCTTTGATGAATTTCTTCCAGCAGAAGAACTCCTTCCTATTTCTCAATCCATTTGTAGAGTTTTCACAAGATTAGGTGAACGAAAAAATCGGAATAAGGCACGTTTGAAATTTGTCATTGCTAAATACGGTATTGAAGAATTCCGTAAACTTGTCCTCGAAGATAGAGAAACATTAAGATATGACCCCGCTTGGACAGAATACCTTGATAATCTGGATGCCTATGATGAAACACCCCTTAAACCACCTACACAACTCAACGGCGCATCAAATCCTGAAGGGTTTGATGAGTGGTATCAATCAAATGTTCGTTTACAACGTCAACCCGGTTATGCCTATGTAACGATTACACTTCCCCTGGGGGATCTAACTGCAGACCAAACCAGATCTTTAGCTGACATTTCACGTAAGTATGTAAAAGATACAATACGTGCTACTGTTGAACAGAACATTGTACTACGATGGGTTACAATGACAGATCTACCCGCACTTTATAAAGAACTAACAGAGGTTGGTTTGGGTGATCCGGGGGCTGAATCCCTTGTGGATATTACCGCATGTCCCGGGACTGATTCATGTAAACTTGGAGTATCTTCTTCTCGTGGATTGGCTGGCACACCTCCGTGGACATTTCATTGAAACTGGACATAAAGAAGATATAAAAGATTTCCGTATTAAGATAAGTGGATGTCCTAATTCCTGCGGACAACACCATATCGCAAATATTGGTTTCTTCGGTTCATCAAGGCGAATTGGTGAACATATTGCTCCGTACTATCAAGTTCTACTCGGTGGACACATGATTGAGAATGCCAGTTCCTATGGACTTGCCACAGGAAAAATACACGGGAAGTATATTCCAGATTTCATTGAAGAATTAACAGGTAAATATTCTGATGAGAAGAATGGAGAAGAAACCTTTACTGATTACGTCGCACGTCTCGGTAAAGCCGAAATCAAGCAAATCTTATCAAAGTATGATAAAATTCCTACTTATGAAGAAGCACCTGAATTCTATGTAGACACCGGTGACACCAAAGATTACCAACTCAAAACAGGTGTCGGTGAGTGTGCAGGAGAAGTCGTCGCACTTGTCTCTATGAAGTTAGATGAAGCCGATCGGTTAATATATGAATCCGGTTTAGACTTAGAAAAAGGTGATTATCAAAAATCCGCTGAACTGGCTTTTAGTGCAATGATTAGAGCTGCAGATGGACTGCTAACGACGGTTGGATTGCAATATATTGATGATGGAACAACCGTGAATGAATTCCGCACACACTTCTTTGAAGCTGGTAACTTCTTCCCAGGTTATGGGGGCACATATATTCAAGGCAACGGAAGAGGATGCATCTACATTTAACCAAGAATTGTCACACCGTCGTGTTGAGGAAGCCACTCTCTTTGTGGAAGAATCGCATAACGTGTACAATCGTATGCGGATTAAACAGGAAGAAGAGGAAGCAAGTCGGAAAAAGTCACGAAAATCCCGTACTGCAGCTAAACCGAAAGTCGTTAAAGAAACAAAGAAGGTTGAAGAAATCACTGACAGCCTTGATCTCAAAGGTGTTGCCTGTCCCTTCAACTATGTTTCAGGCTAAGGTACGGTTAGAGACTATGGATGTCGGTCAACTATTAGAAATCACCATTGACGATGGTGAACCAATTGAGAATGTACCCGTCAGTCTCTCTAATGACGGTCATGAAAATACTTGATACAAAGAAAATTGGAAAACACTATCGTCTGACAATTAAAAAAGGTGAATAGTTCACTTTTGTTGGAGATTTATTCTAAACCAATTTCAAGCGATTACCTACTAATGAAATAGATAGGTAATCGCTTTCTTCATGAAAATACGAAATGCTAAAAAGCGTTGGATTTCCAGAATAACAAATTCCTAATGCATGAATTATTCATTCATGTCTTATATAGTTTCTCTCCCTTGAAATATATCTATATATAAGATAAACTAATACTTAATACAAAACAAACTGAGGAAATTATGCAAGATAACCAAGATTCAATCACTCAGAATAATAATGAAACACCAACACTGAATTTGCAACCGATGCAATTATCAGACATACTTGACGGAATGTTTACGTTGTATAGGAATCATATTCGTCTCTATATTCATATTGTTGTCGTATTCTTCGCAATATCTTATGTTACAGATAAATTGTTAGTGTTTTCTCTACTAAACTCCGTGTCAGCAGGGAATTTTGGCGCGGTATTTTTATTATCCACCGTATCCATATTGTTATCCTTATATATCGTTGCGGTCTTGTCTTATGCGACAGCACATGTCTTTTTAGGACAAAACATCTCCACTGGAAATGCATTTTTACATACTTTGCGTCTATTTGCAAAATACCTTGTATGTGGTATAATCTATTTCTTAGTACTTGGTGGATTATCTATTACTATAATCGGTATTCCTTTTGCTATTTATTTCTTTATTCGATGGGGATACTATACACTACCTCTTTTGTTAGAAGAAAAAACGATTATGGGTTCATTAAAACGGAGTTCGGAATTGGTAAAAGGAACTTGGTTACGAGTATTTGGTATTACGATTCTTATTATTCTTATTGTTCAAATGATTCAGACCATATTTTCTACATCTATAGGTATGGTCTTCTCCTTAATTCCTGCAGCTTATGAAATACAGGACGTTAGCATTATTGAAAACTTAAGAAGATTATTCGCTCCATCACCTGTAGATATCGGTTGGCCAATTTATTTGATACGAAGCTTTATTACAATGGGAATTCATTCAATCCTATTGCCAATTGCCTCAATCGGTGGAACGTTACTATATTTCGACTTACGTATCCGAAAAGATGCGTATGACCTTGAAATGCAGGTTACAAATTAGGAAGTTATCTCACAGGACATTATTACTAAGAATGGAAAACCCTAAACCCACCAAACTTCCTTCTTTAATCCTTTCCCTCTATAAGGATAATATTGGCTTGTTTCTACGAATCATGCTACCTGTCGTTATCATAGCAATTATCCTTAATATCTTCGTATATTACTTGCATGTCAGTATGGTTGAACAGATTAACCCAGTACTACAAAGAACTATTGGGAATAGTCCTTCTCAATCTGATGAAAATAATCTTGATCAACAAGAAAACAGTGTATCAGTAAGGTTAAATACCAATGGAGGAATATCTCCTTTTCCTTCCGCACTCTACAAAGAATTCTCTTCTAACAAAGTAAAATATAATTGGACTCCTAATCATATAGAATCAACTGATCGCACACCTATATTTTGGCAAATATTACCTTATCCCATTGATAGGAAATATGAATGATTCAGTTGGTTGGAGTTGGTCAATCTCCTTTAGAACAATAGAATACACCCCTCTAATTCTTCTCATCTTCACCTTATGTCCACTATCAATCGTTGTAGCTTTTCAAATACAGACTTCAAATATAGATCAACCTGCAGGAATATCTCCACTGACAGCGCGTTCTGTATGGAAATATACAAGTAGTAGAGCACTGAAAGTATTAATTATACCAATACTATTTATAGTAATTACCGAATTAAGTCGACATATCTATTTGTTGATTTCATTATTATTTCCAAGGCTACCCGTCTCTTACGATGGAATACCACTTGTACTTTTACACATGTTTGTTAATATCTATTTTCTGGTAACTCTAAGTCTTTATAATCAATGTATAATGTTCGAGAATAGGTCAATAATAGATATCTTCAAGAGGAGTCATTCACTTGTCAGAGGTGTGAGATTGAAGTATCTATCAATTTACTTACTGACTGCAGGGGGTAGCTGCCATCGTATCCTCAGTTCTTATGGGTTCTGCATTATTTGTTCTGTCTTTCTTCTTTACCGAACTTGCTCCAATTCAAGATGCATTAACACCACTCAAATTTCTGTCTCTCTTTACTGGTGGTGATGTCGCGGTAATGCTACCGGATAAGCTGGATATACTTCCTACAGTTTCAATTCTAATAGTTAGTGGCATTATTTCTACACTAATAGTTCCACTCTGGGCGATAGTTACCACACATTTATATAATGAGAGAATAGGTATGAAACCAAAGGTTATTGATGCATAATGAGAGTAAGATTTCAGTATACAAGCTATGTTATAATAATTCTTCTAAGCTTACACTTTAATATTCACGCTGTTTCTCAAGAAAAAACACAGTATGATGAATTTAGATATACACAATCAAATCATAAAGTATCCTATGATAAATACCATAAGGAACTAATGAAAATTCTGGAACCTGATCCAGGATTTTCTTTTAACATTGATTACATCATCCTCCCAATTGCAGTTATAGCCATAGGTATAGTTGTACTATATTTTGTAAGACAGATTCGGATGAATTATATCTTTGAAGCAAGAAACGAGGAAACCGATCCACAGGATGACAATGTGGAGACAGAAAAGAGTGCACTTGATCGTGCAGAAACAGCAATTGAAGCAAACGATTTTCGAGGAGCACTGAGATTCCTATATATCTCTGCTGTTCTACACTTACAGGAATGTGGTATTCTCCCGTATGACAAGAGTATTACAAATCGTGAATACTTACAATTGGCACACACAGATCTTGATCTACAAGAGACATTAGCACCTATAATAACAATCTTTGATGAGGTCTGGTACGGATATAAACATTGCGATGAACACACGGTAGAGAATTTTCGTGATACTTTGAAAGCAGTTTATGCAAGAAGTTCATAACAAAGTTCTTATGCACATAATACACAAGCCAGCATCCTATTTATGAAACTGATTCTACGAAATTTTGCCACTATTATAATTATACTGTTCATCACAAGCTTTCTTAATTCATGTGATTATTTAGAGACTGGTGATACACTTACTCGTATCTTAAGGAAACTAAAGTTTCGAGTTACTGAAATATCTAATAATTATCCTTCTCGACTAAAGAAATATGATGTATTGTTCATACAAGATCTCAACACTCCACCGACAGAAAACGAAATCATAAAAATACAAGACTTTGTAAAAAATGGCGGCATCTTAGTCGTATGTAGTGGAAATGATAAAGCGATAAATGGACTGATTGAAACATACGGTTTGAAACTACATAATTTACCCAATAGCTTAGAATTCGTCCATAGAATGAATCCTTACCCCAATTTCCACGACCAACCTCTGGATGAAATCCGTCCACGTACATACTATGTTATTGATTCTTTAGGAAGAGATATTACCATACTCTACGGTTCAGAAGATAAAGGAGTAGTTGTGACTTTCGAAGATGGTGAAGGTAAGGTGTTTTTTATAACATCCTCCTATATTTTTCATCAGAATGGTCTTTGGACAGAAGAAAATGCAACGCTTCTATACAATCTAACCTCTACATTTCCTAGATCTGCACAAATCGGATTAGCAGTTGAACGTTATGTCTCTCTTGAAACGAAACCGCCAAATACATTTGTGACATTAGTGCTAAAAACCCCTGTTGGACTCGCAGGTGTTTATCTTTGTATCTTATTTTTCCTATTCATAGCTCTACAAGGTAGACGATTTGGTAAGCCATTGGATATATATGAGGAAAACAGACGTTTGAGTTCTGAATATGTTAATGCAATGACTGCACTCTATCAAAAAAACAATACTCGAATGGATATATTACAACATATAAGAGACAAGTTCAGATATGATTTAGGTATACGATGGCGTGTAAATCCAAATTTAGATACTGCTACTTATATCGAGGAGTTAAACTCACATGGGTTGGTAGACGAGGAAGGTGTTCTTTCAAATTTATTAATCAATTTGGATTCAACCAATGTATCAGAATCACAACTACTTGACATCGCAAAAAAAGTTGATGCATTTCGCGAGTTATCTAATTTGACAACCAAAAACTGAAATCCTATAGGAATAATCCATACAATTGGCCATACTTTAACTATTGCAAAGAGAAATAATAAATAATGGAAAATATAGTACAATCAATTTTTGATAGAATGAAAACAGAAGTGCAAAAAGCTGTTGTTGGTCAAACCGAGCTTTTTGAATTAATAGTCGTCGGTCTATTTTCCGGTGGACATATTCTTCTGGAAGGTGTACCGGGTACAGCCAAAACACTAATTGCCAAGACTTTAGCCAAATTAGTCTCAGGAGAATTTAGTCGTGTACAGTTTACACCTGATTTGATGCCATCCGATATAGTAGGTACAAGTGTATATGACTCAAATACAAACCAGTTTAATTTGAAACGGGGTCCTGTATTCACGAATGTATTGCTGGCAGATGAAATTAATCGAGCACCCGCAAAAACTCAATCCGCACTCTTAGAATGTATGGAAGAACGACAGGTAAGTATAGATGGTGTGCGTCATGAACTTCAATCTCCATTTATTGTCATAGCAACACAAAACCCAATTGAATATGAGGGAACATATCCATTACCCGAAGCTCAACTTGACCGTTTCATTTTTAAATTACTCGTTGATTATCCTGGAAAAGAGGTAGAAAACCAGATTTTGCTGAATTACCATGAAGGGTTTGATGCTACACAGTTAGAATCAATAGGAATACAAGGTGTTTTTGACAATACCTCACTACAAGAGTATAAATCTGCGATTAAGCAAGTCACCGTGGAATCTTCAATTATCAACTATATTGTCAGTTTAGCTGAGGCATCCCGTACTTCCAATGAGCTAATATTAGGTGGAAGTCCACGCGCTTCAGTAGCTCTCCTATTAACAAGCAAATCCTTTGCAGCACTAAAAGGTAGGGATTATATTATACCTGACGACATAAAATATCTAATGCCGCATGTCTATCGTCATAGAATAATATTGAAACCTGAAGCTGAAATCGAAGGTCTAACCCCAGATGATGTGGTGGATCGATTGCTCGCGGAAGTAGAAATCCCACGATAAAATCATGCATCTTAGCAAACGACTGCTCTATTTTCTCATTCCTTTAGCTATTCCAATCATACTCGTCACAACCGTACCAATTTTATTATATATTGGTTGTTTTTATTTCCTTTTATTATTATGTGTTAGTGTGGTTGATTATGTGACGAATCCGTTTATCAAAGGAATTGAAATCAATCGTGAGGTTAACTCAAAATTTTCATTAGGTGTTGAAAACAGTGTTGTATTAAATATAATCAACCGAACCGAACAAACTGTGAATTTAACCATAAAGGATGATTTTCCTGACGAATTCATTTATAAGAATATAATACATAAATCTTCTGTACAGTCATCAGATTCAGCTCAGTTAACATATCATCTCACACCCATACGACGGGGATTTACGAATTTGGAAATATACATGTTCGCTGTTTGGGAAAATTAGGATTAGTACTTCGTCAGTTTAAAGTTATAGCAACAACAGAGATAAAGGTTTACCCTAATCTGCAAGCAATACGGGAATATGAGCTATTAATAAAACGAGGAATGCTACAACAGATTGGTCTAAAAAGTTCACGCCTGTTCGGAGAAGGTACGGAAATGGAAAGATTAAGAGATTATACACCTGATGATGACTATAGACGGATAGATTGGAAAGCTACTGCAAGGCATAGAAAACCCATCGTTAGAGAATATGAGACTGAAAAAAGTCAAGATGTGATAATAATGTTAGATACAGGCAGATTGATGGCTACACCAGTTAGGTTATCTAAACCTGATTTGCTGACCGATGAGGACAGTTTGAAATATTACATGTTGAAGTTGGATTATGCTATAAACACAACACTAATGACAGCTTATGTCTCTACCCTCAGAGGTGATAAAGTCGGTTTACTTGCTTTTGCTGATAATGTTCACCAATACTTATCCCCTAAACCTGGGAAAAAGCAGTTCTTAACGATGTTAGAATCTACATACGCATTACCTGTGATTCCTGTAGAACCGGATTTTGAATCTGCATTTACATACCTTTCTACAAAACAGCGTAAACGGGCACTAATCATACTATTCACTGATATATTGGATAAAGATTCCGCTGAAGGTATCGCAAAATATGTTGCACAATTTTCCAAACACCATCTTGTTGTATGTGTAACATTGGCTGATTCGGGTATCATAGAATTATCAGAGAAAAAAGCCACAGATTCTAAATCTGTTTATCAAAAGGCAATCGCAGAACGACTGTTACAAGAAAAATATGTTATATTAGAAGTGTTAAAACGTCAGGGCGTAATTGCAATTGATGTTCCTGCACATCAATTAACAATGGCAGTTATAAATAAGTATATGGAGTTAAAGGCGAAGTCTATGATTTAACCTTAATTGTCAATTATCAGAATGAAGACTTTTGCTATTTTCTTTGACACTCCAGAGAATAAACCTTATAATACTGTTGATAAAAATACAGAACACCTTATATATAGATCAAAATGTCATCACGTAGAAAATCGCGCATCTTGGCGATGCAAATCCTATATCAATCTCATCTCATAAAAACTCCTATCAATACAATTATCGAAGATTTTTTGAAAACTCAAGAGACCGAAGAAACACTCCATCCTTTTAGCGAAAAACTCGTAAAAGGAACAACTCAAAATCTTGAGAATATTGATGCTGAAATCAATGCTTCTTCAAAAAAATTGGAAAATGCATCGATTACCGATAGTTGATTTGACTATTCTTAGGATTGCTACCTATGAAATACTCTATGTAGAAGAAATTGATGCTGCCACTTCTATCAATGAAGCCATAGAGATATCCAAATCATATAGTACACAAGATTCACCAAAGTTTATTAACGGTGTCCTTGATAACATCCGAAAAACACACGAGAATACCACAAAGGACTGACATTTCTATAGTCCAAATATACAACTCAATATTTCTCCACCAGACAAAATGTCAAATCTCAAATCGTCCATTATCGTTTTTCTTTTTATACTTCCTTTCAATCTATTTGCTGCACAAGAATACACATTCTTATATGAATTCGGTGAAAAAGGGGAAGGTGAAGGACAGTTTGCTAAGAAGTTATTCACAGCATTTGATAACGAGGGTGGAATTTATATTACGGATACCGAGAATTATAAGATTCTAAAGTTTAATGAAACTGGAAGATTCATATCTGAGATCAAGGTTACAAAATCCTCTGATTTTCGATTCATAAATCCAACATCTATAACTATAGGTCTTGACAAATCAATTTATGTAATGGATTGGACTCTCATACACATTATAGGAACAAATTCCCCTAAGATATTTAACTACGGACCATGCATACATAAATTCGATGAAAATGGTCTTTATATTACTACTATTACACTACAGGATTTAAGCAAACGACTTGATAAGCTTGAGTCTGCTTCTCCAGGATTAGATGGTGAAGGGAAATATGCACTTATAATCCCAAATGGCAACACAAAACGGAACTTTTTACTCACGATTGATTCTCAAGATAACCTATATATTTGTGATGATGGTACTATTTACAAACTTGATTCAGAAGGCGGACTGATAAGGAAATTCCCTATTTCTCAACCAGCGGTTGGACAGGTAAGAAAACCTACCGATCTGACTGTAGATAAATCCGAGAATTTATATATTGTGGATGAAGATGGACACAGAGTCATCAAGTTTGATCCATCAGGAAAATTCAGTAAGTCAATCGGGGAATCTGGGGATAAAATTGGACAGTTTATTAAACCGTTTAAGATTGCAACCTTACATGATGGTTCACTACTTATTGCTGACAAAGCAAAATACCTAAAGGACTTTTTATCTTCTTTACCTAAACGACTACATGATCCAACACCCCGATATGACGGGTTTTCAAGGTCGTTTCGATACCGCATTCGTAGAATACAACGAATTAACACAAATGGTGAATTCACCCAACAGATTTTGATTCCATTTCAAAGAGAATCTGAAGAAGATGTCGGACTTAAACTGAAAGGTATTGATTATGATGGAAACTTATATTACTTAAACACAGAAAAATTACACTTCAGGAAATATACACCAAAATCCTCTTTGTTTTCTTCTATGTTTCAAACAGAACTAAAACTACGATATACACGTGATATTCAGGATGTTGAAATAGACAATCAAGACGATCTGGATGCTGATCTATATACAAAGTCTGATTTTGACGAAAAGATAATTCAGGATGCTGCAGATGCACATCTTACCTTTTCTTACGACTTTAATGAGAACTTTCGACTTGGAGTCTCCAACCAACTGACATTACTTAGAATGACAGATACCAGCTATTATAGATCACGAGATTTTGAAGATTTTCGAGGTACATTCAATCAAGATGATGAGTCCACAGAAACCTCCTTAGATAACAGAATTCAGTTTGAATTAGTATGGGTAAGAGACCACAGCATCTACAGATATCGTGAAGCTCGTTTATACGGTTATTTCAGTACAATCCGCCTTGATTTTATCAATGACGCATTAGACCGTAGTAATTATAGGTATTTCGATTTCTTCGCAAAACTGTCCGATTGGGGTGGTGGGATCAAATATGATCTAAACAGAACATTTAGATTAAATTTCGAAATTACACATTTCTTTGGTAAGAATAGATACACTTATCATGACGAAACCAACGAACTTTATGCCACAGGAATGCAGCAGGCAGACACAATTCGAGCAGTTCTATATTTGTATGGTTTCTTCTAATATGGATTTCCTTGGATATGGAATCTGCAGCCTTACTATCAGGTGTGACACCATCCGTCAGATCAAAGTGATGAAAAGTGCCTGTCAAAACATCAAAGCAAAGTTGGAGTTTCAAGTGGTGTGAATGCTTCGTCTCTGTGAGATTAATTGTTATAATGGGAGTGGAATCTGATCTGTATAAGCACTGATACGTTCATTAGCTAAGTCAATATATTTTTTCTCAATATCGTAGCCAATATAATGTCGTCCAGCTTTGAGCGCAGATAGACATGTTGTCCCACTTCCACAAAATGGGTCCAACACAACATCACCTTCAAAGGTATAGAGTTGAATGAGTCGATAAGGTAGTTCTTCAGGAAACGGAGCTGGATGTCCGATACGTTTCGCTGAAACGGATGGAAATGTCCAGATACTTTTTGTCCACGCTAAGAAATCTTCTTTATTTATAGTATTCTCTTTATCATTACGTTTTCGTGAAAATGTGTCTTTTGAAAAAACAAGAATATATTCGTGGACATCTCTTAGTACTGGATTTGTAGCAGACAACCAACTTCCCCATGCAGTAGAACTTCCTGCACTGGACGCTTTATCCCAGATGATTTCGCCGCGCATATAGTAGCCTATTTCTAACATATCTTCTATGATGAAACTATGCAGCGGGATATACGGTTTTCGTCCTAAATTTGCGATATTAATGCATGCCCTACCCCCTGTAACTAATTTCTTGTAGGTTTCTGAAAAAACAGAACGCAGAAGTTCTCTATATTCCTCTAAGGATAAATCATCGTCGTATTCCTTTTTAGCATTATAGGGTGGAGATGTAACCATGAGATGGATGCTACTATCTGGAATATCAGACATATTCTCACTGGATGTACAATAGAGTTGGTTCAGGTTTTCATCAGGAATTGTGTTTTCTATCCACTCATCAGGTTCGGGTAGTTCCTGATCTGCATAGAGTTTCCCTCTATAGAATTCACTGGAATCGTGATTGATTCTTCCAGTTGTTCCGAATGCACTTGTCTGTGTTCCTTTTTTTTGAGTGTCAGAATCTGTTTTATCCATTACTTCTATCCACCCTAATACCTGTCTGGATACCAATAAATCACATCACGTTTTGGAAACAATAAACCTAAAAACGCAGAGACTTCATCTGGAACTGATTCACCTGTATTCGCCTGTTCCCAGCTAATATCCCCAAATAAGAGTCGCCAGAAATCCTCTTCACTCATGTCTAATTGAATAGCATCCGAATCATTTTCTACAATCTGAATCGTTTCATTCCCATCATAACGCAACACTGCTTGTTGACCGTTAACAGTGGAAAATACGACTGCAAGTTGGGGGATCGATTTATCAGAATCCACAATTTTAGATTCCCAATCTACCACGAAACGTCTCAGTAGTGTAGTAAGGCTAATCGCATAAAGCATCATATTTGTATGTATCGTAGTGTTGACCTCATTTCCAACTTCTACTATCAGACGTTCTACAAAAGGATGTTTAGGTGTAAACATGCCTCTGATAGCTTCTATCTTCTCTTGTTCACATACTTGTAAGAGATGGTTTATAAGTGAGTCTATT
This sequence comes from Candidatus Poribacteria bacterium, assembly GCA_965205025.1. Lineage (GTDB taxonomy): Bacteria > Poribacteria > WGA-4E > WGA-4E > WGA-3G > MSPOR6. The sequence goes on from CBDBFU010000032.1 coordinate 84,202, forward strand.
GCATTTGGATATTCAGGTAAATATCCTACTTCACGAATATCCATACCTGTTTCATCAATTTCATAGTTTAAATATCCAACTGGGTTTCCATTTTGATGTGCCACAACGGTTGGAAGGATATTGCGTATTCGGGAGGGTTCCATATTCCAGTAGGAACGTGTTCGAGAAATAGCTCCACTCTGGTGTGCGTTGGAGATATCGTAAATTGATGCCACAGCATCTAAATCAGTCTCTAAATTAAAATCACTTATCTGATACGTTGATTCCTCAATATTCCTCTCTGTTGAGTTGATCAGTAAATTGAAACCTTCTATGGGTAAGGAAGTCCATCCAAATCGTTCGTAGAATTCCTCTGGAATGATAGTAAACAGGATACCAAGGTCGTATCCTTCCGTTTTAAAATATTCTACGGTCTGACGCATGAGGGCAGATGCATAACCTACACCTTGATATTTAGGATGTGTACATACACCACCGATACCTCCCATGGTTACGAGGGAATCACCCATCCTCATCCTACGTTCCCAGATACGCAATGTTGAAACAACAACATCGTTCACAACAACGACCCTTGTCTGTTGAAGTCTGTAGCTGCTATCCCCTTTTACATACTGCCAGTATCGTTCCTGTTGATTTGGATTGAAGGCTATACAGTTTAGTTCAACTACCTGTTCTAATTCTGATTCGCGTGCTGCTCTAATTTCCATTAATATTCCTTGTAACATCTTACTTCATTGTAAAAACAACGCCTAAAGCATCAGCGGGTGTTTCAATCAATTTGTCACACCCATCTGCAGCGTTGTCAATTGGAAGTAAATCAGTAATTAAATGTCCAACATTGATTTTACCTTCAGACATCAATCTAAGGGATAATTCTAAGTTGCGTTGAGTTGGCCACGGCACAAAAACCGGTGGATAGTCAGCGCCGTGTTCATAATCCTCATCGTGATATCCTGGACCTGTGCGTGCAGCACTGATAACATCAACGTTTCCAAGTCCTGCTGCAAACCCGTGTGTAATACTGGCACCACCGACAATGACGATTCGACCCATTTTGTGTGTATCGGGTGCTGTCTTTAACATTGCACGAATCTGTTGAAATGCACCGCTGGCATCTCCCCCGAAGGCGATGATTCCACAATCCATGCCGTATCCTCTCGTGAATTCAGCTGCAATTGGAATCGGATCTGTTTCAGACACATTTATTGCTTTGTCTACACCTGCATTTTTGGCAATCTCTAACCGTAATGCAAAATTATCTAAACCGATGACATACGCACCTGCAATTTTTGCGATCTGACATGCGAATTGTCCAACGATACCCAAACCTGCTACCACAACATTCTCTCCGATCCGTATCCGTCCACGTTGAACTGCATGGAGTGCTGTTGCTGCAAGGTGGATGGATGCGGCGTGTTCGTCCTTAACGTTTTCTGGAATCTTCGCACAAAGGTTATGGGGAACACACGCATAGGTTGCATGTAATGCGTAACCTCCTCCCATGCCTGCCACTCTGTCCCCGATCTCAAATTCATCACAATCTCCCTCTTTACCGATAACAACCCCCGCATTAGTATATCCGAAGGGTCGCTTATTTTCAGGAGATCCCGGGTTCTCTCGTCTTCTTTTCATCCCACCCAATTCCGTCCCTGGACTCACCATCGATGCGTGGACTTCAATTAGTAATTGTCCCGGTTTTGGATTAGGTGTTTCCTGTTCCTCTGTTGTAATATAACCGGCATCGTTCCGCATCACAACTTTTCTGATTTTACTCATTTCTGTTACCTTTATAGCAGTAGTATCAATTCTTATCGTATTTTATTCTATTTCTGATTTAGTGTCAAATCATGAAGGTGGTAAGGGTGTGTAAAGTAATTGTCACTTTATTTAACACCAATGATATCTCAATTCCAATTCATCCAGTCTGAATTTCGAGATTTACAGCTTATTCTTTGCTACTATAATTTTGACAATTCTATTTCAAGGGTAACTGAGAATCTAATGATAAGTCTATTTTTTGGAGTTTTCTATATCAAAAATACCGTACTCCAGCGGGGTACTATGTGTCTATAGAAAACAATATCGGAACAATCTGGCACTCCAGCGGAGTGCTATGTCCTAATCCACTATGAATGTTTAGTGACAAATACTATACATACCCAGGTGGTAAGTTTAAAATTAGTCCCTCATTGTTCCAACGGAATGTTTATAGCAAAAGTGTCTATCCCAATAATTGAGTCGCGGGGAATGCCAAAAGGCATTCCCCGGTGAATGTCTAATGAGGATTAAGTAAATATTTCGGTAATCCAGTCCATAAACTTATCGTAGGGGCGGGGTTAACCCGCCCGTATATTACCGAATTAATAAATTAATCTTCATATGTCATTCATTCCGTTGATTTCTTGATTTGGTAGGGACGAAATGTCTATAATATAATATCAAAATCCGTGAAAACAACAAATACAATCCGTTAACTAGCGCAAGTCGTTAATTAGTTTTGTTAAAGTTGCACCGAAGATAGTATATGATATATGAGTATCCACTTATTTGGTGTTTTTTGTGTGATAATTATGAGAAAGGTGATACAATTAACAACTACAATTATCTTGATATATTGTAGGTTTTCTATAGTACATCACATCGTATATGTAGTCCGGCACACTCAAATATCGACGCATTTATGTTCTTTTCCCAGTTGAAAAGGACTGAAATCAGTCCAACCTATAAGGAAGATAGCATCAGTGAGATTTTTAGAGAAAAAAGCTGCTTTGCGTAAGCAAAGGACATTCTGGCGCATGATTAGACTAATTCTGTTTATTGTGTGCGTATTTTTTGCAATCTATCTGACTATAACTCTAAACAAGTTAAAAATAGAGCATAAAGATTACACAGATATCCCTACACCAACACACGAATTCATCCCTGACCGTTAACGTTATAATTTTGACGAGGTTGAAATGAAAAAAGTTTCTGTTCACTCACAATTTAGACAAACTGATCAACAATCATCCACTTGCAAAAGACTACCACATAAATGAGATCAGTATCACCCTCAATAACATAAAGTTTGAAATAAGGAGGACAAATGGATTTACGTAAGTTACGGGAAAACTCAGATTCGGAACTCCAGCAGTTTAAAAGAAATATGAAAGCTTATGCTCGGTTCTTTAGCACTTTGCTTACCATATTTTCTATCGCTATGCTAATTTTCCTATAGTTTTGAAAGAGAACACATCAAATTTATACAAAATTTAGGAGATTGATCCTGATGAAAAATCAACGAAACGTACCAAGACATATTGTGATAGGAACAATTTGCCTTGTAATGATGGGTTGCTTAACATTGTACTTTGTTTTTTATCGATCTCAGCTAAACGTTGATCCAATAAAAAAGTATAACACTATTACCATTACACAAAAAGATTCTGTTGAAACAATTGAAAAATCTGTATCATCAGCATCGGATACTGCAGATACAGAAGGTATCAAGGAAACTTTGAGTAAAGCAGAAACTGTCGTCATGTCAACTTCCGAAAACTCCAGTAATGTAGCCTTTCCAGTTGATGAGAACCGACAGATTAAGTCCGAACAAGATTCACAGAAAAGCGTAGCAGTCTCTACTAAATATGCAGAAAATATGAGGATCCTGATGGAAGCAATGGAGACTCTAAAGAAGGCAGATGACACCCTAGCACGACATAAACAATTCATGGAAATTCTAGACACGGTACCTATCTCCCAACACCAAGGAAAATTACCTGAGAATGTAGTCGAAGATCTACTTAATCAACTTGTCCCCAATTTGGTTGAGGAATTGAACACACTTTCTGCAACAGAACAACGCGAACTTATTACCCAGTTGCGACCATTGATGAAAACAATGGTTGAAGCGCAAACCCAGGAGTCCGATTCAGCCGATGTTCTCTTAAAAATGCTTCGTGCTCATGGGTTTGAACCGAAGTTTTGAGAATGGAGGTTGCTTGAAAATATGACTGAAGATCCAGAGTTCAAGAAAGAAGTACAATCCTTGCTGTCAGATACATTTCGTGAGTAGTTGTTTGTTTTTACAAAGTTTACGGCGTGAAGGTTTCTCATTCCTTCACACCACTCTCAATATATTAGGCATTATAACGGAGTAAATTGTAATACCATTTCCAATTGATTAATTTACATTATGACTTAAGTAAAACTGGGATAATCATATACAGATATATGAGTCCCGGGGTAGGTATTGAGTCCCATAGGGACGGAATGTTTATAGCAAAGGTGTATAGCCCCATAATTGAGTCCCGGGGAATACCTAAATAGCATTCATACCGTTGATTCCTTGATTCGAGGGACGGAATGTTTATAGAAATCGTTATCACCATTATACCAAGCCTAGCGGGGCAAAAGGTGTATCCCTAAATTGACGCCTATATCTATTATTGAAACAACCCAACCAAGTCGTAATTTATCTTTTATCGTTAGATATAACAGTTTCCCTAAACCAACACCGCCTCCCATCAGTTTTCAAAATAATCGCACCGAGTTGGTCCGTACGGAGTTGAATACAGTTCCGATCCTGATACCGAGAAACAACATCTGCATGTGGAAATTGATACCGATTCCCTTTACCCAGAGAATAGATAGCATAACGTGGTTGAACCGCATCCAAAAATTCTGCAGTACTTGACGTCCTACTTCCATGATGCGGAACCTTTATTATTTCTGACCTTAGATCTTGTTGAGATGTCAATATACGTTTTTCAGCATTGGCTTCTATATCTCCACTAAACAATATATCCACCAAACCGTAGCTAACTTTCAACACCAATGAATCGTCATTCTTATCATCATCTATAAGATTTGTCTCATCTGCATCTATTGGGTGGAGTAGAGAAAGCGTTGCAGAAGGCGTGAATTCTATTTTCCCAGCATAGGGATAGGAATACGGTAGTTTTTGGGTTTTTGCAATGTTCCGTAGACGATTATGTGTTGATGAATCCAGTTCCATATCCGGAATTCCAATGAAATGTTTAACATTATAGTTTTGTAGTATGTAAGCAAGGCCACCACCATGGTCTAAATCCGGAATGTGTTAGCATAACCATATCAACACGTCTGATATTCTCAGAATCAAGATAGGGTTCAATTATCCGTTTACCTACATCATACTCCACTTCACGTTTCTTCTTTTCATTATAATAGGCATGTTGGATACCCCCATCTACCAGCATAACCTGTTTATCAGGAAACCTGATAACTGCGGCATCACCTTGACCAACATCCAAAGTGGTTATTTCTAAGAGTCTACCCTCTTCTTTAAATCCTCTATCCCACACCCAGATTGTCAGAATTGATAATCCGATAAGACTCGCTATCCTCCACTGTTCATATAGATAACGCCACTGTGTAGCACATATACATATCACGATGTAAATAAAGATAAGACCTATCGTTGGTGGAGCAATCTTTACTATCCCCCAATCTTGTCCAAATAGACTTATGAGTTTGAGGAATATATGCATAATAATCTGATTTATTATCCCTAACAATTTCGCTAATGGTAGCCAAATAAACCCAACACACACAGATGCCATTCCAACACCAACAATTAATGACACAAGACCAACAGCAAACGGACCGACAATTATACCTAAGGGGTATGTTCTATAAAAATGGTAAGCGATAAGAGGAGAAGTGCCAATTTGTGCTGCCAAGGTTACCAGATAGGACAATACCAACCATTTTACTGCCGATCTTCTCATTTTTTGAAAATGGGTATACTCCACAGACTCCTCTGTATCCCAGAACTTTCGGAACGGTTTCTCCATTTTAGATACAAAGAATACAATTGCAGCAACCGCAACAAAAGAGAGTTGAAAACCTACATCCCATAACTGAGTAGGATTAATTAAAAGCAATACCAGTGCAGCAACCGCAAGTAAATTGTAAATATCCGCGTCCCTGTCAATAATTGTTGCAAACAGAAACAAGATCGCCATTAACGATGCACGAAATACTGAAGGACGAAAACCGACTAAACTCGCATAGAGAATTACACCTAAAATTGTTAGAAGACATACCATCTTTTTCGGCATCCGAAATATTGACAGTCCAAGGTAACAAAACAGTGCTATAAGACCTACATGTAATCCTGACACTGCAAGAACATGGAATGTTCCACTGTTCCGAAACATATCCAATGTTTCTGTCGGTACATCTCCTCGTTTTCCAAGTAGAATGCCTTTTAAGAGTTGAGCATGGAGTGATATTTCATTTTTAGGTGATGTATCCTGTTTTGAATAAGCATAATCAATAATCCGTTCTGTTCGAAAACGTAGTGATTCTATCCATCGTAATGGTAGGAATCCCGATTGTTTTCCAATTTGTAGTAATCCTTGGTGTTGGATAATTCCAGTTACATTTTGGCGTTCGAGATATGCTCGGTAATCAAACCCTCCAGGATTCCGTTTTGATTGGGGTTGCTGTAATACACCTGTTATAGTCAGATGTTTCCCGTATCGTAGTGAAACCAGATCTTGAAATCTTATTAAGCACTTAGCAGACACAGATTTGGTAGGATCAGATAATAGCTGAATCTTACCTACAGCATAGCATGCATCCCATGATTCTCCCCGTTCAGGTTGATAAACAGTTTTCCCTGTAAAACTGATCGGTTGTTCATAGAAGTTATCTGGTATTGATGGAACTGTTGCAACATCTAAACGCAACATACCACTGGCAAACACAGCAATATGTAAAAGTGTATAACAGATGTATTTTGATCGTTTTCTGGTGAAGATGCAACCCATCAGAAGTATCAGTACGGAAACCCAAATCCATAATAATGGAATTGATGTATACTCACCAGTGATGATACCTAAAATGAATGGAATAAGAAAAAAATAAGGCAGGACGAGACTTGAATGTCATTGATAAATGTAATACCATTTTCAATTGATACACTTACGATTTAAGTGAAATAGGAACAATCATATATAGATTTATGAGTCCCGTAGGGACGAAATGTCTATAGAAAACGGGTTTATCCACTATCTTGAGTCCCATAGGGACGGAATGTTTATAGAAGTCAATATCACCAATACCCTAAGCCCCAGAGGGGCGAAAGGTTTGTAGAAAACGGTGAACCCACCAAACAAGCCCCAGCGGGGCGAAAGGTGTATCCCTAAATTGACGCCTATAGTGCGGTGAATCAACGGTATGAATGCCATAAGGCATTCCCCGGGAAACCGCACCTACCGGGTTTGGGAAAAATAGAATTACCGAAATATTTACTTAATCCTCATCCAGTTTGTGCGGTATTTCAAGACATGTTTAACAACTGTTCATGAGATAAACATTTATAGAAATGGTATAAGTAAATAGGTGGCAACCTGAGTTATTATACCATTTCTAATTGAAAATGTCTCTTTTTTGTACCACAAACTTTCAGTTTGTGACCTGAAAAATGACTACCATAATAACCGGTTAATGAGACAATAATCTATAGAAATGGTATTATATTATTTGATATGATAAATATCAACTTTAACCTTGTAATAGGGTGTGTAAAGTTATTGGCATTAAAAGACATTAAATGAAACGGATCAAACATTTTAATTAAAAAAATGAAGAAAACACCCATTTCTAACAACTAACATATATATATCACAATAATATAAAAATATTTGTCAAAATGAAAATAAAATTGTATACTACTATATCGTTCAATATTTGTAAACAAAAAATAAAGAACAAAGAACTAAAAACTAATGGCTATCTATAAAAACGATCCTAATTACGAAATATTATATACGTCAAAAAAGCATACCTTTATAACCGTTAGGAATGCCAAATTCAGAAAGTACAACAAAAACACAAAATCACACTTTTTCGAATTTCTTATAAATCAAGTTCAAACTGGAATAAAGCCAGTCTATGACAGGGGTTACAGGGGTAATTTACACCAATTTCAATGTCACACCGTGTGACAAAAAGTGTAACTTTTTTCATTTTTTCGACGCATAGAGAAATGCAATAACAACACGATCTACTGTCTGAGTATTTAGGATTAAATAGCTGATTTTACACGTTATTTTATGTCTGTATATTAGGATTAAATGTCCGTTTTTATACCTTTTTGACAATCAGAAATATCAGTTATTAAAGAGTATTCTCAAGACAAATATATGCCAATTATATATAAAGACTAAATTGGACAATTCTAATTCAGAGGAAACTGAGTATCTAATGATAAATCTATTTTTTATTCAGTTTTGTATATCAAAAATACCGTACTCCAGCGGAGTACTATGTCTATAGAAAACAATATGGGAACAGTCTGGCACTCCAGATGAAGTTAAAAAAATAAAATAGGTAATTTGGACCCAGAGCTGGTAGGTGCGGTTTCCTAACCGCACCAGATTCTACAAGAAACTGGAAATTACCCGAATAAATTCTTTAACTTCATGCGGAGTGCTATGTGCCAATACACTTCGTATGAAAAACATATAAGTACTTAATACACACCTAAGTTATAGTGTAATTAACGGGTGTGATTCACGGAGAACTGGTCTACTTTAAATTATAAACCCTTATAGAATAAGGCTTCGTAAAATTGCTCCGTGAAGGTTTCCGTGAAAGTGTAAAAAATTCAAGACGACAAATATTAACAGTTTTTTACAATACACAGTACCCATAGATCTAACATATATGGAATTGAGAGAAATACTAAAGATGCTACTTGAGATAAATATTAGTATTCCAAGTACGATAGCAGCGTAATGTTTAGTGACAAAAACTTTACATACCCCGTTTTAATAAACGGCTTGAATCATAATCTTAAGCATGCTAAATTTATACTGTCTAACTTGATTTAAAGTAATATTCATTCGACAAATATTCGTATAGGTAAGTATGATATGGGAACACTTTTTATAAAGGGATTCGTTAGAGATGTCAAATACACTCCGTGTTTTAATCCAGAAGAATTTAAAGTTTACAACCTGTCAGATTTTGATGTGAACAATGTTAATTCCTATGGCTTAGTAAATTTAGGTATTTCTGAGAATAATCTAGCATATTCGAAATGGGTTTCTCCGAAAAGAACAAGGACCTATCCTTTTGCAAGAATCTATAATACTTACCATCTTAATACAAAGAAAGTTACGATAATTCCAATTATAAAGGATGAAGGGGCTGGTACTCAAAATAATGACCGAATTAATTTTATCACATTTTCATGGATGAACCTTCTTAATGTCTATATCATTCTGTCATGGTATGAAGATGCGTATAAAAAAGAAGGTACTACAGATAGAATTACCAATCAATTACTTAATACTGATAGTATCAGAGAGAAATTAGATCAAGTTAGCCGTTATCAGGCAAGTGCTTTACACTGGAATACAAACCATTTTATAGACAATTTTGAAGAAATCTATTTGAATGCTGTTAACAGTTATAAGAAAATATCTGTAAATAGGAAAGTCGGAATGCACTCTTCGGAAGACCATTTAAAGAAACTTGAAACATTTAAGAAAGATGGTGTTTTTTGTATAGAGACTTTCAAAGAGTCTACTCTTCCAGCTTCCTATTCTGCTGCTATAAGAGAATCAGTCACTGTTCATGAGTTAGAATCTTTGAGTGAAAATACTAAAGGAGTTTTTTCAATTACTAATTATCAAGGTGGAGAATATCATCTTACTGCTGATGAGGTATATTGGGAAAATGACAAATTTGTAATACAAGAATCTAAGAATAGTAGTAGGAAAAAATTCCCATCTGATAATGACATTAAGGACGGACTATTTAAGCTAATCTTGTTCTCAAATTTAGAACAATTAACATTTAGTAATAGAACAAACGTTGATTATATTGTCCGATTAAAGTTAACTGGAGATTTTACTGATACGCTTTTTCTGCCCAATGATACGAATTCAATCAATCAATTTAGTGCAACAAACCGTTTGACAACTTCACAAAAAAGAATCCTCACTCTTCTAAACCGAGAATCAATTGAAAACGAAAAATTACAGGTTTGGATAACAAAATACAATTATTGATTATAGGACATTATGCAAAAGTTAGCAAAAAGTCCGTTGCGTTACCCAGGAGGTAAATCAAGGGCTTTAAAACAGATTCTTCCTCTAATCCCTCATAATATTAAAGAATATCGTGAGCCTTTTGTTGGCGGGGGTTCTGTCTTTTTTGCAATCCGAAGTATTTTTCAAAAATTAATTCATTCTTACTGGATTAATGATCTTAATTACGATTTATACTGTTTTTGGAAACAGACGCGGGACAATGTCACCAAATTAGTAGATACGCTAATAGATACAAAAATAAAATATGATAACGATGGTAAATTACTTTTTGATGAATTAGCATCTATGAAAGATTCGCTATGCGAGAATAAACAGATACTTCCTGAATTTGAACGGGCGGTAAGGTTTTTTATACTCAATAGAATCACTTTTTCTGGGATTGTTGATTCGGGAGGGTATTCTCAGGCAGCCTATGAAAGTCGTTTTACAGACTCATCAATTTCACGAATTAACATGATTTCACCATACCTGTCTGGGGTCAATATAACCTGTGATGACTACGTTGATGCATTATTCCAAAAAGGAGAAGATGTCTATATTTTTCTCGATCCTCCATATTGGAAGGCTAAGGATTCTAAACTGTATGGTACGAGAGGATCTTTACATACATCATTTGATCATATAGAATTTGCAGAAAATATGAAAAAATGTCCTCATAAGTGGCTAATTACTTATGACGATTCTCCCAAAATTCGTGAACTCTTTAATTTTGCAGATATACAGGAATGGACTTTACAATATGGTATGAACAATTATAAAAAAGATACAGCTGCAAAAGGGAATGAGTTATTCATCAAGAATTATTGATAGGGAGGAATCAGTGTGAGCAAAGATATACTTAACTATTTTTTACCACCACAGATAGAATTTGGTGAAGGTGCAATCGCAAATTTACCAAACCATGTCCAAACACTTGCCGGTAAAAAACCATTTATCGTAAGTGATGTTGGGATAACCAATGCTGGAATATTATCACAAGCCACCTCTCCTTTAGATGATGCAAATATCCCTTATGCAACTTTCATAGACATTGAACCAAACCCAACAGATACAAGTGTTTTAGAAGGTGTAAAAGTCTATATAGAGCAACAGTGTGACATAGTCATTGCTGTTGGTGGCGGCAGTGTGATGGATGCTGCGAAAGCAATTCGTCTCCTAACAACACATGAACCCCCTTTAGAAACTTACTATGTCGATTCAAATGGTGCTGATAAAATAAATGCGGATATGCCACCTTTGATATGTGTTCCCACAACAGCAGGAACAGGGAGCGAAGTCTCTCAAGGTGCAATAATTACCGATACTTCTCTACAAACGACTAACCGTTGGCGTAAACGTGCATTAATTTCTCGGTACAATATGTCAAACGTTGCATTATTAGATCCGACATTGACAGTGAAAATGCCACCTGCTTTGACGGCAGCAACTGGGATGGACGCAATCACCCACGGGATTGAAGCTTATGTAGCAACAAAATATCATCCAATTTCTGAAGGTGTAGCACTGCAAGCAATAAAGATATTAGGAGCGAATATCAGAACAGCATATCATCAAGGTGATAATATGGCTGCAAGAGGAGAGATGTTATTAGCCTCATGTATGGGGGCATTTTCATTTCAAAAAGGTCTCGGGGCTGTGCATTCAATTGCACACCAATTATCAACAGATGCACCCATCCCCCACGGTGTTGCAAATGCAATTCTACTACCACCTGTTATGGAATTTAACCTACCCCATGTAATTGGCAAATATGCCGAAGTTGCTGAAGCATTAGGGGTGAATGTAGATGGTATGTCCAAAGGTGAGGCAGCATGCGCTGCAATAGATGAAATCCAAGAACTGAACAAAGAACTGAACATGCCAACAGGACTTGGGGAAGCAGGTTTAGACAGAGAAAAACTACCAAAACTCGCAGCAGATTCAATGCTGGATCACTGCCACAAATTGAATCCGCGACCTTGTACCGAAAGCGACATGCTGAATTTGCTTGAGGCAGCCTTTTAAGAATCCTTCTTAAACTCACGTTAAATTAAGAAGGTTTAAATGAACATGAATTAAGGATGATATTATGAAACATATATACACGATTCTGATTATGTTTCTTATATTAATAGGTTGTGCATCCCAACCTTCCGAATTTGTAGACATACCAGATGAAAGTTTGGCAAAAATCATTCGCCGTGAATTGGATTTGTATACATACGAACCTATACCCAAAGATAGACTAAAAGATCTAACCGAATTAACTATTGGCTATGCGAAACCACATGTAAAAAGTCTAAAAGGGTTAGAATCGGCTATAGGTCTAAAGAAACTAAGGATATATGGTTATTATGAGAAAATAGATATTAGTCCAATACGAAACTTAATAAATCTGACAGAATTAGGTCTATATCAAGTTCCCCTTAAGAATTTAAAAGCATTAAGGAATTTAACCCATTTGCGTGATTTAGGATTTGGGGATAATCGTATAAAGGACATCTCAGCAATCGTCCATTTGAAGAAACTAATAGATCTATATATTGGAAATAATCCAATCACAGATATTACACCACTAAGGGAATTAACAAACCTAACCCGATTAAGCTTTGGACAGAATCCAATTACTGATATCACACCACTAAAGGAATTAACAAACCTGACTCAATTAAGGATGGGAAATAATCAGGTCAGTGATATAAAACCACTTGCTAATCTAAAAAAACTAACAACATTAACACTTTATGATAACCATATTAGTGATATAACACCACTATCAGAACTGACAAACCTTACAAAACTAAACATATTTCATAATAAAGTTAAGGATATCTCACCACTGGCAGGCTTGACAGAACTAACCGCTTTAGAATTACACAATTCATTCAGTGATATCTCACCCCTTGCCGGTTTAACTAACCTTGTTGAACTCGAACTCTATTCCAATGTAATTAGGGATATATCTGCTCTATCAAAATTAACAAAATTGACTGAATTACGTCTTGAGGAAAACTTGATATCCGATATTTCACCACTATCAGAATTGACTAACCTTACAACGCTTAGACTCCACAACAATCAGATTACTGATATTAAACCCCTGCGTAAATTGACGAATCTCCAATTATTGGAATTACACAGGAATAAAATCAGTGATGTTTCCCCACTTTCACAGATGAAACAGCTAAAAGGTTTATTCCTGGGTGGTAATCAGATTACAGACGTTACACCATTAGTAGGATTATCTCAATTGACCCATTTGGGATTAGAATTCAACAACATTGCTGACATCAGAATTCTTGAAAATTTCAATTCTCTGAAGCAACTGAATCTACTACAGAATCCAATACGGGAATTTACACAGATACGGAGATTACGAGAAAATAATCATGGTCTTGATATAAAGGTTCGGAACCCAAACCCAGAAGAATGGACGAGAATTTATGGTAGACAGGAAACCCTTGACGGATTACCTTTCGGTGCTGTCCGTCGTCTGGGTAAGGGTGGTATAAATACTATGCTATTCTCACCTGATGGCACATTACTTGCTGTCGGTACAGATACTGGTTTGCGTTTATATGAAGTATCTACAGGGAAGGAAATGGATATACCTAAGAAGAATTTTTCACAGGTCAATTCCTTAGCATTCTCACATGATGGAAAGATATTAGCAAGTGCGGGTGTATCAAACACAAAAATTCAACTTTGGGATATTCAGAAGCAGATTGCGTATTATCCTATTCCTGTTCCATCAAATGCGCGGATTAATATGTACCCAATACATACTACACCTACAATGGCTTTTTCAAAAGACAATTCAACCCTCATCACCATAAGTCATAATGGACTTATTAATCATTGGGACATACAAACAAGTAATAATATGGCAGCCTTAACTATTAATGCCTATACTCATGAAGGTCCAATGGCTATAAATTCTGATGGAACTAAATTCGTAAGTGGCCGTTGGGATGGTAAAATTGATCTTTGGAAAACGACAGGTGGTGAGATGGGACATTGGAAGCAGAATATTCCTAAACTGAAGAAACCATATAAGACATTAAAAGGACATTCCCGTACCTTTGACAATAATAGTTGGATTGCCAAACTGTTTAAGATTAGAAGGGATTCAGATATTATGTCAATCACCTTCTCTCCAGATGGTAAAAAACTTGCTACAGGAAGTATGGACACCGATGTTCAATTGTGGGATGCCGTCAAGAACAAGAAACTTAAGACATTTCAGGGACATACAGGTTGGGTTACCGCTATAGCAATTTCAAAGGATGGAAAATACCTTGCAAGCGGTGACACAGATAGTGTTGTCCGAATTTGGGATGCAGATAAAGGTTCTGAATTGGCATTCCTGGAGGAACACAGGAACTGCATTCTATCACTTGCTTTTACACCGGATGGAAAAACACTTGCCAGTGGAAGCGCGGATGGAACAATACGATTTTGGAATACAAGCACTGGTGAATTAATCTCTGTTTTTGCAAACGATCATACAGAGTCTGTCAGACATGTTGTATTTTCAGGAAATGGACAAAATATATCGAGGGTTATGTTCAATGGAAAGGTAAAACAAAATGAGATTGAAACAGGAGATGAAATCTATACTTTCACACCAGATAATAAAGAAATATTGACAGCAACTACAATATCCGCAGACGTTTCACTCTTAGCAACTTATGAGTTAGACCATGTAATAGCATTTAATCATCATGGCACAAAGACTAAAATGAGATACCATAGATATGAAATTCCTCGTGGATATACAACCTACAAAAAAGAAAATGAAATTTCATTATGGAATTTACTGAGTGGCGAGAAACACAGTTCTATCATCGGAGGACGAGGCATGGTCATCTCTCCCGATAACAGTATACTCGCCAGTAGAACATCCGATAAAATACGATTATGGGATATTGAGAAAGAAATTGAACGTTCTCCTATAATAACCGATAATGAATCTTTTCTGTTTTCTCCTGATGGTTCACTACTAATAATTGAGGGAGACCCTTTTGATAAATCAGCACAGATATTTGATGTAAAAAAACAGCAAAATATCGCCACAATACATCAACGATGTGAACCTTTAGCATTCTCACCTGACGGTTCGAAGCTTGTCTGTAAGAGTGGTTTTGGAGGTTATATATTAGACCTTACAATTCCAACCGAACCGCATATTTTCGACGAGATAGATTTATTTATAACCAATATCTATGCGGCTACATTTTCCCCAGACAATACAATTCTCTTAGATACAGCATATCTGTTATATGACTGGTATAGTCACGCGGAGATTCAATTGTGGGATATGGATACAGGAGAAAAACTACATAAACTCCACGGACATACAGAACCGATAAATTCTCTTACATTTTCTCCTGATGGAAAAACGCTTGCCAGTGCTTCTGAAGACGGTACCGTTCTGCTATGGGATTGGGATGAAATAATGGCAGATGTTATTCTTGAAAATAGATATCCAAATGATCGTTAGTCTTGTTAGGAAGGATCTTATCAAAAAGTATACTTTGATAGGATTTCATACGTCCTGAAATAGGTAGATCTCTATAACGAGTTGAGATTAATTGGAACAATCCAACCCTTGGTATTCGCTGGTTTATAGATCTTCCCTTGCAGATAATCGGATGTGTGCCATATACAGAGATGATTTCCATCAGGCATCCATACCATTGATGCAAGTTTCATTGAAGTACGCGCAATAGGATATTTCTTACCACTATCCAGATCATAAATCCATACTTTCCATCGCAATCCAAAACAATCTTCTCGTTCTAAATATGCTAACAGATTGCCGTTTGGTGACCAAGCAGGCATTGTGTGATTGAGAATCTGATGTTTTGATACCTCTTTGTTGACATCAGCAATGTATAGTCGTTTATCGTAAACTGCGTCTGTCTTATTACTTCCTGAAAGCACATAAGTAATACGGTTCCCATCAGATGACCATCTAATTTGACGGGCGTTTTGATGACGACTTCCAAAGTGTTTTATATTTTCTCCATCTACACCTTGTATTCGAACTGCAGCATATTTTACAGGCATGTTGCCAACTCTTGTTTCATGGACACTCTCGAATGCAACCCTATCCCCATCTGGGGACCAGGTAGGAGGATGTAGATAAGTATAGTTATAACGAGATGTCTTATATTTACCGCGTGCAATGTTCTTGCCTCCGCTACCATCACTATTTATACGATAAACATAATCGGAACCTTTCTCACGTCGTCTAAATGCCAATTGGTTGGCAACAGGTGACCATGCTGGAGCAGCACCTCGGACCAATTTTCTTATCTCTCCTAATTTCCAATCTACAGTATAAATATAACCCTCATTATCTACATCTACCTCAAACGCCAATAGTCGACTATCCAATGACCAAGATACATAGGGATTGTAGAAATCACCTGAATATAGTTGTTTCGCTTGTTTCCCATTTTTGTCCATTATCCACAGTTCATGTGCTTTCCAATAACTTCCACTTAGATCGTTCCTCTTTAGCATTGCAACATATTCACCATTTGGACTCCAAGATGGATATTCTGCCCCATCAATTAGATCTAAAAGTTGAGGTGTTCCACAGAAGTTTGTATTGAACAGTATACCTTCAGTTTCTTCGAATTGTCCAAAGGCAAGTTTATCCAACCAAGCGAGTTCTTTATTAGGTAATAAAACCTGATACCAATCCCCTAAAGTGTTGAATATTGGTAATTTTCTCCCATCATTGAGAAGAAACAGTGGAGAAGATTCGTCTTTTTTATTATATACAGGTGCGTTATCTTTTGCTACCAGACCATATATACGATGACTGTCGATTGAAACAATGCTGTCTGAATCATTGGAAAATGCATAAACCGTTCCATCTAAAGATGTGATATAGAGTATACCGTTTGAAATAGCAGGTGCAGCATCCACAGGTCCACCGACTTGATGTGTCCATATCTCAGTCTTAGACCTTGCATCAAATGCATGAATCTTCCCTGTTCGGGACCCAATATAGACATAACCATTTGCGATAACAGGAAAACTCTTACTGGCTTCTGTATTACTCCGCCATACATTCGCGTTATATTGAGCATTGATTGGACTAAACTCCGCATTTGCACAACGATATCCGATCCCATTTATTGAAACAGAGTTCTTCCGTTCCGATGTAATTTTACCCGTAATTGCATCCAATAGATATATATGTGTAGGAAACGTACCAGCATATACTATTCCATCAAATACAACAGGAGGTGAATCCATCCAACTCTTCGATTTGAATTCCCAAAGTTTGTCTCCTGACATCGCATCAAGGGCAATTATTCTATGATCCCTTGTATTGAAGAATACCCGTCCACCCCATATAGCGGCCGAATATCTGATTGCACTTTGGGCATTAAATACCCATTTGATTTCCCACTCTTTGGCATTAAGGGCATAGAGTTTACCATCCTCAGATCCGATATATACGATTCCGTATGCAACTGCCGGGGATGCATTAATTGGACCACCTGTCTTAAATTTCCATAACTGATTGAGTGGTGGTTTTAAGCTCTTATCTGGACTACGACCTGAAAACTGTAGATCGTTCATGAACATAGACCAATCCAAGGCACCAGTATGTATAATTGCTGGGGCATGAACTTCAGGAGATTCTGCTTTAGGTGTTTGGGCAGGAGATCGTTCAGGTTTGTCTTGAGGATTACAACTGTGAAAGAAGTGACAGAGAACAAACAAAAATAGAAGTGATATGACTTTGTTGAAGTGGGACATAGACACGGAATTAGCGATGTTGGTAGTAAATTGAGGTAACGAAAATCCGTTACACTAATATAGCATGTTGGAAATGTTGTGTCAAGTTTACTTGAAAATCGCTAAAAATTGTGGTAAAATTCTTCTTTTATGACAAGAATAGATGTCAAGTAATAGACAGTGAGTATTATGAATAAATTATTGGCAGAAGTTGATCCACAGGTTGTTGAAATTACCGCCAAGGACTTGGCACGACAACAAAATACCTTGATGTTAATTCCATCGGAGAACTATGCCAGCCGCGCAGTGATGGAAATACAGGGGAGTATCCTTGCCAACAAATATGCGGAAGGATATCCAGGTGAGCGCTACTATAACGGATGCGAGTTTATGGATGATGTCGAATCGCTTGCTATTGAACGTGCTAAAGCACTTTTCGGTGCTGAACATGTCAATGTACAACCCCACGCTGGGAGTCAAGCGAATATGGCAGTCTACCATGCACTTCTTGAACCGGGAGATACCATTCTTGGTATGTCTCTTAGTCAAGGTGGACATCTCACCCATGGTGCCACTGTAAATTTCTCAGGAAACCTATACAACATTGCAGCATACGGTGTGAATGCTGATACCGAACTGATTGACATGGATGAGGTAGGTCGTTTGGCAAAAGAGCATCACCCCAAACTTATTGTTGTGGGAGCAACAGCCTACCCACGTCATTTTGACTTTGCAGCATGGCGACAGGTTGCCGATTCAGTAGGCGCATTTTTGTTGACAGATATAGCACATATTGCAGGTCTTATCGCTGGTGGTGCACATCCTGATCCTGTTCCCTATAGCGATGTGGTAACAACAACCACCCATAAAACTCTTCGCGGACCTCGCGGGGCAATGATTATGTGTAAGGCTGAATATGCGGATAAAATTGATCGTGCTGTATTTCCCGGATTACAAGGTGGACCTTTTCTACATACAATCGCTGCAAGAGCTGTTGCATTCAAAGAAGCAAGCGAACCAGAATTCAAAACATATCAAGAACAAATAGTTAAAAACGCAAAAGCACTCGCAGCACGGCTCATTGAAAATGGGTTTCGATTAGTTAGTGGGGGAACAGATAATCATCTAATGTTAATAGACCTTACATCGAAATATGAGAAAATGAGTGGACGACAAGCTGCAGATCATTTGGAAGATGCCGGTATAATTGTCAATAAGAATACAATTCCATTCGATAAAAGGAAACCAAAGACAACCAGTGGACTACGACTTGGTACACCAATGGTCACCACACGTGGAATGGAAGAAGATGCTATGGTACAAATTGCAGATTTTATTACTGAGGCACTTGAGGGAAGACAGAAAAACTCTATTAAACAGCGTATCCAAGATAAGGTTAAGGAATTTTGCGCGCAATTCCCTATTTATGAATATCTGAATTAAGTACAGTAGGTATACCCAAAAGGGAAATACTAAAGAAATTGCACTATAACGCTGCACTCGCCTATATTGAGCAGTTCATTGACTATGAAAGAAGTCCTGACTTTTCTCGACAGGCACGATTCTATAATCTAAATCGTATATCCCAATTACTTGAACTGCTTGGTAACCCACACGAAAAATTGAAAGTTGTCCATGTAGCAGGGAGTAAGGGTAAAGGGTCAACTGCTGCAATCATCGCATCTATCCTAACACATGCAGGCTATAAGACAGGTTTATTTACATCACCACATCTTATTACGCCACGTGAACGATGTCGTATTGATAATGACCTGATTTCTGAAGAAGAATTTGCACACTATCTTAAAAAAATAAGAACCGCAATTGAAACCGTTTCCAACTCAGAATACGGAAGAGTTTCATTTTTTGAGATATATACAGCACTCGCTTTTACCTATTTTGTGGATAAAGAAACAGACTTCGCTGTAATTGAAGTTGGGTTAGGCGGTCGACTTGATGCAACAAATGTCGTATCACCGGTCATATCTGTCATTACTCCGATAGGGTTAGAACATACGGAGATATTGGGAGAGACTTATTTTGAAATAGCAGGCGAAAAAGCAGAAATCATCAAGGATGGATGTCCTGTGGCACTTGCCCCCCAACACCCGGATGCTCATAGAGTTTTCGATCAAGTTGCAAATGAGCGAAATTCACCTACAATTAAAGTAAAGAATATTGATGATCAAGACACTTATAAAATAAATATTAAGCATAAACTCGATTCTGAAAGAATACCTATAGCACAGCAATTTGATATAATAACGAATTCGGATAGTTATCAAGGTCTTATATTATCTCTGATCGGATACCATCAGTATGTAAATGCTGCGACTGCAATTGCAGCGATTGAATGTTTAGAATTACAAGGATATACAATTAAGAAAGAATCCATGTATGAAGGATTTCGAAATGTACAGTGGGATGGTCGTCTTCAAAGGATGAAATCTTCACCACTTGTAATTCTGGATGGAGCACATTCTCCTGTTTCGATGGAAGCACTAACACGCTCCATTCGCAATACATACCGTTACGCGCAAGTGGTTTTCATCGTTAGTTTAATGAGAGATAAAGATATTGCTGAAATTGGAAGAATCATCTCAAAAATTGCGGATTCCGTTGTAATCACACAAGTTTCAGATAACCCACGTGTCATACCAGCAGATATTATCAAAAATACTTGGACAGACATTTGCATGAAAGTAGATACATGTCCAAACCCAGAAGAAGCAATAACAATAGAATTAGCAAACGCATCACCGACAGACTTAATATGTATTACAGGTTCACTCTACCTTGTCGGACAAGCACTTGAATTGTTCAAAACGAAATATGAACTAAAAAGAGAGGTTATTAATGCGTGAAATTAATTGCCAAAGAAGGTGGCTAAATTGGAAGTTATTTTTAACATGCTTACCCATATTTAGTTTAGCCACCACGGCTTTTGGCCAAACACCAACAGACCCTCACCCACCAATTCCAGGTATTTGGTGGATTGCCCCTATTGGGGCACTCATTGCTTTAGTTTTTGCATACTTTTTTTACCGCTCCGTGATGAAACAGGACGAAGGTAATGAAACTATGCAGGATATTGCACAATCTGTTCGTGAGGGCGCAATGGCGTATCTCAGACAACAGTATAAAGTCGTAGGAATTGTTTTCGCTGTTCTCTGCATCATTTTTATCTTCATGGCTTTTATCCTTAAAGCACAAAATGAAGTCATCCCGTTTGCCTTCCTTACAGGAGGGTTTTTCTCTGGTCTATGCGGTTTCCTTGGAATGAAAACCGCTACGAATGCTTCCGCACGCACCACAAGTGCTGCTATGCAGGGACTCAACTCCGGTTTAAAGGTGTCGTTCCGGGCAGGTGCGGTCATGGGATTGATAGTCGTAGGGTTTGCACTCTTGGATATTACTGGATGGTTTTTGATATTATATTACTTATTCCCAAAAATATTACCAAATTTCTTAGGGGATAACCCACTACCCCAAATAACAGTTATTATGCTCAGTTTTGGTATGGGTGCTTCAACACAAGCTCTGTTTGCACGTGTAGGAGGTGGAATCTATACAAAAGCTGCAGATGTTGGCGCTGATCTTGTCGGAAAGGTTGAAGCAGGGATTCCTGAAGATGATCCTCGAAATCCTGCTACAATTGCTGATAATGTTGGCGATAATGTCGGAGATGTCGCAGGTATGGGTGCTGATCTCTACGAATCATACGCAGGCTCAATCCTTGCTACCGCTGCCCTTGGGGTTGCTGCTATTGCTGCAAAAGAACATGATAACCTATTACTCCAGTTGAAATATCTATCTGCTCCTATGATTATTGCGGGTATAGGTGTAATCCTATCAATCATTGGTATTTATATGGTACGCACAAAAGAAGGTGCAACCATGCGTCAGTTAATGGGTTCACTCAACCTTGGTATAAATGGGAGTGCTTTAGGTATTGCTATAGTTTCTCTACCTGTCTTGATTTATCTTGATCTTCCGAATAAATGGCAGATTTGGGGTGCAATTGTTACAGGACTTGTAGCAGGAATAATTATCGGTAAAGTTACCGAGATATTTACCTCACATGAATATAAACCTACACGTGCCATAGCAAAACAGGCACAAACTGGTCCAGCAACAGTTATTATAGAAGGTATTGCTGTCGGCATGGAATCAACTGCAATCCCTGTGATAACGATAATCGCTGGTGTTGCCATAAGCTACTATCTGCCGGGGGGAACGAATGAACCATTGATGGGACTTTACGGTGTCGGTATCGCTGCAGTCGGTATGTTGGCAACCCTGGGGGATCACTCTTGCTACGGATGCTTACGGTCCAATCGCTGATAACGCCGGTGGAAATGCTGAGATGTCTCAGCTTGACGAGAGTGTTAGAGGACGTACAGATCAATTGGATGCACTCGGAAATACCACTGCCGCAACAGGTAAAGGTTTTGCTATTGGTTCAGCAGCACTCACTGCCCTGGCACTTCTTGCTGCATATCTTGAAGAGATACGATACGGTCTTATCCATTTAGCAGGAAAAACCCAATTGGAGATTCCAGGTGAAGGGAGTGTTGATACATTAAAGGTTTCTGTAAGCCAATTTATGGATTACTATAATGTAACTTTGATGAATCCTCAAGTTCTCATAGGATTGTTCATCGGTGCTGTCATGGCGTTCTACTTCTGTGCATTAACAATGAAAGCTGTTGGACGCGCAGCGGGTGCTATGGTAGAAGAGGTGCGTCGTCAATTCCGTGAAAAACCGGGTATTATGGAAGGCACAGAAAAACCGGATTACGCAAGGTGTGTTGAGATCTCCACTGCTGGAGCACAACGCGAGATGATATACCCATCCCTAATTGCTATTATTGTTCCTGTCGCTGTCGGATTACTCTTCAATGTCGCTGGTGTTCTTGGACTACTTGCAGGTGGATTAGCTTCAGGTTTCGTTTTGGCAATCATGATGGCAAATGCTGGCGGTGCTTGGGACAATGCTAAGAAGTTCATTGAAGAAGGTAGTCATGAAGAAGAATACGGTGGAAAAGGATCTGAACAGCACAAAGCAACTATTGTAGGTGATACTGTTGGTGATCCGTTTAAAGATACTTCCGGTCCTTCTCTAAACATCCTTATCAAGTTAATGTCTATGGTCTCAGTAGTTTTTGCAGGTCTTATCGCAAAATATGGTCATGTAGTTAGCACTTGGATTGGAATGCAGTAAAATTAGTTACCTGTTTCAATTGGATAAAATGGAGAATTAAGTATGAGAATCAGAAATAATATCAGTATCATTCTATGCTTTTTAGTCTTCTGCACAATTGCATGTGAAAAATCACCGAATGCTATGAAGGATACTCTATCTGTCTCTAACGACAATACAGAACCTATAGACACAATTTATACTGGTAATGTAGTTATTGGCGAGATGGATAAGAAGTATGGTATTGATCCTTTCGAACTCAATTCCGCTGTGATACAAGATGATTTCTTGAAAGTCAACGTGTCCTATAGTGGTGGATGCAAAATCCACGAATTTACTTTGGTTTCATCAGGTGTATTTCTTGAATCACATCCTGTACAACTCATGGTTTCTATTGCTCATAATGCCAATAACGACTCGTGTGAAGCATACCCCACTGAAGATTACAGTTTTGATCTAACACCTATCAAGACAATATATCAGAAAGCTTACCAACAGGATGCAGGTACGATTGTAATTCGTCTCAAAGATTATACCAACGGGGACCTTGTCTACAAATTTGACAACTAAACCTATCTTAGAGATAATTATCAACCATTAGAACTATAAGAATTTCAAATTCTACTTTAACAGTCCTATCTCTACACCCGTTTTATAAACTCTTAGGAGAATACAGAAAATGCCTAATAAACTGAAACCCCGTAGTTATGCGATAACCGACGGACCGGACCGTGCTGCAGCACGTACGATGCTTATGTTCGGGGATGGGGGTCTGTCCCCAGAAGATCTTGATAAACCGATTGTTGGGGTCGCCAATACTTGGATCGAAATTGGTCCCTGTAATTTCCATTTAAGACGACTGGCAGCAAAAGTAAAACAGGGAATTCGTGATGCAGGTGGTACACCCCTTGAATTCAACACCGTTAGCATATCGGATGGTATTACCATGGGAACAGAAGGCATGAAAACATCATTGATTAGCCGAGAAGTTATCGCCGATTCTATTGAATTGGTTTCTATCGGTAATATGTTTGATGCCGTTGTGACCCTTTGTGGATGTGATAAAACCGTCCCGGGTACAGTTATGGCATTGTCCAGAATAGATATTCCATCTCTCACTCTATATGGTGGATCTATCATGCCGGGAAATTTCCAAGGACGCGATGTTACAATCCAAGATGTGTTTGAAGCAGTTGGACAACATGCCGAAGGTACAATCACTGTTGAAGAATTGGACGATCTGATTAGTAAAGGATGTCCAGGCCCCGGGGCATGTGGTGGTCAGTTCACTGCGAATACCATGGCAACTGCTGTTGAAATGTTAGGTATTGCTCCTATGGGTAGCGGTAGTGTTCCTGCTGTTGCAGAAGAGAAGGATGAAGAAGCATACAAGACGGGTAAGCTTGTTATGGATATGTTGGCTGCCGATAGACGACCCAGTCAGATTATTACACGCAAGTCTATTGAAAATGCAATCACTTCTGTTGCTGCAACGGGTGGATCTACCAATGGAATTCTTCATCTCCTCGCCATTGCTTATGAGGCACAAATCCCGTTGACAATTGAAGACTTTGATGTGATTAGCAAGAGGACTCCTGTATTGGCAGATTTGAAACCAGGTGGTCAGTTTGTTGCAACTGATTTGTATGAAGCAGGTGGTATTCAATTTTTAGCCAAACGTTTAGCAGAAGCTGGATTGCTCCATACCGATGAACTTACTGTCACTGGTAAAACGATTGGTGAAGAGGCAAACGCAGCCGATGAGACAGAAGGACAGGTAGTTGTTAGACCTTTAAATGAACCTTTGAAACCCACTGGAGGGTTTGCTATATTGAAGGGTAATTTAGCACCGGATGGATGTGTCATCAAATTAGCCGGTCAAGAGAAAACTTTACATCGTGGTCCTGCGCGTATTTTTGAACGAGAAGAGGATACATTCGCAGCGATTAAAGGGGGTGAAATCAACCCCGGAGATGTTGTGGTTATCCGTTATGAAGGCCCAAATGGTGGTCCCGGTATGCGTGAAATGTTAGGGGTTACCGCTGCCTTGGTCGGTGCAGGATTAAGTGAAGATGTTGCACTTCTAACCGATGGTAGATTCTCAGGAGCAACTCATGGATTTATGATATGCCATGTCGCACCAGAAGCATCTATAGGGGGTCCTATAGCAATACTGGAAGAGGGAGATGAAATCGTAATTGACGCTGAAACGAGACGGCTTGATGTATCACTTTCTGAAGATGAAATCAAGACACGTTTTGAGAAGTGGACGCCTCCTGAACCCCGCTATACCCGTGGTGTGATGGCAAAATATGCAAAGTCTGTTTCTTCTGCCTCTGAAGGTGCTGTGACAGGATAGACCTATCGTTTACTAACAAGATTCTCTTATATGGGACAGATGGTTCATCTGTCCCTTATTTCGTTAATCCTTAAACAGAAAAACCTTGTCAGATTAATTTGAATTATGTAGAATATACTTAGTCGTGATAGAGAATTTTGTCATATTTGAAATGTCTAAGCAATATACATACTTCTGGATTTTAGAAAGTTATACTGTTTTCAATTGAAATATCTACATTACGATTTTTCATCTAAATAGACTAATTAGTTGTAAAATTAGAGTGCTGTAAAAACGGTATGTATATAGAATATACGTCTTAACATATTCTGAGTCCCGTAGGGACGGAATGTCTATAGAAAAACTATGAAAACCTAAACTGAGTCCCGGGGAATGCCTAAATGGCATTCATACCGTTGATTTGGTAGGGACGGAATGTTTATAGAAATAACTATTTCCTAATGCCAATAATGTAAACTAATCAATTAGAGTTGGAAATAATAACTTATGAAGTATATAGATATAACGTGTATATGTAAATATCTGCTGTATTAGAATGGAGATACTCATGGATTTGAATAAAGAACTTAATGACCTATCTGAAAGAATTCAAGGATATATAGACAATAATCAGGTAAAAGGAGAACAAGCAACGATAAATTATTTGATTAAACCTTTTTTACGTCTTTTAGGATTTGACGATTCTAACCCAGCGGAAGTTGTACCAGAATTTACAGCTGATATTGGAACAAAAAAGGGTGAAAAGGTTGATCTTGCAATTTATAAAGAAAGTAAAGTTATTATGTTGATAGAGTGTAAAGATTGTAATACAGAATTATCCCAAGAAGAATTTTCTCAACTTTATCGTTACTTTGGAGTTGTAACAGAAGCACGAATTGGAGTCTTGACCAATGGTATACAATATAGGTTTTATACAGACTTAATAAGACTGAATGTGATGGATACAGATCCATTTTTCGAGTTTAATATATTGGATATGCATCCATCAGTAGTAAATGTCCTTAATTATCTTACCAAAGATAAATTTGATTTGGATATTACTCGTTCTACTGCAATAGACTTAAAGGAACGAAGAGATATAAAGCAAATTCTGATGAAACAATTAGAGACACCTACAAATGATATTGTTGAGTTCTTTCATAAAGCCATAAACTCACAGGTTGAAAAACAAGATTTTACAGACATTGTTAAACGGGCGTTTAATGAGTTTATGGATGAACAAAATACGTTACAGTCAAATGTGATTTATGAAGAGATACGGTCTAATGATAATGATGGAGATAAGGTGTCTAATGGAGTAGATGAAGAAACTGGCAATAAAGATACGGGTATTCGAAGATTAACGAACATAAGAGTTACTATGCCTGATGGGAGTGTGATATACCATCATAACGCCAAGGAAACATATCTTGAAGTTCTGGAAAAATTAGGATTGGAAAAAGTAAGTCGTGTTCGTCCTAATATTGTATCAACTGAGCAATTTTCATATTCAGACAAATGTGAAAAACGAGGCGAGTTTTGGGTGAGAGGTCTAGAATTTAATACGTATGATAGAATCGTGGAACTCAAAAGGATTTCTAATCAGCTCAATGTATCATTAAAAATAGAACAAGTTGAGAAAAATTCAAAATCCGATTGATTTATTGAAATCTACTTAAGTGAATTAGTGATGAAAAGTGATTAGAATAGAGAAAGGTAGTAGTAACATATACAGTGATTTGGGATACACAAATCCTGATGAAATGCAGACTAAGGCACATCTCGTTTTCAGAATTGAAGACAGTATAACTGAACGGAAACTTAGCTTAGACGAAGCATCTCAAATTATGAATATTACTGAATCTGAGCTATCAGATATTTTAGACGGTCTGTTTCGTAATTTATCTCTCAAACAGTTAGAATTATTATTTGCTAAACTGGAACATGGTATTGAGAATATCCATCAGAATAAACCATCCAAATCAACGACTCAAGAACGACGTATAACTTCATCAGCAAATTAATTCTAAATCTATATTCCTGTTCAAATAATCTCATAAATTATCCATCAAAATGGAAACCAAATCCTATTCCTTTCACATCAACCCAGAACAGAATGGAGAACGACTGGATAGGTTTCTAATCAAACAGACTGATGACATATCGCGAACCTATCTACAGAAACTGATCCGTGATGGTGCTGTCACCGTTAATGATAAGATTTCAAAACAACCAAGTTATACACTTCGTTCTGGTGATCAAGTTTGTCTAACACTTCCTGATTCCCAACCTTTAGAAACCTTACAACCTGAAGATATACCCCTTGACATTCTATATGAAGATAGTCATCTGATTGTTCTAAACAAATCAGCAGGAATGCTTGTTCATCCTGCAAGTGGTGTGAATTCTGGTACGCTTGTAAATGCATTGCTTTCACACTGTACCGATTTGTCTGGTATTGGTGGTGTGGAAAGACCGGGGATCGTCCATAGATTAGACAAAGATACATCAGGGATTCTTGTTGTTGCCAAGTCGGATGTTGTGCATCGCAACTTATCTAAGCAGTTTGAAGAACATACGATTACCCGTCAATATGTTGCAATCGTCTGTGGTATACCAGAGGAAATAACAGGCACAATTGATGCTCAAATAGCAAGAAGTCGACGTGACAGAAGAAGAATGACAACGGTCAAATCTGATGGACGAGATGCAATTACACATTATCAGGTTTTGGAGATATATAGCAGATTTGCCTTGGTTCAATTGACTTTAGAAACAGGTCGACTACATCAAATACGAGTACATCTTCAACACATTGGACACCCTGTTGCTGCGGATCCAATTTATGGTGGTGAGCAACGTGCCTTAGGTGATGCTGAAACAAATCCGCTGAAGCATGCGCTATTATCCCTTAAACGACAAGCACTACACGCACGCACACTCAAATTTGAGCATCCTGTCACCCAAGAACAGATGCATTTTTCAGCACCTAAACCTGCAGATCTTTACAGACTTGTAAATGAATTGCGCAGGTCTATTCGGTCATATTCCTAACAAATTAGAAGCATCATCTAAAACTGTAGGAAAACAATCGGATATTATGATATTATGTAACCATCAACAGATGTGATAGGAGAAGGATATGGAATATGTCAATTTTGGTAAAGCGGGTGTAAAGGTGAGTCCGCTTGCTTTAGGGTTAGGATTTCGTGGACAAGGTGATGAAAACGATGCACAACGTTTGATTGAACATGCTATTGATTCAGGTATTAATCTTATTGATTGTGCTAATATATACGGTCCAATGGATGACCGTGCCAATATTGGACGTTCCGAGGTTATTCTTGGGAAAGCGATTAAGGGTAAACGGGATGATGTGGTGATAACATCTAAAGTATGTAGCCACATTGGTCAAGGTCCGAACGATTATGGGTTATCTCGATACCATATCATGCGGGAGATTGATCGATCCTTGAAACGTTTGGACACCGATCATATTGATGTTTATCTAATACATGTTACGGATGATACTACTCCGCAGGAAGAGACAATTCGTGCATTAGACGATCTGGTTCGTTCTGGTAAAGTGCGATATCTTGGGTGTTGTAACCATCAGGCATGGGAGGTATGCAAAGCACTTTGGATTGCAGATAGCATTAACGCTACACCTTATATGTGCGTTCAGAATATGTATAACCTGCTGAATCGTGATTTAGAAACAGAGATGTTCGGATTAGTTCGAGAAGAAGGACTTGGGGTGATGTGTTATAGTCCACTATCTGTGGGTTTATTGAGTGGTGTCTATTCTCCAGATGAATCACCACCTGAAGGAACGCTTTGGGCAACACGATACAGAGAGGAATTTAACCGACGCATGAGTGGTGCTACGGGGAAGGTAATCAGCACACTTAAACGTCTTGCGGATGAGATTGGAAAAACTCCTGCGCAACTCGCTGTGGCATGGGTAATTTCACATCCAGAAGTGTCTGTCGCTATAAGCGGAAGTGATACTATAGAACAGTTAGATGACACCCTCGGCGGGGTTGGCTGGGAATTGGATGCTGAGATACGTGAAGCATTGGATGAAGTGTCACGATCGTTTGTTAGGTTAACCGCTCCACCATTTTAATTAAGCTATGATAATATCTAACAGGACTTACGCATTTCATCTTAAAGTCCCCCTGATAAGGGGGATTTAGGGGGTTAAAACAATGAAATGACGGCTTTTTAAGTCAAATTTTACCTATTTCTACTTAAGTTGCGTAAGTCCTGTCTAATTTGATTCCTCAGCTGCGAGTTCCCATATTAATACGGTTCCGTCTGAACTTCCACTTACAAGGGTTTTTCCATCAGGACTAAACACTACACTGTTTACACCTCCTGTATGTCCAGTTAATCTTAAGAGGAATGTGTTTGACCTTATATCCCACAGACATATTGTATCATCCCAACTTCCACTTGCGAGAGTTCTTCCATCAGGACTAAAAGATACACACAAGACGTTATCTGAATGTAGAGGCAGCATCTGAAGAGATTTACCTGTCTCTACATCCCACAGATGCACAGTATCATCCCATCCACCACTGGCAAGGATTTTACCATCTGGACTGAACGCAACGCTACTTACTCTATCTGTATGCTTAGTCAATATATGTTTCGTATCACCTGTCTGAGAATCCCATAATCGTATTGTATTATCCCAACTTGCACTTGCCAGAATCTCCCCGTCCGGACTAAAATCAAGATCTGAAATATTTTCCTGATGTCCCATAAAAGAATTGAGGTTATCTCCGGTCTGTATACTCCATAAATGGATGACTTTATCTTCACTTGATCCTGCAAGAATTGTTCCTTCAGGATTAAATGTAAGAGTATTAAACCCATCCGTAGGAACTGTGATCGTATGTATAGATGTTCCTGTCTTGATATCTCGCACAAGTACGGTCTCGTCATCATGGCTGGCACTTGCGATTGTTTTACCATCTGGACTAAATACTATACTGGCGACAAACCAGGTATGTCCAGGTAATTCCTGTAGAAGTGTGCCTGTTAGTCTATCCCACAATAACACATATCCTCTTTTACTGCTATCAGTTGCTATTATCTCACCATTCGGACTCAACGTAATATCACCGCCTATACCCCTTGATCCATTAAAATCCAAAATGTGTTTTCTGGACTTAGTATCCCATAGACATACTGTTTCCCCACCACTTCCAGTTGCGAATGTTTTACCATCAGGACTAAAGGCAATACTTTTAAAATCATCCGTATGTCCTTTGATAATTCGTAGAGATTCCCCGGTTTCCACATCCCAAAAACAAATTCTCTTATCCCAGACTCCTATACTGACGAGAGTATTTCCATCTGGACTGAATACGACATCAATCACTCCACCGGCTGTATGTCCTTTGAGGATATGTATGGATTCACCTGTTTCAATATCCCACAATCGTACTGTTCTATCCCAGCTTGTAGTTGCTATTGTTTTTCCTCTTGGACTGAATGCTACCGCTATAAGGTTTTTCTGATGTCCGATGAATGTATTAAGATGTTTACCTGTTTCGACATTCCAAATACGTGCAGTTTGATCAAAACTTGCGGTTACAAGAGTTTCTCCATCAGGACTAAACGCTACATCCCCTATTTTATTCGTATGTCCATAGAGCGCCCGTAACGATACACCTTTTCGAACATCCCATATACGTGCAGAATTATCGACACTCCCACTTGCTAATAAATCACCATTCGGACTGAATACCACACTGAGGATACTGTTAGTATGTCCTGTCATCGTACCAAGTAGTGTTCCTGTTCTCACATCCCATAGTCGAATGATCTTATCTTTACTTCCAGTTGCCAACGTTAATCCGTTCGGACTAAATGCCACGCTATTAACCTCAGAAATATGTGGCATAAACAGATTGAGTTTTTCACCAGTGTTTGCATCGTGTATCCAAACACCTATTGTAGTCGCAACTGCTAATAGTTTTCCATTAGGGGAGTAAGTTATTTGTCTGAGTGGTCCTTTACCCAAACGTAATATCGCACCATCGGGTAAACCCCATTTTCTGTAGTCGTCGGCAATAGTGTTTGTAGCTAATACAACTATCAATATCAAATATAAGAATACCAGTATTTTCTTCAATAATAAGTCTCCTATACATATAGGTTGTTGGGGATAATAAGTCAAAGGTTGTTTAGTTACACAGGAGGGGATGCACAAATTGGTATGTGCTATCGTAAGAATTACTGGACTATATCTAAGAAATAGAGGAGGGGAATTATCAACTTATTCAGATGTGAGGTCCCATAGAAGTACAGTACCATTGAAACATCCACTGGCAACTGTTCTTCCGTCTGGACTGTAAGCAATGCTATCAATACCAGCCGTATGTCCAGATAGAATACCGTGGAGTGTACCGGTTTGCGTATTCCACAATCGTACCGTAGTGTCCCTACTGCCACTTGCAAGAATATTACCATCAGGACTGAAAACGATACTTCTTACATCATTTCCATGTCCTTTTAATATGTATAATACCTTACCTGTTTTCACATCCCATAGACGTATAGTGTTGTCCTTACCTGAACTTGCTAACATATTTCCATTCGAACTAAAAGCAACACTAAAAACCCAATTCGTATGTTCGTCTAACACCTTTAGTTGTTTATGTGTTTCCACATCCCACAAACGGACAGTCATGTCTCTACTGGCACTTGCTAATGTCTTGCCATCCGGACTGAACGCAAGACTATAGACACTTCCATCATGTTCATTAAACGTAAAAAGATGTTCACTTGATTCTACATCCCACAAACAAATAGTATTGTCCAAATCTCCACTCGCGAGCAATTTTCCATCTGGACTAAAGGCAACAGTCATGATATCATCTGTATGTCCAGCGTAGATGCTTAGAAGTTCACCTGTTTTCACATCGGACAAACGCAAAGTAGTATCTATTCCGCCACTTGCGATGGTATTTCCATCCGGACTGAAGACAGCACTATATACATACATCGTGTGTCCAAGAAACCTACGAACCAGTTTACCCGTTTGTACTTCCCACAAACGCACTGTTAAATCTCTTCCACCCGTTAATAGTGTCTTTCCATTAGGACTAAAAGCAACGGTTTTGACAGATCCCGAATGTCCTGTCAACGTTTGCTGTAAGTTCATTGTTTCCGAATCATACAAACGAATTGTACCCTTTAAACTCCAACCGACAAATGTCTTCCCATCTGGACTAAATACCAGATACGAGCCATGTCCTTCTTTTTTTCGAATTGTTAGACCTGTTTGTAAATTCCATAGGAATAAGACATCGGAATAATCTGCACTATACAGAATCTTACCATTTGTACTAAACACAACACAACTTACCGAATTTATATGTCCAGTAAGTACTTTAAGATGTGTACCTGTTTTCACATCCCATAAACGAATAGTTTTATCCCATCCCCCACTTGCGATCGTTTTTCCATCAGGACTAAACGCTACTGTCAATACATTATTATCATGTTCAGTTAATGTTTGAAGTTCATCACCTGATGCTACGTTCCATAAACGAACAGTCTTGTCCCAACTCGAACTCGCAATCATCGACCCGTCAGGACTAAATGTCACCTTTGTAATCCTTTCTTTATGTCCGGTCATTGACCGAAGCAAGTCACTCGAAGGTACATCCCATAGATTGATAACATGGTCATCCCCGGTACTTGCGAGGATTTTACTATCAGGACTGAATACCATACTAAAGATTGTTCTCGTATGTTCTTTTAATGATATTAGATGTGTCCCCGTTCGCGCATCCCATAAACGGATTGTTCTGTCATATCCACCACTTGCTAACAATGAACCATCCCTACTAAAAGTTATGATGTTTACCTCAGAATTATGCCCAGTGAGTAGATCGAGTTCTTTACCTGTTTGTGCATCATAAATCCAAATACCTATACCACCTGCTACTGCAAGTAGTTTGCCATCTGAGGAATAAGCTATATCACCTATACTACCTTTACCCAGACGTAATTTCGCACCATCAGGTAAACCCCATTTTACGTAATCTTGGGAAAAAGTGTTTGTGATTAAAGTAAAAATTGAGAGCCAAACAGTTAAAAATAGTATCCTCTTCAATACAGAATTCTCCTTTTATTGCGAATTATATGATGAATTTAAACTAACGGTTGTACTGTTACACAGAAGTGGATGCAGGATATACATTCTGTTAATTTGGTTATTCTTCCAATTTAGGAGCAAGTTCCCAGAGGAGTACAGTACCATCAAGACTTCCGCTGGCAATGGTTTTTCCATCTGGACTGAACGTAATACTATAAATACTTTCTGTATGTCCAGTAAAAGCTAAAAGGTGTGTGTTTGATTTTACATCCCACAGATGTATGGTCTTATCCCATCCACCACTGGCAAGGATCTTTCCATCCGGACTAAATGAAACACTGCTGACATTATTTGTATGTAAAGGTAAAGTCAGTAAAGATTTACCTGTCTCTACATCCCACAAACGCACGGTATCATCCCATCCACCACTGGCAAGGATCTTTCCATCCGGACTGAATGAGACGCTACTAACTCTGTGTGTATGTTCATCAAGTGTATGAATTGTGTTTCCTGACTGCACATCCCACAGGCGTATGGTATTATCCCAACTTCCACTGGCGAGGATTTGTCCATCAGGACTAAAAGCAAGACCCATAACATTTTCCTCATGTCCCTTAAGTGTATTGAGATGCTCACCAGTATTCGGATGCCATAGATGTATTATTTTCTCATCACTTCCACCTGCAAGTATGCTACCATTGAAATTAAATGCAATACTGTTGATACCACCCGCATGTCCTGTGAATGTCTGAAGTTCTGTACCTGTCGCTACATCCCAAAGACGCATTATTTCATCGTTATAGCTGCCAGTTGCGAGTGTTTTACCATCCGGACTGAATACTACGCTGGATACTGTCCATGAATGTCCTGGTAACTCTTTAAGAAGTGTTCCTGTTTGCCTATTCCACAAACATACTCTATCGTCTCTACTCCCCCCAGTAGCGATTATCTTACCATCAGAGTTGAACGCTACACTTCTGACCCCACCCGTAAATCCGGTAAATTCCCGACCATGTATACCTGTTTTAACATCCCATAGACATATAGTTTCAGCACCACTTGCGGCTGCGAGTGTTGTTCCATCTGGACTATAATCAATGGATTTGAAATTATCAATAAGTCCATTTAGCATATGTCCTTTTAGGGTTCGTTGTATATCACCTGTATTAACATCCCAGAAACGAATGGTGTTATCCCAAACACCTGCACTGGCGATTGTTTTTCCATCCGGACTGAAAACTGCACTAATAACACCTCCCGCTGTATGTCCTTTAAGCACATGTAGGGATGTGCCTGTCTCTGTCTCCCACAACCGTACGGTTCTGTCCCAACTCGTACTGGCGATTGTTTTTCCATCCGGACTGAAGGTAACTACTAAGAGATGTTTTTCATGTCCTATAAGTGTTTGAAGAAGTGTACCGGTCTGCACATCCCATACACGAACAGTATTATCCCAACTTCCAGTTGCGAGTATCTTACCATCCGGACTGAAGTCAACAGTCCAAATTCTTTCTGTATGTTTTTGGAGTGTACGTAAAGAACGTCCTGTACGCACATCCCATATACGTGCGGTTCTGTCATCACTCCCACTTGCTAATAGTTCTCCATTTGGACTAAATGCAACACTCCAGACAGGTCTAGTGTGACCTATCATTGTTCTAAGTAGTGTTCCGGTTCTCCCATCCCATAAACGGATAGTATTATCCATACTTGCACTTGCCAATGTTAATCCATCCGGACTGAATGCAACGCTTCTGACAGTAGATGTATGCCCAACGAGTAGATCAAGTTCTTCACCTGTCTGTACATCGTATATCCAAATACCGATTGAACCTGCTACTGCTAAAAGTTTTCCATTTGGCGAGTATGCTATTTGACTTATCAAACCTTTACCCAGACGTAATTTCGCACCATCGGGTAAACCCCATTTTACGTGCCCTTCTGCAAATGTGTGTGGTATTAAGAACTGTATCGAAATATAAATCATATAAATTGTTGTAACTGAGAACAGTATTTTGTACAATATGTGTCTCCTTTGATTAGGGTTTTGTAATGTTCCTAACAATCATTCTATAGTTACTGGAATATGGATGCACATTTTTACAGTATGTTGAAAAGGCAATTATCGGTATGGATTGGGGTTATGAGTTAAGAATACTTGAAGATTGCTATTCCTGCCATTCTGATGCAAGTTCCCAGAGTAGGATGGTACCGTCCGTACTCCCACTTGCAAGTGACTTACCATCCGGACTAAACATTAGACTAATTACAACATGAGTATGTCCATTCAACGTTGTAATATGGGTTTTTGTAGGTATATCCCATAGTCGTATTGTTTTGTCCCAACTTCCACTTGCCAGAATTCTCCCATTCGTACTGAAGGTAACGCAATAGACCCATAACCAATGCCCGTCAAAAGTGTGTAAATGTTTACCAGTCTGTACATCCCATAGACGCACGCTTTCGTCCCTACTTCCGCTTGCTAATAAGTTCCCATCGGGACTAAATGCAACACTAAATATCCAGTTAGTATGTCCAACCAGTGACCGTATATGTTTGCCTGTTTGTACATCCCATAGATGTATGTTTTTATCAAAACCACCACTCGCTAAAATCTTTCCATCAGGACTAAACGCTAATGCAGCTTTTATAGTTGCTTGTTTATTGAATGTTTTCAAAGATTCGCCTGTTTGTACATCCCATAAACGTATATTCTTATCTAAATCTGCACCTGCCAACAACTGTCCATCCGGACTCAAAGTTACAGGAGAATAGTATTCTGTATGACCAGGAAATGTCCTCAGAATCGTGCCTGTTTTCACATCCCATAGTTGAGTTGATTTGTCCAAACCTCCACTTGCCAATAACAAGCCATCCGGACTGAATGAAATGGAAAATACTCTGTGAGAATGTCCTGTTAGTGCTTTAATAGATTTTGTTTTATTAACATCCCATAGATAAATAGTATTATCTAATCCACCTCCACTCGCTAAAATCTTTCCATCAGGACTATACATAATACCTCTTACAGAAGCATGATGACCACTAATGGTTTGGACATTTTCTCCTGTTTCCGGATTCCAAAAGCGTATAGTTCCATCATTACTACTACTTATCAGTGTATTACGTTCTGGATTAAATAGGATTGAGGAAATCGGTGCAGTATGCTTTACCAAAGTCCGTATTGATTTACCTGTCTGTAAATCCCATTGATGTATGTCTGAATCAGCACTCCCTGTGAAGAGTGTCTTACCATCTGGACTGAAAACCAAATTATACACATCGTTTGTATGTCCTTTCAGTGTTATGATATGTGTACCAGTATGCACATCCCACAAACAGATAGTATCGTCATTACTCCCACTTGCGAGTGTCTTACCATCTGGACTAAAGGCTACTGTCAAGACATGTTCTTTATGGTGTGTCAACGTATGAAGAGTTTTACCAGTTTTTGCGTTCCACAATCGAACGGTTTTGTCTCTGCTTCCACTTGCTATTATAGTATCATCTGGACTCAAGGTTGTCTTTGTAATCTTATCCGTATGTCCAGTCATCTCTAAAATTGAATTACCTGTATCTATATCCCACAGATGGATTTTAGATTCATCACTACTCACGATAGTTTTTTCATCGGAACTGAATTTTAGACTCAAGATCGCATTTTTATGTCTTCCAATTGATCGAAGATGGATGCCTGTCCGTGCATCCCAAAAATTGATAATAGGGTTCCAGCCAGATGTTGCCAGAATTGAACCGTCAGGATTAAATGCAACACTATGGTGTTTAGAGGTATTACCAGTGAATAGTGCCAGTTCTTCAACTGTGTTTGCATTGTAGATCCAAATACCAATATCAGTAGCTACAGCCAAGAATTTTCCATCTGGTGTATAGGCTAAATCAACAATTTTTCCTTTTCCCAACCGTGCTGTTGCGCCTTTTGGTAGGTTCCATTTTGTATAGTCTTCGGCAGTGGAATATGGAGTTAATGTCAGGAATATAAGGTAAAAAGTTGTTATTATGAGTAGTACTTTTTTCAATTATTTATCCTCTAATTTGATTGTTGAAGTGTTTATACCAATCTAAAAATGTTTATCCCAGAAAAGTTGTTAAGTAGGTCTTGAAATACCGCACAAACTGGAAGTTTATGCTACATTAAAGAGGCTTTAATTATCAGAAATGGTATTAGAATTAAAGATATTACAGTTAGACGAAAGTTGATACATTAATGTGATTAATGGTGAATGCTTATTCCTATAACGGGAAGCGGAGTTCCTCTACCAAGAGGCTTGAATGGTTTGGTTAAGGTATGAAAGGGTGTATATCTAAGTGAAATTGTAGAATTGGCTAATCAGTTGAGTCAGATGCTAATTCCCATAACAATACAGTTCCATCGAAACTACCGGACGCAAGAGTTTTACTATCCGGACTGAATACCAGACTATCTATACTACTTGTATGTCCATTCAGAGTAGTAATATGTAGTCCTGTCTTTGCATCCCACAAACGGATAGTACTGTCCCAACACCCACTTGCAAGTATTCTACCATCAGGACTAAAGGCGATAGTATGCACATCATCTGCATGTCCAGATAAGGTTTGTATAGCATCACCTGTTTCTATATCCCATAAAATGATTGTGTCATCCCAACTACTGCTGGTAAGTTTACTACCATCTGGCGTGAAGGTTATACTACTCACCCTATTCATGTGATTAGTTAGTGTATGTATTGTCTCACCTGTATTCACATCCCATAGACGTATTGTGTTATCCCAACTTCCACTTGCTAATATATCTCCATCTGGACTGAAGGCAAGACTCACGATATGTTTTGTATGACCTTCAAGTGATGTAAGTTGATGTCCTGTATGTGGATTCCAAAGAATTATGGATGGTTCGTCACTGCCAGCAGCCAGTATGATACCATCTGGACTAAGTGCTATACTGCTGACTCCATCAGTATGTCCTGAGAACGTTCGAATTAAATTACCTGTCTGGATATCCCATAACCGTATTGTTTCATCAGAATAACTACAACTAACGAGTGTCTTACCATCTGGACTAAATACTACTCCTGAAACCCTACCTGTGTGTCCTGAGAGTTCATTAAGTAGGTTTCCTGTTTGCACATCCCACAAACTGACTGTCACACTCCCACTACCACCAGTTGCGATGATGTTCCCGTCTATACTGAATGCAACAGCTCGGACTCTATTGGTATATCCTGTGAGTTCCTGAATCTGTTCTAATGTCTTTACATCTAATACCTGAAGTGTATCACCTCGTCCGCCAGTTACATAGGTTTTTCCATCTGAACCAAAATCTATACTAATTAGGTTATCTGTATTATCACTAAATGCTGGTTGGGTTTCACCTGTCATGGCATCTTTTAAAGTAAATGAATTATCCCATAACCCTACACTTATAATCTTCTTAATATCTGGATTGTATTGGACACTTACAATCTCTTCTGGTCTATACCACCCTGTTAGTGTTTGTAGGGATGCTCCTGTGTCTACATCCCACATACGGACTGTTCTATCAGAACTATTAGTAATTAGAAATTTATCGTCTTGACTGAATGCAACACCCCTTATTCGTTTCTCATGTCCTTTGAGCGTGTGAAGTATGTTTCTTGTCGTTATATCCCATAGATATATTACATATTCTCGATTTGTTATAGCGAGTGTTGTACCATCTGTACTGAATACTACTGTTCCAAATCGATCCGTATATCCTTCGATAGTATCCTGTAACGTCCCAGTCTGTACATCCCATAACCGTACAGTTGTATCGTGGCTACCACTTACCACCATTTTCCCATCAGGACTGAAAGCCACACTATTGACACTCATTGTGTGTCCTGTCATCGATCTGAGTTCTGTACCTGTTCGTACATCCCACAAAAGAACAATGTTATCTGTACCACCACTTGCTAAAGTTAATCCGTCTGGACTGAATGCCACACAGAATACATAAGCGTTTTGCTCCTTAAGTAAGTAAAGTTCTTTACCTGTCAGAGCATCGTGAATCCAAACCCCAGTAGAACTTGCTACAGCAATTAGTTTTCCATCTGGAGAGGATATGACCCGCGATGCAATGCCTTTACCGAGTCGTACTTTGGCACCATCGGGTAATCCCCATTTTGGGTAGTCTTGGGCAGAAACTTTTGAGGTTATAATTTGAATTGAAAATAGAAAGGTGAGAATCAATAACGGTATTCGTGACATTATGAGGATGTCTTGGGGTGTGGATTGGTGTGCTAATCCATAAATTGATGCTTATAGTACGGAATATATATACACACTTATGTAGATAGTCGATTTCTAATGCATGTCTATAGAGAAAATGTAACTAAGTATTGTTACCAGAATATATGTTCCAACCAAGACAAAACCAAAGGGACGTTTCAACTGACTACCCGATACAAAAATACCAATTCGAAAGACGATTAGTATGAATACCATTGCTGGGAACAGGAATAGAAAGAATCCAGCAGAGGCATGCAGACCGGTAGGTGTGGCGGATGCTGAGACACCTGCAACAAAAAGCACATTTAGAATATCTGCCCCAATTATATTTCCGACTGCTAACTCCCCGTGTCCCCGCCGGACAGCTGTGATGGCTGTTACAAGTTCAGGTAGGGATGTGCCAAATGCGACTAATGTTGCTGCGATAATAGCTTTTGGAACTTTAAATCTTACTGCCAATTCACTTACTGCTGGAATCAATATTTGTGCGGAGATGACAACAATCGCTATTGAACCGATGAGTTTTAGCAGGGTTACAAAGGCACTTGACCCGTTTTGTTCGGATTCCTCTTCATCTTCAGTTGGTGTTAAACTTGCCCATCGGATAGATTGCCACACATACAACCCTAATAGAACAACGAAGATGAACCCCATTATTTGAGGTAGGTTTCCACCTTGAGTGAAGACTACTGCAGGAGAAGACCATGGAAAACAAGCAAGGACCATGAGAATTCCAGCCCCTACCTGAACATTGGATAAACGAGATGCCAGCTGTCGGTTAAAGGATAAAGGTGCAATTAATGATGCTAATCCAAGGATAAGTCCTGTATCACATATAATCGAACCAACAGCATTACCGAGAGCCAGATCAGGTTTTCCTTGTATTGCTGAAAATACGGATACTGCTGCTTCAGGGGTTGTCGTTCCGATACTTACGATTGTTGCTCCGATAACTGCTTTTCCTAATCCCCAACGTGTAGATAAGACAACTGCTTCATCAACAAGCCAATCGGCTCCTTTGCCAAGGGTGTATAGCATAACCGCTACTATCATAAGCAGTCCTATACTTGGAATATCTACAATTAGATGTTCAAGCCACTGTTCCATTAACTATAAAATACCTTCCAGATGTGTGTTTAATATGTAAATACTTTACCATACAAAATTAGCTAAGTCAATCTAATTGAGGTATGAACCACGGTTATTTAGTATTAAGAATCTTTCGTTGATGTGTGTTACTTAGAGTTTATCTTGTAGATCGGGTTGAGTTTGCGTAACCTGACAGGAACCAAAGATATCGGGTTTCGCTCCGCTCTACCCGACCTACGAATATTATTCACGAATGTGAACATAGTAGCTAAAATATCGAAAACTAAATAACCCTGTTCGTTCTGTTATCATATTGACACTATGAAATATATAGGATAAACTTATAGTGATGGATGTCCAATCAATTTCAACACTCATTAAAGAGAAAATCACCGAAGGGATATTTCCTGGTGCTGTTGTTGCTCTCCTGGAAAGAGATAATGTCATCTATCACGCAGCGTTTGGACAACGTATGATAAAACCTAATCCGGGACCAATGTTCCATGACACGTTGTTTGACCTTGCCTCCCTTACAAAACCTATTGTTATCGGAACTCTTACTATGCAGATGGTTGCTTCTGGTGACTTATCTTTAGATACCCCTGCACAGACATATCTTCCTGAGTTCAAACAGGCACCGATTACATGTCGTCATCTGCTGATACATACATCTGGTTTACCTGCATGGAAACCGCTATATATTGAAGTCGTTTGTCCTGAAACAGTTATAGAACATCTAAGTAGCATACCACTTGAATCTACTCCGGGAGAGAAGGTTACCTATAGTTGCTTAGGGTATATTCTTATGGGTATTCTTATCTCTACTATCGCTGGAGAATCGTTAGACACTCTTGCAGTAAACCGTATTTTTAAACCGCTTGGTATGAAACGCACCTTCTATAATCCTCCTTCACAGCTGCACGATAACTGTGCTGCAACAGAGGATTCAAATAGTTTTGAACGTAGGATGGTTAACTCCGGTAACCATGGTCGTTATTATCGTGGGCACACCTGGCGTGAAGGCGTCATCTTAGGGGAGGTACACGATGAGAATGCAAATTTTCTGGGTGGGGTATCTGGTAATGCGGGTTTATTTTCAAATGCAAGAGATCTAATCACTTACTGTCAAATGGTTTTGAAAGATGATGGTTCGTATCTTTCTCATGACAGCTTGATGGGATTGGCAACACCGTATACACCGAATGATGCGTCGGAACAACGGAGTATAGCATGGCACATCCTTGATGATGGATCGCTATATCATACTGGTTTTACTGGTACTTCAATTCGGATTGACATTGAGAAAGGTATAGCAGCCATTCTCTTGACAAATCGCGTTCATCCGGATGCACAACGTACAGGTATCATTGAATGTCGTAATCAATTCCATAG
This sequence comes from Candidatus Poribacteria bacterium, assembly GCA_965205025.1. Taxonomy (GTDB): domain Bacteria; phylum Poribacteria; class WGA-4E; order WGA-4E; family WGA-3G; genus MSPOR6. Next base: position 126,426 of record CBDBFU010000032.1, read on the forward strand.
GTTAGTATTCGGATGATTCAACTCGGCATAACCCATCTTCTTACAGAGAAAAATGAATGGCTTAAAGGCAAATCTATCGGTTTGTTGACGAATCATACTGGTGTCGATGAAAATCTGGTACATACAATTGAGTTGTTAAAGAACTTCAATTTAGTATCGCTTTTTTCACCTGAGCATGGTTTGTGGGGTGCAGCACAAGATGGCGTTAAAATCTCAGATTCGAAATATAGGGAATCTGATGGTGGAAATGCAGAAAATCAACCACTTCAAATCTATAGTCTGTATGGAACAACACGATTTGCTTGGGGAAAGGCAATCCAAGATTTAGATGTGCTGATATACGATATACAAGATGTTGGAGTTCGATATTATACCTATCTTGGAACGTTGTTTGAAACAATGAAGGCACTTGAATGGTCAATGGAATCAGATAAGAGTGTTGAATGTATTGTTGCTGATCGTCCGAATCCCATTGGTGGTCTTCATATAGAAGGTCCGATGTTAGAATCTGATTACACGTCCTTAGTTGGTCCCTATACTATTCCTGTCCGATACGGTATGACGATTGGTGAGGTGGCAAGATTATTTCATGCAGAACAAGGTTTTAATTTTCCACTTAAGGTGGCACGATTGGATGGATGGTCACGTGGTGATTGGTATAATGAAACAGGTTTGCATTGGGTGCTGCCTTCTCCGAATATGCCTACTCTTGAGACTGCTACTCTATACCCTGGCACATGCCTATTTGAAGGGACGAATGTAAGTGAAGGAAGGGGGACGACAAAACCGTTTGAGTATATTGGAGCACCGTGGATAGATAAGAATAAATTGGCATCACGTTTGAATGAACAACAGTTTCCTGGAGTTTGTTTTCGACCGGTTGTGTTTACACCGCAGTTTTCCAAATTTGAAGGAGAAGTGTGTCATGGTGTTGCAATACATATCATTGACCAAGAACAGGTTACCTCTGTTGAAATTGCTGTATGGATGTTATGTTTCTTAATGGAAGAACATTCCAATAGATTAGAATTTAAGGAGACACATTTTGATAGATTAGCGGGAAGTTCTATTCTCCGAGAAGGGTTATTGGTTGGATTTTCTTGTGATGAAATTGTTGAAGGATGGGAAACAGACATAGAACAATTTCGTAAACGACGAGAACCGTATTTGTTGTATTAGCTGATGGCTCTTGGCTATCAGCATTCAGTTTTGGCTATAAGTATTCACATGCACATGTTCCTATGATAGTTGGGATAGGAGTTCCATCTACTTGGGAAGTATGTAAGTCCTAAATATATTAACGGAACTCACAATATAATACTATAATTTGGACAGTTTTAAGCGATACACATTTCGCCCCGCTGGGGCTTGGATCTTGGGGAAGTATGGCGTTTCTACAAACATTTCGCCCCGCTGGGGCTATGCTTTGGTTCATCCGAGTTTATTTTCTCAGAGGTGAATTGGCGTGAGAAATGTGACGAAAAACCAGAAACACTTTGAAAATAGGTGAATCACCTTTCAGAAATTATCCAAACTATAGTTATACTAAGTATGAAGCAATTTATTGATTTATTGAACAGAGAGAAGAAGACAGTAATTGGATTGATGAGTGGCACTTCTGCAGATGGTGTTGATGTTGCTGTAGTTGACATTGTAGGTTCTGGGTTGAATACGGAAGTGTGTCTGGTTGCATTTGAAACAATACAGTATAAACCTGAGATACGTACGAGGATATTTGATCTGTTTAGTGTTGAGACAGCAAGGATAGATGAAATATGTAGGATGAATTTCGTGATAGGTAAAATCTTTGCTGAATCTGTTTTAACGGTTTTGGAAAAGATTGGTATGAGTTCAGCACAGATTGATCTGATCGGTTCACATGGTCAAACGATTCACCACTTACCATTAGGAGAAATCCCTGCGACACTTCAGATTGGAGAACCTGCTGTGATTGCACATGAGACAGGTATTCCAACTATAGCTGATTTTCGCGTTGCAGATGTTGCTGCTGGTGGTGAAGGTGCACCGTTGATTGCATATATAGATTATATGCTATTTCACAGTCCAACTGAGACAATTGGACTGTTGAACATAGGTGGTATTTCAAATCTGACGGTGTTACCGGTTGGTGGAAGTATTGATGTTGTTCAAGCATCGGATACTGGTCCAGGTAATATGATCTTGGATGCATGTGTTGAAGAGATGACTCATGGAGAAAAGCAGTTTGATGAAGATGGAAAGATGGCTCAGCAAGGTAGTGTATGTAAGCCGCTTTTGGATATGTGGCTTGCTCATCCGTACTTTGAATTAGCACCCCCGAAAACGACGGGCCGTGAGGCATTTGGTAAATCGTATGCAGTCACTTGCTTACAGCAGATTAGGACAGAAGGGATATCGGAATATGATGGACTTGCTACGCTTACAGCATTTACAGTAGAGAGTATAGCTGAATATGTAATGCGTTTTGTTGAACCAAATTCTCCATTGGATATTTTGTATGTCAGTGGAGGTGGGGCACAAAATGCATTTATGATGCGTTGTCTTGCTGAAGTATTTGATCCTATTCCTGTTATGGATGTTGGTGAAAAAGGGGTATCTGGTGATGCGAAAGAGGCAATTGCGTTTGCTATTCTTGCGAACGAGGCGGTGTATGGGAATTATGCTAATGTGCCGAATGCGACGGGGGCATCGTGTCGGAAGATTTTAGGAAAGTTTGTTTGTCCGTAGGTTAGTTTTTTTTTTGATAAATTTCTTTTTTTACCTGCTTTTCTACACATCTTTCGCCCCGCGAATCAAGGAATCAACGGTATGAATGCTATTTAGCATTCCCCGGGTATGAATGACATTATGAAGATTAATTTATTAATTCGGTAATATACGGGCGGGTTAACCCCGCCCCTACGATAAGTTTATGGACTGGATTACCGAAATATTTACTTAATACTCATTAGTCATTCCCCGGGACTCAATATCTGCCGGGTCTATAAGAGCAAAATCATTGGAAAAATGAAGTACATATTTCTATTTTCAAACTCACGTTATTTAAAACAGGATCCGTAGGGAGAGACGGTTACTGATGCCTAAATCTGGTTGTCGTTGGTATGCGTAGTCAACATGGAATGCAGCACCAGTTAGGAATTGGAGTTGAAGTCCAGCCCCGGCGGTAAAATACATGGCACGAGTTGTACCGTTTCTTCCATCTAATCCACACCGAAGTGCTAATAGGTCAAACAGGATATATTCCGCGCCGGTATGAAATTCATAGTCATTTCGTGTATCCATATCTGCTGCTAATGTGAGATGACTGTTGAAGAGTGAAATTTTTTGATGATATGCGAGACCAACTTTTAAGCGAGGTGAGACCGTCTCTGTATGAGGAGCATCACCTTCATTTTCTGGTGGAGTATTCCAATATAGTTTGGTTGTGAAGAAGTCGCTTGTAACAAGACCGAAAGAGAATGCAGTTGATTTTTCAGGATCAGTCTTAGCAAGAATACCGAGATCGCTTCCTCCACCGATAGCGTTTGTATTTCGATACGCACCGATATATATGAGTTTAAGACTTGCTCCAAGATGGAGAGAGATGTGTTTCTTTAGTTTCTTAATTTGTCGTGCTCCACTGAGTACTAATGCATTGCTTGTATTGCTAAAAGTCCCGATGACATAGGGACGGTTCTCCGGTCCAATTGCTTTACTGGTAACTGGTATTCCGGTGATTGGTATATCATCTACTCCTACCCGTAGCCAACTAAGTCCCAATGTTGTTTTTGAAGAAAACGGGTAGATATAGCTTACGACATCATAGGCAGCGAGATCAGCAAGAGTGGCGTGCATAAAGTTAAATTCGTGGTGTGTTAGTTGTGAAATACCAGCGGGATTATAGTATGTTGTACTGGCTTCATCTGCTATTGCTGTAAATGCGTTTCCCATCCCTAATGGACGTGCCCCAGTTCCTAATGTGAGGAAGTCTGCAGTATATGTCTGATTGGCTGCTGCGGGAAGTATTATTATTAAAAGAAAGATATAGATACAAGTTATTTTTTTCATAAGTTTGTTGTTTGTTTTCAATTTTCAGTTGTTAGTTTTCAGTTTCCCTCTTTTCAAGATATGTTACTTTAGTTTCATCATTTTGAGGATATGGGTTTGATCATCTTCGTCATCAAGACTTTTTACAATCATCTTTCCATAGTATACACCGTTTGCTACCTCGTTTCCGTCGTCATCTTTACCATCCCATTTTAGTTGTATAAAGCCTGCGGAGGCTTCAGATTGTAGTTCTCTGATAAGTCGTCCAGTGAGTGTATATATTTTTACTATGAGTGATTCTGCAGGACGCGTCAATTCACATGTCACTGTAGTATCCGAATTAAATGGGTTCGGATAATTTAGGGGTTCAACTAATTGTAATTTTCCGTGTACTTGGAAAGCGATTTCACTCTCACCTGTATTTCCATCAAGGTCACTTGCTATAAGTCTTAGTTGATATTCACGTGGTTCAAGTTCAGGGGAATTATAGGTCAATATCAGTTGGCTTGAACCTGGATGCTGTGTAAGTTTATATTCTGTTTCTGGGATTGGCTGAAACTCCCCAAGTTTTCCTAATTCAAGTTGAATGGGTCGGGTGATGTAATCAATCCCTCGCGGATCAGTAAGTGTTGCTTGGACGAGTGGGGACGCATCCACGGGATCCCCGGAAACAAAATGCCCTTGATTGCCAACGGTCAACTGTATGTTAGGAGGAACTGTATCCTCACTTTGTAGACAAGTAATTGTACCTAAGTATGATGTGGTTGATTGAATAGTTCCAACCGGAGAGGTATTGAACAGGAATCGATCTCCTGGTGTAAACGGGGTTGTTCCGTGTGTTATCAGTAGGTTCATTCCATAGTCCTTATACTCATAAGGTTTACCCACTGTGCCGTATACTGGTACCCCGTTGTTTTGTAATATTCCTGTGTTTTTTCCTTCGATCTGATACTGGTTTTCTGTAACAAAGAGGATAAGCCAAGAATCCTGTGGTATCTTTGTATTTGTGGATAAATCCAGATATTGAATTGTTCCATTTCCGGCGTTACGTGAAGTAAAAGAAGAAGCGAATAACTGTGAGACTTCTTCACCAGGTGCTTCAAGTTTTGCGATACGAAAGCGCATCATATCACCGAATTGAAATGGAATCTCCCCCTCTTGTATTTCTAATAAGAAATTAGGTATATCTTCAATTGTTACCCCAAATACGCTGGTAAAGGATGTAATAGGTATTCCTCTTGCGATTTCTTTTAATTGGGGTTTGCCTACCAGATTCTCATTGGAAGTTTGATCAGTTAAGAAGAGAACTCTACAAGTATGCGTCGAGTCAAATAGGAGTATCCATGTCCCCGTATCAACACCGTCGGATGGTATAATGACATCATTGAGGGCAGCATCGGTATTATTTTTTGCTCTGATACCAGTTGCGCGTATAGCGGTATATATACTACCATTCGTATGTTTTTTGACTTTAGACTCGAGTCGTGTCCAGTTTGCTATTTCATCAAGCCAAAGATAAGCACCAAGGGTTTGTGTTCTTGCTTGGATAGCAGTATTAATAGTTTCCTCAATATCGGACATTTCGTGTGTTACATCAACATCACTCCCAAACAGTTCACGAATAATTTCGTGCTGAAGTGCAGTAAAATCGAAATCAAGTTCTATGGAAACAGGAGTTTGTAGTTTAAATGTGTTTCTTGTTTCTTTGAATTCAGAGTTTTTTATTTGGAGTGTGTATCCGAGCATAGAAGGTTCATTTGGGAATGTCACTGGTATAAGTGTTCCGGCTTGTAGATGACTTTTCTCTTTATTGCTAACAGATGAGAAGACCGGTTCAGATTTTCTGGCAATCTCTCGTGCATTTCCCGTCCCACCAATAGCATAATCTTCGTCACTAAATGTTGTATCTGGTATTATTGATGAGATATTGAGGACAGTAGTTTTGTTTTGAATAACACCTGCTGGAAGGTTGATTCTTAATCCCCCATCAATACTTGCGACTCGTGCGGGACCTCCTCCAATAATGTTGCTTGAGACAGCAAGCTGTCTGTATCCGATATTATCATTCTCATTATTTTCCTTTACTTTCCCGTTTTCATCTGCTTCGTTAAAAACAGGATCAACATAGACGAAGACGTCGTGTGTACCTGTTCTCAATGATATGGGAATAATAACAGTAGCAATTGGGTTGATATTTAGCGGGTTGGGTATGTAGGCATTGGATCGATTGTTTAGTGGATTTCGTACCACCCAATTCTTCGGTGTAATTTGTGTTTTACCGAGTATATGGGCGTCTTCATCAACGATGCCGTTATTATCAATATCTGGATTACCACTGAAAAATACGACCTCTATATCCACATCGGATAATCCTAATACAGAAAGTAAATCATTTTCTGAATCAATTTTATCAGAGGAGTTTGCTGTGCCTACTAATTCAATATCAGCAGATAATACATATTCTTGCTCTCCATCTTCAGGATTCCCCACCTCATAATTGATCTGCGTTATGTTTTCCTCACGACTTGCAGCAACAGAAAGATTTGGAAAGGTATATGGATAGAAGCGGAGGATTTCAGATCTGATAGATTGTCCATCTGTATCTGTCACTTGGATATCATAACGTAATGCGGAACCATCAGTAGGAACAGGTAATGCCTGAGGAATTTTCCACCATCTTGCGGTTGCTATATTAGGTTCATTAGTTTCAGGGCCTGATTGTGTAGGAATTAGTGATATTATTTCCCAATTAGCAGTATTTGGATTACGCCATTCTAATTTAACAGAATCAACAGCTTTTTCATCGTCAGACACGCGAACAAATAGGTCAATCACATCCTCACCAGATGTTTTTGTAGTGAGTATTGGTTTTATATCAAGTATTTTTGGTATTTTGACAGTGAAACCGTCCCCACCGACAGCGATTTCAGTATTGTTTTCTGCATAGTATTCAACGTGTGCATCACCAGCGGCAATGTTATTCGGTACATCTATTTCCACTGCAGGATAGCTTCCGTTTTTTACAGATATTGTTTTTGTTTTTATAACATCTCCGGAGTAGAACTCTTTAGGGGCTCCAGTCTTATCTACACCGACTGATTGTTGTCCTGGGAAGACAACTTTGACAGTCAATTCTCCATTAAAGTTTGTATTTCGCGTGAATTTCTTCTGTTTTACAATAGGATCATAGCTTGCAGTCTGTATATATCCGTGTTCGATTTTTACAGTATCCCCAACTTTAACCGTCTTTGTCTGAATTGCGGGTAAGATTTCATAATCCGCCATAGCAATGTGCATAGCAGGATCACCGAATAGTGTATATTCCAGCATAATATCAAGTTGTCCAGTGCCTTGGGTTAGCAGATATTCAAGTTTGGAGTCAAAGCTTAGGGGTCCCAGTTGTCTAATATTACGTTTGAATAGCATATCAAATATGATCTGGTTTAGATCTTCATTTCCACTGCCGTAAGTTAATCGAGTAGCACTGAGCATCCCTATGATTCCGCCTCTTTCTTTCCTTAGGAGTTTTTCAGCCAAACTCGGTTCACCCGGTTCATCAAAATATCCGTTATAACAACTCAAGACCAACATAAACGGCAGATGGTCTGTTTCTTTAACGTCATCAACATAAGCATTTCCGAAGATGGCTTCGTGTGCCCAGACAATATTTCCACCGTGTCCGGCGTATTGTGCGATAGCTGCTCCTTCCCCCAAAGCCTTAATAATCCTATCTCTTGCGACATGTCGAGGTAGAGTACTGGGAAATTGTTCAGGATTCGCCTCAACTTCATCTATTACATCTTCAAGATAAATCTCAATTGTTTCATATCCGAGGCGAGTATGGTTTTTTGCAATTTCGTTTAGACTCTTTTTAAAGATGTGATCACCGGGGTTATTCACCTCATCATCGGCAACAGATATAATGCGTCTTCTCCATGTACCATTTGGTCGTTTCGATTCGTAATTAATGATTTTATCAACAACAGCATCAGCTTCAGTCTGAGTTTCAACGGCGAGTCTCCCGATATATAAATCGACAAACTCATCATGTCCTGAGACTGTAGCATACCAATGGTCAGTTGAAGTTCTACCATACGAATCTGTAGTGATGTAATGTGTAGGTATATATCCTGTGAGTTCAGGTGGTTCTGAATATATATCTTTATCTATACCTCGGAAATCGAAAGTGCCATCTCCTAAGATAACCATATATAAGAGTGCTGGAGGAGTCCAATTATGATAGGCATAGGTAAGGAAATTCTTTATCCAGATAGGATGGACTTTCCCGTCTCCAAATGTATTGTAAACATCGTTTATATCAACAACTTTTGTTCTATGTCCGCCTCCTCGTTGTGTGGATCGCCAGTTTGCTAACCTATCTGCTTGTTCTCGATATGTTGCATGGGTCAAGATAAGGTAGTCGACACTGTTCAGAGTGTTTCGTAGGTCGTTGGGTTGTATTGTTTCAATTTTAGCAGGTTTCCGAAGGGCTGAATTTGAAACAGCGATAAACTCAGTTGTTCTTGTATCTGGTATCTGAAAAATTGCGGAATATGTACTATTGGGAACACTTCTGAGATCTCCAGAATTTAATGCCCTTAGACGATCCTGCATTTCATGATTGACATTCTGCTGTAATATATTTACGCCTTGCAGCTTTGCAGTAAGAGTATTTCCGTCAGTTTCAAAAACATTAATTTTCGGATCAAGAAATGCATCAATCCGAAATTGGTGTATTCTCCCTTTCTTTTCTTCCTCACCCACTGTTTTAATGGGAGTACCAAATCGGAGTTCATCATTAACGGCTAAGAATAGTCGTGTATAATCCACCCAAAAGCGATTTAAGTATATATGATATGGATATCTCTTTGTGTCTTCTTCAAAAGTGCTATCGACTCGTGTTAGAGAAAGGATATTATTTTCGCCTTGCGAGGTATCTTTAAGGTTATTCCAAACGCGAAGATTTTTTGAGAGAGTTACTTGCGATTGCAAATCCCATTTTGCGAGATCAATTTTAACACCGTTTACAGAAGCCAATATTTCATGGAATACAGGTGTTCCTCCTTGTAATACGACGTGTATTTGTGGAGCATCGAAGCTTTTTGCTATATCGTGGAGTTGGAATTCATGTCTGAGTTCTCCTATATCACTTGCATTTTTGATACCGTCCCAATACCAAAAGTCTAATGCGTCAAACCATTTATGTTTATCCCCATCTGAAACGACATCTGGATCAACGAATTCAAGGTTATTTGTGAGGTGATCCTCCTCAAAAATGACTCTTGACCGAAAAGTTGGGACTTGAACGGCGGTTGCATCGCTTGGACTTGCTTCAATTTGTGGCACACGTGATGGTAGTTGTCTATCGGATGATATCGTTAGCCAGTATACATTCCACAATGTATATGCATTTTTGGGATAGGGATTATCGGGATCTGTTGTGCCATGGGCGAGGAAGAAAATAGCATCGTTTGCATCAAAACTTCGATCTCCCGCGCCGCTAATATAGATAGGTATTTCTTGATCTGCATGTGAAAGTTGTATTTTCTGTGGATCAATACCGATGAGATTAATATCCCAATCGGTATGGAGTGATGCTGCTGAGACACTGTATATACCGGTCCTATCAATATACAATTTATAGCGTGTTTGATTTGATTTGTCATTTAATCCTGGTGCAGCGGGAGCAGATGGTACGTTTCCATTCTGAATATATGAAGGACGTTTTGTCTGAAAACCTGTGTTAAAGATCTTTTTATAGTCTGAATAGTTGTGGATATGATGTGTTAGTGAATGCTTGTTGGAATTTAGACGTTCCTGTGAATTTGATAAAATAGAATTTAGTCTTGCTTCATTTCCAAGTTTAGATAGTTGTGATTGAAAAGGAATAGAGACTGTGAGACTGGTGTAAGACTGAAGTATACGTGTTTGTATATTGTATTGTACTGGATGTAGTGCTAATGTAATGACGCGTTGAGAACGTATGTATCCATCCATTTCTATACGTGCCAAGACTGAAGGATAGAGATGAGAATGAGTAGATACATTTTCTTTATCAACTGGGAGTTTCACACCGTTGCGAGTTTGCAGAAAACCTGCATGAACTGATATGTCAGTATTGTTTAGTTTTACATCGGGAGGTATTGCTAAAAGCAGCCGTGTTGCAGGTAATTTTGGATAACCTGGATCTTGTATCCAATCACAATCTGAATAATGAACTGTATCATATACGATGTTTTCTTGCGGATTACCATTGTTTACATCATGGGAAACTCTACTGACATGGAGTTGGGGTAATTTAAAAGTTACTGTTATACCGTCTTGGGTTGTGACATGGGAGACATCCGCATATATGTCAGTATTAAAGGTGAATAAAACTCCCGCGAATGTGAGAAAATACAATAAAATTGCCCAGATGTGGGTTTTGGAGGTAATTACATTTTTAAAGGAAAATGATTTGATTTTTTTGTGATATATGAAAATATGATTTTGATGATTAATCTTGAGCATTATCTTGCCTTAATTAGTTGTTAGTTGTTAGTTGATAATTGTTTCCGTTTAACAGTGGCATTTTCAGAGTAAAGGTTTTTGGCACTCAACTTCATCCTGCAATTGTATCTGGATACCAATATTTTTCCCAAGTATTGTTCATTTGTATACATCTCAACTCCATTATTGCATTGTGACCTTCATCTGTCAATCTCATAATTATATTAGATGTATGGCTATTGTGAATGGAAAAAGTGTTAATTTTTGTCGTATTGAAATGGTTGCCCTTTCACGGAAACCTTCACGGAGCAATTTTACGAGCCCTTATTCTATAAGGGTTTAAATTTTAATTAGACCGATTTTCCGTGAATCACATTCGTTAATTTAATTATAACTTAAGTACTTATATGTTTTTCATACGAAATGTATTGGGACATAGCACTCCGCTGGAGTGCCAGATTGTTCCGATATTGTTTTCTATAACGTGAGTTTGATAAATCATATTTTTAAATTCGAATCAACGGTATGAATGCTATTTAGCATTCCCCGTGGTTAGGAAACCGCACCTACCGGGCGTATAGGAGTAATATTTTAGGAAAATGAAACTTATTTGCCTATTATCAAACTCACGTTTTCTATGGACATAGTACTCCGCTGGAGTACGGTATTTTTGATATAGAAAACTCCAAAAAATAGACTTATCATTAGATACTCAGTTTCCCTGAATTAGAATTTTCCAATTTAGGCTTTGTATATAATTGGCATATTTGGTCTTGAGAATACTCTTCAATAACTGATATTTCAGATTGTTAAAAAGGTCTAAAAACAGAGATTTAATCCTAATATACAGACAAAAAATAAGGTGTAAAAATAGACATTTAATCCTAAATCTCAGAGAGTAGATAGTGTTGTTGTTGCATGAGTCTATTCCTCGAAAAAATGAAAAAAGTTACACTTTTTGTCACACGGTGTGACATTGAAATTGGTGTAAATTACCCCTATAACCCCTGTCATAGACTGACTTTACTCCACTTTGAATTGACTTTATAAGAATTTCTAAAATGTGTGGTTTTGTGTTCTTTTTATCCTTCCTGATTTTGAGATTCCCAACGGTTAAAAAGGTATGCTTTTTTGACGTATATGAAACTTTGTATTTAGGATCGTATTTATAAATTGTCATTTGTTTTTAGTTTGTGTTGTAACTTCTAATTTTATTTTCATTTTGACAGATATTCTTAATATGTGCTTCTATTTTTGTGATATATGTATGTTAGTTGTTAGAGATGGATGTTTTCTTCATTAATTAGATCGGGGATCGGAATCCTCTCCTACACATAATACTATTTCTATAAATTATTGTCTCATTAGGTGGTTATTATGGCAGTCATTTTTCAGGTCACAAACTGAATGAAGATTAAAATAATAATTCGGTAATGTGTTAGAAATTCGAATCAACGGTATGAATGCTATTTAGCATTCCCCGTGGTTAGGAAACCGAACCTACCAAGTTTGGGAAAATGGGAATTACCGAATTTAAAACTTAATCCTCATAAAGTTTGTGGTACAAAAAAGAGACATTTTCAATTAGAAATGGTATAACATTCAGTGTGTATATAATAATCGACAAACAATCGAAAACTAAAAACCTTGGGATTATTGCATTTGTGATTTATACTTTAGTTGTAAGATGTTTTGGTTTTCTTCAAAAAAAATATATTTTTCTAAATTATTTTATATTTTTAGTAGAATTTTTCCGAAATTACGATTTGCCTCCATATATTCGTGCGCATTTCTTACCTGTTCTAATGTGAATACTGTATCAATGATGGGTTGGAGTTTACCAGTTATTAATTTTGGCAACCAACGTTCTACAAATCGTTGTGTGATAGCTACTTTTTCTTCAAGGGATTGTGGTCTCATCACAGAACCAATTATCTTTAGACGTTTACGCATTACTATACCTAAATTGATATTTGTTTCTGAACCGCTTATCAATCCGACTTGTAGTAACCGTCCTTTTATTTTTAGTATGCTCAAATTCCGTTGTAGGTATTCTGCCCCGATAAAGTCTAATACGACATCTACACCATCACCATTTGTCAAACGACTTATTTCGTCAGTGAAATCTGAGTCTTTATAGTTAATTCCTGCCTTTGCTCCAAGTTCCATGCATTTGTTGATTTTTTTGGTGTTTCCGGCAGTAACGAATACTTGAGCTCCTGCATGATCTGCTATCTGAATACCTGCGCTGCCGACACCGCTTCCACCTGCATGGATTAGAATTGTTTCACCTTCTGTGAGTTGTCCTAAAGTGAATATATTTTCATTTGCAGTAAAGAATACTTCTGGTACAGCTGCAGCTTCTTCAAAACTCCAATCTGAAGGGATGTGCATAGCCATTCGGTAGTCAATGACGGCTTTTTCTGCATAGCCACCGCCACCAACGAGTCCGAAGATTCGGTCCCCTATGTTAAACCTTTCTGTGTTTTTTCCGAGATCTGAGACTGTACCAGCGATTTCTAAGCCGAGTATTTCAGAATCTCCTGGGGGTGGTGGATATCCTCCACGGCGTTGGATTAGATCAGCACGATTTAGAGCGGTTGCTTTGACATCTACGAGAAGTTGTGTTTCTGTTGGTTGAGGTGGAGGTATTTCTGCGATTTTCAGGACATCTGTTCCACCATCACCTGTTCTAATAACTGCTTTCATGTTTTCCTCAAATTGTATTCAGAAATTTTAACATATTTTAATTTAAGAGGTCAATTTTGAATGACATATGAAGATTAAAATAATAATTCGGTAATGTTTTAGAAATTCGGTTCGGTTAGGAAACCGAACCTACCGGGTTTATGAAAATGGGAATTACCGAATTTAAAACTTAATCCTCATTAGTCATTCCCCGGGGTTTAGGATATTGTTGATAACGACTTCTGTAGACATTTCGTCCCTACGGGATTCAAGATAAGTGTTGGATAGTTTTCCTATAAACATTCCGTCCCTACAGGACTCCATTTAGTGTCTGATTACTTGTTATTACAATGGTAGTTGGTTTGAATAAATATCCTATCAAGAAAACTGTGTAAGTCTTGACTATATTTATGAAATCTTTCATTTCTTTAACAATTACAACTTTCAAGGAACAAAAGCGTCTAATCAGGTGTATAAAATAAAATACATTATTCTGGAGGAGAATCGTATGTCAGAAACTGTTGAAAAGCGAACGTTACAGCGTCATTTCAATCCTGTGAAGGCGAAATTGGCTTATATGGAAGAATGTTTTGATCAATTGCGAAACGGTCTTCCATCAAGTAAAGATGATTATATAGTCTCTGATCGTCTAACCCATTCTTATGTAAAAAGTTGCTTCCTGATGATTGTACAGAGAGCAGTTGACATAAACAATGCTATTATAGAATTTAGTGGTAATACACCTCCATACCAAAAGCAACAAAGTTTTCGTTCGATTCAGGAAAGCGGTGCAATTGATCTTGATACATTAAATTTCTTTGAACACGCCTTAGACTGTTACCAAAAAATCGCTAATCCTTATGAAGGATTACCTGCCTCTGATCTTTATGATATATCTTCTTTACTTTTGCACCATGGTGAAGCGTATGCTCGGCAGATAAATGACTTTTTTGATGATACGAGTACAAAAACAGTTGCTGAAGATAGTTAGTGGAGTACACACGGCTGCACCTCACTGCTATTATACAGTATACATTAATAAATAAAACCTAATACGTACCGAAATTTCTTCAGTTCGTATTAGGTTTTATTTATTAACCGTAAGTTCTATTTGAATTGAATTATTCCAGCATTACCTTTAAGAACGATATCAGGTTTCAATAATACTTTATCTTCTGGTTCTTCTTTGAGTTCGTTTGGGTTAAGCATAAATGCGATGCGCTTTGGCAATTCTAATCCTAAATCTGCGAGCATTTCTATATCTTCTTTGAAGATGATCTGTGCACTACTTTGTGTCTGATAGGCGTACCAATACTTGAGATAGGATCTAATTTGATTGTTATATAAGACATTCCCATTTGATGTGTCAATAATCTTTATACGTACTCTTCCGAAAGCAGATTGACGGGTAGTAATATATGTGGATGTCCCTGAAATTCCGGACTGTCTACCTTGTCGCATAAGGTGTTCATTTGAATCCTTTCGACCAAGTTTGGGTTCGACTACCATACCCGTGATGATCAAATCTGCTTTTAGAGCTTGTCCTATTCTTGCAGCTAATGCTGGATCAGCGTAAACATCGTTGATATCGAGTCCAAGTTCTTGTAATTTATCTTTTACGGGTTGAACTTTTTCGGAAATGTCATATACCCATTCTTTATCTTTCAAAATAAGATCCAACCGCGTAGCTAAATTGGTAGTAATTCTACCTACGAGCTGTTGTCCATGTTCCTCTTCTGCAATGAAAGGAGTTACGACGATCCGTGTGGCATTACTAAAAGAAGGGGGTTCGGTTATATTAACTTCTCCGGTACCAAAACATCCAATTATTGAAATGAGTAGGAGAGGTATGAATAGAAAACTGAATAAACGCATTATAGATCTGCCTCCTTGACTATATTTTGTCAAACCTTGCGCTGCTCACATTATTAAGGGTTTAGTGAGTCTTTGCTTGTGTTAATGAACTTTAGACGGAGGACAAAACCTGCACCTTGGCATGTCTCCAACCTTAGAACAAGGTATTAACCTGCTTTACCGTGTATTCAGTGGTATTTGACAGATTTCTCGACAAATCATCAAGCCTGGTGTTCTATCCGTCTGTTTTAAACACTTTAGCATAAAGTGATTAAAATTGTCAATAAGCAAATTAAATAAGAGGGTTTATAATTCCTGCAATAACTTGCGTTTGATAATAGGTATATGAACTTCATTTACAAGCATATTGCATTCATTACCCCAGTAGGTGCGGTTACCTAACCGCACTATTAGCGTCAATTTTAGAAAAAGGATGTCTGATTTTTCAATAATAATTATTGTTAAGTGAAAACACCTCCTATATAATGTATAAAAATATTACCTTTTCACTTTATACAAGAGGTGTTTCCAATGAATACATTATCACAGGTTCCTGAAAGAATGCAACAGATTCTAACGACCATTGCCGATGAAGCAACCCTTGAAACAGGGTTTTGCAAAAGAAATCGAAAACTCACAGGGAGTCAATTTGCTCAGATACTTACTTTTAGTTGGTTAGAAAATCCTGATGCTACCTATACTCAACTTACACATACTGCTGCTTCGCTCGGTACTCCTATCTCACGGCAAGCCATTGAACAACGATTTACAGCTGAAGCTGCACAAACCCTCAAAGCAACCCTTGATGCGGCTGCGTCCGAAATGATTTCCGCGGATCCACAAGTTCTTCCACTCCTTGAACAGTTCAACGGTATCTATATACAAGACAGTTCTTGGATAATACTCCCTGATACGCTTCACGATATTTGGGAAGGCGCCGGTAAAGATGAAAGTAAGATTAGTAGCTCAGAGACTCTCCGAAGAAGACACCGAAAAACGACGACGAGATATCAACTATCGTGCCAAACGAAAGCATACACAAGCATCACAGGCACGGCTCCAACGGCATTGGGTGATGTTGGTCGTAGGATGGCGATGTTTACGACATAGTCTATCGAAAACAGTAGATCTTATTACATCCTACACACGCACAATCACAACAAACTTTCGCAAGTCTAAGAAGCATCTTAGGCAGACATTTGATGAAATAAAACAAGTATTCGAAACAGGATGCTATATTGAGAGACGAGCTAATAGAAAAACAACATTGGAATATCTTGAAAATGCTATAAAAAAAACACTAAATTGACGCCTATGAATCAACGGTATGAATGCTATTTAGCATTCCCCGTGGTTAGGAAACCGCACCTACCAGCTCTGGGTCCAAATTACCTATTTTATTTTTTTAACTTCATTTATCATTCCCCGGGTATGAATGACATATGAAGATTAATTTTTAAATTCGGTAATTTTGGAGAAAGATCCAGTGCGGTTAGGAAACCGCACTATAGGCGTCAATTTTAGAAAAAGGATGTCTGATTTTTCAATAATAATTATTGTTAAGTGAAAACACCTCCTATATAATGTATAAAAATATTACCTTTTACTTTATACAAGAGGTGTTTCCAATGAATACATTATCACAGGTTCCTGAAAAAATGCAACAGATTCTAACAACCATTGCTGATGAAGCAGCCCTTGAAACAGGATTTTGCAAAAGAAATCGAAAACTTGCGGGGAGTCATTTTGCTCAGACACTTATTTATAGTTGGTTAGAAAATCCTGATGCCACCTATACTCAACTTACACATACTGCTGCTTCTCTCGGTACTCCAATCTCACGACAAGCGATTGAACAACGATTTACTGCTGAAGCTGCACAAACCCTCAAAGCAATCCTTGACGCGGCTGCGTCCGAAGTGATTTCTGCGGATCCACAAGTTCTCCCACTCCTTGAACAGTTCAACGGTATCTATATACAAGATAGTTCTTGGATAACACTCCCTGATACGCTTCACGATATTTGGGAAGGTGCCAGTAAAAAGGATTATCCGAACAAATCCGAACTGAAACTCCATCTACGCTTCGATGTTGCTACAGGGACATTCGAACACTTTCAACTCACCAACGGCATCACCGCTGATAGCACTGTAGAAAAACAGATTGACCGGCTCCCCCAAGGGAGTTTACGCCTTGCGGATCTCGGTTATTTTTCGCTACAAACCCTTCAAGAACTTACGGACGAAGGGGTCTTTTGGATTTCACGGTATAAAGTTAGGTGTTCGGTTTTTGACAATACAGGAAAGCCTCTTTGTTTACATAAATGGCTCAAGTTTCAGACCGAAAACATTATCGAAACAGATATTTTCATAGGTTCAAAAAAGCGGATGAAAGTAAGATTAGTAGCTCAGAGACTCTCCGAAGAAGAAACCGAAAAACGACGACGAGATATCAACTATCGTGCTAAACGAAAGCATACACAAGCATCACAGGCACGACTCCAACTCGCAGGTTGGAATATCTACATTACAAATATTGGAACGGATCAACTCACCGCTGAACAGATATGTGTCATTGCGCGGATTCGATGGCAGATCGAGTTGATATTTAAGTGCTTTAAAAGCCTTGGAAAAGTAGACACATCACGAAGTAAAAAACCGTATCGTATTCTATGTGAAATATATGCTAAACTGATCGCTGCAATCATTCGGCATTGGGTGATGTTGGTCATAGGATGGCGATGTTTACGGCATAGTTTATCGAAAACAGTAGAGCTTATTACGTCCTACACACGCACAATCACAATAAGCTTTCGCAAGTCAAAGAGACATCTTAGAGAGACATTTGATGAGATAAAACAAGTATTCGAAAACGGGTGCTACATTGAAAGAAGAGCTAATAGAAAAACAACATTGGAATATCTTGAAAATGCTACAAAAAACCGCTAAATTGACGCCTATGGTGCGGTTAGGAAACCGCACCTACCGGGTTTGGGAAAATTAGAATTACCGAAATATTTAGTTAATCCTCATTAGTCATTCACCGGGGCTTAGTGTTTTGTGTTTATTACGTTTTCTACACACCTTTCGCCCCGCGAATCAACGGTATGAATGCCTTATGGCATTCCCCGGGCTTGGGATATTGGTGATAACCACTTCTATAGACATTCCGTCCCTACGGGACTCATTCAGTTAATTGATCCGTTTTCTATAGACATTCCGTCCCTACGGGACTCAATACCTACCAGGTCTGGCGGAATTAGAATTACCGAAATATTTTCTTAATCTTCATCCAGTTTGTACTACATTTAAGAGATTCTATTAATGAGACTTTAATTACCAAAATGGTATTAGATGTATGGATAATGTGAAAGGAAAAGTGTTAATATTTATCATTTTGAAATGCTTGCACATTCACGGAAACTTTCACGGAGCAATTTTACGAACCCTTATTCATGAAGATTAATTTATTAAATCGGTAATATACGGGACTTGAAATACCATACTAACTGAAAGTTTTTACTACATTTAAGAGACCTTAATTTTAAAAATGGTATAAGAGTGTGGATTGGAATCCACACTCTTACTAAGAGTCTAATGCTTAAATTAACACCTATTGTGACAAATGATTTATGCACCCTTTGTATAACTATAGAATTCAATAAGAAAAATGCGTACAACAAATTCTTGCATCCCATTAATGTATAGAATATAATGTCTATCAATATTCTGATGACCAAACTTAATTGTAATATCAATATACTGGGAATATATGAAACTTAGTTGCCTTCCCGTATCCCTATACGATGACATTTTCTCAGGAAAAAGTACGGTTGCAGATTGGATTCATCTTGCATCTCAATTAGGTTTGGATGGTGTTGATTTTAGTATCAAATTCTTTCCAGATCGTAGTGAAAAAACAATTAATAGAGTAAGGACTATACTCACAGAAAGAAAAATAGATGCCTGTATGATAGCATGCTATTCTGACTTTACAGATCCTGATAAAACAATGCGAAAACAGGAATTACTGGATATAAAAACAGATATTAGATTAGCAAAAGATTTAGGGGCTAAATTTGTAAGAGTGACTGCAGGGCAAAAACATCCCGGGATTAAACGTGAGGATGGAATTCGTTGGGTAACGGAGGGTTTTCGACATGCTCTTGATGAAGCAGAAAAACATGGGATCACACTCGCTTATGAGAATCACACCAAGGGGGCACCATGGGAGTATTGGGATTTCTCACAACCGTCAGAAATTTTCATAGAAATCCTAAACGAACTATCGGATACACACCTTGGTGTCTGTTTTGATACCGCTAACCCTCTTGTCCTTAACGAAGATGTTCTTGACCTTTTTGAGAAGGTATTAGATAGAATAGTAGTACTTCATATATTTGACATGAAGGAAATAGGTACATTTGAACCGGTTAGGGTTGGGACAGGTGCATCCCCAATTCAACAAATCCTCTCACGGTTACGACAAACTAATTATGATGGTTGGCTCAGTATTGAGGAAGCCAGTCGTCAAGGACGAAAAGGGTTTGAAGAGTCAGTTAATTATGTTCGTAAAGCGTGGAATGATGCATCATCCACGTGAGGGTTCACTCATACTTTCTCGTGCTTGTTGTGAAAGTGCTGCAAGATGACCATCGTTTGCTCTAACCTGTTCCAGATGTATTTCCCGTTCTGGTGTTGCCGTATTTACCATTATTTCACTATATTTACGATCTATCCAGAAACGTGCTGAGCCTGCTATATAGGCTTGTAATGCTTCCAATTTTTCCTCTGGATACCTTTGGCAAAGATTCATAGTAAACATACGTCTTCGTTTGCCACCACCGAATGCTGCGTGTTTTGTATTGTGGTTAAACAGCACGAGATCTCCTGGTGTGGTTTCAAACACTACGGCAGGTACATCTTTTCCGTGTATTTCCCACATTTCCTGACTCTTCCCTACTTGTTGACTCAGACCATCGGCATAGTTATCACCGAATAGATGACTTCCAGGAATTACACGTAATGCACCAGAATCACGGGTCAGAGGATCCAAATAGAATGCAATTTTTAAATGCATTGGATCTTCTAATTTATGTCCTCCATCAGAATGCCATCCGGTATCACCTACATAGAAATTACCATCACTTCCCATATAGTTAAAATCATCTCCGAGAAGTGTTTTGGCAATTGCCAGGATACGCGGATCATCAAGTAAAGAACACAACACAGCACTTTGATCTATAAAGGGAACAATACAGGACCGTGCTGTACCTTCGTGGGGTCTTCCGTTATGACCGCCACCACGTTCTTCCCAAACCGTTTCAAACGCATCCTGAATTTCTTTGATTCTATCTACCATTAATTGTGGAAAACTGAGGTAACCGAATGTTTTAAAAAAGTTTATTTCCGATTCAGTGACTGTATAATCATGTTGATTCATTTCTCAAATCCTCCAGATGTCTGAATGATGGTATCATACATAAGCGTAATGAATATAGCAATAGAGATGAATACCATAACTTCAGATCATACGAAAACTCTGGATAAGAAACGGAATACAGATGCTCTACCACTGAGCTACAACAGGTTTTACATTACATTCCACCCGTTGGCAGGAGTCGAACCTGCGACCCGATAACGCATTCACACGACCCAGAGTTAGAATATAGATTTTATGTAGAATTGACCTGAAGAAGTATGTATCCAAGGGATTATCCATATTCAGTGTGGTAATTATAATGGATATGCAATTATTTTGTCAAATATAGTATAGATTAACATCAGTTTGATAATCAAAAATGTCAGTTCGATAAACAAAATTTTGTCTTGAAGATAGTCTTTGTAGCACAAACTTTCCAGTTTGTGCATCCTGGTGTTAACTAAAAGTTCGGGTTACAATGTGTCTAATCAAACTCACGTTAGATTAAGTATGTTATTGTAAATTGGAATCCTTTCCTTCCAAAGCTTACATACATGCACATGAATGTAAATTCTAATCCTTCCTTAGCAACTATTGTTAATGTCAATCTCCCGTTAAGTCTATTGAAATATGATAACCATAAGGGTATAATTCTATAGTGTGAAACTGTTAAATTTACATATTTTTTATCTCGAATTTTAATCTTCAAATTAGTGTATTGCTATATTTCCGTATGATGGTATTTGATGAAGAAGTTTATTCTCCTAATTCTTTCCATTCTCATATTAGGTATTATTTCCTACTTCTTTTATTCCCGTTTAGTATTTAATCCTACTCCCATTCTCGTTAATATACCACCCTCAATACCCCATGAGCATGTTACTCCAGAAGGGGAATCCGTTAAACATATTCATACCTATGACCTATCTTTTGAACAGCCAAAATTATATAGGGAAATCCCTGCAACAGATATACTAAAGAAACACCCTATCCAGCTTGAATGGGAACGGATTGACCTTCAAATGATCCGTGAGAAGTATCAACCCTATACTGTATCAGAAATGAAGAATAAATGGTATCAAGTATATAGGAATGAATTTGGATCAAATTATCCAACGAAATTAGACAAAGCATACCCTCAAGAAAAATGGCTTAAACAAAATTTGGAATTAGGACAACCATTAGCAGAATACATGGATTATAGAGTAGTAATGCAACGGAGAATATATATGATAAATAGACGTGATTTATGGAGGGTTGTTAGTCCAGAGAAAAAGGAAGCTATGCGAAATAGTCTACAATTACCACTATATATTGATACCTGGAGAGAGTACGAAGATGCCTATCTTAAGTTCTGGATTGTTGCTTCGTACGAATCCTTGGTATCAGACAAAATGGAAACTGTTTCTGCTTATGTAGTGAATAAGGAGTTTTTCTCAAAATTCACTGGTGGACGGCTTAGTCGGAAAGAGAAATATGACTTGATGGTGTATGGGGTGATTCCTGATGGGAAAAACATCGTATATTATAAATCAGATGGTGAGATTCTACCACCACGTGTAAAACCTCGTTATTACGAACGCTATATGGTAGAATTAAATCAAGCACAAAAAAACGTAGATAAGATGATTAGGGATCATCAAAGTTTTTTTCAATCCAGCAAAAAGGAAAGAAGAAAAACAAAACTTAAAAATCCAGTAGCCTTCTCATTGTTAAAGGAACTTCATTGGGGTGAATATCCAGATGATCTTCAGACTTTAGAGAAAGCGATTACTAAACTTGAAGAAATACGGACTGATGGGGAAGCAAAGATACATAAAAGGTGAAATTTCTTCAAAAACTGTCTGATTCCTATTCAATTGATATATTGCTTTTTTAATGTTAAATTAAGTATCATTAACACCTAATGTCCATAACTCTAATCACGTTCTATCGTTGTATTTTTTCAGTTATTTAAAACATGATGTGGTCTTACGATATAATCCCTATTAAATGGAGAAACCGTTATATTTGGTAATTAATCTACATGGCAAAAATAAAAATTCTATCATCAGATGTTGCGAATAAAATCGCTGCAGGAGAAGTTGTCGAACGTCCTTCCTCTGTTGTAAAAGAACTTATTGAAAATGCAATTGACGCTGAGAGTACAAGTATTAGAGTAGAAATCCGAGCTGGTGGAAAAGCACTGATCCGTGTTTCAGATAATGGTATCGGTATGGAACGTGAGGATGCTTTACTGGCAATAGAACGACATGCAACAAGTAAAGTGAGTCAAATTGAGGATCTTGAGAATATCCATACATTTGGATTTCGGGGTGAAGCATTGGCAAGTATTGCGTCTGTTTCTGAATTTGAACTTCTTACACGCACTCCTGATGCAATTCAAGGGACCCAGATAAATGTTGATGGTGGTGTATTTCGATCGGTTGAAGAGAGTGGTTGTTCACCAGGAACACATATTTCGATTAGCAATCTTTTCCATAATGTCCCCGCACGTCTTAAGTTTCTTAAGACAGATACCACAGAAATTAACCATATAACTAACCATGTAACATGGGCAGCATTAGCACATCCGACGATTCATTTTTCTTTGACACATAATACAAAGACGATCTTAGATGTACGTGCTTGCGATTCCTATTTGGAAAGAACAAGACTATTGTATGGTAAAGATTTTGCTGATAATGTAATTGAATTTCAAGAGGAATTATCCGAATTCAATGTATCAGGACTCTTAGGAAAACCTGATTTTACTAAGACAAATCGTGAATATCAACTCTTTTTCATGAATCAACGTCCGATACGGAGTCAGATGCTTGGAGCAGCATTAAGGGAAGGGGTAAGCGCGACAGTACAAAAAGATCGACATGCAGTCGCATTTCTTTTTATGACTCTTGAACCTGATAAAGTTGATGTGAATGTGCATCCTGCTAAAATAGAAGTACGGTTCAGAAACGAACGTACAATATTTAGTGGAATTGTTAAGGTTTTACGGAGTGTGATAAATAGAGAGAAATTCATACCTAAAATAGAAACTCCTATAGAAACATCTGAAGAGAAAACACCTGAAGAATTACATCCAGATCCAATACCAGTTTCTACAACTACCCAACCACAATCCAAAACAACGACTTCAACAGATCATAGAATTGAACCTATCAACACATCTGAACCGATAGAGGAACGTATTGAAACAGTTGAACCTAAATCTGTAGAAACAGAAGCACAACCTGAAGAAGAAACTAAACCTACAAGTAAGGTTTCAGGAACTACCGTTGTTCACCCACAACAATCAATACCAGATGGTGTAAAACTAAAACTACTTGATTTTGAAAATGTCGAACTGAAGACAAATCTATTTAAGACCTATATTGTCGCTGAAGGTGAAGATAGAATCTTCTTTATTGATCAACACGTTGCTGCGGAACGTGTTCTATATGAACGATTTGTCAATCAGTTAAAAACTGATGGCATCCCAGTACAAGGTCTTCTACTACCCATTACTTTAGAAGTGACTCCTCAACAGATTGGTATACTAAAGGTTCATGGAGAGTTATTCAAAAAAATTGGGTTTGATTTAGAAGACTTTGGTGGAAATACCATCCTTATCCGAGCTATCCCATCAACACTTCCTACCCGATCAGCAGGACAAACTGTCACAGATCTTCTTGATAAACTCCCAGAACAACCACATTCTGAAGTGGAAATTCCCAAAGCAATTGATGATGCGCTGATTACGTTAGCCTGTCAATCAGCAGTAAAGGCTGGTGATACCTTGGACACTAAAGAAATGATTAACCTCATTCGGGAGTTATCATACGCCAAACTCCCTTTCAATTGTCCTCATTCCAGACCAATCATCATAGAAATGGGTCGTGATGAATTGGAACGTCGTTTTCATCGATCCTAACATTCAAATTGGTCCATAATAGAGATGATGAATCTTACACGAACTACAATCGCGTTATTAATGACTATTTATTTTATAACATATAATGTTAATGCAGATGATTTCTCAACATGGGAACTCCCTGAAGGTGCGGTTATGCGTCTTGGTAAGAGTCGGATAAGTGGAAATTTTGCTTTCTCACCGGATAGCACACGACTTGCAGTAGCCAGTGAAATTGGGATCTGGATTTATGATGTCCGATTGGATAATAAACCGAAAGAACTTATGCTCCTCACGGGTCATCAAAATGGTGTTAAGAGGGTTGTTTTCTCACCTGATGGGAAAACCATTGCAAGTGGGGGTTCGGATCATACTGTTCGTTTATGGAATGCTGGAAATGGAGAGCAGGGGTATAGAATGGAAGGACACCCGTGGATAATCTCAGCATTAGCGTTCTCTCCTGATGGAAAAACACTTGCTTCAGCAAACGAACATTATGAGGATGGTACGAGAATAATTGAATCGGAGATTAGATTGTGGGATGTAGAAAATGGACAACATATCACGACACTGAAAGGACATACAGATACGATCACATCATTATCATTTTCAATGGATGGTAAGACATTGGGAAGTGGTGGGAATGATAATGCTGTCTTATTGTGGAATATTGAGACTGAACAAATGACACCCTTATATGCTGAACATGATAATAGCGTAAATTTTGTTGGATATACATCAGATGGCAACTCATTAATTACGGGGAGTTCGGATAACACTGTTAAAGTATGGGATGCTAAACGTGGATATAACAAATTAACAATAAAACTGAATCCATTGTTTGATTTATCAATAGTTGCAGTATCTCCTGATACCAAGACTATCGCTACTGGTGATTATGAGGCAATTAAATTATGGAATTCAGAAACAGGTGAATTCAAAACAACAATCAAATCAAATGATTATAATATCTATAACTTATCATTCTCTCCTGATGGTAAAATTCTGGCATCTAAGGGATTTGGTGAAAATGTGATGTTATGGGATTTAGAAAAACTTAATCATAAGTCAACAATTGAGGGACATGGTGGTTCAGTCCTTTCTATAGCATATTCACCTGTTGGAAATACGATTGCTTCTGTGGGTAAGGGTAGAGCAGGTCTTTTATGGGATACACAGACTGGACAAAACAAAGCTGCCCTTAAAGGGTACTTTGCCTCTGTACTTACGTCAGTAGCCTACTCACCAGATGGGAATACCATTGCTACTGGAGGTAAGATGAAAAGAGTATTATTCTGGGAAGGACGGAAACGGATTTTACAGACATATTCAAGAAAACCGAAATCAGAAAGAATTGAAACCAGAGAAAATATAAATTCTATAGCATATTCCCCTGATGGTGATACACTTGCTATAGGACTTACAGACAACACGGTCCGGTTATGCAACGCAAAGTTAAAAAAGGAAAGAAGAAAATTGGCAGGACATACAGATAATGTTACATCAGTCGATTTCTCCCCTGATGGTAGTATCCTTGCAAGTGGGAGTCAAGATACCACAATTAGTTTGTGGAACCTACACACAAAAGAACATGTGGCTAGACTTGATGGACATAAAGCACGAATCACATCAGTTGCTTTTTCTCCTGATGGTACCACACTCGCGAGTGCAAGTGCTGATAATCATGTTTTCCTATGGAATGTTGAATCCGAAGATATAAAATTGAAAATTGGAGAAAATAATTGGCAATTTCTGAGTGTTTCATTCTCCCCAGATGGTTCAAAAATTGTTACAGGGGATCGAAGAGGTCTTGTTCAGTTGTGGGATACAACAACTGGTAATCTAATACACACTTACAAAGGACATTCACAGGATGCAAATACAGTGAAATTCTCTCCTGATGGAAAGACAATTGCCAGTGGTGGTAATGAAGGGACAGTCCTTGTTTGGAATCTGCCATAATTATTAGTACATCAGGTTTGAAATATAATGTCCTTTGTAGGTTTAAGCATCCTATTTTATTACTAAATACATTTAGGAATTGACTTTTCCTTCTGACTTGTTCATTGTTATATTCCCTGTTTAACCCGAAATTCATTATACGCTAACTAACTTACCTTGAAAGTACTAAATTAGAAAGTATTATGAAGTTATTTAAAATCCTATTAATTTCCTCTTTCTTAGGTTGGTTTTTTCAAATAACTGCCACAGGAGCAGATTACACCACATTGAGTTTGCCTGAAGGAGCAATAAAACGACTTGGGAAAGGTGTAATTACCGGAAATGTGGCTTTTTCTCCTAATGGTTTTCATCTTGCTGTTGGTAGTTCAATCGGTATATGGATTTATGAAATACGTGAGGATATGGTAAAAGAAATAGATCTTCTCACTGGACATACTGATAGTGTATATACGTTAGCATATTCTCAGAATGGGAGGATGCTTGCGTCAGGAAGTTGGGATCATACGATACGATTGTGGGATGGACAAACAGGCATACTCATAGATACACTTGAAGGACATACAGACAAAGTCAATTGTGTTGTATTTTCAGGAGATGGAAAAATACTTGCAAGTGGAAGTAAAGATAAAACAGTTAAACTTTGGGACATAGAGACAGGGGACGTTAGTTATACAAATATAGACCATACTGACAGTGTTACTTCAGTGGCATTTTCTCCAGATGGTAATATCCTTGCAAGTGGAAGTAAAGATAAAACCATACGAATGATAAATGTACAAACAAAAGACCATATTACAACAATAAAAGAACATACCCATGAGGTTACAACTATTGCATTTTCTCCTGATGGCAATATACTTGCAAGTGGTGGTAAAGACAAGACAATCCGTCTGTGGGATATTCAAAAAAATGAATCTATGATTCTACTTAGTGAAGATATAGGTATAGTGAATACTTTGATATATTCTCCTGAAGGAAATCGATTGGCAAGTATGGATATGCAAAATGTCATACATTTATGGAACGGAAAAACAGGACAACACCAGTCTTCATTTAGAGTAAAGACTGCAATAGGTAAATATAAGTCAACAATAGTAGGTCATTCGGCTCCTATCCGGTCTTCAGTGGCAATTACGCCAGATGGAAACATAATCGCAAGTGTAACTTGGGACAATATTATACGATTATGGGATACGCATACAAAGGAACTAATTCACCAAATCACTGGACATACGGATATAGTTAACTCAATTGCATATTCTAATGAAAATATGATTGCTGCGGGTTATGAAGATGGCACAATGGTGTTGTGGGATATTGATTCTGAAACCAGCAAAACATACTTAGGTCATACAAGTTCTGTGCAATCTGTGGACATATCATCTGATGGAAACATGATTGCAACAGGAAGTAATGACTTAACCTTACGGCTGTGGGACACCAAAACAGAAATGGAAATCACCACATTTAAAGAACATACTATAAATGTGTATACTGTTGCATTTTCTCCAGATGGCAGCAAAATTGTATCAGGCAGCTACGACAAAACAGTTCGACTATGGGATATAGATGCAAAACAGCATCTTGCGACTTTTGTTGGACATACACAACCAGTTGTGTCAGTTGCATTTTCACCAGACGGTTCCACAGTTGCAAGTGCAAGTTTTGACGAGACAATATGTTTATTGGATTCAGACACACTTACAGATAAAGCAACACTTACAGATAAAGCAACACTTAGAGGACATCGTGGAATACTGACCTCTGTTAAGATTTCACCAGATAACTCAACAATCGCTTCGGGTGGTACAGATTCAAGAGTATGGCTATGGGATACACAAACCTATGAACATAAGACTACTCTCATTGGACATACATCAACCGTTACAACACTTGACTATTCTCCTGATGGTAATCTGATAGTTACGGGTAGTTGGGATAAGACAATTCGTTTCTGGCATGCTTCTTTTGGAAAACATATAACTACATTTACAGGACATACCATAGGTGTTACCTCAGTAGTGTTTTCTTCAAATGGCAATACTATTGCGAGTGGTAGTTATGATGGCACAATACTAATTTGGAAGATTCAATAAAGCTGCTCGGTGGACTGTCATGACCCTTATATATTTACAATACCCAAACTGCCATTTGTCCTGCACCACGATTACTCCAAGCATAGTAGGGTATCGCGGTAACATCAATTTTATTCGAAATAGGTTTTGATAGGTAGAGTTGATTATCCCAATCGGATGCATCATATACTAAACCTGTTCCTTTTAACAACGTAACACCATTCAAGAACTCATTATTGTATTCTGCGTGAATTGAAGCATCATCGAAAAGAGATAACGTTTCAAAAGCTCCATCGGAGTTATCAATATCTTCAAAACAGTAAAGTAAGGGACCACGTTGTAAGGCGGATCGACCAAGATTATCTCTTACATTGGGATGTGCAAAAATCCTATCAACTGGCATATCCATTTTCAATTCAACAATATCACCAGACTTCCATTGTCTATTAACGGTTAGATATCCCGATGAAGTTCCTGTATTATTAAGTCCTTCTCCATTAACAGTAATTGAATGATTTTTACACCAGCCGGGAATACGTAAATTGAGTGTGAAGGAAGTTGATTTTTCAGGATTAACTGTTATTCTTACATATCCTGACCATGGATAATCGGTCTCTTGGGTTAATTTCAATGACACATCACTTGTAAGTGTTGTCGAAGCAGAACCACCAACATATAGGTTTACCCATATATCATCTTCGGATTGAGCATAGATATACTCACCTAAAGATCCGAACAAACGCGCAATATTTGGAGGACAACATGCACACCCAAACCAAGGACTACGTTCTCTACCACCCCGACTTGCTAATGGATTCTGATAGAAGAAACCCGTACCATCAAGAGATACTCCAGACAACGCACCATTATATAGGGCAGTTTCTAAGACATCCATATACCGTGAAATACCCTTTAATAGGAACATTCGGTGTGCCCAAAAGATTAATCCTATGGATGCACAAGTTTCAGCATAGGCAGAAAAATTTGGTAACTCATAATCTTGTGTGAAACCTTCATTGTGTCCTGACGGACCCACACCACCTGTGATATATAATCTTTTTTCCACATTTTGCCAAAGTGCTTCAAGTGCATCTGTAATCTCACTATCTCCGGTCTCATTGGCAATATCTGCAGCACCAGCATATAGATACATTGCTCTAACAGCATGCCCGACACATTCTTTCTGATCTTTTAGGGGTAGATGTGCCTGTGAATATGTGCCTTCATATTTGCCATCACGTGTGTAATGATGTTGGTATGCCCCTAATCCACCAGGTAAATCTGGATTCTCTAATTCTTTTTCAAACACATGCGGTGATTGACCACGTGTCTTTACAAAGTATTCCGATAGTGCCATATAACGTTTTTCACCAGTTACACGTGCTAATTTTACTAAGGCAAGTTCTATTCCTTGGTGTCCAGGGAACCCATCCCGTTTTCCTGGTCCGAAAGTATTGTCAATAAGATCAGCAAAACGACAAGCGACATCAAGTAATTTATCACTCCCAGTCGCTTGGTAATGTGCAACCCCTGCTTCAAATAGATGACCAGCACAATATAATTCATGCATCATACCAAGATTTTGCCATCTCTTTTCTGGTTCAACCAGAGTAAAATAGGAATTGAGATACCCGTCATCCTGCTGGCTTTTTGCAATTGTGTCTATCACCTCATTCAGTTCTTCTTCCCATTCGGGATTTGGGTGTGTGTGAAGAGTATAAGATGCAGCTTCAATTAATTTATGAACATCGGAATCATTGAAAAAAATCCCTTCAAAGTTGCCTTCCATTAATCCTGCTGCTTTAGCAAAATTGCTTATTCTTCCAGTTATCCTGCACTGTTCAAGTTCGTGAGGAATTGTTTTCTCAGAATTCGTCTTTAGACGCGGTGACCAGAAACGGTCATTTATAGTAACATTTGTAAATGGAATTGCTTTCAAGATTATCACCTCAGATAGTTATTGTATAATGACTATAAATGCTTATTGGGTTGAGATACATAATTAAAGATATCAATCTATATCTTATGGATTTATTTGAACTATGCATAGGAAGGTAAAATAGTGTGTAAGTAAGGATAATAGAATCAGCGACTTTTTACTGAAATCTGTGCGAAGGTTTCAATTGGAAGATATTTGCTTAATACCTTCCGTATATTTGCTTCTGACAGTTGTACACGAGAGATTAATACACACTGATTTCGTGAACTCCTTACAAAAGAAGTTTCAAAATCCTTGTAATCTACCCGGCGTTTTGCATTTCCATTTACCTGTTGTAGTGATACCTGTTGTGTTTGGTCGCTGTATTCAGAAACCGGTACAATTTCCGATTTTCTCCCGTGGAATTCATACTTAACTATTGGTGCCCACCCTTGTGCGACAAATGCTTTTAGGATATCTAAGTTACAGTTTGAGATTATTGCACTATGCCTGACATTTGCTCGGTTTCTTACATGAAAATCTTCAAGCCCACTTCTGCTACTAACAGATGTAACGGGTGTCTTCAAAGCATCCTTAAGAAAAGTAATCTCCTTTAAGTCAACAATCGCTGCTTTCGGTAGATTCATGGAATTAGTGCTTTGAGTATTTGTTGTAATTTCAGATGAAGATGTTTCAGGAATAGGTAATCGTTGCGATGGCATTGGACCACAATTAATGGCGAAGAGTGTAATAGTTAGAAATATAAATAATGGAGGTAATGTAGAAGTGAGGTGTTTTGTTACATATTCATAAGATGAAGATTCATTTAATAGACGTTTCATTGTATCAATTCTCCTAATAAGATGTTTTATTATAACTGAAAGTTAATCGATTTTAACTCTAACTTCTCGTTTTTCTATCCAGGATTCGACAATAGCTTCTGTTATCCGCATCGCCTGCAAACCATCACGACCTGTTGGTTCGGGTAATTGATCATTCAGTAAATCATCTACTAAGGCTGCCATCCGTAAAGCAAAAGTTCCATCAAATGCAAGTTGTTCCATCCTGAATATTGATGGACGATATTCTTCTACAACTTGATTGTCTCTTTTCATGAGTGTAGCTTTACTTAAGACATTATCAACAACAATCTCTCCCGACGCACCACAGATCTCTAATCGTTCAATTGGATGTATAAAATCGCTATCCCAACTTGCTAATAATGTAGCAACTTTTTCACTGTCATAGCGTAAAGAAATAGCCATACTTGTAAAGCACGCATCCTCACCATCGCGGGCTTCATGCTGACGGGGTTTTGCCATCTGAACACAAACGGCAACAATCTCTCCTCCAAACCAACGTAATATATCAAGCGCATGCGTTTGCAATTCATAGAGCAAATAATATTCACCTTTCCACGTTGATGCAGGACCTCCTTGAGAGAGTTTCATATCTAAGTAATATACCTCGTCAATATCTCCAGCATCAAACCACTTCCTTGCCTGTACATAGCCTGGAGCAAACCTACGGTTATAGTCAATTGCAAGATATACACCCATTTCATCTGCCTTAGTCACCATCTGTTCCGCTTCATCAATTTTCAATGATAATGGTTTTTCTGATATAACATGCTTTCCTGCATCCAGACATTCCATTACAGGTTCAAAATGTAAATGGTCTGCAGTGACTACATCCACAAGATCACATTCTTCATTTTCAAGCATCTCTTTAATTGAAGGATACCACTTCCCAATACCGAGTTCTTCTGCACGAGCTTGTGCTTTATCTTTATCTATATCACAAACCGCAACCAATTCAGCACCTTGATGCTGGAGATAACCACGTTGATGTAATAATCCAATACCTCCACAACCGACAGCCGCAATCTTCAATTTTCCTGCCATAATCATATCCCTCTTTGTGTTGTTAGTCACAAAATATAACTAATCCTATATACATAATAAAAAATATAAAAGAAAATAGCAAGATATATTGGTGGATATAAGATGCTTCATGCGATACTGTTTAAATAAGAATCGCAATTCTTCTCTTCTGTAGGAGCGATCTCCGAATCGCGACCTGTGATGTAGCATTATTTATAGGTCAAGTTAGACTTCTTCTGAGTTGAATAAGAAACCATCATTAACATAATCAACACAAACTGCATCACCCTCTTTGAATTTACCTTCTAAGATATCAACTGCTAAGGGGTTGAGTATATCTCGTTGGATTGTTCGTCTGAGGGGTCGGGCTCCGTAGACTGTATCAAACCCTCGATTTACCAATTCTGTAGTAGCATTATCAGTTAATGATAGTGTCATTTCTTTCTCTGCAATTCGATCACTCAGTTGAGAAAGCTCAAGTGTAACAATCTGTTTTAACTCTTCAATTCCTAAACGCTCAAAGATTATAAGGTCATCAATACGGTTAAGAAATTCTGGAGGGAAATGTGATTGTAATGCCTCCATAACTTTTTTACGAATATCATCAGGGGCAAGATGTGAATCGCTAATCCATTGACTGCCAATGTTAGATGTCATTATCACCACTGTATTTTTAAAATCTACAGTACGTCCCTGTCCATCGGTCATTCTGCCATCATCAAGCATTTGTAAAAGGACATTAAACACTTCTGGATGTGCCTTTTCCACTTCATCAAGTAGAATTACAGAATAGGGTTTCCGTCTCACTGCTTCGGTTAGTTGCCCCCCTTCATCATAACCTACATATCCCGGTGGAGCTCCGATCAGGCGTGAAACAGTATGTTTCTCCATATACTCACTCATATCAATACGAACCATTGCATTAACATCGTCAAATAGGAATTCAGCCAGTGATTTGGCAAGATGTGTTTTACCAACCCCTGTTGGTCCCATAAACAAGAATGAACCTAATGGACGATCCGGATCACCAAGACCAACACGAGAACGTCTTATCGCATGAGATACTGCAGATACAGCTTCAGATTGTCCAATGACATTTTCACATAGACGGTCTTCCATGTGGAGCAATTTTTCTGTTTCTCCTTCCATCAGACGGAAAACAGGAATTCCCGTCCATTTTGCCACTATTTCTGCAATATCTTCCGCACCGACACGTTCTTTTAATATATGTGTACCATTCAATTGGTCTTCTACAACTTCTCTAATAGACTTTAGCCGTGTTTCAAGTTCTGGAATTTTACCGTATTCCAGTTCAGAGGCTTTTGTAAGATCACCTGTTCGTTTTGCTTGTTCTGATCCTTTACGTAAGACATCAATTTGTTCCATCAAGTTACGGATTTCAACAATTTTCTCTTTTTCATTCTTCCAATTTGCCTTGAGGACATCTGAATTTTCCTTTAATTCCGCAAGTTCAGCAATTAGTTTCTCTAATCGTTGTTTAGATGCATCATCCTCTTCCTTTTCAAGAGCCTGTTGTTCAATCTGCAATTGAATAATTCTACGTTCAACTTCATCAATCTGTTCTGGAACACTATCAATTTCAATCCGTAATCTGGATGAGGCTTCATCTACTAAATCTACTGCTTTATCAGGGAGAAAACGGTCTGCAATATATCTTTGAGATAAGGTTGCAGCTGCAACGATAGCATTGTCTTGTATTTGTACACCGTGATGTGTTTCATACTTCTCTTTTAACCCCCTAAGGATAGCAATGGTATCTTCTACAGATGGTTCTTGAACCATGACAGGTTGGAATCTACGTTCAAGTGCTGCATCTTTTTCTATATGCTTACGGTATTCGTCAAGCGTGGTAGCACCAATACAACGTAATTCTCCCCGTGCCAAAGCAGGTTTTAGCATATTTGATGCGTCAACTGCTCCTTCAGCGGCACCAGCTCCTACAATTGTATGAAGTTCGTCAATAAATAGAATTACCTCGCCTTCTGCTTGTTCGATATCAGAAAGTACAGCTTTTAAACGATCTTCAAATTCTCCACGATATTTACTACCAGCAATTAATGCCCCTAAATCTAACGCGATAAGTTTCTTCTCTCGAAGACTTTCAGGCACATCACCATCTGTTATCCGTTGTGCTAATCCTTCTACAATAGCAGTTTTTCCTACACCAGGTTCGCCAATGAGGACAGGATTATTCTTTCGTCTCCGTGAAAGAACTTGCATGACACGTCGAATTTCATCATCACGTCCTATAACAGGATCGAGTTTTCCTGTCATAGCTTCATGTGTAAGTTCTCTACCAAAACGTTCAAGTGCTTGATACTTATCTTCAGGATTTTGATCTGTAATGCGTTGGTTTCCGCGGATATCAACAAGTGCTTTTAGAATCTTATCTTTTGTCGCACCGGCATTACGGAGAATTTCTCCAACTTTACCTTTTTTATCTTCAGTACAAGCAATGAGAAGGTGTTCTGTACTGATATATTCATCTTTTAGTGTTGTTGCTTCTTTCTGAGCTGACTCAAGAACACCTTGCAGTGACTGTGAAACTCGTAAATCAGAATCTACCCCTTGGACTTTAGGAGAATTCTGAATTATATCTTTAAGTTTAGTTATAATTTCCTCTGTATCTACACCTATTTTTTGACATATTGGTACAACAATTCCATCTGCTTGTTCCATTAGGGACAATACTAAGTGTTCAATACTTAGTTCAGGATTTTTAGCTTCGCTTGCAATGTTTTGTGCATTATGTAATGCTTCTTGTGCTTTTAATGTAAATCTATCTAATCTCATTTCTATTCACCTCACTAAAATTCTATAGTAAATACTGAGCAATAACTGTGCCAATCTAATGTGTGTTTAATTGTCATTATTTAGGTACATAGATTTACATATTGGCACTCTTTATGTCAATTTGACAAGTTGAATGGGATATAAACATAAAAGCAAGAAGCACGATAGGTAATACCTATCGTGCTTCTGATTTCAAATTCAATTTCAAATGTAGGAATCTACTGTAACATACGATGTGATTTAAGAGCACCCCATGTTGTAGTGGATTTTCCTTGTGCTTCAACATTAGTTGACTGTAGTATACTTGCGAATTCAGCAAAATCACTTGAATCAAATGGAGAATTATATACAAGTACTTCATCAATCATGCCGCCGAAATAATGTATATTAGTCCCTGCCCCATCGTCATCATGGAAGACGACATTTGCATTAGTATGTGCTATACCGTTATCATCTCCGTGTGCAAAAATTTGCCCACCGGGTTCACTTGCGATTTTCTCACCATCTAACCACATTTCAAATATGTCATCTTGCACTTCATTAGTTCCGTTTCGTAATACCAAGGCAACATGATACCATCTGTTAGATTCGATATCTGCAGAGGGCCATGCACCTGCCCATTGATATTCCGCTCGATTCCATGCACCGACATAAACTTTACCACCAATGACATTTAGCACTAAACCACGTGTACGGCCACCCTCTTCAAAGATTGTCTGTTTGTGATCTGTGATACTAACATCAGAACAGTTAAAGAATGCTGCAATTGTTCTATTAGTAAACGGTCCACCTGTATTTAAGCCATTGGAATCGGGGAGTTTGACTCCATCATCTACACCATCAAATTTAAGTGCTTTTCCAACAATACCATCAACAACTTCAGGATCACCAACAAATGTTCCGTTTACATCTTTTCCGGAAGTATCTGCTGCATCACCTTCATCAAAAGTCCAAATTGCTTGTGCGGTCTCTTCGTCTCTTTGCGCATAGACTGACAAGGATAATAACATAAGTAAAATACTAAAAACTGTGAAGATCTTTATCATTTTATTTTCTCCTATGATTGATGCAGAGTGTTCCCTGCGTAATAGAAAATAGGTCTAATATGAAAAATTTCAGACATAATTAACACTATTAAGGAATCAGAATTTATTTCTATTCTGTTATGTTTTAGAATCTCTGTCTTTTGATTCTTGACCACATTGTAGTAAATTTGTCTTCAGGTTCAACACTTAAGGCACCAGCGAGATTGGCAAAATCATTTTTGTTGAATGCTGATCCATATACAATGACTTCATCAATTACCCCATCAAACCAATCTATGTTGCTACCACTCCCAAGATCATCATGATAGACTGTGTTTTGATTTACGAAACCAATTCCAGTATCATCCCCATGGGGATGTAGTTGACCCCCATCAGCTTTATCGTGTAGTTTTCCATCTAACCACATTTCAAATTTGTCTTTTTCTACTTTTCCAGTTGCGTCTCGTATTACTAAACCGACATGGTACCATTGATTTGACTTAATATCTGCAGATAACCATTTTCCCTGCCAGTTATACTCAGCGCGATTCCAACCCCCGATATAAACTTTCCCATCATGAACATAAAGCACTAAGCCTCGTGTTCGACCCCCTTCTTCAAAAATCACCTGTTTAGTATTCTTATTAACATCATTACATTTGAAGAGAGCGCCAATAGTTCGATTCGTAAAAATATTTGTAATATTTATTCTGGGAGAATCAGGAATCTTAATGCCATCACTTTGACCATTAAATTCCAATGCTTTATTGGATATACCCGTCACTGATTTTGGATTACCAACAAGAACTCCATTTAATGAATGTTTTGAAGTATCATTTGCTGTTCCATCATCAAAGGTCCATATTCCTGCAACTGTGGCTTCATCTCTTTGTGCATTTGCAGGAACATTAAACATAAACGATAATAGCAGGAAACTGATACAAGAAAGAATGATTGTCTTACTGGAAAAGTTTAATGAAATATTCTTTAGGATCATATAAATTCCTCCATAAATATACTGATCTTTTTTGCTAATATAACAATACCTTGCTATATTATATTTTACAAAGTTTGCATTTTATGTCAATTCTTTTATGTTCAATAGATTATTAAACTATTAATAGTCGTATATGATAGAATTAAGTCCATAGTAATTCTATGTGTGTAGAAAATGATAGAATATAGATTCCTATTCAATATCGTTGCTATCAGATAACGAATGAACTAAATCCCGTGCTTGAATAACAGTTTCTTCATCTCCATACCTAATTTCTAATAACTTAATAATATCAGATGGTATGTCAGGGAATACTTCATCCCACGCCAAGTCTCCTGAACCAGGAGGGTGATACATATCAAGATCTTGTAAATCATGGAGTGATACTCCTATAAGATATTCACTATATGATTTCACCCATTCATAGGACCAAGTTAGTCCTAATTTTTCTTGATATGCAGCATGTCCATGATTATGCCAATAACGCATTGGACTTCCATAGAATTCTTCAAAGAATAGACCTACTTCATCAAAATTGGGTATCTGGTAGTAGTGGGCAGGATTCTCAATTGCAATGTGTAGGTCCATTTTTAGTGCATTTTCATTAAGCTCATCAAGGCTTCGAAGTACAGCATCTCTATGTTTTACCTCTTTTCGTTTTCTCCACTCTGTAGCTTCAGTTACTTTTTCATTAAATGCTTCAAATTCCCTTTCACCATATTCGTATAGGTCGGTCATAAGGTACGATCTATCGTATGTGTCTACCTCCCCAAGTCTAAGCACAACAGTAGGAACTTCTAAATCTATTGCATGTTGCATCGTCTGAAGCGTTCTTCGGATAGCTTCATTCCGTTCATCATTATTTAAACTTGATAATGATATCTTGTCGTTATCTGATTCAGTTGGTATAATTCCAGGGAGAATTGGACAAAAATTATGGATAGAACAAGGAGGGATTTGTCCAATTTCTTTAAGCATCGGTTTGAGCTGTTCAATCTGATCCTGAGTGAGATGTCGACTAAGTGCGATGATTTCAAAACCGAGATCTTTCAACTCATCAAACATTGCAGCCCCATCCGGTTGCTTAAAAGCGTTCCACATTGTTGAGATTGCTACCATAGTCTTTCCAGTTTTGTGTGAAATGATCTGAATATAGTGGATACACCTTCAATACATAATGGGTAGTTTAAAGTATAGCGTTAGGTAAGCTTACTATTCGTCCTTCAACTTGGATTTTACCTTGTGCGAATAGTTTGATAACTTTTGGGTATAGATCATGTTCTTCTACCTGAATACGCTCATGAAGACTTTCTTCAGTGTCTGTATCATAGACAGGAACTACCCTCTGAGCAATGATTGGACCGGTATCTACATTTTCATCAACGAAATGCACAGTTACACCCGTAACCTTAACTCCGTAAGCTAATGAATCTGCTACAGGTGTAGCCCCAGGAAATGCTGGTAATATACTGGGATGGATATTTATAATGCGATTGCGGAATTTACTGACAAATGGTGATTGGAATAGTTTCATATAACCGGCAAGAACAATCAATTCAACAGAATATTCGTCAATTATATGTGAGATTGCCTCATCAAAAAGTATGCGATTTTCATAGTCTTGTGCATTTACTACGTGGGTTGGGATTCCAGCTGTTTTTGCGCGAGTCAATGCATAAGCGTTTTTTCTATCACTAATCA
This sequence comes from Candidatus Poribacteria bacterium, assembly GCA_965205025.1. Lineage (GTDB taxonomy): Bacteria > Poribacteria > WGA-4E > WGA-4E > WGA-3G > MSPOR6. The sequence goes on from CBDBFU010000032.1 coordinate 165,168, forward strand.
CAACAACGATTTCTATGTCTGATGTTGAGTCAGTGTGTAGTTTATCAATTAAGGTTTGTAGATTCGTACCGCTTCCTGAAACAAGTACTGCAATTTTCACTATTAATCTCTTTCTAACAAAGTTATACCATTCTATAAATTTTATCGTATCTCCAGTGAGATGTAATTACCAGAAGTTGTTATTCGTAGAATGTCCATTAGGCATTGGAACCCATATACCACCAGTTTCTATTGTCACTTCCTGCTGAAAATCGTCATAAACTCCAATAACACTTACAACCACATGCATTTCCTCAAGGTATTGTATCGTTGCAGCTGCCGATGTATTCTTTGCAATTGGTTCATCAGTAATGAGTATGATATGTGTCGTGGCATCCGGACGCAACTTAATTCGTTGCAATCCTTCCGATACAGCCTCTAACAGATTCTCATCTTGTTGACATGGTAGTTCTATGATCTTATTAATTTGCTCAAATGATTGTGGAGGATTGTAGACATTCACAATGTTTAAAGAACCCCGAGCACGAAACCGCACCACACCAATTTGATAGTCAATTAACGAGTTATCCCAATCCCGGATCCATTGACCCAATTGCTGTGTCAACTGTGCTATTTTGTTCTCCATGCTACCACTACCATCAATAAAAAGTACAATATCTATTGGTGTATTTCCTGCCTGATTTAGTAAAGATTTTCCAATTCTCTGTACCTGAGTCCACTTTGCTCTCCCTAAATATTGAGCAATTGTCTTTGGTGTTTGTGGTCTAAATGATCGTTGCCCTCTTTGTATTGTTCTGGGATTAACAGGTATTGCATGCCACTTACCGTTTGTTTGTGATGCGAGTTGTTTGTGTTCCTCGTCCTGAATACCCAATACATTTACATATATTCCATATTCTCTACAGAGTGTGATTGAATCCTCAGTTTTAATCCCATCTAAACTGGTGAAGGGTTCATCTGTAACGATGATTAGATGTTTTTTGGATGTAGCACGGAAGCGAAGTTCACTAACAGTTTGTTCTATAGCATCCAAGGCATTTTCATCACCACGTGGGACAATAGCATATAAATCTTGTTTATATTGGTTCAGATTCTTAGTCAGTTGTAGTACTTTAATTCTATTGAGCTTTTTTGGTGAAGAAAATTCTGTTAATCCAAGTTGATAATCAATGTTGGATGATTTATATACATCAATCATTTCTGTTAGATGTTCTGCGACTGCCTTGATATTGTCTCCCATACTACCACTTGCATCTACAACAAAGACAACATCAATTGGTCCACCATCACTTGTTTCAGCAATCTCGGTTGCGAGATTCTTCATCACAGAACTGAATGGTATATAAGGTAATGCAGGTTTATTTCCAGGTTGTAAGTAAGATTTATTTCCAGATTCATCTCCAAAACCTGTTTCCACAACATCATCGTCACTTACGCCTGGTCCAGTAACATCAAGCGTTGATCGTGGAGATTTTCGTGGTACACCTACATCACCTGTTCGTTTTGTTCCTAATGTATCACCAAAGGTTGGTTGTGCAGCTTCTGTTTTAGACAATCCATTTTCAACTTCACGAAGTTCTCTGACTGCGGTACTAACATCAATAGTTTCATCAGGAGTAGTATTTGTATGATCCAGTCTTGGTTTAACTGTCACAATCGGAGCATCCTCAATTGTCTTAGGTTGAAAACTCATTTCAGGTACGATTGCTTGTATTTTAGCAATTGAATTCTCTGCAGGTTCATAGACTGTAGGTTTCCGTTGTTGAATAGGGTGTTTCTTAGGTAGTTTGGTAGGAGATGGTTTTGGTATTGTTGTTATGTCAGCATCCATCTTATCTTGGAATAGAGGAATCGGTTGATTCATAACAGCAAAATAGAACATCGTAATAGCAAAGGTTAAATGAAGCACCATTGAAAAAACCAAAGCTTTTCGAGTGATTGATCTTCTGATATGTTTGGAAATTTTTATCATTGTCTTATCCTGATTAACGTGTTTTAAGTGTACGTTTTGGTTCTTTTTGTGTAATTACCTCAAAAGAAATGAGTCTTTCCTGCGGGTTATCTATTGATTGTGAATTGAAATTGGTGAATAGATTTAATTTCTCTATCCGAGGTGAGTAGAGTGTCGCACCAATCATTATAAATAGACCAAATATAAAACTGAACATAAACACTGGATTGGATACACTAATGTTACTTCGAAACCAGAACTGTATACTATTGATTATACTAACAATACGGTTGGACGCTACTGGTTTCACTTTAGAACGAATATAAAATGTATTAGCTTTTGACATTACAGCATCAATAAAGTTGTCAGAAGCTTTGATGGGTTCAATGAATCGTAATGTACTATCTGTATGTTGCATTATCTTAACTTGAGATGAACAATCAAGACATTGCTTCAAATGCATTTGGATTCTAAGTCGTTTCCAGTGTGCTAATTCTTTATCTAAGTAGGCAGATAGATTTGTCTGAATAGATTTACATTCATTTGTATTAGATTTTAGCATTGACATTTCCCCCTATTCCTACTTTTTTTAATTGTTTTTTCATGTTTTGGCGTGCACGATGAATTAACGACTTAATGGCACCAACTGAGCATTCAAGAATTTCCGCGATTTCATCGTAGGAAAGTTCTTGATAGGTAACAAGTGTTAATGCAAGTCTTTGATTTTCAGGTAACTCATTGAGCGCTTTTTTAATCAGTTGTTGACGTTCTTTCTGTTCAAGAAGAATGTCTGGTTGATGGCGTGTATCTGTCATAATAGTAGAATGATAAATATCCTCACCTTCATCAACCATATCATCTAATAAGTAAGTATTCCTACGGATTCGATTACGAATTTCGTTGCGAGATAAGTTTGTCGCGATGGTATATAACCAATTTTTAAATGCTGCTTTTGGTTTATATCGTGGTGCACTTTTCAATACACGTAAAAATGTCTCTTGCGCAAGATCTTCAGCACGATGATAGTCGTTGATTGTTAAGTGTATATAGTTAACGATAGCATCTTGATATCTTCTTACCAGAAGTTCAAATGCACTCATATCACCTTTGCCACATTCCAACATCAAATCTTCGTCAGATACATACATTGCAATCTCCAACTTTCAAATTTACAGTCTAAACAACGATTGTATTATTCTTCTTCAGAAACTTCTGATTTAACTGGTCTATACGGTTTTGTAGCATTTATTTTATTCAGCATAGCAGTTTTAAAGGCAGTTATTGCTTCTCTACGTTTACCTTGAAGGGTATAAAGTGCCCCCAGTTCAGAAAACAACTCAGGATTATCAGGTCTGATTTTTGTCGCCTGTTCATATACAGAAATAGCATCATCATAACGTTTTAATAATCGATAAATATCCGCAAGATTTGTATAAGATTCAATTTCATTAGGTTCACAAGTTATTGCCTTCTTGTAGGCATCTATTGCTTTATCATAGTCATTTAACATGAAATAAGCCAAACCAAGATGGAAATGTGCCTCTGCTGAATCATTATTGTATTGTATTACTTGAAGAAATTCTTGGATTGCTTTTTCATATTCTCGGGATTTTAATGCTTCAGCTCCTTGTTTCAAATGTTTTGATATTGTTTGATGTAGGTGTATGTCTAACCGACCACGTTGTATAAATCTCTTCTGGAGTATTTCATTCGTTATTTTGGCACTATCTTGTGTTAAGGAAGATGTCATGGTCTCACCATCATTTGATTTCTTCTGTTCATTTGATGGCATATTATCATCGTTCTTCTTATCATTATCCATATTTAAACTCTAATGTTGAGGAGAATCCTACTGTTATAACACCCCAAATTTTGGAAAGTAACGCATTTTTCTTTAGTCAAGATAATTACTTCCATATTTTATACTGCAATTCGAAATCCGAGTACAAATTCAGAATAATCCTTGCTGAAGAAATCGAAACTGGTACATGTACTATAGTCGTGGTTGTAATACCAAGATCCTCCACAAGCAACTCCGAATTGACCTTCATCGTCATAGTCTGTTGCTGTCCATTCCCATACATTACCAATCATATCATAACAACCAAAAGGACTGATTCCATCATAAAATGAAACGACAGGTGTGGTATTTTCTGCTCCGAGTTCAGCGGTATTACAACGCGGCTTATCAATCTCATTACCCCAAGGAAAAAGTCTATCGTCATATCCACGTGCACAATATTGCCATTCTTGGAAAGTAGGTAATCTACCATTGATATGATTGGCATATACTTCAGCATCTCCACTACTAATCCAAATTACTGGGTGGTCCCCTTTTAGCTCATAACATGTGTAATCCAAATCGGGATTGTCATCATGTGTGTCACTCAACCAATGTTTAGGTGGATTGTATAGGGTTTCTTGTATAAACTGAAAGTATTGTGCGTTAGTTACAGGGTAGACACCTATCTCAAATTCATTCACCTCAACAGGTATGCCTTCTTCTCCTATAAGAGCTGTACCTTTAGGAATAGGAAGTCTTGCGTTAAGGATTTGTAAAGCTGCAATACGGACTTCTTCTTCTGGATGAGCAAGTGCGTATCCAATAGGAGAAACCACTTCACCTACTGGAGGGGTCGTAAGTTGAGGTACATTTTCCCATTCCAAGTCTGTCTTTAATAACAGATTGACAGCATCAAAGAATGAATCCTCATAATACCAAGTCCAATAATTGTTTAGTAATTTTTTAAATGCCTCAGGACTACCATCTTCCAATAATGAAATTCTTGATGCTTTCGGTTTTGAAGGGTTTAGTAGCATACATTTTCTAATGATAGGTTACAATTTATTTCGTAAGGTATCGTGCTACGATTTGTAGCCACTATTATAGCATGATGTATGATGCCATTCAAGTAAGATCAAATTGAAGTGTGTGTAAAGTTTTTGGCATGAATATTACGGAATCATAGGGTTCTTTTTTTCATGTATTATATTGAACCGAGGGTAATTTTACTGTAATTTTGCTGTTTTTTATGTTCACAATAGTAATATTTTAGTTATTTATATGTTGAATAAAGTTACACTTTTTGTCACATGGTGTGACATTGATAAAACCCCTCTCCCGTCAGTACTACACTGGGTTTAGATCCATTTTTTTAAGGTCACAAGAATTTGTAAAAATTATAAAGTGGTGATGAATTTTGTATCTTTTACTTTTCTCTTTGATCCATTGATTTAGGATTGTTTTAATGTGAAGTTTTTTATCCCTCCATTTTGACAAGATATTGGAACATATCTCATAAATCATAGATTTGGAGGATTCTTTGTACGTACCATTTGCTATATTTTGAACCAACGTACAGGGAAACCCCAATTCTATGAAGAGAATTATATCTGTATGGACGATTCGTAGTAATGAGATACAGTGTAGTTTTCTGGTGTGCATGATAGTCTGTTTTGTTTGAAGTCGGTCTAATTTTTAGTTTTTCAAGTTTTTTTAGTTGCTTTTTAAGAAATGATTTTTTAATTGGCTGTAAACCCTGTTGGGGGTTGGGATAACAAAGGATTTGATTAATAGGTGTAAAATTTTTAAATTAGAAAAACTAAAAAAATATTCGGTTGAATTCGCATTGATTTTCCTCTGTATCTGCTTATGAGGTGATAATTCTGAATGTTTTAGTTGTAATTCTAACATGGATTTTCCTATTTCCCAGATAGTGGATTTGGTTGAATTTGGCATAAAGTTTAGAAGCCTAAATAATTAGAACAGGACTTACGCAACTTAATCAGAATAAGGTAAAATTTGACTTAAAAAGCCGTCATTTCAGTGCTTTAACCCCCTAAATCCCCCTTATCAGGGGGACTTTAAGATGAAATGCGTAAGTCCTGTAGAAAATAGTTACACTTTCACGGTATAAATAATATTTTGTATCGCCCAAGTAATGTGTTATCTTTAGTTTATAATTAGTGAACGATATAGTATTGTATCATTTTGTTTGCATTTTGACAATTATATTTAATTTATTTTATGTTATTGTGATATATGTGTGTTAGTTGTTATATGTTTGTATTTTCTTCAAATTATTTTAAGTCTTATGGAAAAAGTGTGAAATTAGAATTTGATACAGTTTATATTAAGAACATGTATTTGATCCGTTTCTATTACGTAAATTAATGCCATAAACTTTACACACCCTAGTTGTACCTAAAATGTTGACAACCTAATACACATTAAGATACACTATTCTAAACTATTATCGGGTGTTTGAACAATTTTCTTTCCCGTTCTGCCACCCTCCCACTACATCAGAGATAATTCACTGGAATTGGAGAAATTTGCTTAATAAGATAATGAATATCAGTGAAAATAAAAAACTAATTCCGAGTATTGCTAAACAACTTATCATTGAACTATTCGCTGGACAAACAAAAGAATTAAATGAAATTAAAACTAAAGTTGAAGAAGTACATAAGCAACGAGGTGGGTTGCCGTTTACGTCTAAGTATCATCCTGTCCAAATAGCACTTACAAAATTGAAGAAAACTGAAGTGGTTGAAAACCCACAACTTGGGTATTGGTCAATACCTATTAGGAAACTTGAAGATTTCATAAATTGGGCAAAACAATTTCAGGAAGGTGATTTTGTTTTTAGAGGTGTTCCAAATGAAGCATTCGAAATTCAAGCATCAGCATCCCTCCGACCACACGTAATTGAACAAATGTACATTGAAAAACAACAAGATGAAGAGAAAAGAAATTATAATAAATACCTTTACATCAATAAGGAATTGATTACAAAATCAAAACAGCGAGGTTACGATAAGAAGGACGGCAAGGAATTTAACATATTAGATATACTTGCTGAACTTCAACATTATGGAGCAGCAACGTGTCTAATAGATTTTACATGTAGTGCACAAATCGCACTCTGGTTTGCTTGTCAACCTTATCAAAAGATTAAGAATGAACATCAAGACAAGAAAGACAAGAAGAAGGAGACTGAAGACAGCATAAAACATATCAATGGTAAGGTTTATGCGGTGAAGCATGTACCTCCAAGGTCGTCTGGGTTGCCAAAATGTATAGAGATTACACCAGAGTTCTTGGAGAAAGATGCTGAAAAAAAGAAAGATATCAGTTATTTTCTTAAAGAAGAGAAGGATGCACCGCTTTATTACTATCAGCCGAAATATCAGAACCACCGAATTATTGCTCAGCAATCTGTTTTCTTATTTGGACAATACAAGTTCAAAGCAGATAATGAATGTGTCATTGCAGCAGATTGCAAAGAAAAAATACTAAATGAACTTCATAAATCATCAGGTCTAACAGAAGACAAGTTGTTTCCTGACTTTGAAGGTTTCGCCACATGGGTGCATAGTAAGGATTCACCATACACAGAACCTATCCCGTCTGCACTTAAAGCACGAAGTCGTACTGTTTTTGATAAGAGTCATGCAACTGAAATAGAACTCGAAGAGGTAATTGGGGATTTATCAAGAGCAATTAACAAAGACGATAATGATGTTGAATCATATAACTTACGAGGTAAGGCATATACTCAATTGGAGGATTTTGGCAATGCATTAGCGGATTTTGCAGAGGCAGAAAATATAGATCCAGAAGATGCTGAAACTTATTTCAATAGAGCATGTTTATACCAAGAGCAAGGTCAATATCAGGAAGCCATAAATGATTATGACACAGCAATTAGTAAAAAAGAAGTTTATGGAGAGGCATTTTTTAGGCTTGGGCAGATTAAGTATGAACTTGGTCAGGTGGAAGAAGCTTTGACAGATTTTACTGAAGCGATTCGGTTAAAACCTAACTTTTTTAATGCATATTATGAACGTGCATTGACATTGAAGGAATTACAGGAATATCCTTCTGCACTTGATGACTTTACTATGGCAATTAACCTAAACCCTAATGATATATTTGCTCACTATTATAGATCACAAACTTTGTATTATCTAAAGCAAGTTAATGATGCAAAACAAGAACTTTTAGTTGCATTAGATCTTGCCAAACAACAAGAAAATGAAGAAATGGTTGCTAAAATTAACGTCGAATTTCAGGACGTTTTCGGTTATAACCCAAGTGAGGAAGATGATGAATAAACTGTATTTGGGAGACAACCTTGACATCTTACAGAAAATCGAAGATGAATCTGTGGATTTAATCTGTACAGACCCGCCATTCTACAGTGGATCCTACAATAAAGACTATTTCAGTGTTTCCTCTACTAAGAAAGAAACCATGAAGAAAGTGGAGTTCACGGACATCTGGACTTGGGATAAAACAGCAGAAGACACACGAGTTGACATTAAAGAACGAGCTGCAAGTTGTAAAATCTATAATGCCCTCAATGAATGTCTAAGTGCATACGATATGTTGCTAAGCAATAGTGTGACTGGATCCAAAGGCGTATTGCGGGCATATCTTACTTTTATGGGACCGACACTTGTCGAAATGCACCGAATACTCGCTGAAACCGGAAGTATGTATATGCACTGTGATCCTGATATAAGTCACTATCTTAAAGTGTTAATGGATGCTATCTGGAACCATAACAATAAAAAGGAAAGTAACTCTTTTAAGAATGAAATAGTGTGGTATTATCGTGGTCCTTCACGCGCTTCAAAAAAATACCTAAAAATGCACGATATTATTCTGTTCTATACAAAAACTGAAAATTATGTTTTCACTACACCTAAACCTGTGTATGAAAACGAGCTTTTTCGTCAAGATATAGTAAAAGATAAAATAGACAGAAAAACGGATCCTATAAAAGATGATAATGAGAAATTTAAAAGAATTCGTACAAGAACAGACGATGCATTCTTGCGTGATGTTTGGGATGATATTGGCACTCTTTCCTTAGCGTTTGCCGAACATCGGGGTTATCCCACACAAAAGCCAAGTCTACTTTATAAACGTATGATAGAAACGTCCTCAGAAGATGGATCCGTGGTATTAGACCCGTTCTGCGGCTGTGGTACTACGCTTGATGCTGCGCAAGCACTCAAACGGAAATGGATAGGTATTGATAGCTCAATTATTGCATTGGATGTGACAGAGCATCGTCTCAAAGATAAGTACAGTTTAAAACCATCAGAAGATTACGAGATAGTGGGATTTCCAACAAACTTCAAGAATGTGAAAGATCTCGCCAGTAAAGAAACCAAGCATAAAATATTATCATATTGGGCAGCAACACGGCTTAATCTTACGCCAACTAAAAATGCCGACAATGAAGTGGACATTACATTATGGTCATTGAGAGATGAGAAAAGAAAAGATGTGCGGATAGCTGCTGAAGTTAAAGTTGGGAAACCAAGTCCAGATCAGGTTCGTCAACTTCAGAAATTTATTGAGAATGATACTGCAGATATAGTTATATTGATTACGCTTGAACCTGTCACCACCGAAATGCGCGAAATAGCTGACAAAATTGAAAAGTTCAAGTATAAAGGACTCTCATTTCCACGACTTCAGTTTTGGCAAATCACAGAAAAGTTTTTTGATGATCCTGACTCAATCTATGACGAACTAAAAATACCTGGGAAGTTACGCTTTAAACCGAGAAAGAAAGGCGATCGACGTTTTCCCGATATTCAATTTGATACAGATATGAAGTGATTCTGACAACAATCTTGCTCGTATTAAGTGTCAATCCGCTATTTTGTTAGACAGAATACTCATATTTACAATATATAGTTATTGTTCCCAACACCAAAGCCACCCTACTCATCGGGAACAATCGGTTATAGTAACACCATCATATCCACACCAACCAGATCCACAAACATAAAGTAAATAGTCAAAATAAAAGACTGAAATCATATCAATGTGAGTTGCTGACATTACGTGTGGTTTATTACCAAATAGTATTGTTATCATCAATTTTAGAGTATACCCATTCATCCTATCCTGTTTCTCAAAATTGACATAGTGAATAACACATGATAAACTAACACAGACAATCAGAACAGCATACTTTCAGCAGTTGAATTTGCTCAGAAGGGACACCACCAAAATGTCAACACAGGACTTTAACGAAAAACTGACCGCACTCCTCAAAACCAACCCCGACTTTACTGACGAATCAGGTGAACTACTCCCCGCTACAGTCAAAGACCATGCATGGAAACTCAACCATAACCTTATCAGGCTGTTGCTTACCGACTCAGAAATAAAAACAACCTTTTTTGACGAAATTGATGAACATTGGGTTTTCAACCACAACAAATTTATTGACTACATTTCTGCTAAGAACTTCCTTGCCAACTCCTACACCCAATTCCGCAACAAAATCGGCTTAAATATAGACGGCAAATTCCTCCGTGAACGCGGTGAAGTTTCACTCGTATGGCCCTATAAAGATTGTATACTTGAAGGTGGCCAAACAAAAGAAGAGGAAAAACGCAAAGAGATATTCTTCAACGAAATCCTTGCACAAGACGAAATCAACCGGATGTTTGACCCGAAGGTGCTTACTAACTGGAAACGACACACCACTACGGGTGAACAAGACGTAACAGACATCCAACGTGATGACCACGGTACAATTCGCGAAAACCTCATCATCAAAGGCAATAATCTAATTGCACTCCACACCCTCAAACAGCAATTCCGCAGACAAGTCAAACTGATTTACATTGACCCACCATATAATCCAAACAGTCCGTCAAATACTTTTATGTATAACAATAGTTTCAAGCGTTCGTCGTGGTTAACCTTTATGAGAAACAGATTAGAAGTGGCTAAAGAGTTGTTAAGAAAAGATGGAAGTATGATTGTTGCAATTGATGAAAACGAACAGAATTATCTTGGGGTTTTGTTAGATGAAGTATTTCCAAAACGCGAAAAACACTGTATCACTATAGTTCATAACCCACGTGGTGTACAAGGTACAAATTTCTCATATATTCACGAGTATGCATTTTTTGTTATTCCTAAAGGTGAAAAAGTAATTGGTGATAGAGAGATTCCCATTGAAGAAATTACTTGGAATAACTTTAGAAATTGGGGTGGTGAATCAAGACGTGAAGATGCCGAAAATTGTTTCTATCCAGTGATAGTAGAAAATGACAATGTTGTCGGATTTGGGGACGTACTTGAAGATGATGAACATCCATCCGCTCAAACAGTGCAACATGATGACAAGTTTTTTATATATCCAATAGATAAAAACGATATTGAAAGAAAATGGAGATATGCTAGACAAAGTGTAGATGAAATCAAACATTTGTTACGACCAAAAAAGGTAGATAGAGGTTATGAAATTCACCTTGGTAAAGATTTTGGCATGTATAAAACCGTTTGGATAGATAAGAAATACGATGCTAATAAATATGGAACCCAACTTGTTAAAGAACTCGTGCCAGGATGTAATTTTGATTTCCCAAAATCGCTTTGGAATGTTTATGACTGTTTGCTCGCAGCAGTGGAAAATGACAAAGATGCTATTATACTCGACTTCTTTGGTGGAAGCGGCACTACTGCCCATGCTGTGTTGGAACTAAATAAAGATGGTGGCAACCGCAAATTCATTATTTGCGAACAAATGCATTATGTTGAAACTGTAACAAGAAAACGCGTCAATAAAGTCATAGAACAAAATAATTGCGATGACTTTATCTATTGCGAACTGATGCTATACAACCAAGCCTATATGGACAAAATTCAAAACGTACAATCCTCCGAAGAACTTGTAGCACTCTGGAAAGAAATCGCTGAAAACTCCTTCCTCAACTGGTATGTCAACGAAGCAACACCCCAAGATGCAATAGGCGATTTCATCGCTATCGACAACCTTGATGCACAGAAACACTGCTTAGTAGAACTATTGGATAAAAACCAACTCTATGTTAACCTCTCAGAAATAGAGGACGCGGATTTTGAGGTAAGTGGGGATGATAAGGATTTAAATAAGAAGTTTTATGGAGAATAAACAAACCACAATACGACACTATTTTGTAGACGAGGGAGGCGATGGTGTCCTCTTTTCACGGAAGGGAAAGGCACTTGTAGGTACGGAGGGATGTTCCCGATTTTTCATACTTGGATTACTGAATGTATTAGATCCAAAAACGTTGAAGGATAATTTTGACGAATTGCGATCAAGACTAATGGGTGATACCTATTTCAAGAATGTTCCATCCATGCAACTATCCGAGCGAAAAACGGCACTTGCCTTTCACGCTAAAGATGATTTACCTGAGGTTCGAAGAGATGTTTTCAGACTCTTGCGCGACACGGAGGGATTGCGCTTTTTCGCTGTCGTTGCTGATAAACTAAACGTACTTGAATACGTGCGTCAACGCAACAAACGAGAACCCGATTACCGTTATCACCCTAACGAACTTTACGACTATTTGACAGGACGACTGTTGAAAGAAAGACTGAGTCAACATGATAGGTATGATATTATTTTTTCAAAACGAGGAAAATCTGATAGACTCACCGCTTTGCGCCAGTTGGTTGAGACTGCACACACCGATCTTGATACACAGCAGAACATGCGTGAAGATGTTACCATCAACGTATCTGCCGCAACGCCAAAGGAGCATGCAGGTTTGCAAGCCGTTGACTATTTTGTTTGGGCATTACAGAGACTCTATGAGCGAGGTGAAGATCGATATTTGGCATATCTATGGGAGGCATTTCGGCTTGTGCATGATATTGACGACGCGCGGGAATCAAATCAGGGTGTCTATTACACACAAAAGACACCTCTGACTGCGCCAGCCTTGAAGTGGAGAGGATAAAAACACCAGGGATATAGGATTGCACGAACCGCAGCCCGGCAATCACGCGGCATGGAGCCGCATTTCATCCCTGGCAATTACATTATAGTATAAAAGTTAAGTAAGAGTCAAGTAATTTTTCGGAGGGGTGTGTAAAGTAATTGTCACCGTTTTTGTCTGAATCGCTGATTACGCTGAGAACGCGGAAGACGCGGAAGTGTATTTTGGGAATTTCAAGGTATTTTTCTGAAATAGAGGATTCGGATTTTGGGGTGAGTGATGATGATAAGAGGTTGAATTAGGCGTTTTATGGAGATTATAGAAGGTGACAGAAATGACTGAAGAGAGAAAAGAAGAACTAAAGCAGTTGCTTGAAGAAGCATTGGAGAATTTGGAAATACGACCCTATAGTGGATTTGAAGGGATATCTATATTTCTCAATGCATATAAAAGGCACCTGCAACAAGTCTGGACATCTTATTCACAGAATTCTTTATGGATTGTGACGCATTTTTCACTTGACATTCGTGGAAATATAAAATCAAAATTACTTGACTTCATGAGAATGGAGTTAGATTCATTTATCCATGAAGACAAAATTCTATCCGCTACATTTTATGTATGTGATGGTGGTGATTGGAAAGGAACACCATTGGAAACTTTTTTAGATCATCTTTTGAAAATTACTATTTTTCAAGGAACTGACGGGGCAGTATCCAATCTTGAAAAGCATACTAAAGAAATACAAGGTTCTTTTCAAATCATAACCTTACTTGAAGGAATAAAAATAGATGAAAAAATTCAAGTCTTTGAGGGAATACACCTTACTCCTCTTCCGAGTTCAGTAGAGGAGTTTCCAACCTATTTTGGAAATAATATTACTGCTAAAATACCACATAATGTGATCGGAAAAACACTACTCGTTATTGATTTTACTATATTTCCAATATTTCACAAACCCTCTTCTCTCGTTAAAGGACCAGATGAATCTGTCTCGTACGTATTGCACCTTCCCGGATTCGGATCACCCGTTCCAAATTACGTTCCGGTGGAATGGGCTAAGCAAAGAGAACGGTTCAAGGTTGAGGTAGATGGAGGTAAATTTCCTGACTTTAAAGAGGCAGACTTCAATGACAAATTCTGTGAAGCCTTGTCTTTAGCCTGTAACTCGGCTGTTGAATTTTCGATGAGATGGAAATTTATAGTGCCACATGAGTTATTTCACGCGGGCTTTTCTCCTAGCACATCTTATGTACAAAGAGCATTTGGAGATTCTATTCAGGTCGGTGAGGTGCATATAGATAAAGCTAAAGATCTGTATAAAGCCTTAGTTAATCCTGCTTCAAACGTTGGAACCAAATTGCAGATACCGATTGATAGATGGATAAAATCCAAAACATCAAAAACTCCAGTTGATAAAATCATTGACTTAGGCATAGCCCTTGAAGCACTCTATTTATCAGAAGGCACCAAAGAACAATTGACGCTTCAATTCCGTCTACGTGCTTCGTGGTACTTGGGAAAAGATAAAGAACATAGAAAAAGGTTAATAGATGAGTTTAAGTCAATATATAACTTGCGTTCCCAAGCTGTTCACAGTGGAAAGATTCCCGATGAGATTAAGATTAAAAAAGGTGAGAACCCCACTACTACATCAGAATTCATTACAAGAGCACAAGACCTATGTCGGGACTCAATACTAAAGATTCTGGAAGATGGAGAATTCCCCGATTGGAACAACTTGATACTTGGTGAAGAGTCTTGTACCACAAACTGTTAGTGTGTGCATATTAGTACGCAACTTAGGTTATTCAAAAAACAAATAATGCTTACACAAAACCAACAAACGGTATATAATTGGATAAACGGCGAGCTTGAGTTCCCAGTCTATGCTGCAGCATACAAAGGAGCATTAGAACAACTAAACAACAAATCACCGGGCTACATTACGTTCGTATCCCATGCCGGAAGGGATTTGATGAACGGTCTTGCTACTGCAGTAAATAGGATCACGAGTGAATATGTTCAATATGTCCATCTTGTAAATGAATTCCAAGACAATTGGAAAGATGAATGGGGAGGAGAAAGGAACAATATCACAGAAACTAACGATGAAAACGGACATCTGATCCCTAATGAAATCTGTAAGAAGATCAAAAAATTAGTTGATGACCACAAAGAAGGCCGTCTCAGAGCTGAAGAGATAGATAGTTCTTTTTTTACCACTTTTCTGGATTATCCTAATAAAGAGAGTATTCCGGAGGACTTATCTCAAGAATGGAGGCGCGCCAGAAGTTGGTTTGTTGGTCATGCACACTTACGTAAGAAGCAGTTTTCCATAAGAACTTATGATGAAGTGGAAATGCATTTTCAAAACCTTCATAGTTTTTTATACGCTGCTGCAGCAAGCGAAATTGATCAGTTAAGGAGTATCCATGAAATCTTGGACGAAGCCAACCGATGAACTTATTGATAAAGCACTTGCCTCAATCAACAAGGTAACCGCGCGCAAATATTTTTTCTCGCACTTGGAAAATCCATTGTGGTTACAACCGCTTGTTGAACGTGGTCGTTTTAAGTATCCGCCAAAAGCATTGCGATTTGATGATGGTACTATTGGATTTCCTTACTGGCCCGAATTGCGATACCTCAAAAACGTATGTACCGATTTGCCGAATGAAGTTATCAATTTAGTAGTGAATCTGCCGAAAGTTGATAACCCCGTTGTCTATGACGGTATTTTAGAAATTGCATTGCAGCTGCCTGGAAAGTACTCTGTAAAACTAAAAAAGAAAATACTTGAATACGCGGGTATGGATCACCAATTCCAAACACATAAATTCGCAAATCTGCTAACACATTGGGCAGAGGAGAATCAGGCATCAGCAGCATTGGAACTCGCCATAATACTGGTTAAGTTTGCCCCCGACCCGCAGTCAGAGAGTAAACAGAAACTCCGTATAGAAAATCCCATGGACAGTAATGCGATGCTTGAACCTTCACCCCGTATGCCACCTGGGGAATACCGTGATTTAATGGTGAAAGGCATACGACCTATAACGGAAAGGGATCCTTACAAAGTTGCTTGTATCTTGATTGATGCTACAGCAAATATGATCTATTTACGAAGACACAAACAAGATTTTAATATAGAGAAAGACGCTTCCTGGTCCTGGTGTCCTTGCCTTTACAAACCAGGTAAAGACGGTGGAAGTTCAGAGGAAACACTTGTACACACGCTGACCTATGCATGCGAAAAAGTGTTTGAAAAATTACCCAATACTATAGTGGAATTAGACAAAATTTTACGAAATCAACATTGGAATATTTTCAAACGCCTACGCCACCACCTTTATGCCAAATACCCTAGTGAACAAACCAAACCGTGGATTCTGGAATTGATTCTAACACCTGCATATTACAATCGATGGAATCATTCTTATGAATTCCAACTGATGATACGGGGTGCTTGCAAACATTTTGGGGAGACTTTACTCACGAAGGAAGAACGAACACAAATCTTTGATACTATTCTTGCAGGACCATCAAAAATGGATTACCAAAAGAGGATGATGGAATTCTTTGGTATTGAATCTAACAATGAGGGTTTCCTGCAGTATAAACGTCATCGCCAACAAATTCAGTTTACGCCTTTTGCTCCTGTGCTATTTGGAAAATATGAAACCTACCTCCAAGAGTTAGAGACTGAAGACACTCTCCGAATTTTTTGATGAGGATTATATCCCTTCTAAAGCAGAGGTACGTGAGGTCACTGTATCCAAACGTAGTCCTTATTCACACCAAGAACTTGCAAAGTTAACTGATAATAATCTTCTCAACTTCATAAATGCTTGGGATGATGAAGATAAATATCATGAAAATCAAAATTGGGTGAAAATTAATATTGAAGCACTCGCCAACGCTTTTCAAACTGTTTTCAAAGAGTCAATAATTCCCGACCCCATCAGATTAAAGTTTTGGATGAAAAATCGTGATCAGATTGAGAGACCTATTTACATTCGAATGATGGTTTATGCAATGGAAACACTTGTAAAGGAAAAGAACTTCGACCAACTCAACGAATGGTTAGCATTCAGCGAATGGGTGCTTTCACATCCTGATCGTGAGCACGGTTCAGACTATACACAAGGCGATGAATCCCGAATAAATAAGAACTGGACGAATGCACGTAGGATGGTCGGCGACTTTATCGGGGTATGTCTTGAAAAAGAGACAGATGTCCCCATTACATTCCGAAAACAACTCGAAAAGATTCTGAAAATGCTTTGCACACAGTATGATTGGAACTTAGATGAAAGTAATCCAAACAGATTATATCGTAATGATCTACTCACCGAAGGCATCAATAATACACGAAGTCGAGCGTTGGAGGACCTTGTCAAATTCGGTTATTGGCTACGGAGACATGAACCTGAATGTGAAGTTCCCGAAATAATAACGATTCTTGAAAAACGGTTTAACACAGAAACCGATTATTCCTTAACGCCGCCTGAGTATGCAATTCTGGGTAAGAATTATGGTTCAATTTACAGTTTCAATGAGAAATGGACAATTGAGCATAAATCAGATTTTTTTCCCCAAGCACAAAATAAACGCCAAGAATGGTACGCAGCATTTAATAGCTTTGTACTCTGTAATGGTGCAGTTAAGCCACTCTTTGAGATCCTTAAAGACGATTTCAATTTTGCATTACAGCATCTGTCTGATTTCAAAAATCATGATCTCATCACACGACAACCAATTGATGTTTTCGGTGAACGCCTTTTTAACTATTATCTGTGGGAAATGTTCCCACTTAAAGGGGAAGAAAGTCTACTTGAAAAATTTTACCAGCAAACTGATGAAAAACCAGAACATTGGGCAAATTTATTCAATAATATAGGACGTCGCTTGTCAAACACTGGGCAAGACTTAGACCCAAGTATGAAAGAAAGAGTAAAACAATTCTTTAAATGGCGTCTCAAACAGGGAGAACAGAGAGAACTCCGATATTTTACTTATTGGTTGCAAGCCGAGTGTTTGGAGGCTAAATGGCGATTGAAGGCATATTCCAAAGTTATAGATGCATGCAAAGGCGAAGTAGAAGATTGGGAAATTTATTTAAAGGAGTTATGCCAAATGCTTCCAAAATATACCGCTGAAGTAGTTGAGTGCTTCTGTAAGCTAACCAATGATATTCATAATAAAAACATCTACATGCAGACAGAGGAAGCGAAAACCATTCTAAAAGCAGGACTTCACAGCTCAGACACCATTGTCCAAAAGAATGCAGAACTCGCCCTTAATAACCTACTCAGTGCTGATAAAATGGAATATATGGATCTTGTGATAAATAAAGAACAAAAAGTTTTGGGATTATAAGGCAATTTCATTTAATGATTACAAAGTTCCTTTCATGCTAATTTTGACATTTTGTTTCTTTTGTGATACACTTTAATTCACAACATGTATTAAGTTGTATTTACAATTGATTTCTGTCTTCAAGTTTAGTAGGAGTACATATTATGGCTAAATCTGTAAAAGCACTCATTACACCAGAAGTTCTAAAGTGGGCGCGGGAAAGGCGTATCAGATTAGAACTTGATTTCGCGGCAGAAAAATTAAAGATAACCCCCGAACGTCTTGAAGCATGGGAAAACGGCACAGAAAAACCCACCTTCGCGCAATTAAAGAAGATTGCCAATATCTATAAGACGCATGTTTCTATTTTCTACTTACCAAAACCCCCTATGAGTTTTCCTTGGCCCGTTGATTACAGAATATTACCTAATTCAAAAAAAGCAGATAAAGAACAGAAATACAAACTAAATGCCAATATTGTTGAAGCAAATGATAGACGCAAGAGATTACTTCATATTTACGAGATGTTGGAGAAAACACCACCTAAGGTGGATCTAAAAATAAATTTTAACGATTCCCATAGAACTGCAGCTAAAAAAATTTTGGATTTTCTCAATTTCAAAAGAGAGAATCTACCGAAAACTTCTAATGCTTATAATGCTTTGAGATTTTGGAAACAGAGTATTGAAGCCAAAGGGGTTCTTGTTTGCCAAACTTCTGTTAACACACACCTATCAGTTGAATTGAATACATTCCGTGGATTCTGTATAGCACTTAAACCATTTCCAGTAATTGTTGTTAACCCTAAAGATAAACCTTACGGTCGTATATTTACTATTATTCACGAGTTAGTTCACATAGGCATGGGAAAAAGTATCATTCAGAATTCGGGGTTAAGTGATATAAGAAAACCATCTTTGGAGAAAACAGAACG
Organism: Candidatus Poribacteria bacterium; assembly: GCA_965205025.1. Taxonomy (GTDB): domain Bacteria; phylum Poribacteria; class WGA-4E; order WGA-4E; family WGA-3G; genus MSPOR6. The sequence goes on from CBDBFU010000032.1 coordinate 184,166, forward strand.
TTTTTGTAATATGGTAGCTGGTGAAGTTTTAGTACCAGAAAATGAATTACTTGATAGAATTGACCCTAAGACACTCCAAGAGGACTTACCTGAAATCTCAAGACATTTCCAAGTGAGTACTGAAGTAATAATGCGTAGGTTGTTAATTCTCGAAATAATATCACAACAAAAGTATTATGCATATAGAAAAATGTTATATCATAATATCAATGAGAAACAAGATGACTCAAATCCTCTAATCCCTTACCATATCCGTCTTCTTAGTACATCTGGAGAATATTTTACCCGTACTGCTTTCGATGCATATTATGAGAATAAGATTACACTCACTGAATTGTCCGCTGCTTTTTATAATTGTTCCACAAAACATCTTTTTGAAATGGAGAATAGTATCTCCACATGAACCTACTATTGACCATGATCAGATAGTTTATAGTATGGATGCAAGTTCATTAATTGAAGTTTATCATAAATATCCGTTTGATATATTTCCATCTTTGTGGAATAACTTGGAAGAACTCATTAAAGATAATCAATTAAAAATGTTTGAACTCGTCTTTGATAAAGAAGTGAAAGATGAAGGAATCAAAGATTGGTGTAAAGAAAAACAATTAGACTCTTTGCTTCGAGTAACGGCAGATCAAGTTGATCAAACTAAGGCACATATCCTAACTCCCTTATTGGTAGATCCTGATACAGGAGATTCAGGGGGTGACCCGTGGGTAATTGCCTTAGCACAAGATTTACCAAACGGTATTGTAGTGACTGAGGAAAGACCAAGTCGCAACAAGGATAAACCAAAAATACCAAATGTCTGTGAAGATCTTGATATAGAATGTATTGATATACTCGGTTTGATGAGGAAAGAAAATTGGGTCTTTAATTCAGATTCTTGAAAGAAGTAATATGCCAGAACCATACCTATACCAACAACTTGAAACTGCATTCAGATTTGGTGTCCCCCCAACCAGAAATCCCAAACAGCATCACACAAAACATCAACCCAGCCTTTGAACTGCGCGAGTATCAAATAGACGCATTCGCAAGGTTCATACACTGCTATAACAATGACTTCCCCGGCAAAGAGAATCCTCTACATCTGCTTTTCAACATGGCAACAGGAAGCGGAAAGACCCTTATCATGGCAGGTTCAATCCTCTACCTATATGAAAAGGGATACCACAACTTTCTATTCTTCGTCAACTCCACCAATATTATTGAAAAAACAAAGGACAACTTCCTAAACAAGACTGCAGCAAAATACCTATTTAGTGAGGAGATCCATATTGAAGGGAAACGGGTTACAGTTACTCAAGTTGATAACTTTGATGGTGTTAACGAAAGCGACATCAACATCTGCTTCACAACTATCCAGCAGCTACACACAGATATGAATTCGGAACGTGAGAACGGCTTAACCTATGAAAACTTCGCAGAACAGGAAATCGTACTCATAGCAGATGAAGCACATCACCTGAATGTCAGCACAAGATCACAGCAAACATTGTTTGAAAGTTGGGAAAACACAGTAGAACGAATCTTCAAATCGAATCAGAATAACCTACTCTTAGAATTCACGGCTACACACGACTATGATACCCCTGAGATGGCAGGAGAATATCAAAATAAGGTTATCAATCGCTATGATTTAAAGGACTATCGAAAAGATCAGTTTTCTAAAGAGATCGAACTTGTCTACTCTGATATGGACACCAAAGCACGTATGTTGCAGGCACTGATTCTCAGCCAATACAAACTGAAGGTTGCGAATATGGCTAAAATTAATTTGAAACCTGTAATCCTATTCAAAGAAAAAACGATAGCACGTTCTGACGAAAATAGAGAACGTTTCCGCAATCTACTTGATAGCCTTAATGAGAACGATATAAACAATATCCGCAGATCAGATGTACCTGCTGTTCAACGTGCGTTCCAATTTTTTGAGGACGATAATACAAGTGTGTATGCGTTAATACAAGAACTGAAAAGTGATTTTGCCGAAGAACACTGCCTATCTGTGAATAGCAAAGAACAGAGAGAAAACTATCAGATCCTTATAAACACACTTGAGGACAGAGATAATCAGATACGGGCAATCTTTGCTGTCCAGCAACTCAATGAAGGATGGGATGTGCTGAATCTGTTTGACATAGTACGATGTTACGAAACCCGCGACTCTGGTAGAACGACAATTTCAGAGGCACAACTCATTGGTAGAGGAGCACGCTATTTCCCTTATGTCTTACCAGATAAACCTGATAGATTCCGTCGTAAGTTTGACGATGACCTTAACAACGAACTCCGCATATTGGAAGAATTACACTACCACAGCATGCAAGACTCACGCTACTTATCAGAAATCCGTAACGCATTGATTGATGAAGGTATGTTAGATGAAAAACGAGAGACACGTGAAATCAAACTTAAGGACGAATTTAAGGCAACAGAATTGTACAAAAAAGGCGTTGTCTGGTTAAACAAACGGGTTAAGAAAAATTATCAACACATCAATTCTTTTGCTGATTTAGGGGTAACGAACAGAGATTACAGACATCATGTTGCAACTGGTGAGGGTGGTTCCGTTACCGCTCTTGAAAATCAGAATATACCTATTGTATCCAATGAGAATCCACAGGATTTACACGTCAGAGATATTGAGAAAAACATCATGAAATCTGCAGTTGCATCTAATCCATTTTTCACCTTCGCATCCCTCCAAAGATATTTCCCACAGTTGACATCTATACGGGAATTCATCAATTCAGAGGATTATCTTAGCGGATTAACTATCAACCTTCAAGGTAACATAGAGGAATTAGGCATCAATCGTTCTGAAAAGTTTGCTGCGTGTCAAGGATTGTTATCGCAAATTGAAAGTGAAATTAAAGAGCAAATTACCGAATACGAAGGTACAAAAGAATTTCATGAGGAATTTATCCAAGCGATTTTCACAGATAAGAAATTGGAATTCAGTTCTGAAACTTTACGATTAAGAGATGACCCACAGACGGAACATTTTGTATCAGTTAGAGATTGGTTCGTTTACGATAATCTTTTCGGCACAAGTGAAGAAAGAGAATTTCTACGTTTATTAGACCGATGGATCGGGGATACTGGAAATGACTACGAGTCAATTTATCTGATACGCAACGAGGGACATTTCTCTCTATACAACTTTGATGATGGACAAGGATTTCAACCTGATTTTGTACTGTTCTTACGAAAGAATAATGGAGAAGCGATTACTTACCAACTATTCATTGAACCAAAAGGTGAACACATCGCTGAAGGTGATCGATGGAAACTAAAATTTTTACAACAGATATGCACAGACTATAACGGTAGAATCTTCTCTGAAAACGACAAATATCGTCTAATAGGCGTCCCATCATTCTATAATGAGTCAGATGAAAACGAATTCAGAGAAGATCTGAATACTGCATTGCAAAACGATGGGTAGATTCCTGTTGACTTACAACTTCCCATAACGAACCTATTCCGCTACCCTTGAGAAGAAATTTCTCACTGACTAATTCTTATCCACCTAATCCTTGATTTAGAAAAACATCTCTTTGTACTACAAACTTTATGAAGATTAATTTTTTAAATCGGTAATATACGGGCGGGTTGACCCCGCCCCTACGATAAGTTTATGGACTGGATAACCGAAATATTTACTTAATCCTCATTTAGTTTGTGATCTTACTCCTTACCCTCTACAAACACTCTTATCCGTGTAATCTGTGTAATCTGTGATTCAGACAACTCAACATTGATATAAATAAACAGATCTCACTAAATTGACACCTATTGACCCAAAGGTGACAAATTATTTACACTCCCAAATTTTGAATTGACTTGCATATAAACTTTTTACATGTTATTATTACGCACAATGGAAGTGTTCATTTTTCCAATAAATTATATAAGGAGACTAAAAGATGAAACGCTCTTTAGTTATTATTGCTTGCCTTGTGTTGGCATCTCAATGGAATGTCTTTGCGGCTAAAGTGTTAGATGAAGATTTAATAATTTACTTTGATTACGAAGAATTCTCTGGTGATACAGTTATTGAAAAATCGGGTAATGAATACGATGGTGAAATTGTTGGAAAAGTGGTTCAGTCCGATGATGGAAAGTTTGGTAAGGCAGGACATTTTTCCCAATCCGGTTATCTTAAATTAGATATTGACAACATTGACCCTAAACATATACCTACAACTGGTATGAGTATTGTTGCATGGATAAATGTTGAATCCGTTTCAGATATGGCGATTTTTAATGCCCGCGCAGGTGATGGTACATGGCTTGTCCACCCTGAAGCACGTGGTGATGGGAATTACCGTTGGCTCAATCGAGGACATAACCCTGGTAAAACGTTATTTGATATACGTGCAGGTAAAAACACACCTAATGAATGGGTACATTACGCTGGCACGTTCAATCATGCAGAACAAATGGCTCACCTATATATCAATGGTGAACAAGTTGGCGAAGAAAAAGCACGATTGCCAGATAAAATCGCTGGAGACTGGGGACAAGGTGCACGCGTAGGTTTTAATATAGACGACAAACGTCCATTTACTGGCTTAATGGATGAACTAAATGTTTGGAAACGTGGATTAACCCAAGATGAAGTCAAGGCAATTATGAATGAGGGGTTAGAGTCGTATTTTGCTGTAGAAGCACAAGGTAAATTAACTACCACATGGGGTTATTTGAAAAGATAACTTGGAGAGTATGATTCTGTACTAAGGTTAATCCTATCTTATAGCATTTAACAATCAATCCGCTGGTGATACATCAGCGGATTGATTTTTTCTGTATATAGAATATCATCTAAATCTGTAGGAGGGGTTTCAAAACCCGATCTTCTCTTCTGTAGGAGGGAACTCCGATTCCCACTGTATTTGGGATCGCGATTCCGATATCGCTCCTACAAAAGAGTCCATTTACATTTAATTTAAGCTAAATTGACCCCTATGGCACTACTAATTCCATCACCCACCTAATTAACTAGGGAAAGATGAATAGGCTGTAACATGTAAAGGCAAGAAGAATGGTCGTTTGGCACTTAGCACTTCCATCCGAAGACGTTCAGATAAAGTGTCTACATCAACTTGCTCAGATGTTGCTAAACCGTATTCCTCAATAAGCGGGAGAAGACTCTCAAAAATAGTTGCCATGTACCGATATCCAGACCAATTCCCTTCCCCACCAATAGGGGACTGAAGATGCATCTCTGGTGCCGGTAATCCAGCATCTATGAATATCCGATACAAACCAAGTCCCGCATTTAGATGTGCCCCAGAACGATGAAATACATCCAAAATCCAACTGATAAGTTGGTTAATCAGTGGGGTATCAGGATGTTTAAATGCAGGATATAGTGTATATTCCGGTTCTTGAAAAGCAACAATTCCTTCAGGTTTGAGATGTGAAATCAACTTTGCAAGGGCTGCGGTAGGATCAGACATATACATCAAAACGAATCGTCCTATGATTGCATCAAATTTCTCCTCGAATACGATCTCTCGTCCATCCCCTGCAAGGAATTCAATATTATCTATGCCTATCTCCATTACACGTTGGCGTGCAGACTCAAGAATCGTAGGATTAATATCCACACCGATGACCTGTCCAGTTTCACCCACAAGTTCAGAAAGCATGATTGCCACATCCCCTGCACCACTACCAATTTCCAGAACACGCATGCCTTCAACAATACCAGCTTGTTCACAAAGCCGTTTTGTCGATTCACCGTAGATTCTGGATTGTTCAATCAATCGGTTCGTTTCATGGGAGGTACGTCCCAATGTATAGGTCGCATCTTTTTTCAAGGAATGTGGCGGAACTGCTTTATCCTTAGACATATTCAATTTAGGAAGGGAGTGTGACATGTGCCGTGATGTGGGGTGGCAACATAATTGGACGTTTAGATGTCGCTACCTCTTTTTGTATCCGTTCTGCAAGTGTATCAACACCTACCTGTTCAGCAGTAGCAATTTCATATTTCTCTATTAGTGGAAGGATACTTTTGAAACTGTTTTCAAGGTAGTCAAAACCAGGCCAGTCTGCGGGACCACCCATAGGTGCTTCAAAATGTAGTATTGGTTCCGGTAAACCGGCATCCACAAATGCCTTATAGAGGTCCATCCCCATTTCAGTATGAGCACCAGATTTTTCAAACACAGTACGTCCCCATTCTACAAGATTATTGATCAATGGTGTATCTGGATGAATGGCAGCAGTATACGGCGAAAATTCAGCCTCTTGAAATGCAACTATTCCACCCGGTTTCACAAGTGTAATTATATACTTGAGTGCTTCTGCCGGATCAGCCATATACATAAGAACAAGTCTACCAGCAACAGCATCAAAATCATCTGGAAGGTCAAGTGTTCGGATATCACCAGCAATAAATTCTATGTTCTTATATCCTTCTGCATCAGCACGCATTCTTGCAGTTTCCAATATATCTGGGTTTACATCTACACCAATTACACTTCCTTCTTCCCCAACGAAATCTGCAAGTGTAATAGCTACATCTCCAGCACCACTTCCCACGTCAAGAACTTTCATTCCGTTAGTTATACCACTTCTTAGAAAGAATCGACGGGTGACATTATCATAAAGTTGTGATTGTTTTATGAGTCGGTCTGTTTCGGATTCAGTACGACCCATTGTATATTCAGCATCTCTTGTTTGATTAGTCATATTGTATAAGTCCTTTCTACATTAAAATAAAATAAATGAAATATAAAAATAAACTTAGGTTGACATCTTCTAATATGATTCATAAATATATAATTTTCAAAAATGTCAGTTTTAAGACGAATTAACTATAACATTTTCACGCTTAGATTTCCATATTTCTATCAGGTTTCAAGTGAAAATAATTATATGAGCTGTGTAATACTACTATAGTTTAGACAATATCAGGTTCAACATTTAGAACATTGTTCACTCCTAATGAAAAACCAATATTATCTCCCTTATAATTTGGAATCATTGTGATTACAACATGTCTTAAAAAGAGGAAGGCGTGTGTTATCTGCTATTGAAAACAGCTAACTTACACGCCTACCAAAGTTTAGGTTACATATTTAGAAACTATAGCCAACCTTAGCGTACCAGAATGCACCATCAAATCCGAAAGGACTAAATTGACCATATTTGTTTCCGATATCTGGTTCACCTTCGATACGAGGTGGTACATAAGCTGGGTTTTCATCTGGGTAAGTATCAAAAATGTTGTTACCACCCAATGTCATTGATATACCACTATCAGCTGTATAACTTAGTTCAAGATCAAATATTAACTTGCCAGTGTATGTGGCATCATCTTCGGAATCGTACCAGTCACCCCAGTAACCTCCGCGGACCAATACACCGAAATCATCCATAAATGGTTGCACAACTGTCAAACTTGCTCTCTGTTTTGGCAAGTTCTCTTCTAATTCCTTGATACGTAGGTCATCAAGGGTTACTGGATTATGATCTGTTACTGTTGTAACTGTCCAGTTATACACAGCAATTACATTTCCTTCCAGGAGTGGTAAGGTAACCACAGCATCAATACCTTGAGTCGTAGTATCAAAGTCATTTGTAAAGAATCGGAATTCTTCTAAGTTTGCTGCACTGGTAACACCTGCGTCAATTAAATCTTGTTTCTGTTCTTCTTGTAGTGCAAAATCTTGTGAAAGTGACAGACGATCTTTCATACGAATATCAAAGAAGTCAACAGTAAGATTCACATCAAGAAGTTCTACAGTGAAACCACCCGTAAAGTTATTTGATGTTTCAGGTTCAAGAGGTTTTCCACCAACAAGCTCAGCAGCAGGGTTTGTAGAAGGGATTGTACCGTTGTTAACCAAATCATTCTTTTCAAAGTTAAATTCAGTTGTAACATTGAAGGTATTTTGCTGTCCAGGAGTAGGGGCGCGGAAACCGGAACTATAACTACCCCGAAGTTTCATCGTCTCCGTTACACCGAAGTTTGTTGCGACCTTATAATTGAGTGTAGAACCAAAATCTTCAAAATCTTCACCGCGAACAGCAAGAGCAACAAGCCAGTTATCTATAGGTCTAACTTCACTCTCAACATAAGCAGCGACATTTGCTCGATCCCATGTTCCAGCTGCGATAGGACTGAAACCTGAGAAACCATTAGAAGCAGCTGTGAAGCCTTGTGCAGCCAATGGTCCAATTTGATAGGACTCTCTTTGTCCTTCAACAACTTCAAATCCTTCATTACGATATTCTAATCCTGATGCGAGGAATATCATATCGTTTAATGGATATGTGACATCAAAGTTAAGGTTATAATCGGTTTGGATGTAATCACCAGGATTAAATGAAGTTGGTGTATCTGGTCCGAGTGATGCATTCACAGTATTGAAGATAAAGAAATCTGCATCATTTCGACCAAAATATCCACTCAGATCCCAAGTTAATGGATTACCTAAGGATTCTTCAAAGGCAGTTCCTTTAATACCAATCAGCACTGAACTATCAACCATGTTTGCCCCGAATCTTGGTGTGAAGCCGCCGGGAAACATCTCTTGGAAAGTGAATAAATTTGGATCCCTGAATACTTCTTGAAGACCTGCTTCATCTGGGACATGATTAACAATGGGAACGTCATCTTCTGTTTGATCAACACCCTCTGCTAATCCAGATAAATTACCAACCAGTAATGTCTCTCCACTGTCTGTACTGAAGACACCACTCCGAGTATTAGGATTACGGAAATAGAATCCACCTTCCACACGTTTGCTTGCGTAGTTTGCATGTCCGTAGAAATCAATTGTTTCAGTGATTTCACTGCCAAAGTTTCCAAAGAACTTGAAATCGTCTTCAACGATCGGTTGTCCCCAAATTTGTGCAGGATCTCTAACATTTAGATTTCCAGCATCCACCAAGGCTTGTGCATCAAACCTTTGTATAGACCGTATCGTAGGATCAGCCCCACCATATTCAACACTGAGATTCGCCCAGGTTTCTGGTGTTCCTAATCCTATGTTTCCAGCAAGAGCAAACTGACGACCATCACCATATTGATAAATTCCGGGTTTAAATTCAACACTCCCACCTTGGTAATCATCTTTAAGTTGGAAGTTCATAACACCCGCAATTGCATCTGAACCGTATTGAGCAGATGCACCATCACGTAACACTTCAACCTGCCGAAGAGCAATGGAAGGAATAGGTGCTAAATCTGGACCTTGTGCACCATCAGCTAACCCATTACCTAACCAATGGATAACCGCAGCACGGTGACGACGTTTATTGTTAACTAACACAAGCGTATGATCTGGTGCTAACCCACGTAAATTCGCAGGTCTTACAACAGTACCCGCATCACTGATAGGTTGTGTATTTACATTATAGGATGGTACAAGAGTTCTTAGTAGGTTCGGTAAATCTGCACCGCCCTGTTTTTGAAAATCCTCTTTGGATACAATATCAATTGGTACAGCAGATTCAAGGACAGAACGAGGTTTAGCGCGCGTACCAACGACAACTACACTTTCAAGTTCAGCAACATCTTCCTCAGATGCTGTTTCCATTGATTCCTCTTCTGCTTCTTGGGCAATTACGGTAGATGTATAAACTAATGAAACCGCAAAAGCAATAAAGAGTGTAAGTAAAATCGTCTTTATAATTCGTTTTCCTTTCATAGAAGAATTAGACTCCTTAGATAATTTCTTGAAAGTCGTTATAAGATTCACAACTATAAACGATTCAAGTTTAACTATTTGTTGTATAAACATTACATTTATTTTAGACATAAAATAAGAATTTAAGTTTAATGAATTCTATGTTCAATTACAAAGGTAATTGATTCATATACAAAGGTAATTGATTCATACTTTACCTATCCAAACGAGAGTATAGCATAGTTTCACTTGAAATCAAGCGAAAAAACTGATATTCTGAAGGGAAGATCCACTATACCACAAAATTGGCTTTTGTGTTAGGATTAATTCTTACACTATGTACTTACAGTTTTATTCCAGGAATCGATCATGACACTGCAGACTAATTCATTGGTGAAAAAATCTTGGATTAGCTCGTATATATCCATTGTCAACGTTTTTTGTATAATACTAATATCTAATGTTGTATACGCAAATGAAATACCACTTGTAATCTCAAACACCCCTCATGCAACAATTCAAATCGGTGCTAAAGCTTCTAATCAAGAACAATTTGCAGCCTCAGAGATACAAGCATTTATACAAAAGGTAACTGGAACCCGACTTAAAATACGAACCAACCAAGAAGCTACTGAAACTCCCACAGTAATTGTTCTGGGCACACCCACTACCAATCCTACCATTCCATCTCTTCAATTAGATGGAGATTTTGCAATTTCCAATGAATTGGATGAGGAAGGATACCAGTTAAAATCTATTGACCTTGGTACAGAAGTTGTAATTATAATAGTTTCACCTTCATCCCGGGGGGTAATATATGGCACTTACGAATTTATTGAAGCATGTATAACTGCATTAACTGGTTTACAATCCGTTCATCCAGATTTACATGTTCACCCCGAGGATACACTGAGAATTCCATTTCTTGATGTAATTTCTCAACCATTTTTTCCAGTACGAGCAGTATTAGAAATTGATGATCCAAACTGGCTTGCCAGACACCGTGTGAATATGAGTGGTGGTGAAGGAGTTTGGACAGGTACAGGAATAGAAGATGGGTTTGGTACAGCATTTAAATACGTAGATACACCTGAATTCTCAACGCTTCAAGACGAACCTCGCAACCAACGTCTACAACGAATAGAATCCCTGCAAAACCGATTTGATGAATTACAAAAACGCGGTATTGACGCTTACCTATTTATGTATTTAACGGGTGAACCAACGGAAGCACTCATTGAAACCCGTCCAGACTTGTTGGGACCTGAAGTTCTATATGGTGCATCTCGTAATGAAGTATCGTATCGACCGTTCTGCTGGTCAAAACCAGAATTTCATACATTAGCACGGAAATTAACTAAAGAAATAATTAGAACCTACCCAAGTTTAGCAGGATTTCACTTGCGATCCTGGGGACATGAAACACGGGCATGTAATTGTCCAGAATGTGGAGATCGAACCCCACAAGGTCAAGCAAAACTATGGGATGTATACTTCACTATTATTAAGGCAGCACGAGAAGTAAATCCCAATTTTAAATTCTATTTAAGCGGCTATGACAGTAGTTGGTTGCAAGATCCTGATGGTAGGTATGCCAGACAATTACCAAAAGGTACGATTTTCTCACAGAAATGGGGGGCAGATGGTGAACCAGTCGTTGATCCTGATATCTCAATTAACCAAATGAATGCCCTCGGGGACATGGGACATCAGTACATTGTCTTATCTCACGATGTTGAGGAGGTAATGCCTTTTTGGATGCTTGAAAGTGATCTGTTCGTACAAGGTGTTCGAAAACTTGCACACACACCTAATGTTAGCGGATTAAGCGGATTTACTATACAGGGGGCAACCCAAGGGTTAGGTTATCTTGATCGTCTTGTCAGTGCTGGATTAAATTGGAATATACAACTTGATACACAACAATTATTACAGAATGAGTTAATTGCACGTTATGGGAATAAAGAATCAGCAGACCTTATCATGAGTGCATTACGTATTAACAGTTGGACATTAGCAAGTTATTTCTCGGATTATGCATACTCTCTTACAATAGGAGGCAGTTATGGCAGTGGTTCAGCAGGTTTAGCAACACGTTTTTGGAATTTAATCGGTCCAAAGGCAATTGAGAATACACTCTTAATTCCTGAATTAAAAATCGCACAAACCGCAGTAAACCGTTTCACAGCATTATTAGCACCACAGTTACGGGCTGCTAATGAAATGTCAATAGCTAATGAAATCGCTTCACCTGTAGATTTAGAAGCCGCACAGGATTTGATGGACTCAGTTCATTTAATGAGAATATGGGAATTATTATTCCAAAGTCGACAAAAACTGGTTGAAGCAATTGCACTTGGGTATGAAGTAAATACTGGAACTGCTATTAACGCGAAACTTTCAAGTGCTGGTGAGTTTTCAAAATCCATACAACCTTTGATTAAACAAATTAATGAGTTCGTTCCGTTGTTCGGTTATTCCCATCAGACGAATGAGTTTGAATTAGTGAAGATTCTACAAGAAGAAGTGGAATGGCTAAACATTTATGATTACCGAACCTTACAACAGCATGATGAGAGTTTTTCCCCAGAACAAACTGAATTCCTTATCAGAGAAGTACATAATTATCCTAATCCTCTCAAAAGAGAAACTACTTTTACCTATATATTAAGTCTTGATGCGGATGAGGTACAGATTACGATTTATACAGCCTCAGGTCGACGAATTCAAGTATTAAAAGAAATATCGGGGAAAGAAGGATACAATGAAGAAGTATGGAACGCACAAGATGCAGAAGGTAACCAATTGGCAAATGGAGTTTATTTCTACAAAATTCGGGCTGTGCTTGATGACGAAATAGTCGAGAGTATTCACAAGTTAGCAGTAATTAGATAGATGCTATGAACTTGACTTTAACCCACTACCTGTCAAAATTGAGACTGTTAAATCCTCCTCACTGATAATTCCTTCATGCTTAAACTTATCATAAGCCTTAATTACAACAGCTGAAGTAGGTTCGACATATAATCCCTTTCCTGCGAGTATCTTCATTCCTTCTTCAATCTGGTCATCATCAACTGTGGTAAAAGCACCGTTTGTGTAGTGAATAGCATCAATCAACATATGTGTTCGAATTGGAAGTTCAGATGTAATACCTTCTGCAAGTGTTGTACCAGTTTGAGCTATTCTTGAAATCTTGGTAGATCTATTATGGTATGCATGATAAATCGGAGAGCAGACAGTAGGTTGTACACCGAGTAATTGAGGTACAGATTGAATCTTACCCATCTGATATAGTTCACGATAACCAAGATATAATCCCAGATATATACTTCCAAAACCAACAGGACAGATAATATGTATTGGAACACGGTCATATAACTGTTCCGATATTTCGTATGCTAAGGTTTTCATCCCTTCCAAGAAAAAGGGATGCCAATTGTGAGAAGCATAAGGTATGGTTTCTGCTGCTTGTTTTACCGCCTCAGTTGTTGCCATCCGGTTCCCGGAGACCAGTTTCAATTCCGCACCATACGCTGATATCTGTCTCAATTTGCTTTTTGATGTTGATTCTGGACAGTAAATGGTACATTTTATACATGCCCTGGTACTATATGCTGCAATTGATGCCCCTGCATTTCCAGATGAATCTTCAACTACCTCTGTAACACCCAAGGATTTGAAATGTGTCAATAAGACGGATGCCCCTCTATCTTTATATGATCCAGTTGGACAGAGATAGTCTAATTTGACATAGTGATGAGGGTTATCCGATGGTGTTAGTTCAACCAGCGGTGTCATTCCTTCAGCAAGCGTAACAAGATCAGAATCGTAAGAAATTGGTAAATGCCGTCTATACCGCCATAACGAATTTATGGATGTATCGTAATCAAACTGCTTGGAAGTGTCAGACATCAAGTTAAGTGGAGCACCACAATCACATTTATACCGGAGTGGGGACAATTGGTAGCTATTTTGGCATTCGTGACATATATATCGCATAAAATGTATTTTGAATGCTGGTTTGATGTTGTCAAAAAATAGAACTACTTAATGATAATCATGCGTCGGGTTTGCTGGAAGGACTTAGTTGTTAATTGATAAAAATATACACCGCTAACAACTCTTTCACCAAATGAATTATTCCCATCCCAATATGCTGCTTTCTCACGACTTTGATAAAATCCTGCAGACTGCAACCCGAGTGAAAGTGTCCTAATCTCTCTTCCGGTTGTGTCATAAATCAATATTGATACAGGAGAATCCTCCGATATATTATAGGGAATCCATGTTTCTGGATTGAAGGGGTTGGGATAATTCTGTAGTAACAGACTACGCTTTGGACTTCCAATTTCATCAAGATCGACTGTTAACAAAGCATCTACCAAATTATCAGGTGTTACAACAAAACTGAACCTTTCAGATACTACATTTCCAGTTATGTCGCTAACCGATATTTCCAATGTATCATCAACCTGGACAACACTTCGGAAGGAAAGGTCAGCAGAAGCAGCAGCGAAGTAATTATCACGAACTTGTGCTGTAATGACGGTATTTGTTCGCAAGTTACGGACTGTAATTTTATAATCCTCATAGTTCTGCGTGCCTTTCAACTGTCCAGATACAACGAATGCCCACATCTCGCGTGGTATCGTGATTGGTGTTGCAGTGGGGGCTGCTCCAGTGTGCGTTTGATTTGTCCACCGTGTTCCAACGAAAGTAATCTCACGTTGCTTTGGTACATTGACAATATAACCCTGACCACCTTCAATTGGGAATCCTTCGTTGGGTGCGATCGGTGTCCACGCAATGAAACGTTGAGTTGCGGCATCAAGTGCTATCACCATTGTCGCACCTGCTATCTCTGCCAGAGATTTGGCGGTCATGGGTTTCGCTGGTGCTAAAGGTAAAGATAGCATGTTTAAGCCTTTAGATAGGTGTATAGAGAAAACATTCTCCAAATCCTCTCCGATGGGTTGCGTGGTAGGTCTGCCTACGAACCCCAATCTGCGACCATCTGTTGAGTCGTAATACCCGATAATACTCCCATCCTGATTAATATTTCGAACCACAGTATTAACACTACCTGGGAATCGCAATTCTTGTATTTCTTCCCCTGGTAGGATTATATAGGAACGTTGAATATCGTCTTTAGCTTGAGCTCTGAATACGATGACACCGACATCGTTGATAGCGTTCACAAATATGAATTTGAGGTCCGGGGTATCTGGAATGTCTATAGTAATAAAACTCCCATCAGGGTTACGTATAAATCCGTGTGGTATGCCATCAGTATCTACGTAACTACCCACGATAACACCCGATGCATTTACAAAGTCAGCGTATGTTTTAACAGCACCAGGAAATGTAATCGTCAAATCACCTGAAAAACCTCGCGTGACACCTGTTTCATCGACGATGTTACCACTGAGTGCCCCTGTTTTATCACTAATACCAAAGATGAAGGTTTCTACTGCCCCAGGAAAATCGTATTGTGTGAGTTCTCCATTTTCCATGATGACACCGTGGTAAAGTTCATCTTTCCCTTTGTAGTGTCCTACAGCTTTTCCAAGGTTGTCTAATCCATAGAAATTGGTTTTCAGAGAGCCAGGGAAGTCATACGTTGTGAACACGCCATCTATCAGAGTGAAACCGATGACTTTCTCGTCATCAGGACTTAACGTGTTCCCCGCATAATCCCCATAATCGTTACTTGCAGCAACTTCCAGATAGTTGATACCAGGGACTTCAATCGTTTCAAAGGTGTAATCTGCAATCAGTGTTTCAGCACAAACTTGTGCTGTGCTGAAACACACAATACAGATAAGTAGAATTATAAACAGTAGAAGTTTCGTTTTTTTATGGTTAATCATAACTCTTCCTAATTACCGGCATTCTCATTTGTAAAAACCCGGATTGTCAGTTACAAACTCTTATTATAGATAGAGTAGAGCGTACCTATAGGGATGTTTCCTACTTCAGAATTACCAGTCTTCGGGTTTGTTGAAATGTTGGTGTTGTCAGTTGGTAAAAATAAACACCACTTGCCACCTGTTCACCGAGGAGATTTCGTCCATCCCAATACGCAGCACGATCAGGACTGTTATAGAATCCAGCGGATTGCATTCCAAGTGAAAGAGATCGAATCAACTTTCCGGTTGTGTCATAGATTGATACCGAAACTGGACTCTCTTCAGAAAGTTGATACGGAATCCAAGTCTCAGGATTAAACGGATTCGGGTAATTCTGTAAGAGTTGATTGTTTATGGGTTTTCCGATACCATCAATATTTACAGATAACACCGCGTTAACCAAATCCTCATGTGATACTTTTATACGACGTATCCGTGAATCAATATTTCCGTCAGGAGCAATGACACGTACTTCAATCACATCTCCAACATTTACCACACTTTTTCTTGTTAGATCAGCAGTTGCGGCAGCGAAGTAATCTCCATGTACTTGTGTAGTAATCGTATTGTTCGTACTTAGATTGCGTACAATAACTTGGTAACCGTCATAAGTAAGTTTCCCTTTTAACTGACCACTTACAACAAATGCCCAAGTTTCTTGTGATATCTGGAATGAATTTGCAGAAGGTGATGCCGCACCCTCTGTTAGATTTGTCCATCGTGAACCAGTAAAAGCAAAATCCCGTGGTTGTGGTACATTGACAATATATCCTTGTCCACCAGCCACTGAAAATCCATCGTTAGGAGCGTTTGGCGTCCACCCAATAAAACTTTGGCTTTTAGCGTCAAGGGCAATGACCATTGTTGATCCAGTTATACCAGCAAGTGATTTTGCAGTCATCGGTGTTGGGGGTGCTAATGGTACAGATAACATGTTCAAACCCTTAGATAAAGTGAGATTGAATGTATTTCCAAAAAATTCACTCACTGCTTTGGAAACAGGTTTTGCGATAAAACCGTGTGTGCGTCCATCCGCGGATTTATAATTCCCAACTACTGAACCATCCTGATTAATATTATAACCTTCTGTGCTAACACTACCCGGATAGTGTAATTCATGAAGTCCATGTTGGAATGAGCCTATGTAAGTCCGTGGAACATCACCATATTTTTTAGCCCTACCGACAAGAGTGCCTACATCGTTGATACCGTGTACAAAATAGTATTCAAACATAGAGGCATTTGGGAGATCAATTGATAGGAATCTACCCGTAGATGTATGCGTGTATGGACGGTAAATTCCATCCGCATCTACATAACTTCCTACCATACGACCTTCTGCGTTTATAAAATCAGCATAGGTTTCAGGGGCATCTGGAAATTCCACTATAGTATCACCAGAGAATCCGCGCCGAATACCAGACTCATCAATAAAATTACCTGTCAGATCACCTGTCGCATCACTAATACCGTATAGAAACGTTTGAACTGATCCGGGAAAATCGTATTGTCGTAATTCACCATTATCTAAAATTACACCATGGTATAGTCCATCGCTATCTTCGTAGTGACCTGCAGCCTGACCATTATTCCCAAGTGCATAGAAAAAAGTATTCTGTGAACCAGGGAAATCGTAGGTAGCAAAAACTCCATCAATAAGTGTAAACGCAACCGTTTTCTTGCCATCCACACTACGTGTGTTTCCAGCATAATCCTCAAAGTCACTACTCGCAGTCAACTCTAAGAAATCTACTCCAGGAACGTTTATGCTTTCAAAAGTGTAGTTGAATTCAGTCTGTGGGGAAACAAGTACAGGTTCATCAGGAACTGGTGTTTCTGTCCCAGTGATTAGACGGGCAATGAAACCGTGTCTACGTCCATCCTCTGAATCATAATGTCCAACTATTGAACCATCCTGATTGATATTATAGCCTTCTGTACTAACACTACCCGGTACTTTGAAGTCTTTTAGTCCTTCTCGAAATGTACCTACATAAGTAACAGGAACACCATCCTTCGGTTTTGCCCTTGAAACCACTGTACCTGCATCGTTGATGCCGTGTACGAAAAAGAATTCTAATTGAGATCCTCGGGGTAGATCAATAGATATAAACCTACCTGTTGGGGTGCGGATATATGGGTGGTATATTCCATCGGCATCTACATAACTTCCAACCATCCCACCACTGGCATTCACAAAATCTGCGTAAGTTTCTTTTGCTCCAGGGTATTCAATAATTTCGTCTGCCGAAAACCCACGACGTATTCCAGAGTCATCAATAAAATTACCTGTCAATGCCCCAGTAGAATCACTAATGCCGTATAGGAAAGTTTCAACAGCACCAGGAAAATCATATTGATGTAATTCACCATTCTCTAAGACAACTCCATGGAACAATCCATCGCTATCTTGGTAGTGTCCAGCAGCCTGTCCATTATTTCCAAGTGCATAGAAATATGTGTTCTGTGAACCGGGGAAATCGTAAGTCGTGAATACACCGTCAATAAGTGTAAACCCAACTATTTTCTCTCCATCTTCACTCCTTGTGTTCCCTGCGTAATCCTCAAAGTCGCTACTTGCTGTCAACTCTAAGAAATCTACTCCTGGAACATCAATGGTTTCAAACGTATAATTTGAACTGACTGATGGTACAACAGATTCAGTAGTTTCTTGTGCAACCACGTTGACTTGGTTGAAAATAGGTATAATAAATAAAAACGTTAACATATAGAACAAGAATTTGGTTCTTATCTTCGAATGCATAATAGAGAATTCCTCCATAATAATAAGATATTCCGTAAACTTCATTAAATTTGTGTGCTTGCATACAGATTTATTAAGAATGTCAGGACATATACAACTCCTCTTAAAGTCTCCTTGAAAAAGGGACTTAAGGGGTTAAAACACCGAAATAACGGCTCTTTAAGTCCTATTTTCCTTTTTCTGCTCAATTTTCGTAAATACTGTATGTGTAAAGAAAAAGTAATCTTCATCTTTTCAATTTTAGTATATGCATATCTACATAAAATGCAAGATAAAACCCATCTGTTTTCCTTTTGTTATGGAGACACTACTTTTATTGATATAAAATATGTCGATCAACTATTCTTTACTATCAAATCCTTATGAACTGACTTTATAACTATAAAACCAATACTTTTTAATAATTGATACTACATTGGAGTGAAGCTATTCATCCCAAGGCAACGGTACACCAAGACGTTCACTTGCTGACCGGGCGGATTCCTGTTCCATTTCACCGTATCGAATACCCACTCTTCGGTGTTGCTCTACCCTTTCCTGTTCAATTGCACCAGGTAGCAATGCTTTATCTGTTCCAGGCATTGGTTCATAAGTTTCGCGGACATCCCGCACTAATCGATCTACTTCAGCATGGAAGATGTCGGAGGGTACAATTGATTCAATATCTATTGCCAATACCATCCCACCGTGTCGCGCTCCATTCCATTTTGCAGTGTCATCGGATGCTGGTTCAGTAAACCCAGTCAATGCCCCACCAAGTAGACAAGCAACAGCAGTATAACCGATACTTTTAAAGAAGGCTGCTGGGATCATTGACAAAAGTTCGTCAAATTCCTCTCCACGTTGATAATCAGCCATAATACATGTTGCTGCGTCAAGTACAACAGGAGGTTCATCACCAGAAGGGATTGCAAAACAGATAGGTGGGTTCCCGTAATAACCGAGTTGTGGTTTGGTATCACTATTTCCTGCATTACCATGGTTTTGATATCCCTGGACCGAAAAACCGATACAACCGGCTTCATTACATATACGAGCATAATGTCCTGCAGATCCATAATGTCCAATGTAACGGACAAGTCCCATTCCTATGCCGACTTCTTTTGCTTTTGAGATTGCATGTTCAGTGGCTCGAACCATTGGGAGATAACCAAGTGTTCCATTTCCATCAAGAACAACAGAGGTAGGTGATTCATTAATTACTGTTATATTTGGGTTTGGGTTAAGACTGCCATTTTCAAAGCCACCACAATATCCACTAAGAGTTCGTGTGCCATGGCTACGAACCCCACGTAGATCCGAATTAACCAGTAAACGACTAATTAGGGCAGCATGCTCCTGAGATATACCAGCCTTTTCAAAACAGGTTGTAGAGAAGTTGAGAAGCCGTTCTTCATCCACGCGGATAAATTCTTCTGGGGGTCTATTCATTTCACTCTCCTATACTTGATCTGATAGAAATTATGGATCTATCTGTTGATAGAAAACTTTCTGACCATCTTTAATGGTGAATATCACTGCACTCTTGGTTGGTTGACGGTTTTCATTATAGCCTTTAATACTTGTTGCTCCAACATAATTCTCTGTAACAGCGAGTTGGTTGCGTATTGCTTCAGCATCCAGACTTCCTGCACGTAATGCCGCCTCATAAAGTAATTTGACTGCATCGTAACTAACTGCTACGCCACCTGTTGGTGTTGATTCATATATTGATTCGTATAAATCAACAAATGCTCGTGCAGTTGGTTCTTTTGTTTCCGGTGAAAAGTGACCACTAAAGTAGCTGCCTTCAATTTCAGCATTCTCATCTTCAAAGAGTAGTATACTGTCCCAGGAATCTGCACCGAGGAAAATAGTAGGTTCACCTTGTGCATTTAACAACGGCAATTCACGGGCTTGTTCAGTGATATACGCAATGTCTTGAACGAAACCAGCGGCAAAAACTGCATCAGGTTTTAAATCAGCGATCTGTGTTAATGTTTCGGTGAAATCTTCTGTCCCACCTTCAAAGAAAACCTCGGCAACTACATCTCCTCCCAGACTATTAAAATTGGAATAGAAGAAGCTTGAAATACCTTCGGTATACAGATCACCCCTTCGTGTGATAATTGCAGCTGTTGTAAGCCCCAATTCCATTTTAGCAAAATTTGCCATTACTGCCCCTTGAAAACTATCTGTGAAGGATGCCATAAAGACAAAATCACCAGCTTCCGTTACGTTTGGGTTGGTCGCAGTTGTTGTAACCATAGGAATTCGGTGTTCTTGAGCAATAGGTCCAACAAGAGCAGCATGGGAAGAACGGTTTGGACCAATTAATGCAATAACACCCTCCTCTACAATCAAAGATTCTGCAAGTTTAACAGATACATCAAGATCCGCCTCTATATTGATATGACCAATCAATTCAACAGGCATTCCAAACAGTCCACCTTGTTCGTTGATCTCTGTCACAGCCAATTCCGCCCCGTTTGGGTAGGAAACACGTTGTCCTGCAACTACAAAACCAATTTTTATAGTGGGCGCGTCCTTTGGTGTCAGAACTTCTTTTACATTATTACAACTTAATATCGTTAGTACTAATAGACATAGACAGAATGTAATTACATTTTTTTTCATAAGATAAATCCGTAGATAGATATTCCTTTTCCTTTATTAAAGTATATAACTGAAAATCAGATAATGAAGCACATATAATATATTGTAGTATGTATGTGAACGTAAATGAGTGTTTAACTACTACCTATAAAATAATTGTACGATTTTGACATTATAATCATACAACATATCTGGAGGGATCTCTCTGGGTGAACTTTTACATAAGAAATAATTCAAATATGACTAAAATCCCTTTTCTAAGTATTAGTAATCTGTTACAATAGTACGTAATGGTGTTTCATGTTACATAAAACCTGTTAGATAATAAATGGATACATAAATGGTAACATAACCAGTTATGATAACACTAACAATTATCATTAAACATCTAAAATATGCAAGTTTAGTTTTAGTATAGGAAAGTTATGCAGACCTTAATCACAGTGATTGGACGTGGTCATTCTGGTACTCGTGCTATTTCACATACCCTATATGCCAGTGGAGTGTATATGGGGAGTCAACTAAACCCTTCAGGTGATAAGATTCCACCACATGACCTATATGATGCCTGCCGTGTATTGTCTAAATATGTCAAATGGGAAGGTGGCTTATCTTGGGATTTTGATCCATTATTTACCATGTCTATTGCCCCTAAATTTGAAGAACTAATAAATAGCTATTTATCGGATGTACTGAATAATACATCCGTGAATAAGGGATGGAAGATACCAGAAACGACACTTATTTATCCTTGGATACTACGTATGTTTCCTGATATACGATATATACATTGGATACGCGATCCGAGAGATTGTATTCTTGGAAGTCATAAAACTGATAATCTAATGGATTTTGGTATTGAATATTCACTTACAGATGATATTTACAAGAGACGCGCAATCTCTTGGTATTATCAATATGAATTGATGAAAGCAACACCTAAACCTAAACATTTTATACAGGTCCGTTTTGAAGATTTCGTGCTAAAGCAAGAGGAAACCCTTAAACTACTTGAGGATTTCTTAGGATTTTCATTGGGACGTATTATTGTCAGACCAGAAGCAGTATACAGATGGAAGAGAACAGAACAACCTTGTCCACTTCCGTTTAACTTTTTACGTGAAGCAATTACTGAAAATGAGTATTCGTTAGATATGTCTTATTGATCAACAACAAAAAAGGAATCATTATGCCAAAAAATGGAAAATACCAAGTTGGACTGGTAGGTACAGGTGGAATAGCACGTGCTCATGGTGATGGATGTAAACATGCCCCAAGTGCCGAATTAGCAGCAGTTCATGATGTTTCTGAGGCTGCATTAAAAGGGTTTGGTGAGCAATTCAATGTGGATGAAAAGCATCGTTATCTTTCATTAGATGATATGTTACAATCTGAGGATTTAGATATTGCTGTTATCTGTACTTGGGGAGCATTTCACTCTGAAGTAGGAATCCAGATTGCAGAATCTAAGCAAGTAAAAGCGATCCTGTGTGAAAAACCTTTTACATCTACAGCTGCGGAGGCAGAAGCCTTTGTTGGTGCTGCACAGGATAATGGAATTCTCGTCGCAGAAGCCTTTAAATTTCGACACCATCCCATGCACCAAAAGGCTAAGGAATTGGTAGATACAGGTGCAATTGGTGAGTTGAAAACCATTCGTAGTACATTCTGTACTGGTGGTGGCGGCGGTGGTCCTGAATCACGTAAACCAAGCGCGAATTGGCGTTTTAACAAGGCAAAAGGTGGTGGGAGTATTTACGATCTGGCATGTTATAATATCCATCATGCACGTTTTATGTTTGATGCTGAACCCATCAGAGTGTCCGGAGCATCCCAGGCAGGATTAGAAGTTGATGACGCATCCTATCTGTTGTTAGTATTTCCTGATGAACGTACTGCACAGATCTCAACAGGTTTTAATTGTGCTGGTGGACAATATGCTGAAATGGCTGGTTTAGGAGGAATGCTTCGAATTGATGCTGCTTGGAATAATGGTGGTTCTCCTGTAAATATAGTGGTGCAGAATAGAGATGGACGACAAGTAATTGATATTGATCCATGTAATCAGTTTGCTGCACAACTTGAACACATGTGTGAATGTTTGGAAACAGGTAAACCGCACAGAATTTCACCTGAAAGTTGTGTCAATCAAATGCGTGTAATTGATGCAGCATTTGAAGCAATGGCGACTGGCACAACAGTCGAATTAGGATAATAACACCATATAAAATTTTGGGTAGGATTTTTCCTACCCATTTTCAGTGAAAAATTAGTGAATATTCTTTACAGAAATTAGGTTTTTTCAATGCAGAACTTTTCTAACACTGAAGCACTTACTTTTGACCTATTTGGAACCATTCTGGATTTAGGTGGGAGTCTTACTCCGTTTATTGGCGAGTCGTTAGCCACACATAATGTGAAGAATGTCACTGCAGATGAATTCTGGGAACAGTGGCGTTATCGGCAACGGATTGAACAGTATCAAGATACAATTATGATGCTTGGACATAGTGGCTATCTGGAGACTGTCCGACGTGCTTTACACTATACACTAAGACGAAATGGAATTGATGCAACACCAGAAATAGTAGAAGAGTTTATGAGGGGTTGGCAACAACTGATACCATTTCCAGAGGTGTTATCTGCACTTAGCAGATTAAATACTAACTATCAGTTGGTTGTTCTATCAAATGGAGATCCAGATTTCTTGGACTATCTTGTGAAACATAGGGTAGAATGGCTATTTGATGGTGTTATCTCTGTAACATCATTCGGTGCATTTAAGCCACACCCTGGGGTTTATCGTGGAGCAGCTGGCACATTGGAACTTGATGTAAATGAATGTATGATGGTATCTGCGAATTCGTTTGATATCATGGGTGCACGGGCATGTGGATTTCGTGGCGCGTATGTGAACCGATACAAGCTGCCTTATGAAGACTCCCAGTTTAAACCTGATGTAACAGTGTTTGATTTTACAGAGTTAGCAGATGCACTTTTATAAATATAAGACGCAATATTCGATTCAATTTACATTGTTGGAATTTTCCATACTAAAATAGTTCCATCCGAGCTACCACTAACCAATTTACTCCCATCCTGAGTAAATGCAAGTCCCTTAATATCGTCAAGATGACCTGTAAATGTATGTATGTGTTTCTGTGTTGCTACATCCCAAAGTCGAATCGTATTATCCGCACTTCCACTTGCAAGTGTCTTTCCATCTAAACTAAATATAATACTATAGATGCTACCAGTATGACCTTTTAGTATATGTATTTGACTCCCTGATGCAACATCCCACAAAATTATAGCATCCATATCTTCGTTCCACACATTTTCACATCCACTTGCAAGTAATTTCCCATCTGGACTGAATGCTACACAATTTATATCCCCCATGTTTCCTGATAGTGTTTTTTTGTACTCCCCTGTCTCTAAATCCCATAGGTATATTGCCTTATTCCCAAAATTGTCCTCTCCATTATATTCGGCAATGCCACCGCTTGCGATTGTTGTACCATCGGAACTAATTGTTACGCTATTAATGTGATTATCATGACCTTCCAATTTTTGTATATGTTTTCTGTTAAGCACATTCCATTTGTGAATGTTACGATAGTTACTGCTTACAAGTGTTTTCCCATCTGGACTAAAAGCAATAGAACTTACTTCACCGATTCTGTCTTGTGTTAGGGTGTGAAGGTATACACCTGATACAGCATCCCACAGACGAATAGTAGTGTCGAAACTTCCACTTGCAAGAACACTACTATCAGAATTAAATGTCACTGTGTCTACATAATGGTCGTGTCCTGTAAGTGTGTGTAGTTTGTTACCCGTTGAAGCTTCCCAGATCTCAACTACTTTGAAGCTTGCACAAGCAATAGTGTTATCATCAGCTGCCATAGCAATGCTTCTGATTGGGGATGTAAAACCAGTAATCGTGTGTTTTGGTATACCTGTTTCAATTTCCCATACTCCTAATACATTTCCAAAATCTTTAGTTACAATATGTTTTTGATTATTAAGTGATATGTCAATCGCCCTATTGTATATTGAGAATTTATGTGCTATCTTTCCAGTATCAATGTCCCATATACGAATTATCTTATCCTGACTACTGCTAACAAGAGTCATACCATCAATACTTAATTCCAGTCCGATTACCTGTCCAATTTCATCTGAGAGTAACTCTAATGGTGTTAGTGTACTTGAATCCCAAACCTGTATTTTCTTATATCCACCCAAAGAAATTACATTATTCTTTGTAAAAAGTACATGATAAATGCTCCCTATCTGAGACTTAATGGAATGGATTAAATTCCCTGTGTCTGTGTTCCATAACCGTACAGCATTATCTGGAAAACCTTCTCCACTTGCGAGTATATGTCCATCTGGACTAAATGCAAGACTATTTACTTCTCCTGTGAATTCATTGAGTGTATGTTTTAATTCACCAGTGGAGATATCCCATAGACAGACGGCAACCTCAAACACCCTTTCACCACCATCAATACCAGTATTGCCGCTTGCGATTGTTTTCCCATCTGGACTATATGCTATACAGTTTATTGCATGTGGATGTCCAATTAGCGTCTTCTTCTCCATCCCAGTTATCACGTCCCAAAGCCGAACGGTTTTATCAGAACTACCGCTGGCGAGTATTTGACTATTTGGACTAAAGGAAATACAATTTACACTCCCATTGTGTTCTGATAGAAAACGAACCACTTCATAGTTTGTCGTCCCATACACCCAAATACCAATAGAGGTAGCGACAGCCAAATGCTTTCCGTCAGATGAATATTTAAAATCGTTAATAATCCCTTTTCCTAATCGTGCAACTGCATCCTCAGGTAAACTGAATTTTGTTGTTTCATTGGCGAGACTTGGATGTAATCTACTCAATAGAACAATGCATAACAGACAAAAAACGATAAATGTATGGTTTTTCATATTGAACTTCCTTCTTACAAATACAGTATCGTTTACTGTATATCATTGAGAGTATTCAATTTTCCATAGGATTGAATATATATCAATGTTGCGTGATTACTACATTCCAATTTTCTAAACAGACAGATGAAATTAAGGTAGATAGTTCTTATTCTATATCCGGTTTTGTGCTGAATTTGAGTGAGTCCGTTGGGTCTGCTACTTCCATGCGATAATCCCAATACCCATTGTAATCAGCAGTGAGGATGGTCAATGAATTCCATCCTTCCTCTAATGGTAGTTGGAAGTGTACCCACCAAGAATATAGATGTTTATTTGGAATACCTGTCCCTTCAACTTCTTTACCATTTACATATATCTTTCCTAAATTACCACCCCATTTTATCTGTGCAAATACTTCTTGATTATCTGGACTCTTAATATATGACTTACCAAACCCATAAGTAAATTCCGCTTCTCCAAATAGCTTTCTTAGTTGTATATTGTCAGATTCTGAAAGGTGTTCTATCCATGATATTTCTCCCTTTGTTCCTTGATATATATTCTGAAAATCAGACTCTGGTAATGTGATGGATAGAAAATTTTGGGGTATATCACTGGAATTAGAAGGTAAAGATGTCAACCCTAAATCAAATGGACCGAGAAGCATCCAATTTTTTATGACCTTCATATACTCTCTATCAATTGGATGAACTAACCTTGTCCCGCTTGATAACAATTCACCACCGTATTGCATTGAATATCTATAGATTGGGAACGGTGTGATGTTATCTGATTTCACAGATATGTTTATAGTAGTTTTTGTTGTTTGGCCAGGTTTAACTTGAAGAGATAGCGTATTTGGAGTGATCTGCCAAATTTCATTTGGATCGAAAGTAATCTCAGTCAATAATAGTTTTTCCAGTGTATTCTGCATGTCAATGACAATACTTCCACTATTGATCTTTTTGCTTCTGTCAAAATTGAATTCATGCTTGAAGGTTAATTGCTTAGATACTTTCGCTTTAAAGGCTGCGATTGAAATATCTGCAGGATAGATGTTTCCCGGTTCAATAATTGCTATATTTACATCTTTATTATCAACTGTTACAAGACTGTAGTGATCAAATGCTCCGATTTCTTTTACTTCCTTTGGTGTAAATCCTCCACCTGTAGCACCAAGTACAAAATATCTTCTATCATTTCGTGTATGTAGCGTTAGGTTGTGATAATGTCCGGCAAAGACGGTGTATTCTCTTTTACACAGGGCAGTTTCGATAAGTTCCCAACCTGAATCTTTGTGAAGCCATAACGGTCTATGTAACAAGACAAAAGTATGTCGTACATTTGAGTGTTGTGTAAGTTGTGATTTCACATACTCAATCTGTTCTTCCCCAAACCAGTTTGTCCACTCTCCATCAATAGCATGCCACTCTTCAGTATTAAGCATGAGAAAGAGACAATCTTTGTATGTAAAGGCAGAATAGGTACGACCAATTTTTCGTTTCCAATAATCATACATTACACGGTTTGTAATATCATGATTTCCCGGTAATGGTAAGAAAGGAATAATTAAATCAGATTGATGTTTCCAGAATTCCTTCCACTCCTCATCAAGTCTTTCCACACTGGTTGTGTCACCTTGAATTAAATCCCCTACCATAATGGCAAAGTCAGGTTTTAAGATGTTGATTTCATTTATGGCTCTATCAAAAACGTGCCATTTATCCAGACCTCCGCCAGTCTTATCACCAATGATTGCAAAAGTGAATTTGTCAGGATCCTCTGAGAATGGACGTTCAACGATGGGTGTTCCTTCAGGGAATACTGGTGCTTGAGCAGAAACTCCAGTAGCAAAAATGAATCCTACCAAAAGCATAATCCCGTATATTGAGAAATTCACCGATTTGCAGCATCGGATTTTCTGTATGATTATAAAGTCCATAATCTGTTATCTCCTAAATCTAAATAGTGAGGAATCAATACCAATGTTCATAGTCATTCAATTATTATGATTGCATGGATCTTAATGAATCGTACCTAATTCTCTATACATAGCAAATTCTAATAGGATTATACCATTAATTGTGTATAAGGTATTCTTAAAGATATTATACTCAGGGGATATTTAGTTCTCGATATTTTTAGCTACTATGTTCACATTCGTGAATAATATTCGTAGGTCGAGTAGAGCGGAGCGAAACCCGATATCTTAGGTTCCTGTTGTGTATCGCAAACTCAACCCATAAGTGTCAATTTAGTGTGTAAGTATAGAATTTGCACTATAGCGAGCGCGTTTATAACTGAGACCGAGTCGGCTAAGGATTAGGTGAATACCCGGCACAGACACATCACTAAGCCAAGAGACGATGTTTCCAAGGGATCGGAGTGTCCATCGGGTTTGATGCGGATTATGTTGTTCAGGTCCTTGTGCGATAGTGTTATAGACCTCCGCCTCTGCTTCTTCAGGGGATTTAGGGGAATAAGCAGGTTTTCGACCACGACCGGGTGTATAGAATAAACCTTGAATACCGTTTTCATTGTATCGGTGAAGCCACGAATAGACCGTATCAGGATCGCGTTCTTTCAAGAGCATTTTTCGGGCGACTTTGTGAGGGGAAAACCCCTCGCTTATTTTCAAAAGGGCAGCAGCGCGTTCTCGTAGATAAGCCGGTTCGCCTTTATCACGGAGTTCAACGAGTTTTTGTCGTTCAGTTTCACTGAGTTCAAGTTTATGATGTTTTGCCATGAATAAATACCTCCTTGAACAAGAGGATAGCACAAAAAACAAAATTACCGAATTAAAAAATTAATCTTCATATGGCATTCATACTGTTGATTCATATACATCAAATTAGTGCACATCCAGGAACGATAACTTAGGTTTCCTAACCGAAAAGGAATTAACACTGAGTCTTTCCTAAATAGAATTGAATTTATCTAAACCTAATCATTAGATTCGTTAGGATGCCACAGATTTTTCTCTGTAATACCCAAGTCTTTAATAATAGGTGTAAGAAGAGATAATTCTTCCAACTGTTTTATGTTATGGGCATCACTACCAATAAGCAGTTTAACATCCCGTTCTAAACATAACTGATAGAAGTCAATCAGATGGGGTTGATTATAACGGATAATCTTAGGGGTGAGTTCTATACCGAGTCCGCGTTGAGAAGCGAGATCCAATTGATAAATTAAACGTTTATGTTCAATGTTGTTTAGCATTTCCTGTCCAAATGCTGCAAGTGTCTCTGGTGAATGTTGGAAGACATCAGGGGATAATAGAAAAGGATGAACAACCGCATCTGTGATAGGAGAAGCAATCGCTGCCTCAAACATATAGATTTCGTGGAGTGCAACTCGTCTCGGATCACGGAGACTTTTCGGACGTTCAACACCGCGTAGGTGGTAATGGTTTGGTGCCATCAATACATAATCGAAATACGATGCCATACGAATCTTGATTGAGGGAACCTGATAATCAAGCATCTGTGATTCAACACCAAAATGCACATCAATTGAAGGTTCAGCATCTTTAATGGATTGTCGTGCTGCCTCAATAGTCTTTACTTTAGATTGATAACTGTAATCATGGTCAGTTATTCCAATTGATTCTATACCGTGTTCTTGTTGAAATTTTATTATTTTCTCAGTACTAAAGTCATTCTCCGCACATCCAGAAAGTTGTGTATGAATATGATAATCACAACTAAACATTGCCTACTCCTTCAAACTAATTCAAACCTAATAAATTATTACAGACTTCTGTTTGGAATGCAACATAAAAACCGTGAATTATTTGATAAATAGATACGTCAAATACGAGTAATTAGATAACGGAAATACGTGAGTAGCATTATTTTTTCTTGCAATATCTTGCTAATCTAAGATATACTTTAAGCGGTTATAATTACGCCCCACATGACACTATACTAACCGAAACGACACTGTTAAATAGGGACAAGTCATGCTCTTTAATTTCGCGAATGTTCTGATATTTGTTATTGTCGGATGTCTATTTGTTGTATTAAATTTGACTGTCTCTCGTTTACTTCACACGAAGTTGTTTTCCGGTGAAAAATACATCCCTTATGAATGTGGTGAAGATCCAATCGGTGATACGCGGATTAAGTTTAACACGCGTTTCTATGTCATCGCGCTAATTTTTTTAATTTTTGATGTTGAAGTTGTTTTCCTTCTACCGTGGGCAGTGGTTTTCCGTAGTATTGGTCCCATTGCATTTCTGGAGATGCTCGTTTTTATCGCTATACTCTTAGTAGGTTTGGCTTATGTATGGGCAAAAGGTGACCTTGAATGGATCCGTTCTACACAATTAGAAGTACAGTCCGTTCAAAGGGAGGAAAGTTATGATAATTGATGAAAAACTTGATAAGAATATCATTGTTACATCAGTTGACGCTGTTGCCAATTGGGCACGTTCCTCTGCCCTTTGGCCAATGACATTTGGACTTGCATGTTGTGCAATTGAATTTATGGCAACTGCAGCCTCAAATTATGACCTGGACAGATTTGGTGCTGGTGTCCCTCGTGCTACACCCCGTCAATCCGATTTAATGGTGATTTCTGGTACGGTTACACTTAAGATGGCAACACGTATAAAACGACTATATGAACAGATGCCTGAACCAAAATATGTCATCTCTATGGGAAGTTGTGCTACAAGTGGTGGACCCTACTGGCAACACGGTTACCATGTTCTTAAAGGTGTTGATAGGATTATCCCTGTTGATGTTTATGTGCCAGGATGTCCTCCCAGACCCGAAGCACTCATAGAAGGACTATTAAAATTACAAGAAAAAATTCGAACACAAACTGTCGCTAAACGATCAGATGTACCATTTCTAAAAAGACTCTTTACAAAGACTGAATGGTATGAACAAGAAAAGATTGAAGCTGCAACCGATGAAGATACACCTGATACTGAAGACAAAACTTAGAGACTACAGAAGCGACACAATAATGCCAACTCTTAATATGGAGTCGAAAATACGTGAACCTTGAAGAAATCTATCAGGTCTTAAAAGATAAGTTTGGTGAAGCTGTCCTTACACTTGACACAGAACTTTCTGGTGATCATAGTATTCATATCTCTCCTACAGAAATCGCAGATGTATGTAAATTCCTTAAAGAGACTGATACATTAGCATTTGATTCACTGATGTGTCTAAGTGGAGTTGATTTGAGTGCTAAAGATGAGGAATTTGCTGTTGTATATCATCTCTACTCTATGAATCACCGGCATAAGGTTGTATTAAAGACACTTCTACCCAAATCAGAACCGCAATTACCCAGTGTCTCACATATTTGGAAAACTGCAGATTGGCATGAAAGAGAAGCTTACGATCTTTACGGAATAATCTTTGAAGGACATACAGATCTTCGTAGACTTCTACTCCCTGATGATTGGGAAGGATATCCTTTACGGAAAGACTATCAAGAACCCGATTTCTATCGTGGAATGCGTGTTCCATATTAAATGTATTAAGCAAGTATCTAATTTAATATAGAAATATATAGTTTAGGAATACTCAAGAACAATCACCCAAATTTATGGAAAGTACACAATCAACAGAATCAAAAATCATTGAATTAAAACCTTTTACGGATGAAATGATTGTAAATATGGGACCTCAACATCCAAGTACACACGGTGTACTTCGTTTGGAATTGAAATTGGATGGTGAGGTAGTTCGTGAAGCAATTCCACATATCGGATATCTCCACCGTTGTTTCGAAAAACACTCTGAAAATCTCTCATACCCCCAAATCATACCTTTTACGGATCGCATGGATTATGTTGCAGCAATGAACCAAAATTGGGGGTTTTGCCTTGCTGTAGAAAAACTCATGGAGGCTGATGAGGAAAAGGAATTCGCTGTACCAGAACGTGCAGAATATCTACGAGTATTAATATGTGAATTAAATCGTATTGCAAGTCATCTACTGTCTTTGGAACTTACGGTATGGATATCGGAGCATTCACACCATTCCTCTATGCTTTCCGCGATCGTGAACGTCTTCTACTTCTTTTTGAGAAAGTATGTGGGGCACGTTTAACCTATAATTATATTCGTATTGGTGGTGTTTCTGAAATTATACCGATGGAACCGGGATCTATTGATGAACAAAACTTCTTAGATGAGATTGAGGAATTTCTCGATTACTTTGAACCACAGATTGATGAATATAATGACCTACTAACTTCCAATAGTATCTTTGCTGAAAGAACAATGGGGGTCGCAGTAATGTCTGCTGAGATGGCATTGAGTTATGGATCGACTGGACCGAATCTACGTGGTTCAGGTGTCGACTGGGATTTAAGACGAGATGAACCTTATTCAATATATGATCGATTTGAATATGATGTACCAGTTGCCAAGGATATACCGGAATTAGGGGCTGTTGTCGGGGATTGTTGGAGTCGATACAAAATACGGATGGATGAAATGAAGGAATCCGTTAGTATATGTCGACAGATTTTAGCTGAAGGTTTACCTGATGGACCTGTTATGGCAGATTTGAAAGCAGTCCGTCCTCCTAAGGGTGAGATATATTTCCGTAGTGAAGCACCGAGGGGAGAGTTGGGTTTCTACATTGTCAGTGATGGTACACCTAAACCTGTCCGTGTCAAGGGACGATCCCCATGCTTCAGTGCTCTAAGTGCTCTGCAGGAATTAAGTCAAGGATTGATGGTAGCTGATATCATCGCAATTATTGGTAGTATTGATATTGTTATGGGAGAAGTTGATAGATAGTATTTTGGTCATTGAAATGTAAAGTTGAATACTATTCTAAACAAGAAAATGCAATCATTGTTTTGTATACAAATAAGGAAGTTTGATGTCGGATATTTTACCAAGTAGTTTTTTTATTCAGATTCAAGATGCATCTGGTAATTGGGCTTCAGATTTCGTTGAAAATGTAATTATTCCTAAAATTCCTCATCTACCCGTGGAGTTAGGCACTGTACTCGTGATGATAGCATGTGCGGGTATATTCGTTGCCGTTGTTCCTTTACTTCCATTAGTACTTGTTCTTGCAGAAAGAAAAGTTGCTGCTCGGTTTCAAAACAGAACAGGTCCAATGCGTGTTGGACCGTGGGGAACTCTTCAAACGCTTGCAGATGGAATAAAACTTATCTTTAAAGAAGATTTTATTCCAGCTCAAGGTGACAAACTCCTTTTCCTTCTTGCTCCTTATGTCATATTTGCCTGTTCTTTCGCAGTATTTGCAGCTATCCCATTTGGTCAAAATATATTAGTGAGTGATTTTAATATCGGCATCTTTTATATTATGGCGATTTCATCAGTCATTGTCATGGGAGTGATTATGGCTGGATGGTCATCAAATAGTAAATGGTCTCTGTTAGGTTCATTGCGTTCGGCAGCACAGATTGTCAGTTATGAAATTCCACTCGGTCTTTCCATCTTAACTGTAGTTATGTTGGTTGGAAGTTTGGGTATGAGAGATATCGTCGCTTCTCAAGAGAACGGGTTTTTCAGTTGGTTAATTTTTAGATCACCCTTTACGTTCATTGCATTCTTTATCTTTTTCATTTCATCTATCGCGGAAGTCAACCGAACCCCATTTGATTTACCTGAAGCGGAATCTGAAATCGTTGCGGGTTTCCACACTGAATATAGTGGCATGCGATTCGCACTCTTCTTTATTGCTGAATATGCAAATATGTTCGCTGTCAGTGCAATAGCAGTTACACTATTTCTGGGTGGATATGAAGGTGTGCTTCCCGGTTATGACTTCATGGGCGGTTTCCCCGGTTTTGTTATAAAGACATTAGGTCTTGTTTTCTTAATGATGTGGTTGAGATGGACTCTTCCGCGATTGCGTGTTGACCAACTAATGAATCTCTGCTGGAAATATTTTATACCGATCTCTTTCTTCAACATCTTAGGGACTGGAGTCTGGGGTTTAATTTTCGAAACGGATGATATATGGAGTATAGGAATTAGTTGTACAATTATATATGTCGGTTTAATCAGTGCGTATGCTTTGGCTGGACGGGTTTTCTCTCGAAAACCTGCAACACAAGCAAGTTAGGTTAATCTATATAGTCCCAATTTGGAGAATACAAATATGGACAAATACATACGAAACATATACAAAGGTATATACACTGTCCTTGTTGGAATGCGGATTACTATACGACAGTTCTTTGAACCAAATGTGACACACCAATACCCTTATGAACATGATTTTGAAAAGAAGCAGAATGTACGGGAGATTCCAAAAGGATATCGTGGACAACTCTATAATCGTATAGAGGATTGTATTGGATGTAAAAAATGTGAGATGATCTGTCCTGTTGATTGTATTACCATCCAAGGTGATAAACTTCCAAAAGGTGAACAACTTTGGGATAGTATGAATGTTATTCATCTAAAAGATGGTAGAGAAATAATTGGAATATTAGAAGGTGATGACAAAAAGATTAATCTTGAAGGTTCACTGACATTGACCAATACCACATCCCGCTTGGGACCACAAGAAGTTATAGACCGTCTTGAACCCTCTGGCGATGAAAGCAGAACACAGACTATATCGGGTTCTGAAGTTTCTCGTGTTGTTACACGTAACCCTGTCGTATTCTATCTTGACCAGTTTGATATTGATATGTCCCTCTGCATGTATTGTGGATTGTGTACTGAAGTTTGTCCCACTGAGTGTCTTGTCATGAAGGATTCACTGGAAGGTATTGAGTATTCAAAGTTTGACCGTACAGATCTGATATTCGAATTTGATAAGCAGGAAATGTACAATAAGAATGACGAAAGTAGTATAGAAGCTGCAGATTAATTTCACTCCTATGACTAACTTGTTGGATTAATTATAGATGGAAATAACACTGAAGACACTTGTTTTTTATGGATTTGCTCTTCTAACAATCGGTTCTGCCTTCGCTGTAGTAACCGTCCGTAATATCGTACATGCTGCATTTGCACTCATGGTAACTCTTTTTGGGGTAGCAGGACTTTACGTGTTCCTACAAGCAGATTTTCTTGCTGCAACACAGGTGATTGTATATGTTGGTGGGATACTCGTTCTCATTCTTTTTGGTGTCATGATGACAAGTGGTAGATTACAAATGCGTATCCATATTGAAAGAGGACAACTCCTATTGGGTGGTGGTATTACAATTGCTTTACTCCTGCTGTTATTGACAGTCATTGCTAATACACCCAGATGGAAGAACTTATCTGATGATGGAACTGAGTTTGCTCCTACAACAAGTCGTATTGGTGAACTGATTTTAAATGAACAATTTCTGCTTCCATTCGAGATTGCCTCTGTATTGTTATTAGTCGCACTTATCGGTGCAGCTTTAATATCTCGTAAGGAGATAAGGGATTAATATCCTCTTAGAATAATAGTTTTTTAGGTTTTATTTATGACTTTACAACACTATTTAGTCATCAGTTCAATCTTGTTTTGTCTCGGTATTTTTGCTGTTTTGACACGACGCAATGCAATTAGTATTCTTATGGGTATTGAACTCATTCTCAATTCTTGCAATCTTAATTTCGTTGCTTTCTCACGTTTTGTCACGCCACCTGAGAACATAGATGGTCAGATCATTGCCATATTTGGTATTGTCTTAGCTGCAGCTGAGGCAGCTGTTTTTCTTGCGATTATACTTGCTATCTACCGTGAATTTGGTAGTATCAGACCTGATGAAGTGGATACCTTAAAGGGGTAATTATTATATATGGTTGTTCCATTAATTAGTATTATTTTACTTGCACCTCTAACAGCATTTGCAATCTATGCTTTATTTGGTTTAGCCAAACAAGAGATACCAAGGCAAGATATTTTATCAACATTTGCAATGCTTGTTGCCTTCATCTGTTCTATCCTACTCCTCTGGCAAGTAGTTCCAGATCCAGACCCCCATACCATTGATTGGATCTCACTCGGTAGCATAACATTTTCAATGGGATTCTACCTGGACAGTGTGACAGTCATAATGCTCATTGTTGTCACCTTGGTGAGTAGCCTTGTACACATTTTCTCAATTGGATATATGCATGGTGATCCGAGGTATCCAAGATTCTTTGCATTCCTATCTCTATTCTCATTTTCCATGCTGTTCTTGGTGGTATCCGATAATCTACTCGGTATCTATATCGGTTGGGAACTTGTCGGTCTATGTTCCTATCTTCTCATAGGATTCTGGTTTGAAAAAGATTCAGCTGCAGATGCATGTAAGAAAGCATTCCTGACGACTCGTGTCGGTGATATCGGTATGTTTGTCGGGATGATGATGTTGTTCACAAGATTTGATACACTCTCACTTTATGATGGCGCAAACGAAGGTATCTTTACACAGGTTGCTGGATTAAGTGGTACAGGTGATATGGTATGGCTATCTATAGCAGGTATTCTTATTTTTTGTGGTGCAGTTGGTAAATCTGCACAAGTGCCATTACACACATGGCTTCCCGATGCGATGGAAGGTCCAACACCAGTTAGTGCTTTGATTCATGCTGCGACAATGGTTGCAGCGGGTGTTTATCTTACAGCACGGATGTTTCCCATTTTAACTACATCTTCCTCACTTGTAATTGCCTATGTTGGTGGCATAACGGCTATAGTTGCGGCAACCATTGCAATCGTTCGTTTTGATATTAAACGTGTTTTGGCTTATTCCACAGTTAGTCAACTGGGTTTTATGATGTTGGCAATTGGGGCAGGGAGTTATGTCGCGGGACTATTCCACTTGACTACACATGCATTCTTTAAAGCATTACTATTCCTTGGATCAGGCAGTGTTATTCACGCTTTCCACGCAATGCATCATTCACATCATGATGAAGAACACTCAGAAGATGGAGAACATGCACACGATGACCATAGTTTAGTACACGAACACGGGTCTGAAATTCCTCCAGATCAAGATATGCGGAATATGGGTGGACTTCGTCGAAAGATGCCATTTACTTTTGGCACTATGCTAATTGCAACCCTATCAATATCAGGTGTGCCTTTTATATTTTCTGGATTTTGGAGTAAAGACAAGATATTAGGTGGTGTTCTTGAAAGAGCAATGGAATGGAACTCAATTCACCACTACATTCTATTTGTCGTTGCCCTTATTGCTGCAGGTATAACAGCATTTTATATGTTCCGTCTGA
Source organism: Candidatus Poribacteria bacterium (assembly GCA_965205025.1). Lineage (GTDB taxonomy): Bacteria > Poribacteria > WGA-4E > WGA-4E > WGA-3G > MSPOR6. Next base: position 221,208 of record CBDBFU010000032.1, read on the forward strand.
TTTTCATGACCTTTTTCGGTGAACCCCAAAACCATGAAATGCATGAGATGGCACACGAGTCTCCATGGGTAATGACCGTTCCACTACTTGTCTTGATGGTTTTAAGTTTTCCAGTAGTGAACCATATCTGGTTCAACAAAGATTATGTAAAACCACCTGTTCAACATCATATTCATGCTCCAGAACATGCACAGGTTATACCTGATTCCAAAACAGGTAACACGGAATTTAGTTTGGCATTCTTAGGTGTATCAGAAGCAGTTGCAGCAGAAGGAGAAGAGAATGGAGGCGATTCTGAACATGCTGCCGATGAACACCATGGACACAGTCCTGCACATACAATTGCAATGATCCTTTCTATCATTGTTGCGGGTTTAGGTATACTTCTATCATGGTTGTTTTACCATAAAAGAAGATTGTCTGCTGAGGCTGTATCAACGACTTTCCGTCCAGTTTACAACCTATTCTGGAATAAGTATTATTTTGACGAATTTTACGACGGCGTATTAGTCGCACTAACTGTCTGGAAATCTCGACTATTCGCACAATTTGATGGGTCAGTAGTTGATGGTATTGTCAATGGTGTTGGCACAGTAACCCGTGATGTATTTGCAGCATTCACTGGATTCTTTGATAATAGTGTGGTCGATGGAATTGTTAATCGGATTGCAGAGGTTACCTGGGCATTCGGAGGAAGAATCCGTAGACTACAAACAGGGGCAATCCAAACATATCTTTTTGTCGTGATAGGTGGGATAGTGTTGATAATTCTTATATTTAGAGTATTATAGTCTTTCCATTATATGAAGTTTCTGAGACTATTCTTATTATATCACTTAAAAAATAAAGGTCTATTAGTAGCGAGAGAATCAAATTAAACTATTACAATGATTGCCAAAAAGGTAAATTCAGCGAGGAAGAATACTAAAAAATGTTATTATCGCTAATGATTTTTGTTCCATTGCTTGGGATGGTAGTTGTTTTGCTTCTACCACGCGAATCTGAGGAACTCATAAAACGGGTTACACTGCTGTTTACATTCATTCCGCTCATTCTTGCTGTGTATCTATTTATTGTCTATGAGCGTTCAACAGCTTCATCCCAGTATATTGCTAACATTACATGGATTGAGAAATTTAATATTAACTATCATGTCGGAATTGACGGCTTGAGTGTTACTTTGATCCTTCTGACTGCCTTATTGGGACCAATCTGTGTGATAGCATCCTGGCGAAATATAGAAAAAGGTATTAAGGCTTACATGGCACTGTTTCTGATGTTGGAAACAGGTATGTTAGGTTTCTTCGCTGCGTTGGATCTATTCCTATTCTATGTTTTCTTTGAACTAACACTATTGCCGATGTATTTCCTAATCGGTGTATGGGGAGGTCCACGTCGTGAATATGCGGCAATAAAATTCTTCCTTTACACACTATTTGGTAGTGTGTTGATGTTAGTAGCAATGATTGCTGTCTATCTGACCAGTGGCGATCCAGGATCACGGACATTTGATATTCCAACCCTAATTGCGTTAGCTTCAACAGAAGGACATGCCCTCAATGATCTGAATTTCCAGATATGGGTTTTCCTTGGATTCTTTATCGGTTTTGCTGTCAAAGTTCCAATCTTCCCATTTCATACATGGCTTCCAGATGCACACGTTGAAGCACCGACAGCAATAAGTGTAATTCTTGCTGGTGTTTTATTAAAGATGGGTACATACGGTCTCGTTCGGATTAACATGGCAATGTTCCCGTTAGGTTTGGATAGATTTACGAATGGTTCGGACTTCTTGGGTTACAGTCTTGCACTTCTCGGTTTTATAAATATTGTATACGGTTCATTCTGTGCATTAGCACAAACGGATTTTAAAAAATTGGTGGCATATTCCAGTATTGGACATATGGGATTTGTCATTTTAGGATTGGCAGCCCGAAATGATACCGGTATTTCTGGAGCTATTCTTCAGATGTTTAATCACGGTGTCATCAGTGCAATGTTATTCCTACTGGTAGGTGTTCTTTATGATCGAGCTCATCATCGTGAGATAAACGGTTTTGGTGGTATAGCAAGTAAAATGCCAATTTACACAGGAATTACAACACTGGCTTTTATGGCTTCTTTAGGGTTGCCGGGGTTAAGTGGATTTGTAGGGGAGGCACTCTCTCTGCTTGGCGCGTTTGCCAAATATAAGACGCTGACGATATTATCCACCATTGGTATAGTTGTTGGTGCAGCATATTTTCTATGGACATTACAAAGAGTCTTCATGGGTGCATTGAACCCAGATTATGAGGATATACCCGAAATCAACGGTCGTGAAATACTTACCTTAGTTCCACTTGGAATCCTTACCATTGTCCTCGGTGTTTTTCCGCATATAGTAATTGATATGTTCAGTGAATCTGTAACCGAACTCACAAAAGTCATTGGCACATTCCAAGCGAACCTATAGGAGGATGGTGTGGATTACAAGAACAATATTGAGAGTATCCTCTATTTCACACCAGAGATCCTACTCATCGTATTTGCCGCAGCAGTTATCATCCTTGATCTTTTTGTTAAGAACAGGGATAGTCAGAAGGTCGCATATTTATCTCTGATAGGTCTTGGTTGTACTTTAGTTGCAGTTCTAATTACAAATTCATTAATTGCGGATAGTTCTTTACCCCTTTTCTTGGGTATGATTCGCTTAGATAAGTTTGCGGTTTTTTTCAAAGTATTGTTAGTATTAGCAACTGCAGCAACTATCCTGTTCTCACTCCGATCCGATGAAATTGATGCAAGATTAAAGGGTGAGTATTACGCTCTTTTGTTGGCTGTAACCCTAGGTATGTTTCTAATGGCATCATCAACAAATCTGTTGATGATTTTCATTTCTTTAGAAACCGTTAGTCTTACCTCATACATTCTTGCCGGTTTCTTAACCCATAGTCCACGTTCAAGTGAAGCAGCCTTCAAATACATTACCTACGGTGCCGTAGCATCTGGAACGATGTTATTTGGATTATCATTGTTGTATGGTATGACTGGAACAGGGAATTTAGCAGAGATTAGTCAACGACTACCTGAAGTTTTGGCAGCAGGTGATGTAACCGGGTTAGGTCTACTTATTGCAATTACTTTTATTCTTGCAGGTATAGGTTATAAAATTGCATCAGTTCCTTTCCATATGTGGTCACCAGATGTCTACGAAGGTGCTCCCATTCCTATAACAGCATTTCTATCTGTTGCTTCCAAAGCTGCAGGATTTGCTCTGTTTTTAAGGTTCTTTTATTCAGGGTTTCAAGCAGAGGGAGTTCTACAATCAGTTGACTGGACTTTTTTGTTAGCCATTGTTTCTGCACTTACGATGACAATAGGGAATCTTGCAGCATTACCACAACAAAACGTGAAACGACTATTGGCATATTCAAGCATCTCACATGGTGGTTATCTATTGATGGGTGGTGTTCTTCTAACCTCTGAAGGACTCAGTGCAATCCTCTTCTATCTTGTGGTCTACTTCTTTATGAATTTGGGGGCATTCTATGTCGTTGTCTTAATTGCAAATGAATCGGGTAGTGAAATGATTGAGAGTTATCGCGGTCTTTCATCTCGGGCACCATTTGTTGCTGTAGCAATGTTGATTTTCTTGGTTTCTCTTACTGGTATACCACCTGTTGCAGGATTCTTCGGTAAATGGTTATTATTCACTGCTGTCATTAGTAAAGGAATGTATTGGTTGGCACTTATCGGTCTATTGAATAGTGTAGTTTCACTCTACTACTATGCTCGTATTATCAAAGCAATGTATTTTGAATCTTCTGAAGAAGAAGAGAGTTTTTCATTTTCAAATAGCACATTTGCTTTATTGAGTGTCTTTGTGATCCCCACCATTTTTATCGGTATCCTAAATTTCCTTTATAACTACTCAGATAAGATAACTCTACAGTAAGAGAATTACCAAACAGATTGACATTACGGGTTTGATTACTGTATACTAATTCTTTATTCAATGCCCGGTCGTCTAATGGTAGGACGCATGACTCTGGATCATGTGGTGAAGGTTCGAGTCCTTCCCGGGCAGTATAGTGAATACAAAATACTTATAATGAAACTTAGATGGAGTCAAGATGGAACGTGTAGAAACCACACCTGAAGAATATATCGAAAGCCAAGAACCAGAAATTAAAACTGTTCTGACAGAACTACATGAATTAATCAAGACAGCCTTACCAGATCAAGATATATGTTTGTGGGAAGGCGTTTTTTGGGGAGGCAGTCAACAAAGCATCATCGGATATGGACATTGGTCTTACCAACGGTCTGATAAAAAGCAAGTCGAATGGTTTCTCGTAGGGTTAACACGGCAAAAGAACTATTACAGTATCTATGTGAATGCAGTTGAAGGAAGAAAATATCTTACCGAGATTTATAGTGACCGTCTTGGTAAAGTCAAGACAGGAAAGAGTAGTATCGGATTTCGCAAACTTGCCGATGTGGATCTTGATGTCTTACGTGAATTAATTGAACACGCATATAAAACTACATCCGATAACGATTCATAAATAACAGAAATCAGAATACTATCTATAGACCTATACTAATTCACCACTAACGTCTAATGGGTAGGACAGATGGTTTTAAACCATCATCCTAAAGTTTATATTCCATTACAAGTATTCATTTTCTTTATACTTCCATTTTATCTTCCATCAATCCAGTGTCTCTGTCCATTATACACATCATGGAGAAAACTCAATGACCGATTCCCCCAAACATACAAACCGACTAATAAATGAAACGAGTCCTTATCTTCTTCAACATGCACATAATCCAGTGGATTGGTATCCGTGGGGTGAAGAGGCATTGGATCATGCAAAAAAAGAGAATAAACCTATACTACTGAGTATCGGATATTCTGCCTGTCATTGGTGTCATGTAATGGAACGAGAATCCTTCGAAAATGAAGATATTGCAGACATTATGAATAGTTTGTTCGTCAACATTAAGGTGGATAGAGAAGAACGACCAGATTTAGATGAAATCTATATGAATGCTGTTCAAATTATGACACAACATGGGGGTTGGCCTATGACGGTTTTCCTAACTCCCGATTTGAAACCGTTCTATGGTGGAACCTACTATCCCCCTACAGATAGTTATGGAAGACCTGGATTCCCTAAGGTTATGCATGCTGTGGCAGAAGCATTCAATGAGAAGAACACACAAGTCTTGGAACAAGCAGACCAACTAACTAATCAACTCAGTCGGATGAGTCACCTTGTTGATCCACAAGAACATGAACTAACAGAAGAACTGATGTCAAAAGCATTTAACGACTACCGATCACGATTCGATTCACACTATGGTGGTTTTGGTAATGCACCTAAATTTCCACCAAGTATGGGGCTACCTTTTCTCCTACGATATTGGCACCATAGTGGTAATGCTAATGCATTAGAAATGGTTGAACTCACTTTACAAAAAATGGCTCGTGGTGGAATGTATGACCAACTCGGTGGTGGATTTCATAGATATTCTACTGATGAAAAATGGCTTGTCCCACATTTTGAAAAAATGCTATATGACAATGCATTACTTGTCGTAGCATATTTTGAAACATACCAAGCTACACAAAATACCTTTTATCGTGATATTGCTACCGATACCTTGGATTATATTCTACGAGAAATGTATGATGAGGAGAATGGTGGGTTTTATTCTACCCAGGATGCAGATAGTGAAGGTGTTGAAGGAAAGTTCTTTGTATGGGAACCCAATGATGTAGAGGATGTGATTGGTGAAGAAAATGCAAGAATCTTTTGTGAATTCTATGATATTACACCTCATGGGAATTTTGAAGGTGAAAACATACTTCATATTCAAACACCACAAGATGTCTTTGCTCGAAAGATTGGAATGGATCAGGGTGAATTGGAAAACCTTCTGTCTACATCAAGAATGAAATTATTCGATGAAAGAGAGAAGCGAATTAAACCTGGTCTTGATGACAAAATACTCACGAGTTGGAACGGTATCATGATACGTGGAATGGCTATGGGATATCAATTAACTGGTAAATCTGAATATCTTACTGCTTGTGAGAATTCTGTAAAATTTGTCCTAACTACGCTTTCACAAGAGAATGGATTACTCTTACGTACATATCGATCAGGAAAGAGCCATCTCAATGCTTATCTGGAGGATTATTCCTATTTCATTTCAGGATTGATCGCATTATATGAAGCCAGTTTTGACTCCAGATGGCTAAAGGAAGCAGAACGACTTGCTAATATTATGATTGATCAGTTTGGGGATGAGAACGGAGATGGATTCTTCTTCACAGGAAAAGCACATGAAGCTCTAATAGTCCAATCAAAATCCGCGTATGATGGGGCAACACCTTCAGGTGCATCTATGGCAATACATGGATTGTTGCGTCTTGCAAAACACCTGGATAATCCTGTTTTGCACGAGACGGCTGTTGACACTTTGAAACTTTACTTCAATCAGATGGAATCAATGCCTTCTGGTTCAGGACAACTCTTATGTGAATTATCTTTTCTATTGTCTACACCAAAAGAGATTGCAATTATTGGGGAGATAGGTATTGAAAGAACAAAGGAGATCTTAACCACATTACACAATATGTATATACCAAACAAGATTGTTGGTTTGTCCGATCCTAATGAAGAAAACAGGTTACCACTTCTGGCAAATAAACCTCAGGTTGATGGGAACTCTACAGTATATGTGTGTGAGAACTTTGCTTGCCAAACTCCTACCTGTAATGTAGATGAATTTGTTGAGTTGTTACAGCAGTGATCTATATAAACAAAGTTTTGGGATTTACCACTTTAACCTGACAATTTAACCATATCCTGCTTAACTATCTTTTTGATATGTGTATTATCTACATAAGCAATTAACTCTTGTGTTTCAGGGGCTAATCTTCCTCTCAGGTCTTCAGGTATCCGACTTTCCCACGGTCTTGGGGTCTATATCGTAAAACAAGAAAACATCTATACCTATCTTTAGGTTTCCATGGTAATGCACCATGAGTTAGCAACTCTGATATGATTAGAATATCACCAGCTTTTGGTGTGATGTTCACAACCCCTAAAGGAATATTGTTGAAATCATCAACAGTTCCGTTATTGAAAATATCTTCTGGACGATCATATTCTGCCTTATGTGAACCTGGAACAATTAATAGTCCTCCATCCCCAGGATTCACATCAGTTAGGTATGGAAAGACCACGAAATCATCGCAATAGATTTTTCCATTTCGGTTCTCAAAACAGTTCCTGTCTCTACCAAAGTCTTCACGTGCACAATGAAGATGGAGAGGATCACCACCTTCTGGGACACCAATTCTATCAGCAATCATTGTACCCCGCATAAGTTGCGGTTTATTATCTGTTAGTTCCTTAATTATAGGCCAAGAGGCTGGATGCATTGCTAATGCTTCCAATGCTCTTGAGAATGCAACACCGTTTGGTAAGTGTTTACCACTTGAGTCAAATCCTGTAGGAAGTTCCTCAGTAGGGGTATTGATGTAATTTTCCGCTGATTCTTGTGCTGCTTTTAGATCATTTCCTTGTATTGCATTCTCAAGATGAAGATATCCGGTCACATCAAATAGATAACGTTGTTCTGGTGTCATCATGTGGTTTATTCCTTCTATAGATGTTCAAATTCAGTTTCCCAAATCGGCAAATCTTTTGTTTCTAATTGTATATAAAGATCATCAAACTCTGTAGAACCATCATCCTCCCATTCATCAAGTCTAACCCCTGGAACATAAGACTCATCTACTCCTTGTTTCATCAGTCGTTCAGCTTGTTGTAAGTTTCGATAATAGTGTTTTGTTCCATCTGGGAAAGATACAGTTGAGATGTGACGATTCCATTTCGGTTCGGGGGTGTGAGTGTACCGTTCCAAAGCGTCTTCATTTAACTCAATTCCTAATCCTGCACCATTTGGTACTTGCATGAAACCGCGCTGAATTTTGTGTGGAGTTACAATCAAGTCATCTTCATACGCATGACTTGCAGTTACTCCAGGGAGTGTCGCTGTTGGAATTACAGCCCCTAAATGACATGCAAAAGCTGTAGTAATTCCTGTACCCACATATTGTAATAGAATGGGTGTATTTGCTGCAGCGAATGTCCAACCAGAGGCAAGAGCACTTTTGACAGTTTCATGACTACATAATGCTCCATCAAAGTCTCCAGCTCGTAGTCCTAACCAAGGACCAGATGGTTGCCGAGATGCCCCTTCCCGAATAACACCCACACCATGCAGATAAAATGGTATTTGTACCTCTTTATGTAATCTACGCCATCCTTCAACATCATAAGCAAAAATCGGTTCTTCAATACCTTTAACAACAGGGATCTTCTCCAGTTCCCTAAGGATAGGTAAGGCTTTTTCAACATTAATCAATGAACCGTTAAAATCGAATTCCACACGAAAATCTGTAGGGGCAACTTGTTGGATTGCTTTTGCTTGTTCAATCACATCATAGAAAGCACGTGCTTTACATTTCAATCCTCGAAACCCGCGGTCAACTGCTACTTGTACCTCATCTGCTGTATCATCTGGGGACATACACGGCATCCACCAACCCATTGCAACCCAGTCTCTTACCTGCTGACCCATCAATTTCCAGGCAGGTAAACCAAGATGTTTACCCATTAGGTCATAACAAGCCATATCCAAATTGAACCTACCATTACCCATCACATGGTCAAATGGATTCGTACCAATATAGGAGTCCAGTATGTCCTGATCGAACGGTAATCCTGGATTTTCACCTATACCAATCAGACCGTTTTCGGTGTGGAATTTATAGACTGTCACCATTTCAGTCATTGCAAAATGATAATACCTTTTTCTGATCCGCTGTTCGTATGGTACACGTAATGGAATTACATCAATATGGTTGATTTTCATAAGATATGAATTATGGATATGGTAAATGTTTGGAATTTATATTGTATATCAATAAGAAGTTAAGGCAGACGAATACTAACTTTATACCAATTGATTTACAATCCTAAAATTGGAAGGATTTCAGTGAGAGAAGTCACCTCATAATCGGGTGTAATTTCGGTGTTGTTAGTTTCTCCATTCCTGTTTAACCAAACAGTATGACCACCGACATTTTTAGCACCATAAACATCATTTACAAGTGAGTCACCTACATGAAGCATCTGAGTTAATTCGAAACCATTTTGTTCTGCTGCAATCTCAAAAAACCTTGGATTAGGTTTCTCAAACTGTATATCCTGTGAAAAGACAACGAATTCAAAATAGTTTTCAAGACCACATCGTTCTGGATAGGTGTTACCGTTGGAAAGCAATCCGATATTAAAATGTTGTCCTAATACATCAAAGGTTGGTATCACGTCAGGATATAACTCTATATCTTCAAAGCGATGTTTTCTATATAGAGTATTTAGGTGTGATGCAAGATTCTTATCAGGGTGACCAACATATTCAAGAGTTCGTTCAAATGCTCCTTTTCTAATTTCCTCAAGGTTCCAAATCTTCCCTTGCACATCTTCAGCATATCGATTTCGAATGTCAATCATTTTTTCAATCGTTAGATCTGAAACCTTTTGAGATTTTACATGCTTTTGGAGTTCCTCTAATGTCTTTTGAAGAGAGTATCGCATCACTTGGAGGAAATCCCACAAAGTCATATCACCATCAAAAGACACAACTGAAATATTCAAGAAATACTCCTAACTATTGTGTAGGTACACCAATAGAAGCATGAATTTGGGCAAATAGCCAAGTATTGTCAACCATTTCTAATACCCCTGTCATCCGCATTACAAATTCCTCAGGAACACCTTGCCATTTGAGCTTCCATATCTGTTTTGTATAAAACCAAGCTACATCATTTCGTTCTTGAACATCAAACTTATGAAAAGTGATACTAAAATCCTCTGTACTTTCAGCATGGTTTTTGTAATATGCTGTTATATCTTCAGCACCTTCTATTACTTCATCAGAATCTGTTCCAATTTTTACATAGTATGTTCTTGGTAACATCAATGAAGTTAAAGTCTCAGCATCTCTGTTTAGTAGTGCATCAAAATATTTCTTTACAGTATCATACGCTTTCTGCATTGTGAATACCAGTGAGTGCATTCCACAAAGCACTACTCATCTTCTCACAAGCATCTATAACTTCTTGATGAGATTCTGTGGGTAATTCACTGATTCTTTGAAGTAGTTTTTCGGCTTCATGCTCATTATGGGAGTGTGTTTCAAAATATGGTTCAACCTTCTCAGGTAGTTGATAAAATTCTCTCAAACCAGCCAATTTCGACTTGGCAGTATCTGGTTGTTGTGCTTCAAAAGCATAGAGTGCACCTAATGCCGATTCTTGTTGTGAAAATAGTGTTTTTGCAGTATCTAATAGAGATTGTACTTCTGGAATTTGAGCATTAGAAATCTGGGTATTCAATCCACTTGCAAAGTCTTCCCACATTTCAATATGTTCTGTTTCTTCTTCAGCAGTTTCAGTGTCATTCAAAGTTTCCCATCCGTTAGGGATTGCTGAAATAAATGCACCATATTCACGTGCGTAACACTTTAAGTCTTCAACTGGTAATTCACCTACACTCCATGCCTGATAGAATGGATGATCAAGCAGATTATATTTTGAAATCTTGTCATCTAAAGATTGTTTGAAATCCATTGTTAGTTCTCCATTGTTGTAATCAATAACACTTGCAATTTAGGTAGTTAAATAGAGATTAGTTATTAGAAATTGGTAATTAAACACTGTATTTTATACGGTTGTAAGTATATCACATCAATGCATTGAAGTCAAGAATTTGAACTATTCAGTTTATATGATTAGTACTCTAATTCAGAATCTCAAAGCAGGAGTTATGAGTGTAATTAATATGGAACTGCTGGTACATTATTCTGGATTCGTAAGTCCTACATTCCTATAGATAAATTCTGTTTTCATTTCAATTAAATGAGATTTCTGATAGAATCATTTATAAGTCAGATAATTTATGAGGAATCACATGACTGAAGAACAGAAATTCATTTTTGACCTTAAAGGTTATTTATTACTCCCTGAGGTATTGACAATATCTGAAGTTGATGGAATAAAATCACAGATTGATACAATTCGGTCTGATCCTAACTCATTACCTGAACATGAAAGACGTTTCCCTGGTGGAGCATCATCGTCTCTGATTGATCATCCAGTTATTGTCGATATCCTTAAAGAGATATTGGGTGAGATTCGTATGGAATCAAGTTGGTTCACATATCGGAACCAGGGGGATGGAGGACCTGCACCACACGGTGGTGTGAGGAATGTCAATCCAAATTTTAGTTATCAATGTACAAATGGTAAGATTTATTCCGCACTTACCCGTGTAGTTTTTGAATTGAATGAAGTTAAAGCAGGTGAAGGTGGCACACTTTTCTTACCTGGAAGTCATAAAGCCAACTTCCAGATACCAGAAGAACATCGTACTACAGAATCCCAACTTTTTGAGACCTATAGTTGTCCTCCGGGTTCTGCGATAATTTTCACTGAGAATCTGTGTCATTCTGGGGTCACCTGGAAGAATCCGGACAGACCACGGATTGCTGTCTTTAACTGTTATAACTTTGTTGGATGTCAATTCCATAAACCTTCGGTACCAAAGCAGATTATTGATGGATTACCACCAGAGAAACAAGCTTACTTTCGTTCTGTATGGGTTTGGGGTCAAGGTGGACCTGACAATGGAAAGAATCTTCATTATGATGGTTAGTGTATAATGGTTCTGGATGACAAAACAATTAAGATTCCAACACAGAAACTCATTCATTTAGCAAAAGTTGATGCCAGAAAGAATGTCTCAATTTGGTCCTGCGGATCTATTGGGTTTCTAATTAGTCTAATTCCGTTCATAAAGATTCCAGCATTGGTTTTGGGTTGTCTTTTGGTTTTCCTATTAATACCCAGGATAGATCTTTCCACACAAGAAAAAATACACACATACTTTCAGCATCCAGCTCTTTATACAAAGCACTATATAAGACATGTAAGAATGTTACGAATTTCTAATTTCTTATGTGGATGGATATGTGGATTTATAATTATATCGTATGTGTAAAGGAGTATATATTAACGAATGTCAGAAAAATCAACTCCATATGATGGTATAAAAGGACAACTTATACTCAGGGATCATCTTGCAGCAGATAGGACGATTCTGGCAAATGAGCGAACATTTCTTGCATATATTCGTACTGCATTAACTCTTTTTGTTGCCGGTTTGTCATTTGTACATTTTGAAATAGCAACTAAAATGGTTAGTTCTCCTTTGGCTGATAGGACAATCGGATTTGGGTTGATGTTATTAGGTTCAATTACATTTTTTCTTGGACTTTATAGGTATAATCGGATGAAGGTACTAATACGTGAAATTAAGCAAAGAGAATTAGCAGAAGGAATAAACTATGAAGATTAAAGAAGTTGTTGTAACGGGGCAAAACCAGGTGGAACTCCAAACAAGTGAATTTGATGCTACCATACAGTCACCATCTGAAATACTGATTGATACAGAATATACTTTTATTAGTAGTGGTACAGAATTAGCAAACTATACTGGTCGTGAACCTAAGGTTTTTCAGCAAGGTTCGTGGTGTGCATATCCTTGGCGGTCTGGTTATGCTAATGTAGGTATCGTACGGGAAGTTGGATCAAATGTTACACGGACTACCCCTGGGGATCGTGTCTTTACTTATGGACGTCATGCGTCCATAGTACGGTATTCACAGAATCGACTGATTGCCACTGTGCCAGATACAATGGATCCTGGTGTTGTTGCAGCATCACGAATGGCCGGTGTTGCTATGACAGGAATAATTGTCTCAGAGATTGGAACGAATCCGAGAGTTATTGTATTTGGTTTAGGTTTGGTAGGGAATCTGGTATCTCAGATGTTCCAAATCCATGGATGTAGAGTCATTGGTGTTGATCCAGTAGATGAAAGACGTAAATTAGCTGAAAGATGTGGAATTAAAGATACCGTGGGTGGAGATATTGATGAAGTGCAAAAGCAGATCAACGAAATAACGAACGGAGAACTTGGTAATATTACTGTGGATGCAGTTGGTCACAGTAGTGTCGTTATGCAAGCACTTCGTGCAACTGCTACTCATGGGCAACTCATTATACTCGGTTCACCACGTGTTCCTGTTACCGGGAATTTAACCGAACTCCTTTCCGATACACATCTGCGATGGATAACGATCAAAGGTGCATTAGAATGGTGTGTGCCAATGTACCCTGATACAGGAGATAACATATCTCAATATAGTAAACAACAGACAATTTTTGACTGGATTGAACGTGGAAAATTACATGTCAAACCGTTAATATCACATCGATTACTACCAGAAGATATAAAACAGGCTTATGATGGATTGTTGAATGAATCTAATACTTATACTGGGGTTGTCTTAGATTGGACATAAAATTTTTCTATTCACCACATATACACATTTCAACGCTGATACTGTAGACAGAATTCATATTGAAACTACACCAAATACCTTGACTTTAGGATACACCTTTCATGTAATCCAATAGTTGATTGTAAGCTTATCCGATCCGTAGAATGTGCAAAAAAAAATCGACAAATCCGTATAAGAAATGCATCATTGATATAAGTAGTATTTACCCTTGAAAGGTATAAGTTGTAGGTAAAATAAATGAATAAAAATGTATATATACAACACTAATAGTAAAACAGATTTACTTGAAAACCATTCTCATTTATGGTATAATTACCTGAATATGTAGGAAACCATACAACCAATATTTTAGGCACGGCAAAACTGTTTCCGTCGTGCTTTTGTTCTATAAAAGGTTTCAAACATTACATTTTTTGAAATACAGAAAACAAGGAGGTGAGATGATTTGGCAATTGATGCAACAAGGAAGCAGGAGATAATTGAAAAGCATCAAATACATGATAAAGACACCGGTTCGCCAGAGGCGCAGGTCGCGGTATTAAATGCGCGTATTCAGGAATTAACGCAACATTTTCAGACGCATAAAAAAGATCACCATTCAAGACATGGACTATTTCGTTTGGTTGGAAAACAACGCCGTTTGTTAAGATACGTCTATAAGAAAGACGTCCCAAGATATTATCGTTTAATTAATGAACTTGGAATTCGCGACACAATCGGTTCACAAAGAAGTTAAATATTCCACCGTAAGCATTTTGGTATTAGGAGGATGATTAGTGAAAGTAGAAATGCAACTCGGAAGCGAAAAGCTATCGATTGAAATGGGAAAAGTTGCTAAACAAGCAGATGGGGCCGTTTGGGTACAATACGGTGGAACAGTTGTGTTAGTGACGGTAGTAGCAGATGATTCTGAAAATAACCTTGATTTTTTCCCTTTGACTGTAGATTATAGAGAAAGAGCCTACGCTGCAGGACGTATACCAACAGTATATGGCAGACGTGAACCACGACCCGGAACATCCGAACAACTCGTCGCACGTCTAATTGACCATTGTATCCGTCCACTTTTCCCTAAGGATTTTAAAGCTGAAGTACAAGTACTATGTACAGTCTTGTCTTCAGATGGTATTCATCCAGCTGATGTTCCAGCATTAATTGGGACTTCTGCTGCATTATCTGTTTCAGATATTCCATTCAATGGTCCAGTTGCGGCTGTAACTATTGGAAAAAAAGATGAAAAATTGATAATTAATCCCACTTATGATGAATTACATAGTTCGGAAGTAGAGCTTTTTGTAAGTGGTACAGCGAACGCAGTGATGTCTGTTGAAGGTGGTGGACATGAAATACCAGACGACGAAGTCATTGATACAATTATCGCTGCTCACGAAGAAATCAAAGAGATAATAAAACTTCAAGAGGGTATTGTTGCTGTATGTAGTAAGAAAAAACGGGAATTTGAAGCTATAACCGTTGAAGATACATTGAATTCACGGGTAAGAGATCTGGCAACCACACGGATTCGTGAATCCATAGGTATGTCAGATAAACAACTACGTGAGGATTACTTACAGCAAGTCCAGTCAGATATTTTGTCTGAAATCCAAGAAGATGGTCCAGAAGAAATTGACCCAAATGCTGAAAAAGATGCAAGATCAATTTTAAGTGATATCGAAAAAGAAGAGATGCGCCAAGCCATTTTGAGTGAAGGTAAACGTGTCGATGGACGTGGTGTTACTGATATACGGACTATTTCTGGTGAAGTTGCTCTCTTACCAAGAACACACGGTTCCGCTCTCTTTACACGGGGACAAACACAAGCGTTGTGTGTAACAACTCTCGGTACATCAGGGGACGAGGATGTACAACGTGGATTAGATGGAGAAGTTCGACGCGCATTCTTTTTACATTACAATTTCCCACCCTTCAGTACAGGTGAAGTCAAACGTATGATGGGACCAGGTCGACGCGAGATCGGTCACGGTTCTCTGGCACAGAAAGCTCTTGAACCTGTCATTCCTTCAAAAGAAGATTTCAATTATACAATCCGTGTGGTATCAGAAATTCTCGAATCGAATGCCTCATCATCAATGGCAACTGTTTGTGGGGCATCACTATCGCTATTGGATGCAGGTGTACCATTAAAAAGACCAGTCGCTGGTATCGGTGTCGGTCTTATCAAAGAAGGTGAGCATGAGGTGATTCTAACTGATATGTTAGGAACTGAAGATTTTCTGGGTGATATGGATTTTAAGATTGCTGGTACTTCCGATGGGGTAACTGCTATCCAGATGGATATAAAGATCGATGGAGTTACACCAGAACTCATGCGAAGGGCAATTCATCAAGCAAAAGAAGCGCGACTATCTGTCATAGATCAGATGAATGCTGTGATTAGTCAACCTCGTCCTGAATTATCAGAATATGCACCGAGAATATATTCACTCCAAATTGCACCCCAAAAGATCAAGGATCTCATAGGTCCACGGGGGAAGACTGTTCAAGGTATTCAGGAAGAAACTAACACTACTATCAACATTGATGATAATGGCACAGTCGAAATAGCTTCCACAAGTGCCGAAGATGTTAGACTCGCCGAAGAAAAGATACGCGCAGTAACAGCAATGCCTGAAATAGGTAAAGAATATGAAGGTAAAGTTGTTAGAACTGCTTCCTTTGGTGCATTTGTAGAGATACTTCCTGGAAAAGATGGACTTGTCCATATATCACAAATGGGGGATGGATATGTCCGAAGAGCTGAAGATGTCATGAAAGTTGGGGATGAGGTTACTGTTAAAATCTTGACAATTGATGAACAAGGAAGAATTGATCTATCACTTATTGCTGCAAACGGTGTACCACTTGAAGAACTTGATACATCCTCGGATTCGGATTCTGGATCTGGCTCAGATAATGATTCTGAGCAAGATCAACGCGAACCCCGTGAGCAGAATAGATCAAACTATCGAGATAACCGGCAGAACAGAGACAATCGCGAACGACGAAACAATAAGTATGATCAGCAACGTGATAATTCGCGAGATAACCGAAATCGAAGATCTCCACGTATTCCTAAAGGTAGGTTTTAATTTGGATAATACGTAATCAGAAGAGCTAATATAAATGGCTCATTTGGAGAGAATCACACTTTATTCTGTAATTTAAATCGGCGAATTTCAAATACTGACTACTTACTTTTAACAAATCGTAAGGTGTTGAATGGATTTTGATTTTCGCCTTTTTATATATACAAATCATAGGTGCACTCATGAGAAATAGGAACACAAAAGTTAGAAGACAAATTCAACTCAATAAAGGTGACTTACTATCACAGAAATGGATGACAAATCTTCTAACCATAATCCTGTTGATACTAATAATTGCATTTATTACATTATCAATCCCATCGGTAAAAAAACAGGTTGTGAATTTTGTAAGAGTGTTATTGTATGGTAAAGAAAAAAGACCTGAACGACCTAAAGTTGCACCGGTTCGAATGCATATTCCTGTAGAAATAAACATAAATTTTTTATGAGGATATTAAGCATGATTATTAATCATTTTCAATCTTTTAAGTCTATTATACAAAAATATCATTTATTCTCTATTTTTATAAGACATACGAAAGTTATGTTGAAGTTTTCTCATAGACAAAATAAACTATCCTACTTTGTTTGTTTTATTATTCCCTCTGTTTTATTATTCGTAGGATGTGGCTATGTATCTACTTCATCATATCTTGAACATATAGATACTATCCGTATTGAACCTGTTCAAATTTTGGATGCAGATATTGCCTATGACAATGTTTCTCAGAGACCTTATGAGGAAGTGATTCATGAAAAATTGACCAATCGTTTTAATCGTAAATGGAGTGATGGGTCTGATTCCAAATTCACTATCCGGATTATGGATTATCATATTAAGGAACAGGGATATGGTCCCAGTGGAAATGTAGAAATGCTTCGTATGAGTTTACAGGTTGAGTATGAGTTTATTGATAATGTGAGGGATAATCTCATCGCAAAAACTGATAATCACCTGCAAATCCATGATTTCTATATCGTTGAGAATAGAGGAGAACCACCAGAGACTGTTGATCAAGCGAAAACTTTGATAATTGATGAACTTATTGAGGATCTATATAATCAGCTTGCAGAACAATGGTAATATTATGAAAAGTATAGGACCTGTTTTGCTTAGCTTCGTTTTTATCGCCTTAATATCATGCCAACAAGAACAAGGTAAATATACAACTGTTCATCAAGAAGGAAGTTACATCTACGGGGTCTGGAAAGCTCCTACAAAAGTAATTGCTTCTGATGTAATTACTGTAGTTTCAAATAAAATCCGAACAAATTCAACAAATAATCCAATAAATACCCAACTTGAAAAAAATAAAGACAAAAAACAGAAAGAAGCAACTCAGAATTCGACTAACAATGGTGGATTCGACCCAACCCAAAAACCACTACCATATATAACTAATGATGCACCAGAATTATTGTTACCTAAGAACGGTGATACCAATGATTGGGTGCATGCAGGAACACCCTCTACTTATAACTCCGATACATTATATAATGATCGTTTCGTTTCTCCAGACATATATTACAATTATGGGTTTCAACGACAAGCGGAAGTGGAATACCAAAGTCCAAAACATCGATCAACTCCTTTAATCTTAGTCGAGATATTTGATATGGGATCTCCAGAGAACGCATTTGGAATTTATAGTGTATACTCCTACTCACATCAAGAGTTTGAATGGATCGGATGTAAGGCAATTATTTCACCAAAATATATTCGATTCTGGAAAGGGAAGTACTTTATTCAAATTGAAGGTTATGAGATTGCAACACCTATTCGAATAGGAATGATTGATCTTGCTAAAGTCATAGCAAAAAATATAAAAGATACAACGAAAGATATACCGTTGTTTAAACTGTTGCCAAATCCACACATAAATGGTAGTCAAAAGTTCTTTTCCAACAATTGGTCTCTTCGTTATATTGATAAATCTTTACCAAAAATTATTCCTGAATTAACGGAGGGTACAATGGGTATTTCTGCAAAATACTATGATATAAATAATAAGAAATCACTTAATCCATATACAGTATTTCTTCTCCATTTTCCTAATGCTTTGGAAGCAGAATCTGCATTTTATGATTATCGGACCAGTTTATTGAATGAAAAAATTCCAACAATTGAATCTAATAGTAGCATTACAATAAATGAACAATTTGTAGAACATTAACAATTAGGCACAATATTGAATTTGTAAGTGTTTTTCTATTGAAAAATAGTAATTTGGAATTAAAAGGAGTAATTATGCGTGGTGATTTTGAAGCATATCTGAATGATGACTTTCGTGATGATTCTGGTAATTTGAACCTAAACACACTACTTGAATTAGAAGATGAGGCATCTATGGATGTAGCAGTCGTCATGCCTACACCTCAACCAAATCCACAGAACGATGAACTTGCTGATGTCATTCGAGGTAACAAACGGACACTTGGATGTTCTCTTATACATCCTACCGAACCTGACCCAATTGAGAAAGTCAAATTATCAGCAGATGACTGGGGAATGCGCGGTATTAAACTAATGCCTGCGATACACAACTACAATGTAGATGACCCAATGGTACGTCCTGTCGTTGAGGCTGCCCATGACTGTGGCTTGATTATCTCAATTCATTCTGGACCTAATAATTGCCATCCAAATCGGATCGGAACCGTTGCAAGTTGGGTTCCAGAAACACCTGTGATAATGGATCACATGGGATTTCCAGATGACTTAGATGCTGCTATATCACAAGCAAAGGAAAAAAAGAATATCTATTTGGGGACAACTATACTCCGTTTTCATCGTCGATGGGGAACAGACCCGGATACTGTTGTTCCTACAGAAGTCAAGAATGCTGTTGACACACTTGGACCAGAACAAATAGTATTTGGTTCCAACCTACCAGAGTACAGACCAATTCAAGTTGTAAACGCAATTAAACGGTTAAATCTTGATGAGGATGCTGAAGCATTAATATTTGGTGATAATCTCGCACGTATTTATGGATTAACGTAATCTCTAATTTAACATAATCGTTAAGTCAATAAATATTTCTCTATTGGTAAGAGTCATGAGAAGAACACCACTGTATGAAGTTCACAAATCCCTAAATGCCAAATTCACAGAATTTAGTGGTTGGGATATGCCTGTCCAATATAGCAGCATTGTTAAGGAACATTTAGCTGTAAGAAAGTCAGTTGGGTTGTTTGATCTCTCTCATATGGGAGAAATTGACATTAAGGGGAATGGTGCTAAGGAATTAGTGACGAAACTATGTACAAATGATGTGAGTAGGTTAGTTAATGGTCAAGCATTATATACACTCTTGTGTAATGAAAATGGTGGTATAGTTGATGATATTCTGGTATACAGACTTTCTGAAAAAAGTTACACATTGGTAGTGAATGCAGGAAATATTGAAAAAGACTTGGTATGGTTCAAGACGCATAATGACACAGATGCAGAAATATCTGATGATAGCAAAAATACGGTATTGATTGCAATTCAAGGTCCAAAATCTTTAGACATCTTGAATCAATATGTTCCAGGTCATGATCTATCAGAAATTTCTTTTTTTCGGTTTGTCATTGATGAAATTGCAAGAATACCAGCAGCAATCTCTCGTACGGGGTATACTGGTGAGTTAGGTTTTGAACTGTATATTAATAGTAAAAATGCTTTAGACCTATGGAACATACTTTATCCTGATGTAATAAAAGCAGGAGGTTTACCTGTTGGACTCGGTGCTCGAGACACACTAAGACTTGAAGCCGGTCTTAGGTTATATGGTATGGATATGGACGAGAATACCACGCCTTTTGATGTAGGATTAGGAAGGTTCGTAAAGTTTAAGGATAGAGATTTTATAGGTAAGAGTATATTATTGGCTCAAAAGGAGAAGGGGAACCAACAGAAGAAGTTAGTTGGTTTTAAAATGCTTGATCGTGCTGTTGCACGTTGTGGGTATACTGTCTATAAAGATGGAAATCCTATCGGAGAAGTAACAAGTGGTGCTCCTTCTCCAAGCTTGAAATGTAATATCGGTTTTGCTTTAATTCAAAATCAAAAAGTTAAACATTTAGAAATTGAAATACGAGGAAAAATGCATCCAACCGAAATCGTCAAAATGCCTTTTATTTAAAGATGAACACTTAAGAGTAGCTCAAATATAAAGTCTGTGTGTCGTAAGTTGTTGAGGTAAAAAAGATATGGGAAATTACATGAGGTTCTTATTCTGCTTCTTAGTTCTTAGAGTACTTCTCTCACCCTTATATGCACAGGTTTACCCACAGGTAGTTTCTGAAAAAGATGGAGAATCGGCGAAAATTGATAAAGCAGGAGAGTCTACAGTCCAATTAGTTAGAGGTGACAATTCGCCTGCAATTGGCACCGGATTCTTTGTTGCTCGGGATAAGATTGCAACGAGTTTTCAAGTTGTCGCAAATCTTATCACTAGTCCTATTTTCGTCAAATTAGGTGATAAGGAAACAACCTTGACAGTAGAAGGCGTAGCTGCCTTTGATATGAAGAACGACATTGTCATTCTCAAAATTACGGGGGAAGGCACGCCACTGCCCTTAGGTAACAGCGATACGCTCAAAATTCGTGAAACCGTTTATGTTGTGGGTTGCCCCAATCCCCAGGCAAAATTCGAGGTTACAGTCGGAACTGTAGAACACATACGTAGTAGTGATAAATGGATACAGACAACTATTCAAACTTATATGAAGAACAGTGGTGCACCAGTGCTAAACAGTATGGGGGAAGTCATAGGAATACACATGGGTAGTTTCTTGGACACTACTCCCGAATTCATACCCAAGAAATTGGGAGAAGACAAACCTTATGACACTTGTCCTTCAAATGTACTCAAAGCATTGTTATCGGCCTCTACATCAACCGAACCCATTCGGAAATGGATGGTAAGAGAACGTGTTAGCGCATATATCCTCCACAAACGTGGACAAAAGGATTATTATGCTGGTTTCTATGAAAGAGCAGTTGCTGAATTTGATATATCCATCAAACTAAACCCAAAGTATTCGGAAACATACATATATAGAGCTCAAGCAAATTTATTTCGTGAAGGAAGTAAAAATGCAGTAAAGGATTATACCAAGGCAATTACACTTAATCCAAATGACGCAGCCACGTACTTTAATCGAGGTTTTACAAAGAGTCTCCATGGTGATTTTCAAGGAGTAATAGAAGATATCAATCAAGCAATTCGTATGGAACCTGACTATTCTAATGTTTATTTATTCTACGAACTGTGCGGAAAGGCAAAATACGAACTTGGTAATTATGTAGAGGCTATAGATAATTTTACTCAAGCAATTTATATTAAACCTAAAGAGGCAAAGAGTTACGGCTGGCGCGGTGCAGCAAAAGCTGCCCTTGATGATTATGACGGTGCTATAAAAGACTATAATCAAGCTATTAAAAATAAACCTGATGATACTAAAGGGTATGTTAGTCGTGCGCGTGCAAAGGCTGCCCTTGGTAATTATGAGGAGGCAATCGCTGACCATGATAAAGCTATAGAACTAAATTCTGAAGATGCCTATCTCTATAGTCTTCGTGGTGAAACAAAGGCTGCCTTTAGTGAATATGAGGAGGCAATCGCTGATCATGATAAAGCTATAAATCTCAATCCTCGGAGTCCATTTCTCCGTATATCTCTCGGTAAAACAAAAGCTGCAAGTGGTAATTATGAGGAGGCAATCGCCGAATATGATAAAGCCATAAAACTAATATCTGGTGCTCCATTACTTTTTAGCTCTCGCGGTGAGGTAAAAGCAGTAGTTGGAGATTATGAAGGCGCAATTGCTGACTATGATAAAGCCATAAATCTAATACAAGAAGGTAATTCTCTTTATTCAGGAGATGCCCATTTTTTTCATGGTCGTGCGGATGTGAAGAATGCAAGTGGTGATTACGAAGGCGCAATCATTGACTACAATCAGGCTATAAAACTAAAACCCGAATATGGTAAAGCTTACAATGACCGTGGACTTACAAAGGTTGCCTTTAAGGACTATGTTGGTGCGATTAGTGACTACGATAAAGCGATTGAACTTAATCCGAAATTTGCTAAAGCATACCACAACCGCGGGCTTGCAAAGCAAGCGTTTGGGCAACATGAAGCAGCAAAAGTTGACTTTGAAAAGGCAAATAAGATAGACCCAAATGTTGGAAAATAAGGTCTATCGTATAATTTTCACCCAACTATCAAGACACGTGAAGGAAAATTAGATGATTCCATATAATTTAAAATACAATGAAAGTCATGAATGGGTAAGACAAGATGGTGAAATTGCTACAATTGGTATCACAGACTATGCACAATCAGAAATACAAGATATAGTTTTTGTAGAATTACCTGATGTTGGTACACAAATAACACATAAAACAGAATTTGGTGTGATTGAATCTGTAAAAGCTGCATTTGACTTATATGCTCCAGTTAGTGGAGAAGTAATTGAAGTAAATGAATCTCTCCTTGATGCCCCAGAACAGGTAAACGAATCTCCCTATGATGAAGGTTGGTTTCTGAAAATTAAGATGACCGATCAAAGTGAACTTGATGCACTTCTTGATGCAGACGGTTACCAAGCACATATTGAGGGGGACGATGCCTAATACAGGAACCTTTGATGGCTCTTTTTCCCAACGACACGTTGGTCCACGTCCTGAAGATATACTGCAAATGTTGAAGACAATAGGTTATTCTTCAATGAATGCTTTTATTGAGGACGTTGTGCCATCAGATATCCGTACTACATCTCCATTAGAATTAGTTGTCGACAAGAGTAAAGATACTTTCTCACTTGGACTATCTGAATTTGAAGCTATTGATGTCTTAAACCAACTTGCTTCCCAAAACAAGGTTTTCCGTTCCTACATTGGTATGGGATATTACAACTGTTTTGTTCCACCTGTCATACAAAGGAATATCTTGGAAAATCCTGGATGGTATACCCAATATACACCGTATCAAGCAGAAATATCGCAGGGTCGATTAGAAGCATTACTAAATTTCCAGACCATGGTTATAGATCTAACAGGTCTGCCCATTGCCAATGCATCTTTATTGGATGAAGCAACAGCTGCGGCTGAAGCCATGGGAATGTGCTATGCTAATGTACCTAAAGATATTAGTCGTAGTTTTTTCGTATCAGATACATGCCATCCCCAGACAATTGCTGTTCTTCAGACACGCGCAGAACCCCTCGGTATTGAACTGGAAATCGGTGATCATCGAGATGTTACTTTTGATAGACCTATCTTAGGAGCAATAGTACAATATCCTGCTACTGATGGTGCAATATATAATTACAGTCAATTTTCAGAACAGGTACAGGCAGCTGGAGGTCTATTTGTCACTGCTTCAGATTTATTAGCACTTGTTCTATTAAAACCACCCGGTGAATTCGGTGCGGATATTGTTATTGGTAATTCCCAACGGTTCGGTGTTCCACTCGGTTATGGTGGTCCCCATGCGGCTTTTCTATCAACACACGAAGAACTAAAACGCAGTATTCCAGGACGGATTGCGGGTGTCTCACAAGATGCAAATGGAGAACCTGCAATCAGATTAGCACTTCAGACAAGAGAACAACACATCCGACGCGAAAAAGCTACAAGTAATATATGTACTGCACAAGTACTACTGGCAGTCATGGCGGGAATGTATGCTGTATATCACGGTCCTGATGGACTTAGACAAATTGCGGTGCGAGTCCAGAATAATACCTGTATGTTACGGAACGAACTTGAGAAGAAGGGTTATCACACTGGAGATGAACCATGTTTTGATACACTTTGTGTAAAGGTAGGAATAAAAGAAACTGAAGAATTACTCAACAATGCTAATGAGAATAAGATTAATCTACGGTCGATTGA
The DNA here is from genome assembly GCA_965205025.1 of Candidatus Poribacteria bacterium. GTDB lineage: Bacteria > Poribacteria > WGA-4E > WGA-4E > WGA-3G > MSPOR6. The sequence goes on from CBDBFU010000032.1 coordinate 245,685, forward strand.
TGCTGAGCATGTAGGGATATCTATAGATGAAACAACTTCTCAATCTGATATTAAGGATTTAATAAATCTTTTTCCAGAAAGAAAGAATGAGAAAAGCATAGAAAAATCTATTGAAATTCCTACGGAATTACAACGCAAGTCACCCTATTTAACCCATCCTGTATTTAATACCTATCACTCTGAAACCGAAATGTTAAGATACATCAATAGGCTTCAAGGTAAAGATCTCTCTCTTGTAAGTGCTATGATACCCCTCGGTTCCTGTACAATGAAGTTGAACGCAACTACAGAGATGGTCCCTGTTACATATAAGGAGTTTGGAGGATTGCATCCTTTTGTTCCCAGTGAACAAGCTCAAGGTTATCATATTTTGTTTGAACAATTGGAATCATGGTTAGCAGAGATTACTGGCTATGATGCAATTTCACTACAACCAAATGCTGGATCTCAAGGGGAATATGCTGGATTGTTGGTTATACGAAAATACCATCAAAGCAGAGGAGATGAAAATAGAGATGTATGTTTAATTCCAACATCCGCACATGGAACTAATCCTGCAAGTGCTGTCATGGCAGGAATGAAGGTGACCGTTGTAGCCTGTGATACAGAAGGTAATATAGATATTGTAGATTTACGGGAGAAAGTCGAAGCTAATAAGGACACACTGGCGGCTGCAATGGTAACATATCCTTCCACACATGGGGTATTTGAAGAAGAAATCCGTGAGATATGTAATATCGTTCATCATAATGGTGGTCAGGTATATATGGATGGTGCTAATCTAAACGCACTTGTGGGTCTTAGTCGTCCGGCTGACCTTGGAATGGATGTCTGTCATCTGAATTTACACAAAACATTCTGTATCCCACATGGTGGTGGTGGACCAGGGATGGGACCAATTGGTGTAGCTGAACATCTAACTGATTTCTTACCCAATCACCCAATTGTTGCTGTTGGTGGAGCAAATGGTATTGGACCTGTATCTGCTGCACCTTGGGGCAGCCCGGGTATACTCCCTATTTCTTGGACATATATTGCTATGATGGGGGCAAAAGGATTGAAAAATGCTACTGAAGTTGCAATTCTAAATGCAAATTATATTGCAAAACAACTCGAAGCACATTACAAAGTACTTTATACAGGTAAAAACGGTTTAGTCGCACATGAATGTATAATTGATCTCCGTGAATTTAAAAATACTGGTGGTGTAGAGGTTACCGATATTGCCAAACGTTTGATGGATTATGGTTTTCATGCCCCAACGGTTTCATGGCCAGTTCTCGGAACTATGATGATAGAACCAACTGAAAGTGAATCAAAGGCAGAACTTGACAGGTTCTGTTCTGCTATGATCTCTATACGGGAAGAAATAGCCGAAATTGAAAGTGGAGATGCACCGAAAGATGATAATGTATTGAAAAACGCACCTCATACAGTTGTATCTGTCACGAGAACTGAGTGGAAACACTCTTATACACGGGAAAAAGCAGCATTCCCACAACCTTGGGTCCGAGAATCGAAATTTTGGCCGCCTGTCGCCCGAATTAATGAAGTACATGGAGATAGAAATCTGATATGTTCATGTCCACCACTTACTGAATATACATAACAAAAATTAAGCACTTACCTTAATAGATCACAGTCGAATTTCTGATTTGAATATTATATAGTTTTATATTTCTAAAACACTCAAGACAAATAACTGAAAACTATCTTAAATGAAAGCAATAATTATTGGGGCAGGTGAAGTTGGGTTTCATACTGCAAAATTACTTACGATAGATAATTACGATGTCGTCCTGATTGATGAATCTGAGGAAGCATGTCAACGAGTGAATGAACAATTAGATATGCAGACAATATGCGGTCCAGGAGCTTCTCCGATTCTTCTAAATAAAGCTGGAATTACTGATTCTGAATTACTCATTGCCGTTACAAATAATGATGAAATAAATATGCTCGCGTGTCAAATGGCAGACAGATATAAAGTTGAAACAAAAATCGCACGCGTATCAAATCCACATTACTTTTCTGATGAGAGTGAATTAAAAGCAGAAGAATTTGGTATTGATCTACTTGTGAATCCAGAGGAATTGTGTGTTGAAGAATTTACAAGACTCCTAAGAACACCTGATGCACGAGAGATTGTTGAATTTGAAGAGGGTAGAATTCAGGTCGCCGCCCTAAGAATAAAACAGTCAAATCCATTTATTGGAAAATCACTCGCAGAATTGGATAAGGATGGGGTTATATCTGACATTAGATTCGCTGCGATCAAGCGAGGTATTGAGAATCATGTGATTATTCCAGATGGTGATGATGTATTCGAACAAGGTGATGAAGTTTTTGTTATCGGTAGTGCATTGGCTATTGAACAGTTGTTTAGATTGTTCGGGACAATCTTCAATCCCTATCTTGAGAGAGTAATCATTGTTGGTGCAAGTGCAATTGGTGTTGAACTCGCAAGAACGCTTGAAGAAAATGGAACTAATGTGAAACTTATTGAACCAGATGAAAAATTAGCTGATCGTGCATCACAAACTTTAAAAAAGTCAACAGTATTACTCGGAGATTACCTACAATTCCATCTATTAGAAGAAGCTGGCGTTGAAGAAGTTGATGGGTTTGTTTCTGTTACCGGCGATGATGAAAATGATATTATGGCATGTATGACAGCAAAAGAACATGGTGCAAAGCGCGTACTCACACTAATTCAACAACCACGGTATCTGCCATTACTTGCTCGAATTCAACGTATTGATGGTGCTGTTAGTAGACACCTGACTGTCGTTAGTAATCTTCTTAAGTTGATACGAAGAGGGGATATAATCTCTGTTGCCTCACTCCATGAAATTGATGCTGAAGTCATTGAGATTGTTGCTGGTGTAAATGCAAAAATTGCACACAAAGAACTCAGTTCTATGAAACAAAAATTTCCACAAAATGCTTTCATTGGGGCAATCCTTCGACGAGAGAAAATCATCATACCAAATGGTGGAAGTGTAATTCAACCTTCTGATCGTGTTATTGTTTTCAGCATGCCCGATGCAATACCTGATGTGGAAGATATGTTTGCTGAACGTAGGGTTTAACATATCCATTAAAATGCTGGTGTTGTACTCATACCTTTCCATTCTAAATTTATCTGATACCATAAAATATCTATGAGTAAAAAGCTCATCTTCCATTCACTTGGAAACCTGTTAATTTGCCTTGCTGGTACGATGCTTATCCCTCTTGGTATAGGCATATATTATTTTACAAATCTTAATGAACCAAAAGAGGATATGGTTGCCTTTATTTATACCACTATCATTACACTCTGTGTTGGGTTAATCCTCCGTTTTACAATAAAGTCAAAAGGACAGGAGCTTGGTATCCGAGAGGGATTTGGGATTGTTGCTTTAGGATGGGTGGTAGTCGCACTTTTTGGTTCATTTCCATATCTATTTGCAGGTGTATTTTCATCTGAGAATCGTACACCTTTATCAGAATTTGCATTCTGTTATTTTGAATCAATGTCCGGCTTTTCTACTACCGGGGCAACAGTTCTTACAGAAAATTGAACATCTATCCCATGCAATACTATTTTGGAGAAGCTTCAGCCACTGGCTTGGAGGAATGGGAATTGTTGTACTCGCAGTCGCTATCCTTCCAATGCTCGGTGTTGGTGGCATGCAGCTTTTTCGTGCAGAAGCACCAGGACCACAAACAGACCGATTAACTCCACGTATTACCCAAACCGCTAAATTACTTTGGGGAGTCTATATACTTCTATCCTTGTTAGAAATTATACTACTCTGGTTAGGAGGAATGACACTCTTTGATTCACTTTGCCATACCTTCGGAACTATGGCAACTGGGGGATTCTCAACAAAAAACACAAGTATTTCTCATTACAATAGTATATATATTGAGACTGTTATAATAGTCTTTATGTTCATAGCAGGGACAAATTTCGCATTACATTACCGAGCACTTCGTGGAAATGTTATTAGTTATTTTAAAGACACAGAATTTCGTTTCTATTGTTGTGTTATCATAATAAGTATTACTCTTGTAACTTGGAACATTGTTAAGTTTAAGAATAATGATGGATCAATTCCATTTGATTCAGTTTGGGATGCACTACGTTATGCCTCTTTTCAAGTTCTATCAATTACAACTACCACCCCGGATATGGTACTGCAGATTTTGAAATGTGGCCATATTTATCTCAATTTATTCTAATTACCTTAATGTTCTATGGTGGTTGTGCTGGTTCAACTGGTGGAGGGATGAAACAACTTCGTTTTCTACTTCTGATTAAACAGAGTGGAGCAGAAATTAAACGTCTCATTTTTCCACATGCTGTCCTTCCTGTACGAGTAAATGAAAGAATCGTTCCATCTGAAGTACTCACACAATGTGTTAGGTTTCTTCTTCTTTTTCATCGGTATATTTGCAAATTGTCACCTGCATTATGTCTACATTAGGATTAGATTTGTTAACAGCAGCAAGTTGTACTATTGCAACTATGGGAAACATAGGTCCCGGACTTGGTGATGTCGGTCCTATAGATAATTATGCACATATTGCAACTGCAGGAAAGTTTATACTTACATTCTGTATGCTATTAGGAAGATTGGAAATTTATACTGTTTTAATCCTTTTTTCACCAAGTTTCTGGAAAAAGTAATATGAATACTGAAAAATATCGTAGAGAATATAATCCACATGGTGGATTAACTGAAGATAAAGTAGCTAAAGATCCATTTGAACAATTCGAACAGTGGTTTAATGATGCCACAGATGCTGGAATTGATTTGCCTGATGCTATGACGCTAGCTACTGCAACAGTAGATGGAATTCCATCTGCCCGTATGGTTGTACTTCGCGGATTTGACAACGACGGTTTCTATTTCTATACTGACTATGACAGTCAGAAAGGTAAAGAGTTGTCTGAAAATCCACATGCTGCCACTGTCTTTTATTGGCGGGGAATTGGACCGTCAAGTACGGATTACTGGTATGGTTGAAAAAATGTCTACTACTGAGTCTGATGCCTATTTTGCAAGTCGTCCTACCAGCAGTCAACTTGCAGTATGGACAGAACGACAAAGCAATACAGATTTCTGGACGTGAACACCTTATTGAGAATTATAAGAGGGTAGAACAGAATTATACAGATAAAGATATACCTAGACCACCACACTGGGGAGGTTATAGACTTATACCTGACATGTTTGAATTTTGGCAGGGATCACCAAGTCGCTTACATGATCGGTTATGTTATAGATTCGTAGAAGATAATTGGATAATCACTCGAATTTCTCCGTAACAGTATCTTAATATAAATTGTGATTATTGAATATTTTCTGAAAAATACTTGACACTTTAATAAAAATATGTAAAATAATTGAGTAGTGTCTAATTTTCATTGAAGATAAAACACAAAACGATATTTACTATTGCAGAAGCCAGAAATTTGAGTAGAATATAAGTCTTATCTAAAGTAATATATCTGTGTGCTGCTGGAGGCTTAGAATAGATATAAGTTTATGCTACAAGATTATCTTCCTATAGTATTTTTAGGGATATTTGCTGTCCTATTTGCAGCTATAAATCTCGGACTTACCCATCTTCTTGGACCAAAACGCCCCAACCGTGTAAAACTTTCAGTTTATGAATCTGGAGTACAACCGATAGGTGATGCAAGACAAAGATTCACTATTCGGTTTGACCTTATTGCTATGCTCTTTATCATCTTTGATATTGAGGTAGTCTTTCTATATCCATGGGCAGTTATTTTTAAAAAGATGTCTCAATCTGATGGAATGTTTATATTAATTGAGATGCTGGTGTTTATCGGTATTCTACTTCTGGGTTACATTTACGCTTGGAAAAAAGGAGGCTTGACATGGGATTAGCCAATAACAATATACAAAGTGGAGCAAGCACTGAACAATCTGATGGTAATATCATCACGACAACCATTGATAAGGTTGTCAATTGGGGACGGAAGAATTCATTGTGGCCAATGCCTTTTGGCACGGCTTGTTGTGCAATTGAGATGATGGCTACTTTGGCTTCCAAATATGATCTTTCTCGTTTTGGATCTGAGGCAATTCGTTTCTCACCTCGACAATCAGATCTACTCATCGTTTCTGGACGAATTTCTATAAAAATGATGCCGGTACTCAAACGTATCTATGATCAAATGCCGGACCCAAAATGGGTTATTTCTATGGGGGCATGTGCATCTTGCGGAGGAGTATTTGATACCTATACATTAATTCAAGGGGTTGACCAATTCCTACCTGTTGATGTTTATATTCCCGGATGTCCACCACGACCAGAAGATTTAATTGATGCAGTAATGCAAGTTCAACGACAAATACAAAAAGGCGAATTACCCAAAGGTGTTGAGGCTGCGCCATGACAGAAGAAAAAGAAATAACGGAAGAAACTATCCCATTAGTAATACAGCAACTAAGAGAAAAGTTCAGTGATGGACTACTGTCTGATGCTGAAGACAAAAATGGTGTTGTCGTTGTTGTCAGCAAAGACAATTTATATCCTCTTTTAGAATATCTGAAAACGGATCTTGCTTATTCCATGTTGGTTGATATAACAGCAGTTGATAATTCCAACTTAGAAGAGGAATTAATGAAGTACGATTATGCAAGATTCATGGTCGTCTATCACCTATATACTTTTGAAGGTGAAACACCACGTATACGTGTTAAAGTGCCTGTCAATGATCAAGATTTAAATGTTCCTTCGCTCGTAAACTTATGGAAAGGTGCAAACTGGTTAGAAAGAGAAACTTATGATATGTTTGGAATTGAGTTTGAAGGACATCCTAATTTAACCCGAATACTTATGCCAGATGAGTTTGAGGACATCCACTCCGTAAAGATTATCCGTTACGAGGACGCGGAGAACGAGAACGTTTCAATTTTGACAAACAGAATGCATAATGCAACATTAAGTTGGAGAAATTAAATGAATAAGACTGTTTTTATGCACTACATCTATGCTGCATGCCTACTATTTGCTGTTTCTCTTCTATTAACAGGTTGTGAAGTGGTAGAGAAAACAATCATTCTATCCGGTCCATCAAAGAAAGCAATTGCGGTCATTAATTCAGCGAGTGGAAGTGCACTAACAGGTATGGCGACTTTCACACAAATAGGGGAGACCGTCATGTTTCAAAATTGAGATAAAGAACGTTTCCCCTGGACTGCATGCTGTTCACATTCACGAAAACGGGGATTGTAGTTCACCTGATGGGAAATCGGCAGGTGGTCATTGGAATCCTACTAACGTTGCACATGGGAAATGGGGAGAAGGAGAATTCCATCTTGGAGACATTGGTAATATAGATGTTGGAGAAGATGGAATAGGTGTTACTGAATTAAGTACAGAACTATGGGAAATTGGTACCGGATCTATTTATGATGTTGTTGGAAAAGGTTTAATCGTCCATGCTGATCCTGACGATTTCACTTCTCAACCATCCGGAAATGCCGGGGCACGGATTGGGTGTGGCGTTATTGAATTGGTTGAATAATTGTCACCTAAAAGCCAATCTATTACAATAGACTCAATATCTGTGTATCCAAAAATGTAAACTATAGACTTACGATGCAGAAATTTGAATATGAGCTTTTTCTCTTAAAAACTGTTTCTCTTCATTTGGCAAATTAGGTAGATATATTTTCAATATGTTTGGCTTTATGATAAGTAACTAAAGAATTACATTACATGAAAAAGTATAGGTTTCTTCTACTTATCTTCACAATTTCCACTTTCCAAATTTTCGGACAGGCAACAGCGGCAGACCTAACGAAATGGAATTTGCCTGACGGGGCGTTTGCGCGTATTGGTAAAGGTATCGTAACAGATATCGCCTATTCACCAGATGGAAAGCATTTGGCTGTCGCTACTTACATTGGAGTTTGGATATATGACCCACATACTGGCACTGAAAAGCACTTCTCACAGTTAACACGGGAAATGTGACATGGGAAGTTGTCTATAGTCCTGATGGACAAACACTGGCTGTACTTCAAAGAGATTTATTATTATGGGATACTCAAACATACACTCTTAAAGGAACATTGAAAGGACACAGCCACTCGGTCACAGATGTTGTTTTTAGTCCTAATGGAAAGACTATCGCAATCGCGGATATGGATCAAACGACACAACTGTGGGATTTAGAGACCATGACTCTCAAGTATACACTTGAAGGCAGCACTTGTGATTACAACCAATGAAGGCATGGTCATGTTCAGTGTAGCTTTTGATCCTATCGGAGATATGGTCGCTATTGCATCTGAGGACGGGACTATTCGTCTATGGGATACAGCAACAGGGATACTTAAACAAACGCTTATTGGTTACTTCGGTTTTGGAGATAGTTTTTCTTTTAGTCAGGATGGAAAAACAATTGCAACTGAAAGTTTCAGCAACGCATTATTGCTATGGGATACAACAACAGGGAGAATTAAATCTACATTTAGAACTTTCACCAAAGGACCTGTTGTCTATAGTCCAGATGGAAATAAAATTGCTACTATCAGAGGTTCCTACATCATACTATGGGATGCAGTAACAGGTCAAATGCAAGGGATACTTGAAACAGGGACCGGTTAGAAGTTTCTTGTTTAGTCCAGATGGAAATAATGTTGCAATTGTCAAGAAGAAAGGAACTAACATCCAGAGCATTTCTCTATGGAATACTGCAGGGAATAAACCCTACGAATTTACTCCTATAGAAGAATGCGGGAATTCTTTATACTCAGATATCCCAGTGCCTGCAGGTAACCATAAATACACTTTTGGAGATGCTAATTGGTCGGTGGAAGGTATGACTTTTAGTCCAGATGGACATACATTTGCCATGGTGAATCCAGAAGGCAATGTCCAGTTGTGGGAATACTGAAACAGGAGAACTCAGACATACTCTTAAACACAACAGTTCTGTTGTAGATGTATCGTTCAGCAAATTTTCTAATTTCAACGATAGAGCTAATAGAAACGATAATCTCATTACAGTGCATACCAACAAAAATATCCGAATATGGAATACAAACACACAGGTATGCAAACACATTTTTGAACTTACAAAACACTCTGCAGATATTGAAAGTGTCACCTATAGTCCAGACGGTAATACCCTTGCAACAGCAAGTTTAGATGCACTTTGCATTTTTGGGAAATCCCATCCGGAATGTTTAAAGGAACATTAGGAGAACATCGTGAGTTATTGATGGGACCGTTTAGTCCTGATGGAAAGACATTAGCTATACGTGAAGGTGAGAAATTGAAGATTTTTGAAATTACCACAATGAGCTTAAAAAATGAATTCAACGCCGTAGACTATGTACGTTGTATAGATTATAGTCCTGATGGAAAGACAATTGCTATTGGAATGCAAATGTATAGCATAGTGGAGTTGTGGAAGACAACTGGTGAGAAGATAGATAGAATCAAATGCGACTATCAGTTAAGAAATGTAACATTTAGTCCTGATGGTAATACACTTGCTATAGGATTGAGTTACAATACATTACTATACGATGCAAAAACACTGACACGAAAGAATACTATTAAGGAAGACGGGACAATCCTCAAATTTAGTGGGGATGGTAAGATACTCGCTAATGGTGGCTCAAATGGGAGAATATTACTCTCAGATACCGAAACTGGGAAAGAAAAATATAGTCTCACAGGACACGTTGGCACTGTAACCAGTATCGCGTTTTGTTCGGATAACAATACTGTTGCGACAGCAGGCGAAGATGGAAACTGTGCAATTATGGAACCTTACATCACAAGACTATATAACGAAATAAATTAGTTCAAATAACTTTAGGATTCAAAAAAACTGTTTTATTCAACACTCTCCTTCTTCTCACCATTGTCTAATTACTTACAACATTCAGACACGAATTTTTCTTTCACGATGATGTTCACCCAGATGGTATTGTCAATATACAGTACTTGGAATTTTTGCAAGCTACATTTGGACCGAGTGGAGATCAGATCACCGATGTCATAACAGTGAGAATGTTTAGACATTGTATCTCATTCATGTCCCCATTCAAATCGGTAGTACAGTGAATGAAGACAAATCAACCTATCTATACAGATGAGGTACGATAAAAAGTATGATATGGGATAACACACAATGGATCAGTTCAATCTCTCTATAAGACTTACCATAAAATTTGGTCGCTGTTTTGCAAAAACTTATATCAACTTTGATAAAATACCGATCTGATATGGTGTTACCTATATGATTAAAATGTCAATAATAATCAGATTTTATAATTTGTCAATAACATCTATCTAAATATGAAGATGCAAAAAGTATTTTGCGATTTAAGAAATCCTCTTCTTGACATTTTTCAGATATTATAGTACCTGCATTTCTTACGCACTTTTTATTGATGGTCTGATTAAGATGCCTTAAACATGAAATGTGTTTTATTCTGACTGAAATTAAAGTAAGACGGAAAACGTAAGACAATTTTGAAAAGGGAGAAATTTATGCAAGGTGGGATAGAACAGTCCATGGGTGAAAAGATGGTTCTGAGGTTTTGGACCACAGCACCCAGCAACCCCACGGAACCCTTCGCATCGTTTTAGAACTTGATGGTGAATCCATTGTAAAGGCGACACCCCATGCGGGTTATTTACATACAGGGTTTGAAAAACTTGGTGAAAATTTAGATTATAACCAGTTCATCGTTGTTACAGACAGGATGAATTATCTTTCACCATTATCCAATAATTTCGGTTATGTACTTGCTGTTGAACAATTACTTGACATAGAAATACCAAAACGGTGCCAATATATCCGCATATTGATGGCTGAACTCTCAAGAATGGCTGACCATCTTCTGTGGCTTGGAACTGCTGCATTGGATTTAGGGGCATTTTCTGTATTCCTTTACAGTTTCCGAGAACGCGAAAAACTTTATAGTATCTTTGAAAAAACCACCGGCGCACGGTTGACCACAAGTTATACACGTGTAGGCGGTGTTTTTCGCGATCTGTATGATGGATTTGAATCCGATGTGCGAGACTTCATCTCGAATTTCCCTAAAGCATTAAAAGAAACACACACATTATTAACACGAAACCGTATTTGGATGGATCGAACGAAAGGTGTTGGCGTAATCTCTCCTGAAGATGCAATCAATTATGGTGTAACAGGACCTTGCCTAAGAGCAACCGGTGTAGCTCATGATATACGTAAAGCTGAACCTTACTCTTCTTATGATGAGATGAAATTTGAAGTGCCAGTTGGAACTAATGGTGATGTATATGACCGTTATTTAGTCCGAATGGAAGAGATGATCCAAAGTGCTGGAATTGTTACGCAAGCTTTAGATAACCTACCTGATGGTCCATTTAGTGCTGAGGATAACAAGATTACAATGCCACATAAGTCTGATGCTTATGGACATATAGAAGGATTAATACATCACTTCAAGGTTGTAATGGATGGGCATGGTGTAGTAACGCCAGCAGGTGATAGTTATTGTGCCACCGAATCTCCAAACGGAGAGTTAGGTTTTTACATCGTTAGTGATGGTAGTGGTACAGCATACCGTATCAGAATTCGTCCTCCAAGTTTCTTTCACTTCCAAGCACTACCGCACATGGTTAGAAGGCGTGGCATGGTATCGGACACGGTGGCTGTATTGGGGAGTTTGAACGTGATTGCAGGGGAATTAGATAGATAATAAAACACTTATCAATTAGAATTTGGATCGTCCCTATAAATGGTATTGATATGATAGAGGAATAGATATGTCAGAAATAAAAGTCACCCTTGGCGGTGTCATGCTTTTTGTAAAAGATATGAAAAATGTCATTGCGTTTTATAGAGATGTAATCGGATTGACTACCTGAGGAGAATCAAGAATTTCCAGAACATCGTTTTTTCAGGTTTGATACAGGTAGTGCAAAACTGTGTCTCCATAGTGCAAGTAAACCTAATGAGGGTAGACAGAAACTTATGCTTGAGGTTGAAAGTGTGAATGCAATGCACCAACATTTAAAGTCAAAAGGGTTACGGTTGAGACCTTTGGAAAATGATAATGGTTATGGGATTTTTGATATTCGAGATCCTGAGAAAAACCGAATTCAGTTTGTAGGGAAGTATTAGTCTTCATCTTCCAATATATACAATTAATGTATATTTAAGGAGTTTACCAACAAATGAAGTTGAAAGTCGTTATTCACAATGCTGAGGAAGGTGGTTATTGGGCAAAAGTTCCATCAATTGTCGGTTGTGCGACACAAGGCGACTCATTTGAAGAATTACTTGAAAACATTTATGAAGCAATTGAAGGATGTTTATCAGTTGATGTAGAATCACTTGAAATCTCAGAGAATGATAGATGGTGATGGAGATTGCTGTTTGAAAGTAATGACCGGTAAAGAGTTTTGCCGTTTATTAGAAAAACATAATTGGCAGTTAAAGCGAATTAAAGGTAGCCATCACATTTATGCCAAAGAAGGTACCCCGATGCGAATATCTGTACCTGTCCATGGAAATAAGGCACTAAAACGTGGATTGCAGAGACATTTTATGAAAATCAGTGGAATTGAAGAAAGAAATTTGTAGTTTATATTCTGGATAGTCTCTACCTAAAAAATAATAAGAAGTAAATACCAAAAGTTCGCTTATTGTAGAAAAGATATATATAACTCCGGACTCTACTTGATCTATGGTATGAGAAGTTAAACTACAGAAATGCAATTTGCACTTTGTATTGAAAACAGTGGTAGTGAAGATATTGAAAAACGGAAGTTCTATCAAGTACTACCTGACGAGAAGGCTTCACGAGAAGGATATTTGCGAGTTATAGATGAATCACAGGAAGATTACTTAGTATCCCGAATCTTATTTCATTTTTGTTGAACTACCTCGCAAAGTACAGGAAGCAATAGTAGCGATAAGCTAAGTGTTATATGGGAAACTGAAAGTACATGAAATTGATTGCCTACGTTTTCATGCATCGGGCAACAAAGGAGAAACATAATGGCACGCACAGATCCAAAAGATACATCTATCCCTTATGTTCCTACAGACGGTACGGTCTTTTACCCTGATACGGATGGAAAACCCATGGCAGTAAGCGATTATCATAGAAAATTACTAACGTGGACGTTGCAAGCGCTTGAAGCACATTTCGCACAAAACTCTGAGGTCTATGTCTCCGGCGACATCATGATGTATTACAAAGAGGGGGATCCCTGGACATCTATATCTCCGGATGTACTCGTCTGTTTTGGCATAAACCCAAAGCCGCGTCTGACGTATAAAACATGGGAGGAAGGAAAAGCACCCGATTTTGTGATGGAGTTCTCCAGTAAGAACACCTATGATAAAGACTTAGATGAGAAAATGGATGTATACGCTTCACTGGAGATCCAAGATTACTTCTTATATGATGCAGAGGGATTGTATTTACCAACTCCTTTGATGGGATTTACATTAGTGGATGATGCCTATGTGGCAATTACCCCCGATGATGATGGAGGGATTCGATCATCCGTTTTGGGTTTGGATTTCCGTCTTCGCGATGGAGTAATAGCGATTTATGACCCCGTTGCGGGAACAAGTGGGTTCAGACACGCGCTGAAACTGCAGAAGCACGGGCAGAACAGGAGTCTGCACGCGCAGAGACTGCAGAAGCACGCGCAGAGCAAGAAACCATACGTGCAGAACATTGCAGAGAGCACGTGCTAAAAACGCAAGAAGCTAGAAGTCGCTGCAACTTCGTGAAGAACTCGAACGTGCTGAAAACAAGCAGTTAATGAAGGATATTTATCTGTAGTTATAGACTATCTTTACGTGACTGCTAATTGCTGACCACTGATAGCCAATAAAAGGAAAACATAGATGTCAGATGAAATAATCCAATTAGAAACACCATTTCAGTTTAACGAAGAAAACAAAAAACAATTTGATGAACTGATTGGACGGTATCCAATAAAAGAAGCAGCCATGCTTCCAACACTACATCTCGCACAGAAACAGGCAGGATATATCACTCCTGCTGTGATGCAACATGTAGCAGAATTGTTGGAGGTTACCGTGATGAAGGTAAAAGATGTAGTAACCTTCTATCCTATGTTTTTTGAGGAACCGGTAGGTGAATATGTCATCCGCGTCTGTCAAACACTTCCTTGTGCATTGCGAGACTGTAAAGTGGTATTAGATCATCTGAAAGAGAAGTTAGGTATTGATGTAGCATCAGAGACAAATCTTGCTAAAGGTACAACTGAGGATGGTAAATACACACTTATGAAAGTTGAGTGTCTTGCTTCTTGTGATGTTGCTCCTGTGATAATGATTAACGATGATTTACATAAGAATTTAACCCCCGAAAAAGTTGATGAAATTTTAAACAATTTGTAGAGGAAAAAAATGGTTCAAGAAAAGCGGATTCTCTACGAGCATCTGGACGTACCAAACATAAACACATTCGAAGTCTATCGACAACACGACGGTTATACTCGGTTTGAAAAGGCTTTGGCTGAATATCAACCTGAAGAAATCGCTCAAATGGTGTGGGACGCAGGTTTGAAAGGCAGAGGCGGTGCAGGTTTTTCTACCGGTGAAAAGTGGAGTTTTGTCCCAAGAGATATTGAACCACGTTACCTCTGTTGTAATGCAGACGAAAGTGAACCAGGGACATTCAGCAACCGGTACGTCTTAGAGAAAAATCCGCATCTATTAATTGAAGGTATACTTAATCTGTTGCTTTGCAATGGGAATTGAAACCACCTATGTCTACATTCGCGGGGAATTTACACTCGGTAAAAAGATGTTAGATGCCGCTATTGAGGAAGCTAAAGAACCAGGGGTATATTGGTGAAAATATCCGAGATACAGGACTCAATGTCAATATCTATACACATCCTGGGGCGGGGGCATATATCTGTGGTGAAGAGACGGGTTTAATCGAATCACTTGAGGGAAAGCGCGGACAACCCCGTAACAAACCCCCCTTCCCGGCTGTCCAAGGTGTATTCATGAAACCTACCGTGGTTCAGAATGTAGAGACTTTGTGCAATCTACCATTCATCGTAGGGAATGGGGTTGATTGGTACACAGAAATGGGACCAACCTATGGTGATGCAAGATTTGACCCACCAAAACCAGATCCAAATACCGGTACAAAACTCTACTGTATCAGTGGGGATGTTAACGAACCGGGTGTATATGAATTAGAACTCGGATTAACATGCTCAGAACTTATTGAAGTCGCTGGCGGTTTACGCGGTGAAGAGGTAAAAGCAGTTATTCCCGGGGGTAGTTCAGCACCTATCTTGACGTATTATGAATTAGATACACGTCTCGATTTTACATCTCTAACACTTGCCAAATCAATGTTAGGTTCGGGTGGTATCATTGTCATGAATGAAACTCGAAATATCGTTGATTGCCTTCTCAATATAATGAAGTTCTATGCACATGAATCTTGTGGACAATGTACTCCTTGTCGATGGGGAACACCGTGGGTGCGTGATATTGTTCAGCGGATTGCAGATGGGGAAGGTAGACAAGAGAAAATCACAAGACCGAAATTTGGTATTGCAGAAGGTGGCAGATGGGGAGATACGGGTGAAACAGAGGAAATTTACGAAGATTTAGATCTGTTGGAAAGTGTCGCAAACAACATTGCAAATGTTGATACAATGACATGGAATACAATCTGTGTTTTCGGTATTGCTGTTTCGTGGCCAGCAGTCAGTTATATGCGGAAGTTTCGACCCGAATTCGAGGCTGCTATCCGTGAAGGTAAATTGGTTACGCTATCTGTAGAAGAAGCAACTGTCCCACCAGAGGAAAATTACGCATATCAACAACGGATTATACCCAAAGAGATGTCTGAACTGGCATAGAGACACAACGGAATTCTCAACACTTGGAGTAAAAAAATGGCGCTTATAAAACTAAATGACCTTGAATTAGAGGTTGAAGATGGAACGAATATAGTTGAGGCTGCTCGAGAAAATGGTATTGAAGTTCCTCACTATTGTTATCATCCAGGATTAACCCGTCCAGCCAACTGTAGGATGTGTCTCGTTGAACCTTATGGTCCCATACCAGGTGCTCCTCCAGGTACAATTGGTCCAGCACGTCAATTAGCAACGGGGTGTACATTGACAGTCCGATCCGCACCACCGGAAAGAAAGTTGGAAGATAAATTCGATGCTATCGTACGTGACAGATAGTCCCCGGGTCATAAAGGGGCGAGAGGATATCCTTGAATTCCTCTTACTCGTCCACCATCCACTTGATTGTCCAGTCTGCGACCAAGCAGGGGAATGTGATCTACAAGATTTTAGCTATAGACATGGACACGATAAAAGCCGTTATGTAGAAGTCAAAAACGTTCCACCTAAAAAAGACTTGGGTCCAGATGTTTTACTTTACTCCACCCGTTGTATCGTATGTACCCGTTGTATCCGTTTCTGTCAAGAGGTGTCGGGCACTGGTGAACTCGGTCTGATAAACCGCGGTTCACATGATGAGATCGATATTCCAAGAAGTCACGAAGGTAATCCAATTCAAGTTCTTGACAATAAACTTGCAGGAAATGTAGTCGATATTTGTCCTGTTGGCGCATTGATTAGTAAGGACTTCTTATTCAAATCACGTCCATGGTTCATGGATAAAGAAAACAGTATCTGTACGGGATGCAGTGTTGGATGTAATATTACTGTTGAGTATAAAGAAGACGGTGTTTACAGGGTAAAACCGCGTTTCCATGAAGATATTAATCAGCATTGGATGTGTGATGATGGTCGGCTCGGTTACCATTATGTAAATAGAGAAGACCGACTCCAACTCCCCCTTAAAAAAGTTGATGGTGAACAAACGACAACACAATGGGCAGATGCACTCACTACCATAAAAGAGAAACTATCTGAAGTGGAAGCTGATGATATTGTTGTCATCGGATCAGCACAGGGAACGAATGAGGATAACTACGTTCTTCAACAGTTTGCACACGATGTGCTAAATACAACTCAATTAGGGCTATTTGGTCAACTACCGGGTGAAGAGCATAAATACCCTCAATTCACAATTGAATCTGACAAAAACCCAAATACTGCTGGTGCCCGAACAATTCTCGGTTCAGCCAATGGAAATGTCGTTTTAGAAAATGATGCACTCTGGGAAAAAGTATCAAACGCTAAAGTGGTATATCTCGTCAGTGGTATTCCCGATAGAAGTCTGCAAGATGCAGAAAAAGCTGCATTAGAAAATGTCGAATTCCTTATTGTTCAAGATATATTACCTTCAGAAGTTACACAATTAGCTGATATTGTCCTACCCGGAACAACTTTTGCCGAAAAAGATGGTACGTTCACTAATTCTACTGGATGGGTACAACGAATTCGTAAGACTATTGATCCTCCTGGTGAAGCACAGTTAGACTGGCAAATTACGCAGCAGCTTGCTAAGCAACTCGGTGGAGAAATTGATTATAGTTTTGCTGGTGAAATTTCAATAGCAATTTCAGAACAGGTCGATGGATATGAAGAAGCAACACATCAGAATATTGGTGACGCAGGAGTTAAGTTGGCATAGAGGATAACTCTTGTATCGGTTGACTAAGGAGAATAAATGAACCTTTTGATTGATATTGTTATACCCATTGTAAAGATGCTTATCATTGTACACATGTTAATTATTGGTGTAATGGTGATGATCTGGTCAGAACGACGGGTTAGTGGATGGATTCAAGACAGGTTGGGACCAAATCGTGTCGGTCCACAAGGCTTACTCCAACCCATTGCAGACGGAATTAAGTTTCTATTTAAAGAAGACCTTATCCCGAACCATGTCGATAAACCACTCTATGTCCTTGCACCAGCGATGCTTTTAGTTCCTGCGATGATTACTGTCGCAGTCGTGCCATTTGGGAGTTCAATCGAACTATTTGGGGAGACAATCAATCTTCAAATCGCAGATATCAATATCGGAGTTCTTTATATCTTAGCAATAACATCACTTGGTGTTTATGGAGTTGTAATCGGGGCATGGGCATCTAATAACAAATACTCCCTGTTAGGCGGTTTACGTTCATCGGCACAGATGATAAGTTATGAATTAACTCTTGGTTTGTCGATTATCGGTGTGTTGATGCTTTCTGAATCCTTGAGTTTACGAGATATCGCTATAGCACAAGGTGAGGGTGTTTGGAATTGCTTTGTCCATCTCCCAGCTTTTCTTGCGTTTACAACCGCCATGTATGCTGAAACGAATAGACTTCCATTCGATCTTGCAGAAGCTGAACAGGAACTCGTTGCAGGTTATCACACCGAATATAGCAGTATGAAATTCGCCATGTTCTTCATGGCAGAATATATGAATATGATTGTTGGTTCTGCTGTAACAGTAACACTTTTCTTAGGTGGATGGCATTTCTTTGGATTGGAACAAATAGGTGGACCTGTATGGAGTGGAATAATTTCCTTTGCAATCTTCTTTATCAAAACAGGTATTTTCTTGTTTGTGTTTATATGGGTAAGATGGACTTTACCAAGATTCCGTTACGATCAACTGATGAATTTCGGTTGGAAATTCCTGTTACCAGTTGCTCTCACATCCATAGTTGTTACCGGAACATTGTGGATTGTAACAAATGGAAGTCAGCTTTGGATCGGTATCGGGAACGTTATCGCAGCATTCATTGTTATATCAATCGTGGCAGGTATATTTATGGTAGATAATAATAAGAGAGCTACGATAGATAATACAGTTGGATCACCACTATCTGGTTTGGATGCAATAGAATAGGAGAGTAATGATGACCGCAGAACATATACTATTTTTCATTTTTGGCGGAGTGTCTCTAATAGGGGCAATTTCTGTAATTTCATTCCGACATCCTATCTATAGTGCTCTTGCTTTAATCGTTACATTTTTTGCACAAGCAGGTTTGTTTGTCCTATTAGGTGCACACTTCGTTGCTGCTGTTCAGGTAATTGTTTATGCTGGGGCAATCATGGTGTTGTTCCTATTTGTCATAATGCTTTTGAATCTGGGTACACTCTCTTTGAAGGGTGCGTTATCTGGTAAACTAAAAGGTTTTGCAATTATATTAGGTATTCTCTTAGCCATTGAAGGTATATACATTGCACTTAAGATTCGCGATAATCAAAATACCGCTGTCGCCTCAAGTGAAGTTGCTGCGGATACCTCCTACTCAATTAGCGAGATAGGTGAGACGTTATTTAAAGATTATTTACTACCTTTTGAAGTTACATCACTCATCTTGTTAGCAGCCTTAATCGGTGTTATTGTTTTAGTAAAACGCGAGAATCAACCTGAAAACTAATATAATTCTGGAGTCATATCTACAATATATGTAGAGTATAGGTTATGTTGTCAATAGAATACTATCTCATTTTAAGTGCTCTCCTCTTTACAATAGGTGTCATCGGAGTTTTAATCCGTAGAAACGCTATAATCATCTTTATGTGTATTGAAAACTAATGCTAAATGCAGCAAATCTTGCCTTTGTAGCAATTAGCCGCAATCTCGGAGAAGTCGAAGGACAATTATTCGTATTTTTCGTTATGGCAGTTGCTGCCGCAGAAGTGGCAATCGGGTTAGCAATAATAGTTAGTGTCTTTAAACATCGTGAAACGATAAATGTTGATGAGGTTAATTCGCTGAAAGGATAGGTACATTGGTTTCAGGAATCGGTTAATAATGAGGTGATTCAACTTCCTCTGACTGACCAATTACTGAAAATCAGACCAACTGAAGGATATAAAATGTCTCTGAATCTGATTGTTATTCTGTTAATTTCTCCATTTGTAGGATTCCTCATTAATGGTTTGTTCGGCAAATGGCTAAAGGGAAATGAAAAACTCAGCGGATGGATCGGTGCACTTGCAGTACTCGTCTCCTTAATCTGTTCGATAATGGCATTCATTAGTGTAAACGCTGGAAATACACTTGAAGGAGATGCTGGAATTCTCTACACTTGGATTTCAGGTGAAGCCTTTACTTTCAACATCGGTTTCCAAGTTGATGCATTAACAACAATAATGTTGTTAGTCATCACAGGTGTTGGATTCCTTATTCATGTATATTCCATTGGATATATGCATGGAGATGAAGGATACACACGTTATTTTGCATATCTAAACCTGTTTGTTTTCGCTATGCTTATCCTCGTACTCGGCAATAACTATCTATTGATGTTTGTCGGATGGGAAGGTGTAGGTCTCTGCTCATATCTTCTAATTGGGTTTTGGTATGAAAAGCAATCTGCGACCGATGCTGGAAAGAAAGCATTTATTGTCAACAGAATCGGCGATTTCGGCTTCCTTCTGGGTATGTTCACACTATTTGCAGTTTTTGGTAGCCTTGACTTCACTACAATCTTCAGTGAAGCCGAAGCAAACAGTGCTGAGCAGGTATTTGGTGTAAATGCGATAGTGTTGGCTACCTTACTGCTTTTCGTCGGTGCAATTGGTAAATCGGCGCAAATTCCTCTCTATGTCTGGCTGCCTGACGCAATGGAAGGTCCAACCCCCGTCAGTGCCTTAATACATGCTGCAACTATGGTTACTGCAGGCGTCTATATGATCGCACGGTCAGCCAAGTTATATGATATCGCACACACTGGAATGGTTGTCGCATGGATTGGTGTCTTAACAGCATTCTTTGCTGCAACAATTGCACTCAAACAGAATGATATTAAAAGGATTCTTGCATATTCCACAGTCAGCCAACTCGGTTATATGTTTGTTGGTGTTGGTGTTGGAGCGTATGCTTCAGGTATTTTTCATTTGGTTACCCATGCATTCTTTAAGGGACTCATGTTCCTTACCGCAGGTAGT
>CBDBFU010000033.1:0-109673 GCA_965205025.1 Candidatus Poribacteria bacterium
TACTTCCCAGATACCGACTCATTGTATATCAACTTGTCCGAACAACCAAGCGTAGAAAGCCAAGAAATCTCCGATGGTATCCTGCTTGATTATGATGCCGATGGGAGACTTGTTGGTATTGATATAGATAATGCAAGCCACAAAATTGACATGGAGAAACTGATTCTAAGTCAACTTCCTTGTCGAATTGAAAATAGCGTTGAAAAAATAGATTTTTCTTAATTTTTTCATGATGGTATAGGTCTTGTAGCTTGTGATGCTGGTGTCTACTGTCACGCGATGAATTCAAACTATAATCTCAAAATGAGCCCCCCAGAATATCTGGTTGATGGCGATAAATTGACGTGTTTTCGTCGTGTGGAGACCTTAGAAGATTACATACGGTTGTTCGATGTTTAATTCTGACAAAGTTAATAGATTACAGATTTATAAACGTTCAAGCAAGAACTCAATCCCAGTATCAAGATTGATCTCATGTTCACCTTGGAAATGGTCAAGGACTAATTGATCACGTTTTCCACTGGCTGTATAGATCTTCTCCAGATGATCAAATGCTTCTAATGCATCAGATTCAATAAAGCACATATCATCAGAACCGATTTGTACCATACACGCCCGTGGTGCAATTAATCCTGCCACATCGGCAATATCACCCTCTGCGCGTAAACCGAACATGAATTGAGATCCACATGTGTTACCCCTGCCCCGATCACCCAATGCATCAGTGAGAGTGCTGAGATAACAAACTATAACTGCTGCTTTTATTCTTTTATCAAAAGCTGAGATATAGGTTGTCATAGTTCCACCAAATGAACACCCCATACATCCTAACCGAGTGCCATCAACATCTGGACGCGACTGAAGGTAATCTAAACATCTCTTTCCATCAGATATATTGAGTTGAATAAGTTGATAACCGAAATATCCGAGTGCCAGATATGCGACATTACATCCATCTCTTCCAGGTCGTCGGACCCACTCTTCTCTGTCTTTGCGTTCACCGAAACATCGCCAGTCCGGTGCAATCGTAACAAATCCCTGTTTTGCTAATTCAACTGCATATTGTTTCTGATAATCATCAACTATTCCTACAGCTCCATCTTTTCCTATGCCATGTCCATGAGCACAAAGAACAGCAGGGGCAGGATTATCAGGAGTTGCAGTGTCAGGTATTAATACATATGCAGGGATTGAAGAGAATGGATCTGAATTGAAGATTATCTTCTCTCTTGTGTATCCATCTTGATGAATCTCTTCTAATACTTCAACCTCCAATGGGACATGTTCTGGCATTGGACCTAAATGACGAACCATATTCCGTCTGAACTTCCTACGCCACTCTCTCCAATCCGTTTGTGACGTACCGTTGAAGTAAAGTGGTGGTGTTGTTTTCAGAAGATTTTGGACACCCTGTTCTACTGTCAAAAATCTTTCTACTGCCATAATTTGTGTCTCCTATTGTGCTGCTTTTTATAACGTGCGGGTATTTTAGCACGAAAAGGTATTGATGGCAAAGGCAATTCAGGTTATAATTATCGTAATCAGTTATGACAAGATATTGGCTACTCTGAACAAACTGACATAGGAGAAACACAATGTCACGACTTGAGAAAGTTCAGCAAGCGATTCTCGCTCTACCTGAAGCCGAGTACAGACAATTGCGACAATGGTTCAGCGAATTGGATTGGGAAAAATGGGACCGAGAGATTGAAGCAGATTCAGAAGCGGGGAAATTGGATTTTTTAATCGCTGAAGCTCATGAAGAGAAAAAGGTAACACAGAGAAATTGAATGAATTTCCCTGTGTCTAATCAAAATTCCCTACCACGGTTGTTGATACGATGCTACATTGACAAAACGCTGCATCCCTACTTCCAACTTAATGTGTGTATTAGGCGGTAGATTAACTTGAAGATATGTGCCGTTGATCGATATGGTGTCCCCGCTTTTACCATCATTGGCACGTGCAGTCGTGAAATTGTGTTCAGCCATCCCTCCTGCCTGAATAATTACATCCCGATCAGTTGAATCGCTTAAATTGACTAATTCAATATTTGTTGTATTATCAGTGATATTTGTAACCAACACGGCTACATCCTCAGGAAGACCTGGACGTTTATTCTCTGGATCAAAATGACGGACGCGTGTTACAAATAAACCTCCGTTGTAATGGGGTAATGGAGCACCACAAGTCAACTGGACAAGTCCTTCACAAGTCACTGGATTCCTTCGCTGGAAATATGCATCTCCATAACCAGCCGGATCTTCATCATCATTTTCCATGTAGTTGAGTCGTTGTTGAACTTGTGATAGATTATGATTGAGGATTGATTCGGGATATTCAGGAAAATCACCTCGCATATATGCCAACCAACCACCATCACGTCCACCTTGGTCTTTAGTATGATGCCATGTGTTAATGTCAAATTTCGATCCTGTCTTTTTCATAATCTGTATGGCACGATACTGGTCCTCATCTTCCATTGACATAGCCCATAAATGAGCAACATCAGATGGGTGCATTGGCATAAATTCAAACCAACCATCTTTTTGTAAGACGGTACCGTCCTCTTTTGTAATCGGATACTGCATCCACGGACCAAGAGTATAGTTTGCAATTCCAGGATCACCATATTTCTGTGGTACATAGAGTTGATCGTTATGCTCCATACCGTTCTGAATTAGGACATCAATTTGCGATCGCGGGAAATCCATATATGTCAAATCATTGTGAAGGAGTGCTGCATTCTGTGCAGCAGTACTCACTGCTTGTCCAACGCTATGCCAGCCGTGTGGCCAACTCCAACCATAACGAGAACCATACCACTTGCCTTCCATGTATTCACCGATTTTTCCTGTTAATCCAACGTTATCAGGTACAATTCCGTCATTTTCTTCAGTGCGTGCAATCCATGCATCAACATATTCCTGAACCCATGCCTTGTATTTCTCCTCACCTGTGAACATATAGGCATTGGTAGCAAGAGTAGTTGCAGCAAGATTACCGACTGCATCTCCTTTTCCTTGTCGTTCATAGATAATTCGTCCCATCAGATCCCGTAACTCATCGCTTTCCAACATCACATCACGACTTGTGCACCCTGGAACATCAATAAATGGTAAATTGTAACCCATAGCAGGATAAAATGATTCTCTTTCGAGGATCCAAAATGCCGGTCCTTTACTACCATTCATTGCACACTTGATGATTTTGTGTTCTGGGTCGTAATTCTGGGCATCTGGATCCTCGTTCAGATAGAATCCTGCGAAGCGTTTGGCGCGTTCAATGTTTGTAGTATGTGTCGGATCAGCCATACACAACATGTAAAACAGATAGTTCCCTTCACTTTGGTGAAACCAGTCGTATCCCGGTTGATACTCCTTATAGACCATTGGATAGTCGTGTCCCGATCCGAATCGTGCCATGTCTTTTGTGATAACATCAAATTCGGTTTGTGCATCTACCAAGAACTGTGCATCTCCACCAAGCATATAAAAAAGTGGCCAATTATGGAAACTCTCATAAGCATCGTCTAATCCATCAAAGCTTTGAAAATCTGGATGTGTTGGCCAATATAACGTTCCGTCTGGACGTGTGTACTTTTTTAGAACTTTAGGTGCTGCAGTATTAATTTCGTCAATCAATTTACGTTCAAGAACCGCCCATTCTGGGGCATTCTGGAAGTGATTCTGTGCTTTAATTGTAGGAATCATAGACTTATCTCCCAAAATCGAATCATAGGTTTCAGTTAGGGATACAGATTTGATAAAACAGATAGCTTTTTCATTAAACTACAATAGTGTTTTAAGTTATCACGGATCACAAGAATTGTCAAATATGACTTGCCACATGGGTGTGTAAAGTTTTTGTCACTAAACATTACGCTGCTATTGTACTTGGATACCAATTTTTATCTCAAGTATCATTTTTAGTATTCATCTCAACTCCAGATATGTTAGCTGTATGGATACTATGTATTGTAAAAAACTGTTAATTTTTATCGTCTTAAAATGTATACACTTTCACGGAAACCTTCACGGAGCAATTTTACGAACCCTTATTCTATATAGGTTTATAATTTTAATGATACCAATTTTCCGTGAATCACATTCGTTAATTATACTATAACTAAATTGTGTGTTGAGTGCTTATATGTTTTTCATACGAAGTATATTGGCACATAGCACTCCGCTGGAGTGCCCGACTGTTCCGATATTGTTTTCTATAGACACATAGTACCCTGCTGGAGTACGGTATTTTTGATATACAAAACTGAATAAAAAATAGACTTATCATTAGATACTCAGTTTCTCCTGAATTAGAATTGTTAATCCTAATATACAGACAATAAATCAGATGTAAAAACAGTCATTTAATCCTAAATACTCAGTTAGTAGATCGTGTTTTTGTTGCATTTCTGTATGGGTGGAAAAAATGTAAAAAGTTACACTTTTTGTCACACGGTGTGACATTGAAATTGGTGTAAATTATTCCTGTAACCCCTGTCATAGACTGGCTTTACTCCACTTTGAATTGACTTTATAAGAATTTCTAAAATGTGTGATTTTGTGTTTTTGTTGTGCTTCCTGATTTTACATTCCCAACGGTTAAAAAGTTATGCATTATTGACGTATATAAGATTTCGTAATTAGGATCGTTTTTCGTGTAATGTATTAGCATTGTTTTAGTATTAGTATTCATAAAATAAACTATATAATATGGTGTAAATTTATTTTTATATTGATAAACATTATTCATATGTATGTTAGTTGTTAGAAGTGAATTTATTCTTCATTTTATTTTGAACACAATAAATATAATCGGCAGGTGATTTATATCATCTGCTGTTTTATGTTTAATACCGATTGAGAAATGGGTTGTGATATGGTAAAATTACAAGGAAATAAGTCTACTGGACAATCCTTGTTTTTGTCATAATTTGAGAGAAGGCTTATGAATAAAAACACAACAAATCTGGCAAGATCCTATAGTAATCGTGCCAAAACTCACTTCAAGAATTGTGATTTTGATAAAGCTATAGAAGATTATACCAAAGCTATAGATCTGAATATACAAGATGCTGATGTATATTATACTCGTGGAAAACTATATGACGAAGACGGTGAGTCTGAAAAAGCATTAGCAGACTTTAGTATGGCAATAAAACTCAACCCAAGGCATGCTGATGCGTGGGGTTTTCGCGCTACCCTTTACAGTGAGCAAGGTGAGTATGACAAGGCAATTGATGGTTATAGTAAAGAAATTGAACTACGTCCGTATGATGAAGAAACTTATTTTGAGCGTGGTATGATTTATGTTAAGAAGGGTGAGTATCATAAAGCTATACAGGATTTTACCGAAGCAATAAAAAGAACACCATGTTTTTCTGAAGCATATTTTGAACGTGCAATGGTATATTTCCGAATAGGTAATTTAGATTTAGCGATTTTAGATTTGGTTAGAATATCGATATGAAACATTATGATACTGACATTTCTAAACGATGATTACTAATTGAAGAAATTCCTAAATATCTCTTGTCAGGGTACTACTAAGAGTGATCGTATTTTGAACTATTTAATAGAAATGGTATAATCATCCATTAAACTTGATTCACGTAAAGGAGAAATTTTGATCTACACATTGACTATTCATCCAGAAATGACGTTCAACGAGATAGCAACGGCACTCGCGGACACAATCCCGCATGAAAAAATTATTACAACTGCAGAAAGTGTATTAGCAGATAAATCCGAACCTTTTAATCCTCTTAATCGTTCTAGTCCTTGGCGTATTACCCTTAACGAAATGGTCACAGATCACATTCGTATGAATGAATTTCTACCTGTCAAAACGATTATAAACGCAATGGTAAGTCATTACATTGATTACTACAAAGATCTTTGTCCTCGTGCACCAGTTGGAGCCTTACAATATTTTGTTGATGACTGTGAGATATCTAAAAGTTACCCTATGTTAATTGGAGAAGTGTCAGAAATACTTTTTGATAGACACCATACACCTGAGAGTGTTGATGCTTTAAAACAGTGAACTTCATAAGTTATATACCTCTCTGAAACACTTAATCTTACTGAAGCGTTTATTAAGATTAAGATATACACATTTTTATACTCTAACAAATGGAATGGTTTCATGTCACCAAACGAAATTATTGAGTTGTTCAATCACAAATCTATTGACAAAGACTGGTCATTTAGCGAATATAAGCCATCAGACACGGGAAAATGGACGCATGGTTACCACCGCTATCCCGCCAAGTTTATTCCACAACTTGTTGAAAAGTTAATGGATACTTACATCATAAACGGAACAGCAAGTATAAACGATCCGTTTATGGGATGTGGCACAACCATTGTTAGCGCGATATCGCGTGGATTTCACGCGAGCGGAACGGACATTAATAAAATTGCTTTTTTGATGACTGAAGTGAAGGCAAAAGCGATCTGCCCCGAATATCTTAAGAAAAAGGTAAATATATTTTTATCAGAGATTTGTCCACCTGAAAAAGAGGATGGGTTATTCAGTAAGACTCATATAGAGCCTTACATTCCTGATAGGCATTTAGAAAAGATAGACTATTGGTTTAAAGAATCAGCACGAGACGAACTTGGAAAAATCCTGTCCGTAATTCGTAAAGAAAATGACGCTGTAATCAAATTCTTTCTCCTTGTTGCTTTTAGTCATGTTCTTAAAACATGTTCAATTTGGAGCCAGAGCAGCACTAAGCCAACACGGGATTTCAAAAAGCGATCCACACTTCCTTATGATGCTATCAAAAGACATATTCTGAAAATGGTAAAAGGAAATTCTCAATTATATGAAGCTGTACCGTCTCATGTTAAAGACGATCCTGATGGTTATCTAAAACTCCGATTAGGTTGTGCTAAAGAACAGCCAGTTCCGAATGATAGTGTCGATCTAATTGTAAGTTCAAGTCCGTATGTAACAAGTTACGAATATGCGGATCTTCATCAACTCTCAACTCTTTGGTTGAATTTAGCTGACGATCTCAAAGAGTATAGAAAAGAGTTCATTGGTACTTCCTATAAGTATTATGAGAACAAGTCACTAAAGAGTCTAATAGCTGCTAATATCGTTAATGAAATGGTGAAAAAAAACAGAAAAAAGGCAATGGAAATTGAAGCATTCTTTATTGATATGCAGGATGTTTTTAACGAAAGTTTTAGAATTCTAAAACCGGGCGGTAGGTGTTGCTACGTCATCGGAAACACCAAATTACGAGGGGTTGAAATACTTAACGCAGAAGCATTTGTAGATTCCCTGCAACATTCTGGATTTAAATTTGATAATTTAATTAAACGAGAAATTCCTTTGAAAATCCTACCTCAGACAAGAGACGAAAAAACAGGACGGTTTGCAAGCAGGGATAAGGCTGATTCTCAAGCATATCCAACGGAATATATTGTCATCGGGTTAAAGGAATAGAAAATCATGAAGTTTGAAGATTTGAAAGATATGTACAGCGATGCACAATTGGTAGATGGTGAAGAGGCCTATAGATCAGTTTCTCAAATTTTGCAGTATGGAAAAGAACGTCATAAACAGGATTTTTTGAGAGAAAGACCCAACGGAGATCATGAACAAAGTTGGCGGGCTTTCAAAGGAAAGAATTTTGAGAAATTAATACAACATATTATTACGGAATCAATTGAAGCCCTTGGCATGAAGGTTATAAACGGTAATAAATTAGAACGGAGCAAGAACCTAGCCTACGGCTTGAGTTTAGTTAAGCGAAATTTAGCAATTGACTATGGTGAATTTGGATTGCAATTTACCCGATGTTGATATTGTGGTCTACAATCCCAAAAACCATAAAGTACTTGCTGTAATTTCAAGCAAAAGTTACGTTGCGTGAGCGCATTGCTCAAACAGGTTATTGGAAACTCAAATTATTGGCGGATAAAACAACAGAACATATTAAAGTCTACTTTATCACTCCCTGACGAAGATGGCACTTTGACGACCACATATCTTCCAAAAAAGGGACGTGCCATTGTTGAGATTGACCTTGATGGCACTTATGTACTAACAGAGGCTGACCTCGAAGAAAGCGATAAGGTAAAACTTTTTGAGCATTTCATTGAAGATTTTAAGCAACTGATAGAAGACAACTAAGCCTTAAGGAGTTTTACATTGAGCAAGTACACCGTTGATGATGTGATAAATATGTATAAAAAAGTGCAACGTACTAAAGGGAAAGAAGCCTACAGATACGTTTCTGAAGTTTTTGAACAAATTGAAGGACCTTACAAGGAAAGTTATTTGAAAGAAAAACCAAAAGGGAGTGCTAGCCAAAGTTGGATCAAATTTAAGGGAGGTGTTTTGGAGCAACTACTCCAATATATGATTACAGATTCAATTGAAGAGCTCGGATTGAAAGTAGTCAACGGCAAATAAATTACAGCGTGCCCAGTTATCAGCAGAATTAAGAGTTATTAAGAATAAGGTGATAAATTAATTATGGTGAATTTGAGTCGCTCCTACCTGATGCTGACATTGTTATCTACAACCCTGAGAATTCAGAAGTTGTTGCTATTCTCTCAAGTAAATTTTCATTGAGAGAACGCATTACCCATACGTGTTATTGGAAATTCAAATTCCTTGAAAATCAAAGAACAGAACACATCAGACTTTATTTAATTACGCTTGACAGGGACAAAGACCTGACGGAAAGGGAGCATCCGAAAAAACAACGGATCATTGCAGAAACAGATCTTGATGGTACCTATGTCTTAACAAAAGAAAAACCTTCAAGAAAGCGACAAGGTAAAACTTTTTGAGCATTTCATTGATGACTTCAAGAAAGTGTTAGAAGAAAGTAATAATCAGTAGTATGAAATTAGCGAATGCGCCATGTTCATGGGGGATCCTTGAGTTTGAGTTGGAAGGGGAATCCCCTGATTACACACAAGTTTTGGATGAAATGCACGAAATCGGGTATCTTGGTACTGAATTGGGTGACTGGGGTTTTATGCCGACAGATTCATCACAACTTCGTGATGAACTTGCGATAAGAAAATTAACGCTACTAGGTGCTTTTGTTCCTGTTAACTTTATTGATGCTAATGCACATATTTTGGGTGAAGAAACAGCATTACAACATGCACGTCTATTAGCAGATACTGCTGGTGATATACCATACATCGTATTAGCTGATGATAACGGTTCATCTGAAGTAAGAACACAAAATGCTGGTCGGATTCTTTCTGAACATAGTCTAAACACTCAGCAGTGGGAAATTTATAGTAGAGGTGTGAATCGAATAGCAGAATCTGTATTGAATGAAACTGGGTTACGTTCAGTTTTCCACCATCATTGTGCAGGATATGTAGAAACACCAGATGAAATTGATAGATTAATGGAACTTACCGATCCAAATCTTGTTGGGTTGTGTTTCGATACAGGACATTATAGATTTGGTGGTGGTGTGCCTATTGAGATATTCGGTAAACATGCAGATAGGATATGGCATGTTCATTTTAAGGATTGCGAACCGGATATCGCTGCACGTTCTCGTCAAAAGGAATGGGATTATTTTAAGTCTGTTGGTAGTGGTGTGTTTTGTGAATTAGGTAATGGGGAAGTGGATTTCCCTGTATTCATTGACGAATTACAAGATCGGAAATATGATGGTTGGATTGTGGTAGAACAGGATGTATTACCTGGGATGGGAAGTCCTTATGATAGCGCAAAACGAAATTATCAATACCTAAAATCTATTGGAATTTAACTAAGAAAAAGTCTTAATGAACATTTCAAAAATCGGTGTTGGTGTAATTGGTACAGGTAGGATTGGAAGGGTTCACATAGATCATCTGTGCCAGAATATACCTAATGCTGAAGTTCTCAGTATCTGTAGTTTAGATACAGATATTGCGAAGACCCTCTCTGATCAATATTCCATCCCACATATTACCTCTCAATATAACCAACTCTTAGACAATTCAAATATAGACGCAATAGTCGTAGCTTCTTCAACAGATACACATGTTGAAATATGTCAGGCTGCGGCAGATGCGGGAAGACATATCTTCTGTGAAAAACCAATTGCCTTGGATTTGACGGCAATTGAAGAAACATTAACAATAGTCAAGAACACTGGTGTGAAATTTCAGGTGGGATTTAATCGACGGTTTGATGTTAATTTTCAGCGTTTACATGAGATAATCATGAAAGGAGAAATCGGAGATCCACATATACTACGAATTACGAGTCGAGATCCTGCCCCTCCACCAATTGAATATATCAAGGTATCTGGAGGTTTGTTCCTTGATATGACAATACATGATTTCGATATGGCTCGATTTTTGATTGGTGATGAAGTAGAGGAAATCTATGCTGTGGGTGATGTCAATGTTGATTCAGAAATTGGTGAGGTTGGCGATATTGATACAGCAGTAATCACACTTCGTTTTAAGCATGGTGTCTTGGGTACAATTGACAATAGCAGACAAGCAGTCTATGGATACGATCAAAGGATTGAGGTATTTGGCTCAAAAGGAATGGTGTCTGTAGGGAATTCAATTACTGATACGGTAACATCTACTCTGAAGAATGGAAGTATCACTTCCTTACCCCACTACTTCTTTATAGAAAGATATAAACAAGCTTATTTAACAGAAATGGAATCGTTTATTCAGTGTATAATTGAGGATACAGAACCCATGGTTACGGGTGAGGATGGAAAATTACCTATACAGATGGGATATGCTGCTTTCAAGTCCCTAAGTGAAAACCGACCGGTCCGTATATCTGAAATTCAGTAGAATTATTTAGAACTGATTACTCACCACCAACATCCCCAACTTCGATTTCAATCTCATCTCGATTTCTGATACGTTCAACCAGTCCATCTCGTATATCGACGATCCTATCAGACACATCAAGCATTTTCAGATCATGTGTTGCAGAAATTACAGTGACACCGTCTTCAGTATTTAATTGTTTGATGAGATCTATAATCTCTCGTCCTGTAACTGTATCAAGGTTAGCAGTAGGTTCATCAGCAAGGATAATGCTGGGATCGTTTGCGAGTGCTCTTGCGATTGCAACGCGTTGTCGTTGACCTCCAGAGAGTTCGTCAGGTAGGTGGTACATCCGATCCCCTAATCCAACTTTATCAAGGAGTTCTTCAGCTTTCCTATTTCGATCTTTATCAGGTATACCAGCAAAAATCATTGGCAAAGTTACGTTTCCGTGTGCTGTCCGGACGTTTAGTAGGTTATAACTTTGGAAGATATAGCCGACTCGATGACATCGAAAAGCAGCAATTTGTCGTTGGGAAAGATTGGACATATTTTGACCATCAATATATACTTGTCCTTCAGTTGGTCGGTCAAGTGCACCGATCATATTGAATAGAGTTGACTTACCTGAACCAGAAGGTCCCATCAAAGAGATATATTCTCCACGTTGGATTTCAATATTTATACCATCCAGTGCACGTAGAACATTAGAACCCATTCTATATTCTTTGACAACATCTTCAGTTTTTACAACGATATCAGGCATAGTATATCCTTATTACTTCCAAGATTACATAATCCAATTCTGTAGAATTACACATTTATAGTGATAGATTAGACTTCTGTTCGCATTGCTTCTGCAGGAGGAAGCTTTGCTGCACGCCATGCAGGAAATGATGAACCCACAATTGCTAATATCATTCCAAGAATACATCCGATTAGAATTAGGAGTAGAACACCAACCTGAAATGATCCATTGTCTAGACTTGCGGGAAATAGAGGGAAATAGAAGAAAAGATCCATCCCATAATTCTTTAGCCCTAAAAGAACAGCACCTAATGTACCAATTAATGCTCCAATTAATGCTCCTGCAAACCCCTGGAATCCAGATTCAAGTAAAAATAGTCGAACAACAAATCCATCTAATGCTCCTAAACATTTCATTGTACCAATCTCACGAAATCGTTCAGTAACAGCCATTAACATGGAATTTGCAATACCAACAACGCAGACGATGAGTGACATGATAATAAGCCAAATATCTTTTGTTGATATACCTTGTTCTGATGTTTCGTCAAGGTTTGTGATAGCGGAAATCCGTCCACTTTCTTGTAGAGCAAGGTCTATTTCATTATTTGTCCATACAGAGACCAAGAAAGCGATCCCAAGCGTAATCCCTGCAGTAGTAATAATTGATCTACCAAACCGTATTTTTAGGCTTTGGAAACTAATTTTTAATGATTCAATAAATGGAAGATCTATTTGTTCTTCTATTGATGTTCTCTGATCCAAATTCTTCTCTCCAGAAAAAATTGTTATAACAGTATTATATCAAAATTTCTGGTTTTGGTCAAGTCTTCAGAATTGTATAAATAGAAACAGTGTAGAGATGAAGACAGTAATAACAGTCAATTTAGGTTGAATAAAAACCGCCAAATGTTAAAATTGTGACAAGATATTTTCTTTGGAGGCAACTCATGAAAACGATCAGTAGATTCTTTATATTCAACCTAATTCTCGCACAAGTACTTATTGCGGGATGTGCTAAACAACCGTCTGTACCTGACGTAGGGGCATTCATTGAGATTTATGGCGCACCGCATATTGTTCAGGATAATGTTTGTTATTTTATCGGACCTTGGGGACCTGGCGCAGTTGTCCTTAAGATCAATTACAAAGATTTAGGCAAAATGGATTCGCCAAGATATTTCTATGCAGGCGAGCCTTACCATGAACAAGTTACATCAATTGAATGGGAATACATAGAGGAAGATAAACTCCACTTCTATATTCCACTTTTGATTGAAAGCATGAAGGATACAACGCAAGGTGGTAAAGGTGGACGTGCTTATGTGCGTTTATATGACATCATAAACATGGGGTTTCCAGATGGTTATGGTGATTATTATATGCATCCTACAAAGGATGGATTTACCGGCACACCTTTTGTGCGTGATAAATACATGCGTATACCTAAATTTGATGAAACAACCTATGACAAAGTAATCCAGTGGTGGAACACTGAATTACACGAATTTTATCATCCAGATAATTTTAAGGAGTAAACAATGTCAGATAGTCAGCAAAAAGTAGAAGTTATACCAATTCTATTTGATTAGTTTACATTATTAGCATTCGGAAAAGTCAATTTACTTCAATAGGTATTCTATAGACATTTCGTCCCTACGGGACTCAAGATAGTGGGCAAACATGTTTTTCTATAGACATTTCGTCCCTACGGGACTCATAAATCATTATATGATTGTTCCTGTCACACTTAAATCATAATGTAAGTGTATCAATTGGAAATGGTATTATTTTAATATTTGACGATAGACCGCATCATGTCGATGATAACAATCGCACTCGCCAGATAATTATCTTAGGGGAAGAGTCCTGTAGGATTATATTTGTAGGAATTCTGAAAAGAATTATT
This sequence comes from Candidatus Poribacteria bacterium, assembly GCA_965205025.1. GTDB lineage: Bacteria > Poribacteria > WGA-4E > WGA-4E > WGA-3G > MSPOR6. The sequence continues at coordinate 13,444 of CBDBFU010000033.1, forward strand.
GGTTGGAAAGTCGGTTTATCAATGCAGCACTATAACCTGCACCGAAACCGTTATCAATGTTTACGACTGTAACTCCGGAGGCACAACTATTTAGCATACCCAGAAGTGCAGCAAGACCACCAAAGCTTGCTCCATAACCTACACTTGTTGGCACTGCGATAACTGGACAATTAACTAATCCACCCACAACACTTGGTAAAGCACCTTCCATACCAGCAATTACTATAATTACACGGGCATTTAGGAATTTTTCGTGATTACTCAGAAGTCTATGCAAACCAGCAACACCCACATCATATAGCCGTTCGGGGGAACACCCCATCATTAGTACGGTATCAGCTGCTTCTTCTGCAACTGGGAGATCTGATGTTCCAGCGGAGATTATAAGTACACCTGGTATACCTTCGGTATCCGAATGTGGGACAGTGATTGTGCGTCCAAGTTCATTATATTGTGCATTAGGACTGATTGCTTTGACAGCCTCAAACATCTCAGGAGTAGCACGAGTTGCCAGAAGTGGATGTCCAGCATTGAGAATGCGTTCACTAATTTGTGCTATGTGAGATTCGGTCTTACCCTCACAAAATATCACTTCAGGGTAACCTGTACGTAGTTGTCGGTGGTGGTCAACCTTGGAGAAACCAAGGTCTTCAAAAGGTAGTGATCGAAGAGATTGAAGTGCATCAGAGACTTCAATCTCTCCACTTTTTACTTGCTCAAGTAAGTTAGTTAGTTTTTCAACATTCATATAGTTGAAACGTAATACAAGTATATACTACAGATCTGATATAGAGTAATATAGAAGATAGCGATAGAATAGGATTAGGCTTCTTCAGTTGCTTTCTTATCAGATTTCTTTCCGTTACTAAGTCCAGGTATATTTTCAGTGATCTTACTACGGACATCTGACGATACTTTTTTTCCCGTTTCAACGGCGGATTTCACTTGGTCAGTGGCATCCTTTACACGTTCTTTACTTGCTTCAACCAGACCTTGAACACTTTCCTTACCTTGATCAACAAGGTTTTGTACATTTTCTTTCGCTGATTCGCTTGCATGTTGTGCTAATTCCAGAGTCTTGTCCTTAGCCTGTATTGAGGTATCCTTAATTTTCTGCCGGGTTTCCTTTCCAGTGGCAGGAGCATAAAGTAGACTAATGACAGCACCAGCTAAGAATCCAGTCGTAAATGCAAAAATCATTGTCAGTCCATTATTCCGTCCATCGTTACTCATTTGTTTTTCCTCTCTATTCTTAGATGAATTCTACCATATAATACATTTATCAAGTTCAGATGATAATCATCCGTTTATATAAACGTATTAAAAGGTAAATAGTTTTCAATTAAGTTGTATGTTAATAGTTTTACTGATCTTAAGTCAATTAGATTATAGAATGTAATTATTAATTCACATTAATTTGGTTTGTATATAATACTTACTCTGATTCATCTTCTGAGGTGTTGTCTGGTGTCTCGACAATTTCAACTGAAGAATCGGAGTCACCATTATTCGTATTTGACTGAGGTGTTCCATTTGATTGTGTTGACTTATATATCCTATCCCAACCCGCCTTTAAACCATGCCAGAGTCCTACAATATCAGCCAGTGATTCTGCAACTTGATTTCTAAAATATTCCGCTTGATGAATTGTATCTCCTGAAAAAGTTGAAACCTTTTGTACCAGTGTTTCAAGTTCCTGTATACTCTTACTAAGAGCAAGTGTTAATTCTTGAATATTATGTATGGTAGGTTGAACTTCGTTTTCACTTATCTGTTGAATTGATGCAGTTACACCATTAAGATTCTGTAGTAGTTCAGGTAAATCGTTGTTAATTACTTTTAAGGTTTGTGAAGCATCGGTAATTAGTATCCCAATTTCATTATTAACAAGTTTCTCTGTTGAATTTAATGTATTCTGAATACTACTAAGAGAATTCCTTAAACTACTTAATGCTATACATAGATAAATTACCAGTATAGTTAAAGCAATTAAGGCTATACCCAGACTGCATTGCCAAAAAATAGTAATGTATAAATTCCAATCCATCTATTTAGTTGTTTCCTTTTCTTATTTAACAGGACTTACGCAACTTAAGCAGAAAAAGATAAAATTTAACTTAAAAAGCCGTCATTTCAGTGTTTTAACCCCCTAAATCCCCCTTATCAGGGGGACTTTAAGATGAAATACGTAAGTCCTGTTTAATTATCCTTATACTAAGAAAGCAATCTATCTTCTCAAAATTACTTCTGGAGCAAGTCCTCTACGATTTGAGTTGTTGCTTGTATTGCAGTATCAACTTTTTCAGGATTCTTGCTTCCCCCTTGAGCTAATTCAGGTCTTCCACCCCCCTTACCATCGGCAAGTTTGGTAATTTCTTGTATAATCTTACCAGCATTTAAACCACGATTCTTAACAAGGTCGGAGGTAACACCTACTACAAATGCAACTTCATCTTCGGTGATAGAAGCAAGAGACACAACCCCTGATTTCATTCTATCTTTTAGTTCATCAACAAGTTGTCGTAAACTATCTCTGTTGGCTTTTTCTATACTTGAGGATACAATTTTAATCCCATCAACGATAGCAGCATCTTCTATTAATGTCTGAATATTTGATAATGCTTTTTGACTATTTAATTGTTGGATTTTTAGTTCTAATTCTCGTTGTTCCTTCAATAGTTGGTTAATTCTCTCAGATAGATTCTTCTTTGGTATCTTCAAAAGACCTGCTATCTCTGACAATAATATATCATCATTCTGAATACTTGTAACAGCAGAGTTACCAGTGAATGCTTCAACCCTACGTACACCAGCAGCGATACTACTTTCACTCATTAACTTAACAAAACCGAGATTTCCGGTACTATCAACATGTGTTCCTCCACATAGTTCTATACTGTAATCACCGGTTTGAACTACTCTGACAACATCTCCATACTTATCACCAAAAGAAAGCCAAAGCACCTTTCTCTTTTGCATCATCTAAGGACATTTCACTTATTTTGAGATAATCGTTTCCACGTATTTTCTCATTTACATAAACTTCAATTTCCTGTAGTTGGTCTGAGGTAACTGCTTCATAATGGTTGAAATCGAACCGTAATCGACCTGCTTCTACAAGTGAACCCGCTTGACTCACATGATCACCAAGAATAGTTCTTAATCCAATATGGAGTAAATGGGTTGCTGTATGACTCACTGCAATTTGTTTTCGTCGTACACTATCAATTGTGGCTGTTACATGGGAGAAAGGAGTAATCTCTCCTTCAACTACCTTACATTTATGTGAAATTAGATCAGGTGATGGTTTTTGTGTGTCTATAACGTTCAAAGTAGCATTTGAGTTAACAATGGTTCCAACATCCCCTACCTGTCCTCCAGATTCTCCATAGAATGGTGTCTGATCAAGGAAAACCGTAACTTCATCACCTTCAGTTGCTCTTGTAACAGATTCAGAATCACGGATTAGTGCTACGATTTCTGATTGTGTATTTTCTTGTGTGTATCCTACGAATTCAGTACCACCAGTTTCTTTAAGTACATCCGCATAAAGTGCTACTTCATCCTCATTTACACCGCCACCAGATTCTGCCCAATCTGCACGACCACGTGCTCTCTGTTCCTCCATACTTGCTTCAAAACCACCTTCATCAACGGTGATTCCGCGTTCATGAGCCAATAGTTGAGTGAGATCGAGTGGAAACCCAAATGTATCATATAACTCAAATGCACTTTCACCATCTAATTGATTATTTCCATCAGTTTTAATTGAGTCGATTGATTGTTCAAGTATTTCGAGTCCCCGTGCAAGTGTTTGGTGGAATCGTTGTTCTTCAGCTTCAATTATACGTGATATAAAATCACGTCTGTGTATTACATCGGGGAATGCCTTACCAAGAATATCAATGACATTGTTAACAAGTTGATAAATGAATGGTTCATCCATTCCCAACTTTTTACCATATAGAACTGCGCGTCGAAGAATTCTTCTAATTACATACCCCCGTCCATCATTGGATGGCATTACACCATCACCGATTGTGAAAGTTAGGCATCGGATATGGTCGGCAATTACTCTATGAGGTAAACCGTTGTCATCATGTGAGTAGTTTGTACTTGTAATATCAGATATTGCCTGCAGAAGCGGTGTGAATAAATCAGTCTTATAGTTAGAGTCCACTCCTTGGAGAATTGAGGTGATTCTCTCGAACCCCATTCCAGTGTCAACATGTGTAGCAGGTAATGGTTCCAAATCACCGGATTGATCTCTATTGTATTGTATAAATACGAGATTCCAGAATTCCAAAAATCTATCACTCGTATTTGGACCAGCATCAGGATCATTTTCAGTTTCTGGAAATGCCTCAACCCCCATATCAATAAACATTTCACTACAGGGACCGCAGGGACCAGTTTCTCCCATTTCCCAGAAGTTATCCTTATCACATCGTCTAATTCGTGAGAGTGGAATATCGGTCTCTTGTAACCATAAATTCTCCGCTTCATCATCATCAGTATATACAGTCGCCCAGAGAAGTTCAGAAGGTATTTTCCATAATTCAGTAACCAATTCCCAAGCAAAAGCAATGGCTTCTTGTTTGTAATAATCTCCAAATGACCAGTTACCGAGCATTTCAAAAAATGTATGGTGACTTGGTGAATGACCGACTTCCTCAAGATCATTGTGTTTTCCACTGACGCGAAGACATTTCTGTGTATCAACTGCACGAGTATATTCACGTTGACCTATCCCGAGAAAAACGTCCTTAAATTGGTTCATTCCTGCATTCGTAAATAAGAGTGTAGGATCACCAGCAGGAATTAAGGACGCACTTGGTACGATCATATGTCCCTGTTTCTTGAAATATTCTAAATAACTTTCTCTGATTTCATCTGATGTCATTTTTTCACCAACTTCCAAGTTTCTATTATATTCCAATACCACTGAGATTGTCAATCCAAATGGTTCGCACTTTGGATCATCAACGCAAATATTATATGTTATTTCTTTTTACAGGAACGACTTCATGCAAATTCTAAACCCTATGCCTAATATTGTTTATGCCGAATTCACGTTTGTAATAAATAATTAGAAGAATTTAGAAAAAACTTATAAAACCTGTTCCATAACTCTGAGAATTGTATCAGAATCAAAACCGCGTCGTACAAGATATGCATGAAGCCGTCTTCTTGCCGTTTGAATAGGTAAACTTCTATATGCTTTAGATCTTTTCTCTGCGATTTGTAGAACTAAGTCGGTTTCATCTTTTTCTTTTAATTCAGATAATACTTCTTCTATTGTATCTCTATCCACACCTTTTTCTATTAACTCTTGTTTTAGTAGGATAAATCCTCTTGGGTTCGACTTTTGTCTACGTTGTACCCATTTAACTGCAAACTCTCTATCTTTAATATGTCCTGATTGAATTAATTCGATTACAATCTGCTTTATTGTGTTATCAGAAAATCCTTCATTTTCAAGGTGTCTTATCATCTGTGTCTTACTGTATATGTTTTCCTTAAGTATAGATAAAGCATTGTTTTTTGCGCGCATGGCTTCATCTGCAGCAATTAGCTTTTCTATAATGTGGGATTCTATTGACAGACCAAGACAGAGACCGAAATTATCAATTAATACTGAAGGAATTACAAGACTATCTTTGTTATCAAAGTGAATTACATGATGTGAAGTTATTTTTTGATGTTTTTGAATATCAATTATTGTCTGTTTCATTTAATTGATTCCAAAGATTTGGGTAGAATTTAATTCTACCCAAATACATCACGAGTTAGGAACTGAGGAATAGTTATTTGGAATAATCAATACTGTCTAATCCTTAGAATTTCTATTCAGTTCCATTACTTCCAGCCCAAAGTGCACCACGTTGTAGAAGAGTATTGAACATCTCGTGTTGACATGCAGCTGGGTCATGTCCAAGTGCAAGATAGAAAACTTTCCCTTCACCCCAATTTTTCGTCCATGCTACAGGCATTGCATCACCTTTCCATAGAGCAGAAGCAAGTACATGGTTACGTGGATCGTAATCAAGTATATATTGTTCATCTGTAACAACAAATTCATCAAGTCCTTCAGTAATCTCGTGTTCACTATCGACGATACTCACCTGATAATCACGATAGCGTGGATGTGTGGTGAAATAACCCCCGACCATTGAGCGATATTCGGGACATCCTCGGAATGAATCTGCGGCAGAATGAATACCAACATACCCCTTCCCTGAAGCAACATGATTGAGTAATCCGTTTTTCTGTGCATCTGAGATTTCACCAACAGTATAATAGAATACGATTAGATCATAGGGATCTAATTTAGGTGATACCAATGCATCAAGATCATCTTCAACAGTTGTAATTTCAAATTCGTCACGTTGAGATAGTGATTTAACAATTTCTTCACTACAGCCTTGCCAGTTATGAATAGCTCCACCAGCGAAAACAAGTGTATTAATTTTTGCCATGATAAGTCTCCTTATATGATAATGTGCTATTATAGCATAAACGACTGATTTTTACAAAAACGGTTTCTAAAAGATATGTTCTGTTTTTGCCATGAATATCTTGGATCAGTTGAATTGGCGTGAGAAACGTGGTGAAAATCAGAAACACTTTGAAAATAGACAACCGTATATCAGAAATTGTCAAAACAGTAGTAAATATTATCATCTGACATATTTAGCTTTATATGTTATGATATTTCATGAGTAAGTGATTAGCGGAATAATAGGTAGTGATTCCAGATTAGTCGTAGTCGTTACTTCAGAACATAATTCTGAAATTATAATGTTTACACCAGATGGAAAATCTCTGGTATGTGCTGCAAATACACTTGTAGGTGATGATGCTGACGGTATGATTTATTTATGGGATATGGAGGGTATAGAATGAAAAACGACTATAAAATTCTCCTTTTAATGTTTATGTTGGGTGCAATAGGATTCTTGTTTTATTCTATTTGGTATCAATGGAAGGGTCATCAAGAAACAGCATACGAGCGACTGGAACCACATCGACCTATTGCTGAATTCAATCATGAAAATAAAGTAAGAACACTTGCCATTTCTCCAAAGGACACAAATATTATTGTATCGGCTGGTGAAGGAAACGAAATAAAGGTATGGCATAGAGACAATCCTGAAAAACCAATCAAAGTATTAACTAACCACCCAATACATGAGAATGATTCATCATTAGATATTAAATCAGTATTTTTTGATTCTACTGGTCAACTGTTAATTAGTAAGAGTTTTTGGATGGTAGCATTTTGGGATGTGTCTACTTGGGAAATGATTTCTTCATATAAGATTCCATCGAGCTTCGGAGCAGTATCTCCAAGTGAGAATTTGCTTGCAACCAGTTCAGCAAACATCGATATTTGGAATTTTAGTAAGCCAAGAGATTTAATGTTGATTTACACACTTAGGGACACCAGTGATGGTTTTCTATTTTTTGCAACTAAATTCTCATACGATGGAAGATGGGTTGCAAAAGGTGTCACAATACTTGACTCAAATTCGGAAAAGAAGAAAAAGAAAGTAAATATATGGGATCTTAATACGAAAGAACTTCATAGAACTTTAGGAAGAGAAATTGCTTTGGACAGCACATCAAATTCTGATGAAAAACAGCCAGTTATGGTTGTTTCTAATCGTGGTATTAAGCATTTAAATCTTACAGTAGACAAAGACGATATTAGAACTATATCATTTTCTCCTGATAGTAGGTTTTTCGTAATAGGTAATAACTTTGGATTTACTATATGGTCATTACCAGATTGGCGTATATATCATCAAGTTGATAATGTCTATGTTATAAATCTTGCTTTTTCCCCAAATGGAAAAATATTTGCAATAGCATCACTAAGTGGAATTATGATATGGTCTATTGATGAAATGAAACCGATTGCTTTATGTAAAGGGAATAGAAGATTTGCTACATATTACAAAATTGCGTTCTCACCAGATGGCAAATTACTCGTTGGTAGTGGAAATGACAATTTAATAACCCTTTGGGATATGGAGATTATAGAATGAAGATCCAATATAAATTTCTACTGACTTTCTTCTTCTTGGTTGTAATAGGTTTCTTGTTTTATTCTACCTGGGTACAGTGGCAAGGCAATCAAGAAACAAAAATAGAACGGATGAAACCAATAAATCCAACCAAAAGCATAAACCATGGATCGTGGATTCACGATCTTGCATTTTCACCAAATAATTCTGACTTACTTGTAACTGTAGGCCAATCCAATAAAATAAAAATTTGGAATATCAGCAACCAGGAAGCATCAATAGTTCGAGTTAGTAAACATCCAGTAAAAGAAGATGATTCTTATGTTTTTTTGAATATTGCAGTTTCACATTCAGGAAATTATCTAATAAGTCAGGATTTTTGGAAGACAGTATTATGGGATATACATACAGGAGAGATGATTAATTCCTTAGATAAAGGTGCAACTATTGGAACATTATCATCAACAAACGATTATTACGCAGCTGGCACACATTATACAAAGTTGTGGGATTTTAGTAATACAAAGAATATAAAGGAGATGTATATATTACCCTATAAGATGAATGGTAAGGCAGTTTCGCACTCCGAGATTGATCCTATAAAAAATGATTGGAACACAGCAATAAAATTTCGAAATGAAACAATTAACCAGAGATATGTGGCAATCGATTTCTCACATGACAATCGTTGGATTGGTGCTGCTATGGAAACACATAATAGGGATACAGGAGAAAAAGAAAATATAGTCAAAATATGGAATCTCAAATCGAAGGAACTTCATAGAATACTTAGAATAGAAATTCCTGAGGGGATTGAATCAGATCGTCCAGGTATAGTAAAGTATAAAATCACATCTATAAGTTTTTCATCGGATAATCGTTTTTTTGCTGTTGGATCGGATTATGGATTAACCCTATACAGATTATCGGATTGGACAATTTTTCATCAAGATCATGGTATAAATGTTAGAGATATAGAATTCTCAATAGATGGAGGAATTTTTGCAGTAGCTGAATTGAAGAAGATTACATTATGGTCAATCGAAACATTAACACCCATTGCTATATTAAGCGGAAAAGGTGCACTGAGTAATTCAGTAGTTGTTAAAATCTCTCCAGATGGTAAGTATATTGTTGGTGGGGGTATGGATGGAATTGTACGATTATGGGATTTTGAAAAAATAAATAAGAAGGTAAAATGATGTTTAGAATAACTACTCTAATCTTCATGTTAAGGAGTCAAAATGTCGGAGAGAATTGCGATTTTTCCTGCAAGTTTTGATCCTGTCACCAACGGTCACGCGGATGTCATTGAACGTGTGTGTAAACTTGGTGTATTTGATCAACTTGTGGTAGTCATCGGAGTAAATCCAGCAAAAGATACGAGATTTACAATTGAAGAACGTATTGAGATGCTTGAAGAAGTAATTGCTCCATATCCAGAAGCAACGATTGATGGATTCTCAGGTTTAATAGTTCACTATGCACAGATGGTTGGAGCATGTTCCATTATTCGTGGACTTCGTGAAATTTCAGATTTTGAATGGGAATTTAAGATGGCTCGAATGAACCAGCAAATTGCTCCTGAAATTGATACTCTCTTTATGGTAGCAAATCAGAAATATGCTCATATCAGCTCAACGTTGGTAATGGAAGTGGTTGAAATGGGTCAAGGTAAATTGAGTGAAGAAAAACTATTAGAAATGGTGCCACCGGGTGTAGTGGAGTTTTTTAAACGTAAATATAATATCGAGTGATGGCATTACATATTATTATAACGTGAATTTGATAAAAGTCCATTGTAGCGTAAACTTACAAGTTTGCGTATATAACCCACAAACTGGAAAGTTTGTGGTACAAGAACAGTAATGAGTGCCTTTCAAGAAATGATATGTCAAAAGAAGATATCGCGTATTGGAATCCCTTACTCAACGTATTTAGAATCTATTATCCAGACTGATACTAATATTGAATCCTGGGGCATTTACACCTGAACCGTGTGGACGATAGCGTTTATCGAGTATGTTTTCAATTGCAACAGTTAACTGTGTATAATCATATAGTTTCATACCGCCACGTAGGTTAAGAGTCCACCATCCGGGTGTCCCTGCATCGATTGCATATCCATTTGCGTCAAACTGTACTCCTTCTGGATCACGCGTTTTACCTTGAATACGAGGATCGCGTATATCACTTCGATTTAGTCGTCTTTGTTCAGCTGCAGCTTTAACAAAGATAGTTCCCCAATATAGAGAGTTCTGTGGTTCCCATTGGATACCGATAATTCCATTCAACGGTGGTTCTCTTCGTGTTCGTGCCTCCCATGGTTTATCAGGATCAGGTGATACTCCATTTATTAACAACACTTTACCTCTTAAGACTGCTGCATTTCCATAGATAGACAAGGATGAGGATAGAGGGGTTAAACCAGCCAATTCAATCCCTTGTAATTGTGCTTCATCTACATTATCGAAAACGAGAACATCAATTCCTTCATATTCGTTTATTAGGTCTTGATGTAGCTGCGGTATCTGACCAGCAGGATATACTTCTTGAACAGGACGACGCGTAACTAAACCGTCGATTTTACTGTGGAATAAAGTAATTGCCCCTCGGAAGTAAGGATTTTTTACCTTCATACCTCCTTCTATGGTCCAAGATGTTTCAGCATCAAGATCAGGACTTGGTGCAGTTACACCGTCATTTGTCACCTCTACAGCTGTCGTGTCATTCAAGGATGGAGCACGAAAAGCAGTACCAAAAGATCCCACGAGATTGAGCGTATCTGTCAAACCAACAACAATTCCTGCACTTCCTGTTAAGCTACTATCGAATTTATTGAATTCATCAAAACTACTATCTCTAATAGATAAGTCTGCATTTGTTTGATATAGTGTCGTTCTACCTCCAAGAGTGAGTTCAATCCTTTCATGCAACTTTATTTCATCTTGTAGATATATACTGGCATCCCAAAACTGTGATCCATCTATGAATCTACCGATATCGTCATTGATTTCCTCTTTACCAGTATTTAGATCTGTATTTATTGTCTGACTTTGTAGCGTATCAAAATAAAATTCAGCACCTCCAACGATGCGTTGATGTGGCAATATGGAACTAATAGATTGAACACTTAGACCAATCGTATTTACTGTATCATATCTTTGTCTTCGGGAGGTTGCATCAAGTTTTACTTCGTTACGTCCTTCCTTTTGACGATGGAATGATGTAGTCAAACGGAATAAGTCAATAGTATTAGTAGATGGATTCAATATATAATTGATATAAAATAGATCTCTATTCTGCGGTTCAAAAAAGAATTCGTCAAATTCTTGGGGAGCAATTTTGTCATATCTTGGTGTTTGTGGTTGTCTCCACATTTGGTAAGCAACATTAATCCTGCTTGTATTATTGAGTTGATATGCAACTTTTGCGTTTGCATCATAAGCATTCCAACTCAGTGGTCCCTCAGTGTCAATTAGCCATTGATCTGGAATATTATCTTTAGACAACTGATTGATTTCATCATACTCATATAGTTTCACACCGTCCGGCATTTCACTAACTATTTCATACTTTCGGTTTTTGTAATGTTGGTCATAACCATTTCCTGCGTTAAGGTCACCGTAGAATCGTAAACCGCCACCAACGTTGAATCCAAATTTACCTTGGGTTCCTGTTACTTCAAACCTACCCAGTCGTTCTTGTGTGGCAGTTGTATATCGAGCCAAAAGCCGTGGTTGTAAATCTAAAGTTGTTTGAGAAGGATTAAGTGGTATTGGTTTCGTAAAGAAACTAACAACTCCACCCAACGCTCCACTCCCGTATAACATTGAACTGGAACCGAGTAATACTTCTGCTCGATCGAGGATTTCAGGTGAGATTGTTGCAGTATATTGATTTGGTCCTGACCTAAAAGTTGAGTTATTGAGTCGTACCCAATCTACTTGAATCAAAGTATGATAACCTGTTAAACTTCTCAACATAGGTGAACCTTGTCCAACAGTTGTTTGTTGGGCAATTACACCGACAGTATCTCGTAGTAGATTTGATGCTATATCAGCATTAGTCTGTTCCAATTGTCTTACATTAAGAACACTGACAGCGTTAGGTGTTCTGAATGGTTCTTTCTCAACTCGTGTAGCAGTAACTGATACCTCTTCTAATTCCACAACTTCATTATCCTCATGGGTATCTGAACGTATGCTTAAGACAAGACCAAAACAAAATACTAAAATGAGATATAGCAATTTATTCATCTAATTTTCCTCCATAATTGACCTTACCAAATGATTTACCATCTATATTATAGTAAACAGATATGATAACTAAAGCAAGTTTTATGCCATAATTAATCGAACCTTAACTAATGGATTTTTCAGAAAATATAATTAGAGATACTTCTTTATATAATAGTGTTCTGTGTGGTGCTATGAAGGATGATAGCATACACAACTGTGAATCAGTGTATGGTATTCACAAGAGTTTCGTCATATAATGTGAGTCTATTCAGTGTATAAATGTGGTTAATAATTGGAATCATGTGATTTTCTATCATTTTAACGTGAGTTTGATAAATCATATATTTTGTTCGGTGCGGTTAGGAAACCGCACCTACCGTATCTATTGGAGTGATATTTTTGGATTAATGAAACTTATTTGCCTATTCTCAAACTCACGTTATCATTTTACATACAATGCAATCAATTGTTCATTTTCTGGACAGTTATTATGATAATTAGTCATCAATCTTCAATATATACCAAAGTAAATATCTTGCATTTTACAATAGGTCGTGGTAAGTTAAAGTAAATAGTAATTGTAAAGGAATACTTATGTCAAAACAGGCAATAAAGTTTGGGTTTATCGGGTGTGGGGGTAATGCGCGAGGACATGGTCGGAGTGTGGCAGGTGTTGAAAATGTGGAAATAGTTGCTCTTGCAGATCCAAGTGAAAGCTCACTTAACAACTTTAAGGAAACTGTAGGATTAGATGATTCTGTTGATACATATTCGGATCATGATGAAATGTTAGCAGCAGTGAAACCGGATGCTGTTGTCATTAGTTCACCTCATGGACTCCATTTTGATCACATAATGTCTGCACTTGATGCTGGATGTCATGTCCATACAGAGAAACCGATGGTGTGTACAGTTGATCATGCCAAACAGGTTATGGCTAAGGTAGAAGAGACTGGATTACATTTGATGATTGGTTACCAACGTCATTTGAGTCCAACCTACCAATACTGTCGCAATGTTGTACTGAGTGGTGAACTGGGTAAGGTAAACTTTGTTGCTGCTCATCAATCTCAAAATTGGTACAGAAATCAACAAGGAAAATGGCGGCAAGATCCATTCTTGGGTGGCGGCGGACAATTAAATGATTCAGGGAGTCATCTGATAGATATACTATTGTGGGTGTTAGAAACCAGTCCAGATACTGTGTTTGCAATGATTGATAATTTAGATATTGAGGTGGATGTCCTTACCGCAATGACGATAAAATTCGATACTGGTGCATTGTGTAATATTAGTATTGTTGGACATGCGCATGGTGGCGTAAGTGAGGATTTCTCTATTTGGTTTGAGGATGGGGCACTCTTTGTCCGTGGAGGACAACTCATTCGTCAAGAGGGAGGAAATTCCCCTACTCCTGTTGAAGGTGATGATTTACCTAAAGGTGGAAATAAAGATGTAGCATTCATTGAATTGATTCGGGGTGAACGTAAAGAGAATCCAATTGGTGTTGAAAACGGTCTTCGTGTGATACAATTAACTGAAGCTGCTTGGCAATCTGCTGACCTTGGAAGACCGGTAAAAGTTGATCTGAGCTGATTGTTGGAGACGCAATTGCTTGAAGTCCTAAATCTAAGTATCTCTATCCATAAGTGTCCTCTACTAACTGATCTTTCATTTCAAGTATCCACAGGAGAAACCTGTATCATCCTTGGAAAAAATGGAGCAGGAAAAACTCTCTTACTCAGTCTGTTAGCTACTTTAGTTAAACCTTCATCAGGAACTATATCTGTGGATGGTTCAAATGCCTTCACTAACTTAGACGAAGTTCGTCCACAGATTGGATATTTAACATCAGATTTCGAAGGTTATAGAGATTTATCTGTAATTGACTATCTTAATTTCTTTGCAAAAGCATACAAATTAGATAAAGCAGAACGAAATGGTGCTATAGATGCTGTAATTGAATTAATGGATATACAAGACCTACGAGATACTTTGATTGGTAGACTTTCGAGAGGTGAACGACAACGTCTTCTCTATGCCAAGACATTCTTACATGATCCTGCATTATGGTTGCTTGATGATCCTTTAACACCATTAGACCCGCGAGGAAAATTGGAAGTAGTAGAATTGTTGAATGAGTTAAAATCAATTGGTAAAACACTGATTGTAACCACTAATCAGATAGACGATATATATAGATTTTGTGATTTGAATGATGAAAGTTCTTCAAAAACAACTCTCCTTGGGATTCTTCATGATCGACAATTAGCTACATTTAATTCCCTACAACATATTCAAGAACAGTTTAAGAAGCAGAACAATAATGATACATTAAACCCAAATTGGTTATATGAATTTTATTTGGAGGTTACACGAGAATAATGTCAGAAATTGGTAAATTCTTTGATGAGAATGGATATTATTTCGCTAAAGGTGTTTATTCACCCGATGAAATCAAGACGATGGAGCATGATTTTGATCGGGTAGTAGATCAATTACTAAAAAGTGATGAAAATGTTAATGCACGCTGGGGTGGACGTTTGATGGATGCCCTTGATGGTGGTGAATCTGTAATTATTCATACACATAATATCCAGAGTTTCTCTGGGGTTTGGATGAAAGCATTTCAACAAGATAACTTCTTGGATGTTACCGAAGCTATTCTTGGACCGGATATCATGTTACATCACTCCAAGTTATTCTGTAAGCCACCAGAAAAGGGATCTCCTTTCCCAATGCACCAGGATTGGCAATACTTCCCTTCAGTAAAGGATAGTATGATTGCAGCCATAATATATGTATCTGAAGCGACAGATGAGATGGGTTGTGTCCGTGTTTACCCCGGTTCACATAAGGAGCTTGGTAGAACTGGTGGTATGATGGGCCGTGGTGATAATGAAGAGATCACAGAAAAATACCCTATTGAGAAAGCAACGGTGCTGGAGGCAGAACCCGGTGATGTATTGTTCTTTAGCTACTTTACTTTGCATGGGTCGATGCCGAATCGTTCAGACAAGACGCGAAAAAGTGTTCTTGTCCAGATGTTGTCTGGAGATGACCACATTGTGGAAGATAATAGACATACTAATGTCAAATTAGTATTACGTGGTTGGAATCATTTTGCTACACGGTCTTCGGTAGGAAGTATTGGTTAAATATGCATTTACGATATCGCATTCCAAGGGGTTTGTAGATGGAAGATCAAACAATACTCAACAAGGAACTAATTAAACAGAGTCTGGTGGACAATCGAGAAACCTTGCGAAAATACGGTGTCAAGCGGATCGGCTTATTCGGATCTTACGTAAGAGGGACAGCGACTGCCGGAAGCGACATTGATATCATCGTTGAGATGGAAAGATTGACCCTTCGTGACTATATGGGGTTAGCTTTTTTTCTTGAAGATCTGTTTAGGAAGGATGTTGACTTAGTTACTGCTACCTCTATCAAACAGCGACTAAAGCCTTATATAGAAAAAGAGATAGAATATGTCACGGATCTATAGTTTATATTTCATTGAACTTACGATGTTGAAGACCCAAATTCAACAAATCCTTAAGGAACGTGAGTTTGATAAGACACACTGTAACCCAATCTTTTAGTTAACACCAGAGTGCACAAACTGGAAAGTTTGTGCTACAAAGACTATCTTCAGGACAAAATTCTGTTTATCGAGATGACATTTTTTATTATCAAACTGACGTTAAGGAGATAGGTGAGTGATACTATTAAAGTTAAAAAGGAGAATTAAATGATTAGAGTTGCAAAAATTAGTATGGCACATGTTCACGCAGGTGGATATGCGCGTCAATTAGCTGAGAACCCAGAAACAGAACTTGTTGCTATATGGGATGAGGAGGAATATGGTGGAAAGGAAGCAGCCGAACAGTATGAAGTTCCTTTCTATACCGACCTTGATGAAATATTAAGTCGAGATGATGTTGATGCTGTTGCAGTTGATGCTGTTACATCGGATCATCCTCGGGTTATGGTGGCTGCTGCGGAAGCAGGTAAACATATCTTCACTGAAAAAGCACTTGCCATTACTGTTGCGGAATGTGATCCGATTATAGAAGCAGTTGAAAAAGCTGGTGTGAAGTTTATGATTTCACTTCCTTCAAGAGCGAATTCTGAAATACTCTTTGCCAAAAAAGCAATAGATGATGGATTACTGGGTGATATTACCTTTGGTCGTGGTCGCATTGCACATTCAGCTGCACTGGATAGTTGGTTTGGTGGATCAAGTGCATGGTTTGCTGATCCTGTACGTGCTGGAGGGGGTGCATTGTTTGACTTAGGGTGTCATCGCGTTGATGTAATCCGATGGTTAATGGGTGAACCTAAAAGCGCAATTGCCAAAATCAATAACTTCACAGGCAATTTCCCAATTGATGACAACAGTGTTTCGGTAGTGGAATTTGCTAATAAAGCCTTAGGTGTAATTGATGTTGCATGGACACATCGTTCTGGTCCGAATATGCTTGAGATATACGGAACAGAAGGATCTTATGCTGCTGGACATGGAGAAATGCATTTCGATACACGAAAATTATCTGATGAGGAAAAAGTTGAGTATATTGCTAATGCTCCTGAAGCACCCCCTTCTCCGATGCAGCAGTGGATTAATGCAATTCTTCGTGATGAACCGATGACGATTACGATACAAGATGGACGTAACCTGACAGAATTAATGCAGGCGTTTTATATGTCATCTGAAAATGGTCAATCTATTGATCTGCCTTTATAATTATGTATGAAAGAAAATAAAGAGGAACAAATTTCCAGTATATCTAAGGCACGAAATCTGGAGGAGATAGCTGACTATTGGGATACCCACAGTTTGGCTGACCATTGGGATGAAACACAGGAAGTTGATTTTGAAGTGCGTATGCAACGAAAGTGTCGTGTAACGCTCACTCCAGAGATATATGAAAAAATAGAAAAGTATGCACTGGAACAGGGAATCTTACCTGAAACTTTGGTTAACTTGTGGTTAGCTGAACGGCTCAAGGTAAACGAGTCGCCGTAGGTAGTAATTGCCTTGATAACACCAAAGCTATACGATTTATAACACCTTAGTCTTGTGAGAAAACATTGAATCACGTCGAAATGCAGTACGCGCATTTGACACCATCTGTCAAAATTTTAGAGCAAATAGGCAATACTTGTGTAAGGAGAATATATGAAATCTACTGTAACATCAATGCTAAATTTTTTAGAAGGCACCAAACAATTTGTTATACCAATCTATCAACGCACATACGAGTGGAAAAAAGAACAATGCGAATTACTTTTGGATGATATAGTACGTGTTGGGGAACTTTCTGAAGCTACACCTCATTTTTTTGGTTCAATTGTCTATATGGAACCGGAGCTTTCTCAGAACATTGGTGATGTAGACAAATATATTGTTATTGATGGACAACAGCGATTAACGACTTTATCTCTTTTGCTTTCCGCATTACGCAGAAGTCTTGAAGGCACGAGGTATTGATATTGGCATAAATCCAAAAGAAATTTTCTAATTATTATTTCAATCAAAATAAAAGGGACGATCAGCACTATAAATTACTACTTACTCAGAGTGATAAAGCAACTTTGAAGTCTATCCTGAGTGATAAAGAACTTCCAAAACCTTTCTCACCTAACTTGGAAGATAATTACCAATTCTTTCTGTCTGAGTTAAAAGAAGTCAAACTTCAAATAGTGTTTAGAGGTATCCAAAGGTTACAGATTGTGAATATTGTTCTTGACGATAAGGATAAACCACAATTGATTTTTGAGGGGCTCAATGCAAAAGGACTTTCACTTACTGAAGCAGATAAAATTCGCAATTATGTGCTTATGGAGCACCCTCATAATTATCAAACAAAATTGTATGAGGAGTTCTGGTATCCAATAGAAGAGCTTTTTAGAAATGAAGATGAAAAACAATTTGATCGTTTTATGAGGCATTATCTAACGCTAAAAACTAGACGAATTCCTGCTTTTAGAGATATATACAAATACTTCAAATTTTATTTCATTACGGATAAGCGTTTAGA
This sequence comes from Candidatus Poribacteria bacterium, assembly GCA_965205025.1. Classification (GTDB taxonomy): domain Bacteria; phylum Poribacteria; class WGA-4E; order WGA-4E; family WGA-3G; genus MSPOR6. The sequence continues at coordinate 31,762 of CBDBFU010000033.1, forward strand.
AATGTTAGAGGAAACACTTGAAGAAATATACCGTTATTCTAAGTATTATCTTGATATCGCTGTGCCTCATGAAGAAGATCAAGATCTTCGAACGTGTTTGGAGGACCTGAATGAATTAAATGCAGATACAGCTTATCCGTTTTTGCTTGAAGTCTATGACTATTATAAGAAGAGACATGTAATAGATAAATCAGAAGTATTAAGGACTATGCAATTAGTTGAGAGTTACATTTTCCGACGATCTGTATGTGGGTTGTCCTTAAAATTTTTAAATCACACATTTGTAGACGTTTTGAAAGGATTACTTAATGGAGAAGAGATAAATTATCTTGAGTATCTGAATGACAAGTTCCTGAGTTCGTACGACAAAAAAGGATATTATCCAAGAGATAGTCAATTCAAGGAAGATTTCATAACTAAAGATATTTACAACTATAGCAAACGTAATTATCTACTTCGTAAATTGGAAAATTCTGGTAGTAAAGAACCGATCGAAATTGATGACTACACTATTGAACATATTATGCCACAAAAACTTAATTTTGAATGGGAGCAAGAATTAGGTGAAGATTATGAGAAAGTGCATGAATTATGGCTTCATAAGATTGGTAATCTAACTCTGACAGGTTACAACTCAGAATTGAGTAATCATTCCTTTAAGGATAAACGAGATACGGTCCCAGAAGGTTTTAGATTTAGTCCTTTATATTTAAATCAAAGTCTTGCTCAAGTTGAACGTTGGAACGAATTGGCTATCTATGCAAGAGGAAAATACCTTGCCAATCATGCGTCTGAAATATGGATTTTATCCAGATTCCTGAACATTATTTTATTCAATAACTTTATTTATGCTTTTAATAAGGTGATGTAAAGATGAAAATATTTACTTTTACGAATAGAAACCCAAAAACAGGTGAAGTCGAAAAGGATAAACCAACTATCTCAGTTGATTTACATACTTACGGACAGGTTAAGGAAATAATTGAGGATCACATTAACAATAGGCGTTCATGGCATCATCCTATGGGCGTTGATGGATACGGGCAAGATATATCCATACGACATCTGTTGCATATCACTTATGATACTATGAAACGTCTCAGAATGAGCGTCGAATTTGCTGAAGTCGTCGAAAAGTGGATTTTCGAAAAATCTGAAGAACGTGAAAAGTATCGTGATAAGTTGATTGCAAACGTTCAGAAAAGCGTTGCTGCATCGACTCTTACCGTCAAGCTTAATGTTCCAGAGGGATATAAGTTTGACGGTGAAGCTACTATAAGTGAATCTGAAATAGACAAGGAAAACAAAAAGGTCTTAGTAATTATTGAATATTCGATCATTGAGCATCTCCCTATAGAAAGGGTTAGGTCAAATAAAAAATTAGGAAAAGAAGTTGAAGAACTTAGGAAGCGTATTGAGGAACTTGAAGAACTTGAAGAACTTGAAGAACTTGAAGAATAATAGCACAAACTTCGGAAGTATTTAAGTTTAGACAAGGAAATTTTGTAAAATTAACTTGAACCCAATACTCTATACTATTGAGGAATAATATGAAAGACTATCAACCAATTTTCTCTTGAAAACTTGTGTAATGTAGATTCTGAGGATATTGATGAAAATATCACATCGGATGTGGGTTCGGTAACATTCCATGGATTACCTTTTCACATTTCAGATGGTACAAAAACCTTCTTGGGGTTTGGAGATGGAGTGAATACGGAATCTATCCAGATTCCAGTTAAGAGTTCAGCACAGCGAGTTATATTTGTACACAGACTCTTAGAATCCAAAATTCCTGAAGGTGAAATAATTGGAAAACTCATAGCTAACTATGTATTTCACTATACAGATGGTGAGACAGTGAATGTTCCAATTCGGGAACGGTTCGAAATTGGTAGCGTTCCACAAGGTTGGGGACAACAAACCTTTATTGCCATACCCGATACCCAAGAAGGTTTGCATGCGCGGCATCAAGGACCGTGGGGATCAGCAGGAAATCGTCAAACAGAAGCAACTCAGTGTGTTCCGCGTAACTATTACTTGTATATCTGGAAGAATCCTCAGCCTGATAAAGAGATAGCATCTATAGAAATACAACCAGAAGAACGAAAGTTTATAATTGCTGCGATTACATTGGGTCATCTTGATGAAGATCCTGTACCACGTCATCCTAACCGTGAGGTGAAAATCACACTTCCTCAAGCTGTAGATGCTGAGAAACCTTTTGATATGGAGATTAATGTCGATAGAGGTACGGCAACCTATCCTTATGCATTACCTGAAAATCCTTCCGATGGATTTATTGATGACGATTTCAAAGGGTGGGGTGAGACGCAAAACAGTAAAAGTAGTCCTGCATACACTGAGATATCTGCTACACCATCTGCCACAGTTGAAGTAAAGAATGAAGGTGAAACACTTGGTAGTGTTAATTGGGGAGAAGTTCAAAAGAAAGGAAGTATACAACCTAATGACCGTGTTAGGGTAGAAATAATAGATTCAGGAAGGAATTGGGTACATACGACTGTTATAGATGAAGATACAAATAAACCTGTTCCATGTCGTATTCATTTCCGTTCACCTCATGGTGTACCGTATGCACCCCATGGACACCATGCACATGTGAATTCAAATATGGGGACATGGCACATAGATGTAGGTGGTGATGTGCGGTTGGGACAAATCAGTTATGCCTATATTGACGGCACATGTCAGGGATGGTTGCCTCGTGGTGAAGTAATTGTAGATGTGGCACGGGGTTTTGAATATACACCTTTACGGGACGAAGGTCAATATAAAACCCGGACAACGGGAATTGACACTACGAATAAAACGTTGGTGTGATATGAACTCTGAACGGTATTTCAGTGGGGATACCCATGTGCATTTCCTATCTACACAAGGGGCACATACTGAAGGCACAAGGTGAAGATCTTGGCGTAGTAAATCTACTCCTATCACAGTGGGGACATCTGTTTACCAACACAGAGGAATTCATTGGTCGACCGACTACTTCCGCAGATGGGAGAAGTATAGTGTATGCGACCCAAGAAAATAGACAGCATGTTCTTGGTCATCTCACACTACTCGGATTGAAAGAACAGGTCGCGCCGTGGTGTTCTGATGGTCCAGGTGAAGCAGAGTTGGGTGGGAATATGGAGGTAACACTATCTCATTGGGCAGATGCTTGTCATGACCAAGGTGGAACAGTTGTCTTACCACATATCCCAAATCCAAATTGTGAACCTGCAACACTTATTGCTACCAATAGGGTAGATGCTGTCGAATACCTCACCAATGCAATGTATGGACACCTTGAATATTACAGATATCTGAATTGTGGTTATAAACTTCCATTGGTTGGTGGTACAGATAAAATGACAGCGGATGTGCCAGTTGGTGTATATCGTACCTATGTCCATATCCCAGAGAATGAAGAATTTAATTATGATAATTGGTGTAAATACATGAGTGCGGGGAATACATTTCTCAGTGGTGGACCGATGATACGGCTTACAGTTGATGGTCAACCCATAGGAAGTACTATTAATCTTCCAGGGAATGGTGGAACAGTAGAAGTTGAAGCATCAGCAGATTCTATCTTTCCCATTCACACTTTACAGATCATTCAATCAGGTGAGGTAGTTGCTACAACAGAGGAGAATAACGGTTCACATCAATTACGGATAAAAGCACAAATAAAAGTAGGCAAGCATTCTTGGATAGCCGCTCGTTGTGGTGGACCTGAGTATGTTCAAGCCGTACCACATTACGACGGTTGGAGACGTGGAATTATTGCACATACATCTCCAATTTATATTGCTGTTGGTGAAGAATGGTGGATGTTTGATCCTGAAACGGCTAACTATATGCTTACGCTGATAGAAGGTGGATTATCTTATATACAACAATCTGCCCGTCATTATGAACATGGTACAACGACCCATCATCATGGTGAAGATGACCATATTGAATATCTATCCCGTCCTTTCCAAGAAGCACGAGAAGCTATACATCAGAGGATGCATAAATTAGGAATACCCCATTAATTTTATGTTTCGGTACACAGAGTGTATCTACTACTATTAAGGAGATAATATGCCAAAAGAATTAGTTGCAGTTGCCCCGAGAGAACCGGTTTTACGAGAATATGAAGATGGACCTGTCCCTGAAGGACATGTTCGTGTTCAGGTTGAACATGGTGCACCAAAACGTGGAACTGAGATGACAATGTATTACGGTTTACGTGGAGCAGGTTTCCCACAAGGACTTGGTAATATGTGTGTTGGGAAGATTATCGAGGTTGGCGATGGTGTTGAAGACTGTGAAGTAGGTGAGCGTGTTGCTGGACATGGACATCTTAAAGAGACACATACTTGGAGATCCGGTGGTGTATTAAAAATGCCAGAAAGGATGACCTGGAAAGAAGCAGTATGTTATGATCCTGCTCATTTTGCATTATCCGCGATCCGAGATGGACAGGTTCGCGTGGGTGATCGTGTAGCTGTATTTGGATTAGGCGCGATTGGACTCATGACCCAACAGTATGCCCGCGAAGCAGGTGCAGATTTTATTGCATGTGTTGACCCTATTGAAGGTCGTCGTGCTGTTGCTGAAAAAACTGGTGCTGATCTTGTACTGGATCCGACTGCTTGTGATGTTGGTGAAGTACTTAAGGATGCAACCGGTGGTGTAGGTCTTGATGTTGCGATTGAAACAAGTGCAGTCTATAATGCTCTTGATGATGCCATTCGGAGTGTTGCATTTGAAGGTACGGTTGTCGTTGCAGGGTGGGCAAAGGAGTGTAAAGGTGGTTTGGATCTTGGCGCTGTTGCACATTTTAATATTCCTAACTTAATTTTTGCCCGAGCGAATAGTGATCCTAATCGAGACCATCCACGTTGGAATTTCGGTAGGATAATCCAATCTTGTTGGAAATGGCTTGCAGAAGGTCGATTTGACTGTGAAGATATTGTAGACCCAGTTGTCCCGTTTGAAGATTCTGTTGAAGCCTATATAGAGATGGACAATCATCCTGAACGAAGTGTTAAGTTAGGGGTTTCGTTCGGATAGAGGTGGAATAACTTATCTATCTAATAGGTTCGGTGTCATACCGAACCTTTTTCTTATATGAAACAATCTCGGACACTATTGCATTGTAATCAAGAATATACCAATAACCATCAGAACTGCTGCAAATAATCTTCGTTTTGTATACGTTTCTTTCAACGCATACCCACCAAGTATTACAACAAAAATGACAGAACATTGGCGGATAGCAGTCACATAACTTACTTTTTCAGTCATAAGCACATAAAGGATAAGGGAATAGGAAATTAAGGAGAATACAACTACAAAAATAGCTCGTTTCCATTCTGTTTTACCAATTTGTATTATCTGTTGCTTAGGGAAACGCAGAAAAGTTATCACAGCATAAAGCAGTTGGGAGCAAAGGTTTTCCATCAGATAATAGTTTACGGCATACATCAATGATGTTTCGGATATATTGTTATGTAGTGTAGACATACCTTGTTTGTCAATGAGTGAATAACCAATTACACTTGCAAGAGTGGCATACGCCCAAATTGCATCCGGTTCACGTAGGAATCTGACGAATGTTCTAACATTTATTTCCTTTTCACGTTGCTGATAGAGTAATATTGAACACATAACACATAGGATTCCAATCAACCCTTGTACTGAGATTCTCTCATTGAGAAAAAGAAAAGCGAATATTGGTAAGAACGCAGGAGCAGAACGGGTAATTGGATAGACGAAAGAAATCTCTCCAACAGTGTATGCCTGAGTCAAAAATAGACGGTACAATAGATGTACGAAGGCAGACGCAAGTATGTATACCCATACTGGTGTAGGTATAATAGGTTTATTGATTATAAATACGACAATAGCTAAAATACCGGTGTAAAGTCCACACCAAAAGAATAAAATGCGTGTATCTTTACTTGATTTACTATAAAAATTCCATAAGGCGTGGCAAAATGCTGATAGAAGGACGAATAGTATTGACGTTGTGTGCATAAAGTTATTCTGTAAACCAATATCTTTTCAGTAAGTTACACATGAAGAATTAGACAATTTTAAACATCTTGATTATACCACAATGTAGTATACCATGCTGTTTCAGTCTATCCATTCTTTATATTTCACCATGGTATGTTATATATTGATATACTTGAATCCACTATCAAATCATTATCGAAAACTGTTGTGTTTTCATTGATAACCTCTCTTATTTAAAATTATGATCAAAAGAATTCTTACATATATTTCTCATGGAGTAGTAAAATGAAAATCATAATTCAACTCATTTGTTTCTGTCTGGTTGTATCATCTTGTAAAATAATAGTCAAATCTGAGGATCAACCTGTTCTGGCAGGAAAGGTTGAACGTATTCTGAATATCAAAACTGGAAGAGAATATGATACAGGTTTTGGTGAGGATTATGGTAAAGGTAATATACACATACAAAAAACAAATTCCTATTTAACCTTAAGAATGACAGACTTCAGTTCAAGTATTGATACACCTCGCACCTTACGGACAATATTGGATAGTTTTGAAGGTGACCTTTTTCAAGAAACAATTACGATTGGAGACACATGGGAACAGAGAGGATTTCGGGGTGGAACTGAACAGGTCACCCTTGAAAATTATGAAGATGTAAGAATAGGCAATAAATTATATCCTAAGTGTTTGAAACACAAGACTATCATCAAAGAAGCGAATTGGGATAGTAAAACTGAATTTGGCAATGCGTTGGTTAACGGAACACGATATCTGTGGTTTTCACCAGGGATTGGTGTAGTAAAGTTATTATATGAGCACTCAAATGGAATTACCACCGAAGGGGAATTGATTAGTAGTTATATCCCTGTAGAGAAAAAGGATATGTTTCCAATTGATATAGGTACATCTTGGACTTATAAATGGAAGAATGATTATGAGAAATTTACATTGATTGAAAAAATCAAGGTCTTTAAGAACACTCAGAGTGAAAATAGTCTTGGATTCAATACCTATGTTGCATTGGAAGATGGTAGAAAGATGCTTGATGGGAATTTTTATTTTTGGTTTGATAAGAATCCAATCTTACGACTTTCTGGATCAGGGTATTCCCACTCAGGTCGTGATAGACCAGAAGGTCCAGATAGTATATTTATTGAGTTAATCGAAAATCATTATCCAGAACTATTACGATATCCTATAAGCGTTGGTAAATCCTGGACTAAAGAAGGTTTTTCGAATGTAAATGTGACGACTACGATCGAAGAATTTGAGACCATTGAAACAACTCTTGGTACATTTAAAGATTGTCTTAAGCATAAAACTGTTTTTCAGGGTGCAACAGTGTTTTCAAATCCTACACCTGAAGATTTACTAAGAGTTGCTCTCATAAATGGTACACGTTATCTATGGTTTGTAAAAGGTATTGGAATTGTAAAATTGCGTTATGAACACTCCAATGGTATTACTACTGAAGGCAGAATTAATCGATTATAATGTTCCAAATGGTAGTCTTGAGTATTTTCCACTGAATACTGGAACGACTTGGACATATAAATGGCAGAATGCATATCAACCAAGACCAATGATTGAGAAAGTCGCAATTATTGATATTCAAGATAAACCTGAGATATCTTTGTTAGAATCAAAATATACTATAACAATACCAGATAAAACTGAACCTGGAGAAATGCTTGTTGATTTTCAGTTATTGCCTGAAAGAGGCAACTTTGAAGAAATGAAGTTACGTCTACATGGCGATAGCGATTATATACCCCAACATGGTCAATTTGTCCCTGATCATGATGAATATAAATCCAAAAACTATCCATTCTTACGTGGTATCATAGTAAGACCTGATCCTCTTGGTAGACCACATTTTAGTGGATATCCCTATCCTGCTTGGACAACAAAATTCTTTAAAAGTCGTACCGGTGGAACAATAAACTTAAACTACGAAATATCAAAAGAATTTGCAGAATATTACAAAGGATTTAAGTCAGAAAGGCGTGGAAGCCAAGTCTTAACCAGATCACAACCCATATTCAGAGATAGTAGTATGGTCTGGTTGGGTGGAGACCTCTTTATAATAGGAGGAAAGTCAGCTAATATAGAGGTGGAATTCATTGTTCCAGATGGATGGAACGTATTAACTCCTTGGAACCGCATTGGGAATTCTGATATAGATATTCAGTTGATAACCAGGAAGAATTAACGCAGAACTATATTCTGTTTGGTGAATATGATGAAGTTGTAAGCAAATCTGATAATACAAAAGTAGTTATGGGTATTGTGGGTAAGCTTAAATCGTCCAAAGATGAGATTCAGTTGACCGTTGAAAAATTCCTTAATGCTTATTCACGGGTCTTTAAGAATGGTCCTGATCATACTGTCACACTATTAATTAATCAAAACGAAAAAGACACTCAAATCCGAATGGAAGGTCATGGACATAGACATAGTGTTAATATCTTTATGAAGGATATACAAAATCCTGATACAAAATCTGTTTATGGACCATTCCTTGGTCACGAAGTCTTTCATATCTGGAATGGACTAACATCCCTACCACGTTTTTCATCAAAAGAAACATGGTTCAGTGAAGGTGTGACAAATTATTATTCAGATATTACTGCCAAACAATTGGGTTATCTAACTGAAAGTGAATTTCTTAGTAAGCTTGAGACAGCATGTGAGAAGTATTTATCAGTATCTCATGAATTGGCTGTCGGTGATGATTATCGTGTTAGAAGGTTAGTTTATGAAGGTGGGAGTCTTGTCGCTGCATCAATAGACCTTCAAATTAGGCATCGCAGTAGAAACAGAAAGAATTTTAATCAGGTCATGCAGGATATGTACCGCAAGTTTCCTGATTATACGATAGAATATACCAATGAAGATATCATCAGAAGTGTCAATAAAGTATCAAGTAAGGATATGAGACCATTTTTTGAAAAGTATGTATTAGGAAAGGAACGACTCCCATTGAAAGAATATCTTGCTTACGCAGGTTTAGACTTTGAGGTAACATCTTATGAAAAGATACCAACGTATCAGTATGTTGTTGATGTACTAAAGAAAAGTTTAGAACAGGACAATATGGTTGATATTAGTTCTATTGATGGTAACCGAGTGATGTCTACACTGGATTATGTAAAATAGCAGTAGATTGGAAAACAGGGGATGTCTTGGAGTTGACCTACAAAATATGGGGAATGAAAGTGATTTTAAAACAGAAATGGTAACCTTAAAAGGTATATCGGATAATCCTCCTACATTTCAGGAGGTTAGTGTTAGAATTACAAAAATGGAAAAAATGAATAAACTACAGCGTGCAATCTTCAATGGTATTTTAGGAAAGAATTGATGGAGGTCTTATGAATATCAAAGTTAAGAATTTCCTAAAGTATAGTTTAAGGATTGCTATAGTTGGGATAATCACTATCTTACTTGCTTGTCAGTCAGACAATAGTTTTCCTGGTAGAATTGAGCTACCTGTAAAAAAGGAACTACCTGATAGAGTTGCTCGTGACTAATTGTTGAAACTAAAACAGATATAGGAATAAAGACTGCTTCTGGAACTTTCCATGTGAAAAAAAGTAAAGAATATCTGACGATGCACCCTAAAGAATTTTATAGCGGTGTAGTCATTCCTGAACAGATGACAATATTGTTAAGTAATTTTCTCGGAGAATTATTCCAATATCCTATTAAAATAGGTGAAACTTGGCTAGCAAGCGACCTCAGGAGAGTAAAATCGCCTGTCACCCTAATACAGAATGAACAAGTAACCACTTCAATGGGTACGTTCAAAGAATGTATTAGACATAAGTCTGTATACACAGATGCTAACATGAGACGTGAAGTTGAAAATTCATTGTTGAATGGATACGATATTTATGGTTCGCAAAAGGAATAGGCATAGTTAAAATGCGCTATGAACATTCAAACGGAGTAATCACAGAAGCAGAGTTAATTGACTACAAGATAGATCAAAAATTCCAAAGACTTCTTCCCTATAAATAAAGGAAATAGTTGGACATACAAGTGGCAAAACAATTATTTTAAGGAATCGAATATCGAAGAAATTACTGTTGGTAATAAAAATAGTTATGGTGACATGACAAAATTCATATTAGATACAAAAGTAAGAGACACAATTGGAGAAGACGTAGGTTCTGGCAGATTTCTTATAGAAAAACCAATAAGAACTTAAGAGTAAGCGCATCTCGAATGACATTATCTTCTGAAGGATATTTTCTTTCAAACAAATCACATTTCCCGTATACTACTTCTATGCTGTTATTACAAGTATGTAGTGGTAAACCTGAAAAAGGATTATTTCAGTATCCATTGAAATTAGGGAAAAAATGGAACAGTCAAGTCAATGGGATTGGATAACTCAGGAAGAAATATCTTATGAAGGATATGAATCCGTTAATGTTTCATCAGGAACTTTTAAAGATTCACTCTTACATAAGACGATCTTGTCAGATACCAATGCTGAAATCCATTTTGAGCGTTTTCAAGCTACACAACTAAGACTATTAAATGAGGCAATGATGAATGGTGTCCGATATTTGTGGTTTGCCAAAGGTGTCGGTATTGTAAAGATGCGTTATGAGCATTCAAATGGCATCATAACTGAAGCAGAATTAGTTGAGTACTATGTGCCAGAAAAAAGTGAGGATTATTTACCTTTGACACTTGGTACTCGGTGGAAATACAAATGGAAAAATGACTTATATAAGCATCCTATGTTCGAGACAATTGAGGTAGTAAGATCAGGTGGAGGTAATGAAACACATATAGATAAAAGCAACTATACAATAACTATGGATGAGGATAACATAGGAGTTTTACAGGTTAATGCAAAATTATTTCCTAAAGAATTAGAATTAAGAAAAGTCCGTTTAGCTTTAAATGGAGAAGATACATATATTGAAAAAGTTGATTTAAGTCACAGTCCAATGAGTTCCAAAACAACGTAGCACAAGAGATGTTTGGACGTTTAAATCTGATGATTTATATACTATACCGATTACTTTAAGATATACTGCATCTTTGAGACATGGTTCTGAAAAGAATGATGACGTTTTTCAACAGACTGGGATTAGACCCGATCCTGCGATTACACCATATCAAAGAGAAGATTGTATCTTTTTTCCATGCAATATGCTCTTCATTGTTGGTAGAGAGTGTAATGATATAACTGTCGAATTTAACCTCCCCAAAGGATGGCATGTCTCCACACCATGGCATAGTATTGATAAGAAAGGTAAGAAGTTTCACCTATATAATCAAAAAGAATTAACGAATCCATACATCCTAATTGGAAAACATGCTGTGGTCAATGTTGAATCTGGAGAAACTAAGATTATACTTGCTATTGGAAGTAAGTTAAATAAGTCAAAATCGATAATAGAAGATACTATTTTTAAGTACATCCAAGCATATTCAGACCTATTTGGTGTAAGTCCTATGGAACCCTTCTTATTTATTATTAATCCCTATGAAAATTCCTATGAAGATAGGTATTGGACTCGTTCAGAAGGTCCATGGTATAGGACGGAGTATAAGTATTTTGATGGATAAACCATTGGATATTTCCAGAAGTCATCAGTGGGGACCTTTTCTGGCACATGAAGTATTCCATGTATGGAACGGAAACCCTGACTTAGATAATTTTAGTGGTAATGAACACTGGTTTAAAGAAGGGGTAACAGATTTCTATGATGATATAACCGCCAGGCGACTTGGATATATTTCTGTAGATGAATATCTTAGACGACTTGAATTTGCATGGGAAAGTTTTTTATCTGCTCCGAGTGAATTCGCTATAAGTGATACAATTGATAAAAGACTCCAATACAATGGGGGGAGTCTGGTGACAGCTGCTTTGGATTTTGAAATACGTGAACTTTCAGACAATACCATGAGTTTTGATGATGTGATTAGACGCATGTATCAAAAATTTAGATTTATCTCAAGTGGATACACAAATAGTGATATTATTGAAATACTCAATGACCTTACTAGAAAAGATTTTAGTCCGTTCTTCAATACCTACATCTATGGAAATGCTCGAACTTCTCTTGTGGAATACTTCGAAAAAGCGGGTTTATCTGTAAATATAAATCTGAGCGAAGAATTACCGACCTCAGACTATGTAATTGAAATGCTACAGACAAATATGGGACGAGATACACCTGCTAATGTGAGTGCTATCAATAATATACGCATATATAAACGGAAAGAACTTCGAAAACTTGCTAAAGATTGGAAATCAGGTACGGAGTTGGAAATAAGTTATGGAGAATATGATTCATATAATAAAGATATTACCGAGACTATTGTATTAACCGAGATTCCAGAAATTATTCCGACCTCAGAAGAAATCGTTGTTAATATCACGAAAATGACAGAGATGACTGAAAAACAACGGGTTATATTTGAAAACCTATTGCATAATAAGTAAACTCAATTAAGGAGACTACAATGTTTAAGAAATCAAGACATATCGGTATTCTGATTGTTGTAATTGTGTTGGTATTTTTCTCTTTTAGCTATTTACTCATACAACAGATTGTAGGATCATATTTTCAAAATGGACAGGTGTTGAGCAATGTGGTATATGCACAAGAAGATCCAGCTATTCCCCCAAAACCAAAAGTAAGAAGATCTGTTGTCAAAATAGATCCTGAACCAGAACTCCAAGAATCATGGCATCCATCTGAATGGGGTGCGGATGATCGTCGGGGTGCAGTCAACAGACTATCACCAAAAAAGGCATTGGATGCAGCGAGTCTAATCAAGACTGGGAAGGTCTATCAACTTGGTAGAGTATATGAGAGTGGTATTCCAGTATTTGGAACACGCCATTATAGTCTCCGAATTCCACAGATGTCCGGTCCTCTTGGAGAGAACAAGACTACTTGGTTTGAGGAGATTTTTAGTGGTGAGATTGGTCAGATTGGAACGCAATTCGATGGATTGGGACACATAGGGATCGGTGATCATTTCTATAATGGATTAAATCAGAATGATTTTGCAACTGCAGAAGGTCTTAAAGAACTGGGGGTTGAGAATGTTGGACCTATCTTCACACGCGGTGTATTGATTGATATTGCAGGGTACAAAGGTGTTGATATGCTTGGAGATAGCTATGAGATTACCCGTGCTGATCTTGAGGGTGCATTGGAAAAACAGAATGTTGAAATCACTCCTGGTGATGTTGTAATTATACATACCGGTTGGGGTAGTTTATGGATGAAAGATAATGATAGGTATAGTACAACTGAACCGGGGATTGGTTTGGAAGCAGGACAGTTTCTCGTAGAGCAAAAGATAGTGATGTTATGTAGTGATAACTGGGGGATTGAGGTTGTACCGAACCCGGATGAATCGCTTGCATTTCCAGTTCATCAGTTGTTTATTGTAAAACACGGTATATACAATCTGGAGAATATCATTACAGAGGAATTAGCAGCTGATAGAGTGTACGAATTTGCCTTCAGTTTTGCCCCACTTCGTTTGAAAGGTGCTACAGGTTCACCCGGAAATCCTATTGTCATACGGTAAATAATATATCCGAATATGATAAAATTATGTGTGATTATCCTTGTGTCATGTATGTTAGTGTCATGTAAATCGACAGAAAATCAGTCCTTTAAAGAGAAACAGTTAACCTATCCACGTGTTCAGTTTGCACACCGAGAAAAGGATGTTCAACTGCAAAACCTATTTGAAAAACAGGGTTATGAATACCCGCCACAGAATATCTATGTCCGTATTTTTAAGGATGAACGGATTTTAGAAGTATGGACAAAGAGAAATGTTGATGAGACGTATCAGAAAGTTTGTTATTATGAATTCTGTGCATCATCAGGTAAGTTAGGACCGAAAAGACAGGAAGGTGATTTACAGATACCAGAAGGATTTTATTATATTGACCGATTTAATCCTAATAGCAATTTCTTTTTGTCACTTGGCATCAATTATCCTAACAAATCAGATAAAATATTAGGTGTAAAAAGCAAATTAGGCGGAGATATCTTTATACATGGCGGGTGTGCTACTATTGGATGTATTCCTATAACAGACGATAAGATTATGGAAGTATATTGGTTAGCAATCCAAGCCAAGTCGAATGGTCAAGAGAAAATACCAGTCCACATTTTCCCTTCAAAATTGGACAATTTATCACTGAATCGTCTCAAGAATAGTATTGGGAATGATGATGGGTTAATCCAATTCTGGTCTAATCTGAAGATTGGGTATGATTGGTTTGTTGAACATGGAAATATACCTGAAATTACAGTAGATAAACAAGGGATTTACCATTTTTCGGAAGGACAGATTCCTTAGCATGACGTGAGTTCATGATTTATATCGGATGCGTATACCCCTCCTACAAAGATAAAAATTGGGATTCAAATCTCCTCATATAAAGAAGTTATACCATATTTAGTAATTAAATCTCATTAGCATCTTTAATGTAGCACAAACTTCATGAAGATTAAAATAATAATTCGGTAATGTGTTAGAAATTCGGTTCGGTTAGGAAACCGAACCTACCGAGTTTGGGAAAATGGGAATTACCGAATTTAAAACTTAATCCTCATCCAGTTTGTGTAGTATCTCAAGACATAAATATCACCCAATCATGGGAGAATCATTAATTGAAATGGTATTAGAATTGATCCATTTATAATTATACCTTGGTTTTTATCTCACTACTTGAATAGTTCCTGTACCTGCCACAGCGGATTTGCTGGGATCATACATAGCCTCAGCGGAAATAGGTGGTAATGTAAAACTACCTTCGGTTACTGCCCTTAGCGTATAATAGAATTTCTGTTCGTTATCTTTAGGAAATGATCCAAAGAGAATCAGCCTATCATCACGGATATCAATGTTATTTGGTCTGAAGGATTGTTGATGGAGAATTGACCTACTATCTCTTGTTTTGAGTCGAGGGTTTTCTATTTCAAATCCTGATGGTAACATATCAACAACCACAACATTATGAAGATCCTTAGACAATGATTTTACACTGATTTCTGTGATTAGCAGTTCTCCCTGTTGAAATACTTTCTTAACACGAGATTGATCCTGTGTTAAATATCGTCTATTGATAACTATTTCATTACCATATTCCTCAATATATGAATCACGACCGATTCCAAAGGCTTCCCAATAGTAATAACATGTACCATTCCCTTGTATATTGATCTTAAAATGTGAACCGTCCCAATCTGAATTTATAAGTTGCTTACCCATAGAATCAAAACGAACGACATGATCTGTATCTCGAACAATTTCACCAGAGAATTTCTGCTGAGGTAGTTTATTTAAATATTTACCAAGTGCAAGAAATGCATAGGCATTCTCTTGTGTTGTTCCCCATCTTTGTCTATTTGAAGCTGAATCTGTAAGACTTTCGACCAAATGTGGAATCAACGGATGGTCATCCTTTATCTCCATTAACATATCTAAAATAATTGCATACGATCTAACACTTGAATCGAAATTCCAACCCGTATCTCGATATTCTGTTTTCTCAATATCGACTTTATCAGGTAAGAGTGATAGTGCAATCTGTTTATTTCCACTATGTGCAAAAGCCCCAGCCAGTTGAAAAATACTATAATCATTAAGATCCTTTATACGGTTATTTCTGAGATGGAACATAACCTGTTTTTCTGCTTGTCCTGCTTTACTTAATACATAACAGGCATAAACTACTTGTGGTAATCTATATTTATCAGGTTGTCTGTTCTCGTTGTAATTTGGAATTAATTCTTGTCTGACTTGTCTCCGTAACCCTTCAATCATTCTGTTATATGTGTAATCTGAAACTTGGTAACCTGCTATTCTTGCTTCAACGAGATAATGTGCAGCATAGATACTGCTCCAGGTGTGTGTATAAGATCCGCGTTGCCAATATGAGAACATCAGATTATTTCCTAACATTTTTTCAAGTTTTTCAATTCCTACCTCAATATATTCTTTGATTTTACCCTCTTCTGCTAATGTTGGTTCAACTATACGCGCTAAATCAGTGAGGTATAGTAATGGAAATACACGGCTTGTTGTTTGTTCAAGACACCCGTAAGGATATTGGATAAGGTATCGAAGTCCGTTTGCAAAACGTAATGAAGGGAGTGGAGATAGCGTAACCAAAAACTCAGAAGTATCCGATCGTAAGTTCGATGGTAGTATGAATTCTGCAGGTTCATTCACGCTAACAATTCCTTGTCCAGTCTTAGTAATGTATGGTGCAGGTGACCTGATTGGAATACTGATAGGTGCTGACTTAATCTCATCTCCACCTCCAGTAATAGATAGATTAAAATCCGAAATACCAACTGCATCATGAGCGATTACATCAAAATACACCTGTCCTTCGGTATCTGATTCAACACTCAACTGTTTTTCAAGTGAATCATCATCAATAACCATAGTCTGATGTAGATTACTATTACCAGACAATAGTTTTACTGGACCAGAGACTTGTAATTTTACCTTGAAATCAGCTGAATTGGTATTGCCATTATACACGGTAACAGGAACGCGTATACGATCACCACTTGAAAGAAAACGAGGGAATGTTGGTGTCATGACTACTGGATCGCGCACTTGAATCATACTGGTTGCCGAACCGAAGTCTTTTCCTGCGAATGCAACTGCCATCAGACGAAGTGTTCCATTGAATTGTGGAATATCTATACGGATATTCCCATTGCCATCTTTATCTGTTCTTATCAATCCAGACCAGAGTGATATGGGTTTGACTCGTAGAACAGAGTCAGTGTTAACTCTTCTACCCCTACTCAACCTACGCTGTTGAACAGAACTTCTTACACTTTTTGCTGCAGGCATTGGAGATCCAATTGTATCCAATGCTACTGCTTGAGCATAAGCAATTTCGTCTTTGAAATAGGCAACTGAATCTAAACCTAATATATCCGCAAGAGATTGAATAGGTGTAATAGGAAATTGTTTATCCCGTGTAATTGCTGTATAAAATTCAAAGGATAGTGTATCTAATCTTCTCTTCTGATAGAAATATGAGTGTGGATCTGGTGTATTCATACCAGTTAGTTGAATTATACCTTCATCAACAGCTGCGACTGTTACCATATATGATTGTTCTTTTTTCTTTCCATTAACTTTAACCTTTATATTGATATCTGAATTCGGTCGAACCTGTTCAGGAGCATCTATAGCAACATTTAAGTGATTAAGTTCGGCATTAATTTTTAATGGTAATATTCCATAAGCCCGTGCAGGAACATCCTTCTTCAATGTTGTAGTGGATCTAATTAGTATTGCAGAAATATACACATTCGGAGAATATAATTCCTCTACAGGGATTGTCAATGTCTCAGTCGTGTTTTTCAAGGTAATAGTCTGGTAACTCAACACTTTGTCACGTTCGATTGTTAGTAATACTTTCCCTTGGAATGGTGGTTTTATAGTTAGTTTCGCTTCTTCACCTGGTAGGTATGAGGGTTTATCAAGGGACATATCAAGTTTATCAGCATTTTCGATAGACCAAGGCACACCACCCCATTCCGAAACATAAAATTGCATTGAAGTTTTTGCTTTACTCTTAAGATCCTCAATCTCTACCAAATGAACCCCAAAAGCAACAGGAATAAAATCAAACGTACCTGGTTTTTCAAGCGATGTTAGAGTTCTTGTTTCTATTTTCGTATAAGATGGAGATTCTTGTCCTCGCCTGTTGTGTGAATCAATAGATGATACTGTCATCTTTACCGGATGTCCACTCGTGACCATTCCATCTGTATCTAATACGATGTATTCAAAACTAACCTTCTCATTTAATTTAACTGTTCCTTCCACAGGTCGTCTAATACCAATATAGTGTGTATAGGGATGGACAAGAACTGAGTCAGAAGTAGAAACGGCACGTCCACCAAGATCTTGTACAGATATATGTATATCACAGTTAAGGGCAGCAGGTGGTTTTAATTCCTTTGGGAGTTTGAAAGCATAATTTACATTGCCATGTGCATCGGTCACTGTATCATTTAGTTGTATGGTGTTCCTTTCAAATGTGCGTGAATTATCAGCAAACTTATATGAATTCCATTTCTCCGGTGGTATAAATTGAATTGGTGAAAGGAAATATAAAGCGTATACTGATCTACCAACAGCAGGAGTGCCATATAGGTTTGCTGCATTTATATCAAAATTTACCTCATCCCCTACAGTATAAGTAGCTTTTTCAACATTAAGATCTATTTTCATTCTGTCTGGAATGAATTCTTCTACTTGAAAAGATACAGCACCTATCTGATTCTTCCCAATTAACATTTTGGCGTTGTACCATCCAGTTAGAGAAACATCCGCTATAGGAATTTCAATTTCACATTCCCCTTCACTACCAGTTTTTACTTCTATTTCTTTTACAATATTCCCCGTTGGATTAACTATGTTAAGCTGTAATGGAAGCTGATTTGGTGGAATGGTTTTTTCTCCTCGAACAATACCTACAAGATTCACTGTTTCTCCTGGTCGATATACACCTCGATCAGTATAGAGAAATGCCTCATAGTCATCAACTAAATATGGAATACCATCAATGTCGAATCTGTTGGTGGATAATTTCTCTCGTTGCAACTGGAGTAATGAAAAGTCATTATCCTTCTTGACTGTAATAAGAAATTCGGGATTATCTTTAAATTCATCTGTATCTATACGAAATTTGGCAAATCCATTCTTATCAGTTTTGTCAGAATACAGTATGTTCATTCTCTTATTATTTAGTATCTGTACATCTGCTTTCGAAATTGGATTTAATGAATCGAGAGAATTTACCCACACCCACATTTCATTTTTTATTACCTTTGCAACTATCCCAAGATCTGTGATGACTAAAAGTCGTTCAGCATACCCAACTCTACCTTGATTTGAATAGATAATTATTTTAAAAATCCCGCCATGATTTTCTGTCAGAAATTCCCCTAATGGCAACTCGGTGATGACTTCTTCATTATCTATAGAAGCGATTTCGATCTCACCTTTATGAATTAGTTCAGGAAGGCTGGATAGATGTAGTTTTGCAATTCCATATTCAAACTTATCTATATTCGTGGTAGCAATTCCAAGATCTAAAGAACCCTTAAGTGGTATGAAGTATGTATCATCAATAAATCGTATTCTTGGATTAAGGTTCGGAACTTTTAATCTCGCAATATACGTATCTCTTAATATAGTACGGTCTATTGAGGACATACCATGTTTTATATTAAGTGTATATTGTGTGCCAAATTCAAAATCACCTCGAAGTTCATATTGACTTCCACTACCAACCAATTGAAAAGGTATTGAAGGTGTTAGGCTTACATTTTCTTTTAATATATCATGGTGAATTTGTGAACTGAATCTTAGTTGAATGTAAGGATATCCATCTCTTTGTAGAAATTGACTATCATTAACATGTAGGGGTATAATTTCTTCTAAGTTGATTGGTGCATAAATTGTTTCACTCAGCCCTATTTCAGTCTGATTGGACCTAAATCCCTTGTTAATCTTTACCTGAAGTAATCCACTCTCTAATATCGGTACAATACTATTCAACTCCAATAAAACCGTATCTGTAATCTGGCTTTGTTCTTGAAACTTATAATCAATAGTGCTTCCCTTGCTTGTAATTATAGACAGATATTCTCCCAATGCATCAAGATTGATAACATAATTAAATGAGATTATTCCAACTACCTTTATCTGTGTTTCTTCATCAGATTGAATTTTAATCTGTGCACTATCAACCATAAATGGGGTAGAAGTATATTTGAATTTGCTCTGACCAATTAAATTATGTTTGATCTCAGGTATGAATTTCGGTAGAAATGTAAAAGTATAATCAACAGATGGGGATAGTGTGTTATCTAAATAGATACCAATTTGGTTCTTTGCTACCCAACGTGCAGTTAATTGCATTGATGGAGTTATCTCTAAAGATTTCGTTGGTATTTCAGTATATAACTTATCATCTTCTATTACATTCTTGGATAGTCTTAACAGGAAATCTGCTATTCCACCATTTTCCTCTTTAGATTGTAGTGATACAACACTAAATTCTGTATCTCCTTCCTCTTTTGCAAGTACAGTAGTGATTGATAGGATAAGGGTTGATATGATAATGATTCCTATGATTTGAAGTTTCTTATTTTGTGTTATTTTATTCATTTGTCTATCTCCAATATATATTATAACGTGAGTTTGATAAGACACACTGTAACCTGATCTTTTGGTTATCACCAGAGTGCACAAACTGGAAAGTTTGTGCTACAAAGACTATCTTCAGGACAAAATTCTGTTTACCGAACTGACATTTTTTATTATCAAACTGACGTTATTATATGAGTATGGTGGTTTAACTATTAGAATATTATATGGAAATTTGCAAATAAAATGCCAATTCATTTGAATTCATACCGTTGATTTATGGCATTCATACCGTTGATTCCTTGATTTGGTAGGGACGGAATGTTTATGGCAAAAGTGTATATCCCTATGGTCACTTCCTCAGAAATGGTAGTATGTCTTGCACGTTTCTGTGCATATTGTTAATCAATGCCCTATTATGTGCATCTGAATCGACCTAACATCCCATTATCATAGGTTTTTTAAGGTTTGAAATTGGCATATTAATTGCTAAATATAGAATAATCAATTCGCCATAAAGTAAATCTTTTCAAAATCCATACCAATACAATGTCACACAAAATCAATCTACCAACAATATCCATTGGTTCATACCGTGTCACACGCCTAATTATTGGTGGCAATCCGTATAGCGGAATTTCTCATAGTACTCCTGCTGCCTCCAAAGCAATGGAGGATTATTATACCACGCAACAGATAATTGAGGATCTAAAACAAGCCGAAGTTAATGGCATTAATACAGTTCTTGCCAGAGCGGATAGGCACATTATGCGGACACTGAATGAATACTGGAATAGTGGTGGTACAATACAGTGGATAGCACAGACCCCAAAAGCAAAAGAATATAATGACCTTAGCACATATTTAGACTTAATCGCTCAATATAAACCGATTGCTATTTATCACCATGGTGGAACAACTGACGAACTCTATATTGAAGGTAAACTTGATTCACTACATGAGAGTATGAAACAGATTCGTGACCTTGGTTGTGCTGTAGGTATTGGAACCCATGATCCCCTGATACTGAAATACTGTTATTCAGAAGGTTTTGATGTTGACTTTTACGTCTGTGCCCTATATAATCATACACGTCACCGAGAGATGTATCTTGAAGATGACAGAGAAATTGCTGTAGCAACGATTCAAGCAATTCCATTACCCATCATTGCAATAAAAGTATTGGCAGCTGGTAGAAATGAACCTATTACTGCTTTCCAATACGCATTATCTAATATCAAACCGATAGATGCGATGGCAGTAGGAATGTATACAAAATTTCAACCGGATCAAATACATCAAAACGCACTGACTATTGCTAAACTTACCGAGGAATCTGAGAATGGAGCGGATTGTAGAACCAGAAGTAATGGATACCCCCGAGGCTGCAGCCGCTTACGACGCGATGGAGCATGGGGAGGTTGATCAAGCATTTGTTGATCGTGTCATTGCCCTCGGTGCATCTACTGGTCATTTTCTTGATGTCGGTACCGGTCCAGCACAAATTCCTATCCTACTTGCCCAAACCTGTCCAAACATTCAAATAACAGCCATAGACTTATCTGAAGAGATGTTGAAAATCGCCGAACAGCATGTTATTGATGCTTGTTTGCGTGATCGGATTACCCTTCAACTTGTTGACGCTAAAGAATTGCCGTTCCCTGATAAATCATTTGATGGGGTGATCTCAAATAGTATCGTTCACCATATACACGATGCATTGAAAGCTTTAATTGATATGGGTAGAGTTGTCAAACCGACAGGTTTGGTGTTAATACGAGATCTAATTCGTCCTGAAACTAATGCAGATGCACAAGGATTTGTTGATAAATATGCTGCAGATGATACACCTTACCAACAGAAACTATATTACGATTCCTTCCTTGCTTCCTTTACAATTGCTGAAGTTAATGAGATGCTGATTCAGATGGATATACCCGGTGCTGCTGTTGTGCAAAGCACTGATCGACATTGGTCTATAGAAAGAGAATTTATCAGAGAATAGAGATATGTAAATAAATTAAACCCAGAGGTGTTTCATGAAGCGTCTATATGTAATAATGTTGATTAGCCTTATTAGTCTATGCTCGGTTGTCACAGCACAAGCACCGCAAACGATAGCCGAGCAGCTGCTTGCTGCGACTGTCTATTTAGAAATGCGAGATAAGCAAGGTCGTCAGTCACATGGGAGTGGTTTTTTCATAGACGATGGTCTGGTGGCGACCAACTACCACGTCATTCAAAAAGCCAAAACTGCATCTGCACAGTTAGTGAACCAATCCGAAAGTTTTGAAGTACAGGGTACCGTGGCAGTAGATCCAATGCGGGATTTAGCAATACTGAAAGTGGATAATCTTAGTGTAC
The DNA here is from genome assembly GCA_965205025.1 of Candidatus Poribacteria bacterium. Taxonomy (GTDB): domain Bacteria; phylum Poribacteria; class WGA-4E; order WGA-4E; family WGA-3G; genus MSPOR6. The sequence goes on from CBDBFU010000033.1 coordinate 54,352, forward strand.
GTCCACTTGTGCTTGGTAATAGTGAAGCGGTACGAATCGGGGACCCTATCTACACAGTCGGTAATCCGCGCGGGATACAAGGTACATTCAGTGAAGGACGTATCAGCAACATACTACCCGCAGGTACACCCCAGAATCCTGACAAAATGATACAGTTTACTGCCGCCATTTCTCGCGGTAGCAGTGGTGGTGCTGTCGTCAATGAAAATGTGGAAGTAATCGCTATTGTCTCCGAAACACGCGGAGATGGACAAAACCTAAACTTCGCTGTCCCTGTTAACGCACTGCAAAGGTTGTTAAATAACGCAGGTGATGTAACCCCGTTGTCCGTAGACACACAAGACAGACAACCACATGCACATGTAAAACCAAAGAAAGTGGACATCATATATTTTGTCGTGTTGAGTGTTGTAGCGTTCCTGGCACTACACTTCTTACCGAGTGTCAAAGTCGAAAAAATAACAATCACTATCGGTGTCGCTGGGGTGATAGGTTTGCTGATGATGATAGCAAAAAGCATCATACCAACACTCCTGTCTGTTCCCATGTATGACCTATTTAATGCACCAATGTCTGAACAGGGACTCTGGCATATGATAGATTGTCTGGATTGTATACCTATTTTGGTAGGAAAAATAACCGCGCTGCTTTGCTACTTCGGTGCCATGTGCCTTATCATCGGGAGCACAAATAAAATACAAGGGATCAATATCGAAGGCTTCTTCAATACTTGTTGGGTTGCGTTGCTTGTTGTAATAGGTCAGAAAATGATTTATTGGATATTGCCCTGGATATAAGAAAAGCAAGACAGATGGTGACAGTCAATGAACGTCATAAAGATAAGTCTGCTGAGTGAAAAATATTATCCGCGATACCAAGCCCCGATAGACCTCACAATCATTTTGACAATGCCAGAGAAGAAACCGAGTAGAAACATCCCGACTAAAACGAACGCCCCCAAACCAAGCCACCCCGATACAAACACAAAAGTACAAACAACCGCAAATATAGTCGTATTCAACACACCCAAACCGTAATGTTGACTGTAATATATTGCTACAAAAAATGAAAATACGGGTATGATACCAAGTAAATAAAAATACCAACGCGGCAGAAAAGGAAACTTTTGTTTCAAAATTGATACCTATGAATTATAGAGAGAATTCTGTAACTCATGACACAAGATACGCCCCAAAAAGGTGCATAAAAGCAATATTTTCGTGGCACGAGATATTAAACCGTCTGAGATTTCTTAGAGGGTGTTTAACCTACTAATACCATTTCTGGTAATTAAAGTCCACTAATAAATCTCTTTAATGTAGCACAAACTTCCAGTTTGAGTAGTATTTCAAGACATAAATATCACCTAATCACGGGAGAATCATTTATAGAAATGGAATTATGTTAGATGTATGGATAATGTGTTTGGAAAAAGTGTTAATATTTATCGTTCTGATATGATTACACTTTCACGGAAACCTTCACGGAGCAATTTTACGAACCCTTATCCTATAAGGGTTTATAATTTTAACTATACCAATTTTCCGTGAATCACATAAGTTAATATTTATTTAACTTAAATATGAACGAAATGCATCTTTGGTACTCGTCTGATACCATTCCTATAAATGTTTATCCTATGAACAGTTGTTATACGAGACTTAAAATACTGCACAATCAGAAACCTGTTATAAGTACAATCACAGAAATCATGATAATGTATTCGTTAAATTTCTAATTGATTCTATGAATTTGAACTAAGTATGATAATTTATTAACGACAGGTGGGACACTTGCAGCGACAATTTAACTTGTTAAGATACTTGGCGGGGATATTGTAGGTATTACATTATTAATAGAATTAACGAAATTTAATGATCAAGAAATGATTAGTGATATACCAATATTGTCTATATTTGAATCTGATAATCTATGATGGTATTTCAGTGTTCCTCTGCGTCCCAAACTTCACCTTCATCATGAAGCGCATCCATAAGATCTTCGTATGCCGCCAGTGCTGACAATTCATTATTGAAAAATTTTATCAAGACCTGATTTTGATTGTCGTTACTTTTATCACCTGCCATGATAAAACGTAATGCGTATTTATTATCAGGAACACTATGATGCGTAACAATTATTTCTCTAATAAACTTTGAATTGATTGATCTGCGTATAGAACCAAACTTAGATTCTTCAATATCCTTTATGAACATGTTGATTTCCTTTCTAAAAGTCAATACTTGAAATATTATATATCATGTTTTATATAAGTGTCAAAGTAAACTCAACGAATATAAATTATATGTCATTTCCCCAGTCTTCTCCTCTTCTGTAGGATGTAATTCCGATCCGCGATCTTCTCCTCTTCTGTGGAAGAAAACCGTAACGCAAAACGCCACTACAAAAGTTAAGCATGAGAGTAATTGATTTATTTTATTTTGAGAAATTAGAGGAGTAATGATACAATTTGTATTGAATGTAAAAAAACAAAGCATGCTAGTAATAGTGAGGGATATGAAAGCGGGGGATACGCTTAATCCCTAATTATACTGGGATACGCAAACTTAATCAGGCAAACACTATTTTAAATCACGTGGTGTTTGCTTCAAAACTAATGAGGTAACAGAATGTTCACACCGAAACGCTTATTTTTCAGTTTAGGGTTTCTGTTTCTTACCGTCATAATAGTCTGGACAACATGGTATTTCACCATTGTACGCCCTAATCTCATAGGGAATCCTATCGTGCGTTACAACACAGAATCACAAATAACAACGAATGACACGGTAGACGCAGCAGTTATAGAAAAATCTCAGATAGGGAAAAACATTAAAGAACATGACACATCGGAAACACATAAAGAGCCAAAAGTGATGAGTCAATCTGTGCGTGAGGGGAACAAAAACACAACCGCTTCCTCTACACAAAAAGAATCGGATAAATACACAGATTATCCGCCCAAGTCTAATGACAAAAAATTAACTGCTGAGGAATTGGCGAAGAGAAAAGCCGAGGCAGAAATGATGATAAAGAATTATAAAATTCAGGTGAAGGAATTGCTTAATTCCACAAATGAACTCAAAAAGCAAAGTGAAAGATATAAAGCGAGTTACAATCGAAACGAAATGCATGCAAAACTCGTGAAGCGGTTAAACTCTCTTTCTGCTGAAGAGCAGAAAGCATACTTTGAAGATATCAAGAGTGGCAAAGCAATTGATGATGTCCTTGAAAACATGAGGACAGCATTTAAAGAAGAAGGAATTCCCGATAGTTTTATAGGGGTTTTCTTTGAATTGCTTAAACCACAATTGGCTCAAGAATTCGATGCGGAGAAGCATTTAGAAGAGCTTCGTGCAGATGGATTTAAACCGAAGTTTTGAGAAAATGGAGAAGTGTATCTATGAAAAACAACTTCTTTGTATATAGTGTTGGTATTCTTGCAATTGTTGTTGTCCTTGGATGGACAACATGGTATTTCGCCATTGTACACCCTAAACTCATAGCGGAACCGATCATACGGTACAATACCGAATCCCAAATAGCAGCGGACAATACGCCAGACGCGACATCAGTAAAGACATCTCAAGGGCAGAAAATTTCTCAAGAAAAAAATGAAACTGTTGATAGGCATGTAGAGGGTGGAAGCACAGAAAACGCGGCACCGCTTGTGTCAAAGAATTAAATCAACACACACATCATCCAGATAAGCCTAATGATGAAGAATTAAGTGCCGAGGAATTGGCAAAGAAAAAAGCTGAAATAGAAAGGGAAAGAAAGGTAGCTGAGAGATATAAAGCTCGGGTAAATGAATTAGGAGCTAGGATAAATGAACTCCAGAAGCATTCAGAAATACGAAATAAAGAAATTGCAAATCATTTAAACTCTCTTTCTGCTAAAGAGCAGCAAGCTTACTTTGAAAATATTCGAAGTGGTAAAGTACTTGAAGAATTACCGCCTAATTTTTTTAAATTAGCAAAGGCACATCTGCTATCAAAAGAAGATGAATATTCAGAGGAAGCAATAGACAAAGAGGAAGCAATAGACAAAGTCCTTGAAGGTTTTAAACAAGAGATACAGAAATATGCTTCAGAAGCAGGCGCGAAAAGGCATTTAGAGAAGCTTCGTGCCCATGGATTTGAACCGAAGTTCTGAGAAATGGAGAAACCTCTCTAAGAAAAACAACTTTTTTCTATATAGCATTGGCATCTTCGCAATTGTTGGTGTCCTCGTTTGCTTTATTGGATACGCAACAAATACACTCCCAATGTACACGCCAATTACAGAAAACGATGCTTTCCTTTATCAGTGGATGACGGAGAAAATTGTTGAAAACAGCACCCTCCCACCCCGTGATACACATCGCTGGCTTCCTATCGGTAGAGATAACGGTCAACTGTTACCGCTCTATTCCTATGCCATTGCCTATACACATAAAACGTTAGCGTGGTTCTTTCCTGCACTATAAGCGTCAATTTAGAATATATTTCTTTATAGAATATGTCTACAAACCTACTATTGCTACGGTGAATGCCCGGTGAATGTCTAAATGGCATTCATACCGTTGATTCCTTGATTCCTGATTCGCGGGGTGAAAGGTGTGTAGAAAACAGATTGCCAAAAAATAAGCCCCAGAGGGGTGAAAGGTTTGTAGAAAACGTACCAACCAAAGTCCTAAGCCCCAGAGGGGCGAAAGGTGTATCCCTAAATTGTCGCCTATGGTGTCTTCAATAGACCTGTCTATGAAATGTTTATAGAAGATCATACGTCTCATGAGAACTCCACCTATATGTTGATATAGACATTCCGTCCCTACGGGACTCAATTATGTGGATATATACCTTTGCTATAGACATTCCGTCCCTACGGGACTCAATACCTACCGGTCCGCGGAATTAATATTACCGATTTTAAAAATTTATCTTTATATAGCATTCCCCGTGGTTAGGAAACCGCACCTACCAGGTTCGGGAGAATAGTATTTTGGGTGAAATGATGTTCATATACCAATTATCAAACTCACGTTATATTAGGATTAAATGGCAGTACATGTTCTATTTTAATTTTTGTGTTAACATAAAACATGCTATAATATACATATATTTAAACAATGTAATCTGGGGATGTATCTAAACTTAGGAGGAATTGAGATGTTGAGAGTTCTTTTTGTATTGTTAATCTGCACAACTTTTGTATGTATGAATTCATATCTCGCTGTTGCTGCAGATGGTTTAGTAGGTTTTTGGCCATTTGATGAAGGAGCCGGAGGAACTGCTACGGATGTTACTGGGAATGGACATGACGGGGAGTTCAAAGGCGCACCAAAATGGGTTGAAGGGAAATTCGGTTCAGCACTTGAATTTGACGGGAAAGATGACTACGTACTTGTTCCCGATCATGATGCCTTGGATATTGAAAATAATATTACAATGATGGCATGGTTCAGTCCTAATGATGTGCTTACCAGTCGTCGTTTAATGGTGAAGAATAATTCCATATTTGTTATCTTTGATTTTGGAAATAAGGACAGCATAGACTTTCTTGTGAAACCTGACAATTTATTTGCTGAATCCACAACAACAGAATGGAAAGTTGGTGAATGGTATCACTTTGCAGGAACTTTTGATGGTAAGAAATTACGTGTTTATATAAATGGAAAACTTGAAGGAGAAGCAGCTAACAGTACTCCTATTGCACCATCTGATTTAGATCTATGGATTGGTGGAGATGACTATGGACGACCAAGCGATTTCTTTCCCGGGAAAATTGATGAAGTCCGAATATATGATGAAACATTGAATGAAGCGGATATTCAAAAAATCATGGATACACCACAAGATGTAGAGGCACTTGGAAAACTAACTACTACATGGGGAAGCATCAAGAGTAGATAAGGAATTTATATGACAAGCCAGCAAAAACGCCCTGTCGTACTCATTATTCGAGATGGATGGGGCAACAATCCATATCCTGAATATCAGGAATCAAATGCTGTTCATTTGGCAAATACACCTGTAGATGACTGGATGCGGAAAAACTATCCGCATATTACAATTCACACCTCTGGAGAAGATGTCGGTCTACCTGCAGGTGTAATCGGTAACAGCGAAGTTGGTCATCAAAATATCGGTGCCGGACGCATAGTAAATCAGGAATTACTCCGTATAAGTAATATGATTCGTTCAGGTGAATTTGCTCAGAACGAAGTTCTCATAAATGCAATATCTCATGTGAAAAATAACAGAACAAATTTGCACCTTATGGGATTGGCAAGTGATGCGGGTGTACATAGTTCACTTGAACATCTATATGGATTGCTTAGGCTTGCAAAAGAACATGGATTGGAAAAAAAGCAAGTATTGGTACATAATTTTAGTGATGGACGTGATTGCCAACCAGATCTTGGTATTAAGTTTTGTGAAGAGATCGAAGCAAAATTAAAGGAGATAGGGGTAGGAAAAATAGCATCGGTCATCGGTAGATTTTATGCTATGGACCGAGATGATAGATGGGAACGGGTCGAAATAGCATATCGTCTATTAACTGAAGGAAGTGATTCTTCTGTAAACAACGCAGCCATGGCATATCGTGATTATTATCACAATCCTGATGATGTAAACCGAAAAGGGGATGAATTCGTTCGACCCACTGTCGTGTTAGGGGAGGATGGTAAACCGTTACCCCGAATTTCTGACGGTGATTCTGTTATATTTTACAATTTTCGGGGAGACCGTCCAAGGGAGTTAACAAAGGCATTTTGTTTAGATACATTCCCGTATGATGGTGAAGGAAAAGATGGTGTTACCCGACAAATGGGTTTTAAACGGAATTGTAAATTGAGCGTTAACTTTATTACGATGACAGAATATGAACAAGGGATGCCTGTCGAAGCGGCTATTAAGAAGCCACCCAAGATGCAGAACACCCTCGGTTCTTTTGTCAGTGATGCAGGTTTAACCCAATTTCGTTGTGCTGAAACAGAGAAATTCCCTCACGTAACGTTCTTTTTTAATGACTATCGAGACGAACCGTATAATGGCGAACACCGACAGATTATCGCCTCTCCTCGTGATGTGACTACCTATGATCAGAAACCGGAAATGTCTGCTCCTGGAGTTACAGAGGAGATGTTAAAAAGAATAGAATCTGAAAAGTACGATCTAATAGTCTTAAACTATGCGAATGGGGATATGGTAGGACACACGGGTTCACTCTCTGCAGCTATTAAAGCCGTTGAAGCAGTGGATACTGGTGTTGGACAGATTGTCAAAGCAGTATTAGACAAAGGTGGTTCTCTCGTTGTTACTGCGGATCATGGGAATTGTGAGCAGATGATTGATCCAGAGACTGGAGGAATACATACTGCACACACAACCTTTGATGTTGATCTAATCGTTGTTGATGATGAATATAAGGGACGTGAACTCCGTTCAGGTGGACGACTTGCAGATATTGCACCGACAGTGCTTAATCTATTAGGGTTACCTCAACCTATTGAAATGACTGGTGAATCCTTAATTTAATGTGAAAACATTAGGGTTGCATAATTAATTGAAACTCTAAACAAACTTAGGAGATTTTGGCATGTCTTCATTGATTGACCAAGAAGTTCGCAGCGATTTTCGCTTATTTGCAGGTCGAGCAAATCCTGCTTTAGCAAAAGAGATCGCAGGGATTTTAGGTGTTGAACTCGGAAAGATTTCGATTGGTCCATTCCCGAATAGTGAGACACGCGTTCAGATAGAAGAGAGTATTCGCGGTACAGATATTTATATCATCCAACCTACTTGTGAACCAGCGAATGAAACACTCATGGAGCTTCTGATTACAATAGATGCTATGAAAAGGGCATCCGCCAGACAAATTACTGCGATTATTCCGTACTTTGGGTATGCACGGCAAGATCATAAAACAACAGGTCGTGAACCCATTAGCGCAAAGCTTGTTGCTAACCTATTGACGACTGCAGGTGCAAGTCGTGTAATGGCGATTGACTTACACGTGCCTCAGATTCAAGGTTTCTTTGATATACCTATGGATCATTTAACTGCGCTTACCACCTTAGCAAACTATTTTAAAGAGAAAGATATTGAAAATGGTGTAATAGTTGCTCCTGATGCTGGTCGTGCAAAGTTGGCTGAAAAATATTCTGATATCTTACGACTTCCCTTAGCAATTATGCATAAGCGTAGAAATGGGAATAACGGACAAGATGTAAAATTTGTTGAGCTTGTGGGTGAAGTAGAAGGAAAAACACCTATCATAATTGACGATGAAATCGCTACTGGTGGGAGTATTCATCAGCAGGCACAAGCCTTGGCAGCAGCAGGAGCGGAACCAGCTTATGTAAGTATCACTCACGGCGTATTTGTTGGATCTGCTTTGGAAAGACTTGAACATCCTTCCATACGAGAAGTCGTCGCAACGGATACTATTCCAATTCCTGCTGAGAAACAATTAGAGGGTAAGATTCATGTTCTGTCAATTGCACCTCTCCTTGCTGCCGCTATTTTGAGAGTACATCAACACAGATCTGTTAGTCAAGTTTTCAGAGAACAGCATCTCGATTTTCCAGTTTAATGTTAGATTTTCCAATGAAATGAACAGATGATACCAATTCTTTACCTTAGCCATACTGGTACAAGTATAGGTGGGGGAGAAAAACAACTCTATTATCTTCTAACACATTTAGATCGAACAAAATATCAACCAATTGTAGTTTTTCCAGACGATGGGATATTTGCTGACCAAGTGAGGAAAGCAGATATCCCATCTTTTATTGTTCATCTACCCCATTGGCGTAGGGTTATCTCCCGTTTCTCTCGTAAGATTGCAACCACAAAGTTAACTGAGCTTGCTAAGAAACACAACATACAAATCGTCCATACATCGGATTCATGGTTTAACCCTTATATTCTACAACTAAAAAATCGATTGAAAATTCCTGTCATGACTCATATACGCAATTTACTGACAACCGATCAGGTATCCAAGTATTACTTTGATGAAATGGACTATATTATTTCTATATCAGAACAGAGTAAATCTCCTCTAATTGAATCCGGTATTTCCAGGGACAAGATTGAAGTCATTTTGAACTGTGTTGACCTTAATGAATTTACTCCCATTTATGAAAAAGATAAGAAATCAACAGATGATTTTACAATCGGAATTGTAGGAAGAATTGAGCCGTTTAAACAACAGAAGACATTCGTTGAAATTGCAAACGAAGTGAATAAACAGTGTGAATCAGTTCAATTTCAAGTTATTGGGGATGTACTTGAAATTCCTAAACACCAGACGTATTTTAGAGAAGTACGAGATTTAGTAGCACAATTTGGTTTGGAGGATGTGATTCATTTCACAGGACATAGGAACGATATACCGAAGGCTATGCAAGAAATTGATCTACTTGTCACCCTTTCTGCAGGAAGTGTAATTGCTGAAGCAATGGCATCTGGAAAACCTGTTGTTGCATTGTCGATCGGTAGTGCTTCTGATATGATTGTTAATGGTGTAACTGGATGGGTTGTACAGATCAATTCAATCCAACAGATGAGTAATAAAATCATTCAATTGATTACCAATTCAGATGAGTATGAAAAAATGAGTATTGCTGCAAGAAAACACGCTGAATCATATTTTGGTATTGATCAACATGTACATAGAATACAGAATATATATGAGAAATTACTTCAATAACGCCAGTTTGATAATAAAAAATGTCAGTTCGTCAAACAGAACTTTTCCCTGAAGATAGTCTTTGTAGCACAAACTTTCCAGTTTGTGCACTCTGGTGTGAGCTAAGAGTTCGGGTTAAAATGTGTCTTATCAAAATCACGTTCAATATAAATAAAATTGCATTAAAGACATATATTGTGTAAAATTAGTATATTAACGATATTAATTACACATTGAGATTTCAGGACGATATACCAAGCATAAATCCTAAAGGAGGTCTACATGAATCCAAGATTTGAAGTCAACAATTCTGACGAACTTGAACTTGCATTACAACATTATAACAATTTTCATGATGATTATGTCGCAGAGATAGATATTAAGTTTGACAACTATAAAGCAATTAACGAGGATGGTAGGTCTACTGGGATTGGTGATGCAGATAAGACTGTTGTTCTCACTGTGAACACCCACCCTTATGGTATGGATCATAACCGACTTGTTCGTGTTAAATTTCAGGATGTTAAGACATTTGAAATCGTCTCATCAGAAGAATCCGGACCAAAATGGGGAGTAACAGGTGTTTATACTGAAGATAGAGATACAGATATATTTTGGGATTTTTATCCTATCTGTACCGGATCACGATATATAGTACTTTGCGATAAGATTATATTTTCTGACTAAAGAAACCAAATAGAAGTCCTATGAATAAACGAGAGAATTAGTAAATTCACTTTAATTGGTCTTTCAACAAGTTATAATAACAAGATAATATTTTAGAATCATCAGATTTAGGAGACGAGTTAATGCTAACACAGGAACAAATAGATTCTTATAATGAGAACGGATATATAGGTGTTGAAGGAGTGTTGACTGAGGAAGAGGTAAAAGCACTTCGACGTGTTACCGATGAATTTGTTGAAAAATCGAGAGAAGTAACAGAACATAACTACATTTTCGATTTGGAACCCGGACACTCCCCAGAAAATCCACAAGTTCGCCGTATTAAGAGTCCATGTTTATATCATAGTGTATACGACCAAACGCTACGACATCCTAATATCTTGGGTATTGTTGGACAACTTATCGGTGATGATCTAAGACACAATGGACATAAACTTAATATGAAATATCCTGAGTTTGGGAGTCCGGTTGAATGGCATCAGGATTGGGCATTTTATCCACATACGAATGACGATTTACTTGCTGTGGGTGTAGTAATTGATGATATGACTGTTGAAAATGGTGCATTGATGATAATCCCCGGCTCACACAAAGGTCCAACATTGGATCATCATCAAAATGGAGTATTCATCGGTGCTGTTACCGATCCAGATTTTACACCTGAGGGTGCTGTACCCATTGAGATTAAAGCAGGTGGCATAACACTACACCATGTTCGTGCATTACATGGATCTGCTCCAAATACTTCTGATAAACCACGTCGTCTTTTGCTATTTCAATATTGTGCTGTGGATGCATGGCCTCTAAAAGGCATTCCAGATTGGGAAACATTCAACGATTTTATTATCCAAGGTGAACCCACTAACCAACCTCGAGTTGTTTCAACACCTGTTAGAATGCCCCAACCTTATTCTGATAAGACGGGGACAATTTACGAAGTACAATCCCTTCTTGAAAACCCATTGTTTAGTAAGACACAGTAATCGTCATTGATACGTTTCCACCCCTTGGTAGGTTCGGTTTCTAACCGAACCTAAACCTCCACGTTGAGAAAGATCTATTTCACCGACATCTCGCGTTCAAGGCAATTCTAATAAATAAAACCCGTTAATCTGAGAAACCACCGTGCAGACAATAACCCCTCTTTGTACCACAAACTTTTAGTTTGTGATCTTACTCCTTCCCCTACGCGTATTCGACATTGATTTGGTGGTTCAGACAATCTCCGGATTCCGATCCCCGATCTTCTCTTATCCGTGTAATCCGTGATTCAGAAAAACCTCTCTTTGTACCACAAACTTTATGAAGATTAAGAAAATATTTCGGTAATTCTAATTTTCCCAAACCCGGTAGGTGCGGTTTCCTAACCGCACTGGATTTTTCTTTAACATTACCGAATTTAAAACTTAATCCTCATTTAGTTTGTGATCTTACTCCTTACCATATGCGGATTCTGCATTGATTTGATGGTTTAGACAACTCAAAACAAACCCAAAAATATGCTAATCCTACTAAATTGACCCATGCTGACAAATTATCTACGCACCCCAGACCAACAAACACATTGAATCTTCCACCAATAATTGCTATAATTCCTAAACAATACCTTTTTAGGAGCATCTCATTGCCAAAAAAGAATTCATCTACCGATACCTCCCAAATACAAATCCCCATTGACGAACCAGAACAAACACAATTAGACATCTCACAACTCGAACAGTGGTTATTACGCGCGGCAAACACCATCCGCGGGCAAGCCGACGCTCCCAAATTCAAGGACTTCATACTACCCCTCATCTTCTACAAAAGACTCTCAGATGTTTTTGATGATGAATTCGAAAAACAGATAGAAGTATTCGGAGACGAAGACGCAGCACGTGAAATCATCGAAGCGGATCATGAAGCTGCTCTCAAAGATGATCGTTCCCCCATAGTACGATTCTACATACCACAATTATACAGTTGGGACAAAATACGCAACCATGGTGCCGATGGACATCTCGGAGAATTCGTCACTGAAGCGATGCGAAATGTCGCAAAACTCAACCCACCCCTGCAAGGTGTACTCAACGTTCAAGATTTCAACGAAACACAAAGCGGACAACGAACTCTGGATGACGAACGCCTCGAAGCATTAATTGAGGTCTTGAGTGAACATAGACTCGGTTTACAAGACACAGAACCGGATATCCTCGGACGTGCTTATGAATACCTCCTACGGAAATTCGCTGAAGGTCAAGGACAGAGTGCAGGCGAATTCTATACACCCAAAGAGGTAGGGGAATTAATGGCACGACTCATTGATCCCATGCCAATGACAAAAATATATGATCCAGCATGCGGTTCGGGAGGACTGCTTATAAAAGGTATGTTACAATACCTCGAAACACATCCTGATGATAAGAGTCAAGCACCCCATATCTTCGGTCAAGAATTAACACCGACCACCTATGCAATGGCAAAAATGAATGCATTTCTCCACGATTTTATTGATTCCGATATACAAATAGGGGATACCTTCCGTAATCCACGGTTTGTAACAGATAACACAAAACTACAACAGTTCGATTATATTGTTGCTAATCCAATGTGGAATCAGAAGGAGTACAATGATGACTTCTATTCAAACGACAATTGGCAACGGTTCACCTACGGTAAACCACCCAGTTCTTCTGCAGATTGGGGATGGGTACAACACATGTATGCATCCCTAAATTCGGATGGACAGGCAGCAATTGTATTGGATACAGGGGCAGTTTCACGCGGAGCTGGGAGTAAACATTCAGATAAAGAACGTGACATCCGCAAACAATTTGTTGAAAAGGATCTGATTGAAACAGTCATCCTATTACCTGAAAACCTATTTTACAATACCACTGCACCCGGTATTATCCTATTACTTAACTGCAAGAAACCAGAAGATAGAAAAGGTAAGATTCTGCTAATAAATCTCTCACTACACTTTGAAAAACAGAAACCCAAAAATGTCCTAACAGATGAAGGAATTAAAATATGTAAGGAAGTTTACGATGCATGGGAATCACGAGAGAAATTAAGCAATGTCATTACCTTAGAGGACGCACAAAAGACAGATTATAATTTGAGTCCATCCCAGTTTGTTGATGTTGGGGATACCATCGAACACCGTCCAATGAATGAAATTCTTGCAGACCTTTCAGAAGCACGTATCGCACGTGAAAAAGCAGATAATGTCTTAGAAGATGTATTAAGCCAACTTAAACTGTAAGGTTTATAGACGTTTCACATCTTCTCTTCTGTGTGCGGGATTCCAATCCCAGATTCTTACATTCTGTAGGAGAGGATTCCGATCCCCGATCTTCTCTTATCCGTGAAATCCGTGAAATCCGCGTAATCCGTGATTCAGACAATCCCGGATTCCTATCCCTGACTCTTCTGTAGGAGGGAACTCCCATTCCCGATCTTTTCCACCCCTTGGTAGGCGGGAATGCTATATAGCATTCATACCCGGGGAATGACTAAATGTCATTCATACCCGGGGAATGCTAAATAGCATTCATACCGTTGATTCCTTGATTCCTTGATTCCTCAGTTTGTTGGATGTGGTGTTGATTCATAGGAGTTGCATGTATCGCTGATATGTGGTAGTGGTGGATATAATAAAGCATACCTCTACTCAAAGAGTTATGACTTGAGGTATGCAACGTAGATTGAAGATAAATCTATTTTTTTGGATTGTCTGACTGTGGCTTAGACGAATCAGGCATAGGCTTAGATGATTCCGGCTGAGGATTGTTTTGTGGTGGTTTAGGTCTATGAACAGGTCTAATCGCAGGGGGAATATTTGGTACTGTCCACGACTGCCGTTCAGACCTATTAGGGGGTATGGCTTTCTGGGGTTTGTTGTTCTGGGTTTGCTTTTTTTTCTTTGACATTGTATTAACCTCCATTCATTTTTATAGCGCCAAATCCTAAAAATAATAAAAATATAAGTATACCGAATATAAATAAACTTATGGCAGAAATACTTAGGAAATTTCCTATTCTACCTGACGTACTCACATAAAATCGCGCTTCCTCTACATTATTTAGGTAAAAGTCTTCATTGAATTCGCTTTGTTTCCGCAAATTTTTTCTAACAAATACATAAGCACTCATATTACTAACAATAGATAAAATAAATGGGGCATAACTGAAGATCAATACCCAATGATTAACACCATTCCAGTTTACATAGGCGGTCATTAATACCAATAAACCTCCGGAAAAATATCTCATAGTTTTATTAAACTCTACGTCATTGCTTAATAGGCTATCAAATATTTTTCTTTCTTCGGCAAGGTATAAGGCATATATCTCTTTTTGTATTTCCTCTGTATCTCGTGTTTCTTCTGTATCTTGTGTTTCTTCAGTTTTTAGCATAGCAGTAACACTCCCGCATTATATTATCATACATCTATTCAATAGTCAATTTCTTTCATAAAGGGGGTGTGTAAAGTTTTTGTCACCATAGGTGTTAATTTACTCATTAGACTCTTCTGTAGAAGGGAACTCCGATTCCCGATTCTTACATTCTGTAGGATGTGATTCCGATCCCCGATCTTCTCTTATCCGCGTAATCGCGCAATCCGCGCAATCCGTGAAATCAGTGGTTCAGACAATCCCCGAATTCCGATTCCAGTTCCTTCAAGATCCTGTCTCTACCCCATGGTAGGTTCGGTCTCCACCCCATGGTAGGTTCGGTTTCTAACCGAACCGAAGTAACACCATTTTCAATTGATAGAATTACATTATGACTTACATGATACAAGGCTTATGATATGCATATTATGAGTCCCGGTGAATGCCTAAATGGCATTCATACCCGGGGAACGCCAAAAAGGCGTTCATACCGTTGATTCCTTGATTTGGTAGGGACGATATGTCTATAGAAAACCTGTTTCTATACTATCTTGAGTCCCATAGGGACGGAATGTCTATAGCAAAAGTGTATATCCCTGTAATTGAGTCCCGGGGAATGCCCGGTGAATGACTAAATGTCATTCATACCGTTGTTTCTTGATTCCTTGATTTGGTAGGGACGAAATGATTATAACTAAGGTGAATATCCCTAAAATAGAGTCCCGTAGGGACGGAATGTTTATAGAAAACGTGCTTTTTCTCTATCTTGAGTCCCGTAGGGACGGAATGTCTATAGAAGTCGTTATCACCAATATCCTAAGCCCCGGGGAATGCTAAATAGCATTCATACCCGGGGAACGCCAAAAAGGCGTTCATACCGTTGATTCCTTGATTCCTTGATTTGGTAGGGGCGAAATGTGTGTAGAAAGGTCATTCCTCCCCAAAGGTCAAGCCCCAGCGGGGCGAAAGGTGTGTAGAAAACGTTGCAGCCTCATCACTAAGCCCCAGCGGGGCGAAAGGTGTATCCCTAAATTAACACCTATGGCTACAATCATTTACGCACCCTTAGCTTCCCGTAATCTTGAATATACTGCAATTAGATGCTATAATGATAATCACAATTTATCAAAAGACTACTTGTAGATATTAACTCACACCCAACAAACACCTGATAGGAGATGAAAATCCATGAAAATACTCGCTTATGCACTCGGTGCTTACAATATTGTAGGAACTGGATTTTCTATTATTGGTGGTATCAACCACGCCATCAAACATTTTTGCAAAACTACAGCAGAAGAACTTTTCAAAAAATCTTTTGATAAGGTAGTTAAGCAACATGCATCTGACTTTGCTGATCTTACTGATCCGAAAACCGTTAAAATTGATCCCCATACATTTGATAACGTTATTGCTTCACTCAAAGATGAGGACAAAAACCAATTCGCACAATTATTTGAAAGTGAGAAAATCGCAAAAATCACAACACTTTTTCGGAAATGTATTATCATCCCCAACCATCAATTGCCTAATATGGATTTAGATCAAAGAATTCGTCCCATTATTGAAAAGGTGATTATTGATTTTTATTCACAACTTCCATTTAAACAGGAAGCATTCAATCAAAGTATCCTTGAATTTATCCAAAATAACACGACTGATCAAACAGACACAGATTCTATACTAATGGAATTTAAGAATGAAATTGAACAAGTAGAGAAAGAAGTTAGTCTACGTATAACACAGGATATCCAAGCCTTTAAGGATTACACTGAAGATATTAATAACGAAATTAAAGGACTTAAGCAAACGACCGATAGGAATAGGTTAGATACATGGGAATCTCTCATAGGTAAGACTGAATTTGAGGATAGAAGTCGTATTGGAAATTTTGATGCAGACCAACTATTAGAAATCGCAAAACAGGCAAATTGGAAGATTTCTGAACCTTACAACAGTTATGTGCTTGCTTTAGGTGAAGAGCGAATGAATTTACAATCAGCATTAGACGTGTGCGTTGACTTTCTCTACACACTTTGGGATGAACCAATTTCTTTCAGACAAAAAGAATTCTTGACATTGGGTTTATTAACCGGATTTACTAAAGGCCGAGATGCTGACAAAGTATTAGACAAACTTATATATCTAATTCAAAATAAACATACACATTTTTTACCTGTTGAAAACAGTATTCTCAGACAAATCCGTAATTTTCAACAGATCTATCCACTTGAAGAAAACTTTATGTTTTTAGAAGAACATGATATTCGTCTTAAAGGAACGCGTGTAGGAATTGAAACTATACTAACCGAATATATAGATAATAGTAGACCACCAGAAAAAATCGCTTATCATTACTATTCACCTACACTTGAACAGATTTACGCTACAATCCTATATTATCTTCAAAATCAAGAAAAAGTTACTACATATATGAAGGATTATCTTACATATTGCAAAACAGCACGTGAGGAATACGAGAAGAATCTACCCCCGGTTGTTGTTCGCTTGCGTAAACTCATTGCAGAAAAGGAAGCAAATTCTGATATACCCGAGCCAACAATCGAAAAAACAACACAGCAAGTACAAACCCAATCCCCAACCAATAATGAACGGGGGATAAAGATGCGTCGGTTTCTCATAGATGAAAATATTTCTCCCGAGTATGGTATGCAATTGCTTTACCATGAACCATTACTAAGGGTCTTGGCGATTGGCGATGAAGGTGCTCCTCCGAAAAGTACACCAGACCCAGAAATCTTAGTCTGGTGTGAACAGAACCAATTTAACTTGATAACAAACAATCGGGAAAGTATGCCGCAACATCTCGCTGACCATCTGGCAGCAGGACACCATGTACCCGGCATTTTCACAATTAATCTCACAGTACCTATGGGAAGAATCATCAATGAATTACTTCTCATCGCTGGTGCCTCTGACGAAGAAGAATATATGGACAAAATTACTTACATCCCACTTTAACTACTGGAAACTAAATACTTCTCTTATCGTTTGACAATCCATATAGTGTGTGTTAATCTATTGATATTATCAGAATGATGGCAGAAGGTATTGACTTCATCATGTTATTGTCAGATTGGTTACTTGAGAGACGAGAAAAACGTATTCAGGCAGCGAGAGAAGAAGGATATGCAGAAGGATATGCAGAAGGATATGCCGAAAGTTATGCTGTTGCGAAAGCCGAAAACAGCGATACAGTTGAGAAATCACCAGATCCTCCATCAAAGTCTTCAAATTCTTCATCAATACCCACAAAAAATCCTAAATAACCCAAGTTGCTACTAACGGATTTTGATCGTTTCAACACAGCTTTTCAGACGCTAACCTCACCCCAGAGGGGTGATATCTCTATAGAAAAAGATATATCAACATCCTGTCCCGAACTTCTCTTATCCGTGAAATCCGTGAAATCCGCGTAATCCGTGATTCAGAAAAACCCCTCTTTGTACCACAAACTTTATGAAGATTAAGAAAATATTTCGGTAATTCTAATTTTCCCAAACCCGGTAGGTGCGGTTTCCTAACCGCACTGTATCTTTTTCAAAATTACAGAATTAAAAAATTAATCTTCATTTAGTTTGTGATCTTACTCCTTACAATACGCGGATTCGGCATTGATTTGGTGATTCAGACAACTCAAAACAAACCCAAAAATATACTAATCCTACTAAATTGACGCCTACGATGACAAATTATCTACGCACCATTTAGCTTCCCGAAATCTTGATTATACAGCAAATATAGGCTATAATGATAATCACAATTTATCAAAGATTATTTGTAGAAATTATCTTATACCATTACTGATAATTAAAGTCTCTTTAATGTAGCATAAACTTCCAGTTTGTGCGGTATTTCAAAACGTACACAACAACTGTTTATGGAAAAAACGTTTACAGAAATGGTATTATATTCTGTAGGAGGAGATTCCGATCCCCGATCTTTCCCACCACTTGGTAGGCGGGGAATGCTATATAGCATTCATACCGTTGATTCCTCGGTTTCTAACCGAACCGAAGTGTCAATTTCAGCATTAGACTATATGGGATGGAACTCCGATCCCCGATCCTCACTATTGTAAAATATATGAAGTCCCATAGGGACGGAATGTTTATAGACTATGTGTATAACCAATTTCCAAAACTGTGACGAATTCACCAGGAATCCGTCTGGGAAACACACCTACCGTGGTTGTGTAATCAGACTTTATTGAATAGGACTTACGCATTTCCTGTTTGTCTGTAGCCCCAGCGGGGCGAAAGGTGTGTAGAAAACGTATTGACCCTAAACACTAAGCCCCAGCGGGGCGAAAGGTGTATATTTATATGGATTTTAGTATCACTCTTTCTACTGACAACGGGATTGTAGTGTAATATATGTGAGTAACAATTTTAAAACTAATCTGCCTGATAACTCATTATTTTGCGTAAGTCTTGTTGAATTATAACTTCATTTTCTTTCATCATACTCACGTTAATTAAATGGTAATTGATATGTCAATATGGTTTTCTGACAATGAAAGAAAGCGATTGAAGGATAAGATTGAATATCAAAAACGTGAAGATGAAGCAATATTTCCATTAGCATATCTTGTAGTAAATGACTTTGTTGATGAACATGGTACTGCTAATCTTATGGGAATGACAGATGATCAATTGTTGGAGGAAGTTAAAGAATTCGGAGCAAACAAAGCACTTGATATAGCAGCACAACAAGCTGGAAAAGATATTTTAGAATTCGTCACAAGTATTCAGCATAATAAAAGAGACAACCAGATAGCATGTAGGATCTCTGATATGTTAGTTCAGGATGATTTTGCTGCCCAAGTCGTCAAATTAGTTAAAACACATATCTACGCAGATATACAATAATTATCATCGAAATTTGTACTCTGTGAATTATAGTAAACACTTATACTGTGGAATAATCAAATTCTGATAATTAATGTCTCTTTAATGTAGCATAAACTTCCAGTTTGTGCGTATTTCAAGACATGCAAAAAACTGTTCATGGGAAGACATTTATAGAAATGGTATTATATTCTGTAGGAGGAGATTCCGATCCCCGATCTTTACTATTGTAAAAATATATGAAGTCCCGGGGAATTCCTAATGAAGATTAAGTAATACCATTTTCAATTGATAGATTTACATTATGACTTACCTGATACAAGGATCACCATATACATTTCTGAGTCCCATAGGGACGGAATGTCTATAGCAAAAAGGGGGTTGCTTCACATTCTTGAGTCCCGTAGGGACGGAATGTCTATAGAAAAGGTGTATATGTCAATAAATGAGTCCCGTAGGGACGGAATGTCTATAATACAAAATCCAAAATCCGTGAAAACAACAAGAATAATTAGTTAACTGGCACAAGTCATCATGATAGATAATATTGACTGGAATAAACTAAAACCGTATAAAGATTCCAAAAATCATAGTTTTGAAGAATTATGCTATCAAATAGCTAAAGGACGCTATGAAGGAAAAGGAAAATTCACTTCCATAGACGATAGAGGTGGTGGAGACGGAGTCGAATTCTATCTTACATTTCCAAACGGAGAACAGTGGGGATGGCAAGCAAAGTTCTATCATTCAAAAGATAGACTAAGTCAAAGTAATCGGAAAAAATCTATTACAGATTCTTTTCAAAGAGCATGTGAGATACATCCACGTCTAAAAAAATGGGTATTGTGTACAGCAATTAATTTTACACCCAAAGAACAACTTTGGTTTGATTCTACGCTTCATGAAATAAAACCAGATATTGAAATTGAGCACTGGGGTGATAGTGATTTTTTAAACTGGTTGAGTGAACCGCATTTTCATGGAATTTACCAATTCTTCTTTGGAAAACGTCAACTAAATTTGGATTGGTTTGAAACACAGTTTGAAAAGCAGATGGCTGGCGTAAGTGAAAAATTCGATGCTTCCTTGCATACCGAAACTAAAGTAGATGATGAAATTCACGCGCTTTTGGGGGATAATGCATTTGTACACCAAATCGACAAATGGATTGAAGAACTTGATAGTAAGCTCCCAGATTTAAAGGAGGAAATTGATGAAATCAGACATCCGATTCCAAATGTAATTGAGTGGGACGAAGAAGAAAAGTCAAAAGTCATTGAGGCTGCTGAATTACTTCAAAAGGCATTAGAGAATATAGTCGAAAGTTTTGAAAAAGCCAGAAAAATCTTGTGTAAACAGGATTTTGCCACTGCACAGTCCATTGATTGGATAGCTATCTACGGTCAACTCAACAATGTTTTTGATAATTATAGACAAGTTTCAAGACAATCTGGCATATCACAGATAAAGTATACTGTTGAAGAAGAAAATAAAGAACAATTTTTACGCAAGGCAAGTCAGATAATTCATGGACCGGATCATTTGGTTGCCAATTTATTAGATAAATTTTTCCCATCTGTAATCTGGAAACTTGGGCTTATCAATGAGTCGAATCTAAATATCCTCGGAGATGCTGGAATTGGCAAAACCCATATCGCCTGTAATACTTGTTATGACCGATTAAAAAACGGATTACCCGCGCTGTTTGTTCGTGGAAGTCAATTTAAGACCGATCAACCAATTGAAACACAGTTACGGACAATTCTTGACATTCCACCAGCCTATAGTTGGAACGATTTTTTACAGGCACTATCAGCAGCTGCAGAAGCCTACCATACACGTATTCCATTGATAATAGATGGACTTAATGAATCTGTACATAACGGTACTTTTTCAAATGTATGGGAATTAGGACTAAAAGGACTTGCTAAGGAGATTGCAGACAAAAAGAACCTTGTATTAATTACAACATGCCGCAGGAGTTACGAAGAGACTATTTGGAAAGAGGTCAATCCAAAAGAAGACATCATTCCAGGGAAGGTAATTTGGAAAGATAAGGATTCACTAAATTTAGTTTATGCTTATGGTTTTGATCGATACCAGGAGGTGGAGCCTGCAGTTGAAAAGTACTTCAACGCCTACAAGATTAAAGCTGATCTTACGGGGGCACCATTAGCACAGTTTGAACATCCTATCTACCTCAAGATTTTCTGTGAAACAAAAAATCGTGAACGCAAGACTGAGGTACAAGTTTATGTAGGCGAGCAAACGCTTTTTGAAGTTTTTGATGAATATTTGGAGCAATGTAACAAAGAAATATGTGATCGTCTGAATCGTCATCCAAAAACACTTATAGTTCAACCCGCTTTGAACAAGATGGCGGCCCACTTGTGGCAAAATAGAAGCCGTGAGATCCCTTTTGACAAATTAGTACATATTGTAGACGGTCAATCCCGCCAACATCTGGACTGGCAATCATCAAAGACGTGTGCTATGGAAAGTGAAGGGTTGTTAGTCTATCGAGATTGGACAGGCGTTGGTGAAGTGATGCATTTTACCTATGACCTATTCGGTGGGTATCTGATTGCAAAATATTTGGTTGAACAAGCTGCTGATGATCCACAAGGTTTCTTATGCCGTGAGGAAATAGAGGCAGTACTGTTTGGCAAAGACCGTCAAATATTACATCCTATGCACGAAGATATAGTTAGATGTCTTGCTGCATTTCTTCCATCCGCAACAGGCCATTTTCTGCACGAACTTTCAGATCATAACAAGGCAATTAGTTTATCAATTCATTCTTTGTTTGAAATTTCCCCAAAAGATATAAACGAAGAATGTATTGACCTAATCACCCACCTTTTTGGGTTTCCTGAAAACCGTGAATCGTTCTTTAAATTAGCAGAAACTACCATTGGACATCCCAATCATCCCTTCAACGCCCAATTCTGGACAGAACGACTTACGGCATTATCTATGTCAGAACGAGACCTAAGTTGGACTGAATATGTGAGCTATAACCGTTATGATTTTGAAGATATACTCAAGCATTTTGAGGAAAATTGTCGAGGCGAACAAGAACTATCTGATTTTAGTAGGGAACGTCTACATCTATTGGCAGAACACATTATGTGGATACTTACATCCACTGTGCGTCCATTACGGGACATAGCAACACGCGCACTTTACTGGTATGGACGACGTTTCCCAAATGAGTTTATTGATTTACTCATGAAATCTTTAACAATCAATGATCCTTATGTATCTGAACGGATGTTGGCTGCAACTTACGGAATTACTATGGCTCGTCAAAACGACTTCGATGATACCAGTTTCGTAGATGAGATGTTACCTAAATATGGAAAACAATTGTATGAAAATATGTTCAAACCTAACGCTCTACATGCAACAACACACATATTAGCACGTGATTATGCAAAAAGAACGATTGAAATTGCTTTGATTCATTATCCAGACCTACTAAGGGACGACGAAAAGGTACGTATAGAAGCACCTTATACAGATGGTGGAATTCGTGAATGGGAAGAGAATGAAGTCGATGATAACATGCACAAAGGTCCATTACGAATGGATTTCCGTAATTATACCATTGGTTCTTTGGTTAAAGGTAGAGGAAACTATAATTTTGAACATCCTGAATATAAACGTGTATTGCGTAATATCTCATGGAGGGTACAGGAGTTAGGATACTCTAAGGAAGCATTTGAGAATATTGATGGAAGAATTGGATCACAGAATCAGCACTTTGGGAGATCTGCAAACGGTGTAAGACAGATAGATATGGAAAAAAATATTCATGGATAGCATATTTTGAATATGCTGGTTATTTACAAGATCAAGATCTTTTACCGGAATATTATAATGACCATCGAATTGGTGAGACAGATATTGATCCCAGTTTTCCTTCCGAAGTTAAAATGTATGAATTGGTGAAACAAGATTATTTAGGAACTGATATTGAAGATCCTGAAGAATGGGTTAATGGAATCCCACCTACAGATTTGCAAGATTATATTACTGTAAATCAGATTTTGGAAGAAGAAGGTCCGTGGATTTTGTTACAAGGTACTTTTAGGCAGGAAAACGCAGATAACACAAGAAATATGTATGCATTTTTTCAAGGTGTTCTTGCAAAAACTGATGAAGTTGAGAGTATCATTGACTTTATAGAAGAGCATGAGCAGATTGATAGTTGGCGTATTTCTCCACCAGAAGATTATTACACATTTGCTGGTGAGATAC
Organism: Candidatus Poribacteria bacterium; assembly: GCA_965205025.1. Classification (GTDB taxonomy): domain Bacteria; phylum Poribacteria; class WGA-4E; order WGA-4E; family WGA-3G; genus MSPOR6. The sequence continues at coordinate 78,234 of CBDBFU010000033.1, forward strand.
CATGGTGTGATACATATCCTTCAAACAGTTGGGTAGACCTGTCTATAAGTTGGGATGATGATGAAACTTATGATGCACTAATTCCTAAAATATTGCCTCCTGTTAGGGTAAATAATTGGGAAGATTATCATAGTACTATTGTTCCAGGACGGAATGTTGCTACACCATCTCGTCAGATTGCTGAATATCTCGACTTATGTGGTGTTCCTCAAAGTTATGATCTTTTTGAAAAAGAGAGTGGTAAACGCGCGTCACATTCCATTGAATTTGGACAAGGATGGGGAAATGCCCAACGATTTACATATATTCGAAAAGATCTATTAGATCGATATTTAAAGGAAATGAATGAGGAGCTAATTTGGATTATTTATGGAGATAAACGGGAATTAACACCAAATGCCGATGGACCTTATAAATTATTCCATAATTTTATAGTATATCAGTGTAAGCATAAGGATGATGAATAACATGTATAATGCGAGAGGTTGGAAGAATGTCCAATTAGAATCAATAGCCGATATCCGAGCAGGTTCAGGTTTTCCTATTAAATACCAAGGTAATACACATGGAAAATATCCATTTTACAAAGTTTCAGATATGAATCTAACTGGTAATGAAACTATAATGTCATTATCCAATAATTGGGTTGATGAAAATACAGTTATAACGCTTAAAGCAAAATTATTTCCCAAAAATACAGTTATATTTCCTAAGGTCGGTGCTGCAGTTCACACGAATAAAAAGCGAATGTTATCAATTGAAGGATTAGTGGATAACAATGTGATGGGAGTAATAATTCGAAACTATAAAGTATGTATTCCTTATTACTTACTTTATTGGTTTGAATTTATTGATTTAGGCGATCTTTCTAATCCAGGAACTCTACCAGCAATTACAGCTAGAACGGTGAAAAATACTACAATCCCCCTCCCCCCACTCCCAGAACAACGCGCCATAGCTCACATCCTACAGACAATCCAACAAGCAAAATTCACCAGACAACGCGAAATAGAATTAGAACGCGAACGAAAAGCAGCCTTGATGAATCACCTATTCACACACGGAACAAAAGGTGAACCCCGAAAACAGACAGAAATCGGAGAGATACCTGAGAGTTGGGAGGTTGTTAAATTGGGCGATAAAGCAGAATTGAGGAATGGAATTAACTTTAAGAAAGAGCAAAAGGGTCAAGGAATATTAACTGTAGATGTTTTAAATATGTACAACGACAGTTTATATTTTGATAAAGAGAATTTATACAGAGTAGAACGAAAAATGAAGGATAGTGATTTCCTTAAACCGAAAGATATATTATTTGTCCGTTCATCTTTAAAACAAGAAGGGGTTGCATGGCCAGCATTGTTTGGACAACATGATGAACCTATAACTTTTTGTGGTTTCTTAATACGTGCAAGATTAACATCAGAAGAAATTGACCCAGAATTTTTAACACACTATTTCCGCACAAATTATGCTCGTAAGTTTCTGGTGTCAAAATCAGCAAGGTTAGCAATTACTAACGTCAGTCAGGCTATTTTAAACAGTTGTCCTATTGTTATACCAAGTTATTCAGAACAGCGACAGATTGCCAATATAATCAATTCTGTTGACAATAAGATATTTGCCCTTGAAAAAGAAGTAGAACATATAGACGAACTATTCCACACCATGCTTGAAGAATTGATGACTGGAAAACGATCCGCAATTCCACTCATAGACCATTTATAACCTCAACCATATTTCCCAATACACATTTTCTACATACTCCTGTTTTCACAATTGTAAAAATAAAATGAAGAAAAACTGGTAATAGATACACAGATACGTTACAATAATAATTAGCAAAAGTTATGCTGTGATAAAATACAAGGAAAATTACTCCTATATCTTTATAACAAAAATAAAAAAGTTGCTATCTGATGGAATACCCACAAACTCCGTCCGTTGGTTCATAATCTACAAAATAGGATAAACCATGTTTGAATTACGACTGAAACCTTAACCATATTTCCCAATACACATTTTCTACATACTCCTGTTTTCACAATTGTAAAATAAAATGAAGAAAAAGTAGCAATAGATACACAAATACGTTACAATAATCATTAGCAAAAGTTATGCTATGATAAAATACAAGGAAAATTACACCTATATTTGAAAACAAAAATAAAAAAGTTGCTATCTGATGGAATACCCATAAACTCCGTCCATTGGTTCAAAATCTACAAAATAGGAAAATCCATGTTAGAATTACGACTAAAACCTTCAGCATTATCAGTTTTTGAAAATCGTCCGCTAAACATTCATACGCATAGTCTAAAAAAGCAAGTACAGAGGATTATCAAATCGAATTACCCCACATATTTTTTTAGTTTTTCAAATTTTGAAATTTTGCACCGATTCATCAAATCCTTTGTTATCCCAATCCCCAACAGGGTTTTCGGCACATCAAAACGTAATTTCTCAAAAAGCGACTAAAAAAACTTGAAAAACTAAAAAAACTTGAAAAACTAAAAATTAGACAGACGACAAACAATCCAAATCAATGGAATAGAGGAAAAGTAAAAGACACAAAAATCAACCCCACTCTTAATTGGTGCAAATTCTCGTTACCGTAAAAAAGTGGCTGTAAACCCAGTGTAGGACTAACGGGATAAAGGTTTTACCAATGTCACACCATGTGACAAAAAGTGTAACTTTTATACACATTATAGGAATAATTATATAACGAACAAGTAAAATAAAAAGGTGTAAATTTACAAAATAATCACCCTTGATCCATTATAAAAACAATTTTTGGAAGATACATGCAATAGAAATTGTAGCACAAACTGTTAGTTTGTGCATTGTTAGACGCAAACTAAATGAAGATTAAGTAAATATTTCGGTAACTTTATATCTGTTCAAGACTTGGTAGGTGCGGTTTTCAACCACGGGGAATGCTAAATAGCATTCATACCCGGGGAATGACTAAATGTCATTCATACCGTTGATTCCTTGATTCGAATTTCTCAGCAATGAAAAATAAACAAATGGAATATGTTGTAATATATGAAAAGGGTGAAAGCAGTTATGGTGCTTATGTTCCCGATCTCCCCGGGTGCATAGCCGTAGGTGAGACGTTAGAAGAAACCCAAACATTAATCCAAGAAGCTATCGAATTTCATATAGAAGGATTACAAGAAGATGGTGACGATGTACCGCAACCGTCTTTAAATATCTCTGTCCAGTATGATATTCCATATCTTGGAATACACAAAGTTGTCGAAAACTATGTATATAATGACGATCCTGCTCTCTTTTCTTGTAAAGATTCTGCAGGGCATCTTTACCTTATTACCGTCGGTAAAAACGACAAACAAAAAACCTGGCTCCGTGTTGGAATCTCCAATGAACGTTTTAATCTCATACGATCTGGTGGAATAGACCTTAGGAATGCATTCACTGATCCTGAGAATGGCACTCTTTTTCAGGTATGTGTTCCACATGATGATTCAATAGATCCATCCTTGGAAGTCATCCAGTCCAATCAAATACCCGATGGTATATTACCACTGCCGGGAGAACGTCTCGGATTAAAGACCAATACACTGCCAGCACTCAGTAATCCGAAAGAACTTGCAGCCTCTAACAATAGAGACATTCTGAATTAAACTCCCAACTTTACTGGAGTTTTCAGAAATCGTCTGAAGATAAGAAGGAACAAATTGCAAAATTTAGAATTTTTCAATTTTCAAAATATGGCACATTTAAACACCGATAAACCCTTACAGACACTGACTTTAGACCATATACGAATGCTGAATTTTAAAGTTACACCATGTAACGAAAAGTGTAACTTTTCTCCTGTTTTGGGCACATATTAGACATTCTTTGGAGAATACCAAACACTGACAATTTTAGATTAGACAGATCTATTCATTTGCACGAAATTAGACTAAATGATGAGTGAAAACCAAACAGTACAAGAACCTTTAATCCAATACGCTGAACAAATAGAGTGGACACGTTTATCCCGTTCTGAAGCAATGGAATTAAGAGGGGATACCTCTATCATATATTTCCCGGATGTGTTAAAAACACAATTGTTAAAGCTCAATCCAGATATACTGGATGAATCTAACTTTGAAGAAGTAAGAAGAAATTTGAGAAACCTAAAACCGACACTTGAGGGAAACCTAACAGCACTTGAATGGATACGCGGAGAAAAATCTGTCTTCGTCCCTAAAGAGAACAGAGAACGAAACGTCACACTCATCGATTTTGAATCACGCAAAAACAATACATTCTATGTAACTGAAGAATGGGAACAGAAAGGCGTTGTCCACACAAATCGTGCAGATGTTGTCTTCCTCATCAACGGCATACCAATTGTTGTTGTAGAAACAAAATCCGCTAACAAGACTGACGGATTGGCAGAAGGGATTGACCAAATACGTAGATACCATAATGAAACACGAGAACTCTTTACAACCGCACAACTCTTCGGTGTTACACAACTCTTAGATCTTTACTACGGCGTAACATGGAATATAAACCGAAAGAATCTGTTTAATTGGAAAGCAGATGATCCGTCAAACTTTGAACAGAAGATAAAGACATTTTTTGACCCTGAACGAATACTAAAGGTATTATACAGATCTATCATCTTCCAAAAACGAGATGATAAAACAACCAAGATTGTATTACGCCAACATCAAAATCGTGCAGAAGAAAAGGTTATCGAAAGAGTAAAAAATCCAAATAAAACACGCGGACTCATCTGGCATACACAAGGCAGCGGAAAAACGCTTACAATGATCTCTATTGCATCACGGTTGCTACGCGGTGCAATCCACGATGAAAAACCGACTGTCCTTATGGTGGTAGACAGGAATGAACTGGAGAGTCAACTTTTTCATAACATAACTGGATACGGTATCACAAACCTAAAAGTCGCACAAAGTAAGGACGATCTTGAGCAGATTCTCTCGTCAGATTACCGCGGATTAATTGTATCCATGATACATAAGTTTGATAGCAGACCCGCGAACCTAAATACAAGTACAAACGTAGTTGTTCTTATAGATGAAGCACATCGCACAACAGGTGGTGATTTTGGGAATTACCTGATGGCTGCACTACCAAATGCAACATATATCGGATTCACTGGTACACCCATAGACAATATATCCCACGGTGAAGGAACATTTAAGGTATTCGGTATTGACGATGAACAGGGCTATCTTGATAAATACGATATAGCAGAATCAATTGAGGATGGTACAACTGTTCCCCTGAATTATGCTCTCGCACCGTCAAATCTTCAGGTTGATACAGAGACTTTAGAACGTGAATTCATGAACCTTGCTCAAGCTGAAGGTGTGAGTGATATTGATGAACTAAATTCCATACTCGATCGTGCTGTTAATCTGAAAGAGATTATGAAAGCACCCAATAGAGTTGATGCTATTGCAAAATATGTGGCTAAACATTTTCTGGAAAACATTGAACCGATGGGATTTAAAGCATTCCTTGTAGGTGTAGATCGTGAAGCATGTGCGTTATACAAAAATGCATTGGACAAATATCTCCCACCTGAATATTCTGAGGTGGTATATTCAAAAAACAACAGTGATTCTGAGTTCATGAAATCCTTCCATCTAACTGATGAACAGGAAAAGGACATACGTAAGAAGTTCATTGATAAGAACTCACAACCGAAAATCTTGATTGTTACACAGAAATTGCTAACGGGTTTCGATGCACCAATTCTCTATTGTCTGTATCTGGATAAACCTATGCGAGATCATGTCCTGTTACAGACGATTGCGCGCGTCAATCGTCCCTACGAAGATAATGATGGTCTTGTAAAATCTGCCGGTTTTATATTTGATTTTGTCGGTATTCTTGAGAAATTAGGGAAAGCACTGGCATTCGATTCTGACACAGTGGAAGGGGTTATACAGAATTTAGATGTTCTCAAGGATAAATTTGCAGAAATGATGCATGAAACCGCACAAGAATACCTGCTTTATGCTGAAGGAACAGATGACAAAGCAAAAGAGGAAGCAATTGAACATTTTACGCTAAAGGATGACCGTGAGAGATTCTTTGAATTCTTCAAACAATTGCAAAATCTATATAACATATTATCACCAAACCCATTCCTATACGAATATATTGAGGATTTCCGTGCATTAACCAACTTATACGGTTTACTACGCAACGCATTTGCTGAGAATGTCTATGTGGATAAAGAATTAACCAATAAGACACGAGAACTCCTGCAGACACATACTGAAGGGAGCATGTTTGATTTACCGAATGAAATAACGGAACTCAACGAAGATACAATTAGAGAATTAAGACAGAGTGATAAATCGGATACAGTCAAGGTGTTAAATCTCATAAAGGTTGTAAGAAAAACAGTAGATGCTGATGCTCAATCTCAACCCTATTTAATACCCATAGGAGACCGTGCCGAAGCAACTATAGAATCCTATGAAAATAGACAAACAGAAACACAAGATGTTTTGGAATTATTCTTAAGATATGCTGAAGAAATCTCACAAGCACATAGACAACAAAACGAACTCGGATTAGATAAAAATTCCTATGCTATCTATAAAGTTCTCAGTACTGAGATTGAGGATGTTACAAACGAACAAGCACAGGCGGTCAATCAAGTATTTGAGAATTTCCCTGATTTCGAATGGAGTGCTGAAGAAAAAAGAAAGTTACGGTTGACCTTATATTCGACTTTAGGGCCATCATTAAATACAGATAGTAGAATGGAAATAACTGATAAATTGATAAATTTGAAAAGGGTTTGACATCACTTTCTTCCTCATGGTAGGTTCGGTTTCTAACTGCGGGGAATGCCCGGGGAATGCCTAAATGGGCATTCATACCGTTGATTTAAGGCATTCATACCGTTGATTTGAAGCCTCCCCGTTGATTTGGTGGTTCAGACAACTCAAAACATACTAACAAATATACTGATCTCACCAAATTGACGCCTATGAGGCGGGATCTCCACGTCCATTGCAACAACATATAGAACATAGTATGAACAAAGAACGCTCATAATATATGATTTATGAGAAACCATCTAAAAAGAAAATATCTTAATGAAAAGAACACTACATATTATCACTATAGCACTAATTATGACTTTAACCCTTAACACAACCCACATTTTTGCACAAGACTCTCCACAATGGCACCTACCAGAAGGAGCCAAAGCACGACTTGGTAAAGGATATGTATCTGAAGTTGATTACTCTCCAGATGGTAACCTGCTTGCTGTAACAAGTGGCATCGGTATCTGGATATACGATGCACAGACAGGTGAAGAACTTAAACTACTCATAGGGCAAACAGGGTTTTTCTCAAGTGCCTTTTTCAGTCCGGATGGTAATACGTTGGCAAACGTGAGTGGTGATAAGGTACGTCTATGGGAAGTAAGTAGTGGTCGTCTCCTACAAACTATCACCGGAAAATTTGGAATTGCAAGTAGTCTCTCCTTCAGACCGGATGGTAGGATACTCACATGGGGGAGTGAGATTAACAACGTTTATTTATGGGAAGTTAACAGTGGTCATCGCCTACACACACTTGATGGGCAACTGGGAAGAGTTTTTAGTTCCTCTTTCAGTCCGGATGGGAATATCCTTGCATTGGGAAGTCATGATAAGACGGTTCGTTTATGGGAAGTGAGTACTGGTCGTCTTCTACACACTCTCTCAGCACATACGGCTTCGGTCTTTTCTGTCTCCTTCAGTCCGGTTTGTGGGATGTGAGCACTGGACGTATTCACCGAACGCTCAAAGGACATACTTCGTATGTCAATAGTGTCTCCTTCAGTCCGGATGGTAGTATACTTGTATCTGGGAGTATGGATAACATTATCCGTTTGTGGGATGTGAGTAAAGGTAGTCTTCACAGCACATTCACAGGACATACAGATATAATCAAAAGTGTTTCCTTCAGTCCAGATGGTAGTATACTTGCATTGGGAGGAAGTAACGATGACACGATACGTTTGTTAGAAGTGAGTAGTGGTCGTCTCCAGCACACGCTCAGAGGGCATACGGAAATAATCATCGAGAGTGTATCCTTTAGTCCAGATGGAAGAAAGCTGGCATCTGGGAGTTTGGATAAGACGGTTCGTTTGTGGGATGTGAATAGTAGTAAACTCCTACACACACTGACAGGACATACGGATAGAGTCAATAGTGTCTCCTTCAGTCCAGATGGTAATACATTGGCATCAGGGAGTGATGATGGCTCAGTTCGTTTATGGGATGTGGATAGTGGAGGCACACTGCAGACGCTCACAGGGCATACGAATTGGGTCAATAGCGTCTCCTTCAGTCCAGATGGTAATACATTGGCATCAGGGAGTGATGATGACTCGGTTCGTTTGTGGGATGTGGAGTGGTCATCAGGTTGGCATATTCACAGAACATACTGATAGGGTCAATAGTGTCTCCTTCAGTCCGGATGGTAGAAAGTTGGCATCGGGGAGTTGGGATAATACGGTTCGATTGTGGGATGTGGGAAGTGGTGATCTCCTGCAGACACTCACAGGACATACGAATTTAGTCAATAGTGTCTCCTTCAGTCCAGATGGTAATACGTTGGCATCAGGGAGTAGTGATGGTTCGATACTTTTATGGGAACTACCATCAACCTCTACAAATTCAACAGGTTCAAACGGTGAAAATTCACAGTAATGGTCTTGGAAATTATAGGAAGTAATATATAAATTAACGATATAGTAATTCACGGAGTACAGATACACTGAATTCTGTAACCCCTTATCACTACAGTCTTCTTTAAAATACCTCCGTGAAGGTTTCCGTGAATCGTGAAGCTGAAATTTGCTCCAAAAACTACAGAAAATTAACAGGAATTTGTTCGTTCTACTATGGATCATTTAGTATTAGAACACCAGTTTGAATTTAAAAAAGGTCAGTTCTATATACGGTATTTTGTCCCGAATTCATCTTTCTGTACCACAAACTTTATGAAGATTAATTTATTAATACGGTAATTATTATTCCGTATAGTCCGGTAGGTGCGGTTTCCTAACCGCACGAATTCTCGGCAAAACTACCGATTTATTTTTTAAATCTTCATTTAGTTTGTGGAAAATACAAGCCGAATACCACCAAACACTTCTCAGCGGAATCCGAGATTACCACAAATATATATATCCTCATGGAAAAAATCATCAAACTCACACCAGATGATATAAGAGAAAAAGTATACTTTTGGAGAGATAAAATCGGAGTAGAAATATCCGAAATACAACTACGGAATATGAAAAAGAAGTGGGCATCCATATCAACAAATGGTAGACTGACACTCAACAAAGAATTAATCAATCTCCCCAATTCATTAGTAGAATATGTCATAGTCCATGAATTAGTTCACCTTCTCGTCCCAAATCATGGAAAGTTGTATAAAGCTTATATGACATCCTACCTACCAGATTGGCAGGGCAGATCAATGTTGTTAGATGCATTAACTGAACCAGAAATGAAAATGCTACCGTGACCTTATCTGTTGCTCCACGTGGGAACGGGTTCTACTTGTTCATCACATCAATAGATATTACACGGTAAGAACAAAGAATCCTACTAATATATGATTTTTTGATATGCTCCACCCAAATGGCCTGATTTACGGAGTATTCAGAATTTGAATATTTTGACATTCCTGTTTAGATATGGTATATTTACAGTTGTTTAGAGTCTTATGTTTACTTAATCCTGATATAAGGAATGCATAATGAAATTAGATTGTTCTTCAAGTGCATTAGTAATTGTAGGTGGTTGGAATTCCCACATATTAAATCCAAATTGGATTAATAGATATCTATTTGATGGAAAAGAAAACAGATTAAAAGTTGAAATCTTAGCTGAACTTCCTTATAGCTATAATTTAGATTATCCAGCACAAAGGGTCTCTTCATCAGATGTTATAATCCAACTTCAAGGGAATAAATTGAGTGTCAGTCCAGTTGAAGAGAAATATATTATCAATGTAGAAGAAATAGCATTAAAACTTGCTGATTTTTTACCACATACACCAGTATCTGGTTTTGGGGTCAACTTTGTTTTTACTGATGAGAGTTCTTCGGACGAATTGGCAAATATAATACCTGTCAAAGATATTAATAAGATAGAGAATTTAGGAGCTACTCTAATTAGCCAACAGTACACTCGTAGTTTAGAATTGGATGACAAGATTCTAAATCTAACTATTGAACTTAAGGAAGAAGCAGAAACGATTAAGATAAACTTCCATTATGAGATAAATGATCTAACTCAATTTAAGTCCAAATTGGCGGAAACCACAATTCTTGATTTGAAGAATCAAGCGATTGAATTCATATCAAAGGTTTATAATTTAGCATTGAGAGGTGACACAGAGTGATTAAATTGTCAGATACGATTTTAAGTGAAGAAAAAGATACATTACTTAATGATAATTATTACGATAATAAACAGATTAAGACTATCAAAACTGACAGTTCCATAAACACTGAATATAATGAGTTTAAGGAAGATATAAACTGGAAAGAAACACCTTCATCTAATATAGAAAAACCTATAGTTAGAGTTTTTGATGTCGCTGCCTACATATTAGAGAAAAAAGGCCTAATGAGTACAATGAAACTTCAAAAATTAGTATATTATAGTCAAGCATGGTCTTTAGTATGGGATGAAAAGCCTTTATTTCAAGAAAATATTGAAGCATGGGCAAATGGACCGGTTGTTCGAGACCTATTTGACTATCATCGTGGAAGGTTTGAAATTGATACAATAGAAATCGGTAATTCTCAACTGTTGAATCAGGAACAACGGGACACAGTGGATGTAATTCTTAATGATTATGGTGATCAATCAGCACAATGGTTAATTGACTTAACACATCATGAAGATCCTTGGATGAATGCAAGGAAAGGTCTTCCATCATTAGAACGCGGTAATCGTATTATATCTTTAGACTCAATGGCAGATTATTATAGTTCTTTACTTGTTGAGAATAGTATTGAAAATGCAGAGAAAGAATAAGAACACAAGTCGGAAGTATAATCCAAATATTAAAAATAAAACATCAATTAAGAAAGAAGATACATATCAGAATAAGAATCTAATATGGAAAGTAACAAAAATTGATGAGGATGGAAAATGGGGTTGGAATAACCTATCTTGTGCCGAGTTTCTAAAACTACTTTGGAAGAAGATGCGAAATTTTGAAACTATGACATGGAGTGAAATTCTGGGTAGTAAACATCACATGATATCAGTAAAAGACATCATTAAACCTGCCCAAGATAGACTCCGAGAATTAGATCATGATGATCAGGATGAGTTAGTTTCATTCAGGGTTAGTGGTAGTGAACGTATTTGGGCAATTAGATCAGAAGAATCCTCTTTTATACTTTGGTGGGATCCAAACCATGAGATATATCCATCATCCAAAAAACACACATAGTTAATGCAAGTTAGAGATAGACAGTTTAAAATCAGAGTGGTTTAGAGTATCAGTTTTTCTGATTCAATTTCCATATTAGAAATAAAAAAGGCGAGGAATGCATTCCTCGCCTATCTTTTGACTATGTTTACTTTTTTATGCCAAATGCTCCTTCAAAAACTTACCTGTGAACGATTTCCGGGTCTTAGCAATTTCCTCTGGTGTACCTTGTGCTAACACCTGACCACCCTTATGTCCACCCTCCGGACCAAGATCAATCACATAATCCGCTGTCTTGATTACATCCAAATGATGCTCAATTACTATAACAGTATGTCCTGAATCGACAAGCCGACCAATACTATCCAACAGTTTCTGGATATCCGCAAGATGCAGACCTGTGGTAGGCTCATCGAGGATATAAAGGTTATGTTTTCCGCGTTTAATCTTACTCAGTTCGTTAGCCAACTTAATCCGTTGTGCTTCACCACCAGATAAGATTGTTGCTGGATGTCCAATCTTTAAATAACCAAGACCAAGTTCGTTCATAACTCCTAATTTATGGCAGATTAACCGTTGTTCAGCAAAGAATTCAACACCCTCTTCAATAGACATTTCAAGAATTTCTGAGATATTCTTACCGTTATAGGTAACTTCCAGAGTATCTTCGTTATAACGTGCTCCTTTACAAGTTGGACAAGTTACCTCTACATCCGGCATGAAATGTAGTTGTGTTGTGATTGTTCCTTCACCGTGACACTCTTCACAACGACCACCCTTCACATTAAAACTAAACCGTGATGCAGTATAACCGCGTGCTTCAGCAGAAGGTGTACTCGCAAAGAGTTTCCGTATGTTATCATAAAATCCGATATAAGTTGCAGGATTAGAACGAGGGGATCTACCAATAGGTGTCTGGTCAATGTTAATTACATCACTGATATGTTCATGACCTTTTAGTTCGTCATGTTCACCATAAAGCGTCCGGCTGTCGTGATAGATAGAATATAGTCTCTTGTAGATTATCTCGTTGAGAAGTGTACTCTTACCAGAACCCGATGCACCTGTTATGCAAATAAACACACCCAACGGAATCGTAACATCTATATTCTGTAGGTTGTTTTCTCTGGCACCAGATATACTAAGATTTTTACCATTAAGGTTACGCCGTTCCATAGGCATAGGTATCTCTCGTTTTCCACTCATATAGAGACCCGTCAAGGAATCATCACTTTTCACAATTGTATCGTAGGGACCTTGAACGACGACATGACCCCCATGAACTCCTGGACCTGGTCCCATTTCTATGATATGATCTGCAGCCTTGATAGTACTTTCATCGTGTTCAACAACAATGACCGTATTACCAATATCACGGAGTTTTCTAAGTGTCTCAATCATCTTCTCATTGTCTTTTGGATGAAGACCGATACTCGGTTCATCAAGAACATACAACATACCCATTAACCCTGAACCGATCTGGGTCGAGAGACGAATACGTTGCGATTCACCACCAGAAAGGGTAGCGGAACGACGGTTGAGATTCAGATAATCCAGACCTATACCGAGGAGAAGTTCAATTCTTTGTACTAATTCTCTCACCACACGTTCACCGGCTTCACGCTGCTTTTCAGGAAAATCCGTGATAGATTCTAAGAAATCCTTTAACTGTTCAAGATGTAATTCGCCAATATCATGGATAGTATTACCATCAATCGTAACCAGCAGTCTTTGCCGTTTCAATTTCATACCATGACAATCAGGACATGTATGTTCTACCATTACCTTACGTAGGTATTCTTCCATACCAGAGTGTGCTTCACCCTGTTTTCTATATCGACGATACCGTCTATCAATCCGCGTAATTATCCCATCGAACCGGACAGGCATACCGACATGGTGTTCACGCATCGGTTTAGCATCTTCAGACTGACACAATGGAAATTCCTCACCTTTTGTACCGAAAAAGACTAAATCTATTACTTCCTCTGGTAAGTCTTCAAAAGGCATTTCAAGGTCAAATTTATAGTGTTGTGCAAGACTATACATCATTCGACCATCCCACCTATCAGGCTCATAATTGAATGCTTGTTTTACAAACGCACCATCTGCAATACTCCGTTTTCTATCCGGAACAAGTAGATTGGGATGCACTTGAAGATATGTCCCCAACCCAGAACAGGTTACACATGCTCCAGTAGGTTCATTGAATGTAAAGTGGTGGGGACCAAGTTCGTGCATCAATACACCATGTTCCGCACAACCAAAATCAGCAAGGAATTCTTTTAAATCTAAATCTTCGTCATCAGGCAATGTTATTTGGAATCTGAGGAAACCTTCACCGACAACCAGGGCATGTTCTAAGGAGGCAAGAACTTGCTTATCAATATCTTTCTTAATATATAATTTGTCTACAATAACCTGTATATCGTATTCTTTATCAGGATCAAGAGTGAATTCTTCACTAATATCGTATTCTTCCCCATCTACACGAACATGTCTGCAACCTTTTGTCCTTATATCATCAAAAAGATATTCATTATCTTCGCCATATATCTTAAAGACAGGAGCATGTATTTCGACTTCTGTTCCTTCTGGTAAGGAGAGAAGTCGTTCTAAAATCTGATAAGGTGTTTTAATAGGGATTTCTTTCTCACAATATGGACAGTGTGCAATGCCAATAGTAGAGAAAAGCATTCTTAAATAATCTTGTAGATCGGTCATTGTTCCAACTGTGGAACGTGGGTTCATCGTTATTGTCTTCTGTTCAATGGATACTACAGGAGATAATCCATCAATAAAATCAACGTCTGGCTTTTTCAGCTGTGTAATGAATCGTTTTGCGTATGTAGACATTGATTCCAAGAATCGCCGTTGTCCTTCAGCATAGACCGTATCAAATGCCAATGAAGATTTACCTGAACCACTAATACCAGTAACAACGACGAGTTGATCACGTGGAATTTCTAATTCGACATTTTGTAGGTTATTTTCTCTCGCTCCTTTTACTGAGACCGTCTGTCTCATTATTTATCCTCCTTTTCGGTGCATATTCATGTATCTTATGTACATTATTAAATGAACTCTAATCTGAATTTATGAATGTATATACCTTATAAAAGTACGATTAGATTATTATCATAGTTACGTATGAACGTATAAGGTTTCTTGTAGGGATAATTTCTGATAGTATCTGTGTAATTAATTCGTAATGCAGTAATAAATAAGCAATTATTACTATCTGCGGTGTTCATTCTTCCATTCAGCTACCTCTTCAACTGTGCCAACAGGTGACGATTTCCTTAAAGACTGTAATTTTGAGAATGCATCTATAGGATAAATTGAAACTGTATCCTCAGGTGGTGACATAATGGCAACAATCTTACCATTATTGAGAATAGAAAAACTTTCTCCATTTTCCACACGTTTCAATATATTGGATAAATTTTTTATTATTTCGTGAGCAACTATTTCATTCATTTTATTCTCCAAAGCATACCTCAATTAATCTAAGGTTATAAAAAAGGATTATCTATATCATAAAAATATGCAGGTTCATCTACAGACACTTTACTATCCATAGTTAGACGGATAGGTTCAGAGAATAGTTCAAGTATTTCTTTCTCCGCTAACCATTCACAAGCCATATTTAACCAAAGGTCGCGATGACCAAAATGATCATATATATCAGATAATGACCTTTCACCACCAGCATCCTCCAAGAATTCAAGCAATGGTTTAAATAGTTCTTGAGCGTTATCCTCTAAGTATCCATCTATCTGTTTAATAGCTTTATCAAGGCATTTTTCATCTTTAGGTACATTTATCATATCTGTAAAGATTGGAGTAAATAACTCAGGATTAAGATCCAAAGCTTGGTAAATGACTTTGCGTTTTGGAATAATACCATTCTTAATTGTTTCAATTCGTGCTAATTCCCTTACAACACCCATCAAATAGTAGAATGTGTAGTTATAATCCTTTTTGAGATATAACCATTTTTCAGTTTTTGCAAGAATCGTAGTCAAGCAACTTGCACAGTTAAGTAATTGGGATTGTTTATCTCGATCCCCAATTGTACCAAGGTCATTATGTAAATCTTTAATAGTAGGATCTTTTGTATATATAACCTCGCTTTGAGACATAATGGAATGAAATGTTGTTCCCTGCAAATTCTTCTCAAGTAAGTTTTTATACCTACCGCGCGGAATCAATTTCACTCGAATAGGTATTCCTTCTTCGATTAATTGGAAATCCTCTTGTGCTTTTGTACCATCTCTAAGAATAAGTGTGATATGTACGACAGTCCTTTCCCAGACATTATCCTCCTCTAAATTGCTGGTGAGAATAGCAGCGAGGAAATAGCGATCTTCTGCAATAGTATCTGTAAACCTCTCAACTGCATTTTGTATATCAGAATGCATATCTTCTTTCAAACGCATCGGTTGTGGATCCGGTTCAGAATTATCAATATAATATGCTGGTTCTTCAACAGCAACCTGACTTTTAACCGTTAACTTTATGGGTGAGGATACCTGTTGTATAATACCTTTCCATGCTAACCATTGACAAATTATATCTACCGAAGCATTTCGAAATTTATGATGAAAATGATCATTCATCTCTGAATTAGATCGTGGACCTGTTTGCTCTTGAAGATAATCCAGAATGGGTTGAAATATAAATAGGCGTTCTTCAATGTATCCATTAATCTCATTAAGAGTATCTTCTATCACCTTTTCATTCTTTTCACAATTAATAAGATCGGTATAAGCTTTTTCAAAGAATTCAGGATTATATTCAAGAGCAGGTTGAATTACTTCTCTCGCAGGAATTTCATTGTTTAACAATACTTCAATTCGGGCTAACCCTTCGACCACATGCAGAATTGTAAGAAAACTAGTAATTAAGTCTTTGTTTACATAAAACTGCTTCTCAGCATAGATCAGAGAAGGTAAGGTATCATCCATGACATTTATCAGTTGGAGTTGTTTATCACGTTCACCGATACTGTCACGACTTGCGTTCTTATCATACCATTCGGTAATTGATTGATCCCTTGAAAATAGAAGTTTACTGTGAGAAAAATATGAATGAAGGAAAGATCCTTGTTGGGCACTCTCAATCGACTTTTTAAACGAATTTCGAGGAGTTAAATTAGCATGGATATTTACTCCATTTTCTACCAGAGAGAAGAAGTCTTTAGTTGGACGTATACCATCTTTACCAATAATTTCTACATCTAAATCGGATTTCTCCCATACTTGTGCATGAGAAAAACTTCCAGCCACTATCGCCGCAAGTACATTAGGATCCTCTTGTACTTTATTGACAAGTGAGTCGACTGCCTCATAATACTGTTTTTCAATATCATCTTGAGATCTCATTGTGTTCCTCTCCTAACAAATATCCAATTCCATCAACTCAGTTTTGTGTATGTTTCTGTCTATATACCTTCCCACCTTTAATTACAACGATGGGTTCAAGAATTTGACTACTAATTCTTGCTTCTCCACTGGCATCAATTAATTGAAATTCACCATCTCTCAACTCAAAGATAACCGCATCACCCCATGCCCCTTTCGCAAGAGTGCCAACCTTACCCGGCATTAGAATAGTATCAGCAGGGATTTGTGTCACCTTTGCTAAAACGTCATCAATTGACATACCGAGATATAGAAATTTGTTCACAACATTAATCAAATCATAAACGGGTCCATTGATATTGTAGACATGTAAATCTGAAGAAATCGTAGTAGGTTCAATTCCTTGTTCCATAGCCTTTTCCACAACATCCCAACTGAAAGAACCTGCGCCGTGTCCAACATCAAAGATAACACCCCGTTCAATTGCCTCGTGTACTGAATCGCGTACAATCCCATTCTCATACAAAATACCGCATTTCATATTGTGAAAACAGTGAGTTAGTATGTCACGTTTTCCCATAACTGCCAAGATTTCATCTATAGAATCACACCATGCATCTTGAGGATGTACCATCATTGGGAGTCCAACTGCATCTGCTGCTTCTCGTGCCTTGTATAAGGGATCCATACCGGCACGTTTTCCAACGATGGAGTTACGCGTCAAACGTACCTTAACACCGAGAACTACATCACGATGCTGCTCTATCATCTTACAGGCTTTATCTACATCAGCATATTCTGGTATTTCTAACTCACCTATCTCTCTTGTCAACATACCTTGTGAGGAGATATTCATCTGCGCAAGTATACGAGTTTCACTTACATCAATCACATACTTACGAAAACCTGGGAAGGTATCCGCACCCGCTGACCCTGCATCTACTACTGTTGTTGCACCTCGCGCTAAACATGTTGGATCCGGTTCAATACCAAAATGACTCACACCATGGAAAACATGAACATGCAAATCTATTAACCCAGGTGTAACATAACATCCATTTGAATGGAATACTTCTCGACCTTCGCTGGAAGGTATATTTGTAGCAATAGTAGCTACCAATCCATCACGAAATCCAATATCTTTAGGTTCGTGGATACCCTGTGCTGGATCAATTAGAGTTACATCTTTAATGATTAAATCATAATTCATATTGATTGAGTTCCGTATTATTCTGAAGATACATTCAATTCAGTTCGTATTGCTTCGCGTACCATGTTACAAACTTCATTTGCCTTATCTGCATCAGTTTCTGTCGGTAAATCACTCGGATAACGTGTATCTACAACATGTGTTGTTAGGGAAGGAAGCTGATTTTTCCATGTAGACCATGAAGGGTAAATTGGTAGAATTAGATTCAACAATTCGTTCAGATCATGAGTTCTGCGAAATGGGATATTATTCTCTTGCAATAGTGCTTTTAGATATTTTTCTACACATTGTTGAGAAAGGAAACAGATAACATGAAAAACAGGATTTTCTCCCCGTTGGTTCTCAATGGCAACAGTATAATCCCCTTCAGCAAATTCAATCCATTCTAATGTTAGTGGGTTCAATTCAGTCATTTTTTTCTCTGGAGGTATAAGGTAAAAGTCATCAGATTCATATAGTACTACTCCTTTTTCAGTTATTTCCCGTAAGAACCAATCGTTATATGTTATCCGATATGCCAGAACTTCAGGAGAAAGTATATGAAGATCCATTTTGAATCGTTTCGGTATACGTGCTTTTATATCTGACACTTTTTGACGTGTATTCGATTCATCTACTGGCATGATTACCAATAAATCAACATCAGAATCTTCAGACGGGGTACCATAGGCATAAGAACCGAAAAGTATGATCTGGAGTGGTGAGAATTCACGTACTATATCATCACAAGTAGCTTGAATTTCTTCTCGAGTGACCATCAATTTCTCCAAGGTGTTCACTGGTGGGTATCGTATATGCTTTATGGTAATTACAAGAATTGTTGCTGGATAGTCGGTTAATTATGCTATAAATTCATTACGTGTGCAAGTGTAATTCGTATCATTAATCGTTTTGTAGATTCTTGGTAAATAGGTTTATTCTTCTTTTACCAAATGTTAATTAACTGGCACATAAAAAGGGATGGCCAATAGTGTAAATCTTCACATTGACCATCCCTATGTATTAATTACTACTCTTATATGAATAAACAATTCAGTTATTTCTTTTCAGCCACCCATTTAATATATTCTACTTTATATGTATCCCAATTCTCAGTTGGTGGAATATCAAATAAACCTGATGTCCAAACATTTGGTTTTTCTTGTATTCTTAAAAGCATGTCACGTGCATTCAGATAATGACAATATTCCTCGATATTCTGAATTCTAACACCATGATCAAGCAAGTTTTGAAGCCATTCATTACGAGGTAAGGACGAATCCATCTCTTCTAATGAGATCAACTTTCCTCCATATTTCAATATTTCCACACCATTCATCACATAAGTATTACTGATAGTAGTATTCTCATGTCTATCATTGTATTGTTCATCATACATATTCATTAATGATTCAACAGAACTCTGATTGTTGTGAGGTCCTGAGGATACATTCGATGCAACATGTATATTTTCAGTATGAAAACTCCCAGAAACGTTTTCAAAATTCTCTTTATGATTTTGAACTTGTTCATTGATGCTTTCCACATGTTCATCTGCTTTATCTCGAAATTCATCAATCTGTTCACGGATTTTCTCAATTTGCTCGTTAGCAGTCTCTTCCTTATGTTCAAATTGTTCACGTATCCTTTCAATACGCTCTTCATACGATTCTTGACTCCGTTCAATTTCATTTTCGATTTTCTCAATTTGTTCTTGAATATTCCGCTCTTTTTCCTCTGATTCCTCCTCCATCTTTTCCATCTGCTCTTCAATAATTCTATGATGTGATTCCAATTCTTCGTTTAATTTTTCTATCTGGTCTACAGCAGACTCAGTATCAAGACGTTGTTGATTCTCTATTTCATCTATTTGGTGTTCAATACTCGTTCGATATTCATCAATTTGGCTTTGTATTCTTTCAATTTGTTCATCCGCAACACGTTCATTTTCATCAAACCAAGTTTTTGTTCGGTTAATAAGTTCTTCAAATGATTCTAAGATGTTCATATTTATCTCCTAAATATTTTCTAATAGAGGGATAACAACTCTGTTGAAATCCCTCATTTTTCAATTCAGTTTAACTATGCTGATTAGCTATAGAATTAGAATGTACTTTCACTATTTGTAACTGCACACCAACGAGCCATAAGTAAATAATCCAAAAGTGCTGTCTCCGCCTCTGGAGTGCCAATACGTTTTAGTGCATGAATTGAATTGTCTCGAACATACCGATTACTATCACTGAGAGAATCTTTCAGTATAGGAATTGCATCACTGGAAGCAGGACCAATTTGAGCTAATGCTAAAGCAGATTCAAATCTTACTTGTGCATCTTCATCATTAGCCAATCTATCGATTAATACAGGGACTGCAGGTGCAGCAGCAGGTCCAATTGCCCCAAATGCTTCAGGAATATAGCGTCGTACTTCAGCATTCGAATCTTTTGCTTTTTCAATCATTACATCCACTGCGGATTCTGCTCCACTGCCTATCTGTGCTAAAGCATAAGATGCTTCAACCCGTACTCCTTCATTTTCATGATTGATGGCTTCGTTCAGTGCAGGAACTGCTGGAGTACCAACTGCAGCTAATGCATAAGCAGCCATCCGTCTTGTTGACCCATTTTCATCAGACAGTTTTTCGATTAGAGTTGGGACAGCAGATTCACCTATTGCACCTAAGGCATACGCAGCATTTAGTCTTGCGGGTTCATATTCATCACCTAAGAGATTCGCCAATTCTGGGATGGCATCTGTAGCAGCTTCTGCTAACATACCTAATTCATCTGCAGCATTGGAACGAACATCAGGATTTTCATTCTTTAATTCTTCAACATGTGTGGATAAATTACCATTGGATGAATTTTCTCCATTTGTCGAACCAGACATCCAATTCCAAACATGTCGCCAAGTCGTTTGATGCTTCTTAGCGGCAGGATTACTCTTTTCATTGTAACCATTGATTTTCCAAGAAGAGTCTTCTGATTGCCATTCAGGTTCATTAGGTTCATCCAATCGGATAAACTGAAACTTCATCATATATCGAGTTTTGTCAGTACTGTTTGCCATTGCGCGATGCCATAGGTCAAAATGTATTACTGAAATAGTTCCTGCTTCACCACTAAGTGCTACTTCTCCATCATTATTATCAGTTATTCGATGACTATAATATTGTGTTCCAGATAAGATTGCAGACGGACCAATTTCTACCGGAGTATCTTGTGGATAGTAAAACGCCATTGCCCATCTTGGAAGATGGTGTCTTACTTTTTGGTGTCCCCAATAACTATCCTTATGAAATCCTTGTCCACCACTATGCGGGGTATTTCGATGCGGATGTCGATGTGAATGCATTACATAGTTTTTACCTAAAACACTTGTGAATGCCCCTCGAACTGCTGGATCTTCAAATACCGCTTGTAGTTCAGGAACTCTGGGTAGGATGTTGTTTCCTAAGTTGCCTTCCTTTTCTGTATATTCTTGAGTTTTCCTATAGATTGTTTCATGAACACTTCGGGGTAAATCTGTTTTAATTGAGATGTACCCATTAATAATAAAATCCCTCATCTGATCATCGGTTAATAGATGTGACTGTTCTTGCATCATATATCTCCCTATAGAAATAAGGTTAAGATGAATAAGTTTTACCTACAAAACAAAGTATGACGTTGTATTGTATGATACTATTTTACTTGACATTATTTAATTTGTCATATATTTTTTCAAGTGAAAACTAAATTTATTTGTATATAAGAAAGTATTGAAGCGTGTTACAACAAATATCCAGATCAAGCGTATCTTTCCGTGCAGTATTCATCGGATTACTTTGTGCAACATTAGAATGTCTACTTGCCCCTTACAATGACTATGTTATCAGAAATATATTCTTGGCAGGTGGTCATTTTCCTGTCGGTCCATTCTTTATACTGATACTGTTTGTCTTAGGTATTAATATAATTCTAAAACATATCAATCCTAAATCTGCATTTTCTCCCGGTGAACTGATTACTATCTGGTGCATAATGCTAGCCCCAGCAGGTATTCCGTCATCAGGGATGATGCGTTATGCTATTAGTCCAATGGTAGCATATCAGTATTTTGCCACCCCAGAAAACGATTGGGAATCACTATTCTTTCATTATATACCACATTGGCGTGTTGTTAGAGATGAGACTGCTATTACATCATTCTACAGAGGTTTATTCGCAGGTGAATCTGTACCGTGGAGTGCTTGGATCACACCAATTCTGATTTGGAGTTCTTATGTCATTGTAGTATATTTTGTGATGATCTGTTTATCGGTATTACTCCGTAAGCAGTGGGTTGAGTATGAACGGTGCGCATTTCCATTGGTAAAACTACCAGTTGAAATGGCAACACAAGGTACAGGAAGGTTAGGTCCTTTGTTTAAAAATAGTGCCCTCTGGTTTGGATTTGCATTTCCTGTATTCTTACATACGATAAATGGTCTCCATACATTCTTTCCTTCAGTCCCTCATATTCCACGGGATTTTTGGCTTAACCAATTTTTGACAGATAGACCGTGGAGTGCTTTGCGGCCATTTCAGATTGTGATTTTCTGGTCAATGGTAGGATTTAGTTACCTCTTAACCTTGGAAGTATCATTTAGCATCTGGTTTTTCTTTATTTTTTTATAAACTCCAATGTCTTATTGGAGTGTTACTTGGATTTCAATTGACATCTGGTCCTGGCGTGCAGTGGACTGGGAAGTCGTTTAGTGCAGCTCAGGAAACAGGAGCATGTTTGGTATTTGTAGCAATTGCTCTATGGAAAACAAGACATCATATTAGGAATATGATAAAAACCGGTTCATCTGATGAAACCTTACCCTATGGGGTTACTATTATAGGGTTGATTTGTGGAATAAGTGTTCTTGTGTTTTTTAATCATATGATGGGTATGTCAATATTATTCGCTATAGGATTTGTTCTGTTCCTACTTGCCATGTATATTGTTCTGACTTGGCAAGTGATAAATGGTGGTATTCCATTTATTAATCCTTCGTTTTCTCCACAGAGTTTCTTTCTTACAACACTTGGTACATCAAAGATTCACCCATCTACATTGACATCATTGATGATGCATCCGGTATGTTTAACACTTGACTTACGAGAGTTTATGATGCCGAATATTATGAACGGACTTAAGGCAGCTGATGAAGCACGGATTAAAAGACGACAACTTTTGATCGCAATGGCAATAGCAATGGTTATAGGTCTTGGTGTTTCCTATTATTCAGCACTTAAAGTGGGTTATGCCCATGGTGCCCCATATATGGGTGGCAGTTGGTTTATGCGTCAACTTGAGGGATTGCTGACGAGTCCTAAAACAACAACAAACTGGACGAACACAGGTTTTATTGTATTTGGGGGTGGATTTACAGGGTGGTTGATGTGGATGCGTCAGACATTTGTATGGTGGCCATTGCATCCTCTTGGTTACACAATGTTAAGTTCATGGGCAACATTTAAATTGTGGTTCTCTATTTTCCTGGGTTGGGGTATGAAGTTTGCAATAGTTAAATACGGGGGTTTGAAAGCTTATCGTAAAGCGAGACCTGTTTTTCTTGGATTAGTAATTGGTGAGATGACGTGTGCAGGTCTGTGGGCAATTGTTGGAATGGTTACAGGTATTAGTAGTGGATATAGAATACTACCAGATTGAAATGATGAAAATAAAAAAGCTGGTAGATCTCATGAACTACCAGCCTTTTTGTATGGTATGAAAGTCTACTTGGATTTTAGGTGGCCCCATTGAGTTGCGAGTTTACTTTGAGGTTCAACAGGTGTGAGTCCGTCAGTATTCAAACTCTCAATCTCACCTGCTGTCAACGCTACATTGTAGATCCGTGATTCTTCAATATGAGCACTGAGTTCACCTGGTCCACTGGTACCGTTGACATGACGTTTTCCCCAAATAGCTTCAGAATCACCAGCTTCCCAGGTTCTAAGATCACCTCTTCTAAAACTACCCATACTTTCACCATTACGATAACCAGTAATTTCATATTGGTCATTTACATTCTTATAGGTAATTGCGACAAAAACTAAATCACCAGTTTCTGGTTCAGTAACAGCATTTGGAAAATCATTTGTCCTACGGAAATGACTACTCCCAGGCATCCACTGTTTATTAACCCTTTCTGCCCATACTATACCACAAAACTGATCAGTTGATACTTCATCTAATGTCAGAGCTGAGCCATTGGTCTTAGCATAACTATCTAATGCAACCCAAGAAGCTAAAGTCAACTCGGTTATGTCAGGTCCAGTGTAATCCAGGGCATGCGCCCATTTACCTACATCAACGACTAATTGTCCACCTTCTATTGATGCACCATGTAAGACGATATCACCAAAGTTTCCGGTTTCTTCTTCAAGAGAATCAAAACGCCACCATCCAACCAAATTACCTTCTTGAACCTGTGCAGATATAGAAAGTGGTATACATACAATAATAAAAATACCTATAAAACAAAAAACATATTTTGGCATGTGATTTATACTCCTAATTAATTGCTTTTTAGTAAGAATTATAACTATTATGACATATCCTGTTATTAGTCTATCTCAGAGTCCATAATTTCTAATAAACTCTGAGATAAATCTTTATAAATTCCACAATTATGAGGATTGTGATAATTATTGTCTCTTAATACTTGCCCAACGTGTTGCTATTTTTCCTTGAGCTTCAACTGCAAGACCACCAACAGTTAAATCCTTAACTTCGTCAGCGGTGAGAGCAACATTATAGATACGGGATTCTTCAATATGAGCATTTAGTTCTCCAGGTCCAGCAAGACCATTAACGTGTCGTTTTCCCCAAATTGCTTCAGCATCACCTGCTTCCCAAGTTCTCTTATCACCTTTTTTTAAAACTCCCAAGACTTTCACCATTACGATACCCAGTGATTTCATAAAGATTGCCTACAAGCTTATATGTTATGACAATGTTCATCATTTCACCAGTATCTTTTTCTGTTACAGCCTTTGGAAAATCATCTGTACGCCGAAAATGACTACTTCCCGGCATCCACTGTCTATCTTTTCTTTCTGCCCACACAATAGCACAGAACTGATCAGTTGATACTTCATCTAAAGTAAGAGCAGAACCGTTTGTTTTGGCATAATTATCTAAACTAACCCAAGTGACCAAACTTAATTCTGAGATATCTGGACCTTCGTATTCTAATGAATGAGCCCATTTTCCTGTTTCGACGACTAATTGCCCTTTTTCGATTTTTGCACCGTGAAGTACAACATTACCGAAGTTACCTGTTTCCTCTTTTTCGTTATTAAATAACCACCAACCGACAAGGTTTTTCTCTTGTACTTGTGCAATTGCGGTGATTGAAAAAACAAAACATTAGTAATAGCACGGCACTGATGTAACGAACTTTCATTCTAAGTTACTCCTTTTATGTTAACATAGTTAGAGTCTAATCAGTTATAAAGATTGTTTAAACCTTCTATTGTTGTTTGAATAGAGGAATTATTGATTAGTTGTTAAATTACCTTAGCGAGACACTATTGAAAATTTATATATGATCACTGAAAACAACATAGTTAGACATTTTGTATTGACATTAAAATAGCAAATTTATTATGGGTTTACAAGATAAAACTGATATACTTCGATAAATCTAATTGATGTTCGGATTTAAAATCTCATCAATCTTCATCATTAGAATCAGACTTAGGTATTTTTGAAATTAATCCGTCTTTTTCAATAATTGCATGACGTGTAATATGCCACAATGGACTATGACCTCCTTTACCGTCAGGAGCTACAGACTGCCAAGCCCCAAAGTGAAATGTCATAGCAACATAGTCTCTTTGAGCGTCTGTATGAGTTGTCCCAAACACATCATGCTGAGTCCAGTTAGTATAATTAACAGGTTCACCACTATCCCATTTCCACACACCTTCTTCTTCAACGTCGTTTAAACCTATCCAATATGGTTGTCGACCAAATATTGTCTGAAGCCAAAGTTGTTCGTTAACATCAGTGATAGAGACAAGATGAGCAAGTTCATCAATCGCAGTTTGTTGTGCATCATGCCAATTCTCACATTGGATTTTCTTATATGCATGTCCATTAGCAGGATTTATAATCCATACCTCTTTTTTTCTATGTTCTTGTTTTTGTTTGGCAATTTGTTCCTGTTTTTGCTGTTGAATTAACTTCTGAAATTCAACCGGATCAATGTTCGGTGGTGTTTGTTGTCCTATACCATTTCCAGGTCGAGATCTAATGAGTTTTTCAAGGTCGTTATCAGCTGGGTTGCCATCCAATTTAATTACAAGATTCTCTGGTGCTGGGGTTTCATAATCCAATTGAAATGGGGTTACGCCTCCCTTAAAATTTTGATATTCAACTGACACTGTATATATTCCTGAATCACTACGATAGTATGTGAAATATCCTGAGTCATCTGTAAATGCACTTGTTCCATAGCTTCCGCTACCCTGATCACCTTTTACTATCATATTCAATCTTATTCGAGTATTTTTGATTGGATTTTCATCCTTTGAAACTACTTGAGCTTTTATTTTCAATAGTTGCTTTACTCTAATTTTTGTATTCTCAAACATTTCACTTGAATCTAATGCGAATGTTAATTTTTCATCTGGTCCAAATTCTTCTTCATTCTCATAAAGTGTAATCTTCCCAATTTGTATGGATACAATCTGTTTATCTGCCTTATGTGTATTGGGGTTTTCGGGAGTTATTATTAGTTGTATAAATCCTTTTGGAAGACTCTTGGTAGTAAACTTTCCTTCTTGATCTGTCTTGACAATTACCGGAAATTTACTCTGTTTAATTTCATCATTATTGTTTGGATTCAGTTGAAATGGTATTGGCAACACTACATGACGTGGCAAAAATCGACCCCATACACCATCTTCTATTGGCTCTAAGTGGTCTCCTACTTGTTTCATAGGCATGATTGAAATTGAGACGTTTTCAATTGGATTATCTTCTATATCTACGACTGTACCAGATAGAGTAGGATTTTCAGTATTCTGGTTAGTATCAATTTCTTCAGCAACTATATTCATTGAAGAAATAAGATATAGGAATATAAAAGTAAGGATTGCAATTCTCATTAATTATCTCCTAATATGGTTTTCTTCTTCAATCTCAGTAACAAGATCCTCAGGATTATAGATTTCTTTTTCTAAGATTGTATATTCAGTTATTTTTGTAATTGGACTATCTGGAATACCGATATCCCATTGTCTTGATTTACCAATTAAGATTGTATGGTATTTATTTTCAGTATCCTTTTCGTCAAGTTTTGGTTCAGAAATCCAATTTGAATAAGTAAGAGCTTCACCAGTATTCCATGTTTTTTCACCTGCTACCAGACCGATCCAGTAATTCGTATCACCAAACACTTCAAGTACCCAATGTTGTTCCCCCTCATCATTGATAGTTAATAAATGTGCGTTTTCTTCAGTAGCAATTGCTTTTGCTTCTTGTAGACTCTTACATTTTACTTTCTTGTATGCATGTCTATTTTCTGGATTAATTGCCCACACACCATGCTCCATGAGATTCATAAAAGCCCTCATATTGGGAGGAGGACCACCTCGTTGATTTCTGACTATTTTCAGCTTTCTTCTGTTGTTGTAGTTCATTTTCATTGGTGTTACGTGTTAATTTTAAGACGAGATTTTCAATTTGTTGTCCTTCTTCCACCTTGATAGGTTTTGATTCAACGGATAAACCTTGGTATTGGATTTTAACTGTGTAACTTCCCGGACGGTTTAGATAGTGGACAAAACGACCTTCATCATCGAGTGTACTATTACCACTTCTTCGTCTATTTCCCCCTTCCATAATATCAAGCTTAACAGAAGTATTTCTTAGTGGTTCATCGTCAGAGGAGACTACTTGTCCACGAAGAGCTATCCGACGTTTAACTGTAATTTCCAAACTATTGATGATTGTGTTTTTTGGAATTGCAAATTGTAATCCACTGTATCTTAAAGTATGAAGATTAGTAAATAACCTTATTCCTTCTATCTTAATGCCAGCGATTTCATACTCAGATTTATTGGGAAGTTCACTAAATTTTAAAATCATAAACTTTTTGGGTTCAAATTCTGCAAACCTGAAGTTACCCAATTTGTCTGAATCAGTCCGTAATAACTGTTGTATATCCTGATGTTCAATTGGCATACCTCTCCGAGGATTAAGTTTATCTGTTATATAGATGGACAGATTAAAACCTTCGACTGGTTTGCCTTCTTTATCTATTACAATCCCTGATAATTGACTGTTTGCTATACAAATATTTGTCAAGAATATCAGGTTTATCATACAAAAGATGATGAAAATAATTAGTAGCTTGGAATGAGAACTTTTCATTTTGAAACTCCTATTGGATAGAGTAAAAACAATATGATCAGTACTTTGGAAAGATAGGTTACAAACAATAATAACATAGATGTTTACCAAATTTCAATTGTAAATATTTAATACTTTACATATCTGAGAATGCAGGTTATAAATATCCTCAATACTTATGAAAACCCGTGAATATAAACAATATGGCACGAGAATTGCATCTAAGATGAGTATATGAATGTTAAAAAGTCTCAAGAAAATAATTATGGTAGTTATTTCGTTTGAATACATAGGAAATACTTACAATTAGATATTTTAGGTGTTAAAACTATGAACATTATTGTCCAAATATTAAACAAGATTACCTTAATTAGTCTAAAACAAAACCTATCAATGATTCTCTCCATATTTATACATGGAGTGGGTATATCGATTATTGGTATATCATCTGTTGATTCTCCTGACTATCAGATGAATGTGTTGGATGTAGATTTTGTTACTATACAAACACCAAAAAGGATAATTACCATTCCAAAGAAAAAATTGGTTACACCCAGAATAGATATCATGAAAACGACTGATCTATATCGTCCGAATAAGCATATTCAGTCTTCAACTGTAACAAATCAATTATATAATAGTGATGAAATCATTTTGGGATCCACATCCATGTATGAACTTCACACGTGTGGTGATACAGACAATCGATTCTCTTCAATACACATTCCTATGAAACAAAAAGAGATTGTAGTTGATAAGATGTTATCTTTTGCAAGACCTTCATTTATACGACCAGAAAAACAGACAAATGTGAATCTACCAGAATCTGATGACCATGTAGTAACACCTTTACCATTAAACATTCCAGATATTTCTGAACCAACTCAAAATGCCAGTTTTATAAAAAAGGTTGATCCTCAATATCCTGAATCAGCACGACTTACCCATCAAGAGGGTTTAGTGGTATTGGAAGCAACAATTGGGATAGATGGAAAAGCAACAGATATACGCGTTGTTGAGGTAATAAATGTGAGTGGACTTGGGTGTGAGGAATCAGCAATCCAAGCTTTGAAAGCTTCTCAGTTTGCCCCAGCAATGAGTGGAAATAGTATCATACCCCAACGGTTACGTATCCCATACCGCTTCAGTTTAAAAAGTTAATTATTCATTATTACTGCTTCTTTCCGTATTTACCCTTATATCTCTATTTTATTAATTACATCCCTTCCAGTTAGTTAGGAAAAAATCACTTGCCAAGATTATAGAATATTTCTATACTTTCCTATATTCTTGATGATGTAAGGAAAGATTTATGAATGTTCAACTGACTGATAGGGTTGGTGTAATAACAGGTGGTTCTACAGGTATCGGTGCAGCAACGGCAATTGCGTATGCAAATGCAGGAGCTAAAGTTGTAATTGGTGATATCAATGAAGTTGATGCACTTGAGACCATAAATGAAATTGAGAAAAATGGTGGTGAAGCAAAGTTTGTTCTTACAGATGTAACTATTGAAGAGCAAGTCTCAAATCTCATCGATATTGCTGAGGAATCCTTCGGGGGGATACATGTATTAGTAACAAGTGCAGGAGTACTACAAGGG
Source organism: Candidatus Poribacteria bacterium (assembly GCA_965205025.1). Lineage (GTDB taxonomy): Bacteria > Poribacteria > WGA-4E > WGA-4E > WGA-3G > MSPOR6. The sequence goes on from CBDBFU010000033.1 coordinate 108,241, forward strand.
GCAAGTGTTCGTATAGATGATTTTGAGGCTGCTACGTTTGACTCAGTCATAGATGTAAACTTAAAAGGTACATTCTATGCTATTAAGCATGCTGTTCCTGTTATGGAAAGAAGTGGAGGAGGAGTGATTCTCTGTATTGCATCTGGTGCAGGTGTTCGTGGTGGAAGTTCATCGGTTGCATATGCATCAAGTAAAGGAGGAGTCAACGGTCTTGTTATGACAGTTGAGAATCAAGTTGGTGGTAATATTCGGATGCATACAATTTGTCCTGGAGGATTGTCTACACCTTTGAAACTTGGACAGATAGCACAATCAGCCAAACTCGCTGGAAATGATCCGGATACTGCAGTTGAGCAAGCAATGAACTCCCTTGGTGATCCTGCTGGAGTAGGGAAGGTATTGACCTTCTTAGCTTCTGATGAAGGATCTTATATAAGGGGGCAGATCTTCACAAGATAGTGGTTAGACATTATTATTATTTTATGGTCTTTTCATGGTTTATTGAATAGTCAATATTTAACCATAGACTTTTTGAATATCGATAGAAAAAGGTTGGAAATATACCAGAAATTAAACACCAGAAACTGATATTAAGTATATTAGGAACTGAAGTGAGTAAACTTACAATAAAGTAACCTGGGAATATAAGTAATACTGTCGCGCCATAATTAATATACATTGCCCCAATGAAATAGCCCTGTTCGCGTTCATACTTCAATCCACAATTTGGACAATGTGAATACATCCTAAATCCTTTCTCAAATAGTTTTCCTATTCCACATTCTGGACATATCAGTTTAAAACTATATCTGAGAATTCTGTTTAAGTTTACAAAATACTTTGTCATAAATACAATTCAGATCAGATAAGTATAATTAGTAGGTATTGTCATCCCAAAAGACTTTAAAGGTCCGTAATAGAATTTTAAAATCAGTCCACAATGATAAATTCTTGATATAATCCAAATCAATTGGAATTCCTTCACGAATTGTACCCTTTCGTTTAGAACTAAGTTGCCACAGACCTGTCATTCCTGGTCGAACAAGATGTCGCTGATTTTCTGATTTTTCGTATTGTTCTGCCAGAAATGGCATTTCAGGTCTTGGTCCTACAAGACTCATTTCCCCTTTAATTACATTAAACAATTGAGGTAATTCATCTAAACTGGTTTTTCGGATCCACTTTCCGATAGAAGTGATGCGTTGGTCATCAGTTGACTCTGGATTTTCAGAATAGGAAGGTGTGTCAATGTGTAGACTTCTGAATTTATATATTATAAAGCGACTGTTGTTAATCCCAACCCGTTTATGTGAGAATAACACAGGTCCTCGGGAGGATACCTTAATGAGAACAGCAATAAGAATCATTATTGGTGAAAAAAGTAGGACTAAGATTAGTGCAGCGAAAAAATCTATGATGTATTTTCCACGTCT